>CAWGRT010000027.1:0-293458 GCA_963825035.1 Candidatus Krumholzibacteriia bacterium | reverse complement strand
CTCCACGCAAGGGAGTCACGCCATGAGACGCATCGTGCCGCTGTTCGTGCTGACCCTGATCCTGGCCGCCTGGGCCCTGCCCGCGGCGGCCCAGCCTGCCCGAGCCGCCCCTGCCCGGCGACCCCGCCCACCCAGTCATGCAGATGTACCACGTGGTGCTCATGAAACACGGTCCCCACTGGGAGAACCAGCAGACCCCCGACGGCCGGGACATCCGCACCCAGGTCATCAACGACATCAAGCTGGCCGCGGAAGACGGGCTGGTGGTCGATGCCGGCCTGGTGGACGACGAGACGGACGTCGAGTTCATCCTGATCCTGAACGTGGAGACCAAGTACGAGGCCCTGGAGCTGCTGAGCGCCGTGCCCAGCGTGCGCGACGGCGTGTTCGAGCCCGAGGTCCACTCCTGGTACGCCGACAAGCTGGACTAGGGCGCCGTCGACCCGCGCCGTCCGCGTAGAACGGCGGCAGACCGTGAGGCCTGCCGCCGCCGCGCGACGAACCACGAGGGTATCCGGGCAGTCTACTCCTCGATCAGCTCGCCGGTCTTCAGCCGCGCGCGGTACTGGCTGCGCGTCGGTCCATGGTCAGCATGCCCTCGCCGTCGGCCAGGTCGACGGTGAACTCGCGGTGGATATCCTTCTCGCGGTAGTCGTCGCCGCGGGTGAAGGTGATCAGCGCGTCGTACACGCCGCTGACGGTGCCGCTGACGGCCTGGGACAGGTCGTGGTCGGCGCTGCGCGGGGCCATCACGTCGATCAGCTCGAGCTGCAGGGTCGAGTCGTGGGTGCGCACGAAGCGCGGGTTGGTCAGCACGGTGCCGGCGCTGCGGGCGTAGCTGCCGTTGATGGTCACCGTGTCCTGGTCGGCGTTGGTGACCACGAAGGCGGCCTCGAGGCTCAGCAGGTTGTGCTCCATGCGCAGGGTGCGATGGGTGCCGGTGCCCGAGAGGATGGCGTACTCGACGGTCGCCGCCGCGACGGCATCCTGCAGGTAGTGCATCTGCGGCAGGCCGTCGGCGTCCAGGAAACGCACGGTGCAGACACGAGTGAACGAGGCGTACGGGGCACCGCCCTCGATGTCGCCGCGCTCGCGTTCGATGGTGATGGTCCAGGTGCCGGTGGATAGTCGTAGACGGCGTCACGCAGACCCTCGCAGTCGGCCCTTGGCGGCCAGGTCGATGCCGGCGGCGAAGCCGACCGCGTCTTCATCTGGTCCACCAGGCCGCCGTCGTCGGCGCCGAGGTCGCGGCGATGGCTTCGGCGGCGTCCTTCTCGGCGGTCACCGTCGTGGTCGGCGTGCGGAGTCGTCGCTGCTGCAGCCGACGCAGCCGACAGGCCGATCGCGGCCAGCATCAGGACGTACAGGCGGGGGGTCTTCATGACGGTCCTCCTGGAAGGGAGTCTGATTCCCAGTGTCAGCGCATTGGGATGGATGCAAGGGCGGACGCCGGGCGCCGCGGCTGCGTCAGACGTGCCATAAGACCATTGATAATATCGAATCGATGTTTTCGGCCCGGAGCGGGAGGAACCGCCCGGACGTCCCTGCAGGTACACCCCTGCCCCGCCGGGGCAGCCGCCGGCAGACACCGGCAGCCGGCCATGGTAGACTGCCGGCGGCGGCGGGGCCCGCCGCGCCGCCCCGTCGCCCGGACCGCCACCAGGAAGAGCGCCATGCCCGCCCCCCGCCTGCGACGGCTTGCCCATCCTGCTGCTGCTCCTCCTCGCCCTCGCGGTGCGCCTGCCCCACCTGGGCTGGGGGCTGCCCGCGGTCCAGGAGGAGGCCTACCCCGCCAAGAAGGCCATGGCGATGGGCGGCTTCGGCAGCGGGGGCGGTCTGGGATCCCGCAGACCGCCGGCTGGCCGGCCCTGTCGTTCTACGCCGAGATGGGGCTGCAGCA
The DNA here is from genome assembly GCA_963825035.1 of Candidatus Krumholzibacteriia bacterium. GTDB lineage: Bacteria > Krumholzibacteriota > Krumholzibacteriia > LZORAL124-64-63 > LZORAL124-64-63 > JACZKN01. Next base: position 291,558 of record CAWGRT010000027.1, on the reverse strand, counting down.
CCTGCAGTACGCCCTGGGCCGGGCGAGGGGTGTCTACGGCGACCGGGGCGACTACTGGGTGGCCTGGCTGCTGGACCCGACTCCGGTCATCCTCTGGGGGCGGTTCCTGGCCACCCTGCTCTCGGCGGGGATCGTCGCCGTCGGCGCGCTGCTGGGCCGGCGCCTGGCCGGGACGGCGGGGCTGGTGACCGCCGGCCTGGGGCTGGCCCTGAGCCCGCTGCTGGTGCGGCACGCCCAGCTCATCGATCCCGACGGCTGGGTGGGCCTGTTCGCGGCCCTGGCGGTGCTCCGGATCGTGGCCGTGGCCGACCGCGGACGGGTGCGGGACTACCTCCTGGCCGGCCTGTGGATCGGTCTGGGCACGGCGGCCAAATACACGCCGGTGCTGCTGGCCCTGTCCCTGGCGGCGGTGCACCTGGAGCGTCGCCGCGCCGAGGGCGGCGATCTGCGCCGGCTGGGCCTGGACGACCGGCGCCTCTGGCTGGCGGCGGCCGCCGCGGTGGCGGCCTTCGCGATCGCCTCGCCCTACACCCTGCTGGATCTGGGCGTGCTGCGCCGGGACCTGGCCTGGCAGGGAGAGCACCTGGCGAAGGGCCACTTCGGGCAGGTGGGCCAGGGCAGCGGCTGGCTCCACTACCTGCTCCGGGTGCTGCCGGCGGCCCTGGGCTGGCCCCTGCTGCTGGCCGGCCTGGCGGGCCTGGTGGTGGCGGCGCGGCGCGGACCGCGGACCCGGGCGCTGGTGTGGTGCGTGCTGCCCCTGCTGCTGGTGCTGGGCGCCCTGCACACCCGCTTCGACCGCTACATGATTCCCCTGCTGGCGCCGCTGGCGGCGGCGGCGGGCCTGCTGTGGGCCCCGGTGCGCGCGCGGCTCCCGCAGCGGGCGTCGCGGGGGGCGGCCGTCCTGGCGGCCGCGCTGCTGCTGGCGCTGCCGGCGTCCGCGACCGTCCGCTACCTCCGGGTCCAGGCCCGGCCTTCGACCGGCGTCGAGGCGGCCGCCTGGTTGCGGGAGCACGTGGACGCGGCGCACCAGGCGGTGCTGACCGAGCGCTACGGTCCCGAGCTTGCGCCCGACCTGCGCGACGCCCTGCAGTCGGGATCCGGTCTACCTGGGCCTGTCGGCCGAGCAGCGGCGGCGGCTGGCGGAACGGCCGGTCATCGTCCACCAGATCATCCCCATGTACTCGGCCCACCCGGAGCTGGCCGACTGGTTCTACGACCTGCGGCAGTGGACGGTCTACGACTGGATCGTCACCTCCGGCGGCGTGCGCAGCCGCTACCTGGCCGAACCGACGCGCTTCCCGCGGGAGGCGGCGTTCTACGCGGACCTGGCCCGGTACGCGTATCTGGCGGCGGAATTCTCGTCCGCCGACGGTCTGCGCGGCCCGGAGATCCGGATCTGGCGCCTGGACGACGCCGGACGGCGGCGCCTGCTGGCCGAACGCGGTGAGCCGGACCTGGCCGACCAGCGCACCTGGTACGACCGCGCCCACCGCGCCCACCTGCGGGACGTGGCCGAGGCCGCGGGCCGGGCCGCCGAGCTGTCCGGGCGTTGGGACGAGGCCGTGCGCTGGGCCGCCGTGCTGGAGGACGTCATCGCCCCGGCAGAGCGGCCCCTTGCCCGCCAGCGGCGCGCCGTGGCCCTGTTCCAGGCCGGCCGCATCGACGAGGCGGAGACCGCTGTTCGACGAGCTGGCCGCGGTCCCCGCCACGGCCGTACCGCCGCCTGGGGCTACCGGGGCGTGATCGCCGAACGGCGGGGGGACCGGAGGCGGCCGCCGCCTGCTACCGCGAGGTCATCGCCCGCGATCCCGGACGGCGGCGCCGGCGCCCTGGCGCGGCGGCGCCTGGCGGCCCTGGGCGGGGGTCCCGCTGACCCGCTCCTCTGACGGCGGCCGCGCGTCGGGGCACATGGGAAGACGCCGGCAGGGGGGCGGGGAAACGACCACGCGACCCGGCGGCGGCGCCTTGACGGCCGTGGCGCCGTATCATCCCGCCGCGGCGCCCCGTGCGCCGCGGCACGCCGTCCCCAGCCGGACTTCCCCAAGCCATGCGCAAGGCGGCTTTCGCGTTATCCGGCAGGAATGCGAAGGGGGACCGCCGGTGCCGCGGACCCGCGTATCCGACGATCAGGGGTCCGGGTCGGACCCTGCGACGTGGGCGCCGGCCTGTTCGCCGCCCGCCCGATCCGTCGCCGGGCGAGACCATTCTGCCCCTGCGCGGGGTCGCGCTACCGCCGCGACGATCCCATCCACGACAGCGAGCGCGGCGCCAACCTGCTGCAGACCGGCTACCGCACCTACGTGCTGCTGGAGCCGCCGGCGGTGTTCGCCAACCACTCCTGCGATCCCAACGCGGGCGTGGTGGACAGCCGCCGCCTGGTGGCCCTGCGCGACATCGCGCCCGGCCAGGAGATCCGCTTCGACTACTCGACCACCATGGACGAGAACTTCTGGACCATGCGCTGCCGCTGCGGCGTCCCGGGCTGCCGCGGCACCATCGGCGACTTCCAGGCCCTGCCGCCGGAGGTGCGGCGGCGCTACCTGGACCTGGGCGTGGTGCCGCGGTTCATCGCCTGGCGCTACGTGGCCGGCATCGCGCGCCCGGACGGCGTGCCGGCCGCGGTGCCGTCATGCCCCTCGGCGTTCCGCCGGCCTGGCGGCCTCCGCGGCCCGGCGAATAGCCCGCCCGGCGTCCCGGGTAGCGGCTCCGCAACTCTCCTTTCGACCCGCGGGCCCGACCGTGTACCATGCGCGGAGGGCCCCGGGCCGCCGCGGCCCGGTCCGCGGAATCGACTCGAACCAGTCGCGAGCGCAGAGGGGCCCGCCGCGGATCCCGGCAAGGTGGAATCATGACCGACGGAAACATCGGCGGGAGCGGGGGCCAGGGGCCCCAGATCCCGGAGATCAAGCTGCCGCACATCCCCGGCCGGGGCATGCAGCTGGCTGGTGCTGCTGGTGCTGGCGGTGGTCGCCGTGACCAGCAGCTTCTACACCATCGATCCCGAGGAGCAGGGCATGGTCCTGCGCTTCGGGGCCTACGTGCGCAGCACCGAGCCCGGGCCTGCACTTCAAGATCCCCTTCGGGGTCGAGCGGGTGCTCAAGGTGCCCATCCAGCGCCAGCTCAAGGAGGAGTTCGGCTTCCGCACCGTGAAGCGCGGGCATCAACACCCAGTACTCCACCCAAGAGCTTCGCCGAGCGAGTCCAACATGCTGACCGGCGACCTGAACGCGGCCGTGGTGGAGTGGGTCGTCCAGTACCGGATCGTCGATCCCTACAAGTACCTCTTCAAGGTGCGCAACGTGCAGGAGACCTTCCGCGACATGAGCGAGGCGGTGATGCGCCGGATCGTCGGCGACCGCACCGTCAACGAGGTCCTGACCGTGGGCCGCGCCGAGGTGGCCCTGGCGGTGCAGACCGACCTGCAGGACCTGTGCGACAGGTACGAGACCGGCATCCGCGTGGACCAGGTGGTGCTGCAGGACGTGAACCCGCCCGACCCGGTCAAGCCCTCCTTCAACGCCGTCAACGAGGCGCAGCAGGAGAAGGAGAAGCTCATCAACCAGGCCCAGTCCGAGTACAACCGGGAGATCCCCAAGGCCGAGGGCGCCGCCCTGCAGACGGTGCAGGAGGCCGAGGGCTACGCCACCGACCGGGTCAACCGCGCCCAGGGCGACTCGACGGCCGTTCACGTGCGTGTACGAAGCCTACCGCAAGGCCCCCGAGGTCACCCGCACGCGCATGTACCTCGAGACGATGAACAAGGTGCTGCCCCAGCTGGAGGGCAAGGTCATCATCGACAACGACCTCAAGGGACTGCTTGCCGCTGCTGAACCTGGACCGGGCGGCCGGCCCCGGGGCCAAGGCCAAGAGCGAAGGGGGGAAGTAGCATGAAGAAGCTGACCCTGATCCCCGTCGCGATCCTGCTCCTGGTCCTGTTCAACTCCATCTACGTGGTGCAGGAGCCCGAGCAGGTCATCATCACCCAGTTCGGCAAGCCCGTGGGCCAGCCGGTGGTCACGCCGGGCCTGAAGTTCAAGCTGCCCTTCGTCCAGAAGGTCCACCGCTTCGACAATCGCTTCCTGGAGTGGGACGGCGACCCCAACGAGCTGCCCACGCGGGACAAGCGCTTCATCTGGGTGGACAGCTACGCCCGCTGGCGGATCACCGACCCGCTGCTCTACTTCCAGCGCCTGAAGAACGAGTCGGGGCCCAGACGCGGCTGGACGACATCCTCGACGGCGAGGTCCGCAACGCCATCGCCAAGTACGACGTGGTGGAGGTGGTGCGCAGCACCAACCGCGAAGCCCAGAAGAGCGAGGACCTGGCCGAGGACAACACCACCCTCGTGAAGATCTCCGCCGGGCGCAACGCCATCCGCGAGGAGATCCTCGACGAACGCCCGGTCCCGCACCTCGGACCTGGGCATCGAGATCCTGGACGTGGAGTTCAAGCGCATCAACTACGGCGCCGACGTGCAGCGCAAGGTGTACGAGCGGATGATCTCCGAGCGCCAGCGCATCGCCGAGCGCTACCGCAGCGAGGGCGAGGGCGAGGCCTTCCGCATCCGCGGCGAGAAGGACCGCGAGCTGCTGCGCATCCGCTCCGAGGCCTACAAGCAAGGCCCAGGAGATCAAGGGCAAGGCCGACGCCAAGGCCACGAACATCTACGCCACGGCCTACGACCAGTCGGCCGACACCCGGGCGTTCTACCAGTTCGTCAAGACCATGGAGACGTACAAGACGGTGCTGGACGACAAGAGCTCACTGGTGCTGTCCACCGACGCGGACATCTACCGCTTCCTCAAGGGCAGCAAGTAGCGCGGCCCGCTTCACCGGGGGCCGGCCGTGGGCCGGCCCCCGCCGCCGACGAGGTGCCCCATGCGCCGCTTTTCCGCTTCCTGACCGTCGTGCTCCTGCTGGTGCTGGCGGCGGCGCCGCCGGCGTCCGCCGGCCAGCCCCTGTTCCTGTGGCCGTCGAGGGGCCCCACGCCACCATCGCCATGACCGGCTCGATCCACGTGGGCAAGCCCGACTTCTTCCCCCTGGCCGCCCCCCTGGAGCAGGCCTTCCGGGATGCCGACGCCCTGGCGGTGGAGGTGGACGTGGAGGATCCGGCCAACCAGCAGGCCGCCGCGGCCATCATCTTCCAGAAGGGGATGCTGCCCGGCGACGAGACCCTGGAGAGCCGCCTGGGCGGGAGGGTCTGGACGCGGGTGCAGGCGTACGCCGATTCCGCCGGCGTCCCGCTGGCCCTGTACAACAAGGTCAAGCCGGGGATCGTGGCCATGATCCTGGTCATGAACGAGTACCAGCGCCAGGGCTACGACCCGAACCTGGGCGTCGACAAGCACTTCCTGGACGCGGCCCGCGCGGACGGCAAGCCCATCCGCCAGCTCGAGACCATCGAGTCGCAGATGGAGCTGTTCCTGCAGGTGGACGACAAGCTGGACGACGTGCTCGTGGGCGAGATGCTCGACCAGATGGCCGACCTCAAGCAGGAGACCGACCGCATGATCGCCCTGTGGCACGCCGGCGACGCCGACGGCCTGGAGCGCTTCATGGCCGACGAGGTGGGCGACGACCCGGAGATGCAGGCCTTCTACCGCAAGCTCCTGGACGACCGCAACGTGGCCATGGCCGACTCCCTGGATACCTGGCTCCACGGCGACAAGGACGTGTTCGTGGTGGTGGGCGCCGGCCACTTCGGCGGCGAGCACGGGCTGGTGAAGCTGCTCCAGGACAAGGGCTGGGACGTGAAGCAGGCCGAGGACTAGCCCGCGACGGCGGCTGGACCCCGGGGCGGCTGATACGGTATCATCAGGACGGCGACCGACCATCCTCAGGAGATCCAATGAGCCGCGTGATGACGACGGGATGCGGAGCCGTCCTGGTATGCCTGCTGGCGGGGGGAGCGATCGCCGAGACGCCCTGCCTGGATATCGAATCCCTGTTCACACCGCGGATCGTGGGGCGCTGGGGGGACGGGCACACGGTGCTCGACCTGGCGGTCCGGCCCGACAGCACCGACCTCTGGGTGTTGTGCGAGGACGGGCTCGTCGTCCACCTCTCCCTGGCGTTCGGCGACGAGCCCGTGGTGCAGGACGTCCTGACGGTGGATCCCGGTGCGAGCCACCTGGCCTACGACGACGGCGTGCTGGCCGTGGCGGAGTCCGGGGGCCGCATCCGGTCGTTCCAGACGGCGGACGGCGCATACCCGGCCGAATTGCGGGCCGTCGACCTTCCGGCCCCCGTGGTGGACCTGGCCGGCGGATCGGGGATCCTGGCCGCGTGCGGTGCGGCGGGTCTCTTCCGCCTGGGGCGGTCCGACGGCGACATGGCCGTGACGGATTCGGTGACGCTGGCCGCGCCGGCGGTCGCGGTGGTCGGCGCCGATCCCTACGTCTATGCGGCCGCGACGGATGGCACGCTGACCCGTTTCCTGGGCGCGTTCGCCAACTCGTACTATCGCTGGAACGTCGCCATGCCGGGCACGCCCTCGGCCTTGTCCTACATCCTGGAGGATCCGCGGCTGGTGGCGGCGGCCCTCGGCGATCACGGCCTGCGCTGCTACGACAACAACGGAACCTGCGTGTCCCGGCGCGACGACGCCGCGCCGTGTGCCGACGTGGTCCTGCTGCCCGGGCTGCTGGCCGCCGTCGACGACGACGGGACCGTGACGGTCTTCAGCCGGCGGCTGCCGAGCGAGTTGGGCGCCGCCGGCACGCTGGCGGGCGAACCGATCCGCATGCTGGCGGCCCTGGGCGACCGGCTGCTGCTGGGCACGGCCGGCCGGGGCCTGCTCGTGGCGACGGTGGCGGCGACGTCGTCACCTGTCGTGCCGGCGGGCACGGTGCCCGCGGGAGGCAACGTAGTCGCGGTGGACGGGGCGTTGGCGGCGGTCGCGGGCACGAGCCTGCGGATGTTCGACCTCGGGCCCGACGTGCCGGTCGAGGTGGGCGGCACGCAGCTGCCCGTCGCCGGCGTCGGCGTGGCCCTGCGCGGCGACCTGGTCTGCGTGGCGGACCAGACCACCGGCCTGTTGACCTACGACGTGCGCGTACCCTCCCAGCCGTACCCCGTCGGCCAGGCCGTCCTCGAGCGCTACGCCGGGCGGGTCGAGATCGTGGACGACGTGGCGCTGGTGCTGGCGGTCGACCGGGTCGTCGCCGTGGACGTGAGCGATCCGGCGGCACCGGTCGTGGGCAAGACCTGCTTCCTGCCCCAGGTGGCGGTGGACATGACGCGGGTCGGGTCGAAGCTGTACGTGGCGTCGCCGGAGACCGGCGTCCAGATCATCGATGTGGCCGCTCCGGCGGCGCCCGTGATCGCGGGTTCCCTGACCCCGGCCGGACCGGCCTCCCGGGTGGCGGGCCTCGGCGACGTGCTACTGACCATGAACAGCGCGTCGCTGGCGTCCTGGTCCCTGGCCGACCCGGTCTCGCCGCGCCTGGTCGGGACGGTGACCCTGCCCTGGGAGCTGGTGGGAGCCCGGGCCGTGGCGGTGGCGCCGCGGGCGGCGTGGTGGGCGGCCGACGGGGGCCAGGTCATCCAGCTCACCGTGACGCCCGAAGGCGGCCTGGAGCCGTTGGCCGTGGTGGCGACGGGGGCCGTGACCAACGACCTGGCGTTCGCCGGCGATCGGGCCCTGGTCCTGGCGAGCCAGCAGACGACCGTGCTGCCGGTTCCCTGCGGGACGGTGCGGGGCATCGCGCCGACGCTGCAGGGGCTGGACGGCGGCGGCGGTTTCGTCCTCTTCTGGAACGTGCCGGACTCGGCGCCTGGAGGCGTGTGCGTCTTCCGGGACGGGGACGCGGATCCCATCGACGAGACGCCGTTCGCCTGCGTGACCGCGTCCTTCTGGGTCGACGTCGATCCCGGTCCCCACACCTACCGGGTCATGTACCGCGACGCCTGGGGCCGCTGGTCCCTGCCCAGCAACGAGGTGGTGCGGAAGTCGACGCCGTCGCCTGTGCCCCAGACGACCGCCGCGACGCTGTCGGCCGCACCGAACCCGTTCAATCCGCGCACGACCCTGCACTTCACACTGGCGCAGGCCGGGCCGGTGCGCCTGACGATCCACGACCTGACGGGACGCAAGGTCGCGGTGCTGGTCGATGGGGATCTGCCCGCCGGGGGTCACGCGGCGCCCTGGAACGGCCGCGACGCGGGGGGGCGCGCGGTGGCCTCGGGCGTGTACCTGGCGCGGCTGGTGACGGCCGAGGGCGCCCTGACCGCGCGGCTGACCCTGCTGCGCTGAGATTCAGTCGAGGAAGCGGTCGCGGTCGGCCGGCGGCGGCAGGGGGCAGGCGGCCAGCCGCCGGCGCAGGCGGAAGCGGCGCCGGGCGACGAAGTCATACGATGCATCCCGCACCGGGCGCGGGATGAACGCCGTCCACCGCAACGCCCGCCAGGGCCAGGGCAGCGCCGCGAACACTGCCAGCACGGCATCCGATCGTACCAGGGCCCGCCCGCCGGTCACCACGACCACGGTGTTGCCGTCGCCGGTCGGCAGCCCATGGTCGAGCCGCAGCCCCCGCCCGGCCGCCGAATCGAGCGGCGCGAACCGGAACACCCGGTCGCGGTCCCGCCGCAGCACTAACCGCACGAACCCGTGGCACGGGCGCAGCGGCCGTCGAACAGGATCACCGGACCGTCCAATCTCACCTCCGTTCCCGTGTCGCCGCTCCGCGCCCCATCGGGATGCGGCCCTGACCGATCCTGGTCACGCGCCGGGCGTCGAAACGGCCCTGGGGACACGGAGGTCCCAAGTCGCGCGGCCCGCTTCACCGGGGGCCGGCCGTGGGCCGGCCCCCGCCGCCTACGAGGTGCCCCATGCGCCGCTTTTCCGTCCTGACCGTCGTGCTCCTGCTGGTGCTGGCGGCGGCGCCGCCGGCGTCCGCCGGCCAGCCCCTGTTCCTGTGGACCGTCGAGGGGCCCCACGCCACCATCGCCATGACCGGCTCGATCCACGTGGGCAAGCCCGACTTCTTCCCCCTGGCCGCCCCCCTGGAGCAGGCCTTCCGGGATGCCGACGCCCTGGCGGTGGAGGTGGACGTGGAGGATCCGGCCAACCAGCAGGCCGCCGCGGCCATCATCTTCCAGAAGGGGATGCTGCCCGGCGACGAGACCCTGGAGAGCCGCCTGGGCGGGAAGTCTGGACGCGGGTGCAGGCGTACGCCGATTCCGCCAGCGTCCCGCTGGCCCTGTACAACAAGGTCAAGCCGGGGATCGTGGCCATGATCCTGGTCATGAACGAGTACCAGCGCCAGGGCTACGACCCGAACCTGGGCGTCGACAAGCACTTCCTGGACGCGGCCCGCGCGGACGGCAAGCCCATCCGCCAGCTCGAGACCATCGAGTCGCAGATGGAGCTGTTCCTGCAGGTGGACGACAAGCTGGACGACGTGCGCGTGCCCGCCCAACCGTATCCCGTGGGCCAGGCGGTCCCGGAACGCTACGCCGGGCGCGTGGAGATCGTGGACGACGTGGCGCTGGTCCTGGCCGTCGACCGGGTCGTCGCCGTGGACGTGAGCGACCCGGCGGCTCCCGCTTCCTGCCCGCGGCTACCTGTTTCCTGCCCCAGGTCGCGGTGGACATGCCCCGCGTCGGTCAGCGCAGCAGCATCGCCCGCCGCACCTGTTCGCGTCCGCCGGCGCGCAGCCGCACGAAGTAGGTTCCCGAGGGCAGCGTGCCGCCGGCGTCGCCGAGACCGTCCCAGGTGACCTCGTGGGGACCGGCCGGCAGGACCTCGTCCGCCAGCAGCGCGACGCGGCGGCCGCGCAGGTCGAACACCTCGACGCGGGCGCGGCCGGGTTCGGCCAGCCGCCAGCGTACCCGGGTGCGCGGGTTGAAGGGATTGGGAGCCAGGGCCAGGTCCGCGTCCCCGTCGTCGGCGACCACACCGTCGTCGGCCCGGAGCAGGACCCCGCCGAAGTGCTCGCGGCCCCGGTCGTCGCGGCACTTGAGGAACACCACGCCGTCCCGACAGCCGAGGCCGATGTCGCCGACGCGGAAGCGGAGCACCGCGTCGCTCCGGCCGTCCCCGTCCACGTCCGCGCACGATGCGGCGGCGGTGCCGATGTCCCGGGCGAGGGGCGCCGCGGCGAACTGGCCCAGGCGGACGCTGGCCGGATCGAGGGTGGCGGCGTCGAAGCCGTCGTCGCCCAGCAGGGCCAGGGTGATCACCGCGTCCGGCGCCTTGCAGGGCACGACGCCGCCGCGCTCGTCGGGCGCGGTCGAGACGGCGATCGGCGTGGGCCGCGGAAACTCGCTGCCGTCGCGGGGCGCCACCTGCAGGCCGGCGTCGCCGCAGCCCACCACCAGGGCCGTGGCGCCCACGGCGACATCCCACGCCGAGGCCCCGGTCAGGAAGGTGCCCTTCACCCGGGGGCGGGCCGGGTCGTGCACGTCGAGCACCCGGACGCCCGACCCGCCGGTCGCCACGTAGAGGCAGTCGCCCACGGCCGCCAGGCCCTGGACGGAGCCCTCCTCGATCAGGCCCACCGGGACGGGCGCGACGGGGTCGGCGCAGTCGTAGGCGGTCGCGCCGAGACCGCCGCCGACGAAGAGCGTGGAGCCCAGCATCGCGAAGCAGCGGGGCGCGTAGGGCAGCGTGAAGGACCCCTTGAGCACGGGCGCCAGCGGATCGGCGACATCGACGATCTGCACGTCGTAGGCGTCGTCGCCCACGTAGAGGACCGAACCGTGGATCTGCACGGCGCCGGTCCGGTGCGGCAGAGGCAGGAGAGCGGCCAGCTTGGGCACGGTCGGCTCGGCCAGGTCGACCGCCGCCAGGCCTTCCTGCCGGAGCGTCACCCAGGCGGCCTCGCCCGCCGCTGCCACGGCCATGGGGGTCCCGGGCAGGGTGAGTGTCCCGACCGGATGCACGTTCGACGGCTGCCGCGGGTCCAGCACCAGCAGGCCCGTGCGGCTGGCGGCCGCCAGCAGGTAGGACCGCCAGGGCGTCACGTCTTCCAGGAAGCCGTCGTTCAGGCGGTAGGTCCCGACGGCGACCGGCCGGTCGGGCTCGGTGAGGTCGAAGGCGCCCAGGGTCGCACCGCCCACGACGAAGGCGCGGGTGCCGACGGTCGCCACCTGCCGGGCGGCGGCGGTGCGGGTGGCGAGCGGCGCCACCCGGCCCCACTCGGCGTGCTGCACCAGGCAGAGGCCCCGGTCGGTGCCGGCGATCTCCACCCCGTCGTCCGCCGGGGCCAGGCCGCGCAGGCCGTCGGTCGGCGGGAAGGTCGCCGCCAGCCGGGGCGCGGCGGGGTCGCCCAGGTCCAGCACGAAGGCGCCGTCGTCGCCGGACACCCAGAAGGTGCGGCCCTTGCCCTGGATGGTCCGCCCGGTGACCGTCGACCGCCCCAGCAGCCGGGGCCGGGCGGGATCGGTGATGTCGGCGGCAACCACGCCGTCGCGCAGGAGCACGGCCAGCACGCCGTCGCCCGCGGCCACGCCCAGCACCCGGCCGCCGCAGTCCAGCAGGTCCTCAAACCAGGGCACGCCGTCCGCATCGAGCCGCAGGACCATGAGGCCGTCGTCCCCGGCCGCCGCATAGACCCGGTCGCCCACGGCGGCGATCCCCGCCAGGCCGTCCGGGTAGGGGAACTGGCTGCGGAAGGCGGGTCGGCTGGGCAGGGAGAGGTCGAGGAAGGTCATCCCGCCGGTGGCGGACACGGCCAGCAGGTCGCCGGCGAAGGCCAGCCCGGTGGGCCGCCCCAGCACCTCGACCAGGCCGCGTTCCCGCGGCGTGAGATTCGATCCGATGGAGTAGGTGCGGACGCCGTCGCTGCAGGCGAAATGGTAGCAGCCGAGGCGGGCCACCGCGGCGGTGCCGGTCACCGTCGGGATCCCGCCGCCGAACCGGGCGCCGACCGGGCGGGACAGGTCCAGGGCGATCACCCCGCGCGTGAAGCCGACGATCGCCCGCGACCCGTCCACGGCGGCCGCGTAGGGATGGTCCAGGTACCGGGCCGCGGTCACCGCGGTATGGTCCCCGTAGTCGATGCTTGCGGCAGGCGTTGCCGTCGCCGCCAGGCCCGAGACCAGCAGGATGAGCGCACCGATTCCCATGACACCGTCCCCCCTTCGTCCCGGACCCCCTCCGGGACGCCGCCAGCGTACCACGTCCGCCGGCGGACGGGAACCCCTCCGCGTCTCCCTGCCGCCGTGGCGCTTTTCCTGATGGTGCCGCCCTGAGCGTGACCTGACCGGCCGGCCGGCGTCAAGAAGCCCCCGGGGCCAGGCGGTCCCCGGGGGCTTCTTGTCGAGGCGGTCGGAGCCATGGATGGCGGAGACCGCCGTCCGGCCGACCGGTCAGGTCACGCTCAGGGCTGCAGCCCGCTGGTCCGCAGCCACTCGTAGGCAGCCTGGAAGATGTCCGTCGAGGTCCGCAGCCCCAGCTTCTTCTTGATGTGGGACCGGTGCACCTCCACCGTGCGCGGCGAGATGTTCATGATCTCGGCGATCTCGGCGATCTCCTTGCCCTGGCCCGTCAGCTGGAACAGCTCCAGCTCGCGGTTGCTGAGCACCTCCACCGGCGAGGCGCCGGCGGCCTTGCCCTGGCCCAGCTGCTCCACGGCGCTCTGGGTCATGGCGGGGCTCAGGTAGGTCTTGCCCTCGAGCACGCAACGGATGGCCTCGAGGATCTTCTCGGTGCCCTCCTGCTTCATGATGTACCCCTTGGCGCCGGCCTTCAGGCAGCGGAACGCGTAGGTGTACTCGTCGTGCATGGAGACGGCCAGGGTGCTCACGCCGGGGTAGTTCTGGGCGATGTCGCGGAGCAGGCTCAGGCCGTTGCTGTTCTTCAGGGAGATGTCCACCAGGACCATGTCCGGCTGATCCGCGGCGATCAGTTCCAGGGCGCCGGCGTGATCCTCGGCCTCGCCGCAGACCTCGAGGTCGTCCTCGAGCTGGATCAGCGAGCGGATGCCCGAGCGCACGAGCGGGTGATCGTCGACGATCATCACACGGGTCGTCTGATTTCGTGTAGCCATATCCAACACGTCTTTCCCTCACAAGAGTTGGGCGACTCAAACCACAGGATGGCGAGAACTCATCCTCCCCCAAGATCCATATCGGCACCAAGGCAACCTATCTTATATCAATTTCGCTCCGGAAAAAGGATTTTCTGTAGACCGCTCTAAGCGGATTTCCCGCAGAGTTCTCCCAGTTCCGAGAGTCGGGCCGACGCGATCCCACGCAGGGTCGCGGCCAATTCGGCGGTGCTGCCGGTGAAACCCGCGGCGCGGACCGTGCCCATGAATGCCCGGTGCGAACGCCCGGCCCGGTAGTCGGGTTCCCGCGGCGGCTGGGGCAGCAGACGCTCCACCAGGTCCAGGTCCGGGTCCACGAGCAGGGTCGTCGAGTAGTAGAGCAGGCCCCGCGTCCGCCAGATGCACGAGCCGCCGATCTTGCGGTCGCCCAGCACCAGGTCCGAGACCCCGCGCCGCACCACCCCGGGCACGCCGCAGGCGGCCAACGCGCCGGCCAGCCAGGACGAGACGGCGGCGAAGGCCCCGGTGATGCCCCCGATCCCCGGCAGCGGCAATCCCAGCGAGAGGACCACGTTGCCCGGGTCCAGGACCACGGCGCAGCCGCCGCCGGGGCGCCGGTACAGGGGCACGCCCGCCGCGGCCACGGCGTCCCGGTCGATCTCCAGGGCCTGCCGGCCGCCGCGGCCGATCACCACCGCGGGCGCGTCCCAGGCGTAGACCGCCACCGCCGGCGCGCCGCCGGCGCGGACCTCGTCCAGCAGGGCATCGTCCCGATCCCAGGGCCGGGTCGGCAGGTCGTCAGGGTCGATCCGGACAAGCGGGCGGTTCATCGCACCTTGCGGGGCGGGTTCAGGTGCACCGCCTCGCCCGCCGCCACCTCGGCGGCCTCCAGGATCGCCTCCGACAGGGTGGGGTGGGGGTGGATGGTCGCCATCAGGTCCTCCAGGGTGGCGCCCATCTCGATGGCCAGGGTGCCCTCGGCGATCAGCTCGCTGGCCATGGGGCCGACGATGCCCACGCCCAGGATGGTGCCGGTGTCCGCGTCGGCGATGACCTTGACCAGGCCGTCGGTGCGGCCCAGGGTGCGGGCGCGGCCCAGGGCCGACAGGGGGAAGCGGCCCACCTTGACGGCGATGCCCTGCTCTCCGGCCTCGCGCTCGGTCAGCCCGCTCCAGGCGATCTCCGGGTCGGTGAACACCACCGCCGGGATGGCCCGGTTGTCGAAGGCGCCGTCGTGGCCGGCGATGACCTCGGCCGCCACCTTGCCCTCGCGGCTGGCCTTGTGGGCCAGCATGGGGCCGGTGGCCGCGTCGCCGATGGCGAAGATGGTGGGCTCGTCGGTGCGGCAGGTCTCGTCGGTCAGGATGAAGCCCTTGTCGTCGGTCCGCACCTTGGTGTGCTCCAGCCCCAGGTCGTCGGTGTTGGGCCGCCGGCCGATGGCCACCAGCACCTGGTCGTAGTGGCGGGCGATGGTCCGGCCCTCGTGTTCGATGGTCACGTCGAAGCCGCCGCTGCGCGTCTCGTCGATGGTCAGCACCTTCGATTCCAGCAGGATCTCGTGCAGGCGCTGGGAGACCTGGCCCACCATCACGTCCACCAGGTCCTCGTCCGCGCCCATCAGCAGGCGCGGGAAGAACTCCACCACCGAGACCTCCGAGCCCAGGCCCTGGTACACCAGGCCCATCTCCAGGCCGATGTAGCCGCCGCCCACCACCAGCAGGCTGCCGGGCACCCGTTCCAGCTTCAGGGCGTCGGCGCTGGACCACACGCTCTGGACGATGCCCTCGGGCAGGCGGTTCAGGGCGCTGCCGGTGGCGATGATGCACTGCTCGAAGTCGATGCCGCTGACCTCGCCGCCCTCGATGGCCAGGCCGGTGGCCGACTCGAAGCGGGCGTGGCCGCGGATCACCGTCACGCCGCGCCGCTTGAGCAGCCCCGAGACGCCCTGGGAGAGGCCGGCGACGATCTCGTCGGTCCACTGGCGCAGGCGCTTGGGGTCGATCTCCATGCCGGTGAACTTGAGGCCGAACTGCTCCGCGTGCAGGGCGTGCTCCTTGACCTCGACCGCGTTGATCAGGGCCTTCGAGGGGATGCAGCCCTCCAGCAGGCAGGCCCCGCCGTCGCGCCCCTGGCGCTCGATCAGGACCACCTCCTTGCCCAGGTCGGCCAGGCGGATGGCCGCCACGTAGCCGCCGGGGCCCGAGCCGATCACCGCCACCTGGGTCTCCTGGCGCAGGCTTCCCATCACCATGGTCCGTGTCCTCCGTTCGGGTGGCCGCTCAGGTCTCCAGCAGCAGCAGGTTCGGATCCGAGAGCTGGCGCACCAGTTCGGCCACGAAGCGCGCGGCGTCGGCGCCGTCGGCGATGCGGTGGTCGAAGGCCAGGGTCAGCGGCAGCATCTTGCGGATGACGATCTCGCCGTCGCGCACCACCGGCTTCTCCTGGGCCTTGCCCATGGCCAGGATCGCCACCTCGGGGTAGTTGATGGTCGGGCATCAGCGCGGTGCCCCCCAGGGGGCCGATGTTGGTGATGGTGAAGGTGCCGCCGCGCATGTGCTCGGCGCCGAGGGTGCCCTCGCGCGCCCGACTGGCCAGGCCGAAGATGTCGTCGGCCAGCTGCACGATGCTCTTGCGGTCGGTGCCCCGCACCACCGGCACGATCAGCCCGCGCCCCGTGTCCGCGGCGAAGCCGATGTTGTAGTAGTCCTTGTAGATGATCTCCTCGCGGAACGGGTCGAGGCTGGCGTTGAACGCCGGCGCCGCCCGCAGGCCCGCGGTGACGGCCTTCATCACGAAGGCCAGCAGGGTCAGGTTGCCGCCGGTGCCGCCCTGGCGCCGCTGCCGCTCGCGGCGGCGGAACTCGTCCAGGTCGGTGACGTCGGCCTCGTCCATGTGGGCCACGTGGGGCACCAGGGTCATGGAGGTGACCATCTTGCGCGCCACCTTGCGGCGGATCGAGCGCAGGGCCTCGACCCGCACCG
Source organism: Candidatus Krumholzibacteriia bacterium (assembly GCA_963825035.1). Classification (GTDB taxonomy): domain Bacteria; phylum Krumholzibacteriota; class Krumholzibacteriia; order LZORAL124-64-63; family LZORAL124-64-63; genus JACZKN01. Next base: position 275,582 of record CAWGRT010000027.1, on the reverse strand, counting down.
GGCCCTCGGTCGAGAAGTCGGGCAGGGGCTCCAGCTCCAGGAAGGGGATGGTGGCCGAGGCGTGGGCGGCGAACTCGGCGAAGGCCGGGTCGTCGCGCACCTGGCGGGCCGGCACGTGCCCGCCGGCCGCGGGCGCCGCCGCCGCGCCGGCCGGGTCCGGGCCCGGGCCGCCGTGCTCGGCGAACCGGTGCACGTCCTCGGGGGTCACCCGGCCGCCGGGACCGCTGGGGCTGACCAGGTTGATGTCCACCTTCAGCTGGCGGGCCAGGCGGCGGGTGGCCGGGGCCGCGGGCACCGGGCGCCGCACGCCGGGTCGCGCCGCCGGGGCGGCGGCCTCGGGCACGGCGGCGGGTTCGGCCCGGTCGGGTTCGGCGAACACCTTGTCGGCCGATTCGTCGGCGGCCGCGGCCCGGCGTCGCCCGAGCCGTCGTCGATGACCACCACCACGTCGCCCACGTTGACGATGTCGCCCACGCGGCCCTTGCAGGGCGTGGACCGTGCCGCCCCGCGGCGCGGGGATGGTGACGGCGGCCTTGTCCGTCTCCACGTCCACCAGCGGCGCGTCCTCCGCCACCTGGCCGCCCTGCTCCACGTGCCACTTGAGGATCTCGCCCTCGGCGATGCCCTCGCCCAGATCCGGCAGCTTGAACTCGAACACGGTCATGCCTCCGGGGTCGGGCCTGTCCGGCCGGGTCCTGACGTCCTAGAAGTCCAGGGTCTCCTCGATGCCGCGCGCCACCCGCGCGGCGTCGGGAATGTAGCTCTTCTCGCGGCCGAAGTACGGCGTCACCACGTCGTAGCCGGTCAGCCGCTTGACGGGGGCCTCCAGGTACATGAGGGCCTTGTCGTTGATCTGCGGCGTGATCTCGCTGGAGGCGCCGAAGCTGCGGGGCGCCTCCTGCACGATGACGCAGCGGCCGGTCTTCTTCACCGACTCGGCGATGGTGTCGCTGTCCAGGGGCGCGATGGTCAGCAGGTCGATGATCTCGATGCTGGTCCCGCGCTTCTGCTCCACCTCGGCGGCGGCCTTCAGGGCGGGCCGCATCATGGCGCCCCAGCCGACCAGGGTCAGGTCGGTGCCCTCCTGCACCACCTGGGCCTTGCCGATGGGCATGGTCTCCTCCTCGTCGGGCACCTCCTCGCGGAAGGCCCGGTAGGAGTGCTTGGGCTCCATGAACACCACCGGGTCCGGGTCGCGGATGGCCGCCACCAGCAGGGCGCGCGCGTTGCGCGGGCCGCTGGGGATCACCACCTTGGCGCCCGGCAGGTGGGCGTAGAGCACCTCGCGGCTCTCGCTGTGGTGCTCCAGGGCGCGCACGCCGCCGCCGTAGGGCATGCGGATGACCAGGGGCACCGAGAGCTGGCCGTGGGTGCGCGCGCGCAGGCGCGTGGCGTGGGCCTCGAACTGGCCCATCATCAGGTAGCTGAAGCCCGAGAACTGCATCTCGCACACGGGCCGCAGGCCCGCCAGGGCCATGCCGATGCTGCTGCCCAGGATGCCCGACTCGGCCAGGGGCGTGTCCATCACGCGCTCGGGGCCGAACTCGTCCAGCAGGCCCTCGGTCAGGCGGAACACGCCGCCGTCCACGGCCACGTCCTCGCCCAGCACGAGCACCGTCTCGTCCCGCGCCATCTCCTGCTTCAGGGCCAGGTTGATGGCCTGCACCATGTTGAGCTTAGCCATGGTCCGCCTCCCGCGCGACGTTCGCCAGGAAGTCGCGGTGCTGCTCCTCGATGACGGCGTGGCTCGGTGCCGTAGACGTGGCGGAAGGGCTCGTCCTGGGCCCAGCTCCTTGGGGGCCTCGAACTCCTTGACCGCCGCGTCCACCTGGGCCTTGACCTCGCCCAGCAGGGCCTCTTCCTCGTGCGTCGTCCCACCAGCCCTTGGCCGTCAGCCACTTGCGCGTGCGCAGGAGCGGCTCCTTGTCCCAGGCGCACTTCTCGTCGTCCTCCTGGCGGTACTTCTTGGGGTCGTCGGCGGTGGTGTGCATCATCAGGCGGTAGGTCACCGCCTCGATGAAGGTGGGGCCGCTCGCCGGTGCGGGCGCGCTCGATGGCCTCGCTCACCGCCACCCACACCGCCAGGGGATCGTTGCCGTCCACCTGCATCACCGGCATGCCGTAGGCGATGCCCTTCTGGGCCAGGGTCTCGCTGTGGGTCTGGTCGCTGCGCGGGATGGAGATGGCCCACTGGTTGTTCTGGCAGATGACCACCAGCGGCGCCTGCCAGACCGCCGCGAAGTTCAGGCCCTCGTGGAAGCCGCCCTCGCTGGTGCCGCCGTCGCCGATGAAGGCCACGACCACGTCGTCGGTCTGCCCTTGTACTTGGCGGCGTAGGCCAGGCCGGCGGCGTGCTCGATCTGGCAGCCGATCACCACGCTGGTCGGCAGGATGCGCAGGTCCTTGTCGGGCAGGATGTTGCCCTCTTCCCAGCCGTTGTAGTAGTCGAGGGTGGAGGTCAGGGGCTCGCCGCGCACCAGGCGGCCGCCCAGCTCGCGGAAGGCGCCCACGAACCAGTCGCCGTCCTGCATGGCCAGGGCGGCGGGGATGGAGACGGCCTCCTGGCCGGTGCAGGGGGGGAAGGTGCCCAGCCGGCCCTGGCGCTGCAGCTTGAGCATGCGCTCGTCCAGTTCGCGGGCCAGGCGCATCCAGCGGTACATCGCGACGGCGCGCTCGGGGCCCAGGTCCGGCTCGAGCTTGGCGTCGACCTTGCCGTTCTCGTCCAGGATCTGCAGGTCAGGGCACGGTGAACTTCGCGAGGGGCTTCTTGGGCATCGCCGCGGTCCTTCGGTTGGAGTCTCGGCAGGTTCGGCAGACGCACCGGGCTGCCGCGCGGTCCGGACCAGGGGTCCGGGCCGTCCGGCTGCACGGCGGGGATGTCGCAAAAACGGGCCGGATACCGGCCCTGCTCGATCCCGGCACATGATAACAACGCGCCCGGATTACGCCAACGGCCGAAATGCCGCTGGCATCGGCCCCGGACCGACGCGTAACATGGGTTCCAGGACAAGCAGTTGGCGCGGGCCGCGGGCCCGCACGTTCCCCACCGCCGGAGGACGGACCATGCTCAGCAAGAAGCTGCAGGATGCCCTGAACAAGCAGATCAACGAGGAGTACTACTCCAGCTACATCTACCTGTCCATGGCGGCCTACCTGGAGGACGCGAACCTGGACGGCTGCGCCCACTGGATGCGCATGCAGGCCCAGGAGGAGTACCAGCACGCCATGAAGATCTTCGACTACATGGTCGACCGCGGCGGGCGGGTGGAGCTGCGCGAGGTGAAGGCGCCGCCCCGGGAGTGGGACACGCCCCTGGCGCGTGTTCGAGGCCTCCCTGGACCACGAGAAGTACATGACGACCAACATCAACGCCCTGGCCGACCTCTGCATCGAGGAGAAGGACCACGCCACCAACAACCTGATGCAGTGGTACGTCTCGGAGCAGGTGGAGGAGGAGGCCCAGGTCGAGGACATCGTCAAGAAGCTGCAAGATGATGGGCGCCGACGGGCCGGGCCTGTTCCTGATGGACCGCGAGCTGAAGGCGCGTCCCGCAGCCCGCGCCCCTGACGGGCGCCGGCGCCGACGGCGGAGCGTAGCGGTGGCCTCGGCCAAGTTCCGCGCGGTGATCGCCCCGCAGGCGCGGACGCTGAACGTCATCTGGGGGGCTTTCCTGGCCGCGCCGTTCATCTACGTGGGGGTGGCCTGGGTGCTGACCCGGTCGCCCCGGCCCGTGGCGCGGGAGTCGGGCGCCCCTGGCGTCTGATCCAGGCCCTGTTCGTGCTGGTGGCGGCCGCGGCGCTGGTGGGCTCGTACGTGGTGCCGGGCCGGATGCTGGCCGACGAGCGGCTCCTGATCCTGCTGCGGGGGCCGTTCCTGCAACGGCCGCCGGCGGGTGCCGCCGAGCTGGAGCCGGTGGAACAGCGGCTGGTGATGATCTTCCCCCAGTACCAGACGGCCATGATCACCAGCTGCGCCCTGCGCGAGAGCATCGCCGTGCTTCGGGCTGGTGCTGACGGTGCTGACCGGCAGCTTCGTGATGGTGGTGCCCTGGGCGGTGGTGGCGGTGGCCCTGATCACCAGCCGGCCGCCGCGCGCGGCCGAGTTCCTGGAGCGGGCGCTGCCCCTGGCGCGGGCCGCGACCTGACGCCCACCTGCGACGGCGGCGGAGGGCCCGGCCGACCCGGCGGCCCTCCGCCGGGCCGCCGCTCGATTGACAACGACCCATTCCGACCGTAGCGTGACGGAGCAGGCCGACCAGGGCCTGGCATTCTCCTGACCAGGGGCATAAGGGGAGACGGGAGCATGCGCGCCAAGCTCGTGACTCTTGTGGTCAGCCTGTGCCTGGGCACGGGCGCCGCCCATTCCGCCGGCAACGATCCAGCCGGCCATCCCACGGACAAGACCTTCATCGTCGACGGTTCGGTCGTCCATCACGTCGGCCAACTCTGGAACAACGTCACCAACTGGGGGCTGATCGGCTCGCGGCCGACGGTGCCGTCGACCTTCAGCGCCGCCGCCTCGGCCCGCTGGCCGGGCGAGCACGGCAGCGACTTCCTGTGGGCGGCGGGCTTCTGGATCGGCGGCATCCGCCTGGGCGAGCCGCTGGTCAGCACCGGCCAGTACGAGAGCGAGATCATGACCAACGCCGATCCCGTCAACATCATCTACGCCACGGCCCAGGGCGTCTCCGGTGGTAACCGTTACCCCTGGCCCGACGCCGACGACGACGCCGACGGCCTGGAGGACGAGGATCCCCTGGACGGCCGGGACAACGACGGCGACGGCCTGATCGACGAGGACTACGCCGCCGCCTCGGACGAGGAGTTCCGCTGCGTCATGTGGGACACCACGGCCTTGGCCCAGTCGTCCTACCCGGACCACGTGCCCCTCGGACTGAAGGTGGTCCAGTCCAGCTACCAGTGGAGCGATCCGCTGCTGGACGACTTCATCGGCTACGAGTACACGGCCACCAACATCGGCACCGAGACCATCGACCAGGTCACCTGCGCGATGTTCTCGGACTTCGACGCGGGGACCGCGGCCGACGACGACATCATGGGCGGATTCTCGGGGGAGGTCCAGGATCCCACCACCGGCACCTTCGTGATGGTCGACCTGGCGTGGGTCCACGACGAGGCCGCGGTGGCGCCCGCGCCCGGCTACTGTGCCTGGGTGCTGTGCGACCTCGTCACCGACGCCGCCGGCGGCGGTCCGGCCGATCCGCTGCGGATGTATTCGCTGAACTACTTCTCGGGCCAGGTGGCGTTCGAGCAGGGCGGCGATCCGACCAACGACGCCGAACGTTTCCTGTTGATCAGCACTGAGCACATCGACCCCGACCCGCTGCCCGGACGCATCGCCGACTGGCGGTGCGTGATCGGCGCGCCCCGGTGGCCAGCCTGGCGCCGGGCGAATCGGTCACCTTCCGCGCCGCCCTGGTGGCGGGCTTGACCAAGGCCGACCTCGTCGCCAACGCCGCCCAGGCGGTGCTGGCGGCCCGGGGCCAGAACTTCGACCGCGACGGTGATCCGGCCAACGGCGCCGAGTTCAACGTGCCCTGGCTGCCCCTGCAGCAGGTGCCGGTGCCGGCCATCGGCGGCCGGCTGGTGCCGCACGCCGGGGCCGGTGGCGTGGACCTGGCCTTCGACGTCTTCCACGCCGACGGCCTGCCCGTGACGGTGGAACGCCGGTCCGGGGGCGGCCTCGCGGCCCGGTCGTGGGCCCTGCCGGCCGCGTCCGGCCGCGTCGTCGACGACGATCCGGGTTCCTGGCCCCGCACCTACGACCTGGTGGCCAAGGCGGCCGGGAACGACCTGGTGCTGGACACCATCGAGGTGGCCGGTCCGCCCGCCGGGGCCCTGGAGCTGGCGGGCAGCCCCAACCCGTTCAACCCGCGCGTGAACCTGGACTTCAACCTGCCCGCGGCGGGCTGGGCCCGGCTCACGGTGCACGACGTGCGGGGCCGCCAGGTGCGGCAGCTCTTCGCGGAGGTGCGTCCGGCCGGCGCGGACCGCGTCCGCTGGGACGGCACCGACGACACCGGCCGCGGCGTGGCCAGCGGCGTCTACACGGTGCGCCTGGAGACGGTGCAGGGCGTGACGGAGCAGCGGGTGACGCTGCTGCGCTGAGTGCTGCTGCCGGTGGGGGATCGCGGGGGCGCCGGCCGGCGCCCCCGCCGCTGTTTCAGGCGTCGTCGTCGGCCAGGGTCTTCTCGATCTCGTCGGCCGTGGCCAGGTCCACCGGCCGGCCGCGCGCGCCGCAGCTCGGCGACGAAGCGCGCGCCGCAGCGCCGCGCGCATGTTCTGGCCGAACTTCACCTTGCCGCGTCCACGACTCGGGCTGACCCGGAACACGCCGACGCCGGCCAGGGCCTTGGCGTAGCGGCGGTCCGCCGGGTCGATGGGGTCGTAGCCGCCCTCGGGCTGGTACTTCTCCATCAGGGCCTGCAGGGCGCGGGCCTTCTCGGCCGCGTCGGCCACCAGCTCGCAGCGGCCCTTGATCTCCACCGACTTGAAGAAGTGGGTGGCCGGACAGGCGTAGCCCGGCGCGGTCCAGGTGCTGGGGATCAGGCTGTGGGGCAGGTTCATGGTGAAGCCGACGCGGGCGCCGCCGGGACGCCGCGGCCACGTCGTGCTTCTCGCCGGCCAGGGCGCCGTGGAAATAGATGGTCCGGTCCAGGGCGCAGAAGTTCACGGCCACGGCACGGGGCCAGCCGTCGGGGGTGACGATGACCAGGTGGCCCACCTCGGCCCGGGCGGCGATCTCGGCGAAGAGGGCGTGGTCGGCGACGGCGAATTCGCGGCGCCTCATGGGCGACTCCTCCGGAGCGGATACGGCGAAGGGGCCGCCGCGTGCGGACGGCCCCGCTCCCGGGCACCGCTGGTCGCTGCGGACGACTATTCGGCTCGTCCTTCAGGGCGTTCTTGATCTTCAGACCCTTGCCGCTGAAGGTGATGTTCGGCTCCATGTCCTGGCCGGCCGTCATCATGTTGGACGAGTTGATGGTCCAGATGGACGTGCGGCCGTCCTGCTCGGGGGCGTTGGTGGTGATGATGTCGCCCGGCACGGTGATCTTCATGCTGACGTCCAGCTCCGACATGGCGCCCATCAGCTTGCCCATGATCTCCATCTGCTTCTGCATCTGCTCGGGCGTCTGCTGGGTGGCCTCCTGCTCCTCTCGGCCTTGTCGGCCTTGTCCTCGTCCTTGGCGGGGTAGTCGCTGAAGTCGTAGGTGGCCTTCTTCAGCACGTAGTTGCCGTCGGCGGTCGTCGTAGATGCCCAGGCCGTCGTCGGGAGCCTCGCCCATGGCGGCGCCCATGGCGGCGGACAGGCCCTTGAGGTCCTTGAAGGCGAAGGCCATCTTGATCGACTCGCGCGCCGTCGGCCTCGGACTTCTCGAACTGGGTCAGCTTGACGTCGTAGGGCTTGATGGCCTTCTCGATCTCGGTCCTTGTCGATGTCCGAGAACGAGGGCATCTCCTGGTCGCCGCCGGCGTTGGGATCGATCGGCCTGCAGTTCCTTGATGGCGTCGGCCACCGCCTGCGCTCATGCCGATCTCGATGGTGGCGGTGCCGGAGCCGTCGGCCTTGATGTCCGTCGTGCTGTGCATCTGCACGCAGCCGGAGAGACCGGCGGCCAGGACGACGGTCATGCATGGACGAGCAGGATCTTCTTCATCGCAATCCCTCCCGGGAAGTTCGCCCGGCCGCCGGGGGCGGGAGGGCGTCGGGCGACCGGCGCGGGCCGGATCTTCGGCTTCGTGGCGCCCATGATCGTCGATCGGGCGGCCGCTGGCCAGCAGAAAACGGTCGGCGCCCGGTTGCCGCCGCGGCGCATCATGTTACACAAGGGATCTGAGACGCCGCGGCCGCAGCCGGCAAACCGGGAGATATCCGCCGCATGCCCGCCATCCCCGCCTGCTTCAAGGCCTATGACATCCGCGGCCGCGTGCCCGTGGAACTGGACGCCGAGCTGGCCTACCGCATCGGCCTGGCCACCGCCGCCCACCTGGGCGCCGGCACCTTCGCCGTGGGCCGCGACTGCCGCCTGAGCAGCGGCGAACTGTGCGCCGCCCTGATCCGCGGGCCTGACCGCCGCCGGCGCCGACGTCGTGGACATCGGCGAGTGCGGGACCGAGATGATCTACGACGTCGACCGCCGCCCGCGGCCTGGACGGCGGGCGTGATGGTCACGGCCAGCCACAACCCGATGGACCACAACGGCATGAAGCTGGTCCGGGACCGACGCCCGGCCCATCAGCGGCGACTCGGGCCTGCACGAGATCGGCGCCCTGGCGGTCGCCGGCGACTGCGCCGCGGGCCGCCAGGCCGGGCACCGTCACGACGCTCGACCATCGCGCCGCCTACGTGGACGACCTGCTGGCGCTGGTGGACGCCGCGGCCCTGAAGCCCCTGACCATCGTGGCCGACGGCGGCAACGGCTGCGCCGGACCGGTGGTCCGGGCCCTGGCCGCGCGGCTGCCGCAGCTGAGCTTCGTCCACGTCCACGACGAGCCCGACGGCACCTTCCCCCACGGCATCCCCAACCCGCTGCTGCCGGAGAACCGCGGTGCCACCGCCGCCGCGGTGCGCGAGCACGGCGCCGACCTGGGCCTGGCCTGGGACGGCGACTTCGACCGCTGCTTCTTCTTCGACGAGACGGGCGCCTTCATCGAGGGCTACTACCTGGTGGGCCTGCTGGCCCAGGCCAGCCTGCGCCGCGACCCCGGCGGCGGCGATCGTCCACGATCCGCGCCTGGTCTGGAACACCGTGGCCATGGTCGAGGCCGCCGGCGGCCGGCCGGTGATGAACAAGACCGGCCACGCCTTCATGAAGGAGCGCATGCGCGCCGAGGACGCCGTCTACGGCGGCGAGATGTCGGCCCACCACTACTTCCGCGACTTCCACTACTGCGACAGCGGGCATGCTGCCCTGGCTGCTGGTGGTGCAGGAGATGGCCCGCACGGGCCGGCAAGCTGTCCGGAGCTGGTGGCGGCGATGCAGGCGGCCTTCCCGGCCAGCGGCGAGATCAACCGGCGCCTGCAGGATCCCGACGCGGCGCTGCGGCGGATCGAGGCGCGCTACGCCCCCGAGGCCCGCGGCATCGACCACACCGACGGCATCTCCCTGGACATGGGCGACTGGCGCTTCAACCTGCGCAAGAGCAACACCGAGCCGGTGATCCGCCTGAACGTGGAGTCGCGGGGGGATGCGGCGCTGATGCGCGCGAAGACCGACGAGGTCCTGGCCATGCTCGCCGACGAGGCACCGGAGGCCTAGGGCAGCAGCGACTCCAGGTCGTCGCGCAGCTTCTCCAGCCGCGACGAGAAATCGTCCCGCTGGTCCCGCACCAGCTGCCCCGCCAGCTCCCGGTAGTGGGCGATGCCCGTGGCCAGGTTGGCGCGGATGTCGGCCAGGCGGCTGCCGTCGGCGCCCAGGCCGCGCGCGGCGGCGCTCCAGCTCCTCGCGCACCCGGTCCAGGTGCAGCGACAGCTCCTTGAGGAACATGTGGGGACGGCCGTCGGCCAGGGGCAGGCGCACCCGGCCGTAGATGTGGTCGACCATCTCGCGCAGCCCCGCGATCTGGCCGAAGTAGGCCGAGTTGGGACCGCAGCAGACGGCCGTGGTGGCGCCGGGATCGATGCCCAGGGGCACCGTCGCGCTGCCCGCCAGGTCGTGGCAGATGCAGGCCTTGGCGGTGATGGCCTCCAGGCGGTCGGCCCGCTCCGCGTCGGGAAGCTCGGCGGCCGCCAATTCCGCCAGGGCGCGGCGCTGGTAGGCGCGGCTGGCGGTGCAGATGGGCACCTTGGTGAATTCGGTGTTGGCCACCAGGAAGCCCTTGGGGCAGGCGCTGCCCGGCGTGCCGCGGGCGATGCGCTCGCGGCGCGCGATCTCGCTGGACGAGTCGCGCAGGCACCAGAAGGGCACGCCCAGGGGCGAGGCCTGGCTCAGGTGCACGTCGCCCTCGCCGGCGGCCAGCAGGCGGGCCAGGTTCTCGGCGTCGATGTTCACGGCCTCGGGCACCGTCAGGAACGGGCTGCCCCAGCCGGTGCCGTCCAGGCCGTAGCGCTCCAGCAGCAGGGCGGTCTCCTCGGCGGTGCCGATGCCGCCCTGGACCGTCACCCGCACCGGCGGCGGCGCGTCGGGCACCGGCGCGGCCCAGCCGTTCCAGGCTGCCCCGCCAGACCCCGTAGAGCTGCGCCGCCAGGTTCTCCCGCTCCCGGGCGAACTCGGCCAGGATGGGCCCCAGCAGGGTGCCGGCGCCGCCGAAGGCGTGGCCGCCGCAGTTCAGGCCCGACTCGACGCGGTACTCGCTGACCCACAGGCCGTCGCGGGCCAGCAGCTTGCCCTGGATCACGGCGCTGCGGAAATCGCTCACCTTCAGGATGATGCGCTTCTTCAGGTCGCCGGCGTCGTCGGGCAGGAAGTCGGTGAACTCCCGCAGGTAGCCGAACAGGCGGCGGTTCAGCCCGGCCGACAGCACCACCGACGAGCACACCTTGCTGTTGGCGTAGCCGCGCAGGGCGCTCAGGGCGTCGGAGAACAGGGGCCCCAGGGCCTGGCCGCGCTGGAGCCTCATCCGGTCCAGCTTGGTCATGATGTTCACGTCGATGCCGCCGGGCACGACGCGCGCGCGCAGCTCCGCCTGCAGGCGGGCGCGCTCGGCGGGGTCGGCCGCCTGCTGCATGGTCTCGTAGAGGGAGCGCAGGGGCGAGTCGGGCAGCATCTCGAAGTAGCGGTTGATCTCGCTGCCGGCGGTGAAGGCCGCGGTGCGCAGGCGCTCCATCTGGTCCTGCACCAGGTCGTGCAGCAGGTCCAGGTAGGCGGTGATGCGGCGGGCGCGGGCGTCGTCGTCGGCGTCTTCGATGGGGGTGCTGTCGGCGCCGGCCTCGCTGGCCAGCCGGCGGCGCATCTGCTCGATCAGCACGTCGTCCACCAGGGAGACCACCGACGAGATGCCGTAGCGCGCCACCTTCAGGGGCGTGTCGATGGTGAAACCCGTGCCCATCACCGGGATATGGAAGCGGTGGACGGGATTGGTCAGCGGGTGGGAAAGGGTACTGCTCACGATCCGGCTCCCGGTCGAAGTGGAAAACACCGGTTCTTGCCCGGGCTCGCCGTAGCCAATATCGGGCCCGCGGGCGGCGGTGGCCACAGAAATCATGATATCAAAGGGAAATGCTGAGGGGATCGGGCCGCGGCGTCTCCGGCGGCTGCAGGGGCAGGGTGACCACGAAACGGGACCAGCGCCCGGGTTCGCTGGCCACGCGCACCGAGCCGCCCAGCCGGAACAGGATGTCGTGGACGATGGCCAGCCCCAGGCCCGTGCCCCGTCCCATGGGCTTGGTGGTGTGGAACAGGTCGAAGATGCGGTCCCGGTCCTCCGGCGCGATGCCCACGCCGTTGTCCTGGATGGCGATGGTCACCTGCTCGCCGTCGGCGGTGGTGGTGATCTCCAGCAGCGCCGCCCTGTCCGGCACCGCCTCCATGGCGTCCACCGCGTTCTTGAACAGGTTGACGAACACCTGCTGCAGCATGGTGGGGTCCGAGCGGAAGACGGGCATCCGCGGCGCGTAGTGGAGGGCCACCTCGGCGCCCGAGCGGCGGATCTCGGTGGCCAGCAGGGTCAGGCACTCGTCCAGCAGGGCGTGCAGGTGGACGTCGGTCATGCCCCGCTGGGCGTTGCGCACGAAGCCCAGGAGGCTGTGGGTGATGGCGGTGCAGCGCTGCACCTGGGCGTGGAGCCGCTCCATGGCCTTGGCCAGGATCTTCAGCGTTTCCGGGTCGAGGCGGTCGCCCTCGTCCCGCAGGCTCTCCTCCACCAGGCCGCCGATGGTGTCGATCACCGCCAGGGGGTTGTTGATCTCGTGGGCCACGCCCGAGGCCATCTGGCCCACGGCCGCCAGGCGCTCGGAACGGATCAGGTCGTTCTTCAGGCGCACCCGCGTGGTGATGTCGCGGCAGAGGCAGACCATCTCCTGGGGCCGGCCGTCCGGGCCCTGGATCAGGGTCAGGCTGATGTTGCCGATGATGGTCCGCCGGTCGCGGCTGCGGAACTCGGTCTCGTAGGCCACGGCATGGCCGTCGCGCAGGGCCGTGGCGAACAGCTTCTCGAAGTTGCCCGGCGAGGCGCAGAGGGCGTGGGCCGGGGTGCCGACCACCTCGTCGCGGCTGTAGCCCAGGGCCTGCTCGGCCCCGCTGTTGAAGGACAGCAGCACGCCCCGGGGATCGGTCAGGAAGATCATGTCGCGGCTGTTCTCCAGCACCTCCCGCAGGTAGGTCTGGGTCTCGGTCAGCTGCTCGTCCACCTGGTGCAGCTTCTGCTCGCTCTCGTACAGCTCGGTGGTGTCCTCCATCAGGCCGTACAGGCCCTCCACCTGGCCGTCCTCGATCACCGGGAACAGGGTCACCTGCACGTGCATGTCCTCGCCCTGCACCGGCAGCACCCCCGAGGCGTGGAGGGTCTGGCGGGTGCGCAGGGTCTCCTGCTCCACCCGCTGCAGCCAGCGCGCGCTGCCCCCGGGATAGAGGGCGTGGTCGGTGCGCCCCATCACGTCGGGCTCCTTCAGGCCGAGCACGTGCAGGGCGTGGGCGTTCATCTTCCGGTAGCGCAGGTCCCGGTCCTTGATGTAGATGGCCATGGGCGCCGTCTCCACGAACTGGTTCAGGCGCAGGCGGGTCTCCTTGAGGCGGTGGCTGTCCAGGCGCAGGGCCCGGTTCTCGTCGGCCAGGCGGCCCACGGCCTCCAGCAGGGGCAGCACCTCGTCGGCCAGGACGATGGTGTCCGTGGGCAGGATGCGGCGGACGCGGGTGCCCAGGTCGGGATCGCGGCTGGCCACCAGGGCCAGGGCCGGCGCCGAGGCCGCGAGGGCCTCCAGGCGGGTGGCCACCAGGGGCACGCCGGCTTCGCGGGCCAGGGCGGCGGCCTCGCCCTCGGCCAGATCGACCACCGCCCACACCCGCAGGGAGGTGGCGCGGGGCGGTCCGGTCAGGCCGATGACGAGATCGGCCAGGAGGGCGTCGTCGCCCACCAGGACGAGACCCTGGGGCTCAGTCCTGCTCGTATTCACGGCGCAGCTTGTCGCATTCCTCGATCAGGTCGCGGGCGCTGGTGGTGCCGGCCATGAGGTCGGCCAGCTTGCCGGCGAACTCGGCCTGCAGGCGCTTGCGGCGCTGGGCGGCGGCCTCCTCGATGAGGCCGTGGAGCTCGTCGAAATCGTAGGGCTTCAGCAGGTAGCGGAAGGCCTGGAGCCGGCCCGCCTCCCAGGCGGAGTCGTGGCTGCCGTGGCCGGTGAGCATGAGCAGCTCCAGGAAGGGCTGGCTGACCTTGAGCCGCTCCATCACGGTGATGCCGTCGATGTCGGGCATCTTCAGGTCCACCACCGCCACGTCGAACTTCTGTTCCTCGGCGAACCGGAGGGCCTCGTTGCCCCGGGTGGCCACGGTGACCTCGATGCCGCGCTTGCGCAGGCGGTGCGCCAGGAAGGTGACCAGATCCTCCTCGTCGTCGACGAGCAGCAGGCGGATGGGGGAGGTCTTGGCTTCGGTCATGGGACGGGCCTCGCGGGTGACGGCGGCGGATCTTTTCGCTGGTGCCGGCATGATCGTGCCCCCGGGCGGCCCCTGTCAAGAGGGGCGGTCGGAGGCCGCGCCGGAATCAGAGGCCGCGCAGGAACTCGGGCTTCAGGTCGTCGGGCCGGCGGCGGGCCAGCACCGCGTCCAGCCGGGCCAGGCCGCGTTCCGCGGTCCGCGGGCAGGTTCAGGCTCAGCGGCAGGTAGTTGCTGGCGTGGTTGCTGTGGAAACGGCAGCGGGTGAAGCGGGCCTCGGCCACGATCGTGCGCAGCTCCGCCAGCATGGCCCAGACGTCGGGCAGGACGAAGGTGCCGGCCTCGGCCGCCGCGAACAGGGGGGTGCCCGGGACCAGGGTCGTGGTCAGGGCGCCGACGAAGGGCGGGTCCATGGCCGTCAGCAGCGCGGCGGTGGCGGCGGCGTGCTCCGCCGAGCGCTCCGCGCCCCCGAGCCCCAGCATCACCATGACCGAGTGGCGGATGCCGGCCTCGCGCAGCCGTCCGGCCGCGGCCACGGCCTCGGCGGCGGTCGAGCCCTTCACGACGCGGCGCAGCACCTCGTCGTCGCCGCTCTCGGCCCCGTGGTAGACGATGCCCAGGCCCAGCTCCCGCAGCCGGACCAGTTCGGCGGCCGACTTGCGCAGGATGCTGCGGGCGTCGCCGTAGATGCCGACCCGTCGCAGTTCGGGCAGCGCCTGCCGCAGGGCGCCGAGGATGCGTTCCAGGTGGGCCTGGGGCAGGATCAGGGCGTCGCCGTCGGTGAGGAAGACCCGGCGGACGGGCAGGCCGGCGGCGGCCAGGCGTCCGGCCTCGGCGATGTCGGCGGCCACCGTGGTCCAGGGCTTGGCGCGGAAGCGGGCCTGGGCCGGATCGTGGTACATGGCGCAGTAGGCGCAGCGGTTGTGGCTGCAGCCCACGGTCACCTGCAGCAGCAGGCTCTCCGCTTCGCTCGGTGGCCGGAATATGTGCCCGACGTGGTCCAAAAGCGTCCTTCCTGCCGGCCCGGCGGGGCCTGGAGCGCCCGCGCAGGGGTGTCAACCCTCCCGCGAAAGCTCCCCGGCGACGAATGTCACCGAATTGTCTTGAAGTTTTCTTGGAGCGCCATGAGCGGCGTTCACGGCCGTAAGTTGTTGCTTTATCTGATAAGTATATCTTTATGTGCTGCGGTTCGTGCCCTTGGCAATGCAACAGTTGTCGTGAAGAAATTCTTTCGCGTCAGGCACGATTTCCGCTAAATTCGTCCCAGTAGCGGAACCGAAATTACCTCAGCGTGCGACCAACGGGTCGCTACAGAAATCACGGCCGGGGCCACCAATGTCCGAATGACTTAGGGCGAGAGTCATTCACCGACAGGCCCCGGCTTCCTTTTGTCGCCGCTTCTCCAGGCGGCCCGCCCACGGGTTCCCCGTCACAGGCGGCAGGAAGACGTCGTCGGCGATGATGGTCGCGGTCGAGTCCCGGCCCGCCAGGCGCACGCTCCTGCACCGTCACCGCCGGCTGGGTGGCGCGGATGTAGACCCGGTCCAGGTGGATGACCGCGTCCGGTCCGCTGAAGTCGCCCGGACCCACCGTGCCGCCGAAGTGGTCGCTGCGGCCGAAGGCGATGTGCAGGCCCAGCTTCTCGTCCAGCAGGATCTCGCCGCAGGGTTCCAGGCCGAAGTCGCCCAGCACGCCCAGGCCCAGCTCGGCCAGGTTGGCGTAGGCGGGCTCGGCCGCGATGTGGGCCGCCTCGGCGCGGCCGGCCGGGCCCGTCGCCCAGGACCTCCGACCGCCCGGTTGCCGGCGATGCGGTAGACCACCACCTCGCCGTCGATCTGCACCGGCAGGACTGCCCGCCGAGCCGCTGGGGTCGCCGGCGCGCTCCCCCTCGTAGGGCACGATGTAGGCCTCGCCCGAGGGCAGGTTGCCCGCCACGCCGTTGCCGTCGGGAACAGGCCGCCGGAGGCGTGGCCGGTGCGGTGGCGCAGGTCCAGGACCAGGTCGTGGCTCGCTGCCGTCCGGTCGCGAAGCGCAGTCCGCCCGTTCGGCCGCGTCCAGCAGCTGCTTGAGCAGGTCCACCCGTCGGTTGACCTCCCCGTAGTCCAGGCGCAGGGCCGGGATCATCGACGGCAGGAAGCCGGGCATGGTGGCGGCCCGGAAGCCGCCGTCGCGGGCGGCCACCTTCAAGGGCGCGGTGGCCGACAGCTCCGTGGGCGCCATGACCATGGCTGTGGTCGGCGAAGAGGCCGCGCGAAGGGCACGGCCCGCGCCGGGCAGGCGGTCGGCGTGTTCGGGCACCGGGCCCGCCGTCGTCGGGGTGGCAGACCGGGCGGCAGGTCGGCGTTGTTGCCGCCGGCGTTGCGGTACCAGGCCAGGGTCACCCGGTCCAGGCCCAGGGCCTCCCGTTCGCCCGCCAGGGCCCGCGCCCAGTCGGCGGCCAGGGCGCGGCGCGCGGCCCAGGCGGGGTTGTCGGGCACGCCGCTCGTCGGGCACGTCGACGATGAGGGCCAGGCCGGTGTCGGCGGCGGCGGGGCGGAAGACGCGCTGGACGAGGGCGCGCAGCTCGGCGGCGGTGAGGGTTTCGGACATGGCGATCGCTCCCAGGGAGTCGGTCCGGGTCCGCAACCCGGTTCCGAGTTTGCAGGTGTACGGCCTCCAAGTTATGACTTATCCTTGTCCGCCGGCCCGGACTAAATCAAGGATCCGGGTTACCCGTGGAGCATCGGCCGGCGGAGCCGGCCGCAAGGAGGCCCAAGGATGAGCCAGGACCAGCATCCCAATCTGGCGCTCTTCATCGATTTCGACAACGTGGCCCTGGGCGCCCGCGACGCCCGCCAGCGCTTCGACGTCAAGCTGCTGCTGCAGCGCGTGCTGGAGAAGGGCAAGATCATCGTCAAGCGCGCCTACGCCGACTGGCACTACTACAAGGAACACATGACGCCGCTGCACGAGGCGGCCATCGAGCTGATCGAAGATCCCCATGCCGCGGATCTCGGGCAAGAACAGCGCGGACATCCGCCTCGTGGTCGACGCCATGGACCTCTGCTACTCCAAGGACCACATCGACACCTTCGTGATCGTGTCGGGGGACAGCGACTTCTCGCCCCTGGTCTCGAAGCTGCGCGAGAACAACAAGCGCGTCATCGGGATCGGCGTGAAGAACAGCAGCAGCCACCTGCTGATCAGCAACTGCGACGAGTTCATCTTCTACGACGACATCTACCGGCAGGCGGTGGGGCAGCTCAGCAAGAACGTGGGCAACGTGCCCGCGGACAAGCGCGAGCTGTTCGACTTCCTGGTGCAGACCGCCCAGGGCCTGCTGCAGGAGAGCCGCGGCGTGCTCTATCTCGTCCCTGATCAAGGACACCATGACCCGCAAGCAGCCCGACTTCAACGAGCGGGCCTACGGCTACGCCAACTTCGGCGAGCTGCTGGAGGACGCGCGCACCCTCGGCCTGCTGAAGGTGGAGCGCGACGCCCGCGCCGGCGGCACCTGGGTGGTGCAGGGCCTGGGCGAGGGCCTGTCTCCGCGCGGGCACGCCGCGGCGAGGCAACGGCAAGGGCCGCACCGGCCGGCGACGCCGCCGCTCCGGCCGGGGTCGCGACGGGGACGAGGCCAAGCCCCAGGCCGCGGCGGCCGCCAAGACCGCCAAGGAGGCGAAGGACGGCAAGGACGCCAAGGGGGAGGCCGCCGACCGCACCGCGCCGGCCGAGGACAAGGCCACCGCGCCGGACGCCTCCGCCCCGGCCAGGGACGGCAGGTCGACGTCCCGCAAGAAGCGGTCGCGCAAGTCGACCGCCACCAAGGCCGCGCAGGACAAGACCGACGCGCCGGCCGCCGCACCGGCGCAGGCGGCGGATGCCTCCGCCCCGGCCGAAGGCACGGGCGCGCCGGCCTCGCAGACCACGAAGAAGACCACGAAGAAGACCGCCAAGGGGAACACCAGGAAGAAGACGACGGCGACCAAGTCGACCGCCAAGAAGACGGCCGCCAGGAAGACCACGAAGAAGGCGACCACCACGAAGGCGGCGGCCGACGGCGGCAAGACGACCACGAAGAAGACCACGTCGCGCCGGCGCACCACCAAGAAGACCGCCGGCAAGACCACGGACGGCAACAAGCCCTCCGAGAGCTGATTCCGGGTGATCCGCGTGCGCGAGCGCGGGAGGGCCCCCGCCAGGGGGCCCTCGTCCCATCCTGGACCGGGGCGGGCGGCACCGGCGGCACCGGCGGCGCCGGCGGCCGCCGCGGCGACGCAAGGAGGACCGGCCTCGCTCTATTCCGGACCAGGTGCCCAGGATTCGCCCGACGGCTGGCGTGAGGCGGTGCAGACCTTCGGTCTCGTGGCCCTGGTTGCGGCGGTTGCGTGCGGGGCGAAGGCGTTCCTCGCGCCCCAGGCGCCCGGCCTGCCGGCGGCCTGTGCCGCCGGCCCGGCGGGTGCGGGGCTGCGGCTGGCCGTTCGCCTGCTCGCCCCCCTGGCGGTGCTGATCGTCGCCTTTCCCCGCTATCCCGCCCGCGGCTTCCGCGCGGAGACCCTGCCGCTGCTCCTGGCCGCCCTCCTGTGCCTGCCCGGCCTCGGCGGCGGCGTGACGGCGACGGCGGGGCCGGTGGCGGCCCTGGCCCTGGTGGTGGCCTGGCGACGGGGCGGGCTCGTCGCCGGTTGGCGCAACCTGGCCGCGGACGTGCACGCCGCCCTGCCGGCGCCCGGTTGGCGCGCGGCGGTCCTGGCCGGCGGCGGCGTGCTGCTGGTCTACCTCCTGGCGGCCCAGTTCGCCGAGATGGACAAGGTCGCGGGGCACGTGACCGACTTCGGCACCTTCTACCGGGCCAGCACCACCCTCATGGGCGGAGGCGATCCCTACCGCGACCTCGAAGGCTTCCTCTATCCGCCCTCCTTCGCCTTCTGGTTCCGGCCCCTGACTTGGCTGACGCCGGTGGAGGCCAGCCTCGCCTGGTTCGTGGCCAAGCTGGCCCTGGTGGCGTGGACCTTCCAGCTGGCGGCCGGCTACCTGGACCGGGGCGGACTGGCGGGCCGGCGGCGCGGCTGGTTCCTCTTCGGCGTCGTGCTGGTGGCCGGCCGGTTCTGGCTCATGGACCTGCAGTTCGGCAACACCAACGCGGTGGTGCTCTTCCTGACGGTCGGGGCCCTGGTCTGGTGCGGCGACCGCCCGGCGCGGGCCGGCTTCAGCCTGGCCCTGGCGGCCACCATCAAGGTGGTGCCGGCCCTGCTGGCCGGCTACCTGCTGCTGACGCGGCGGTGGCGGGCCCTGGCCTGGGCGACGGCGTGGGTGGCGGTGCTGAACCTGGTGCCCCTGGCCGCGGCGCCGGCGCGGATGGTGCCGGCCTGGGGCTCGTACCGGGCGGTCCAGGCGGGCACGGCCGTCGCCCAGCGGCGCGACCAGCCCGACAACCAGTCCCTGTGGGGTGCCCTGGCGCGGGAACTGCCGGCGGACCTGCCGGCCCTGCGCTTGGCCTGGGCCCTGGGCGTCCTCGGCCTCGTGGGCGGGACCGCCTGGGCCACGCGCCGCGCGCAGGTCCGGGGCGCCGCGGCGCAGCGGCTGGCGGCGGCCATGTGGCCGCTGCTGGTCCTGCTGGTCTCGCCCGGGAGCTGGGTGGTGCACTACACGGCCGTCCTGCTGCCCCTGGCGGCCTGGCTGCACCACCTGCTGACCGCGTCCGGGCGCCGCCCGGGCCAGTGGCTGCTGTTCGTGGTCCTGAACCTGGTGCTGACCCTGTCGGGCTGGTGGCGCTGGTCCATCCGCCTGGCCGCCGACCGCTCGCTCTTCGTGGCGACGGCCCTGGTGATCCTGCTGGTCCTGGGCCTGCTGGCGGCCGGTCCCGGCCGCGACCGGCCCCTTCCGGAGGATGCGACGGCATGATGCGCCACGGCCGGGACCTGCTCCTGGGTCTGTTCATCGCGGGCCTGTTCCTGACGATCATCCTGACCGAGATCACCGCCGGGCTCTACCTGCTGCTGCTGGCGGGGCTGATCGTGGCGCGGCGGGGGCACCGGCCGCAGGCCGCCGACGTCCTGGTGGCGGTCTACGCCCTGCTGGGCCTGGTGGGGTTCGACGCGGCCTACGCCAAGCACCTGCTGCTCTCCCTGGTGCTGCTGGCTTTCCTCCCCATCTCGTGGGGGCTGCGCGAGCGCCCGCGGCCGGGCCTGGGCCTGTGGCTGCGGCTGATCGTCGGTTTCGCCACCCTGATCTCCCTGGTGGGGATCCGCGACCACTTCATGGGCGAGGAGCGGGCGGGCGGCCTCTTCGGCGGCTGGTTCACCCTGGCCGCCCTCATGACCTGGGGGCTGCCTCTGGCAGTGGCGCTCCTGGTGGAGAGTCGGGGCCGCGTGCGCGTCCTCTACGCCGGGGCCGCCGTCCTGCAGGCGGTGGCCTTGTGGTGGACGGTCACCCGCAGCGCCCTGCTGGGGGGGGTGATCGGTTTCGCGGGCTGGGGCGTGGCCCGGCTGGTGGTCATGGGCAGGCGTCCCCGCGCCTCGCGCCGGCCGGCGCTGCTGCTGCTGGCGGCGATCATCGCGCCCCTGGTGATCCTGTTGGTGCTGGCCTTCAACTCCACGGACCCGCGCCTGAATCCCCTGAGCATCGCCACGGCCACGGCCGAACACCGGGTGGACCTGACCAGCGGCCGGGCGCAGATCGTGGCCGAGGCGCGGGACATCATCGCCGCCGACTGGCGCGAGGGCCGCGTCGTCCCCCTGCTGGTGGGGCACGGCCTGGCCAGCCGGCAGCGGCTGGTGGGGGGCAAGTTCTCGAGCTGGGAATCGGACTACCTGCAGGCCTTCATGGACCATGGGCTGGCGGGCCTGCTGGTGGTGGTCGGCCTGGTCGTGCTCTTCCTGCGGCTCTGTCTGCGGGCGCTGGCCGATCCCCGGGCCCGCGTCGCCGCCCTGGGCGTGGCGGGAATCATCGCCCTGGTGATGAGCCCGTTGACCCTGAAGCTCACGAGCTGGCACGGCGCCGGGGTGTTCGTGGTGACCTACAACCTGCTGCGCCGGGGCCTGGAACGGGGCGCCCCACCGGAGCCCGCGGACGCCGCCGGACCCGTGACGCCGGCCTCCTGAGGCCCGGCGCGCGCCGGGTCAAATCGTTCTCAATTCCCCTTGCCGCCGGCCGATGTTCCGGAACATGACCGTGCGGACGCGCCATGGGGGCCGGGCCGCGCGGCCGGGCGCGGGGGTAGGAACGCATGGAACAGCACATCGTGGACGCCACCAGCGTGATGGATCTGGGGGCCGCCATGGCCCAGATGGACGGCGACGCCGAACTGCTGCAGGAGATCGTGGAGATCTTCGTGGAGACGGGGCCGGAGCAGCTGCAGGCCCTGGACGCGGCGATCGGCGCGGGGGATGCGGCCCACGTGGCCCTGGTGGCGCACGGCATGAAGGGCGGCGCTTCCAACTTCTGCGCCGGGCGCTTCGTGGCCGCGGCGCGAGCCCTGGAGATGCTGGCCAAGGACGGCGGCCTGGACGGGGCGGCCGATCTGCTGGCGCGCCTGCAGGCGGACTTCACCGAGCTGGTCGAGGTGGCGGCCGTGGTCAACTGGCGCGAGGTCGAGAGGCAGTGGGGGGTCTGAGTCTCCGTCTCCGCCCCTGACGAACAAGGAACCGCCGCCCCTCGGGGCGGCGGTTCCTTTGGTACGGCGCGGGGCCGGAACGGGGGTGGCGGGGGTTGGCGTGGCCCACCGCCCGGCCCGCGCCGCCGATCAGCGGCTGCCGCCGTCGTCGGACGCGGTGTCCGCGGCGGGCGGCTCGGTCGCGGCCGGCTCCTCCGGCTGCGCCTCGGGGGTGACGACCGCGGCGGCGACTTCCATGTCGGGGGACTGAGGCTCCATGCCCTCGTCCGCCGCGGCCAATGCGGTGGCGGTCGCCGGGGCGACCGTGAAGGATTCCGCCAAGGCCACGAGATCCACGGGCTCCGTCTCCGGGCTCTCGTTGAGGGCCAGGACGCGGGTGCGGCTGGCGTCGGCCTTGGCGTAGTCGGGGTTCGCGTCCAGGGCGCGGGCGTAGGCATCGGCGGCGGCGGCGTAGTGGCCCGTGCGCTCCAGCGCGATCCCCAGGTTGTTCTGGACGCAGGCCAGGCCCGCGCCGAGGCCGGCGGCCTTGGCCAGGGGCGCCAGCGCCTCGCCGTACCGCTCCTGCTCGATCAGCAGCAGGCCCAGGTTGTTCAGGGACCAGACGTCGTTGCCGTCCAGGCGCAGGGCGTCCTCGTAGGCGACCTTGGCCTCGTCGACGCGGGCCTGGGCCTGGCGCACGCGGCCCAGCACGCGGTGGGCGTCCACGTTGGCCGGATCGAGGTCCAGGGCGGCGGCCACGCGGGCGTCGGCGTCGTCGGCACGATCCATGGCCAGCAGCACGCGGGCGTCGTTGACCAGGCTCTTGACGTGGCGGGGATCCAAGGCCAGGGCCGCGGCGAAGGCGGCGTCGGCACCCTCGGCGTCGCCGGCCTTCCACGCCGACAGGCCCAGCATGTAGTGACCCCAGGCGTTGTCGGGGTGCTCGGCGGTGTAGCGCTCGAACAGGCCGGCGGCGCCCTCGTAGTCCCCGTCGAAGTAGGCCTGCTCGGCCGCGGCGTAGGTGACCACCACCGGCTCCGGCGCGGAGGCGGGCGAGACCTCCGCGGCGGGCTCGGGCTGGGCCTGGACCACGGTCTCGCTGTCGGCGGCGGCCGCGTCGACGCGGGCGTCCGCGGCGTCGGTGGCGACCGCGGGCTCGACGGCGGTGATGGCCGTCGGTTCGGGGGCGGTCGCGTCGTCGCCGTTGAGGCGGACGCCCACGAAGACGGCGATGCCGAGGATCAGGGCGAAGAGGATGCCGGCTTCGGCGAAGCGGAGTTTCCGCTCCTCCTGGGGGGTGAATTCCTGGTTCTTCATGGTGCTCTCCTTGCGTCCTTGGTTGCGGCGGCGGCTCCGTTCCGCTGCCGGGCGGGGGGCTATGCCGGGATGGTTGCAAGGCGGCGACCGGGCCGGCCGGGGCGCCAAGAAATTTACAAGTCTCTGGAATATGGTATCTTAACAGCAGCCCGCTGCCCGGTCGAACATTGCCATGTGTCCAGGGGGACACACTCGCCCGTGGTGTCGGGAACACGTTGGGCGGCCGCGCCGCCGCCCGGGGAAGGGGAACCGTGTCCCTGCTGCCGCTGATCCTGGCCGCCGTTCTGGGCGCCCCGTCCGCCCCCGCCTTCCTCGTGGGCGGCGACATCTCCATGCTGCCGTGGCTCGAGGCCCGCGGGGGCGCCTTCCGGGACGACGGCCGAACCGCCGATGCCCTGGCGGTCATGGTCGGCCACGGCGGCAACGCCTATCGCGTGCGGCTGTTCGTCGATCCCCGGAACGCCGGTGGCGGCGCCGTCCAGGACCTGCCCGCCGTGGCGGCCCTCGCCCGCCGCATCAAGGGGGCGGGCGCCGCTTTCGTGCTGGACCTCCACTACTCCGACACCTGGGCCGATCCGGGACACCAGACGAAGCCCGCGGCCTGGCGGGACCTGGACTTCCCGGACCTCGTCGCCCGGGTCGAGGCCTACACCGCCGCGGTCATGGACACCCTGGCCGCCCGCGGCGCCTCGCCGGACATGGTCCAGATCGGCAACGAGATCACGCCCGGATTCCTGTGGCCCGACGGTCGCCTCGGCGCCGACGCCGGCGGCTGGGACCGCTTCGCCACCCTGCTGCGGGCGGCGATCCGCGGCGCCCGGCGCGGGGCGGTGGGGGGCGAGCCGCCGCGGATCATGCTCCACGTGGCCGACGGGGGCGACGCGGGGGCGACGGCGTGGTTCTTCCGCAACGTCGAGGCGCGGGGCGTGTCCTTCGACGTGATCGGGGTCAGCTACTACCCGTGGCACCACGGGTCCGTGGCCGGGCTGCGCGCGAACCTGGCGCAGGCCGCGGCGACCTTCGGCAAGGACGTCATGGTGGTGGAGACCGCCTACCCGTGGCGGGGGCCGGCCAGCGGCCGGGCCATGACCTGGCCCCGGACACCCGCGGGCCAGGCCGCGTTCCTGGCCGACGTGATCGCCGCCGTGCGCGCGGTGCCCGACGGCCGCGGCCTGGGCGTGCTGTGGTGGTCGCCCGAAGTGATCCCGGTGCGCGGAGCCTGGTCCTGGCTCGGCGGGGATTGCGCCCTGTTCCGCCCCGACGGCACGCCCCTGCCCGCGCTAGACCTGTTCGCCCGGCCCTGAGACGTCGCAGCGGGTGACCGCCACGCTCTTGATCAGCGCCAGCACGCGCGCACCCGGCTCCAGGCCCAGGTCGCGGCGGGAGGCCCGGGTGATCCGCGCCAGCAGGGGGCAGCCCACGTCCAGGTGCACGTCCACCAGCGGACCGTCGTCGGTGTCGATCCGCGTGACGGTGGCCGGCAGCACGTTCTGGACGCTGGTCCGGCGCGGCGTCTCCAGGGCCAGGGCGACGTCGCCGGCCCGGATGTGGACGCGCAGCGCGGCGCCCACCGGCACGGGTTGGCGCGTCACCTTCAGCTCGCCGCCGGCGAAGCGCAGCAGGGTCAGACCGCCCGCCTCGTCGTGGGCGGCGACCGTGGCGGCGATCAGCGCGCCGCTGTCGGCCTGGCCCGTCAGGTGCCGCAGGTCGCGCCGGCGGACCACCTCGCCCACCTCGCCGTCGGCCACCACGCGGCCGGCCTCCAGGATCACCAGGACATCGGCCACGGCCAGGATCTCGTCCAGGTCGTGGCTCACGTACAGGACCGGGACGGCGAAGCGGCGGGCCAGGCCGGCGACGAACGGCAGCACGTCGCGCTTGCGGGCCTCGTCGAGGGAGGCCAGGGGCTCGTCCATCAGCAGCGCCTCCGGCGCCGCCAGCAGCGTCCGGCCCACGGCGACCCGCTGCTTCTCGCCGCCGGAGAGGTTGGCGGGCTTGCGGTCCAGCAGGGGTGCCAGGCCCAGCAGGTCGATCACCTCGTCCGGGGCGACGGTCCGCTGGGCCGGCGGCCGCCGGTTCATGCCGTAGACGAGGTTGCCGCGCACCGTCAGGTGGGGGAAGAGCCGCCCGTCCTGGAACACGCAGCCCACGCGCCGGCGCTCCGGCGGCAGGTCGATGCCCCGGCTCGCGTCGAACAGCACCCGTCCGCCGCAGCGCACCAGGCCCTCGTCCGGCCGTGCCAGGCCGGCGGCCATGGCGATCACCGAGGTCTTGCCCGCGCCCGACCGTCCGAACAGGGCCGTCACCCGGCCGGGTTCGGCGCGGCAGGCCACGTCGACGGTGAAGTCTCCCAGGCGGCGGCGGATGTCCAGTTCCAGCATCGTCCCCGCTCCTAGCGCGCCCGGTCCGCGGCCAGGCGACGGGCCTGGATCTCGGCCACCGCCAGGGCCGCCACCCCCAGCACCACGGAGATGACGCACAGCCGCAGGGCGCCCGCCTCGCCTCCCGGCTGCTGGGTCAGGCTGTAGAGGGCCAGGGGCAGCGTCTGGGTCTTGCCCGGGATGTTGGAGACGAAGGTGATGGTGGCCCCGAACTCGCCCAGGCTGCGGGCGAAGGCGAGGGTCGCCCCCGCGGCGATCCCCGGCACGATCAGCGGCAGGGTGATGGTGAAGAACACGCGCCAGGGGCCGGCGCCCAGGGTGCGGGCCGCGTCCTCGAGCCCGCGGTCGACGCTCTCCAGGGACAGGCGCACCGCCCGCACCAGCAGGGGGAACGCCACCACGGCGCTGGCCAGGGCCGCGCCGCGCCAGGTGAAGGCCACGGTCAGGCCGAAGGCGTCGTGCAGCCACGACCCCACCACGCCGCGGCGCCCCAGCGTCAGCAGCAGCACGTAGCCGGTGACCACCGGCGGCAGGACCAGGGGCAGGTGGACCAGGCCGTCCAGCAGCGTGCGGCCGGGGAACCGCGTGCGCGCCAGCAGCCAGGCCAGCAGGATGCCCGGCGGCAGGCTGACCAGCACCGCCCACACCCCCACCTTCAGGCTCAGGCCGAGGGCGGCCGTCTCCAGCGGGGTCAGGCCCGGCGCGCTCACGGGCGCACCTCGAATCCGTACCGCGCGAAGACGGCGGCGGCGGCGGGCGACTTCAGGAAGGCGAGGAAGTCCCGGGCGGCCGCCGCGTGGGCGGAGCCGGCGACCACGGCCGCGGGATAGACGATGGGCTCGTGGCTGTCGGGGGGAAAGGCGCCGACCACGACGACCCGGTCCGAGACCGCCGCATCGGTGGCGTAGACGATGCCCAGGGGCGTCTCGCCCCGCGCCACCAGGGCCAGGGCCGCGCGCACGTCCGCCGCCGGGGCCAGGCGGTCGGCCACCGCGGCCACAGGCCCAGGGACTCCAGGGCCTCCCGCGCGTAGATGCCCGCGGGCACGTGGTCGGGATCGCCCACCGCCAGCCGGCCGTCGCCCAGCAGCGCCGCCAGGTCCAGGGCCGGCGTGATCGCGTACGGATCGGGCGCCTCGCCGCGCGGCGCGATCAGCACCAGGCGGTTGCCCAGCAGGTCGGTGCGGGTGGCCGGATCGATCAACCCCCGCTCCTGGAGGTCGCCCATCCAGCGGGGTCGGCGGAGACGAAGACGTCGGCGGGTGCGCCCTGCGCGATCTGCCGGGCCAGGGTGGAGGACGAGGCGAAGACCGGGACGACCTCGCCCCGCTCCCGCGGCCGAACAGGCGCCCGACGTCCGTCAGGGCGTTGGTGGTCGACGCCGCCGCGAAGACGTCACCGGGTCCGCGGCGTCTCCGCCCGCGCCGCCGGGGTCCGACCCCGCGCAAGGCCGCCGCCAGCGCCGCAGACGGCCCGTCCGGCCTTCCGCAGATCACCCTGTCCGCCGACGGTGCCGCCGCGCCTGTCGGCCCGCGCGGTTCGGAGCGGATTCTCCGGGCGCTGGCCGCGCCCAGCCATGTAGCGCTCCGCCGGAGGCTGTCGCCCGCGATCCGCAGGAAGCCTGCGGCGGCGAATCGGCGCGAAATTCCGCTTTCGCCGACCGGCACTCCGGTCTTTCTTGTCCCGCGCGCGCCGATCCGGCGCCGGCCGCTAACCGTCGCGAGGTCGGACCTTGGCGAACCATGGACAACCGGGACCGCGCCGCGCCCTCTGCGGGCGCTCGCGCACCGCAACTACCGCCTCTTCTTCGGCGGCCAGAGCCTGTCGCTGGTGGGCACCTGGATCACGCGCGTCGCCGTGAGCTGGCTGACGTGGCGGCTGACCCACTCGGCGGCCATGCTCGGCGTCGTGGGCTTCGCCGGGCAGATCCCCACCTTCCTGCTGGGCCCCTTCGCGGGCGTCTGGGTGGACCGCCTGGACCGCTACAAGGTGCTGGTGACCACGCAGGTGCTGGCCATGCTCCAGTCCTTCGCCCTGGCGGCGCTGGCCATCCCCGGGGTGATCCACATCTGGGCACATCCTGGCGCTGCAGGTCTTCCAGGGCGCTCATCAACGCCTTCGACATGCCGGCCCGGCAGTCCTTCCTCGTCGACATGATCGAGGACCGGGCCGACCTGCCCAACGCCATCGCCCTGAACTCCTCCATGGTCAACGCCGCGCGCCTGGTGGGGCCGTCCATCGCCGGCCTGCTCATCGCCTGGGTGGGCGAGGGCTGGTGCTTCTTCGCCGACGGCGTGACCTACTTCGCCATCGTCGGCTCCCTGCTGGCCATGCGCGTGGTGCGTCGGCCCGCGTCCGGCCACGAAGCCAGAAGGTGCTCCACGACCTCGCCGACGGCTTCCGCTACGCCTTCGGGTTCGTGCCCATCCGGGCGGTGCTGCTGCTGCTGGCGACGGTGAGCCTGGCGGGCATGCCCTACACCGTGCTGCTTCCGGTCATCGCGGCACAGACCCTCCACGGCGGCGCCCACACCCTGGGCTTCCTCATGGGCGCCAGCGGGCATCGGCGCGCTGGCCGGGGCCCTCGTGCTGGCGTCGCGTACCACGGTGGTGGGGCTGGGCGGCTGGATCCCCCGGGCGGCGGCCACCTTCGGCGCCGGCCTCATGGCCGCTGGGCCTGTCGCGCTGGCTGCCCCTGTCCCTGTTGGTGCATGGTGGTGGCCGGCTTCGGGTTCATGGTGCAGATGGCGTCCAGCAACACCATCATCCAGACCCTGGTCCGCGAGGACATGCGCGGCCGGGTGATGGCCTTCTACGCCATGTCGTTCATGGGCATGGCGCCCTTCGGCAGCCTGCTGGCCGGCGCCGTCGCCGCGCGCATCGGCGCGCCCTGGACCGTGTTCGGCGGCGGCGCGTTGTGCGTCGCTCGGCGCGGCGTGTCTTCGCGCGACAGCTGCCGCGGCTCCGGGAGATCGTGCGGCCCATCTACGTGGAGCGGGGCATCCTGCCCGAGGTGGCGCGGGGGCTGGAGTCGGCGACGGCCCTGGGGCAGGAGGGCGGGTCCTGAGCGCCACCCGCCCTCCGCCGACGTCCGAGCTCAGTCCTGCTGCTGCCACGCCTCCGGCAGCGCATCGGCCGGCACCATGGCCAGGGGCCGGCCCGGCGATGCGGCCAGGCGCTGCAGGTATTCCACGTCCAGGTCCGACAGGCCGGGGGCGCCGTAGCGCAGGGGCTCGACGACCGCCTCGTCCCCGTCACCCGCGAAGGCGCCCGCCAGCCACCCGTTGACCCGGTCGCCCAGCCCGAACAGCGAGGGCAGCCGCGGCAGCAGCGAGCGGCAGCTCGATCAGCGGGCGCGGCGGATACTCCACCAGCTGCACGTCGCGCCAGGCGGGGATGCCGGCGGCCAGGCGCGCCTGGGCGATGGCCTGGTCCAGGGTGCCGAACCCGTCGCAGAGGCCGCGCGCGATGGCGTCGCCGCCCATCCAGACCCGGCCCTGGGCGATGGAGTCCACGGCCGCCGCGGTCAGGCCGCGGCCCTCGGCCACCGCGGCCACGAAGCGGTGGTAGTCGTCGAGGATGCTGTGCTTGACCCGCGCCAGCTCGTCGTCGTTCAGGGGCCGGCGGGGGATGCCGCCCAGGAACGGCAGGTTGCACCGTGGTCATCAGGTCGGCGTGGCGGCCCTTGCTGACCGCCGCGCTGGTGATGCCCAGCTTGCCGGCGAAGCCGTCGTCCCACACCCAGCCGCCGATCACCCCGATGGAGCCGGTGATGGTCAGCGGGCGTGGTCAGGATGCGCGTGCCGTCCATGCTGATCCAGTAGCCGCCGCTGGCGGCCACGTCGCCCTGGCTGACGATCACCGGCTTGCCCGCGGCCTTCAGCTGCCGCACCGCGTCGGCCACCAGGTCGCTGGGCAGCACGTCGCCGCCGGGCGAGTCGGCCCGCAGCACCACGGCCTTGACCCGCGGGTCGCCGACCAGGCCGCGCAGGTAGGCGCTCAGCTTGCGGCCCTTCATGCCCGAGTCCATGGCGCAGGTCGCCCACGGCGTAGACCACCGGGATCAGATCGGGCTCGCCCCACTGCTCGTCCCAGTAGGTGCGGCCGCGGTCCCTGCGGCAGGCTCGCCGGTCAGGCGGGCGCGCGCGGTTCTCCCGCAGCCACTTGCCCAGGTCGTCCCAGCGGGCGACGGCGTCCACCAGCCCGGCCTCCAGCGCCTCCTGGGCCGACGAGCAGGGCCTTGCCGGTCCACCAGGGTATCCACGGTCGCCGGCGGCCAGCCCCGGCCGTTCGGCCACGCCGCCCAGTGACCGTCGCGTAGATCACGTCGACGATGCGCTGGCGCTGCTCCCGGTCGGCGGCGCTCATGGTGTCGCGGCTGAAGGTCTCGGCCGCGCTCTTGTACTTGAGGTAGCGGAACTCGGCGAAGCCCAGGCCCAGCTTCTCGAGGGTGCCCTTGAGGTAGCTGCGGGCCAGGGCGAAGCCGGGTACCGCGACCATGCCCCAGGGATCGATGGTGATGCGGTCGGCGCCGGTGGCCGCGAAGTAGGCCAGGGGCGCGAAGCGGTCGCCGTGGACGATGACCTCCTTGCCGCGGGCGCGGATCTCGGCCAGCTTGGCGCGCAGCTCCCAGGCCAGCGAGGGCCGCATGCGCGGTGCCGGCCAGGTTGACCGCCAGGCCGTCGATGGTGGGGTCGTCCCGCACCAGGTCCAGCAGCTTCAGCAGGTCGAGCCAGGCCACCCGCCGCTCGTCCAGGTAACGGTACTTCTGGTAGGTGATCACCCTGTGCTGCAGGTCGAGCCGGAAGTACGTCGGCGGACGCTTGAAGGGGAAGGCCTTGTCGGTCTCGTGCCCCTGGAACGGTGCGGTCGTGCGGGCCACGAAGGCCGTCCGCAGCCGCTTGCCGTCGGCGTCGTACGACGGCAGCACCTCGGCGCTCGTGCCGTCGAAGGCGAAGCCCACCACGGCCGTCCAGTCGGGATCGCCGCCGCCCCGCGGCTCGCGGGCCCGCGCGCCCAGGCGCAGGAAGGGCAGGGGACGGACCTCGGCGCCGGCGCCCCAGCCTCCGTCGCGGAAGAAGGCCGCGCCGTCCTCCACCGTCCAGTCGGCGAAGAGGGTCAGCCAGTCGCGGCCCAGGGGTCGCAGGCCCAGGTCGAACACGTACTGGGCCGCTCCCGACTCCACGCTCCAGGCCGCCGCCGCGCCGAAGCTGGTGCGCAGATTCGGCCGTCCCACCAGGCCCGGCCACCAGCGCCTTCTGGCGGGGGGTGCGGTCGGTGGCGCCGTTGGTCCAGCGGTAGGCCAGGCCCGCCGTGGCCCGGCGCGAGCCGCCGGCCAGGCCCAGCTGGAAGGCGGTGGTGCGCCAATGATCCGCCGGCGCGCCCCAGGCGGAGGAATCGACGGCGAAGTTCAGGCCGCGGCCCACGGCCAGGCCCCAGTCGTTGAGGTTGCCGTCGGCGTCGTCCCGGGTGAGCCAGAAGTCGGCCCCCGCGCGGTCGTTCAGCGCGAAGGCGGCCGGGTTGAACAGGCCTGCCGCCGGTCCGCCCTGCACCCCGGGGCTGCGGCCCAGGAACCAGCTCTGGCTGCGGTAGTCCAGCAGGGGCGGGGCGGCCGGTTGGGCCGCCGTCGCGGCGATCACGGGGACCAGGACGAGGATCGCGCACAGGAGGAGGCCGGGCAGCGGTCGGCGGATCATGATTCCCTCCGGGCTATTTCTTCAGACCGTGGCGGCGCATGATCTTCAGCAGGCTGCTGTGGTCGGCCAGCCCCAGCTGGGCGGCCGTGTTGGTGATGTGCCAGTCGTTGCGTTCCAGCGCCGCCAGGACGATCCGGCGCTCGGCGGCGGCCTTCTGGTCCTTGAGGGTGCCGCCCGGCAGGGCGAGGGCGGCCGTGCTCCCGCCCGCGTCGCCGGTCCCGCCGGCCGGCGCCGTCGGTCCGCACGTCCGCGGGCACCAGCTCCGGGCCGATCACCTCGGCATCCGCGGCGATCACCAGGCGCTCGACCACGTTGCGCAGTTCGCGCACGTTGTTGCGGGCCCAGTCGTAGCCCTGCAGCGTGGTGAGCGTCGATGGCGCGAAGGCCAGGGGCCGACGGCCGAACCGCTCGCAGGTGCGCAGCAGGAAGTGCTCGGCCAGCATGGGCACGTCGCTCAGGCGCTCGCGCAGGGGCGGCACCCGCACCGTGTGGGTGTTCAGGCGGAAGAGCAGGTCCTGGCGGAAGTGGCCGGCGGCGACCGTGGCGTCCAGGTTGCGGTTCGTCGCGGCGACCACGCGCGTGTCCACCGTCAGCGCCTTGTGCGAGCCCAGCCGGGTCACGGTGCCGTCCTCCAGCACCCGCAGCAGCTTGGCCTGGGCCGGGGCTGGCAACTCGCCGATCTCGTCCAGGAAGAGGGTGCCGCCGGAGGCCTCCTCGAAGGCACCCTTGCGGACGCGGTCGGCGCCGGTGAAGGCGCCCTTCTCGTGGCCGAAGAGCTCGCTCTCCACCATGGTTTCGGGCAAGGCCGCGCAGTTGACGGCCACGAAGGGTCGCCGGGCGCGGGGGCCCGCCTCGTGGAGACGGCGGGCCACCAGTTCCTTGCCGCTGCCGCTCTCGCCCAGCACGAGCACGGCGCTGGGGATGGCCGCCAGGCGGTCCACCTGCTCCTTCAGGGCCACGGCGGCGCGGCTCTCGCCGATCAGGTCGTCGTGGTCGCCGGAGCGGCGGCGCAGACGGCGCACCTCCCCCTGCAGCTCGGCCCAGGCCAGGGCGTTCTCCACCTCCCGCACCACCCGTTCGAGGGGCTCGTCCTTGGCCAGGAAGCTGTAGGCGCCCAGCTTCACCGCGCGCACGCAGCGGTCGTAGCTGCCGGTGCCCGTGTAGACGATGATGGGCACCCGGTTCCGCTTCCGCTTGAGGGTGGCCAGCACCTCGAAGCCGTCCACGCCGGGCATCTCCAGGTCGAGGATGACGGCGTCGATGGGCTCGTCATCCAGCAGCTGCAGGCCCTCGGCGCCGCCGGTGGCGGTGATGGTCTCGAAGCCGCCCAGGCGTTTCAGGTCGTAGGCGTACTGCTCGCGCATGGCGGCGATGTCGTCGATGATCAGGATCAGGCTCATGGCTCGCATTTCCTGGGATTCGGGCATGGGGAAGGCGACGGTGAACACGGTGCCGCCGCCGGGGGCGTCGGCCACCGCCAGGCGGGCGCCGCAGTCGCCCGCCAGGCGCCGCACGTTGCTCAGGCCCAGGCCCGTGCCGCCGGGCTTGGTGGTGAAGAAGTCGTCGAAGATGCGCTCGCGGACGTCCGGCGACGATGCCGCTGCCGGTGTCGGCCACCGCCAGCACCACGCGCTCCTCGTCCAGGTCGCTGGTCGCGGGCGCGCCGGACCGACAGGGTGACCGTGCCGCCGTCCGCGCGGCAGGCTCTCCAGGGCGTTGCGCAGCAGGTTGTCCAGGATGCGGCGCAGGGCCACCGGGTCGGCTTCCACCGGCGGCAGATCCGGCTCGACCGTCGGCTGGTCACCGTCACGCCCGCGGGGGCGTCGCCGGCGGCGGCCTCGGCCACCACCGCGCCCAGGTCGCAGCGGCGGCGCGCTCCGCGTCGGGCTCAGGCGCGCGTAGTGGCCCGGCCAGATCCTCGAGGTACGCCAGGCCGCTGTCGAGGGTGGCGCGGCGCTCGCGCCAGACCCGGCCAGTGCGGTCGGGATCGTGCTCGGCGACCTCGCCCAGGTGGCGCACCACGTTGCGCACCGGGGTCAGGCCGTTGCGGATGTCGTGGTTCACCTGGCGGGCCATCTCGCCCTGGGTGGCGCGCTGTTCGGCCTCCCGCAGGCGGGCCACGCCGGTGCGCAGCCGCGAGGTCAGCGCGTCCAGCACCCGGGCCAACTGCCCCACCTCGTCCCGCCGCGCCGACTATCGAAACGAACGTCCAGGCGGTCCAGGTCCAGGTCCTGGGCGCGGGCCGCCAGGTCGCGCAGGGGCCGGCTGATGCGGGTCGACAGCAGCACCGCCAGCAGGATGGCCGCGCCCACGGCCACCAGGGCGATGGCCGCCAGCCGGCCTGTTCACGTCCCGGAGGGTCTGGTGCAGGGAAACCCGGTTGTGGCTCACCAGCAGCCAGACGTCGGTCAGGCGGTCGTCTTCCACCAGGGTCAGGGCCTCGCTGCGCACCACGTGGCCGGAGCGCCGCAGGGAGTACTCCCGGGCCAACACCGCCTGCTCGCTGGTCAGGGTGGTGTCCACCAGGCCTCCGGGCAGGGGCTCGCCCCCGGGCCAGGCCAGGACCATGGTCAGGTCCGGATCGGCGGCACGGCCGGCCAGGCCGGCCGTGTCCAGGCGCAGGCCGCCCACCAGGTGCCAGGTCTGCCGCCGGCCAGGGTGAAGGGCCGGGCGCGCACCTGGGCCAGGAACGGTCCCGTCGGCGTGCGCACGGCCATCAGCGCGCGCCCTCCCGGCGCCCGCGGCCAGCAGCCGCGGCAGGTCGGGCGCCAGGGCGCCCTGGGCCTCGCGGAAGTGGCCGCTGCTGACGGTGCGGCCCTCGGGATCCTGGATCAGCAGCATGTCCAGGTCCATCAGGGCCAGCTGCCGCGGGGCATAGTCGCGCACGTAGTCGCGCAGGTCGTCGCGTCCACCGCTGACCGCCAGGCGGAAGGTGTTGTCGGCGGTGATGGTGCCCGAGAGGGCGTCCAGCAGGGTGGCCAGGTGGGCGTCGCGGCTGTCCAGGTCGTCCAGCACCATCTGCAGGCGCGACTCCACCCGCTGGGTGTCCAGCTCGGTGACGTCCCCGGCCACCCCGGTGCGGATGGTGACGATGGCCGCCACCAGGGGCCCACCGCCAGCACCACGGCCGCGGCGAGGATCCGGCCGCGGATGCTCACGGCTGCACCGCGCCCGCGGCCGGGCCCACGCCGGCCAGGCGGGGCGTGCCGTCGAAGTCCAGGGCCAGGCCGGCCAACGCGCCGCGGGTCACCAGCCAGGCCCGGCTCAGGGCGAGGGGGCGCACCAGCCCCGCCGCGAGCAGCGCCTTGGCCGGGTCCGCGGGATGCGCCTCGGCCCGGTGGGCGGCCACCAGGCTGTCGCCCGCCGGCGTCGTCCGGGGCTGGAGCGCCGCCTGCTGGAGCCAATCGGCCACCGCCAACAGACTCGCCAACTGCAGGCAGGACGAGGGGAACTGCTGATCCTGGGCCAGGACGGCGGCGCCGGGCATCTGCCAGCGCAGGGCGGCCCGGACGCTGCCCGGCGTGAGGGGCGCGGTGCGCACGCCCTCGCCGGCCAGGGCGGCCACCCGGCCGGCCAGCTCGCGGGCCCCGGGATCGTCGCCGGCGTAGACGAGCACGTCCGCGTCCAGCGGCGTGCGGGCCAGGTCCGAGTCGCGGCGCAGGGCGGGCGCCGCGGCCACCGGACCGGCCAGCTGGGGGCAGCCCCGGCGGCGGCCGGCAGGGAAGACGAGGCCGGCCCAGGGCACCGCCGAGACCGTGGTCAGGTCGACGCCCGGGTCCAGGCGCTCGGCGGCGGCCAGCCAGCGGGCGGCGCCGTCGGCGTTGGTCTCCGGCGGGCAGATCAGCAGATAGAGGCGGTCCCAGGGCAGGGGGTCGGCCCGGTAGCCGGGGGCGTCGGTGTAGAAGCGCACCGCGTCCAGGTTCCGCACCACCGCCAGGTCGAAGTCGGTGGCCACCAGGTCCCGCGGATCGCCGCCCGGACGGACCTGGATCACCAGCTGCTGCCAGACGGGCGGTTCCGGCGACTCGGCGTTGGCGCGGCAGATGATGTCGGGCAGGGGCGCCGGCGTCGAGGCCTGCAGGCGCGCCGGGCCGCTGCCCACGGGCCAGGTCCAGCCGGCGCGCCGCACCGCCACCGCGGTGGCCGGATGGGCCAGCAGGCGGGGCAGGTCGGCCTGGGGCTCGGGCAGCTGCACCTTCAGGCGCCGGGCGTCGAGGACCTCGACCGACTCGGCCCGGGCGTCCAGCCAGTCCCAGGGCCCCGAGCGGGCGCCGCCGCGGGGACGGCCGGCGCCGTCGCACCAGGCGTTGCGCACGTCGCCGGCGGTGACGGGCGTGCCGTCCCAGAAGCGGGCGCCGGGGCGCAGGGCGAAGATCCACACGGTGCTGTCGGCCGTGCAGGACCAGTGGTCGGCCAGGCCCGGCTGGATGCGGCCGCTGCAGTCCACCCGCACCAGGGTCTCGTAGAGCTGGGCGAAGACCAGGCGCTCGGCCCGGTTGGCGGGCACGGGGGCGCGCTCCGGCCGGACGCTGTCGCCCACCGCCACGGTGAGCACGCCGCCGCCGGTGGCGTCGCCGGCCAGCAGGTCGCAGTCGGCACGGGTGGCGGTCAGGCCGCCACGGCCGTCGGGCCAGAGGGCGCGCTCGGGGGCGACGGGACCGGGGGCCGGCTCGTGGCTGGGGGCGGGCGGACCGCCGCAGCCGGCGCACAGCGCCAGGAAGGCCGTCGCGGCCAGGAAGGCCGTGGCGGCGGCGGGGCGGCGGCGGGAGCGGGTCGGGTGTGGGCGGATCGCGGTGACCATGGTCCTCGTCCGTTTGCGCAGGGTTTCGCCACCGCCATCCTAGCACGCCGGCGGCGGTTATGCCCGTGCTGCTTTGGCCCGGGGCGGGTGCCGCCGAACCGGAGGTGGAGCCCGGCCGCCCCCCCGTGTTACCTTGGGTGCCGGCGGCGGGTCCCTGCGCTCGGACCCCGCCCCGGACCTCCATCCGCAGGGGAACCAGCGCCGTGAACAACCCGGTGTGTCCACATTGCCAGCACGTCTTTCCCTGGCGCGACGCCCTCGGCCAGGTCTTCGGCCCGTCGCGAGCGGGGACGGCCCTGTGGGGCGCGGTGTGCCCCGCCTGCGGCACCGACCTGAAGGTGCCCAACGGACGCATGCTGCTGATCGCCGCCTCGGGCCTCTTCTTCGGAGGCCAGAGCGCTGCGGTGCTGCTGTCCACCGATCTGCCCGCGGCCCTGGCTCTGGGTGATCAAGCTGGGCATGATCATCGGGTTCTACGCCATCGCCATCTATTTCTTCCTGCGCCTGGAGCGCGGTGGCATGAGCGGGCGGGGACTCGGGCCCCTCCTGCTGCCGCTGGCGGCGGCCCTCGTCGTGGCCGCGTCCGCCGCGCGGGCCATGGTGCCCGGCGACCTGCTGGACCTGCGCACGGCCCACGTCCAGGACCTGTCGCCCGACGGGCGCTGGCTGCTGTACACCCTTTCCGCCTGGGACGACGGTGCCGCCCGCTCGCGCACCACCCTCTACCGCCGCAATCTGGACACGGGCAAGGACCTGCTGATCTTCACCCCGGAGGACCAGGCGCACGGGCGCGGTGTGGCGCCCCGACGGCGGGGCGGTGGCCTACCTGCGGGACACGGACGAGGGAGCCGAGCTGTGGCTGATGGCGCCCGACGGCAGTGACCGCCGGCAGGCCAGCGCCGGACCGGGCCGCTTCGGCGCCCTGCACTGGTCGCCCGCCGGCGACGCCCTGGCGTGGGTGGCCGAGGCCGGCGTGGGGGACTATCCCGGCGAGCCCGGGGTGCGCTGGGTGGACGATGACCTGGGCTACCGGCACCTGGGCCGCGGCGACCGCGGCGGCGAGCTGGGCCAGCTCTTCGTGCTGGATCTGGCCGACGGCCGGCCGCGCCGCCTGGTGGACGCGCCCCTGGACGTGCGCAGCGTGTCCTGGTCGCCCGACGGCACCCGGCTGGTGTTCGCCGCCAAGGCCCGGTCGGACCTGGCCCGCAACCTGGACGAGAACCTGTGGGTGGTGGACCACCGGGGTGGCCGGCCGCGGCGGCTGACGGCCAATCCCGGCCCAGGACTGGGCGCCCCGCTGGCTGCCCGACGGCACCATCGCCTATCTGCGCGGGACCGATCCCCTGGGGGAGAGCTCGCCCCGCACCGTCAGCGTCATCGATCCCGCCCGGGGCGACGCGGCGATCCTGGCCTCGTACGGCTGGCCCGACCTGTTCTGGACCTGGACCTGGGCCGACGGCGCCTTCTACCTGCTGGGGACGCGGCGCGGGACCATCGACCTGGTGAAGGCCGGGCCCGGCGGACCGGTCCTGCTGACCGACGCCGGGTGCGATTTCTCGGAACGTGCGCATCGCCGGAGGGCGGGCGGTGCTGGAAGGCGGCTCGTTCACCCTGCCCGGGGGCATCTTCACCGTCGACCTGGGCGGCGGCGCGCAGCGGCCGCGGGAGGCGCGCCTGATCCTCGATCCCAACGCCGCCTGGCGGCAGCGGGTGGGGCTGGTGGAGCCGGAGCCGTTCACGGTGGCGGTGGACGGCGACACGGTGACGGGCTGGTTCTTCCGGCCGCCGGACCTGGCGCCGGGCGAGCGGGTGCCCACGGTGCTCAGCATCCACGGCGGACCCGAGTGGATGTACGGCGGCTATTTCCTGCCCGAGTTCCACATCCTGCCGCGGCCACGGCTACGGGGTGATCGCGCCCAATCCCGTGGGCAGCACCGGCTACGGCCGCGCCTTCCAGGAGGCCATCCGCGGCGACTGGGTCGGACCGCCCCGCCCGCCAGGTGCTGGCCTGCGTCGACCTGGCGGTGGCGCGGGGCTGGGCCGATCCCGGGCGGCTGGCGGTGATGGGCGGCAGCTACGGCGGCCTCCTGGGGGCGGAGCTGACCACGCAGACCGACCGCTTCGCCGCCGCGGCCCTGGACCGCATGTATCCGGACCAGCCCACCTTCTGGGGCATCGACCGACGAGAAGTGGTTCCCCGAGTGGGAGTTCGGCGGCAGGCCCTTCGACCCGGACGCCCGGGAGACCTACCGCCGCAACTCGCCCTGGGAGCGGGTCGGCCGGGTCACCACGCCCACCCTGGTCAGCCACGGCCTGAAGGACTACCGCTGCCCCGTGCAGGGGGCGGAGATGTGGTTCTCCGCCCTGCGCAGCCGGGGCGTGCCGGCGCGGCTGATCCGCTTCGTCGACGAGGGCCACGGCATCCGCGGCCCGCGCAACCAGGTCTTCTACCAGGACCAGCTGCTGGGCTGGTTCGACACCTGGGTGCTGGGCCCGTCGGCGGAGGGCGGACCGCCCCATGAGTGACGCCTTCGCCGTGTCCGCCCCGGCGCCCACGCCGCTGCGCCGCGCCAGCCTGTGGCTGGTGACCGCGGCCATGGTCCTGGTGATCGGCCTGAAGTCCCATCATCCGGCCGCCCCCGGGCGTGCCCTGGCACGTCCTGGGCTGGCCGCTGCTGGCGCTGGGCCTGGCGGCGGCGGTGCGCGGCGGATCCGATCGAGTGGGCCAGGTCCGCCGTGCTGCTGGCCTGGCTGATCGTGGTGCTCTTCTTCACGCGCATCGACGGCGACACGGGCAACGCCCACGTGCTGGAGCTGGTGCTCAAGCTGGGCGTGGGCATCCTGCTGGTGCCGGCGCTGGCGGCGAAGTGGTGGCTGAAGCATCCCCTGGACTACAGCTGGTTCCGGGGCCGCTGGTCGCTGCGCATGTGGCTGTGGCTGCCGGCGGGCTTCGTGCTGGCCTTCGGGTTCCTGTGGCTGTACTTCTTCGTGCTGACGCCCACCCTGCACCACAGCTGGCCCTTGCCCCTGGGCCGGACGGTCGGACCGAGGCCCTGTGGCGCCTGTTCTGGGGCTGCAACTTCGTGGGCATGTGGGACGAGCTGGCCTTCGTGAACTTCGTGTTCGTGCTGGTGCACCGGCACTTCCCGTTCATCGAGGCGAACCTGGCCCAGGCCGTGTTCTTCACCAGCTTCCTCCACGAGATGGCCTTCGTGGGCTGGGGGCCGGTGGTGATCTACGCCTTCGCCCTGATCCAGGGGCTGACCTACAAGCGCACCGGCTCGCTGTTCTATATCATGATCCTGCACCTGATGATCGATTCGATCCTCTTCTACATGATCGCCAACCGCTGGTATCCGGGGTGGGGGTGGCATCCGTGGTGAATCGTGCGGGCATGGCCGCGCTGCTGCTGGCGGCGATCCTGGCCGGGACGGCGGCGGCCCAGGAGGAGGCGGTCCGGTCGCTGGCGCCGGGCCTGGACCTGCTGCGCTTCGACGTGGACACCCGCAGCGCCCACCCCGACGGCGAGGTGCACGTGCTGCGGATCGATCCGACCGCCTGGCGCCTGGCGGTGCTGACGGCCTCCCGCCACGCCGACGGCCGCAAGCGCACCCTCGCGGCCTGGGGCCGGGAGTTCGGCCTGGAGGCCGCGGTCAACGCCGGCATGTACCAGTCCGACGACGCCACCCACGTGGGCTTCTGCCAGGTGGACGGCGAGGTGCTCAACGGGGCGGCCAACAACTACCTGTCGGCCTTCGTCTGCGACCCGGTGGACACGGTGGACGCGCCCTTCGCGGTGGTGGACCTGGACGAGACGCCGCTGGACGTGCTGCGCCTGCGCTACCGCACCGTGGTGCAGAACCTGCGGCTGATCAAGCATCCCGGCCGCAACCGCTGGTCGCCGGGCCGCGACCGCTGGCGGGAGGCCGCCCTGGCCGAGGACGACCGGGGCCGCGCCCTCTTCATCCTCTGCACGCGTCCCCTGGCCATGCACGAGTTCAACGAGATGCTGCTGGCCCTGCCCGCTGGGCGTGACGGCGGCCCAGCACCTGGAGGGCTCGGCGCCGGCCGGACTGTGGGTGCGGGCGCTGGAGGCCGGCTCGGGCCGCTCGTCCACCAGGGGTTCGGCGGTGCCCAACGTGCTGGCGGTGCTGGCGCCGGCGGACGGGGAGCGGGGGGCGCGGTGAAGAACATCGTCCTGATCGTCATCGACACCCTGCGGCCCGACCGCCTGGGCTGCTACGGCTACGACCGGCCCACGCCGCCGCCTCAGCGCACCATCACCACCCGGCCGGTGGCCACGGCGTCGCCGGCCCTCAGCCGCACCAGGTAGACCCCGCTGGCGGCCAGCCGGCCGCCCCGGTCGCGGCCGTCCCAGACCAGGGTGCGCTCGCCGCCCTCGAGGCGGGCCGACAGCAGGCGCCGCACCAGGGCGCCCCGCAGGTCGTGCACGTCCACGGTGACGTCGGCGGCCGCCGGCAGGCTGACCCGCAGGCCCACGCCCCGGCCGCCCACCGCGCCCAGCACCGCCAGCCGCGGCCGGTCCACCAGGGGCAGGCCCACGGCGGAGAGATCGCTCACGCGGAAGGGCGTCGCCGCGCCCAGGGCGCTGCGGTCGGTGCCGTCGCCCGCCCAGGCGCGCCACCAGTAGTCGCCCGCGGCGAGGGCCGCCGGCGTCCAGGCGGTTGTGCCGCCGCCGGCCGGCACGTCGTCCGCCGCGGCGACGAGCTGGGTGCAGAGGTCGTCGGCGTAGACCCGGAACCCGTACACCACCGCATCCCCGTCGGGGTCGCCGACGTCGACCACCGTCAGGGCGGGCGTGGGGCCGGTGACCGCGCCCGCCGCGGGGGCCGTCGCCGCGGGCGTCGGCGGCACGCCGTTGTCCGTCGCCGCGCCCAGGATCTCCACGTCGTCGATGTGCCAGCCGTCGGCGGTGACCGAGGCATCGGTCTCCAGGAGGAAGCGGAAGCGCAGATCCTGGCCGGCGTAGGCGGTCAGGTCGTACTCCTGGCGGGTCCAGGTGGTGTTCCTGTCGGTGAAGCTGGCGAGGGTGGTCCAGGCGCCGCCATCGGCCGAGATCTGCACGCGGCCGTAGTCGTAGCCGCTCTCGAAGTCGTAGCGGTGCCAGAAGGCGAAGCCGGTGGCCGGGTAGGCGGCGACCGTGGCCATGGACGTCGACCAGTTGTTGCCGTATGAGAGGGGCGAATCGGCGATGGCGTGCGTTGGCGAGTGGGCGTAGGTGCCCGACCAACCCCAGGTGCCGGTGCCGATCCAGCGGCCCGTGCCCGTCTCGAAATCCTCGGCGAGCAGGGCCGTCGGCGGGCCGACGCGGAAGGACAGGGGCACGGTCAGGACCTCGCCGTCCAGGGGCACGTCCACCGTCAGGGCCACCACGTGGCCGTCGGGACAGCCGGCATCGACGGTGAACGGGATGGGATCACCCGCCAGGTCGTCCCCCTGCAGGGGCGCCAGCGACGCCCACCGTGCGCTGGGCGGCGCCGAGCTGGATCCAGGGATCGTCGGTGCGCACGGTGACCGTGGCGCCGGTCAGGCTCGCATAGGCCGACTGGTTCTCCACGGTGAAGGTCAGCAGCCCCGCCTCGCCGGGCTCCAGCGAGCCGCCCTGGTCGTCGGTGGCCACGGCCGAGTGCACGCCGGTGTAGGGGCCGGCCGCGCGCAGCAGGTACAGATGGGGCCAGAGGTTCTCCTGGAACAGGGCGCCGCGCCGGTCCTCGGCCGGCCAGAAGCCGTCGCTGTCGCCGCCGATCTCCGTGGAGAAGCTCAGGACGCGCTCGTGCTGCGCGGTCTCCCCGTACACCCAGTCGATGGCGCCGCCGTTGACGTCGTAGAGGATGTCCGCGGGCGACCCGCTGGTGTAGCCGTTGTCCCGGGTCATGGCCGCGGCCATGGTGGCGAAGACGGCGTCGTCCGGGGACGGTGTCGCGGTGTACCCCCACGGGTAGAGCAGCAGGTTGCTGTAGGTGTGGATCGAGTCGTGGGTGCGGATCCGGTGGGCGTTGACGAACGCCATCATCGCCTGGGTCTCGGGTTCGCTGCCGGCCGAGGGCCCGCGGTAGTCCTCGCTCGACCCGTAGGGGCTGCTGCCCGAGTCGTTGAAGCCCCACATGTAGGGATAGTTGCGGTTGATGTCCACGCCCGTGGTGCCGTCGCCGTTGGCGCGCCGGTTCTTGCGCCACATGCCGCCGCCGTCGGGGTCGGTGGTCTCGTTGTAGACGAAGCCGTCGGGATTGACGATGGGCACCACGTACAGCTCGCGCCGGTCCAGCAGCCAGGTGATCTCCGGGTCGCTGCCGTAGCGCTGGGCCAGGTATTCGGCGAACATCATCGGGAACTCGGAGGCCATGATCTCCCGCGCGTGGTGCATGCCGTCGATCAGCACCTCCGGCTCGTCCTCGTCCACCTCCGGGTTGTCCGAGACGCGAAAGCACCAGATGTCCCGGCCCTCGCCGCTCTGCCCCAGGGACCACCTGGCGCTGACCACCTGCGGGTAGAGGGTATGCAGACTGTCCATCCAGGCGATGCTCTCGCTGTAGGTGTGCCAGATGCCGAAGCCGGCGCCCTTGTCGGGATAGGCCGCCGCCGCCTCCATGTCCGGCTGCAGCACGACCAGGTCGAGGCCCGCGCCCCGCAGCAGGTCCAGCATGGCCCCGGTGGCGGCGATGCGGGCGTAGGAGCCGGGCTTGACCATGAGCACGTCCAGTTCCGTGCGGTGAGCGCGCAGCCAGGCGTCGGCCGCCGGATTCGCGAGGTCCACGTTCACCAGGGCGTGGGTGTCGCGCGCGGCGGCGGGCGCGGCGACGGCGGCCAGGCACAGGACCAGGGTCGCGAGGGCGAGACGGCGGGACGTGGGCATGGGGGCCTCCGGCGGGCTGGGGGCATCTCGGTCGGGATATCCCGACGAGGATACCAGACTGCGGGCCTCCGCTCAATCGGGCAAGAATCACGTTCTCGTGACAAAAGAGGCCGCCGACCCGCGGGGGTCGGCGGCCTCGTGGCACGCGCGCGGGAGGAGGCTATCTTCACCTTGTCCACCGCGGCCACGGTCGCCTGGACCGCCTTGACCGAGTTGGCCAGCGCCTTCTTCTCCTCGGGCGTCAGCTTGATCTTGATGACTTCCTCGATGCCGTTCCTGCCGAGGATGACCGGCACGCCCACGAACAGGCCCTTCACGCCGTACTCGCCCTGCAGGTAGGCCGCCACCGGAACGATCTTGCGCTTGTCGAAGGCGATGGCC
Source organism: Candidatus Krumholzibacteriia bacterium (assembly GCA_963825035.1). Classification (GTDB taxonomy): domain Bacteria; phylum Krumholzibacteriota; class Krumholzibacteriia; order LZORAL124-64-63; family LZORAL124-64-63; genus JACZKN01. The sequence goes on along the minus strand of CAWGRT010000027.1, from coordinate 233,014 downwards.
TCGACCATCTCCAGGGCGCTGACCGCCGGCGAGACGAAGGCCGAACCCGAGCCCAGCAGCGAGACCACCTCGCCGCCCGCGCCGCGGGTCCGCTTCTCGATCTTCTCCAGCTTGGCGGCGGTCACGAACTGCTCCACCGGCAGGCCGTAGATGCGGCAGGCGCTGCGCACGGGCACCATGGTGTCGCCGTGGCCGCCGAGCACCACGGCCTCGACGTTCTCCACCGACACGTTGGCCTCGCGGGCGATGAAGTACTTGTAGCGGGCCGAGTCCAGCACGCCCGCCATGCCCATGATGCGCTTGGGATCGAACTTCAGCTTCTTGAACAGCCGGTAGACGATGGCGTCCAGCGGGTTGGCGATGCTGATGACGATGGCGCCCGGCGCGTGCTGCTTGATCCCGGCCGCCACGGCGTCGGTGATCTTCAGGTTGATGCCCAGCAGCTCCTCGCGGGACGGGAAGGTGCCGTCGGGGCGCATGGCTCGGGGCACGCCGGCGGTGTTGATGACGAAGTCGGCGCCCTCGAGCACCTCGTAGGTCTTGCTGCCCTCGCAGTTGACGTCGCGGGAGAAGACCGGCGTCGCCTCGGCGATGTCCAGGCACTTGCCCTGGGCGAACTCGGGCGGTTTGACGTCGACCAGGCCGACGTTGCGCGCCAGGCGCCGCGACACGATCTCGTGGACGAGGACACCACCGATGTTCCCGCCGCCGATGACTCCGATCTTGTTGACCATGGGACCCGTCTCCTTGCTGGCAGACATGGAACAGACGACCGCCCCCGGCGGCCGTTTCGCGTTGCTCCCGCACCCTAACACCGTGGCGACGCCGATGCCAGCAATTTACCTTGATACTGCGCGACCGGGCAGGCCAAAACCGACGAAAGGACATGGGTTTGAACCGCTGGGACGAGCGCTACGATCACGAACGCTACTTCTACGGACGCACCCCCAACTTCTTCGTCGCCGAGCAGCTGCCCCTGCTGGCCAAGGGCCGCGGCCTGTACCTGGCCGAGGGGGAGGGCCGCAACGTCGTCTTCGCCGCCGGCCTGGGCCACCACGCGGTGGCCGTGGACGGCAGCGCCGTGGGCCGTCGCAAGGCCCTGGCCCTGGCCGAGGACCGGGGCGTGGGCATCCACTACCACGTGGCCGACATCATGGAGCACGGCTGGGACGAGCAGACCTGGGACCACGCGGTGCTCTGCTTCGTCCACGTCGATCCCGAGGACCGGCCCGAGCTGCACCGGCGCGTCGCCGCCTGCCTCAGGCCGGGCGGCACCCTCGTCTTCGTCTCGTTCAGCCGGGCCCAGTTCGGCCGCGAGTCCGGCGGTCCGCCCCGCCTGGAATGGCTCCACGAGCTGGACGTGGTCCGCGGCGAGTTTCCGGGGATCGAGTGGGAGCACGCCGTCGAGCGCGAGGTGGACCTGCAGGAGGGCGTGGGCCATCGCGGCCTCGCCATGGTCATCGAGATGCTGGGGACGAAGGGATAGGCCGCCGGCCGCCGCTCAGCGCAGCAGGCCCGCCACGGCGATCCGCGACCAGTCCTCGAAGCTGCCGCCGTCGGGCCCGCGCCCGGGGGCCGTCATCTCCGTCAGGTCCGCGGCGCCGATCCAGCGGGCCTGGTGGGGCTCGGCCTGGCTGCTGACCAGGGCGATCAGCTCGTCGTCGTCGCCGGGCATGGCGTCCAGGTCCACGCTGAAGACCACCCCGAAGTGCACCGCCGACACGTCCTCGCTGTCGCTGTTGATGAACCCTTCCCGGCGGAAGGCCTCGCGGCCCGGCACCAGCCCGGTCTCCTCTGCCAGTTCCCGCACCGCCGTGGCCATGACCAGGCCGTGGGCCGCCACCTCCGGCGCGCCCCGGTCCAGCGGCTCGATATGGCCGCCGAAGCCCACCGACCACAGACCGCCCAGGCGGGCCTCGGTGTGCTTGGTGCGCCGCTGGTAGCAGAGGACGCGGGCGTCCTCGCCCCGGCCGCGCCGCAGCACGATGTAGGGGATCAGCTGCTTGTAGTGGGAATTCTGTTCCATGTAGTCGCGCTCGGCGAAGAAGAGCCGGTCCGCCACGGCGTCCAGGTCGACGGCGTCCGTGGGCAGGAAGCCCTGGGGGCTGAGGCCGGGGAAGAGGTGCTTGCGTTCGACGACCAGGATGATGCGCACGGCGGGGTCCTTCGCTGGAGCCGGGGCTGCAGGGCGGATGGGGCCGGACCGCCCCCGGGCGGGGCGTCCGGCCGGGCCAATCTAGCACACGGGAGGCGCCGGCGCACGCGCCGGCTACCGGCCCGCCGCCGCGCCCAGCCGGAAGGGTTTGCCGGCCGCGTACAGCGCCTGCCGCGCCTTCAGGGCGGTGGCAAAGTCCCCGTCGCCGCGGCCTTCCCCGCGCAGCAGCTCCAGGGCCCGCGCTTCGGCGGCCTGGGCCTCGGCGAAGCGCCCCGCCTCGGCCAGGGCGGCGGCCCGCACGTCGTGGAAGGCGGGCATGGCGTCGGCGTCGCCCCGGGCCGCGGCGGCGTCCAGCAGCCGCACGGCGGCCGCGCCGTCACGCACGCCGTCGTCGGGACACGTGGCCAGCAGCCAGGCCAGGCCCAGGGCCGGGCCCACATCCTCGGAGTCGGCGGCCACGGCCTTGCCGTACAGGCGCTTGGCCTCGGCCCAGTTGCCGGCAGCCGCCTCGCCCTGGGCCAGCACGCCCGGACCGGCGGCGACGGGGTCGGGCAGGGGCGCGCCGGTCAGCAGCGCCGTCAGCATGCGGGCCAGCAGTTCATGGCCCCCGTCGGTGGGGTGGATGCCGTCGGCCTCCAGCAGCAGGCGCGGCTCGTCCACGGCGGCGAACCAGCCCGCGGCGTCGGCGGTGGCGAAGGCGCCGTCCGCGGCCGCCTCGCGGGCCACGCCCAGATATTCCTCGTGCAGGGCCGAGGGATCGTCCCCGGGCAGGATGTTGCGGTTGTCCAGGTACTTGGCGGTGTTGGCGGCGTTGATGCTGCGGGGCGGCAGGATCACCACGGTGCGCCCGCCGTGCTCGCCCACCAGGCGGGCGATCCCGCGCAGGTTGGCCCGGTAGTCCGCCGGGGCCACCCGCAGGGGCTTCTCGCGGGGGCGCAGGCGGGTCAGGCCCAGCAGGCGGATGCGGCGGGGATCCAGCACCTTGGCCCAGTCCTTGTCGGGCCAGGCGGCGGCGCGCCAGTGGTCGTTCCAGCCGAACTCCACCACCACCACGTCGGGATTCCAGGCCAGGAGCTGCTTCTTCAGCCAGGCCAGACCCTGCCACGAGGTGTAGCCGGGCAGGCTGGCGTTGCGGACCACCACCCGGTCCGGGCCCAGCAGCTGCTGCAGGCGCACCGACCAGGGGGCGTTGGTGCGGGACAGGCGCGCGCACGAGTCGCCCAGCACCAGGATGCGGGTGCGGCCGTCGGCCGCCGGCAGCGTGTCGCCCACCCGCACGAAGTGGCCGTCCCGGTGGGCGGCGTCGGGCGGGCCCGAGGGCTCGCGCCACAGCACGTCCCGGTCGAAGACGAACACGCCCGAGTCCAGGCGCGAGGCGGTGTGCTTGTCCAGGGAGACCGTGGGCACCGGCGCGCCCAGGCCCACCAGGCGCAGGACCAGCTCCGCGATCACGAGGGCCACGACGGTCGCGCCCGCGGCCAGGCCCAGCTTCTTGATCACCAGGATCCCCGTTTCGTCAGGGGAGGAAGCGCCCCACGTTGGCCAGCTTCTGGGGCAGGTATTCCTCGATCACGTAGTTGAGGCCGTGCTTGGCCAGGGCCTGCTGCTCCGCACGAACGCCCATCTTGATCATCTGTTCCAGGGCCTGCTGCCAGGCGCGGTAGTGGAGGATGAACGGGTCGTTCTTCAGGGCGTCCCTGGCGCGCTTGACGTCCACGTCCTTCAGGGGATGGGTGGGCAGCTCGTACTGGATGATGTCCTGGGGCGTGATGCCCAGCAGGTGGGCCTGGGGCACGCAGAAGTACTCGTTCAGGTGGGCGGCGTTGCCCGAGCCCACCTTCAGGGTGCGGTAGATGTTGCTGTAGCCGTAGGGGTCGCCGTCCACGAACACGTACACCGGCAGGCCGTGGCTGTCGGCCAGGCGCCGCACGAAGCGCCGGCAGGCCCGCGTCGGCACGCCCCCCAGGGAGATGAGGATGCAGTTGGCCGACTTCCAGTAGTTGTGCTTGACCAGCCGCTGGAACATGCCGGCGGTCTCGATGCAGAGGATGAACTGGGCGTCGGTCTCGAACTGCAGGTCCTCCACCGAGATGGGGATGGAGTAGGCGCCGCTGCCGAACTTGGTGCAGTCGATGCGCAGCACCTCGCCCGTGTCCCGGTCGTGGTCGATGACCGTCAGGCGGCCCGCCACGTCGCCGCCCTTCTCCTCGGGCACGAAGCCCAGCTGCTCGCGGTTGACCCCGAAGAAGGCCTCCACGTCCTCCATCACCGTGTCCGACTCGGGCTGCTCCTTGAAGCGCGCCTCGGCCCAGTTCTTGGACACGTAGTACGCCTCCCGCTTGGTGGCGATGTCGTCGGTGTCCACCAGCTCCTTGGACAGCGCCATCATCTTCAGGGTCTGGGCGAAGGTCTTGACCGTGTTGACGGTCAGGGTGCGCTCCTTCGTCTTGCCCCGCAGCTTGAAGTAGCCCGTGCCCGACGAGTAGGTGACGTTGGCCAGGGAGCGCAGGGGGAATTTCATGGACGGCTTGTCCCCCAGCAGGATCTTCTGGCGGATGATGTTGGACTCGGAGCGGATGCGCCGGGCCACGGGGCCGAAGGTGGGCGCGTTCGCGTCCTTGGCCGCCGGACCCGTCGCTTCGGGGGCCGCCGGTGTCGGCGCCGGCGCGGCCGCCCGCGGCGTCCCGGTCCCGAAGCCCAGCTCGGCCTGGCCCGGGGCGGCGCCGGCCGCGGACTTGCCGGTGGTCTTCCTCTTCGTCGTCTTCTTGCCGGTCTTCTTGCGGTCCGCTGCCACGCTGGCCGTCCTTTCGGGCCGGTCCGGCCGGCCCCGTCGTCGTTGTCTCAGAGCGCGACGCCGTAGACGTCGCCGAACTTCTCGCGCACGTGGGCCAGGAACGGCTCCGGGGACAGGGGCGCGCCCGTCACCCGGACGCACAGCTCGTCCGCCCGGTACAGGCTGCCGGGGCCGTGGACGTTGGCCCGCAGCCAGTGCAGCAGGTTCCCCAGGTCGCCCCGCGCCATCTGCTCGTCCAGGTCCGGCAGGTGGCGCCGGGCCGCGGCGAAGAGCTGGGCCGCGTAGAGGTTGCCCAGGGCGTAGGTGGGGAAGTACCCGAACAGGCCGAAGGACCAGTGGATGTCCTGCAGCACGCCCTCGCGGTCGGTGGGCACCTCCAGGCCGAGGTAGGTCTTGACCTTCTCGCGCCAGAGCCCCGGCAGGTCGTCCACCTGCACGTCGCCCGCCACCAGGGCCCGCTCGATCTCCATGCGCAGGATGATGTGCAGGTTGTAGGTGACCTCGTCCGCCTCGATGCGGATCAGCGACGGCTGCACCGTGTTGGCGGCGCGGTAGAGGGCCTCGGCATCCGTCCGGGCGTGGACGGCGGGCCAGATCTCCGCCAGGTGCCCGCGCAGCCAGCCGACGAACGGGCGGCTGCGGCCCACCAGGTTCTCCCACAGGCGCGACTGGGACTCGTGGATGCCCAGGCTGACGGCCGCGCCCACGGGCTCGCCCGCGTGCTCGGCGGGCAGGCCCAGCTCGTAGAGGGCGTGGCCGCCCTCGTGCATGTCGGCGTAGAGGCCCGTCTGCAGGTCGTGCTCGTCGTAGCGGGTGGTGATGCGCACGTCGCCCGGGTTGAAGCCCTGGGTGAAGGGATGGGCCGACACGTCCAGGCGCCCGGCGGCGAAGTCGTAGCCCATGGCGGCCAGCACGGCGCGCCCCAGGCGGTCCTGGTCGGCGGCGGCGAAGTCGCCGCGCCACAGGGCGTCGTCCGGCGGGTTCGGGGCGCCGCGCAGGGCGTCCAGCACCGGCACCAGGCCCCGGCGCAGCTCGGTGAAGACGCCTTCCAGCTGGGCGGCCTTCGCGCCCGGCTCGAACTCGTCCAGCAGGGCGTCGTAGGGCTCGGCTTCGTAGCCCACGGCCTCGGCCTCGCGCCGCTTCAGGTCCACCAGGCGGACCAGGTGGGGGGCGAAGCGCGCCCAGTCGTCGTCCCGGCGGGCGGCCACCCAGGCCTGCTGGGCCAGGGAACTCTCGCGGGCCAGGTCGGCCACCAGCTGGCGCGGCACCTTCACGGCGCGGTCGCGCTGCCGCTTCATCTCGCGCACGTTGGCGGCGGCCCAGGGGCCGCCGGACCCGGTGGCGTCCAGCTCGCCGATCAGCCCGCCCAGCTCCTCGTCCACCACGCGGTCGTGCACCAGGGCGGCCAGGGTGGCGCGGGCGCGGGCGCGGCCCTCGACGCCCCGGGGCGGCATCATCACTTCCTGGTCCCACTCCAGCAGGCCCAGGGCGGCACCCAGGTCGCCCAGCTCGCGGGCCAGGGTCAGGAAGCGGGCGTAGCGTTCGTTCATGGGGCGGTCTCCTAGAGCTTGCGGCTGCGCTCGAGGGTGTCGGTCAGCACCGTGATCACCTCGTCGCGCTCGCCGTCCGAGAGCAGCAGGATCTCCTGCAGCGCGTCCCCGATGTGGGGGATGTACTTCTGGATGTAGCTCTGCTTCTTGGCGGCGTCCTTCTCCCGGGCGCGGCGGTTGATGTGCCGCTGCAGCCGGCGGCCCGCCTCCTGCAGGGCCAGCTTGATCTCCTTGACGATCTCCGGGTAGTGGGCCACGGCCTCCTTGGACTCGCTGGTGAAGGGCACCCACACCGAGGCCATGTGCACGAGGATCACCAGGGGGCCGCTGGGCAGGGCGCCCCGGCTCTGCTGCAGGCCGTAGCTGCGCCAGTTGCTGGTGAGGATGGCCTTGTGGATGGCGCAGGCCGAGGCCTGGTACAGCAGGGGCACCCGGTTGGCGAAGCGCATGACCTTGGCCAGTTCGTCGCCCGGCAGCTCGCCGCCGTAGGCCAGGCCCACCTCGATCTGGAAGGGGTTGCCGCGGTAGACCGAGGCCGGCCGGGTGACCGAGGTGTAGAAGTCGGCCTCCACGCCGTGCTTCAGGCCCGCCATCACCAGATCCTCGCCGATGGGCGAGAGGCAGTCCGTGGGCGGCGCCGGGATCTTGGTGATCTCGATGGCGTCCAGCAGCTTCTGGATGTCGTCCTGCACCAGCCGCTTCGGGTTCTTGCGCTCGGGCAGCCCCGCGTTCTCCAGGATCTGCTCGGCGGTCTTGGGCCCGACCCGGCAGAACTCGTCCTTCAGGAAGGCGGTGAGGTTGCGGGCCTTGGTGTCCTGCAGCATGCGGGCCAGCACGCCCAGCTCCACGCCGTAGGGGTGGGGCTGGATCTCCCGGGCCTCCACCGGCATCTCGGTGGTGGCGTTGGGGTATTCGTGCAGGTCGCCCTTGGGATCCCGGTAGGTCAGGTGGAGGTGCGGGTTGGCGATGGCGGTCTGCTCCAGGTAGGTGTCCACCGAGTGGTGGCCCCGCTTGTAGCTGCCGGTCAGGGTGATCTCGATGCGGGTGCCGTGGTCCTTCTCCCAGATGGTCTCCTCGTCGGTGAGGATGTTGGGCTCGTTCTTCTTCATGTCCAGGACCAGGCGCACCCGGTGGGCGGGCTTGTCGGTGCCGGTGCGGCTGTAGATCGGTCACCGGCTCGCCGGTGGTCAGCTGCCCGTACATGCCCGCGGCCGAGATGCCGATGCCCTGCTGCCCGCGGCTCTGCTTGTGGCTGTGGAACTTGGAGCCGTACAGCAGCTTGCCGAAGATCCGGGGGATCTGGGCCGGCACGATGCCCGGGCCGTTGTCCTCGACGATGATCCGGTAGCGCTCGTCGCGGCTGGTGCCGTTGCCCGCCTTGCCGTTGCCCTTGCCGGCGGCCGGCTCCTCGATGCTGGTCAGTTCCAGACCCAGCTTGGCCGGCCGGTCGGGACGGATCTCCACGGACAGGCGCGGCGGGATGCCGGCTTCCTCGCAGGCGTCCAGGCTGTTGTCCACCGCCTCCTTGATGGCCGTCAGCAGGGCCTTGGCGGGGGAGTCGAAGCCCAGCAGGTGGCGGTTCTTGGTGAAGAACTCGCTGATGGAGATCTCGCGCTGGTCTCGCGGCCATGGTCTGGGCGTTCTTCGGGGTGCGCTGGGTCCGGGGTGCGGCCATGGGCGGTCACCTTCCGTGGTCGATCGCGTCGGGCGGACGGGATGGTCGGAATCGTCGAAATCCTGGGTGTAGGGCGTGCCTGCGCCCCGCCTCCGCGGCGGAGCGAACACTAAGACCGCGGCGGGGCGCGGTCAACCCCGCGCCTAGCGGAACAGGGCCTTCAGGCCCCCGAACGAGCCCCCGGCCACGGGCACCTCGGTGCCGCAGTGATTTCCAGGGAGTAGCTTCCCTCGCTCGAGTCGGCGGGCGCGCGCACCGCGTCGACCCCCAGATACACGGTCACCGGATCGGGCACGTCGCTCTGCCAGGTCAGCTTCTCCAGCTGGCCCGCCAGGCTGTCGTCGGCCGCGGTCAGGCAGACGGGTTCGGGCCCGCAGTCGGCGAACAGCCACAGCACCAGGTCCAGGTCGCGGGCCACGGCGGTGGTCCGGGCGGTGAAGGCCTGGCCCGGCAGCAGGTCCAGGGCGTACCAGGCGTCGCCGGCGCGGGTCTGGCTGGCGTTGCAGGGGTAGGCCTGCAGCCAGTTGTTCCGCCCGGTCAGGTTGCCCTCCACGGGGAAGACGCCGCCCACGGTGCAGGCCTCGGGCTGGGCCAGGGTGCAGGCCTGGTCCGGCAGTCCCAGGGCGCGGGTCTCCAGGGCCAGGGTGAAGGGACCGACGCCGCTGCTGTCGGCGGTGCCGTAGCCGTCGACCACCAGGTAGTAGGTGCCCTGCGGGCAGGATGGCCGACAGCTCGGAGTTGGCGCCCACCAGGCAGGCGTCGGTGTCGCAGCCCTCCAGCAGGAACAGGTCCTGGTCCACGTCGGGGTTGCGGTCCACCAGGCCGGCCCACAGCTCCAGGTCCTGGGTCACGTCCAGGAGGTACACGTGCTCGGGGCCGTACTCCGGCCACGCCGCGCAGCCGTAGCCGTCCAGGGCGGTGGGGCCCCCGCTGGTGTTCCCCGTCAGGTTCTCCGTCTGGAAGGGCGCCAGGTCGACGGTGTCCTGCCCGGCGCAGTCGAAGACCGTGCGCACCGCCAGGGTTACGCCGAGGCCGGGCTTGGTGTCCTTGGTGGTCACGGCGTAGGGCGCCAGGGCCGCGGCGTCGGCGGCGGCCACCAGCACCATGATGGGGACGAGGACGGAGATCGGACGCATCGGGCACTCTTTCGTTCGGCGGGTGCGTCGGGCCGGGATCAGCCCCATGATAACACGTGGCGGCACGGCAGACGAGGCTGCGCGCAGGATGTTGCAAGTCGCTAGCCACGTGCTACCTTTGGCGCGGTGTGATGGCAACCGCGGAGATCCTCGGCGGTTCCGCGGTCTTCCCCGATACCCGCGAAAGGTCACCGACTTGCGATTCCTGATCCGTGACGACGACACGTGCGCGTTCACCGATCCCGACGAGCTGTTTCGCTGCTATCAAGGCATCTGGGACACCATTCCGGTCGGCCTGTCGGTCACGCCGTTCCGCGTGCCCGGCGACTTCCACACCGTGCCCGAGTCCGTCCGCGGCAGCAACCGGCGAATGCCCCTGGAGGAGAACCCCGACATCGTGGCATTCCTCAGGGAGATGCAGGCTGCAGGCAAGGTGGAGGTCCTGCTCCACGGCTACGAGCACACGATGCCCGGCGGGCGGCCGGAGTACATCGGAGGTACCGACCTGGCCGGCAAGACCCGCGAGGGCAAGGCTTACCTGGAGAACCTGCTGAGTTGCCGGATCGACACCTTCGTGCCGCCCAACAACGGGATCGCGCGGGCGGGCATGGAGGCGGTCATAGCCGCCGGGCTGAACGTCGTGGCCATGCCGGCGCTGTTGCGTCCGGCGTATCGGCCGGTGGGGCTGGAGAACGTGCCCAAGTACCTGAAGTCCAAGTTCCACCAGGTGGTCCACCACGCGCCCTATCCCCACGTGATGCGGTTCAAGGACCATCAGGAAGTCGCATACGCCTCCATCACCCCCACCCAGACGCTTCGCGGGCTGCTGGCACGGCTCGTCGCTTGCCAGCGGGCGCGCGGGGTCTTCGTGGCCGCGATCCACTATCACGCGTTCGAGAGCCGGCTGAAGAGCGGCGAGACCCTGCGCCAAGCCCTGGAAATCCTGATCGAACGCGCTGCCGTCACGCCGAATGTGACGTATCCGACCTTTCGGGATCTCTGGGAGCGGGTCTGACGCTACCCGCCCGGCACGCCGACCTGTCAAGGCGGGTTCTCTTTTGACCTGGCAGGGTATATCATTGTCGAGTGACAATCCCGTTCACCCGACCTCGGCGCCGGGCCTCGGCACCCGACGCGACTGGAGCGAACCCCCATGAAGGTCAATTTCGTCGACCTTAAGGCCCAGTACCGGAGCATCAAGGACGAGATCGACGCGGCCATCGGCCAGGGTCCTGGAGAGTTGCGCGTTCGTCAACGCCCGCGGCTTCGAGACGGACTTCGCCGCCTACACGGGCGCGCGCCACTGCGTGGGCGTGGGCAACGGCACCGACGCCCTCTTCCTGGCCATGCAGGCCCTGGGCATCGGCCCCGGCGACGAGGTCATCACCGCGGCCAACACCTTCATCGCCACGGCCGAGGGCATCAGCTGCACCGGCGCCACGCCGGTGTTCGTGGACTGCGACCCGGCGACCTACAACATCGATCCGACCGCGGATCGAGGCGGCCATCACGCCCCGGACCAGGGCCATCGTGCCGGTTCACCTCTACGGCCAGCCCGCCGACATGGACCCGATCATGGCCATCGCCGAGCAAGCACGGCCTGATGGTCATCGAGGACGCCGCCCAGGCCCACGGCGCCGTCTACAAGGGCCGCAAGGTCGGCAGCTTCGGCAAGGCCGCCTGCTACAGCTTCTACCCGGGCAAGAACCTGGGCGCCTACGGCGACGGCGGCGCGGTCATGACCGACGACGAGGACCTGGCCAGACGGATGCGCAAGCTGGGCGACCACGGCTGCCACGTGAAGTACCGCCACGACTTCGTGGGCGTCAACAGCCGCCTGGACGGCATCCAGGGCGCCGTGCTCTCGGTCAAGCTGCAGCACCTGGACGCCTGGACGGACCGGCGGATCGCCGCGGCGGCGCGCTACGGCGAGGGCCTGAAGGACGTCTGCACCGTGCCGCGGACCACGTGCGGACACCGCCACGTGTTCCACCTGTATGTGATCCAGGTGGGCAACCGCGACGAGCTGATGGCGGCCTTAACGAACGCGGCATCGGCTGCGGGATCCACTATCCGGTCCCCCTGCCGGCGACCCGGCCTACGAGCCGATTGGGTTACAAGGTCGGCCAGTTCCCGGTCGCCGCGGCGGCGGCCGACCGGATCGTCGAGCCTGCCGATGCATGGGGATCTGACCGACGAGCAGATCGAATTCGTCGTCGAGGCGGTGCGCGCTCTGGCCAAATGAGCCGGGTTGTGGTATAATTTACGAGGCAACGGTCCGGGGGCGGCGTATCCGCCCCCCAGTTCCTCTCCCTTGCGCCCTGGGGTCCACTGTTGACATGCATGACGATATGATTAGATTTATATCCATCGGCCTCATTCCCAACGTCTTGCGGGGGTCTCGCCTGCAAAATTGGTAAAGCCCGGTCGCCCTACAGCGATAGTTGAATCAGGAATGCGGCGGCCATCGGTGTACGCCGACCGGATTTGCTGTGCAGCGTTACCGACTGACCACAGCGGCGCCGAGACGTCGTTGGGAGTGGCCCATGTCCAAGATCTTCGACGCGTACCGGAAGCAGTTGGGCGACGTATCCGACCTTGTCGTGGAAGTCGGCAAGGCGGGATCGATCTCTCTGTTTCCGAGCCCGGAGGGGCGCCAGCGCGACGATTTCCATCGCCTCGCCAACCGCCTGCTGGACCTGCGCGTCGGTCGGACCGGATCGGTCCTGTCGGTGGCCTCGTCGGCGCGGCAGGAGGGTGCCAGCTACGTGTCTTACAACGTGGCGGTGTACCTGGCGACCATGTTCAGTCAGAAGGTGGCCTGGCTCGACGTCAACTTCCTGTCGCCCCAGGGGCGCCTGATGGGGCTGGAGGCCGACGACCTCGGCCACCTGCTCCAGGACCCGGGCCGCGCGCTGGAGATGACGGTGGCGGGCAATCCCCACCTGATCGCCTGCGGCGACGGGCTGAAGAGCGCCAAGGGCCTGCTGGCCGGGCCCCGATTCGGAGAGTTGCTGCAGGTTCTCCGCGGCCGCTTCGACTTCGTGTTCCTGGACCTGCCGCCCGTCCTGGAGTCCCCCGATACGCCGCTCATCGCCGCCAATACCGACGGCTTACTGCTGGTGATCGAGCAGAAGTTCCTCAAGCGCGAGGTCATCGGCCACGGCCTGGAGACCCTGCGCGAGAAGGGTGTGACCCTCGTCGGCAGCGTCATCAATCGCAGGTCTTTCGAACTGCCGAAGGTGATCTATGAACGTCTCTAGGCCAATGAAGCGGGCAGCCGCCGTCGCGGCCGTGCCGGCGCTCGTCGCCCTGGGCTTGCTCATGTCCGGTTGTGCTTCGAACGGCGGGTCGATCGTGACGCGGTCCACGTTCGTGGAATTCACGCCCGAGCAACAGGCGGAGATCGCCAGGAGCAAACCGCCCGAGTACCGGATCCAGAGGGGCGACATCCTGGCGGTCGCCTTCCCCTACGAGAACAACCTGAACCAGGGCAACGTGGTGGTTCTCGACGACGGCGCCATCGGCCTGATCGGAGTGGATCGTCTGGTCGTCGCGGGCCTCACCATGACGCAGGCCGACTCGCTGATCACGGCGGCCTACGCGAAGGAATACCGCGAACCTGACCTTTCCGTGCTCATGTTCAAGTCCAAGGGACGGCCGGTCTACGTGATGGGCGAGGTGCGGAGCCCCGGATCGTACGATGTCCCGTCGGCCGGCGTGGATGTCCTCAGTGCGATCTCGCTGGCCGGGGGTTTCAACGACTTCGCGGCCAGGAACGGCGTCGTCGTGATTCGCGTGACTCCCGCGGGCTATTTCTGCGAGGAAGTCAATCTCGCGGATCCGGGCAAGGCGTTCGCGGCGGGCCTGGCTAGCGTGCCGCTGGAGCCGTATGATGTGGTCTACGTGCCGCGCTCCCGCCAGGGGGACTTCTTCAACTTCACACGTTCCATCCTGGTGGGGCTGGCCAACATCACTCGGATCGCGTCGGACATCCGCTATCTGTCTAGCGGCGGGATCGGGAGGTACTAGGCCATGGCCGGACTCACGACCGAGACCCTGCCGGTGCCGGCGGTACGTCCCCGGGGCATGAGCCTGCGGGACATCGTCTTCGTTCTCTTCCGGCGCAAGTGGCTGATCCTGGCCATCGCGGTGCCCATGATCGTGGTCGGCAGCTTCAGCCTGTTCACGCGCACCCGCGCCTACACGGCGGCGGCCAGCGTGCTGGTGGAGCTGGTGAAGGTCGATCTGCCCATGTGGAACACCAGCGGACGCAACATCGACTTCGACCGCTCACTGAGCACGCTGAACAACATCGCCATGAGCGTACCCGTGGGCGAGATCGCGGCCGAAGTGTTGCAGGACTCAATCCCGGTCATCCAGCAACTGGACCCCAAGCTGACAAAGCTGCACCAGCCGGGCGCCCTCCGGGACTTCCTGCTGACCAACCTGGACGTGTCGGTGCTGGGAGAATCTATGATCCTCCAGTTCACGTTCTCGTCGGAGAATCCGCACCTGTCCCTGATGGCCGTGCGGGCCCTGCGGGACGCCTTCGTCCAGTACCAGGTCCACGGTCTCAAGAGCAAGCGGGCGGTGGCGTATTACGACGAGCAGATCGACGACGTCCGTGCCAATATCGACTCTCTCCTGATCCGGCGCGGCCAGGTCATGAAGAAGGCGGGCTACTCGTCCCTCGATGCCGAGGTCCGCTACGACACCGGCCAGTTGACGGACCTCGAGGACCGGTTGCGCGAGGCCACGTCCAACCGGCTGACGGTCCAGATGCAGTATGAACACCTGCACAAGATGCTCGACGGCAATCCTCTGGATTTCCCCACCGGCACCGACGAGAGCAAGAGCTACTCCCTGGTGTCGTGGCGTACCACCGTGGCCAAGCACCAGGACGAACTGGACAGCATCCTGGCCCTCCATACGGACGACAGCGTGCCGGCTCGCAGGCAGCGGGACATCCTCAATCGGTCCATCGAGAACCTGCGCCGCGAGGAGACTGCATACGTGGAGAGCCTCCGCATGGAACTGGACCAGGCGCGGGCCCGCGAGGCGCTGCTGAAGGAGCAGGTGGCGACCCTGAAGACGAAGAACATGCGGGTGCCCGAAGCGTACCGCGCGGTGACGCTCATCGACTCGGAGATCGAGTCGGTGCGGAGCGTGCTCCGCGACCTGCAGGTGAAGCGGGGCGAGGTTCGCCTGGCCGAGGGCGCCGACGAGCGCGTCAGCTCCGTGGTGTCCCTCACGGCGCCGGAGATTATGGAGAACCTGTCGGGCGGCAAGACCCTGGTCTACTTCGGCCTGCTGGTCTTCTTCGCCGTGGCCCTCGGCGTGGCCGCCGCGCTGATCCGCGACAACATGGACCACCGTGTCTACGGGCCGGCGGATGTCGAGGACTACCTCAAGCTGCCGGTCCTGGCGTCGGTATCCAGGACGGACTAGCCGTGGCCGGCGGCGGCATCGGCCGGAGCGGGTACGACCATCAGGCCGGTGTTCGGGGGGCCGTGACGGTGCCGGGTTGGCTTGGCAACGTCCTGTTGCTGGTTGTGTCCCTGGTCGGTTCGTATGCCGTCACCTCGCGCTTCGGCATCCACCTCTTCCTGGTCGCCCTGATCGGGATCTTCTTCGCCACGATTTACGCGGTCATATCCTTCCGGAACGTCGCGATTCCATTCTTTGTCTGGCTTCTCGCGATCGGCGGGTTCCGCTTCCTCATCAACGTGCAGGCCCCGATTCTGCCGGATCTGTTTCTCGACCGAATCACCATGATCTGGCTGGCGGCGGTGTTCCTGATCAAGTTCGTCGCCGAACGCAAGAGCCCGCGGGGGCCGTTCCTGCTCGACTGGCTGCTTGTTGCGAACGCGACCTACATCCTGCTGGCGATCATCAGGAACAACATGGTGGCGTTCCATGAATGGACGATGAGTCTGCTGATCCCCTACGCGGCGTATTTCTTCACCAAGAACATCATCGTGTCGCGGCGTCTCATCGCCATCCACTTCCGTATCCTGGTGAGCCTGCTGGCGTATTACGGCATCACTTCGGTTGCGGAGAAGTTCGACATCAACTGGCTGATCTGGCCCAAGTACATCATCGGCAGCACGGCCTGGGCCGGCCGTTCCGGCGGCCCGTTCCTGCACGGACCGTTGTTCGGCACGATCATCGGCATGATGCTGCCGCTCAACCTGTACTTCATCGCGAAGACGCGCTCGCCCTTCGTCAAGATCTTCTTCTATGCGAATCTCGCGCTGGGCGTCGCCGGGCTCTACTTTACCTACACGCGCGGATCCTGGCTCGCCGGCATCGCCGCGCTCGGCGTGGCCGCGGCGCTGAACGGGCGCCAGTACCTGCGGGCCCTCCTGCCCGCCGCCGTGGTCCTTCCCGTGGTCGCGTTCCTGTTGCTGGGCGGCGGGCAGGACAAGTTCATGAAGTCGCGGGTGGAGAACGAGGATACCGTCGGCGGACGGATCGCGACCATGGTCACGGGCATCCGAATGTGGCGCGACAATCCGTTGCTCGGGGTCGGCTTCTACCAGTATCGTTTCAAGAACGAAGAATATATCAAGCCGGTGGAGGTGCCCGTGCTCGGCACGATCAGGGTGGCGCAGTTCCGCCACAATCCCCCGCACGACATCTACTTCGCCTACCTGGCGGAGAATGGCCTCATCGGCGTCGCGCTCCAGTGGGCGATCTACCTGATCATCTTCAAACGGGTCATTGCCGGGAGGCGCCTGAAGTCGGGACAGGACGGGGACTTCGCGGAACTCGTGGTACCGGTCTTCGCGGGAATCTTCATCGGCTACATGGTGGGTGGCCTGGCCATCGACTACAAGTTCTTCTCCATCGTGGGGACGCTTTTCTACACCAGCGCGGGGATCCTGTACGGATACCGCCGCGAGGACTATCTTCGGGATGATGTGAGCGGTGCGCCGGAATCGGTGGCATCGTCGGCGCGCGCCGTCGGCGGGTGGCCCCAGCCAACGTCCCCGGTGGAGTAACCTGATGTACCTGCAGCACTTCGGACTCAACGTGGCCCCGTTCGGCCTGTCCCACAAGTTGAGCTTCCTGTATCGGTCCGCGCCCTTCCAGGAGAGCATGGCGCACCTCCTCTACGGCCTGGACAATCGCGAGCCCATCATCCTGATCACGGGACCCATCGGGTCGGGCAAGACGATGGCGCTGCAGTCGTTCCTGACCAACCTGGGCGAACGGTACAGCAGCGCCCTGGTGACCAACACCAAGGTCACGGCGATCGAACTGCTCAAGCTGGTGCTGGACGATCTGGGCGTGGACCTGCAGCCCGGCGCCGACAAGTCGGACCTGATCATCCTGCTGAAGGACTTCCTGATCCGTGCCGGGCGCGAGGGACGCAAGGTCCTGATCGTCATCGACGAGGCCCAGGACCTGTCCGGCGACGTCCTGGAGGAGATCCGGCTGCTGACCAACCTCGGCCAGGGCGAGGAACAGCCGGTGCAGATCGTGCTGGCGGGCCAGCCCGAACTGGAGGAGCTGGTGGAACGGCCCGAGCTGGCGCAGCTGCGACAGCGCATCCGGGTCCACTACAAGGTCGAGCCGATGTCGCGGCGCGAGGTCGAGGAGTACGTCAACCACCGCATGCGCATCGCGGGCTGTACCCACGCGGCGTTCTCGACCGAGGCGCTGGACCGGATCTACCGGTTGAGCGGGGGAATCCCGCGACTGGTCAACACCTACTGCGCCGATGGCCTGCTCGCGGCGTACGTGGCCGACCGGAAGAAGGTCGAAGCCGGGCACGTCGGCCCCGCGGACGGTGACGGCATGGCCGCGGCCGCGACCCGGGCGCCGAGCCCGGCAGCGGAACCCCGGCCCGCACAGCCGGCGCGGGACCCGGTGGGGGCCGGCCCGGCCGACCACCGGCCGCCGCCGCTGCGCGAGCCGCTGATGGCCTCGCGCCGCGGCCGGCGCGGCCCGGCCCGGCCCATTTGGTGGGCGCTGGCGATCATCGCCGTCGCGGCGGTGGCCCTGTACGCCACCGGCAATCTGGGCATGCTCCGCGAGACGGTGCAGGACTGGCTCTCCGTCCGCGGGACCGCGGGTCCGGCGCCCGGTGCCGCGACGGTCGCGCCGCAGCCGGCGAGACCGGACACGGTGGCGATGACCGTCGTTCCCGCGGACACGGCCGTCGTCGTTCCGCCGCCTCCCGCGGCGCCGCCCTCGGACGCGGCTGTGGCCGTTCCCGACACCGCGCGGGCGAAGACGCCGGCGGCCCCGACCGGGGGCTTCTACGTCCACGTCAGTTCCTTCCGGACCGAGGACCGGGCCGACACCTACGTCCAGCGCTGGCACCGGGCGGGGATCCCGGCCATGCACGTGGCGGCCACGATCCGCGGCGTGCAGTGGTATCGGGTCTACCTCGGCCCCTATCCCTCCCGGGAACGCGCCGCCGCGGTGGCCGACAGTCTCGACGGCGCCCACGACATCAGCTATCGGCGCGTGGTCGAACTGAAGGCGGGAGCGAACGGGTGAACACCGGGAACGGCGGGGCATACGACGGCCGGGCGGTCGTACTGGGGCAGCTCCTGGCCAATGCTGGCATGGGCGGCGCCGAGAACTACGCCATGCTGCTGGCCAACGAGCACGCCGCCCGCGGCGGGCGGGTCCACGTGATCGTCCTGTCGGGTCCTGGACCGATCTCGGAGCGGTTTGCCGAGGACGTCGAGGTCGTCTACCTGGACTACTGGCGTGACTCCATCCGCAACCCGTTCCGCTTCGCGACCTCGGTGGTGCGCGGCTACCGGCTGCTGGCCGGCGTCGTGAAGGAGCGCGGCGTCCAGGTGCTGCAGACCCACCTGCCGGACACCAACCTCTGGGGCCTCGTCCTGTCGCTGCGGGGCGTCTGCCGGGTCGTGATCACGATCCACAACAACAAGTTCCTGCGGGGCCGGGGGGGGCTCGGCATCACGCACGTCCTCAAGACGCGCGCTTACCGGCTGATGGTCCGCCGCTGCAGCCGCGTGGTGGCGGTGTCGGCCGAGGTCCGGGCCTCGCTCGCCTCGACCCTGGGCCTATCGAACTCGGATGCGGGACGTGTCGCGGTGGTCGCCAACGGCGTGCCGATCCCGCCGCCCGCCTCGGCGGGTGCCATCGCGATCATCCGGGACCGTCACGGCGTGGGCGCCGATGACTTCTGGGTGGTGGCCGCGGGCCGGCTGACCCCGGCCAAGGACTTCGCCTGCCTCGTGCGGGCTGCCCGGCGGCTGCGAGACGCGGGGGTGCCGGTCCGGGTCCTGATCGGCGGCGAGGGCGAGCTGCGTGGCGACCTCGAATCCCAGGTGGCCGACCTGGGCCTGGGTGACGTCGTGACGCTGCCGGGCAACCTGGCCGACCTGGGCCAGGTCATGCAGGCGGCCGACGTACTCGCCATGCCGTCTCGCTGGGAGGGGCTGCCGCTGGTCCTGCTGGAGGCGCTGGCCCGCGCGCTGCCCGTAGTCGGGACGCGCATCGCCGGGCTGCGCGACATCGTCCGCGAGGGCGAGCACGGCCTGCTGGTCGCGGTGGAGGACGACGCCGCTCTGGCCGCGGCCCTGGAAAGGCTCCACCGCGAGCCCGGGACGCGCGCCGGCATGGGACTGGCATGCCTCGAACTGGCACGCGCGGAATACGACTTCACGAGGGTCTACGACGAGCTGGCGGACATCTATGCGGCGGCCGCGGCCGGCGTCGCTACCGGATGAACGGATCTGCGGAAGGGTGAATCAATTGGCCGGATACTACGTGACCGGGGGTGCGCAACGTGCCGACGTGAAGGACTACCTGGAGTGGTTCGCCTACGGGGAGGCCTCGATCTTCCACGTCGACGCGGGCGGTGGCGTGCGCCGGTGCGTGTCCTACGAGACCCCGGACGAGATCCGGCCGGACGACCCGGAGGCCAACATCGTCTTCAAGGCGGGCTCGCTGGATGGCGACCGTCTGCATGTGTGCACCCAGACGGAGATCCTGAGCTACGCCCTGCCCGGATTCGAGCAGGTGGGTTACGCGACGCATCCCTGGCTCAACGACGTCCACCACGTGTGCCGCAACGACGCCGGCAACTTCCTGGCGGCCAACACCGGCCTGGACATGGTGATGGAACTGACTCCGGCAGGCGAACTGGTCCGGTACTGGAGCGCCCTGGCCGACGAGGACCCCTGGGATCGGTTCGACAAGGACATCGACTACCGGAAGGTCGTGACCACCAAGCCCCACCACGCCCACCCCAACTACGTCTTCATGTCCGACGGCGGTTTGTGGGTTTCGCGCTTCGTCCAGAAGGACGCCGTGTGCCTGGACGACATGGCGCGGGTCATCCCCATCGGCATCGAGAAGGTGCACGACGGCAACATCTTCGGCGGGCGCGTGTGGTTCACGGCGGTCGACGGCCACGTAGTGGTCGCGAACGCCGCGACCGGCGCCGTGGAGACGGTGCACGACCTGAACGCCATGACCGACACCACCAAGACCCTCGGCTGGTGCCGGGGGCTGCACGTGCTCGACGAGGAGCGGGTGGTCGTCGGGTTCTCCCGGATCCGGCCCAGCCGTTTCAAGGAGAACGTGCAGTGGATCAAGTTCCAGATCGGCAAGCGCGAGAGCGCAGGCAAGCTGCCGACCCGCATCGCCTGCTACCACCTGGGCGAGGGCCGGGTGGAATGGGAAGTCGACCTCGAGAAGCACGGCCTGAACGCGGTCTTCTCGATCCTGCCCGCGGGCTAGCCGGTCGGCGCAGCGGCATCACCCGAGGGGGGATCATGGGCATCACGCGCAGGGTTCGCAACGCCGTGTCGGGCAGGGCATTCACGGTCCGGAAGAAGCTGGTGAGGCGGCTGGTCACCGGTTCGCCGGCCCGGCGGACCCCGGCCGAGTTCGCGGCCTCGCTGAACGTCACGCAGCGGCTGTTCGTGCGGTGGAACGCCGAGCGGCTGGGCGTGACCGAGGAGGAGAGCCTCCGGCGCTACCAGTACTCGTGGGAGTTGGTCGACGGCGGCCACCGCGGGATCGGCTTCGAGATCCTGATGTACCTGAGCCAGGAGATCTACAGCGTATTCTTCGGCAACGGCCCGGCGGAGCTGTTCGACACCTACCGGTTCCACGGCCACCGCGACCTGCTGCGCCAGATGATCTTCCCGGAGCCCGCGCTCGACGCCGACCACCCGGCGGTGGCCGCCGTCGCGGACCGTGCCGAGGTCGCGATCCTCGACTTCGGCTGCGGCCTGGCGCAGCGGTCGCGGTTCCTGGCGCGGTTCCTGCGGGGCCGGGGCGTCGCGGCCCGCGTGTACCTGGCCGACATCCCGTCCGTCGAGTCGGAGTTCCTGGAGTGGGTGGGGGCCAACACGGACGAGGACCTGGTCTTCCTGCCGTGCTCGCGCGGGACGCCGATCCCGGAGCTGCCCGCGTGCGACGTCATCGTCGCCACCGAGTTCTTCGAGCACGTCGACGATCCGCTGACCTACTTCGGGCGGTTCGACGAGAAGCTGCGGTCCGGCGGGATCCTGTGGACGGACGTCGCGGACCACGAGGAGGGCTTCCTGCACCTGACGCCCCGCCTGGGCCCGTTGCGCGAGGAGATGGCGCGGCGCGGCTACCGGGCGATCGAACCCCACGTGCTGTACCGCAAGGACTAGGCCGCGGGAGGCGGACTCACTCGGCGGCGCCGGGCCGCCGCTTCAGGAAGCGCAGGGGGTCTGCGACGCGGAACGGGAGGATCGAGTTCAGCGTCCCGTAGAAGGCCTCGCTGTTGGTCGCGCTGACGATCAGGAGGAAGACGAGCACGCCGGCCAGGGCGTAGAGGGGCACGAAATAGATCTCCGGCCGCCACGTCTGCAGGCCCAGGACGAGGGCGGCCATGGGCGCGGCCGCCACCAGCGACAGCCCGACCTTGTGCCAGGGCAGCCCGATGCCCAGGGTCCGCTTGACCACCAGGAAGGCGGCCGTCATGGCCGCGGCCCCCGCCACCACCCGGCTCAGCGCCACGCCGTTTTCCGCCAGCGGGGGGGCGAACACCACCAGCCCAGCCACCAGGGCGATCGACTCGACGACGGTCAGGCGGACCCGCGTCAGGGGCGGGCTCGTGACGAAGATGCCGCGGGCCAGGGGCAGGTTCATGACCTGCACGAGCTGGGCCGCGCAGAGGATGAGGCAGGGCAGGATCGCCGCGGTGTACGCCCTGCCGGCCACCAGCACGATGAACGCCGGCACGGTGCTGGCGATCAGCATCACCCCGGGCAGCACCACGTACCCGTTGAGGATGAACGTCCGCCGGATGTA
Source organism: Candidatus Krumholzibacteriia bacterium (assembly GCA_963825035.1). Taxonomy (GTDB): domain Bacteria; phylum Krumholzibacteriota; class Krumholzibacteriia; order LZORAL124-64-63; family LZORAL124-64-63; genus JACZKN01. The sequence goes on along the minus strand of CAWGRT010000027.1, from coordinate 211,416 downwards.
GCGCTCGACCTCGGCGTCGTCCGTCTGGCGTCGCGAGACTTCCGAGGTGATGATCTTGTCCAGCGACTCCAGGAACATCAGCAGCATCTGGGGCAGCCGCTTGGCCACGAAGAATACCGACATGGCCGCCGGCCCCAGCATCGTGGCCACAATCCAGTTGTCGCCCTGGGAGCGGAAGTAGATAAGGAAGGCTTCCAGGTAGAAGGGCAGGGATTCCCGGATCAGGGGGCCGAATGGGTGAAGGGTTACGCGCGGTCCCACGAGCAGGTCCCGGAGGAACCACAGCGACATCAGGAACGCGATGACGTCGGTGGCGGCCAGGCCGATGACCAGTCCGGGCAGCCCCATGGTGATGACCAGGGTGCTGGCCAGGACGGCGCGGCTGACAGCCGACACCGACTGGATGATGGAGATGCGGTCGAACCGGGCGGATGCCCAGAGGAAATAGTTGGTGACGTTGCGGCCGACGGCCGCGAAGAAGCCGAACGCCGCCAGGCGCAGCAGGTGGGCGTTGGCCGGCGACTTGAAGATCACCTCCGACAACCATTCCGCGCGCAGCAGCACGCCGCAGGTGAAGACGGCGCCCCCGGTGAGCAGGATCACCGCGCCGAGGTGTACATCAGCCCCCGGGCCGCCGCCCGGTCGGTCTCCAGGAGTGGGGGGATGTTGCGGATCAGCGTGGGGTGGATACCGAGGCCGAAGACGACCGAGGCGAGGGCCGAGGAGCCTCTGGTAGGCGCCCAGGCGGCCTCCTTGGTGAGGTAGCGCGCGTAGAAGGCCACCATCAGCAGGCCGATGAACTTGACCGCCACGTTGGCGGAGGTGAGCTGTAGCACGTTGCGCATGGTCTTGCCCAGTCGAAGCGACATCACTCGGCCTTCGCAGGAGGTTGTGTCTGCCCCTGACTCTCGACGTAGCGCAGGATCTCGTCCCCGTAGTGGTCAATTCCGTGCACGGCGAGGCCCCGCCGAGCCTCGCGGCCCATGGCCCGGCAGGCGGCCGGATCGGCGGCCAGGCGTCCGAGCACCGCCGCCAGGGCGGCAGGGTCGTTGTAGGGATAGGTGAACCCGTTCTCACCCTCCCGGATCAGGGAAGCGAACCCGCAGTTGCGGGACGAGACCACCGGCAGGCCTGCGGCCATGGCTTCGATGATGGTGGCGGGGCCGGCGTCGGCGACCGAAGGCGAGACGAACACGTCGGCTTCGGCCAGGACATCGGCCAGATCGGCCACGAATCCCGGGTATTCCACGTCGTCGAGGTCGGCGTAGCGGGTCGCGACGAGTTGCCGGACATCGCGGTCGATCCGGCCGGCGATGATCAGCCGGCAGCCGGCCAGCGGACCCTTCCGGGCCAGCCGCCAGGCGTCCAGCAGGTACGGGATGCCCTTGATGAGGTTCACGTGGGACACGTGGACGAAGTTGAGGCCGCGCCCGGCGGGGCGGGCATCCCGCGCCTCGGCCACGGCTGCGAATTCCGCGGGGTCGATGCTGAAGTAATCGTGCAGGGGCAGCAGCTTCTCCTCAGGCAGGAACTGCAGGTAGCTGCGATAGGTGAAGCCGCCGATCTCGGGGGCAAGCGTGGCCACCTTGTCGGCCGCGGCCAGGACCCAGGCCAGGCGCCCGGCGCGCTGCCGGTCGGTGTAGGCGCTCGAGCCGCCCAGGCCGAGACGGACCTCCTCGTGGCGGACCAGAGCGTAGTTGAGCAGGGGGTGCGGCACCGAGGACTGCACCCATACGGTGCTTCCCGACGCGTGCGCCGCAGCCACCGTCCGGGGTACCAGGGGACGGGAGCAGAACACGAGCCCGCCCGGATCGTGCCCCACCTGGCCTGCCGCGAACCGGTCGAAGAGGGATTCCTGCTGACGGCGGCCGCGCAGGAACGGCAGGCGCCGGCCGACCCGGCCCAGGACGTCGAAAAGCGCGCCGCGGACGGGATCGTCGGCCAGCGCCGCGATCTTGTCCCGGGGCAGGTCGGCGTCGGGGCTGCAGTAGAGGCACACGATCCGGGCCAGCAGGCCTGCCTCGTGCAGACGGTGTGCCAGCCGGTAACTGGCGTAGCCGAGGGCACGTCGCTGGTGCGGGTTGATGCGGTCGAACAGGACCAGGGTGACATTCATGATGATGCGCCGGCCTCGCTCCGGCACGGGACGGTGCCGCTGCCGCGGCCGGGACCGAATTGGTGCTCCATGATAACCGATGGCCGGGGAGGGCGCACCGGGAATTTCCCGGTCGCGGCCGGCCGAAGCCCCTCGATGCCCAGGTATCGGTACCGGACAACCGGTGATTGTGGTATAATACTTGTCTCCCCGGGGACCGCACCGGATCGCCGGGTGTCTTTGCAACTGCAAAGGGGAAAACGTCTTAATGAACCTGAAGGGCAAGAAGATCCTCGTGACCGGGGCCGACGGTTTCATCGGTTCCCACCTGACCGAGGAACTGGTCAGGACGGGCCACGATGTCCGGGCCTTCGTCTACTACAACTCGTTCAATTCCTGGGGCTGGCTGGACCACGCCGAGCCGGCAGTCCGCGACGGGCTGGACGTGTTCGCCGGGGACATCCGCGACCCCCACGGGGTGCGCGAGGCCATGAAGGGCTGCGACGTGGTGCTGCACCTTGCGGCGCTCATCGCGATTCCCTACTCCTATCATTCGCCCGACTCGTACGTGGACACCAACGTCAAGGGCACGCTGAACGTGGTCCAGGCCGCCCGCGACCTGGGTGTCGCCAAGGTGGTCCACACGTCCACGAGCGAAGTCTACGGCACGGCCCGGTTCGTGCCGATCACCGAGGACCACCCGCTGCAGGGGCAGTCGCCCTACTCGGCCACCAAGATCGGGGCCGACCAGATCGCGCTCTCGTACTTCACCTCCTTCGAGACGCCGGTGGCCATGCTGCGCCCGTTCAACACGTACGGCCCGCGGCAGTCGGCGCGGGCGGTCATCCCGACGATCATCACGCAGATCGCCAGCGGGCGCCGGGAACTGCAACTTGGCGCCCTGACGCCAACGCGGGACTTCAATTTCGTGCAGGACACGGTGCGCGGCGTTCATCGCCGTCGCGGAGTCCGATCGGACTGTCGGCGAGGTCGTCAACTCCGGCAGCAGTTTCGAGATCTCCATCGGGGACACCGCGGCCCTGATCGCCGAGGTCATGGGGGCGGATGTGGCGATCACCGCCGACGACGCCCGGATCCGTCCCGAGAGGAGCGAGGTGAATCGCCTGTTCGCCGGCACGGGGAAGATCGCCGAACTGACGGGCTGGACCCCCCGGTACGGCGGTCTCGAGGGATTCCGCCGCGGCCTTGCGCAGACCGCCGAGTGGTTCCGCGACCCCGCGAATCTGGCCCTCTACAAGGCAGATCGCTACAACATCTGAGGCGCCGCAACGACACAGGCCGCACCGGCCGAGGAAGGCGTACGAGCATGAAGGCAGTGATTCTGGCCGGCGGCCTGGGCACCAGGCTGCGTCCCTTCACCGAGGTCATCCCCAAGCCGCTGCTGCCCATCGGCGAGAAGGCGGTGCTGGAGATCCAGATCGAGCACTTCAAGGCGCACGGATTCGACGAGATCTTCCTGGCCACGAACTACAAGTCGGACTACATCGAGAAGTTCTTCGGCGACGGTTCGCGCTATGGCGTGGACCTGACCATCAGCAAGGAGGAGAAGCCCCTGGGCACGGTGGGGCCGCTGACCCTCCTGCGCGAGCGTCTGGACGGGCCGTTCGTGGTCATGAACGGCGACATTCTCACGTCGCTCGACTTCACGAAGTTCCATGCCTTCGCCCAGGAGAAGGGCGCTCCCCTGACCATCGCCATCAAGAAGATGATCACGCCCTTCGCGTTTGGGGACATCTTCTTCGAGGGCGACCGGGTCACCGGCATCGAGGAGAAGCCGGACCTGGTCAACTTCATTCTCGCCGGGATCTACGTGATGCAGCCGGCGATCTTCGACCACATACCCGACGGCGAGTACTTCGGCATGGACAGCCTGATCAAGCTGCTGCTGGCCGGGAACGTCCCGGTGGTCAAGTACGAGATGATGGAGTACTGGCTCGACATCGGGCGGGTCGATGACTACAAGAAGGCCCAGGAGATCTACCAGGACCATCGTGCCGACGGCGCTGGGTGAACCATGGAATTCAAGATCCCACTTTTCGAACTGAACTACGGTCCCGAGGAGACGGCGGCGGTGGTCCGCACCCTCGAATCCCGGTGGATCTCCATGGGGCCTGCCGTGCAGGAGCTGGAACGCCGGTTCGGCGAGCACCTGGACGGCTGCGACGCCGTCGCCCTGAACAGCTGCACCGCGGCCCTGCACCTGGCGTTGCGGGCCCTGGATATCGGCCCGGGGGACGAGGTCATCGTGCCGTCGCTGACCTTCGTGGCCACGGTCAACGCCGTGCGCTACGTGGGGGCCACGCCGGTGTTCGCGGACGTGGCCGGGCTGGACGACCTGGGTCTGGACCCTGCGGACGTCCGCCGGCAGATCACGCCGCGGACCAAGGCGGTGGTGGTCATGCACTACGGCGGGTTCGCCGTGGACATGGGGGCGATCGGCGCCTTGGCCGGCGAGCACGGCCTGGCGGTGGTCGAGGACGCGGCCCACGCGCCGGCGGCGGCGTGGAACGGTCGGCCCCTCGGCACCATCGGGGACGCCGGCTGCTTCAGCTTCTTCGCGAACAAGAACATCACCTGCGCCGAGGGCGGGATGCTGGTGAGCCGCGATCCCGAGGTGGCTGCCCGGGCCCGGCTGCTGCGGGCCCACGGCATGACCACCATGTCCTTCGAACGGGCCAAGGGCCACGCCACGGCCTACGACGTCCTCGAGCTGGGCTACAACTACCGCCTGGACGACATCCGCGGCGCGCTGATGCTGGCCCAGCTGGACCGGCTGGCCGAAGATATCCGCCGCCGCTCCGCCGTCCGCCGGTCGTACGAGGACGGACTCGCGGATCTCGAGGGCGTGGTCGTCCCGTATCGCGGATTCGCCCACGAGTCGTCCCACTACATCATGCCCGTGGTCCTGCGGGAAGGCGGCGCCGAGTACCGCGACGCGGTGCGGCAGCGCATGGCCGAGCGGGGGGTGCAGACCAGCGTCCACTATCCGGCCGTGCACCGGTTCTCCATCTACGAGCCGTACCGCAGGACATTGCCGCTGACCGAGCACGTGGCCGACCACGAACTGACGCTGCCCATGTACCCGGCCCTGACGCCGGAGCAGGTGACATACGTCTGCGACGCCCTGCGCGGAGCGCTCTGAGGTTCAGGGCAAGTCGTTCCGGGGTAGGAACTTCGCCGTGGGCCAGAGGTGCTTCATGATGGGCACCTCCACCGGGTTGCGGCGCTTCGAGTAGGTGCGCTCCGCGACGTTGAAGTAGGTCACGCCCGGGTCGAGCGGCCTGTCCCAGGAATCGATGACCTCGATGCAGCCGCGGGGAAACTGCGGGTTGGCCGTATGGAAGGCCTCGACGCGGCGTCGCATCTCGACCAGTCGGTCGGCCACGGTCACGTCGGCATAGGGCCGGCCCAGCTTGTCGGTGAGATCGACGGCGGGATTGCCGCCGTAGACGCGGTTCTTCTCGAGGTCCCGCGTGACGGTGGAGCCGCCCATGACGAAGACCTTCGGGGCGATATCCACCGGCGACACCAGGCAGAGGCCGCCGAAGTAGACGTCGTCGCCGATGGTCATGGGCTTGTCCTTCTCGAAGCGGCAGCCGATGACCGTGTCGCCCCAGCGGATGTGGGTCCAGAGTTGGCAGTAGGAGCTGATGCAGACGTTGTTGCCGATGGCAAGCCGTTCGGTGCTGTTGAGAATGGAGTTCTGGTCGATCCAGCAGTTGTGGCCGATGCTCAGTTTCTTGTAACCGGGGAAACGGCAGGCCTGGTGGATGGTCGTGAAGTCGCCGACGGAAAACTCGGGTACGAGGATCAGCACGTTGTTGCCGATGAAGACGTTGTCGCCGATGTCGACCCGGGCGGCGCGGCCGCCGATCGCGGCGATCCTGACGTTGGTTCCGAACGTCACGTTCTCGCCGAGGTTGACCTCCTCGGCGTCGATGCAGGCGAGGATCTGGTCCTTGTCGGTGGTCAACGGTTTCGCTCCCGGGTTGGTGACCGCTGCCGGCCGGCCGCGGATCGGTGCCGGGACCGGACGGGTGAGTCTAATGGGCGCGGCCCGCGGACGTCAACGACGCGGACCCGTCGGGCGGGCCCATTGAAGGGCGCAGGGGTGCGGAGTATGTTTCAGCCCGTTTCATCACAACCCTTTCCACGGAGCGACCGGTGAAGATTTGGTTCGACGCCGACAACGGCCCCCACGTCCTGATCATGAAGCCCCTGGCGACGGAGCTGGTCCGCCGCGGGGCCACGAAGTCGTCTTCACCGCGCGCGACCGCACCAGCACCTGCGAGCTGCTGGACCTCTACGGCTTCGGCCTACCGCATGGTCGGCGGCGAGTACGGCAACGGGCATGGCTGGCAAGGTCCGCGGCACCCTGGGCCGGGCCGTGGCCCTGGCCCGCGCCATGCGCGGCAACGGGTGCCGCCGTCAGCTTCGGCCACGGGTCCCGGGCGCTGCCCCTGGCGTCGCGGCTGCTGGGCGTGCCGACGGTGACCATGTACGACTACGAGTGGGTGGATGCCGACGTCTGTTCAACTGGTTCTGCCGGTACGATCCTGCTGCCCGGGGCGATCACGCCGGGCGCGGTGCGCCGAGGCCGGCATGCCGGTCGGACAGGTGGTCAGCTACCCGGGCTTCAAGGAGGAGCTGTACCTGGGCGGGCGCCGCTCTCGACGCCGCCGTGGCCGGCGACCTGGGTCTGCGCCCCGACGCCGTCAAGGTGCTCCTGCGGCCGCCGGCGACCACGGCCCACTACCACAACCCGGAGGCGGAGGGCATCCTCGACGGCCATCCTCGACGCGGCTGGCCGCGGAGCCCGGGGTCCAGCTGGTCTTCCTGCCGCGCACGCCGCGACCAGCGCGAGACTGCCCGCCCGCGCCGGCGTCGCCGAGGTGATCGTCCCGGACCGGGTCTACGACGGCCCGAGCCTGGTGGCCGCCATGGACCTGGTGATCAGCGGCGGCGGCACCATGACCCGCGAGGCCGCCATCATGGGCGTGCCCTCCTACAGCTTCTTCCGGGGCCGGGAGGGGATGGTCGACGAGTCGCTGGCCGCACAGGGGAAGCCTGACGCTGATCGGCGGCCCGGCCGAGGTGGCGACGCGCCTGCGGTCTGGAGCGGCACGACGGTACCGCTCGCAGCCCGATCCGGCGCCGCTGGTGGGGTTCATCTGCGACCGTGATCGTCGCGGCGGCCCGAGGCCGTTAGCCGTCAGCGGCCCGCCAGGAACCTTTCGATCACGTCCACGATGCGCGGCGCCGTGGCCCCGTCCCAGAGTTCGGGCACCCGCCCTTGCTTCCAGTCGCCGGCCAGGATCCGGCGACCTGGCCGGGCAGCGAGTCCGACCGTGGCCAGCTCGTTGGTGCCCTGGCTCGATGGTGATCGGCCGCTCGGTGTTGGGGCGCAGGGTCAGGCAGGGGATCCCCAGGTAGGTGGTCTCCTCCTGGAGGCCGCCCGAGTCGGTCAGCACCAGCCGGGCGTGGATCACCAGGTTCATGAACTCGTAGTAGCCCAGGGGCTCGACGATGCGCAGCGGCCGAGTCGGCCAGGCCCAGCTTGCGCCACCAGGTCGTGTTCCTCCATGACCTGCGGCGTGCGCGGATGCACCGGGAAGATCAGCGGCAGGTCCACCGCCGTCAGCACGCCGGCAGGATGCCGCCAGGCTGGCGGGATCGTCCACGTTCGACGGCCGGTGCAGGGTCACCACGCCGTAGCCGCCCGTCGGCGCAGCCCGTGACGCGCGACGGCGCCGTTGCCGCGGGCCTTCTCGACCTTGTCGACCAGGCTGTCGATCATGATGTTGCCCACGCGGTGGATGCGGGCGGCGGCGACCCCCTCGGCGCGCAGGTTCTCGTCCGCGTCCGGCCGACGGGGTGAACAGCAGGTCGGCGACCGCGTCGGTCATCAGGCGGTTGATCTCCTCGGGCATGGTCATGTCGCGGCTGCGCAGGCCCGGCCTCCACGTGGGCGACCGGGATGTGCAGCTTGGCGGCGACCACGGTGGTGGCCATGGTGGCGTTGACGTCGCCGACGACCACCACCAGGTCCGGCCGCTCGCCCGAGGCACAGCTCCTCGAACTTCAGCATCACGCCCGCGGTCTGCTCGGCGTGGCTGCCGCCGCCGACGCCCAGGTGGACGTCGGGCCGGGGCAGGCCGAGGTCCTCGAAGAACACGTCGGACATGTTGCGGTCGTAGTGCTGGCCCGTGTGGATCAGGACCGGGCGCAGGCCGGGCCGGGCCGCCAGGGCCCGCCACAGAGGGGCGACCTTCATGAAGTTGGGGCGGGCGGCGGCGATGAGGAAGACGGTCCTGGGCACGGTGGGGAGCCTCGCTGTCGGGATACGGGAGTTCACGGCGCGCGCCGCGTCACGAGTGGTGGTGCGGATCCGGAATCCGCTGGACACTGAAACCGACAGTGATCATACTCCCAGTCCTGCTTTACATCAAGACAGGTTTTTTGCACAAGAGGATTGAGCGCAGGGATGACACCCACCAGCGTCGATCTCCTGGGGCCCGTCCCGCCTCCGTTCGGCGGCGTGTCCATCCACCTGGTCCGGCTGCAGGCCCTGCTCGCGGGCGAAGGACACGACGCGCGGATCCGGCCGTACACGGGGCTGACCGCTAAAGGACGCCTCGGCAAGGGATTGCAGGCCGGCCGCCAGCTTCTGGCCATCCATGCGAACCTCCTGGCGCGCCCGGCCGACGTGATGCACGTCCACTACGGCGGGCTGGGCTATTTCCTGGCGCTGGCGCCCCTGATGTCCCGCTCGCGGGCCCGACGGGCCGTTTCCTTCCATTCCGTGCGGATCCTCCAGGACCTCGAGCAGGCGGACGCCGGGCGGCGACGCCGGGCGCTCGGACTCCTGGCGGGCTTCGACCTGTTCGTGGTGGTCCGCGGCGAGATCGGCGACGCGCTGCGGGATCTCGGCCTGACGGGACCGGCGCTGACGGTGATGCCCGCCTTCCTGCCGCCGGCGGTCGCCGAAGCGGATCCCTCCCGCCTACCGGCCGAGGACGCGCTGATCCTGGCGGAGGCCTCGAAGGAGGGACGCAGGCACATCTGCTGCGGCGCCTATTACCTGGGCGAGGGATACGGGCACCAGGACATCTACGGGGTCCAGGAACTCGTGACGGCCTGCGATCGGCTGGATGGGGAACCGGGCGTACCGTTCGACCTCTGGGTCCTCGTCTCCAACGCGCCCGATACGGCGGCGCGGCGGGACATCGAAACGGACCTGCGCAGGGTTGCGGACCGTTGGCGCCGATTCCGCCTCCATCTGCGGTTCGGCCGGCCCATGATCCCGGTCCTGGCCCGGGCTTCGGGATTCGTCCGCCCGTCCCGGGAGGATGGCGACAGCGTGGCCGTGCGGGAGGCGCTCGCCTTCGGCCTGCCGGTGCTGGCCAGCGACGTGGTCGATCGGCCCGAGGGCGTGGCCGTCTACTCGCCCGGCACGCCGGACGCCCTGGCGGAGGCCCTGCGGGGATTCCTCGACGAGGCGCCGGCAGGCCCGGGAACCGGCGCGGCGCCCGGTCCGGCCGATGACGCCCGCTACCGCGGATTCGTCGCGGATCTCGTGGGCGGCTGACCGCCCGCCAAGGACGCGCACAGCGCCCGGAACATCCAGGCCTGCGACCAGCGCATGTGGATGATCCCCTGGCTGTACAGCCGCTGCCGCTGAAAGCGGAACCCGCCGTGCCGCTCGTCCCACAGCTCCTCGATCCCCCGGGCCAGGATCCGGTCGGCGAAGGCCGGGCCGTCCGGGTCGAACCGGGCCAGGGCCAGGAAGGTCAGCGCCCCCTGGGCGAAGCTGTGGGGATCCAGGGGCCAGCGGCGGTGGGTGTAGTACAGGGGCGTCCCGTCGGGCTCGAAGAGGCGGGCGCGGTAGAAGGCCAGGCCGCGGCGCAGGGCGTCGTCCCAGGCGCCGGTCCCCAGCAGGTCGGCCAGGCGGCCCAGGGTTTCCAGGTTGAAGCCCGTGTGCAGGTTGTCGATCCACTGCCAGTGGGCGGCCTCGCCGTAGATCCACGAGCCGTCGGCGGCCTGGCGCGCCGCCACCCGAGTCGGCCGCCGCGGCGCGCCAGGTCGCGCCAGGCGCCGGCATCGTCGCCGGCGTGGGGCGCGGCCTGGGCCAGGATGCGGGCGCCGAAGAGCGACGCGTTGTAGACCCGCGTGCGGTCGCCGGGCGAATAGCTGAAGCAGACGCCGTCCGCGTCCTCGTGGCGGTGCAGGTGCCCGGCGACGAAGCGGCCCGCCGCCCGGGCCGCCGCCGGGTAGGCCGGCGAGCCGGCGGCCTCCAGGGCGTCGATCACGAAGCTGGTGGCCACCACCGTGGGGAAGAACGCGGGCTGCAGGAAGGCCTTGGACTGCCAGGGGAAGTCGTAGCCCCAGCCGACGGCCGGGGCCAGCAGCCCGGGGTCGGCGACCACGCGGCAGGCGGCGCCCTCGACCACGGCCCGGTCGCCCAGGACGGGCGTCCCGTCGGGCCGCGAGGCCAGGCCCACCAGGGCGTCCGCCAGCCAGACGCGCCGCCGGTCGCCGTCCGCGAGCCCCGGCCGCTGCGTTGCGCCGTGCAGCACCAGCGCCAGACCCTTGGGATTCAGCCCCGGCGGGATGCGCAGCACGGGCCTGAGGTCGATCGGCGACCGCTTGACCCCCTGGATCACCACCAGGCGCGCCAGCCGCGAGCGTCGCAGCAGGGGAGCCAGCAGGCGGCTGTTCAGGCCGTCGTAGGGATCGGAGCCGCGGAAGCCGGCGCCTGCCAGCTCGCGCCAGACGCGGTCGGCGACCGCGGTGAAGAGGGCCGCGGGCGCCTCAGGCATCGTCGCCTTCCAGGTCGGCCAGGTCGACCGCCAGCTCGCGACCGGCGGCCAGGGCCTCGACGATGCGCAGGGTCGCCAGGGTCGTCGCCAGCTGCGGGGCGACGCGCGATGGGGGCCGGCCCTCGCGGATGCCGTCCAGGAAGGCCTTGACCTCGTCGCGGTGGCCCTTGCCCGGGCAGCGGCGGGTGTTCTTGCGGCCGCCGTACAGCGTCACCGACTGGAAATTGTCCAGCACGGCCGAGCGGCCGGCTCCGTGCACCTCGAGCCGTTCCTTGGGCATGGCCTTGGCGCCCTCGGCGAAGTAGCCGATCGTGCCCACCGACCCGTCGGCGAAGCGCAGGCTGATCACGACGTTGTCGGCGGCGGTGACGTCGGCGTTGTCCGTGCCGATGGCCATGGCCGAGACCGCCACGGGATCGGCCCCGCAGATGAACTGCATCAGGTCGATGAAGTGGCAGACCTCGCCGAGGATGCGCCCGCCGCCCTCGACCGGGTCCTGGGTCCAGTGGTCCGGGCGGGATGCGGCCGGCGTTGACGCGGTACATCATCGTCAGCGGGCCGGGGCTCGCGCCGAAGTGCCGCTGCACCAGCGTGCGGCCGCCGGCGCGAAGCGGCGGTTGAAGCCCACCTGCAGCACGGGCAGGTGCCGTCGGCCGCGGCGGCGTCGCAGACCGCGGCGATGGCCCGCAGCTCGTCCAGGGTCAGGCACAGCGGCTTCTCCACGAACACGTGCTTGCCCGCCTCCAGGGCGGCCAGGGCCAGGGGGCCGTGCTGGTCGTGGCGGGTGGCCACGACCACGGCGTCGGTGTCCGGGTCGGCGAGCACCGCCTCGGCGGAACCGACGGCCGCCAGGAAGCCGCTGCGCGCGCCCACGTCCGCGGCGGTCAGGCCGGTCCGCGTGAAGATGGCGGTCAGGGCGGTCCGCGCGTCGTCGCGGAACGGCGGCAGCAGGAACGACTGGGCGAACGAGCCCGCCCCGCGAAGCCGACGCCGATGCGGCCCTCGGGCCTGGCCGCGGTCCGGCCCACGGCCACCGGGCCGACGGCGGCGACGGCCGGTCGCCGGGTACTCGACCAGGATGCCGCAGTAGGGCTCGCTGCGGTCGGCGATCATCGCGTAGGCCCGCGGCGCCTCGCGCGAAGGGGAAGCGGTGCGTGACCAGGGGCAGGGGATCGAATCTGCCGGCGGCCATCAGGTCCAGGACCGCCTGCATGTTGCGGCCCTCGGTCCAGCGCACGAAGCCGAAGGGATAGTCCTGGCCGCCTTCCTCGTAGGTCGGGTCGTAGCGGCCGGGTCCGTAGGAGCAGGAGACGGCGAAGCGGATCTCCTTCTCGTAGTAGTCGGTGCGCGGCAGGTCCATGCCCACGGCGCCCACCACGACGACGCGGCCGCGCTGGCGGCCGATGCGGCCGGCCATGGTCACCGGCTCGCTGCTGGCGGTGGCGGCGCAGATCAGCACCAGGTCCGCGCCGTGGCCGCGGCAGAACTCCGCCACCATGGCCTCGACCGGTTCGGCGCCCAGGATGCCCGCGGCGTCGGCGCCGCCGGCGTCCCGCGCCCGGGCCACGGCCACCGGATCGATGTCCGCCGCGAACACCCGGCAGCCGTTGGCCTTCAGCAGCTGACAGGCCATGATGCCGATGACGCCGAGGCCGATGACCACGGCGTTCTCTCCCAGGGTCGGCTCGGCCAGGCGTACGCCCTGCAGCGCGATGGAGGCCAGCGTGGTCATGGCCGCGGCGTCGGCGGGGACGCCGGCGGGCACCTTGGCCACCAGGTTCACGGGCACGACCACCTCGTCGGCGTGGTTGGCGTAGCCGCCGCCGGCGCAGGCCACCAGGTCGCCGGGGGCGAGGCCCTCGACGCCCTCGCCGACCTCGACCACCTCGCCGGCCAGGCTGTAGCCCAGGGGCTGGGCACCCTCCAGCTTGTCCCGGACCTTCTGGATGGTGGGGCGCAGCCCCAGCTGGCCCACCATTGCCAGCACCTGCTTCGCCTGCTCGGGCTTGGCGCGGGCCTTGCCGATCAGCGACTTGCGGCCGGTGGTGATCTTCGAACCCTCGGTGCCGGCGCTGACGGCCGACACCACGGTGCGCACGCGGACGCAGCCGGGCGCCAGCAGGGGTGCCGGCGCATCGAGCACGCGCACCGAGCCGTCCTTGAGGGTCTGGGCCAGGATCTTCACGGTCACTCCTCCGACGATGTTTGGCCTATCCGCTTGCCGTCCTTATCGGTACGGCGACGCCGCGATTGACGGCAAAGGTCCCACCCTCAGGCCGGCAAGGCCGCGGTGAACGCGTCCGCCAGCTTCGTCAGCGAGTGGGCCTCGGCGACGTGGCGGCGGCACCGCGCGGACATGGCCTCGTAGCGGTCTCGATCCGAGAGCAGGGAATCGACCGCGATGACGAGCTTCTCCGGGTCCGGATCGACCAGCCCGAGGTCCTTGGCGACGACCACGCCGTCGGGATCGACGAGCAGCGAAGCGACGGGCAGGCTTCGCGACCAGGCGTACAGGAACCCGTTGGGAAAGCCCTCCCAGTCCGACGTGTTCAGGAAGAGGCGCGCGCGCTCGTACACCGCGCCGACCCGGTCGGGCGGCACGAAGCCCAGGAACGTGACGTTCGGCTCGGCGGCCAAGGCCTCGGCCAACTCCCGGCTGCGCTGCCGGTCGGGGCCGGGCCCGCCGGCGACGACGAAGCGCCGGCCGGGCAGCGCCCGCACAATCCCCAGGAGCACGTCGGCGCGCTTCTGCGGCTTGAAGGATGCGACCCAGGCGACGTCGAATTCGGCCGCATCGTAGTTGCAGTTGAACGGCGGCGCGGCGATGCCGTTGGGGACGATCGGCGCCCGGATGCCGAAATTCGCCAGCATCAGCTCCGCCTGCTCCCGGGACTGGACGGTCACCCGGTGTCCCCAGCGCAGGCTCAGCGCGTACAGGGTGCGGAAGATCCCCGGCAGTCCCTCGAGCTCCTCGCGCAGGCAATGGGGAAGGTTGGCCACCATGAACGTGTAGCGCGCCCCCAGCAGCCGCGCGTAGACCATGACGAAGAACGAGAGGAAGCGCGTCGAGCGGAGGACGTAGTGGCGCGCCCGCGCCGCCTTCATGGACCGGAACAGGCGGACCAGATTGCCGAGGCTTCGCCGCACGCTGCGGTCGTAGGCGACCTTGTTCGCCCGGTAGACCTCGAACCCGTCGATGGTCTCGCGGAAGGGCTGGCCGTAGTCCCCGACGACGAAAGCGACGGGCCAGCCGCGATCGCGCAGTTCGCGGGCGATCTGGACCAGCTGGAAACCGGCGCCGCCGGCTTCCTCGGCGATCCCCGGCTTCAGGTTCGGGTAGACCTCCATGCTCACGAAGCAGATGCGTTCTGGTGCCACGTCTCGTTCCCATGCCCGGTCCGAAGGTACTGGCGGGTGCGTCGCCCGCCCGGAGCCCTGATCTATAGCCCGAGTTGCCGGGATTGCCAAGTTGGAAGCGCCGGGAACGGGGGCGATTGACCGCGGCCCCGCCGGACCGCTACAATGGACACCTCCAGACGGTACCGGGAACCCGGCGCACCGCCATATGCCAGAGCACCATCGGGGCCGACGTGCTGTTCAATTCGACGCGATTCCTGGTCTTCTTCGTCCTGGTGTACGGCCTGTACCTGCTGGGACGGCGGCATCACCGGTTCCAGAACCGGATGCTGCTGGTGGCCAGCTATGTCTTCTACGGGGCCTGGGACTGGCGCTTCCTGGGCCTGCTGCTGCTTTCCACGGCGGTGGACTACGGGGTGGGGCTGCGCCTGGGCTCGACCGCGGCGCCGCGGCAGCGCAAGGCCCTGCTGGCCTTCTCCCTGGCGGTCAATCTCGGCATCCTCGCCATCTTCAAGTATTTCGGCTTCTTCGTGGGGAGCCTGGTGCCGCTGCTGCGGGCGGTGGGCCTGCCGGCCTCGGACGTGACCCTGCACATCGTGCTGCCGGTGGGCATCTCGTTCTACACGTTCCAGACCCTGAGCTACACATTCGACATCTACCGGGGGACGCTGGCGCCGACCAGGGACCCGCTCGACTTCGCGCTCTTCGTGGCGTTCTTCCCCCAACTCGTGGCCGGCCCCATCGAGCGGGCCGCCAGCTTGCTGCCCCGGATCACGGCGCCGAGACGGATCGATGCCGGCCAGGTGAACGCGGGGGTCTTCCTGCTGCTGTGGGGCTATTTCAAGAAGGTGGCGATCGCGGACAACGTCGGCGTCGTGGCCAACCAGGTCTTCAACCACTACGGGGCCCACGCGGGAGGCGAGGTGCTGCTGGGCGTCCTCGCCTTCACCATCCAGATCTACTGCGACTTCTCCGGGTATTCCGACATCGCCCGCGGCCTGGCCAAGCTGATGGGCTTCGACCTGATGGTGAATTTCCGGCTGCCCTACGCGGCCACCGATCCCAGCGATTTCTGGGCCCGCTGGCACGTCTCCCTGTCGTCCTGGCTGCGCGACTACCTCTACGTCCCGCTGGGCGGCAACCGGAAGGGGGGCAGGCGCACTTCGGCCAACCTGCTGACGACCATGGTCCTGGGCGGACTCTGGCACGGCGCGGCCTGGAACTTCGTAATCTGGGGCGGCTATCACGGGCTGCTGCTGATCGGCTACCGGGTGTGGGGGCGTCGGGCCCCGTCGGGCACCCTGTCCCGGGCCGGGCGGCGGCTTCTCATGTTCGGGTTCACGCTGGTGGGCTGGGTTATCTTCCGGGCGGCCTCGGTCCACCAGATCGTCCACATGCTGGGATCGATCGGTCTCGGCCTGTCGGAACGAGGCCTGGGGTATGCGCGGATCGTGGGCGCGGCGGCGGTGCCTCTGGTGCTGATGCAGGTCTACCAGGAGCGGAACGGCGACCTCCTGGCGCCGACGCGCCTGCCGGCCGCCGTGCGCGTGCCGCTCTACGGGGCGATCCTGGCGGGCACGCTCGCCTTCGCGGCCACGAAGCCGATGCAGTTCATCTACTTCCAATTCTGAGGAGACGTCCGGCGGCATGACACGACAGCACACACCGCGGGTCATCACCGAACACGTCCGGCCGGCACGCCGGCGGGACGTGGCGGTGAACGTCCTGGGACCGCTGGTGCTCGTGGCCCTGCTGATCTTCCTGCCGTACCCGCGCTACCTGCGCTACCGGGAGATGGGCGGGGACGCCGGCAAGATCCGCTGGGTCTACGAGCGGATCCACGATCGGGATCTGCCCATCGACATCGCCCTCGTCGGCTCGTCCCGGACTATGGTCGCCGTGGACGATTCGCTGCTGCAGGTCGGCCTCGCGGACGGCCGGGGCCGGGGGCCGGCCGTGGCGAACCTGGCCGTCGCCTGGGAGGGGCGCAACCTCCACTACGTGCTGGCCAAGGAACTGCTGGCCCAGCGACGGTGCCGCCTGCTGCTGCTGGAAGTCGACGAGCGCGAGGAGCGATTCGGGCACCCCTACTTCCGGGACCTGGCCGACACGCGCGACGTGATCGCCGCGCCGATCCTCCCCAACCCCGACTACCTCCGCGACCTGATGCACGTGGTTCCGCGTAACCTGCGCATGCTCCGGCTCGAGGTCCAGGCCCGCTTCTCGGCCGGGGCCGGGACGGTCCGGCCCCCGGCCGCGGCGCCGTTCTTCCCGGTGGTGCGTTCGGGCGACCACTCCGCGGGGGAGATGGCGGACCTGAAACGTCGGCGCAGCGCCGCCACGGCCCCGCCGGTGCTGCCGCCGGCCCTGACCGATCTGGAGTATCGGGTGCCGCGGTCGTACGTGCAGGACATCGCCGACCTGGCCCGGAAGCACGGTGTCCGCCTCGTGCTGGTCCACGTGCCCAGCTACGAGGCGGACGGCGGGGTGGCCGACGCGGCATTTTACCGCGACCTGGGCCCGGTCCTGGAACCGCCGGCAGATCTGATCGACGATCCGGCCAACTGGTCCGACGCCAGCCACTTGAACGGTCGTGGCCGCCGCGCGTTCACGCACTGGCTGACCGGGGCGCTGGCCGGCCTGGCGGGAACCCCCTCGTCCTGACCCCGGAGCGGCGCGGCGCTCCCGCGGCCTTGCCCGCGCCCCGGCCACGGCCTATTCTTGGACCGGCGCCGCGCTGGCGGACGCCGCATTCCTGGTCCCCGATCGTCTGGAAGCGTCTTCCGCCATGGTCTACCGGATCGCTGCCGTCTCTTTCCTGAACACGCTGCCGCTGATCGACGGCCTGGTGGCCTCCGCCGACCCGCGCGTCGCCGTGACCCGGGACCTGCCGAGCCGCCTGGGCGGCGAACTGGCTGCGGGTCGGGCCGATGTGGCGCTGCTCCCGGTGGTGGAGATCCTGCGGGGGGCCAGCGGGGGTGTCCTCGAGCCCGCCAACGGCATCGCCTGCCTCGGGAATGTGGACAGCGTCAGGCTCTTCGCCCGCGGTGAGCCGCCGGCACTGGCCCGGATCCGGGCCGACCGGGGCTCGCGCACCTCGGTCGCCCTGCTCAGGGTGCTCCTGGCGGAGCGCTGGGGCGTGCGTCCCGAATTCGTGGTCGAGGAGCCGCAGCCCGGACGGCTGCCCGAACCGGGCGAGGGCGTCCTCGTAATCGGCGACCGCTGCTTCGCCTACGAGCGGGCGTTCCGGACGGTGGCGCCGGACGACGGCTGCATCATCGACCTGGGCGGCGCCTGGCGGGAGCTGACCGGGCTGCCCTTCGTCTTCGCGGCCTGGGCGGTTGCGCCGGGGTTCGCCGAGCGCGCCGGCAGTGAGGCCTGCCGCGAACTGGCGGGGATCCTCGACGCCGCGCGCGCGGATGGCGTGGCGCGCCTGCGGGAGATCGCGCGGCGAGAAGCGGCGGCGGGCAGATTGGGGCCGGGCGGGGAGGCGACCGTGGAAGCGATGGTCTATTATTACGAGCGTTCCCTGCACTTCCGGATCGACGCGGACGACCTGGCCGGCGTCGAACGGTTTCGTGACCTCTGTCTGCGACACGGCGTCCTGCCCGCGGGCACGGCGCCTTTGAATATCGTGAGGTGAGTCAGCGTGCGACCGGTCAACAACCCCGCCGACCTCAACCCCATGCCGCCCGAGCGTTTCCGCGAACTCGTCGAGCGGAAGCAGCAGCAGTTGGCGGCGGCTCCACCGGCGCCGGCGGCGGTCGAACCGATCCGCCTGCCGAAGCGGTCTTCGCCCTTGGCGCTCGAACTCCTGGACGAGGCGTTGAACCGGCGTCTGGGCGGAGGCGAACTGCTGGTGCTGTTCGAGGAGGCCGCGCTCCACGACGTGGCGCGCACGGCACATGAGCTGCGCCTGCGGCGAGCCGATCCCGACGTGGTCACCTACATCATCGACCGCAACGTCACCTACACCAACCTCTGCTACGCCGATTGCAAGTTCTGCGCGTTCAATCGCCACCTGGACGACGGGGACTCGTACCTCCTGGACCTCGACACCATCGTCGGGAAATGCCGGACCGTGGTCGAGGCCGGGGGCAACCAGATCCTGCTCCAGGGCGGCCACCATCCCAAGAAGAGACTGGATCACTACGAGGAGATGCTGCGCGGCATCAAGGCCGTCTACCCCGCCCTGTGGATCCACGGATTCTCGCCCAGCGAGATCCAACACTTCGCGCGCCTGAACAACCTCCCGGTCCCGGCCGTCCTGGCGCGTTTAAAGGAGGCGGGGCTCGATTCGATCCCCGGCGGCGGCGCCGAGATCCTCAGCGACCGGGTCCGGCAGGTGCTTGCGCCCGGCAAGGCGATGGCCGGGGAGTGGATCGAAATCATGGAACAGGCCCACGCAGTCGGCCTGCCGACCACCGTGACGATGATGCACGGCCATATCGAAACGTACGCTGAGCGGGTGGAGCATCTGCTTCGTGTCCGGGAGAGCCAGGACCGCACCGGCGGCTACACGGCCTTCATCCCGTGGACCTTCCAGCCGGGCAACACGCCCCTGATGGAGGAGCCCGAACTGCGGGCGGCGGTGCTGGCGCACGGCTACCTGGGCGCGTCGGACTACCTGCGCAATCTGGCCATCTGCAGCATTGCCCTCGACAACTTCCGCAACATCCAGTCGTCGTGGGTGACCCAAGGCAAGGCGATCGGGCAGCTGACCCTCTGGTACGGCGCCAACGACCTGGGCAGCCTGATGATGGAGGAAAGCGTCGTTTCCGCCGCCGGCATCACCCACCCGTTGACGCGGGGCGATCTGGACGAGATGATCGAGGGCGCCGGATTCCGGCCCGCGCTGCGCAACAACGGTTACGAGATCGTCGACGAGGTGTCCTGAAGGTCCGCGGAGAGGTTGCCAGGTGAAGCTCGCCTCCCTGGAGGGTGTCGGTTTTCTCGAGAGGCAGGCCTTCCGCGCCTTCCGGCTGCGCAAGCGATGTCACCAGGCGCTGCGTTACCGGCGAGGCTGCGCAAAGGTGGTCGTGCTCGTCGTCGGGTGCCAGCGCAGCGGCACCTCGATGATCCACCACGTGCTGCGGCGGGACCTGGACGCGGTCACCTACGACGAACAGAGCCCCCTCTCCTCGCGGGATCACGTGGAACAGCTCCGCTGGAATCCGCCGGCCGAGATCCAGGCCCGGTTCGCCGCGGACCGGGCGCCGTTGGTCGTGGCCAAGCCCCTGGTGGAAAGCCAGAACCTGGTGCGGCTCCTGGACCTTTTCCCCGAGTCGCGGGCCCTCTGGATGTACCGCCACTTCGCCGACGTTGCGGAGTCCAACGTGAAGTACTTCGGTCCGGACACCGGCCACGCGGACCTGGTGCCGATCCTGGCCGATGACCAGGGGAACTGGCGGGCCGAGGGTCTGGGAGTCGACGCGCGGGAACGGATCCGCCGGCTGTATCGACGCGACCTGACGCCCCACGACACGGCGGCGCTCTTCTGGTACGCCCGCAACAGCCTGCTGTTCTCCGGCGGCGGCGCCGAAGATTCCCGGGTCCGAGCCTGCCGCTATGCCGACCTGGTCGAGCGGCCGGCGGCCGTCATGCGCGCGATCTACGGATTCGTCGGGCGTCCGTACCCGGGCGACGGCATCGTGCGGGACGTATTCGCCGGCTCGCGGGGAAGGGGGCGAAACGTGTCCGTCTCACCGCCCGTGCGGGCCGCCTGCGAGGAGATCCTCGAACGCCTCGACGCGGCCCCTCGCGTTGGCGCCCGCTGACCCTCGTCCCCATGTCCCGTTGGTATCGGGCTTGCACCACCGATGAAGCGGATTCGCAGTCGTGCAATGGGCACGGCCGAGTCGGAACCGCGTCTGGGGACAAACGTGGAATCCAGGACACTTAGGGGAATCGGCGCGCTCCTGGTGGCGGCCGCGATTGCGGGATGCGCGGGCGGCAGTGACCCGGCCACGCCGTCCGGTGGCGAGGATCCGCCCACGCGATCGGCCCCCGACCGGTTGAAGATCGCCGCGGTCGACCTGCAGATCGCCGACCTGGCGACGGAGAGCGATCTCTCCCGTTACACGCGGGCGGACATCGTGGTCTTCCATCCGTGGAGCTTCTGGGACAATGCGTCCGAGGCTGGTGTCCTCGACCGTCTGCGCGCGGCCAATCCCGACATCCGCATTCTGGCCTACTTCAGCCCCAAGATCGTGCGCGGGGACTGGTCGACCGAGCCCCACGATGCGCATCCCTACTCCTACGCCCTGTGGCAGGCGGGGGTGCCGTACCTCTGCCATACCACGACCGGCGATACGGTTTCCGACTGGCCCGGCGCCTTCCTGGTGGATTTCACGAACCCCGAGATGCGTTCGCGTCGGCTGGACGTGCTGGAGCAGTTCCAGGGCGTGAACGGCAATACCTTTGACGGCGTCTTCTGGGACAACTTCGCGCCCGATCTGTGGATCGGACCGGGCGTCACGAACATGGACGGCGAGCCGGATATGGACGGCGACGGCGTGGCGTACCGGGATGATCCGGACGAGATCGCGGCGTTCCGGGACGCCCAGGTGGCGTGGATCCACGAGACGCGTGCGCGCTTCGGTGAGGGCTTCATCCAGATCGCCAACGGCACCCGGGCCTCCAAGGAACTCGATTTCGCCGAACTCGTGGACGGTGCCTACCAGGAGGTCTTCCCGCAGGTTCCCTACGGCCAGACCGAGGCCTTCATCCGGGCCCTGAATCCCGCGATCCCCAACAATGAGTGGGAAATCCTCGCGCACCTGCGTAAACGCAACGGGGGGCCGTGGCTCATTCCGGCCAACATCACCAACGTGGGCGGGTTCTACGACCAGAGCGGCTCCTACCGCCGCGTCGATACCGGCGACATCAACCGCGTCGTCGCCCTGCTTACCGGAGCGACATCGGCCCACTTCGATCTCTCGGGGATGTACCAGACGGCCTTGCCGTCGGTCGAACTGGATCTGGGCGCTCCCGTGGGCGACACGGTCATCAACGGCTCGATCATGACGCGCGAATTCGCTAACGGCACCGTGCGGCTGCAGATGGAGGCCGGCGTCTATCCCGTACCGTTCCGATTCTGGATCCGCGACGCGGAGGGGCGCAACGTCCAGGTCCTGGATCCGCCCTATGCCTATCCCTAGAAGGGATCAGGGCTCATAACCCCACGCACGCAGCGGGTCGGCCAGGACCAGGCGGTACCAACGGGCGGCGGCGGCACTGATGTGGTTTTCCCATCGGCGGTCCGCCTGCGCGTCGAATCCCCTGCTACCGGCCCGGAAGCCCTCGCTGACCACGGTCCGGTCGAGCATCTTTTCCTCGAACGGGATGCCGAGGTCGGGCACAGAGTTCGCGGCACGACGTCGGTCCGGATCGCGGACCAGATCCTCGAAGCGGACGAGCAGGTAGCGGTCGGGGAAGAGTGCCCGCATGTGCCGCGCGCGCCGCACGCTCTCCGCCCACATGACGGCCGTCTGGCGGCGATGGCCGCCGCGAACAGCGGGCCGAGGCCGCGCAGGTGCTCGTAGACCGGTGCCCGCTGCCGCTGCTCCCGCCGCCGCTTGAGATCCGAGACGTGGACCGCGCGCGGATCGCGGACCATGTGGACGATCTTCGCCCGCGGGTACCAAGCCAGCAGTTCCTGCGTCCAGCGCAGGTGGATCGGCGTCTTCTCGCCCCGCACTACGCCGCCGTGGCAGTCGCAGACCGAGACCCATGAAGACGTCGAAGACCGCCGGCTCGGAGCGGTCGCAGGCCAGCAGTGCGGCAACCGACCTGTTCGGCGGAGAAGTTCTCGACGATCCACCGCCACTGCCAGCCCAGTTCCTTGAACCGGGAATAGTGCCGGAATTCCGGCGCGTACATGTGGTCGACGAGCCGGTGGACGTTCGCGTCGTCGGTCAGCGGTGCGAATCGGCGGAAGTGTCGGCGCATGCAGGCACTGGGCAGCAGGTGGCCCATGTAGTGGGTCTCGTCGCAGAGCCATACCGCGGCACAGTCATTCAGCAGGTGCCGCATCAGGGAGGTGCCGCTGCGGTGGACGCCGACGACGAAGATGTGGCTGGGAAGGTCCCGAGCGGCCGCGCCGGCGGGGTCCAGTGCCCGCCTCGGTCACGGCGAGCCCTCCTCGCTCGCGCCGTCCCCCTCCAGCCACGCGCTCCCGTAGATCTCCCGCGGGAAGATCCGCGGCACCAGCCCGTACAGGAACTGCCGCAGCTTCAGGGCCAGGTGGCTGGCCTCGTGGGCGCCGCAGACCGTGCGCAGGTAGGCCTCCAGGGTGAAGATCTGCACCTCCACGGGGAAGCGGTAGGGCTGCGGCCGCGACGGGTCGGGGTAGAGGACGTCCACGTCGCCCTTGAACACCTTGAACTGCTTGCTGCTGTACTCGTTGAGCGACTGGCCGGGCACCGGCGACAGGGTGTCGGTGACGTTGCGCCAGCCGAAGGGCGCGCCGATGGCCGCGTCCAGCAGCACCAGCAGGTCGTCCAGGGCCTCGTTGTCGTGGACGATGAACATGGCCCCGATCATGTCGGCGATGGCGTCGGGGTTGTTGATGCCGTTGCGGATCATCTTCGAGAGGATGGAGCCGCTGGTCTGCTGGCGCATCTCGCCCCAGCGGATGCGTTCGATCACCTGGTGCCGGCCGTCGACGATCTCGAAGGTCACGGGCGTCACCGAGCGCTTGAAGCGGCAGCTGTAGTAGAGCACGTCCAGGGCGATGTCCCGCCCCGCCTCGGTCTTCTGGAGGAACGTGGAGCGGAAGTGCCAGCGCTGGTCGCCTTCGGTCGGGCCGGGCCGTGTAGACGATGTTGGCGCCGTCGTCGCCCATGCGGAAGCCGATTTCCAGGTCGTGCACCTGCGAGGTGTGGCGCCACAGCCCCTCGTTCAGCAGGTGCTCGAAGTGCTCCATGTGCTGCTGGCCGTCCTGCACGTGGCGGGACTGGTCGATCTGCAGCAGGGTCAGGCCCAGGAAGAGCTTGCGCCGCGCCTCGTAGGCCAGGCGCGGCTCGTCGCCGCGGAAGGAGAGGCCGATCAGCTCGCGCACGTCGTCGCAGTCGGCCACCTCCGGGCAGGGGCAGCACCTGCACGCGGGCGGCGGCCGGCAGCAGGTCGATGGTCGAGGCCAGGTAGACGTCGGCCTCGCTCAGGTAGTCGGCGGCGCGGGCGGCCAGTTCGGCCAGCGGGGCGGCGGCCTCGTCCCCGGGCTGGAAGAGCCGGGCCAGTTCGCCGCGGTAGGCGTCGTCGTCGCGTGAGCATGCGATGGTACTTGAGCCGGGTCAACGCCAGCACCCGCGAACGGCTGGTGGCGAAGGCCGGGTCCAGGAGCGGGTGGGCGGTGTGGTCCACCGCCCAGATGTCCGTCATGCCGTCGTGGCGGATGCGCGAGGCGTCGACCCAGCTCTGGTACATCACGCTCCCGTTCAGACCAGGTCCAGGACGCGGGCCAGGTCCGCCTCCAGGTCCGCGTAGTCCTCGCAGCCCACGGCGATGCGCACCAGGTCGTCGCTGATGCCCGCCTTCGGCCCGCTCGGCCGCCGGCATGCCCGCGTGGGTCATGCTGGCCGGGTGCTCGATCAGGGATCTCGATGCCGCCCAGGCTCACCGCCAGGGTGGGCACCTCGACGTTGTTGATCACGGTCTTGCCGGCCTCCAGGCCGCCCTTGACGCCGAAGCTCATCACCGCGCCGGGGCCGCGCATCTGGCGGCGGGCCAGCTCGTACTGGGGATGGCTCTCCAGGCCGGGGTAGCGCCACCCAGTCCACCTTGGGGTGCCGCTCCAGGAAGACGGCCAGCTTCATGGCGTTCTCCTGGGCGCGCTCCATGCGCAGGCCCAGGGTCCTGACGCCCCGCAGCACCAGCCAGGCCTGGTGGGGATCCATGGTGCCGCCGATGTTGGTGTGCACCTTGCGCAGCCGCGCCAGCACGTCCGGATCCTTGGCCACCACCATGCCGGCCACCACGTCGGTGTGGCCGTTGATGAACTTGGTCATGCTGTGCAGCACGATGTCCGCGCCCAGGGCCAGCGGGTTCTGCAGGTAGGGCGAGGCGAAGGTGTTGTCCACCACCAGCAGGGCGCCCGCGTCGTGGGCGATCTGCGCGCAGGCCGCGAGGTCGGCCAGCTTCAGGGTGGGGTTGGCGGGCGTCTCGACGTAGACCAGCTTCGTGTCCTTGCGCATCACCCGCGGCCAGGTTCTCCGGGTCGGAGGTGTCCACGAAGTCGCTCTCGACGCCGAAACGCGGGTACTCGGTCTCCAGGATCATGCGGCTGGGGCCGTACAGGGACTCGGTGGCCGCGATGTGGGTGCCCTGGCCCAGGAAGGTCAGGTAGACCATGTTCACGGCGGCCATGCCGCTGGCCGCGCCCAGGCCGCCGCAGCCGCCTTCCAGGGTCGCGATGCTGGTCTCCAGCGCCTCGATCGTGGGGTTGCCCAGGCGCGTGTACTTGTAGCCGGGCTCGCCGCGGAAGCAGGCCGCGCCGTGGTCGGCGTCGCGGAAGGCGAAGGTGGAGGACTGGTAGATGGGGGTGGAGACGGCGCCGGTGGCGGGATCGACGTGCTGACCGGCGTGGATGATGCGGGTCATGGGACCGCGCTTTTCGAGGTCTTTCATGTCCGGGGTACCCTTTCTGGTGGCGCGCTGGCGCGGGTGGCGGGCGGTCGGCGGCCCGAACCGCTTGTTGAGCAATGTAGCGCCAACTATAATAGCCCCGTACCGCGCCCCGACCAAGTCCAACCGGCCGCCGCCGCCCTTGCCGCAGCTCCGGCCCCCTGCCCTCCGGAGGTTCCCCATGTCCGCTGTCCGCATTCGCGGCCGCCGTCGCTTCGGCCCGGCCCTGCTGATCGTCCTGCTCGCCGCGGCCGGCACGGCTTTCGCCGCGGCTCCCCGCACCTGGAACTACCTGCCGACCAAGGACATCGGCGCTCCCGCCTTCCGCGCGGCCCACGTCGGCGCCGACGGGCGCGGCGTGGCCGTCGCCATCCTGGACACGGGCGTCGACGCCTATGCGCCCGGCCTGCAGACCACCGCCGCCGGCCTGCCCAAGCTGATCGAAGTGCGCGATTTCAGCACCGAGGGCGACTGGAAGACCGCCCGGGCCGAGCGTGGACGACTCCGGCACGGCCGAGCGCCCGGTCTACCGCGACGGAGGACGGCCTGCGGCTGCGGGGCGCCGCCGACCTGCCCGTGCCGCCGGCGGCCGACGGCGGCCGGTCTACATCGGCGTCATCGCCGAGAAGCAGTTCGTCGACAACGCCGACGTCCACGACCTGAACGACGACGGCGACACCGGCGACCGCTTCGGCTTCCTCGTCTGGCAGGCCGACCGCGCCGCCGTGGAGCAGGCGCTGGGCGTGGGCAAGGGCTACGAGCTGCTGCAGTGCCTGAACGACACCGCCACAGGCCACCGTGGCCGAGCGAGCGGCGAGTCGGCGCGGGTGTGGCTGGTGGCGGTCGACACCGACGGCGACGGCGACCTGGCCGGCGAGGCGCTGCTGCGCGACTACCACGTCAACCACGACAGCTTCGCCCTGACCGCGCCGAACGCCCCGGACTCGCGCGAGCTGATGGCCTGGGAGCTGAACGTGCGCAGCGAGGAGGACCAGCTGGGCGCGCCCCTGCCGCCGACGGTGGAGTTCCACTTCGACGACGGCAGCCACGGCAGCCACTGCGCCGGCATCGCCGCCGGCCACGACATCTCGGGCGAGCAGGCCCTGGACGGCGTGGCCCCCGGCGCCTTCCTGGTCTCCCTGAAGATCGGCGACAACCGCCTGGCCGGCGGCGCCACCCGCACCTCGAGCATGAAGAAGGCCTACACCTACGCCGCCGAGTTCGAGAAGCGCTGGGGCATCCCCGTGGTGGTGAACATGAGCTTCGGCATCATCGCCGTGGAGGAGGGCGACGACGCCATGGGCCGCTGGCTGGACGATCTGCTGGCGGAGCACCCGACCCTCTTCGTCTGCACCAGCGCCGGCAACGAGGGCCCGGGCATCTCGTCGATCGGCCTGCCGGCCACCTCGCCCAGCGTGATCAGCAGCGGCGCCTACCTGTCGCCGGCCACGGCGCGCCGACCTCTACGACGCCCGCATGAGCCAGGCCGACCCTGTTCGGGTTCTCCAGCCGCGGCGGCGAGACCGCCAAGCCCGACGTCGTGTCGCCCGGCTCGGCCTACAGCACGGTGCCCGGCTTCGTCGACGGCACGGCCCGCTACAACGGCACCAGCATGGCCAGCCCCGAGACCGCCGGCGCCGTGGCCTGCCTGCGTCTCGGCGGCCCGGGCCAGGGCCTGGACGTGCACTGGGGCATGATGAAGCGCGCGCTGATCGCCGGCGGCACGCCCGGTCCAGGGCCTGGGCCTGCTGGACCAGGGCGGCGGCCTGGTGACCCTGGAGTCCTCGTGGAAGGTGCTGCAGGACCTGGCCCGCAGCGAGTCGGCCCACCAGGTGCTGCGCTGGGACGTCGTCCACGGACTGCGCCTTCCAGGACGACGCCACCAGCGACGCCGCCTACTGGCGCACCCCCGGCGGCGCGCCCCTGGCGCCGGAGACCGTCACCTTCACCGTCAAGCCGGTCTTCCACCCCGACCTGACGCCCGACCAGAAGGACACCTTCTTCCGCAGCTTCAGCTTCCGCAGCGAGGCCGACTGGCTGAAGGTGGTCTCGGGCGACCGCTACGTGCACGGCGACACGGGCATGACCGTGCGCGTGCAGTACGACGGCGCCAAGCTGCGCGAGCCGGGCCTGCACGCGGCCCGGGTCGTCGCCAGCCTGGACGGCGGCGACCTGTCGGGCCTGCCGGCCCGCGAGTTCTACCTCTGGAACACGGTGGTCGTGGGCCGGCGGCCCGGGCGCACGACTTCGTGCCAGGTCTTCACCGGCAAGGACGTGCCCCAGAGCTCGGTGCGCCGCCACTTCGTGGACGTGCCGGCCGGGTGCCGTCGGCCCTGCGGGTGCGCCTGGAGGTCAGCAAGCGAGACGGGCGCCGCCCGCGGCGCCGGCGCCGTGGTCGACGATCCTCGACCCGGACGGGCATCGCCCACGGCGGCTGGAGCGGGCTACGCCCGCGCCGGACGAGACCCCGGTGCGCGACCTGACCGTGCTGGCCCCCGGACCTGGTGCCGGGCACCTGGGAGATCGACGTGGCCACGGCCATCACCAACCTGGATCCCACCGCCTACCGCCTGACCGTCTCCTGCGACGGCTACGCACGTCGGCGCCCGCCGCGGTCACGCGCCCTGCCGCGCGCCGGCGACGGGCAAGCCGGCCACGGCCGAGCTGACCGTGACCCGCGCCTTCCCCGGCCGTTTCCGGGGCGCCGGTGGACGCGGCGCTCGAGCGGCTTCCGCCACACCGAGACGATCACGGTGAAGAAGACCGACACCTGGACCCGCAGCTTCACCCTCGACGGCACCACGCCGCGGGCCGAGTTCGACCCTGACCATGGACGAGAAGACCGGCAACCTGTTCACCGACTGCGCCGTGAACCTGCTGGACGACACGGGCAAGACCATCCGCGCCGGCAGCTTCGACGGCCTCGAGGCCCACGTGCGGGCGTCCCTGCCCGAGGGCAAGGAGCAGGCCACCTTCACGGTGCAGGTGGTGGGCGCCTTCGCCATCGCCGCGGACATGGCCGACTGGGGCTTCGACCTGGAGGAGCGCTTCCTGTTCGCCCGGCCCGTGGCCGGCAAGGTCAGCGCCAAGGCGGCGGCGGACCTGGTCCTGTACTGCGGCGTGCCCACGCGTCCTGTCGCTGGCTTTCGCCGACGCCTGGCCCGACGGCGCCCGAGGGCTTCGCGCCCTTCGGCACGGTCACCTTCCGGGACGAGCGCACCGCCGACCGGCTGCCGGGCGAGAAGGGCGGCCGCACCGTGCTGGAGGTGCCCATCCGCCTGGACTGAGGTGCGCCGACCGACGCGCGCGGAACGGGCCGGCCTCCCCGGGAGGCCGGCCCGCCGCGTTCCGGTCGGCGCTCAGGTCAGCAGCGTCCGCAGGATGCCGTCCAGGATGTCCATGTGGGCGTTCCGGTCGGCGTGGACCTCGGCCCAGGCCGGGCGGCGCGGCGCGCCGGCTCGCCCAGGCCCACGGCGCGGCGCAGGGCGGCCAGCAGGCCGGCCGGGTCGTCGGGCGGGGCGATCTCGCCGGTCACGCCCGGGCACGATCAGCTCGGGCAGGCCGCCGATGTCGCTGCCCACCACGGGCACGCCCGCGGCCAGGGATTCCAGCGCGGCCATGGGCGCGTTCTCGTACCACCGCGAGGGGATCACCGTGCAGCAGGGCCCGGGCCAGCACCGTGCGCAGATCGTCGATCCCCAGCGGCCCCAGCGCCTCGGCCGTCTGCAGCTTGAGCAGGGCCAGGCGGGCCTTCAGGTTGCCCAGGCAGGGCCCGTCGCCGGCGATCAGCAGGCGCGGCGGCGGCTCGGCGATGGTGCCCGTCGGCGTGGCCGCGCTCCCAGATGGCCTGGGCTTCCAGCAGGGTCCGCAGCCCCTTCTCCCGCGAGATGCGGCCGAAGTAGACCACCGCGTCGCGGGCGGGCGCCGGCGGGCAGCCGGTCCGGGTGCCAGAAGTCCAGGTCCACGAAGTTGGGCAGGTGGCGCAGCCGCTCGGCGGGAAAGCCCCACGCGGCGTACTTGTCCCGCGTAGAAGCGGCTGGGGCAGAGGAAGGTGCCCACGGCGGCCGGGTACAGGTCCGCGCCAGCGCTGGTTCGCCGTCTCCACCGCCGCCAGCAGCGAGGCCGCCCGCGACTCCTTGACGCAGCGCCCGAGCACGGCCTGGTGGAAGTGGCCTCCCTTGCACCGCTCGCACGCCCGCTCGTCCCGCAGCATGTGGATCGCCGGGCACAGCAGGCGCAGGTCGTGCAGCGTCATCACCGCGGGGATGCGGTGGCGGCGCAGCACCCTGCAGGATGGACGGCGACAGGTGGTGGTAGATGTTGTGGAGATGGGCGACCTGGGGCCGGGCCTCGCGCACCAGCGCGTCCAGGCAGCGCGGCCGCCTCGCGGTTCCAGACCAGGGACAGGGCGTCGCCCAGGGCGCCGGCGCGCCAGCGGGCGGTGGCGTAGTCCCGGGCGCGGGGGAAGTAGCGGTCCCAGCGGGTGGGCCGGGCGTGCTCGTCGGCCACGGCGAAGGGCACGACGTCCCAGCCCCGGGCCGCCAGGTCGGCCTCCTCCTGCACCACGTAGCGGCCCACGCCGCCGGCCGCGCCCACATCGTGGTAGAACTTGTTGATCAGCAGCAGCTTGGGCCGTTCCACGGCGATTCCCGCACCTTCCGGCCGCCGGGAAAGGGGGCGGCCCGTCCGGCCATGATGGACCCCGCCAAACCCACGGTCAACCCCGGACGGAACGGGCGATACAGGAAGGGACGGGGAGGAACCGGGACCGGCGCGGCGCCGGTCCCGGCGTCCCCCGGTGGACGACGGGACGCCATGAGGAACCTGCTTGCCAAATTCCGCTTCCGCACGCGCTGGCAGATCTGCGGCCGTGTGCTGCCCGCCCTGCTGGTGGCGCTGGCCTCGGCCGCGGTTGCCGGCTGGCTGGCCGCCGACGTGCGCGCCGAAAGCCGGGCCGGGGCGGCGGCGTCCTGGTGGCTGGTGGGCGCGACCGTGCTGGCGGTGGCGGCCATGGCGGCGGTCCTGATCGGCCTGGGCCGGATCGTCGACCGGAACAGCCGGCGGCTCACGGCCCTGAGCGGCAACATGGAGGCCCTGGCCCGCGGCGACTACGCCCGCCGCATGCCCCGCGGCGACGCCGACGAGGTGGGCCGCCTGGTGGGCTACTTCAACCTCATGGCCGCCAGCCTGGAGGAGGCCCATCGCCAGGTGAAGGACCAGGCCGCCCACCTGAAGGCCGCCCTGGAGAACATGCGCATGCTGGACAAGGCCAAGGACGACTTCCTGGTGCTGGTCTCCCACGAGGTGCGCACGCCCCTGACCGCCATGCTGGGCGGCGTGAACTACCTGAAGTCCGCCGTCGACAAGGCCGAGCCCGCCGAGCGCGGCGTGCTCGAGCGCCTGAACTTCCCGGAGATCGCCGAGATCATCGCCAGCAGCGGCGAGCGGCTGAACGGCTTCATGACCGACGCCATCCAGATGACGGCCATCCAGTCGGGCGAGCGGCGGCTGGACCTGGCGCCGGTGGCGCCGACCGACGCTGCTGGCGCCCGGCGCTGGCAGCGCATCGCGCCCCTGGGCCGCTGAACCGGGGCATCACCGTGGAGAACCGACCTGGCGGACGACCCGACCTGGCAGGTGCTCTGCGACTGCGGCGTGCTGCAGGTGGCGCTGCGGAAGATCCTGGACAACGCGGTGGTCCACAACCTGGACGGCGGCCGCGTGGTGGTGCGCGAGGTGGCCGCAGGTGCCGGGCCTGGGCTCGGCCGAGGCCCTGGCCACCGCCGACCAGGTGCACCGCCTGCAGGACCAGCCGGGCTGGCTGGAGTGGAGCGACGAGGAGGTGCAGTGGCGCCTGATCGAGATCCACAACACCGGCCGTGCCATCCCCCGCAGCCGCCTGGACGCCCTGTTCGGCAAGTTCGAACTGGTGGGGCGGATCGAGCACCACAGCCGCGGTTCGGGCCTGAGCCTGCCCATCGCCAAGGCGGCGGTGGAGCAGCACGGCGGGCCGCATCCTCGTCCACAGCGACGAGGGCTGGGGCACCGCCTTCTACCTGCTGCTGCCCACGCTCGCCGGCGCCGACCG
Organism: Candidatus Krumholzibacteriia bacterium; assembly: GCA_963825035.1. GTDB lineage: Bacteria > Krumholzibacteriota > Krumholzibacteriia > LZORAL124-64-63 > LZORAL124-64-63 > JACZKN01. Next base: position 180,413 of record CAWGRT010000027.1, on the reverse strand, counting down.
GCCGCCCGCGCCAGGCCGGCCTATGGGACGACGTCCCCGAGGGTGTCGGCAGCGGAACCGGCCACGAAGAGGTCGGCGTGTCGGCTCACGGCGCTGCGGTTCGAGGTTGAACTCGACCACGGCGGCCCCGGCGGCGCGGGCGGTGCCGACGAGGCCGGCGGCGGGCCAGACGGCGCCGGCGGTGCCGACCACGAGGAAGAGATCACAGTCTGACGCGGCCCGCTCCGCCCCCCGCATCACCTCCGGATCGATCATCTCGCCGAACCACACCACCCCGGGCCGCAGCAGCCCGCCGCAGTCCGTCGCAGCGCGGCGGGATGGGCAGCGGCACGCGCCGGTCCGTGCGCGGCCGCGCCGCAGCCGGTGCAGCGCAGGGTCCAGATGGAGCCGTGGAACTCCAGCACCGTGGTGCTGCCGGCCTGCTGGTGGTAGCCGTCCACGTTCTGGGTGACCACGGTCACCGGGGCGTGGGCTTCCAGGGCGGCCAGGGCCCGGTGGGCGGCGTTGGGCGCCGGCGGCGGCGATCAGGCCGCGCCGCCAGTCGTACCAGCGCCAGACCAGCTCGGGATCGCGGGCGAAGGCCTCCGGCGTGGCCAGGTCCTCGGGCCGGTACCGGCTCCAGAGGCTGTCCTGGGCGCCGCGGAAGGTGGGGATGCCGCTGGCGGCGGAGATGCCCGCGCCGCTGAGCACGGCCACCCGTGCGCCGTCGGCGATGCGGTCGCGGACGTCCATGATCTTCACGAATTATCCTCCCTTCGGAAGAGGATCGGCGGGAAGCAGTGTTGTGTGTCACAGGTGCCGCCTGCTACAATCACCGCAAGACACGCCGTCGGCAATCCCCGCCTACCGAGGAACACCAGTGAGTCGACTCAAGAGGATGTTGTGCCGTGTGCCCGGCGTAATCGTCGCCCACGGGCTGTGGAAGAATGCGCGTCATCTCGTACGGCCGAGTCTCGCCACCCGGGGCGGCATATCCCGCGGCGGGTTCGATCCGCGGTCTGCGGCCGATTATGTCACGAGCATCTTCACGAAAGTCGACCGTTTCCTCGGCGAACACGGTGGCTGGGAAGGCAAGCGCGTGCTCGAGGTCGGGCCCGGCGACAGTCTGGGGACGGGATTGCTTGCCTTGGCCCACGGGGCCAGCACCTACACCGCGATCGATGCGTTCCGGGTTCGCTTCGACCTCGACGGCGAGACGGAGGTGTTCGCGCTTCTGCGCTCGGCGCTTTCCGGCGACGAACTCGAGCGGGTCACGGATCTGAGGCCTGTCGCGGGGTCGACGAGCGACGGGCGGAACCAACCTCTCCGGTATGCGAACGATCTGCCTCTGGAACGAGCTCCGGAGCGGTTGGGTCGTGAGGCCTTCGACGTGATCTTCTCCAACGCCGTGCTCGAACACGTGGCCGATCCGCCGGAGGCGGTCCAGGCGTTGGCGGCGATGCTGGCGCCGGGGGGCGTCATGCTCCATGACATCGACCTGCGCAGCCACCAGACGTTCGAGGCGCATCCTCTCCAGTTTCTCGAGCATCCTGGTTGGCTTTGGCGCATGATGAGCTCCCGTTGCGGGCAGCCCAACCGGGCGCGCCTTGGCGATTGGTTGGCGTATTTCGGGGCCGAGGGACTGGACGTGCTCGCCTCCACGGCCACGAAGGAATTCGATGCCGGGCTGGTCGAACGCGTGCAGCCTCGGCTCGCGCGGCCGTTTGCGTACGATCCCGGCGACGGAACCTGATTCCGGCGGTCGTCATCATCACGACCCGCAAGCCCTGAACTTAGGTGCCCATCGCAGGGGCAGGCGGCGCGCGGTCGCACCCAGCCGCCGCTCGGCGGTCTCGGGTCCATGTCCCCGTCGTCCGGCCAATGCCGAGGAGCCGCCGTGTCCCGCCGCCTGCCGACCTCCTGCTGACGCTCCTCGTGCTGGGCGCCGCGTCCGGCGCCGCCCGGGCCGCCGTGCCGGTGGTGCGCTTCGCCTGGGACGGCGAGGCTTCGGCGGCGGCCGCCCGCCGTTGCGCCGAGGTCTGGCGGGCCGAGGGGCCGGGCCTGACGGCGGCCCTGCTGCCGGCCGACGCATCCGCCGACACCATCGACTGCCTGGTGCTGGGCAGCGCCGAGTTCGCGCGCCTCTTCGCGGGGGCCGTTCCCGACTGGGGCGTGGGGCTGGCCCTGCCCGGCGGCCGCGCCGTGGCCGTGGATCGGGAGCGCCTGCCGGCGGTGGGCCGCGGCCTGCGGGAGGTCTTCCTCCACGAGATGGTCCACGCCCTGCTGTTCCAGGGAGCCGGGGGCGCCTGGCTGCCCACCTGGTTCCACGAGGGCGCCGCCATGGCCGCCTCGGGCGAGTGGCGTTTCGTGGACACGGTCTCCCTGGCCCTGGCCGGGCGGGTGCCGGCCCTGGACCGGCTGCAGGGCCGGTTCCCCGCCGTGGCCGCCACCGCCGACCTGGCCTACCGCACCAGCCTGCTGGCGGTGCGGCATCTGCAGCAACGCCACGGACCCGACGCCGTGGCCCGGGTGGTGGCCGCCACCGCCCGGGAGGGCGACTTCACGCCGGGGATTCACCGCCGCCACCGGCGAGGATCCCGCCGCCTTCGCCCATGAGTTCGACGCCCGCATGCGCCTGCGCTTCGGCTGGCTGGTGGCCCTGACCCGCTGGCCCACCCTCTTCGTGCTGATGGCCCTGGTCCTGCTGGTGGGCGCCGGGCGCAAGCTGATCCTGGCCCGCCGCCGCCTGGCGGCCATGGACGATCCCGACGCCTGATGCCCCGCCGGGGCGTGCATTCTGCCCGGCCCGTCCGCCGCGGCCGTCGGGGGCGGTGACGCCGCAGCGGGTGCCACGCCCGCCGGCCGCTCCGGATCGCAACCCTCCGTTCCCCATGACGCCCCGCCGTTGCCCACCGCACCCGGCCCCGGCCGCCGGGCCGGCCCCGGCCCGGGCTTGGCACCCCGGTTGCACCTCCGGCCCGGAAACCGGAAACCCGCGGCCCATTGCAAGACCGGGAGAAACCGCCGTGAGACACGCCAAGGCCATGTTGATCATCATGTTCAGCTTCCTGCTCGCCGCCGGCGCCTTCGCCCAGACGCAACCGGTCAGCTTCCACTGGGCCCCGTCCCCCGCCACCGACGCCCAGGGCAATCCCCTGAGCACCGCCGTCGGCTACGAGGTGTGGCTGAGCCGCGACGCGGGCGCCCCCGAGAAGGTCGCCACCGTCATGAGCGACACGGTCTACACCCTGGAGGCCATGGCGGGCGTGGTGCAGCGCATCCGCGTGTGCGGGTTCGACGACCAGGGCCGGACCTCGGCCATGAGCGAGTGGTCCGACCCCGTGTACTTCGAGGACGTGGTCCGCAGTGGCGACGGCGTGCCGGGCGCGGGGGCCCTGCAGGGCAACTACCCCAACCCGTTCAACCCGGAGACGCGCATCCGCTACGGCATTCCCGAGGGTCTGCCCACGGGCACGCCGGTGCGCCTGGAGATCTACGCCATCGACGGCCGCCGCGTCCGCACCTTCGCCGCGGACCGCAGCGCCGGCTGGCACGACGTGGTCTGGGACGGCACCAACGATCGGGGCGTGACCCAGTCCACGGGCATGTACGTGACCCGCCTGGTGGTGGGCTCGACGGTGCAGACCGGCAAGATGACCATGCTGAAGTAGACGACAGCGCCTTTCCGGCGGGCCTCAAAATGACTAGATTAGCCCCTCGTTGTCACCGGCGAGGGGCTTTTCAGTGCGAAGGACGGATATGAGCGATGCGGCTACCGGGGGGCCTTCCCTCATCAGGCTCGGCAAATTGGCCAACGGCAAGCAGTTCGACAAGCTGGAGGAACTCTGGCCCGAGGCGCTGGAATCGACCGAGTACTCCTGGCGCGAGCTGCTGCCCATCGCCGGGCAGGTAGGCCGCCAGGGCGCCGTGGACCGCGCGGACGGCTTGATGGACAGTCTGGTGGGCGCCGTCCAGCAGCATGACGGCCCGCCCGCGGCCCTGGACGCCGCCCGCGGCGCCGCCGCCCAGCTGCCCACCGGGTCCGGGGTCCGGAACCTGGTGCGCCGCCTCTACGCCGCCAACGCCGACGATTTCCCCGGGCTGGAAACCCTGATGGACCTGCTGCTGGACGATGAGCGCCCCCTGGACCGGGGCGTGGCCCTGATGGACCTGTATCTGCAGCTGCATCCGGGCGCCTACGCCATCGACCGCAGCCAGCTGGTGCCCGGTGTGGTGGAGACCCTGCTGGCGGACCGGGGCGTGCTGACGGTGCGCTACGAGGACCGCCACGTGGACTACGGCCCGACCACCGTCACCCGCCTCTCGCCCCGCCCCGATGACTTTTTCCCGGCCCTGGTGATGTACGATCCCGAGCGCCTGCGCCGGCTGGCCCACGAGGACGCCGTCGCCTTCGTCAACCTGGCCCTGGACTCCACCCGCGAGGAGCGCATCTCCTACCGCGAGCTCAAGGGCTGGGTCACCGACCTGCTGGGGGAAAAGGGCTGGAAGGAGTGGTGGATCGAGGCCAAGGCGGCGCTGAAGCGCGAGCCCATGATCGGCCTCGGGGCCGGCTCCCAGCCCCAGCTGCGCCGCCTGCGCCAGGCCGACCGCTTCGAGGACCGCCTGCGCCGGGAGTTCGATCACCGCAAGGATCCCCAGGAGAAGCTGCAGAAGGTGGCGGGCTACCTGGACGAGATCGCCCGCGAGCAGCGCCAGAAGGGCGCCGGCCAGCCGGCCGACCCCGAGCTGCTGCAGTACCTGGGCAACGGCGCGGCCAAGATCGCCGTGGCCGCCCTCAAGGATCGCCCCGCCCTGGCCCTGGCCGGGCTGGCCCTGCACGCGGAGATCGCGGCCCGCGGCGTGGACGTCGCCACCCCCAACCCGCGCGCCGCGGCCAAGGTGCTGTCCCAGGTGGGCGACCCGGGCCAGCTGGTCGAGGCCCTGCCCGAGTCCCTGGTGATGCGGGTGCTGAACTACCTGCACCAGGTCATGCCCCAGGACTGGGGCCGGGTCTGGAGCGCCGTGCTCATGCGGGCCGGCCGCCGCCTCTGCGACGCCATCACCCGCGGGCTGCTGGAGGGCAAGCAGGAGGAGGCCCTGGCCGGCGCCCTGCGGAAGGCCGTCGTCCGGCCCACCGCCAGCCCGGACCTGGTCTGCTGGATGTGGCGCAGCCGCTTCACCAGCGGCGCGGGCGGCCGCTTCCTGGAGCGCCAGGAGTCGCTGCCGGTCACGGTGCTGGCCGACGCCATGTTCACCCTGCTGGACTCGGTGGGCAAGCTGTACGGCATGTCCATGGAGGAGAGGCACCTCAAGACCCTGGAGACCGCGCGCCAGACCATCGCCACCCAGGCCAGCAAACCCCTGCTGGACCTCCTGGGCGCCGCCAGCCGCGACGACGCCCTGCGCCTGAAGGGCGTGATCGAGAGCAACGGCGGCCTGGCCCCGGCCCACCGCACCCAGTTGCTGGGCTTCCTGCGGGCGAAGCACGCGGACATCTTCGTGGAGATCACCCGCGAGTTCGGGGATCTCCACATCACCTACACCACCGAGGCCGGCCTGCGGCGCCAGCAGGGCACCCTCAAGCACATCATCGACGAGGAGATCCCGGCGGTCGCCAAGCAGATCGGCGAGGCCGCCAGCTTCGGCGACCTGAGCGAGAACGCCGAGTACACCGCCGCCCTCGAGCAGCGCGACCAGCTGGCCAGCACCGCCACGCGGATGGAGGCCGAGCTGTCCCACGCCAAGATCATCTCCCACGACATGGCCGGCAGCGACTTCGTGAACGTGGGCACGCGCGTCACCGCCCGCAACGAGACCACCGGCGCCGAGGAGGTCTACACGTTCCTCGGGCCCTGGGACACCGACACCGAGAACCGCGTCCTCAACTACCAGGCGCCCCTGGCCCAGGCCTTCATGGGCGCGCGCGTCGGCACCACGGTGACCTACGGCGAGAACGAGGATCGCCGCACCTGGACGATCCTCGTCATCGAACCGGCGGTCTGAGGGGCGCTCAGTCCAGCCCGCGGGGGTACGAGGCGTACACCGCGGCCTGGTCCTGGGGCATGATCACCAGCTCGGCCATCGCCACGTGGGGCGGCCGCGACGCGCAGAAGACCACCGCCTCGGCGATGTCGTCCGCGGTCAGCGGCGGGAACGCCCGGTAGACCTGGCCGGCCCGCTCGGTGTCGCCGTGGAAGCGCACCTCGCTGAACTCCGTCTCCACCATCCCCGGATCCACCGTCGAGCAGCGCACCCGCGTGCCCAGCAGGTCGATGCGCAGGCCCTGGCTCAGCGCCCGCACCGCGTACTTGGTGGCGCAATAGACGTTGCCGCCGGGGTACACCTGCCGGCCGGCGATGGAGCCGATGTTCACCACGTGCCCCTTGTCCCGGGCGATCATCCCCGGCAGCACGGCGCGGCTGACCCACAGCAGGCCCTTGACGTTGGTGTCGATCATCTCGTTCCAGTCGTCGGCGTCGCCGTCCTGGACCTTGTCCAGGCCGCGGCTCAGGCCCGCGTTGTTGACGAGCACGTCGATGGCCTGCCACGCGGCGGGCAGACCGGCCACGGCGGCATTCACCGCCTCGCGGTCGCGCACGTCCAGTTCCAGGGTGTGGCAGCGCACGCCGTGCTCGGCGGTCAGGCGGCCGGCCAGGTCGGTCAGGCGCTCCTCGCGCCGTGCGGCCAGGATCAGGTGGGAGCCCTTGCGGGCGAAGTGCTCGGCGCAGGCGGCGCCGATGCCGGCGCTGGCGCCGGTGACGAAGGTGATGGTGTCCTTCAGGCGGGTCATGAAAGCCTCCGTTTCGTGTGGTCCGAGGCGAAGTTAGCAGCGGTGCGCGCTTGGCGGCAACGCCCGTTTCGGTGTGGAAAATCGCTTGTCAAAGATCAAGAAATGTGGCATAATCTGAGGTGCCAGGGGGGTACTGGGCTCCGGTCCGACACGGCCGGCGGTCCCCCTGGTCGCCGTTTCGGAACCCGCGCACCGCGCCGGGGCGACGCTCGCCCTGGCGGCCAGCCGCAAGGTGGCCGCCCGTCGCTCCGGCGCGGCGCCGGTTCCCCCCGCCCCCTTGACGCTCCACTCCTTTGTCGTCATCATGACGGCTATTGAAACCGCGTTACCAGTTCCGGCGCGGTCGGGGGGCCGCACCCCGTTGGGGAGGGAGAACCGCGGGGGGAATGGCATGGCCGTCGCCCAGACTCCATCATCACGACTACTATCGCCTGCCCTGGACGCTGCCGGACAACGGCATCTCGTGGCTGGAGCCCACGGTCCTGTGCAACCTGCGCTGCGACGGCTGCTATCGCAAGATCGAGGGCGATCCCCACAAGTCCTGGGCCGCGGTGCTGGCCGAGCTGGACGTGTTCCAGGACCAGCGCAAGTCCGACTGCATCTCCGTGGCCGGGGGCGAGCCGCTGCTCTACCCGCGCATCGTCGACCTGGTGGCCGAGATCCGGCGGCGCGGCTTCAAGCCCATCATCAACAGCAACGGTGTGCCGCTGACCCCCGAGCTGCTGCGCGACCTGAAGCGGGCCGGCGTCTTCGGCTTCACCTTCCACGTGGACAGCCGGCAGAACCGCGGCGGGCGCTGGCACGGCTGCAGCGAACTGGAGCTGAACGACCTGCGGCAGGAATATGCCGAGCTGGTGGCGGCGGTCGGCGGCGTGGCCTGCAGCTTCAACGCCACGGTCTACGCCGACAACCTGGACCAGGTGCCGGGCATGACGGCCTGGGCCCAGGAGCACATCGACATCGTCAACACCATGGTGTTCATCTGCTTCCGCCACGTGGTGCCGAGCCTGCCCTTCGACTGGTACGCCGGCGGGGAGAAGGTGGACTGGGACGGCATCTGGTACCACTCGGACCAGGACCGGGTGGTGACCATCAACTCCCGCGACCTGGTGGCCAAGATGCGCGAGGTCGATCCCGACTTCGAGCCGGCCGCCTACCTGAACGGCACCCAGGACCCCTCGGCCTTCAAGTGGCTGCTGACCATGCGCGTGGGCAACAAGCGGCGCATCTTCGGCTACCCGGGGCCCAAGCTGACCGAGGCCATGACCGCCTGGTACCACTTCCGGCACGACAAGTACCTGTCCTACATGGGGCCCGGGCGAAATGCGCAAGGGTCGCACGGCCATGGCCCTGCTCTGGCCCCTGGACCGGCGGCTGCGCCGGGCGGCGGGCGCCTGGCTGAAGGCGTCCCTGCGCGACCCGCGGCACCTCTTCCGGCGGGCGCACCTGCAGACGCATCATGTTCATCCAGCCGGTGGACTTCATGGACGACGGCGAGCAGAGCATGTGCGACGGCTGCCCCGACATCACCGTGCACGACGGCAAGCTGGTCTGGTCCTGCCGCCTGGAGGAGCAGAAGCAGCACGGCGCCTGGCTGCGCACGGTGCCCCGCAAGCTGGAGGCGCGCGAGTGACCCCGCCGGAGGCGCCGTGGCGGGCCTGAACATCTGGCAGTTCCTGGCGGGGGTGGCGCGCATCCTGGCCGGCGCGGCCGCGCGACGCCGCGCGCCGTGGCGGGCAACGAGGCCCTGCGCACGGTGCTGGAGCGCCGCAGCGTGCGCGCCTTCCGCGACGAGCCCATCCCCGACGACGCCTGGGCCGCCGTGCTGGAGGCCGGCCGGGTGGCGCCCTCCACCGTGAACCTGCAGACCTGGTCCTTCGGCGTGTTCACCGCCGACCGAGTGGACGGACTTCTTCGGGCAGCCCGTCCCCTTCGGCGCCGCCCGCGCGGTGATCGTGCTGGCGGACACCCACCGGGCGCGCCGCGTGGTGGAGGGTTTCCCCCGGGTGCCCCTGTGCGACCACACCGTCGGCGTGATGAACGCCTCGCTGGCCGCCATGAACATGACCGTCGCCGCCGAGGCCCTGGGCCTCGCCTCGGTCATGCTCTCGGAGACGGGCCGCACGGGTTTCTACGACGCCGGCTTCCTGGCGGAGAAGCTGGCGCTGCCGCCGGGTGTGGTGCCCATCATGTCCATCGCCTTCGGCTACCCCAAGGGGGGCGCGCCGGCCATGCCGCCCAAGCTGCCCCTGGAGGCCATCACCTTCACCGGGCCCTACCGCGAGACCGACCGCGCCGTGCTCGAGCAGTGGTACCGCGACCAGCAGGCCGGCTACCAGGCGGGCAACTGGGGCGAGCGGTTCGCCCAGCAGATCGCCTACTACAACCGGCGGCTGGAGGAGGCCGAGAAGGACCTGGAACGGCTGGTGGCGCGGACGGACGCGGAGCCGCCGGCGCAGGAACGCTGACGGCGCGCGTCGGATCGGGTCAGCGCGGTTCGAAGCGGCCGCTCATGTCCCGATCCAGCTCGAGCATGTGCTCCAGGTGGGGCGGCGCGATGTCCGACAGCTCGGGCGGGCGCCCGTCGGTGAAGATCACGCGGCGCATCATGGGCGGGATGGCGCCCAGGTCCCGGCCGTCGAGGCTGACGTGGGCGGTGCCGTCGTGGAGACAGAAGCAGGTCAGCTCGTCGTTGCTGCATGACGTTGATGAGGGTGCCGTAGATCTCGGCGGTGCCCGCCGGGGTGGCCACGTCCAGTTCGCCCCCGTGCAGGTCCGGGCCGGTGCGCACGCTGACCTCGCCCTTGGCCAGGTCGGCGCGCACGAGCGGCCGAACCAGCGGCCGGGCCGGTCGGGCAGCACCACGTCGGTGCCCGGCTCCAGGCGCCACATCATCGCCCCCGGATACTGCAGATCCAGCGAGGTGTCGCCGTCCACCCGCAGGCGCGCGCCCGGATGCAGGCGAGCGGCGATCAGGTCGGGGCTGCCGGCGGCCAGCACCTCGTCGTCCATGATCACGCTGCCGGTGCCGTTGACGGCCACCAGCTGCGGGCCGGGCAGGCGGTTCAGGCCGCACACGGCGAAGGCCACCACGGCGGCCGCGGCCAGGGTGCCCCAGCCGTACACGGCCACCAGGCGCCGCGGCCGGGGCCGGGGCCGCGCCGGGGTGCTGTCCGCGAAGGCGGGCTGCGCGGGCACCGCGCCGGCCACGAACTGCGCCTTCAGCCGCTCCCGGAAGGCGGGATCGGCGGCGGGCACGCCCAGGCTCCGCACGGCGTCCTGCGCCAGGCGCTGTCCGGGCTCCCGGTTGTCCTGCTCGTGGTCGCTCATGGCCATACGTCCTGCAACAGTTCTCCCAGGCGCGCCAGGGCCCGCGAGTAGCGTTTCCTGACCGCCGCGTCGCTCGCGCCCACCAGCCGGGCGATCGAGCCGTGGTCCAGTCCCTCGTAGTCCCGCAACACCACCACCTCGCGCAGATCCGGCGGCAGCTGGCCGATGGCCTCCTGCACCCGGCCGTCGCGTTCGCGGGCCAGCAGGGCCGCGTCCGGGGCCGGTCCGTCGCCCGCCAGGGGCGGGGCCAGGTCCGGATCCTCGTCCACCGGCACCGACTGCCGGCTGACCCGGGCGCCGAACGAGCGCCAGTGGTCCCGGCACAGGTTCGCCGCGATGGTCCGCAGCCAGGGCCGCGGATCCCGCGCCGGATCCAGGGTCGCGGCCGCCTTGTGGACCCGCAGGAACACCTCCTGGGTCACGTCCTCGGCCGCCTGCCGGTCGCCCAGCATGCGGAAGGCCAGGCCGTACACGTCGGCGAAGGTGGCCTCGAAGAACGCGGCCAGGGCCTCGGGCCGCCCGGCGCGCACCCCCTCGAGCACCGCGGCCGCGATGGGCGGCGGCTCCGGCCGACCGGCGGATCCGGCGGGTCGGGCGGGCTCGGGACTGCGCGACGGCTCTGTCATGGGTACGGAGCACCGGTCCTGGTGTGTCGGGGACATCGCCCGCCGGGGATTCTGAGAATCATGGTCACAGCGCCCGGGGCGGCACCGTAAGGCCGGCAGAGCCCGCCGCCGGCGATGCCCGAGGGCCGCGTCACCCGGCACTCTAGCAACGCCGGCTCGGAAACGTCAACCGGAAGGGGAGTTACGATGAAAGCACACCGCACGCCGACCGTCCTGTCGCTGGTCGCGGCAGCCGTCCTGATCCCGCTGGCCGCGGGAGGTTGCAGCGACGACGACAATCCCACGCCGCCCGCCGCCGAGTCCCGCACCTTCACCCTGACCCTGACCAACGTGGCCACCGCCGGCGACTTCTTCGCCAGCGGCGTCTTCGACACCCCCGTGGGCAAGGCCGCCGCCGGGCCGGCCTTCCCCGGCGACGCCTTCGAGTTCACCTTCGGCGCCCGCCCCGGCGACCGCCTGGTCTTCGCCACCATGTTCGCCCAGTCCAACGACTCTTCTACGCACCGGCGGGCGCGGGCATCGACCTGTACGACGGCATGGGCAAGCCCGCTGGGCGGCGACGTCACCGGCCAGGTGGCCCTCTGGGACGCGGGCACGGAGATGAACCAGGCGCCCGGCGCCGGCGACAACCAGGCGCCGCGCCAGGCGGCCCCGGACACGGGCCCCGCCGACAGCGACACCGACGTGCGCATGGTGAACGACGGCTACACCTACCCGGCGGTCTCCGACGTCATCGGCGTCGATCATCACGCCCCTGGGCGACGGCCTGTTCCGGGCGCGCATCGAGGACCGCTCCACGGGCTCCACGCTGATGGTGCCGGGCGGCGGCACCGCGCCGGTGCCCCTTTCGCCCGGCGTGTTCGTGGTCTCCAGCGGCGACGAACCCCTGTTCACCTCCGGCATGGCGGACATGATGGCGGGCCTCGAGCACATCGCCGAGGACGGCAACCCCCTGCAGCTGGGTGCCGCCGTGGCTGCCCGCACCGGGCTGGTGACGCCGCTGGCGCCGGGCGTGGCGGTGGTGCATTCCCACCAGGCCATGCTCTTCACCGCCGGTCAGCCCGACGCGGGCCTGGGCCTGGAGGCCCTGGCCGAGGACGCCTCGCCGGGCGCCCTGGCTGCGAACCTGGACGGGGCGCCGCGGCGTGCGCAGCGTCACGGTGTTCGACACGCCGGACGGCGCGTCCACGGCGCGGCCCCATCTTCCCCGGCGACACCTTCACCGTGACCTTCAGCGCCGAGCCGGGGGATCGACTGTCGTTCGCCAGCATGTTCGGCCAGTCCAACGACCTGTTCTACGCTTTCGGCGATGCGGGGCTGGCCCTGTTCGACGCGATGGGGACGCCGGTCACGGGCGACGTCACCGGCAGCGTCAACCTGTGGGACGCGGGCACCGAGGCCAACCAGTGGCCCGGCGTGGGCCCGGACCAGGCGCCGCGGCAGGCGGGTCCGGACACGGGCGCCGCCGATCCCATCGCTACGGTGCGGCCGGTCAGCGACGGGTTCCGCTACCCCCCGACCGACCACGTGATCCGCGTGACCCTGTCCGTGATGCCCTAGGCTGACGGCGGCGAGCGCGGAGCGCGACGGCGGCCCGTTCCCGGAGAGCGGGCCGCCGTTCCTCAGTGCGTCGGCCGCGTCGGCAGCCCGCAGCCGCTCTCCAGGTACATGGCGAAGGTGCCCAGCCAGTGGCCGCCCTCGTAGTGCTCGCCGGTCAGGGCGGCCAGGGCGTCGGCCCGGTGGGCGGCGGCGGTGTCCAGCAGGGCGGTGATGCGGGGATCGCCGTCGGGCAGGCCGGCGGCGATGCCCCGCAGCATCCACGCCCGCGAGAGGTTCAGGCCGTCCAGGTGGGCCAGCTTGCCGTCGCTGCGGTCGGTGACCACCGCCACCGGCAGCCAGTCGCTGCCGCCGCCGTCGGGGATCTCCGGCAGGAAGCGGTCTGAGCCAGACGGCGAAGGCGTCCGGGATCGAGGACGCGGCGCATGAAGTCGGCCTCGGCCAGGGCCGGCGACAGGAAGTCCTGGCCCGAGGGCTCGAAGGCCAGCACGGCGGCCGGATCGTCGCCGTACAGGCGCAGCCCGGTCGTGGCCACCAGCTGCGCCAGGTCGTCACGCCCGGTGGCCCGGGCCCAGTCCAGCACGAGTCCGAAGGCGAAGGCGGTCTGGCTGTGTTCGCCGGTGCGGATGGGGTAGGCCAGCTTGGGCAGCCAGTCGGCCAGGCGCTGGGCGCAGGCGTCCTCCAGGGGCTGCAGGGCGGCCGCCCAGCGGCGGGCGTCCGGGTCGTCCCAGCCGTGCGAGCTCCGCCGCCAGCTGCAGCAGCCAGGCCAGGCCGTAGGGCCGCTCCCACGAGGCGCGATCCGGGCCCAGCAGGTACGGCGTCTCGGCGGCGAGGTTCGCGGGGGTCAGGTGGGCGTCGAGCACGGCGCGGGCCTCGGCCGCCAGGGGATGGTCCGGGTACAGCCGCGCGAACCGGGCCAGCAGCCAGTGGCCGTGCACCGACGAGTGCCAGTCGAAGCAGCCGTAGAACGCCGGGTGCAGCGCGCGGGGCGTGCCCGGCGTCGGCGTCCGACTGCATGACGTGGGCGATCTGGTTGGGGTACTCCTGGTCCGTGCACTCCAGGGCCAGGCGCACGAAGGGCGCCAGGGTGTCGGCGTCGGACGCGGGGGCGGCGGCCGCGGCGGGCCGCGGCGCCAGGGCGGCGGCGGCCGCCAGGGCCAGGAACAACCGGATCGAGCGCATGTTCACGACCTCATCTGCCTCGGACAACGGGAAGGTGACCCCTCAAGATCAGGCCGGAAGCCGCGCGACCGCAACCCCGGAGGACCGGGGATCGCCCGCGGCGGTGATCGACCGCCAGCGGCGCCTGGTCATCGCCGGCATGTCCGGGTCCTAGTCGTCCGCGACCGCGGCGCCCGTTGCGGTCGCGCGCAGGCTGTCCCCCACCGCCGGCGCCTTGCCCTCGGCCACCAGCTTCAGGCGCTCCAGTCCGTCGTCCAGCAGCGGGCCCACGGTGGTGTCCATCAGCAGGCCCAGGTAGCGGGCCATGAAGTTCCAGCCGCTGTCGCCGGACATGTCCCAGGTCACGGCCACGCCGCCGCTGTCGGCCGGGGCGTAGCGCATGGTGCAGTGGCGCCCGCAGGCGCCGGTTGGTGAAGTCGTAGGCCACGCCCCAGGCCGGATCGCTGCGGGTGAAGGTCACCTGGCCGCGGTCGTTCGCTCCCCGCCAGGACTGGTGGGCGCCCGCGCCGCGGCTGGGTTCGCCCAGGTCGATCCGCAGCTCCGGGTCGGCCCGGAACCAGGGCGTCCAGGCCGGCCACTGCTGCAGGTCGTCGCACAGGTGATGGACGCGCGCCGGGGCGGCGGCGATCTCGACGGTGCGGCTGACGGTCCAGGTGCGGGGCAGCATCAGGCCCACGACCCACCACCACCAGCGTGGCCAGGCCGACGCCGATGCCGATGCGCTTGAGGATAGGGACGACCATCGGTTGCGTCGTCCTTCCGGATCCTACTGGATCCACTTGGTGAGCCAGGCCATGACCTCGTCGTGCCACTGGATCGAGTTGCTGGGCTTCAGCACCCAGTGGTTCTCGTCCGGGTAGTACAGCAGCCGCGCCGGCACGCCCTGGCGCCGCAGCGCGGTGAAGGTGCTCAGGCCCTGGGTGTCGACGACGCGGTAGTCGTGCCCGCCGTGCACCACCAGGGTGGGCACGTGCCAGTTCTGCACGTAGTCGACGGGGTTGGCCTTGGCGTAGCCCTCGGGGTTGCCCCAGGGGGTGCCGTCGTGCTCCCACTCGGGGAACCACAGTTCCTCGGTGTCGAAGTAGGCCATGCGCTCGTCCAGGTTGCCGTCGTGGCAGACGAAGGCGCGGAAGTTGCGGGCGAAGGGCTGGCCGTGCATCCAGTTGATCATGTAGCCGCCGTAGCTGGCGCCCGCCGCCACCACGCGCGAGCCGTCCATCCAGGGGTACTTCTGCAGCGCCGCGGCCAGGCCCTTCTCCAGGTCCTCCAGGGGCCGGTCGCCCCAGTGGTCGGTGATGGCGTCGGTGAAGCCCTGGCCGTAGCCGGTGGAGCCGTGGAAGTCGACGGCGACGGTGGCGAAGCCGGCGCCCACGTAGGCCTGCGGGATTCCAGCGGTAGTGGAAGTCGTTGCCGAAGCTGCCCTGGGGCCCGCCGTGGACCAGGAAGCATGACCGGCCACTTCTGGCCGGCGGCCGCCTTCTCCGGGGTCCAGTCGTAGGGCTTGACCACGTAGGCGTAGACGGTCTCGTCGTTCCAGCCCTTGAAGGTGAACTGCTCGGGCTCGCCCATCAGCGCGGCCTTCACCTTGGCGCCGTTGATGTCGGTGATCTGCTTCAGGTCCCCGCCGTCGGTCCTGCAGGTGTAGAGCTCGGTGGGCGACTGCAGGTGCTGCAGGCCGAACAGCACGCGGCCCTTCAGCAGGCTCACGCCCGAGGCCGAACCCAGCTCGTGGATGCGGGTGACCTTGCCCGATCTTCGTGTCCAGCTTGAAGACCGAGCGCTGGCCCAGGCAGCCGCCGGCGAAGTAGGCGGTGCGGTTGTCCGAGGCGAACGCCAGGCCGTGGGCGTTCAGGTCGATGGGCCGGTCCAGCTGGGGCGTGGTGAAGGCCACGTCCAGGCGGCGCGCCGCGCCGGTGGCCCAGTCCACCAGCTCGAGGTGGAACTTGTCGGCCTCGAAGCCGGGGCGGTCCATGGCCAGGTAGACCAGGGTCTTGCCGTCGGGGGTGAACGTGGGCTCGGTGTCCCAGGCCTCGTTGGCCTCGGTCAGGCAGCGCATCTGCCCCGAGCCGTCGGCTCTTGACCGCGTAGATGTCGAAGTCGGTGCTCCAGGCGGCCTGGCTGCCGGGCAGCACCTTGGCGGTGAACAGCACCTCGCTGCCGTCGGGGGAGACGGTGATCTCCTCGAACCCGCCCCAGGGATGGGTGGGGGTGTCGGCGTCCAGGTCGGGGGTCAGCTCGACGGGATCGGCCACGGCGCTGGTGACGACGAACAGGTGGCTGCGCTTGCCGTCCTCCCAGGTGTCCCAGTGGCGGACCATCAGCTCGTCGTAGATCATGCCGGTGGCCTTGGTGGCCGCCTTCGCCGCGTCCTTGTCCACGGTGCCCTGGATGCCCAGGCCCGGGTACACGTCGATGGCCGCCAGGAAGCCCTTCAGCTTGGGCTCCACGGAGAACTCGTTGATGCCCAGGGGCAGGCGGGTGACCTGCTCGGCCTCGCCGCCGGCGGGATCGATGTGCCAGATCTGGCTGCTGCCGCCGCGGGTGGACAGGAAGTAGAGGGTGCCGTTCAGGCACCAGCGGGCGTTCGCAGTCGGCGGCCTCGTCGGTGGTCAGCCGCTTGACGGTCTTGCCGTCGACCGAGGCCACCCAGATGTCGGTGCGGCCCTTGTCCGCGTCCAGGTCGGTGGTGCGGAGGGTGAAGGCCACCCAGTCGCCGTCGGGGGAGACCCGGGGATCGCCGACGCGGTCCATGGCCAGCATGTCGTGGACGGAGAACGGGTGGGGATCCTGGGCGCGGGCCGCGGGGGCGGCGACGGCCGCCAGGGCCGCGGCAACCAGGCAAACGGACAGCAGGGCACGGAACTTCAACGGGTTACCTCCGGGGTGGAGCCAGTCGGTGCCGGTCGGGGATCGGGCGACCGGAAGAATATAGGGCATGACGGGGCGGGAATCGACCTCGGGGTTTGGGGAGGACGCACGCGGGAGTCGGGCCGGGGGTGGCGCGCCGCGGGGTTGCCGGGGACGGCCGGGCGGGGTTAGGATCGGCTGCGATGCGTCGAACCGAAAGGCAGCCGAAAGGATCGGCCGTGGCGCGGACCTCGCGAATCAACCTGGGAGTGGGCGGCCTGTTCGCGGCCGGCGGCCTGTACTTCGTGCTGGTCGGCGCCCGCGTGCTGCCGCCGCCGGGCGGCGGCGACGGCCTGAACGCCCCCTTGTGGGTGGTCGGGGCCGTGGGCCTGGTGTTCCTGCCGGCGGGCCTCGCCGTGATCATCCAGGCGGTGGCCGGGGCCGACCGCGACGGCAACCTGCCCGCGACCGCGCCGCGTTGGCTGCAGGCGGCCCAATTCGTCGCCATCACCCTGGTCATGGCCGCCTTCGGGGCGATCGGCACCTGGATCGCCCTCTTCGGCAAGGAAGAGGCGTTCTCCGGGGCGCCGGCGTTCGCGGGGGCGCGGCTCGGGCTGCTGATCGTGCGCGGCGCGTTCGGGTTCGGGGCCCTGGTGTGCTGGTTGGGGGCCGTCGGCGTGGCCGTGTCCGGCTGGCGGCGCCTGACGGCCGGAAAGGCAACGGAATGAGCGGACTGCGGAACGAGGACTTCCTCATGCGGCAGGTCCGGATGATGGCGGAGATCATCGCCCGGATCACGGGCCTGCGCCGGGGCGGCCGGGCGCCGGAGGCGGCGGCGGAGCTGGAGCGGGCCTACGGCGAGTTGCTGGGCCCCCAGACCGACCTGGTCCGGCGCTTCGACCCGGCCACGGCCGCCACCCTGGTGGGCGAGCCCGAGCGCGTCCTGGTCCTGGCCCGGCTGTGCCGGGAGGAGGCGGCCCAGGCCGCCGATCCGAGCCGTCGGGCCTACCTCGCGCTGCGGGCCTGCGCCCTGGGCCTGGAGGCCGCGCGGCGTGTTCCGGACGGTCCGGAGATCCGGGAGTTCCTGGCGGAGATCGCGCCGGAAGTGCCGCGGGATGCGCTCACTGCGGAGCAGCAGGAAACGCTCGCCGCGGTGCTGGGCTCTCCACCATGACCCTGCGCGATGCCACCGCCGATGACTTCCCCGCGGTCCTCGCCCTCAACGAGACCTTCGTGGAGGTGCTGAGCCCGCTGACGAGCGAGCGCCTCGCCCGGCTTCACGACGCGGCCGCGAGCCATCGTGTCGCGGTCGATGACGACGGCGCGGTCCGGGCCTTCCTGCTGGCCTTCCGCGAGGGAGCCGCCTACGACAGTCCCAACTACGCGTGGTTTGCCCACCGTCACCCGCGGTTCCTCTACGTGGACCGGGTCGTCGTGGCCGCCGACACCCAGGCCGGGGGCCTGGGCACGCGGCTGTACGGGGACCTGTTCGCACGGGCCGCGCGCGATGCCGTGCCGGTGATCACGTGCGAGTATTACCTGGAGCCGCGCAACGACGTGTCAGCGCGATTCCATGCTCGGTTCGGCTTCCGCGAGGTGGGCCGGCAGCGGGTGGGCGACGGAGCGAAGCTCGTGTCGCTGCAGGCAGTTCCGATCGCCGTGGACCAGGGCGGGAGTTGATCCGCGCGTGGTCCGTGCCGCTCGGCTCCGCGGATCGCGGCGGCGACCTGGTAGATTGAGTCATCCGGGCATATCGACAAGGGGGATTGGAATGCCCAAGACACCGAACGTCCTGGCTGCGTCCCGGACCATCGTCATCCTGGCCTTGGCGGCGACCGCCGCCGCCCTGGCGACCGTCCGGGATCCGGCGCAGGCCGCCGAGGACTGTCCCTACGTGGCGGTGAGCACGCGGGAACGGGCGGACGACGGCGTGCCCCACGGCCCGGCCCGGGTGCTGTTCGCCACCCTCGCCGACCATCCCGACTGCGGCGTGGTGGCCGTCAACTACCCGGGCTGGAGCAATCCCCGCCTGGGCGTCGAGCAACGCCGGCTCTTCTATGACCGCAACGACCGCCTGCTGATCGACCTGTCGTTCACCGCGGTCGAGAAGGGGCGAGTGGCGTACAGTTGGCACATCTGGTACGAGGTGGTGCCGGACGACCTGGAATTCGGCATCCCCGCAGGGTGGGCGCCGGGCCTCACCCGGGTGTCGTCCGGCGTGGACTCGCTGGGCGCGCTGCTGGCGGAGTACCGGGGACCGGTCGAAGCCGTCCGGTGGTAGGTGTGCCGCCCGGAGTCTGACAGGAGGATGACCATGAACCTGGACGACGCGATCGCCGTCCTCGCGCGGACGCCCGCGACCCTGCGGACCCTGCTGGCGGATCTGCCCGATTCCTGGCTGCAGGGGACGGACGGTCCCGGGACGTGGTCGCCTCGCGACGTGGCCGCGCACCTGGTGGACGGTGAGCGGGCGGCGTGGATCCCGCGCATCGAACACCTGCTGAAACAGGGGGAGCCGACGCCCTTCGTGCCCTTCGACCGGGAGGCGACGATCCGGCAGGCGACGCCGCCGTTGCTGGCGGAACTCCTGGACACGTTCGCGGACCTGCGCGCCGACAACCTGGCGCGGTTGCGGGAGCTGGACCTGGACGCGGACGATCTGGCCCGGCGCGGCGTGCATCCCGAGCTCGGTGCGGTGACCCTGGAGCAGCTCATCGCCACCTGGGTCGTGCACGACCTGGGACACCTGGGCCAGGTGGCGCGGACCATGGCCCGGCAGTACGGGGAGGACGTCGGGCCCTGGCGGAAGTACCTGCGGATCCTGGGGACACCGTGATTTCCGCCACCGTCCCCGGAGGTTCGGCGTGCTGTTGAAACACATCCGTTGCCGTGTCCCGGCGGCCGTGCGCACGGAGTTCGCCGCCGGCCAGCGGGCCTGGGCCGCCATGCGGGCGGTGCCGGGCTTCCGCGGCCAGTGGGGCGCGTTTGTGGACGACACCGCCTGGATCCTGGCCCTGTGGGCGGACGCGGCGGCCTACGAGCGGTTCATGGCGGAGCACCACGACGCCATCGCGGCCCGGGCGGCCCAGCGGGGGCTGTACGAGGCGATCTCCGTCGATATTTTCGACCTGGTCCTGGACATGCCCGGGGCGTGTGCGGACCTGCCCGCCGCCGTCGGCCGCGCCGGGTTCGCGCGGATCGCCGATTGCGTCGTCCGGCCGGGCCGCGAGGACCACGTCACCGCGATGCAGGCCACCGTGTGGGCGCCCGGCATGAAGGAGGCGCCGGGCATGCTGGCCGGCGGATCCTGGCGCGCTCGGGACGGTTCGCCGCGGTACCTGGTGGTCAGCCTCTGGACCGACGCCGCGGCCCATGCGCGGTACCTGGATGACCCGTTCCCCCGCCTGCGCCGGGAGGCCGCGCCCGACGACGACCTGGATGACCTGCAGGGCCACCGCTTCGCTCTCGACCCGGCCTGGACGGTCGGCGGTCCCGGCTGAGCCGCCGTGCCCACGGGAGGACTCGACATGATCCGCACCGCCCGCCTGCTCCTGCGCGACTTCACCGCCGCCGACTTCGCCGCCGCCCACGCCTGGGCCACCGACCCCGAGGTGGTGCGCTACATGGAATGGGGGCCGAACACCGAAGAGGAGACCCGCGCCTTCCTCGCCCTCAAGGCGCAGGAAGCGGCGGCGCAGCCGCGCACGGTGCTCGACCTGGCCGTGGTCCCGGCGGGCGAGTCCGAGCCCGTGGGCAGTGTGGGCTTGCGCGTGGCGGGCCGGGTGGGCATCCTGGGCTACTGCTTCGCCCGCTCGGCCTGGGGCCGGGGCTACGCCACCGAGGCGGCCCGCGGTCTCGTGGACCACGGCTTCGGCGAGCTGGGGCTGACGTTGATCCGGGCCCTGTGCGACCCGGGCAACACCGCGTCCATCCACGTGATGGAGAAGCTGGGCATGACCGGCGGCATCCGCGACGGGGACGGCCGGCTCATCCCGGCGTTCCTGCCGGACCCCGTCATGCTGGAAATCACCGCGGACGACTGGCGACTGCGCTGACCACGAACGGCGAGGAACGAACCATGCCGCACCCTGCGATCCGCACTCTCGCCCGCGCCCTCCTGGCCTGTGTCGCCCTGGCCGGCATCGCCGCCGAGGCCGGCGCCCAGCCCGCGCCGGGCGACCCGGCCCCGCCCGTCGTCGCGTCCCGCTGGCTGCGGGGCGAGGCGGTGCCCCGCTTCGCGCCGGGGCGCGTCTACGTCCTGGACTTCTGGTCCACCTGGTGCCAGCCGTGCATCGACACCCTGCCCTTCCTGGCCTCGGTGGGGACCCGGTACGCGGGAAGCGCGACGGTGATCGCCATGGACGTCTGGGAACCGGATCGCGCGCGGCTGCTGAAGTTCATCGGCACGCACGCCGACATCCTCGCGGCGACGGTGGCCACCGACAGCGTGCCCGCGGGCGGGGAGGCCTTCGTGGGGCTGACCTCCGCGGCCTGGCTGGGGACGTCCGAGGACGCCTCGATTCCGAAGACCTTCATCGTCGACCGACAAGGCCGCATCGCCTGGATCGGTGCGCCCGGGGACGTGGAAGGGCCGCTGGCGGAAGTCATCCTGGGCACCTGGGACGTGCGGGCCTTCGTGGACAGCCTGCAGCAGGCGAGCGCCGACACCGCCAAGGCAGGGTCGCGGTGACGGCGGCGGTACTCCGCCGGTATGCGGCCCTCTTCGTCGTGCTCCTCGTGGCCGGCTGCGGCCGGCAGGCGGCGTACGCTCCGCAGGACGGCGACATCGTGTTCCAGACGTCCCGCTCCGGCCAGAGCCAGGCGATCCAGCTGGCCACCGGCTCGCCCTGGAGCCACCTGGGCATCGTCTTCCTGCAGGACGGCCACCCCTTCGTCTTCGAGGCGGTGGGGCCGGTGCGCGCCACTGCCCTGGACACGTGGATCGCCCGGGGCGAAGGCGGCCGCTTCGTGGCGAAGCGGCTGCGCGACGCGGAGACCCGGCTCACGCCCGCCGCCCTCGACAGCATGCGTGCCGTCGGGGAATCCATGCGGGGCCGGCCGTATGACCTGGGCTTCGCCTGGTCGGACGACCGCATCTACTGCTCGGAACTGGTGTGGAAGATCTATCGGCGGGCGCTGGGCCTCGATATCGGAACGCTGGAGACCATCGGCGACCTCGACCTGACGTCGCCCGCGGTGCAGGCGAAGATGCGCGAACGCTGGGGCGACGCCATCCCGTTGCAGGAGCCGGTGATCTCGCCGGCGCGGATGTTTGCCAGTCCGCTGCTGGTGACGGTTCACGGCGATCGGGCCGCCGAGGATGCGGCTCCGGAGGGAGGCAGGCGATGACCGACCTCGAGATCCTCACCCCGCGCCTGCGCCTGATCCGGCTGACCCCGGCCGACGCGGCGGTTGTGCACGCCTACCGCGCCGACCCGGCGGTGAGCCGCTACCAGGGCTTCGCGCCCGGTCCGGTGGCCGACGTCGTGGCCTTCATCGCCGCCCTGGCCGACGCGTTCGACACCCCCGGCACCTGGTACCAGTTCGGGCTGCGCCTGCGCGCCACCGGCGAACTCGTCGGCGACCTGGGCGTGCGCTTCCTGGCGGACGATCCGGATCAGGCGGAGATCGGCTTCACCCTCGCCCCGGCGCATCAGCGCCGCGGGCTGGCGACCGAGGCGGTGAAGGGTGCGCTCGACCACCTGTTCGGGCCCGCCCGCAAGCACCGGGTCTTCGCGTCGGTCGATCCGCGGAACGCACCGTCGGTGGCGCTGCTGCGGCGCGTGGGCTTCCGGCAGGAGGCCCACTTCCGCGAGAGCGTCAACGTCAAGGGGGCCTGGGCCGACGACCTGGTGTTCGGCCTCCTGGCGCGGGAGTGGGCGGCGCGGAGTGGCGGTCCCGGCTGACCCGTCATCGTTGATCCTGGACAGTGCGTGTCAAGAGGGTCAGATTGGTGGGGCCGATCCCGTGCGTCACCGCGAGGAGGGAAGCCGCATGACCACGCAGGCGACCATCGACCGGTTCCTGGCCCAGAAGCGCCTGGCCCTGCTGGGCGCCTCGCGCCGGGGCCGGAAGTTCGGCAACACCGTGTTCGCCGCCCTGACGGCCAAGGGCTACGACGTGGCCCTGGTGCACCCGGAGGCCGCGGCCATCGGCGGCGTGCCCTGCAGCCGGTCCCTGGCCGAACTGCCCGAGCCCGTGGGGGGCGTGGTGCTGGTCCTGCCGCCCGCACGAACCGAAGCCGCCCTGCGCGAGGCCGCCGCTCTGGGCATCCGCCAGGTCTGGATGCAGCGGGGCGCCGATTCCCCGGCCGCGGTGCAGTTCTGCCGCGACCATGACCTCGACGCGGTGCACGGCGAGTGCATCCTCATGTTCGCGGACCCAGCGGGCGTGCACCGGCTCCACCGCTGGCTCCAGGGTCTGTTCGGCAAGCTCCCGGCCTAGGCCGGGGCATCCCCGGAGGGACGTTCCCATGCAGCCCTGCCCCGGTCTTGACACCCCGTCCGCCCTGGGCCATACTTTGATCGGATTCCGTACAAAGATTCCGCCGACCGGGTTCGGGCGGCGGTCGCTCGCGGTGCGCGCACGCTTCCAGGGAGGCACGAAGTGAAGCTGAATCGACGTCCGGTGCCCATCTTCGCGGTTTCGGCCCTCCTGGCCGCCGCCCTGGCCACGACCGGCTGCAGTGACCGCAACGCCACCGACCTGGGGCCCGCCCACGGCAACTCCGACCCGGTGGTCTATGCCGACGCCTACGGCGAGGACGTGTACTTCCAGGCGTTCTCGGGCACCTTCTACCAGGCCGTGTCCCAGGACTCGGTCTACGCCTACGACGGCTACGCGCCCGACGGCGCGCACTCCCTGAAGGTGAGCATCCCGCCGGCGGGCTCGGCCCTGGGCGCCTATTCGGGCGGCGTGCTGACCTCGGCCGGGCCCCGCGACCTGTCCGGCTACAACGCCCTGACGTTCTACGCCCGCACCGACTCGGGATCGGTCGCCGCGCCCACCGTGCTGCTGAACGAGGTGGGCTTCGGCAACGACAACACGGGCACGTCCCTCTACGGCGTCAGCCGGACCAACCTGCCCCTGAGCCCGGATTGGACGTTCCAGATCATCCCCATCCCGGACCCGGCCAAGCTGCTGTCCGAGCGGGGGCTGTTCCTGTTCGCGGAGGGTCTGCAGCCCGAGTACCGCGACGGCTACAACATCTGGTTCGACGAGATCCGCTTCGCGCGGCTGGAGAACGTGGAGCCCTTCCGGCCCACCATGGACTCGGTGTCGCGGCAGTACTTCATCGGCTCGACGGTGGCCATCACCGGCACGCGGACCATCTTCACCATCGACGGGGCCTACGTCCCGGTGAGCCACGCGCCGGCCTACTTCGACTACAAGTCGTCGGACGCGGCGGTGGCCCGGATCGAAGGCGCCGACGTGCGCGTGGTGGGCGAGGGCACGGCCACGGTCACGGCGACCCTCGGCGGCGCGGACGTCAACGGGCGCATCACCGTGACCGGCTACCCGGCGCCCACGACGGCCGCCCCCGTGCCCACCCTGCCCGCGAACGACGTCATCGCCATGTTCAGCGATGCCTACGCCGACGTGAACGTGGACACCTGGAACACCAACTGGGGCGGCTCCACGGCGCGGGTCGAGGATTACGTCGTGGCCGGCGACGCCACCAAGATGTATTCGGGCCTGAACTTCGTGGGCATCGAGTTCCTCAATCCCACCATCGACGCCTCGGCCATGACCCACTTCCACCTGGACGTCTTCGCCCCGGCGGGCACCGATTTCAAGGTCAAGCTGGTGTCCTTCCCGCCGGCGCTGACCGGCGGGGTGGAGACCACCGACCTCGTGCTGGACGCCGGCTCGACGCCCGCCTTCACGGCCGGCGGCTGGTCGTCCCTGGACATTCCGCTGGCCGACTTCACGCTGCCGGCCGACTGGGACTGGTCCCACGTGGGTCAGCTCGTCCTCAGCACCACCAACGCCCAGCTCGTGCTGGTGGACAACGTCTACTGGCACCGATAGGATGCCCGGCGACGGCGCGCCGGACGGACCGCGCGGCCGGGGGAGATGGAACGGATGTACAACGAGAGTCTGAACCGCAAGGGTCTGCGCCGGGCCGATCCCGACGCGTCCGCGTCCCCTGGCGGACGCCGTGCTGCGCCTGATCTGGCAGGAGAAGCGCATCTCCCGGGCGGACATCGCGCAGCTGGCCAGCCTGTCCCGCTCCACGGTCTCGGAGATCGTCAGTGAGATCCTGCCCCTGGGCATCGTGGCCGAGGTGGGCGAGGGGCCCTCGCGCGGCGGCCGCCGGCCCATCGTGCTGGAATTCCGGGACGACGCCTGCGTGATCCTGGGCGTGGAGATGAGCGCCAGCCACGTGGTGGCGGCCCTCACCGACCTGCGCGGCCGCGTCCTGACCTGGGAGTCGCGGGAGCACCCGGTGCGCGACGACCCCGAGGGCACCCGCAAGCTCGTCGCCGAACTGTGCGACCTGTGCCTGGCCGCCCCCGAGGCGGCAGGGCAAGCCGCTGCTGGGCATCGGCGTGGCGGTGCCCTCGCCCGTGGACCCGGCTCATCCGGACCGCCTGTCCAGCGTGGTGCTGCCCGCCTGGAAGGAGCGCCTGGGCCTGGACGGCCTGGCCGCCCGGTTCGGCGTGCCCCTGCTGGTGGACAACGACGCCAACCTGGGCGCCCTGGCCGAGCACTGGTGGGGCGCGGGCCGCGACGTCGACAACCTCGTCTACATCAAGATCGCCACGGGCGTGGGCTCGGGGCACGTCATCGGCGGCGAGATCTACCGGGGCGCCACGGGGGTCGCCGGCGAGATCGGCCACATCTCCATCGACCCCAACGGCAAGCCCTGCATCTGCGGCCTGCAGGGCTGCCTGGTCACCCTCGTGGGCGCGCAGGCCCTGGTCGATCGCGTGGGCGAACTGGCCGCCGAGTACCCCGACAGCCCCCTGGCGGGCGGGCGCCCACCCTCCTGCGAGATC
This sequence comes from Candidatus Krumholzibacteriia bacterium, assembly GCA_963825035.1. Classification (GTDB taxonomy): domain Bacteria; phylum Krumholzibacteriota; class Krumholzibacteriia; order LZORAL124-64-63; family LZORAL124-64-63; genus JACZKN01. The sequence goes on along the minus strand of CAWGRT010000027.1, from coordinate 155,100 downwards.
GAGGACGCGGCCCTGGCGGGCGATCCCCTGGCCCTGCAGGTGGCTCGCGAGGCCGCGATGCACCTGGGCCGGGCCGTGGCCAGCACCCTGAACCTCATGAACCCGGCCCTGGTGATCCTGGGCGGCGACCTGGCGCGGCTGGGCGACCTGCTGCTGGATCCCCTGCGCGAGACGGTGGCAGCGGCGCACCCTGGTCAGCTCGGTGGCGGCGGCGGAGATCCGTGCCAGCGAGCTGGGGCCGCGGTCGGTGGCCATCGGCGCGGCCACCTACGTCTTGAAGGCGGCGCTGGCCGACTCGAGCCTGTTCCCGTCCCTGGACACCGACGCGGAGACCGAGCCGAAGGCGGCCCGGTCGTGAAGCGGCGCACGGCCTTGGCCGCGGCGCTGGTCGTGCTGGCGGCGGTGCCGGGCTGCGCCCAGGAGGACGAACCCGTGACCTACGGCCTGATCTGGCAGGACGAGTTCGACGGCCCGGCGGGGCAGCTGCCGGACCCGGAGAAGTGGGTCTTCGACCAGGGCACCGACTGGGGCAACCGCCAGCTCGAGTGGGACACGAACCTGCCCGGAGAACGTCGGCCTCGACGGCGCAGGGCAGCCTGGCCATCACCGCCCGCGAGCAGGAATACAACGGCCAGCCCTACACCTCGGGCCGCATCAAGACCAAGGGCCTGTTCGCCCGGGACCGGGGCCGCTTCGAGGCCCGCATCAAGCTGCCGGTGGGGCAGGGCATCTGGCCCGCCTTCTGGATGCTGGGCGTCGGACATCGACCAGGTGGGCTGGCCCGCCTGCGGCGAGATCGACATCATGGAGTACCGGGGCCAGGAACCGCGGGTCATCGTACGGCAGCCTGCACGGACCGGGCTACTCGGGCGGCGGCTGCCATCACCAGCCGCCACACCATCGCCCAGGGCGGGTTCGACCTGGGCTACCACGTCTTCGCCGTCGACTGGACGCCCGAGTCCATCACCTGGTACGTGGACGGCTACGCCTACCAGACGGTCACGCCGGCGGACCTGCCCGCGGGCACCGACTGGGTGTTCGACCATCCCTTCTTCATCCTGCTGAACGTCGCCGTGGGCGGCAACTGGGTGGGCGCGCCCGACTCGACCACGGTCTTCCCCCAGACCATGCTCGTGGACTACGTGCGGGTGTACGGCCCGACCTCGTAGCGCCGCGCGGCACCGCTGCAAGCGAAACGGCCCGGTCGGGTGACCGGGCCGTCTTCGCGTCGCGGACCGCGCCCCGGCCTAGATGGCCAGGTGCAGGTACGTGCGGATCTCCCACTCGCGGCCCTCGGGCAGGCCCGCCGGGATACAGCTCGCCCTGGATGAGCGGCGCCGTCGCGCCGGCCGGCTGGTAGCGGTTGGAGTACCGGTCCAGGGTCCGGTAGGTGCCGCGCACGCCGATCCGGGTCTGGGGCAGGCCGAACCACTTGGGCCGGCCCAGGGTGTAGGAGAGGTCCGCCATCACCTGCAGCGGGAAGGTCATGTTGAAGTCGTGGTGGTAGTCGTAGGGCCCGAAGTCGTTGACCTTCACGTGGCCCGCCAGCGCCACCGAAGGCCAGACGATGCGGGTGTCCACGCCGAAGCGGTGCAGCAGGCGCAGGTTGTCGCCGTTGGGCTCGGCGGTGCCGTACCACAGGTGGCTGATCATGCGCGCGTTGTCGCCCAGCTTGTTCACCACGCGGCCCGATGATCTCCCACAGGTCGCGGGCGGGGGTGGCGCCGGGGAAGGCGTAGACCAGATCCTCGGCCGAGATGAACAGGCCCGCGTCGGCGGTCGTGTTGTGGTGCTTGACGGTGAAGCCCAGGCTCGCGGCCAGGGGCGCGTCCTCGCGCACGTCGCTGTCCCAGGCCCACATCCAGGTGGCCGGCGTCGGGTCGTAGGTCAGCATCAGCTCGGCCGCCGTCGTTTCCCGGTTGCCGCGCACGGCGAAGGGATCGTCCAGGATGTTGCGGGGGTGACCGGCGGTGCCCGCCAGGTCCGCCGCCGCGGGCATGGGCCCGACGATGGGCTTCTGCCACAGGAAGTTGGGTCCCACCTGCCAACTTGCCCACGGTCACGGCCACGCCCGTCAGGGCGTTGACCTGGTTGCCCGAGCCGCTGTCCTTCAGGTTCCAGCCCGTGAAGGTGGGGATGGCCGTGGGCCCGCCCTCGGCCACCAGGCCCATGTAGGCGCCCTGGCCGTACCAGTTCCAGCGGCCCTTCTGCCAGGTGAGCTTGCCCCGGAAGCCGAAGGTGTCCTTGGTCTTGATCCGGTCCTCGCGCACGTCGGCCGGATCCACGGTCATGCCGCGGTCGGCCTCGTTGGTGGTCAGCAGCTGGAAGGTCTCGCCCACCCGCGGCTGGCCCGACCACAGGGCGCCGCCCTCGAAGCCGAAGGGCCCCAGTCCGGTCTGCACCTGCAGGGATGCCTTGCGGGTGCTGCGCACGGGGATGGCCACCGAGCTGGTGAGCTGGGTCTGCTGGGAGAAGTCCTCCTGGAAGACGCCCGTCCACAGCATGCCGCCCAGCTGGTGCCGGTACTTGACGAACACCGCCGGGTTGGCGCCCCACCACAGCTGCGGCCCGAAGGCCACGGTCAGGTTCTGCAGGCTCTTCTTGCCCGCCATCTGGAAGCCGATGGGCGCCTGGCCGTTGTAGATGTCCATGTTCTCGCCGTAGAAGGCGTCGCGGTAGAGGCCGAAGAAGTCGCCCTCGTATTGCCAGTGCAGATGCCCGACCCGGTAGAAGGCGTCCAGCTGGAACCAGCGGTCGTCCCAGGACAGCGAGCCCTGGTAGACCTTCACCCGCTCCAGGGAGGACAGCTCGACCGACTGGCCGTTCGTGTCCGGCACCTGGCGGGAGCGGCCGCGGTTCTCGTAGAAGATCTCGTCGATGGGGTTGCGCGCCACGTTGCCCAGGATGTTCACGGTCACGTTGCCCACCACCGCGTCGCTGGGCTTGGCCTCCACGCCCACGTAGAACGATTCGGTGTGGTCGAAGCCCCGGAACGAGGGGTAGGAGGCCTGCGGCATCTCCACCGGGGGCGTCGAGGTGTTGTGGCCGCCGGTGCTGTACGAGGTCATCTCCATGCGCACGCCGGAGACGCGCACCCGGCTGAGCAGGTCGGTCTGCAGGGCGGCCGCGTCGCCGCGGGCCTGCAGCACCGCGCCCATGGGCCGGATGGCGCCGAAGTGGTCGCGGATCGCCTTCAGATCGGTGCTCTTGGCGTAGGCGTCGAGGCGGAAGGCGTCGCGCAGGGCGTAGTAGGCCGCGCGCGGGTAGACGGTGTACAGGCCGCGCGAGTCGGGGAAGCCCTTGGCGGTGATGCCCCACCACTCCTCGTTCATGTTGTTCTCGCCGGCGCGGTAGTCGTCGGGATAGCCGGCGTTGGGCCACGACGCGTTGGTGTCGTGGATGTCCAGGCGCTCCTCCTGCTTGTACTTCCACCAGCCGTCGCTCCACTGGAAGATCAGGCCGCCGATGGCGTTGCCCACGCGCCCCTTGCCCGCGGACTGCTCGTAGATCTCCTCCCACTGGCCGACCAGGTACTTGGCCTGCATGGCCTGGTCCTCGCGCATGGTCACGGCGTTGAAGGCGTCCGAGCCGAACTCGGTGAACATGGCCGGCTTGCCCAGCTTGTCGTGGACCACCTGGAAGAAGTCGCGGGCCGAGATGCCGCGGTACACGTTGGAGCCGAACACGTCCAGGTCCGGGCACTCCTCGGCGATGATGTCGATGTACTGCACGTCGCCGTTGGCGATGGCCACCGGCCGGCCCGGGTCGCGCTTCTTGACGTCGCGGATGATCTCGCCGAACAGGGAGTACAGGAAGCGCGCCCGCGCCGCGTGGCGCTCGCCCTCGGGCAGGGCCTCGATCTCGAACGACTTCCAGCTCAGGCCGTAGTTGTTCTCGTTGCCCAGCAGGTACATCAGGACGCCCGGCGTGTCGCGGAACCGGTCCACCATGGCGTCGACCTCGGCGGTCAGGGCCGCGCGCACCCGCGGATCGCTGTAGTCGGTGAGGGGATACCAGGTGCCGTCCAGGGTCAGGCCGTAACGGCCCACGGTGTGGTTGAGCACCGTGAAGATGCCGTACTTCTCGTAGATGTACTGCACCCAGCGCGGCGGCACGTCCGACCCCTGGCGGAGGGCGTTCACGCCCATGTCCTGCAGCAGCGGCATCTCCCGGTCCAGGGCGGTCCTGATCACGTCGTCGGGCTGGACCCACAGGCTGTAGGTGTAGTTCTGGCCGATGGGCATGTAGCCCCAGTTCATGCCCAGCACCATGAAGTCGTGTCCGTCCACCTGCAGGCGCTCGCCGCTCTTGTCGGCGACGACGCGGATCTCCGGCAGGGTGGCGGCCGCGGTCGGGCCGGCGACGAGGACCAGGAGCCCGATCAGGGCGGTGCGGCGGAGTCTGTCAGCGATCGAAGACACGGGATTCTCCTCGGGTTGGAGAAGCGTTGTCGCCGGGGACGGCGTTGCTGCGGATGACGTCGCGATACCAGAAGGCACTGTCCCGGGGCAGGCGTCGGAAGGTGCCGGGCTCGACGGCGAAGAGGCCGAACTTCTTGAGGTAGCCGAAGCCCCACTCGAAGTTGTCCAGCAGCGACCACAGGAAGTAGCCGCGCACCGGGACGCCGTCCGCCAGCGCCCGGTGCAGCGCGTGCAGGTGCCCGTCCAGGTAGGCCAGGCGCCGGGGATCGGCGATGCGCCCGTCGGGTGCGGCGGGGTCGTCGTAGGCGGCGCCGTTCTCGGTGACGTAGACCGCCGGCGGCGCGTAGTCGCGGTGCACCGTCCGCAGGCTTTCGCGCAGGCCGGCCGGGAACACCTCCCAGTCCATGTCGGTGGTCTCGGCGTCCGGCCCGGGGGGCACGGCGCGCCGGTCGCCGTCCGGGCCCGTCTCCATCACCACGCGGCTGTAGTAGTTGATGCCCAGGAAGTCCAGGGGCGCGGCGATCTCCGCCAGGTCGCCCTCCTGCACGAAGGGCAGTTCCGGCCCGGGCAGGTGACCGGCGGCCACGCGGTCGGCCACGGCGTCGGCGGGATAGGCGCCCTTGAACACCGGGTCCAGGAACCAGCGGTTGAAGAAGCCGTCGAACCAGCGCGCCGCGTCGCCGTCGGCTGCCCGGTCGGAGGCCGGGTAGGCCGGACAGTGGTTGTGGACCAGGCCCACTTCGGTTCGCGGCGCGGCGGCGCGGATGGCCGCGGCGGCGCGCCCGTGGGAGAGCAGCAGGTGGTGGGCGACGCGCAGGGCCTCGGCCGGGTCCTTGTGGCCCGGGGCGTGGTGCCCCTCCTCGTGGCCCAGCACGGCGATGCACCAGGGCTCGTTGTGGGTGACCCAGCGGCGCACCCGGTCGCCCAGGCGGTCCACCACCGCGGCCGCGTAGTCGGCGAAGGCGCCGACGGTGTCGCGCGCAGCCCAGCCGCCGGCGTCCTGCAGCGCCTGGGGCAGATCCCAGTGGTAGAGCGTGGGGAAGGGCTCGATGCCCGCCTCCAGCAGCGCGTCCACCAGGCCGTCGTAGAAGTCCAGGCCCGCGGTGTTGGCGGCGCCGCGCCCGGTGGGCTGGATGCGCGGCCAGGCGATGGAGAAGCGGTAGGCGTGCAGCCCCAGGCGCTGCATCAGCCGCACATCGTCGCGCCAGCGGTGGTAGTGGTCGCAGGCCACGCCGGGGTCGGATCCGTCGGCGATGCGGCCCGGCTCGGCGGCGAATCGATCCCAGATGGACTCGCCCCGGCCGCCCTCGTGGCGGCCGCCCTCGATCTGCTGGGCGGACGTGGCCGCCCCCCAGCTGAATCCCGCGGGAAAGTTCAATTCGGGCACTGGGCACCTGCTCCCGTTGCGCATGGGGGTCCGCCCCGAGGGTCCGCAATGTGGTCAGGACAGCCGAAAAAAATCTTTGTTCGGACTCCGAACATAGTGTATGATAGCGGTGGGCCTGTCAAGACCTGTTCGCACCGGCCCCCGAACCGCTCCCGGATGTTCCGGATGCCATCCGGACGATGTCGAGTCCTTCGCCAAGAGAGGTCCCTGCCATGAGAAATCGCGCCACCGCTCTCTGCGCGCTCGCGTTGCTGCTGGCCAGCCTCGTGCCGGCCGCCGCCCACGCCGCGCTCGCTGCCTATTCCCAGGACTTCGAGAACCTCGTCCAGACCGATCCGTCGGCCCTGGCCAATGACGGCTGGCTGGTCTACGGCAACGTCTCCACGCCGACCGGGACCTACCTGTACGGCTACGGTCCCTATCCGGCCCCCAACGACGGCTTCGCCTTCTGCCAGATCGACATGCTGCAGGGCGGCACCGACCAGGGGCTGCAGCAGCTGGTGGTCTTCAGCGACTACAACAACACCGACCACGCCAACGGCAACCTGGTCGAGTCGAACACCTATCAGGAGCAGACCGTGGGCGCCGCGGACGTCGGCACGATCTGGACCTTCGAATTCCAGGCCAAGCTGGGCAACCTCGAGGGCAGCTCCACCGCTTTGGCCTTCATCAAGACCCTGAATCCGTCCGCGGGCTACGCCCTGACCAACTTCATCACCGCGGACATGACCGCCATCCCCACCACCTGGGGCGGCTACAGCCTGTCCATCCCCATCGACGCCAGCCTCGAGGGGCAGCTCCTGCAGATCGGCTTCGCCAACACGGCCACCCTGTACGAGGGCTCGGGCGTGTTCTACGACAACATCGTCTTCCACCAGACAGGCGACATCTCCGCGGTGCCGGGCGCCGGGGCGGACGCGGTGGTGCTGGGCCAGAACTATCCGAACCCGTTCAACCCGACCACGCGCATCGACTTCAGCCTGGCTGCGGCGCAGCAGGTGGAGTTGACGGTGTACGACCTGGCCGGCCGCCGCGTGGCCGTGCTGCAGAGCGGCCCCCTGGCGCGCCGGCGACCACCACGTGACCTGGAACGGGCGCACCGCCGACGGCTCGCCCGCGCCCAGCGGCCAGTACTGGTACGTGCTGGCGACCCCGACCGAGCGGGTGTCGCGGTCCATGGTGCTCCTGAAGTAGCTTGCGGTCCAGCCGGAACCGCGGGACGCGGAACCGGCGCAACGGGCGGCACCGCCGCGGGACAGTCCATGCTTTCGCATCGTCAACATCATCGGACCTGCGCCCTGGCCGATCGCGTCGCGCGAGCCGCGGTCGGCCGGGCGTGCCCGCGGGCGGGCGACCATGCGCGGTAGGCGCGCGGTCGTCCCCTCCGCCTTCGCGGCGGACACCCTGCCCCGGTCGCCGGTGGGCGGCTACGTGGAGCTGGACGGCCGGCCCCACTACCGCATCGCGGCCTGCGACCGGCTGGATCCCTTCCTGGTCAGCCTGCCCAGCGACACCGACCTGTGGATGTTCATCGCCTCGGGCGGCGGACTGACCGCCGGCCGGGTCGATCCCGAGGGCAGCCTGTTCCCCTACGTGACGGTGGATCGAGCTCCACGACGCCCACCACCACACGGGTCCGCTGACCCTGCTGCGCGTGTCGCGGCCGGGCGGCACGCCCGTGCTCTGGGAGCCCTTCGCGGACCGCGGCGACCGGGCGGCCGCGGTCGAGCGGAACCTCTACAAGAGCACCCTGGGCAACCGCCTGGTCTTCGAGGAGGTCGACCATGGCCTGGGCCTGGCCTTCCGCTACGCCTGGGCGGCCTGCGACGCCTTCGGCTGGGTGCGCACCGCCACCCTGGAGAACCGCGGCGACGGACCGGTGCTGGTCACGGTCCTGGACGGCCTGCGCAACGTGCTGCCCTGCGGCGCGCCCCTGGCCCTGTACCAGACCGCCGGCAACCTGGTGGACGCCTACAAGAAGTCGGAGGTGGACCCGGACACGGGCCTGGGCATCTTCGCCCTGACCGCCGGCATCACCGACCGCGCCGAGGCCCTGGAGGTGCTGCGCGCCAACGTGGTGTGGTGCTGCGGCCTGGAAGGCCACCGCGTCCACCTTTCGCATGGCGGCGGTGGCCGCCTTCCGCCGCGGCCAGGTGCTGGCACCCGAGTCCGAGTCTGCGCGGCAAGCGCGGCAACTACCTGGTGAGCGCGTCCCTGGACCTGGAGCCGGACGAGTACGCCCGTTGGCACCTGGTGGGGGACACGGGCCTTGATCACCTGGGTCTGGCGGCCCTGAGGCGGCGTCTGCGGGATGGCGAGGACCTGGACGCGGCCATCGTCGCCGGGCTCGACCAGGCCCGGGAGAACCTGCGGCGCATCGTCGCGTCCGCCGACGGCCTGCAGCAGGGCGGGCATCCCGAGTCCACGGGCCACCATTTCGCCAACGTGCTGTTCAACGCCATGCGCGGCGGCGTCTTCGCCCGCGAACCACGAGGTGGACCGGCGACGATCTGCAGGACTTTCGTGCACGTCCGCAACCACGCCGTGGCCGCGCGGCAGGCGACGTTCCTGGCCGATCTGCCCGCCGCCCTGCCGGTGGCCGAGCTGCGCGCCGGCGGCCGCCGGCACCGGCGACCCCGACCTGGTGCGCCTGTGCCTCGAGTACCTGCCGCTGTCCTTCGGCCGCCGCCACGGCGACCCCAGCCGCCCCTGGAACCGCTTCTCCATCCACGTGCGCGACGCCGACGGCCGCCGCCGCCTGTACTACGAGGGCAACTGGCGGGACATCTTCCAGAACTGGGAGGCCCTGGCGGCCTCGTATCCCGGGCTTCCTGCCCAACCTGGTGGCCAAGTTCGTCAACGCCTCCACGGTGGACGGCTTCAACCCCTACCGCATCACCCGCGACGGGGTGGACTGGGAGGTGCCGGCGCCGGACGATCCCTGGAGCAACATCGGCTACTGGGGCGACCACCAGATCATCTACCTGCTGCGCCTGCTGGAGATGCCTGCGGCGCCACGACCCGGCGGCCCTGGGCGCCATGCTGGGCGACGACGTCTTCAGCTACGCCGACGTGCCCTACCGCATCCGACCCTACGCGGAGATCCTGGAGAACCCGCGGGAGACCATCGCCTTCGATCGAGGCGCGGGAGGCGGCCGTGGCCGCCCGGGTGGCGGACCGGGGCACCGACGGCAGGCTGCTGCGCGGGCGCGACGGGGCCGTGCGCCACGTCAACCTGCTGGAGAAGCTGCTGGTGCCGGCCCTGGCCAAGCTCTCGAACCTGATCCCCGACGCGGGCATCTGGATGAACACCCAGCGGCCCGAGTGGAACGACGCCAACAACGCCCTGGCCGGCGGCGGCGTCTCGGTGGTCACCCTGTGCCACCTGCGGCGCTACCTGGAGTTCCTGGCCGAGCTGGTGGCCGACGCGGCCGCTGCCGGCACGGCCTTGCCCGTGTCCACCGAGGTGGGCGCCTGGTTCGACCGGGTGGCGGCGGTCCTCGCCGGCGAGCAGGGCGTGCTGGAGGCCTACCGCCTGACGCCGCGGGACCGCAAGCGGGTCATGGACCGGCTGGGAGAGGCCTTCTCCGCCTACCGCGAGGTCGTCTACGCCGAGGGCCTGGACGGCCGGCGTGACCTGGCCGCGGCCGAGGTGGGCGGCGCTGTGCCGCACCGCGCTGGCCTTCGTGGACCGCAGCCTGGCGGCCAACCGCCGCCCCGACGGGCTCTTCCACACCTACAACCTGCCCGAGCGCACCGCCGGCGACGACGGCATCGTGGTGGCCCACCTCCAGGAGATGCTGGAGGGGCAGGTGGCGGTGCTGGGCTCGGGCTCCCTGGCCCCGGCCGAGGCCCTGGACCTGCTCCAGGCCCTCTTCGCCAGCGATCTGTACCGGGCGGACCAGCACAGCTTCATGCTCTACCCGGAACGCACGCTGCCGGGCTTCCTGGAGCGCAACGTGGTGCCGGCGGCGGTGGCCGAGGCGGTGCCCCTGCTGCACGACCTGCTGGCGGCGGACGATCGGACCCTGGTGGCCCGGGACGCCGACGGCGTCGTGCGCTTCTGCGGGGCGTTCGGCAACGCCCGCGACCTGGACGCCGCCCTGCGCGAGCTGGCGGCGGAGTCCCGCTGGGCCGCCGCCGTGGCCCGGGACGGTGCCGCGGTCCTCGAACTGTACGAGGATGTGTTCGGCCACCGCTCCTACACGGGACGCTCCGGCGTCATGTACGCCTACGAGGGCCTGGGCTGCATCTACTGGCACATGGTGGCCAAGCTGCTCCTGGCGGTCCAGGAATCCGTCCGGCACGCGGTTGCCGGGGGCGCGGCGGACGCCGTCACGCGCGGCCTGGCGGACATGTACTTCCGGGTCCGCGCGGGCATCGGCTATGAGAAGCCGGTCACCGAGTACGGCGCCTTCCCCGTCGATCCCTATTCCCACACGCCCCCCGGGGGCGGCGCCAAGCAGCCGGGCATGACCGGCCAGGTGAAGGAGGAGATCCTCACCCGCTTCGGCGAGCTGGGGGTGCGGGTCCGGGACGGGGCGGTGCGGTTCTCCCCGCTGCTGCTGGAAGAGCGCGAACTGGTGGCCGCGCCGGACGAGTTCCGCTACGTGGACGTGGCCGGCACCGAGTGTGTGCTGCCCCTGCCGGCGGGGAGCCTGGCGTTCACCCTGTGCCAGGTGCCGGTGGTCTACGCGCGGGCCGCGGACGCGGGCCGGATCCGCGTGACCTTCGCCGACGGGACGGTGCGCGAGGTGCCGGGGGACCGCCTGGAGGCCCGCCTGGCCGCCGAGCTCTTCGCCCGCAGCGGACGCATCGCGGCGATCCGGGTGGACGCACCCGCAGCGATCCTGGGGCAGCTGGCCCGGCGGGGGGCCGGGGCGCCGCCCACCTAGCCCGCGCTTCCCGACGATTGGAGCTGCGCCATGCGCCTGAAGCCCTTCATCCTGGTTCCGGCCCTCGTGCTGGCGGGCGCCGCGGGGGGCGCCGGCGCGGCTTGCGCCCAGTGTCTCCTGGCCAATCCCAGCTTCGAGATCGCCGGCAGCGGCGGCGCCGCCTGCGCCGGCTGGAACCAGTTCGGCAACGTGGGCGCGACGAGCGAGGCGGTGCACGGCTCGCGGGCGGCCCGGGTCACCGGACCGGACACGGGCGGCTGGGCCGTCTCGGGCTTCTGGCAGCCGCTGGACACGGTCGAGGGCGAACGGTGGGCCGTCACCGGGCACGTCTTCCTGCCGGCGGCGCAGCCCCTGACGGGTCCGTGCACGGCCATCGTCAACGTGGAGTGGCGGGACGCCGCGGACGCCCTCATCTCGTACGATTCGTACCCGGTGGCCGACGCCGCATCGGCCGCCGACACCTGGCTCGATTTCGCCCTGACCAGCACCGCCGCGCCGGCCGGCGCGGTCACCGCCCGCCTGCTGCTGGGAGTCCTGCAGGGGCCCACGGACCCGGCGCCGGACGTGTACTACGACCAGGTGACCTTCGCGTCCACCTCGCCGCCCACCCTGGACGATCTGCAGTGGGACGACTTTCCCGGCGGCACCACCCTGGACTTCGCCGGGCGCACCTGGCGGGTCAAGGGACCCGGGGTGTACGGCCCGGGCACCAACATCTTCTGCAACGCGACGGTGTGCACCTGGGTGGACGACCAGGGCCGGCTGCACCTGACCCTGGCCAACCACGGCGGCAACTGGTACGCCACCGAAGTGGTGGCCGAGGACGCCCTGGGCTACGGGGACTACGTGGTGACCACCGAGGGCCGCCTGGACACCCTCGATCCCCTGGCGGTGTTCGGCATCTTCCTGTGGCAGTACGGGCCGTGCTACGACCCGGCCGACCTGTGGTGGAATCCCTACGACGAGATCGACATCGAGTACGGCCGCTGGACCGATCCGGGCGCGGACATCGGCCAGTTCGTGGCCCAGCCCTACGACTGGACCGGCAACCTGACACGCTTCGACACCGCCTTCGCCGACGGCGAGACGGTGAGCCACGCCATGCGCTGGCTGCCCGACCGCGTCGAATATCGGGTGTGGCGCGGCGGCCCGGACGACGAGTCGCCGCCGAACACGATTGCTTCGTGGACGTACCGCGGGCCCCACATCCCGCGGCCCGAGCAGCCGCGCCTGCACCTGAACCTGTGGCGCATCGAGGGCGCGCCGGCCGCCGACCAGGAGGTGACGGTGGCGGACTTCCGCTTCGTGCCGGCCGGCGCGGCGTCGGCCGTGGGGGACGGGGCGGGCGCGCTGCCGGGCGCGCCGGCGGGCCGCCTGCTGCCGGCGGCGCCGAATCCCTTCAATCCCCGCACCACGGTGAGCTTCAGGCTGGACCGTCCCGGCCGCGTCGAGCTGACGGTCTTCGACCCGGCCGGGCGCCGCGTGCGCACCCTGGCCGCGGGGACCTTCGCGGCGGGCGACCACGGGTTCGTCTGGGACGGGCGCGACGCCCGCGGCGGTGCCGCCGCTTCGGGGATCTACCTGGTGGTGCTGCGGGGTGAGGGCTTCGTCGAGAGCCGGCGGGTGGCGCTGGTGCGCTGAAGCGAACGCCGGGAAACGCGAGAGGGGCCCGGCCGAAGCCGGGCCCCTGCGTTTGCAACGAGTCCGCCGCCGGGATTACCGGTACAGCGCCTTCACGTCGCCCCAGGACGAGTCGTCCGAAGGCACGGCGCCGGTGATGTGGAAGTCCAGGTTGTCGTAGAACACGCCCGAGCCCTGGTACAGGGTGGCCTCGTTCTCGAAGCCGATCTGCAGCAGCTGACCCTCGAGGGAGGAGTCGATGGTGATCTGCAGGGTGTAGCTGCCCCAGGTCGCCGGGATGTTGGTCGTGTCGAAGGTGATGTAGTTGGTGGTGGCGTAGCCGGCGTTGGGATTCAGGGTCTTGATGTAGGCCAGCGCGGTGCTGTTGCCCTCGAGGTTGCCCAGCTTGGCGTCGAAGGTGAACTCCCACGTCTCACCCACGTCGCCGGCGGCGATCGTCTGCTCCTGGAAGACCAGGGCCTCGATGATGTTGCCGTTGGCGTGGTCGGCGTTGTTGTAGTCGCTGAAGACCACGAGCTGCTGGCTGCCCTGGCCCGCCCCGCCCTCGCCCGAGGCGATGGCGCAGAAGGCGGCGCCGTCGTTGGGGGCGGGGAAGACGCCGTAGCCGTACAGGTAGTTGAAGCTGGGATCGAAGACGTTGCCGTAGACCAGCCAGCCGGCCGCGCCCAGGGCGCCGGTGTCGGCCTGGTTCAGGTTCTCGAAGTTCTCGCTGTAGGGCATCAGGGCGAACACGACCGACGGCACGAGGCAGAGCAGGGCCGCGGCGGCGACGAAAACGTTAACCCGAGTTCTCATAATGGTACCTCTCGTCTGGAATCCCCAGTGGCCGGCGGATCCTGATCCGCCCGCGCCGTGCCGTTCTTGCGGAATCTTATGGCAAGACGGCGTCCCGTTCCTCAATTCTAGACTATGTTCGGTTTCCGAATCAAGTCCAAAATGAAGGAAATGCGATCCGCGGTTGCCGGGACCGGAGCGGGGGGGCACAATCGGTCGGCGCGTCCAGAATCCGCTTGACGACGGAAATCGCGCCGGGATACTTTGTTCGGATCCCGCACAAAGCGTGAAGTTCTGGCGCGGGAGCACGTTCCCATCTTCGAGAGGGATCCGCCATGCCGCCCGCCGTCCACGCGAGAACCGCGCCGGAAGACCGCGTCCCCTTCGGTCACAAGCTTGCGTACGGCGCCGGCGCCTTCGTGAACAACCTGCTGTCCGCCGCCAGCGGCGGCATGATGATCGTCCTGAACCTGGGCCTGGGCATGAACCCGGTCCTGGTGGGGTGGCTCGGCTTCTGGCCCCGCATCACCGACACCCTGACCGATCCCCTGATGGGCTACATCTCCGACGGCGCGCGCACCCGCTGGGGACGCCGGCGCCCGTTCATCTTCGTGGGGGCGTTCCTGTCGGCGCTGTTCTTCGTCCTGCTGTGGAGCTTCGACCCGGGCTGGGGCGTGAAGGGCGTGTACGCCTGGTTCCTCGGCTTCTCCATCCTCTTCTACATCGGCTTCACGGTCTTCTGCACGCCCTGGGTGGCCCTGGGCTACGAGCTGACGCCCGACTACCACGAGCGCACGCGGCTGATGGGCACCCAGAACTTCGTGGCCCAGCTGGCCTACGTGGTGTCGCCCTGGTTCCTGTGGATCATGAACTCGGGGCATTTCTTCCGCGACGCCGCCGGCAAGCCCGACCAGATCGCCGGCGCCCGCGGGCTGGCCGTGGTGCTGGGGGTCGTGGCCATCGGCCTGGGCGTGCTGCCGGCGATCGTCCTGCGGGAGCGGATGCAGAGCCTGGCCGCGTCCGAGCACGTGCGGCCCGCCGCCCTGCGCGCGAAGATGAAGGAGTTCTTCCAGGGCTTCGGCGTCACCCTCCGCAACCGGCCGTTCCTGAAGCTCTGCGCCGCCACCTTCCTGGTGTTCAACGGGTTCATTCTCGTCTCGTCGTTCCAGTACTACGTGATCATCTACTACGTGGCCCGCGGCGACCAGACCGTGGGCGCCAAGTACGCCGGCATGGCGGGCACCTGGGGCGCGGTGGCCACGTTCGCCGTGGTGGCGTTCGTCACCTGGCTGGCCACGCGGATCGGCAAGCGGCGCGCGTTCTTCCTGGCGACGGCCGTCTCCATCGTGGGCTACGGGCTGAAGTGGATCTGCTACAACCCGGATCGGCCGCTGCTGACGATCGTGCCGGCGCCGCTGATCGCGTTCGGTCTGGGCGGGCTGTTCACCCTGGTGCCGTCCATGATCGCCGACGTGGTGGACACCGACGAGCTGGCGACCCACCAGCGCCGCGAGGGCATGTACGGCTCGATCTTCTGGTTCATGGTCAAGCTGGGCCTGTCCGCGGCCCTGGCCGGCGGCGGCTACCTGCTGAACGCCACGGGCTTCGACGTGGCCCTGGCGGGAGCCCAGACCGCGCGGACCATCACCCTGATGCGGCTGTGCGACGCGGGGGTGCCCATGATCACCTCGGCCCTCGCCATCTGGGCGGTGATGAAGTACCCGGTCACCGAGAACCGGGCGAACGAGGTGCGCGCGGAGCTGGAACAGCGGCGCGGCCGGACCGCCGCCGCGGACGCGCCGGCCGACGGCTAGGCGCCGGTCGGCAGGAGGAGGGGCCGTGGGCCGCCGGGCGAAGGTGAGCGGGTTGATCCTGGGGCTGGTGCTGGCGGTGGGCGGCTGCGGGCGGGGCGACGGTCTGCGTCCCCTCGTCCTGGAGCGGAACGGCGCGTGGCTGGGCAGCGGGGTCTGCTACGGCCCCCATCGCGACGGGCAGCGGCCCGGCGGACCGTCCCCGTCGGCGGACGAACTGCGTCAGGACCTGGCCCTGATGCTGCCCCGCTGGCACCTGCTGCGGGTCTACGGCACCGACGAGCCCGCACCCACCCTCCTGCGGGTGATCCGCGACGACCACCTGGACATGAAGGTGATGCTGGGCGTGTGGATCGCGCCGAGACGCCGCGGCGGCCAACGCGCGCCAGGCGGCGGACGCCGTGGCCCTGGCCGCCGCCTACCCGGACATCGTGGCGGCGGTGAGCGTGGGCAACGAGACCCAGGTGTCCTGGTCGGACCACCGCTGCCCCGCCGACTCCCTCATCGCCTACGTGCGCCGGGTGCGGCAGCGGACCGCGGTGCCCGTGACCGTGGCCGACGACTTCAGCTACTGGACCCGCCCCGAGAGCGAGGCCGTGGCGGCCGAGCTGGACTTCATCACCATGCACGCCCATCCCCTGTGGAACGGGTGCCGCCTGGACGAGGCCCCCGGGTGGCTGGCCGACCAGGTGGCGGCCGTGGAGGCGGCCCATCCCGGCCGGGCCGTGGTGCTGGGGGAGACCGGCTGGGCCACGGCGGTGCTGGCCACGGGCGAGCAGGGCCGGCTGATCAAGGGCGAGGTCGGCGAGGCCGAGCAGAAGCGATTCCACGACGCGGTCGTCGCCTGGGCGGCCGCACGCCGGTTGCCCCTGTTCTTCTTCGAGGCTTTCGACGAGAACTGGAAGGGTGGGGCCCATCCCGGCGAGGTGGAGAAGCACTGGGGGCTGTTCCGCGCCGACCGCACGCCCAAGGCGGCCGTGCGCTGACGGGGGCCGTCTCAGGCCAGCATGATGGCCAGCAGCCCCGACAGCACGATGCCGTCGAAGGTGCCCGCCCCGCCGATGCTCATGACGCCCGTGGAGATGCGGCCGATGTCCTTGAGATGGAGCAGGTCCGCGCCCACCAGCGGCCCGAGGACGCCCGCGCAGAAGGCCACCGGGGTGCGGTACTCGGGCGCCGCCAGCAGCAGGGCGCAGCCGGCGGCCGCCAGGGCCGGCGCCAGGGGCGGCATGGCGATCCCCACGTTGGGCACCGGCCGGGCCACCCGCTGACACAGCACCACGTTCAGGGCCACCGCGACGGCGAGGGCGCCCAGGGCCCGCGGGCCTCCCGTCGCCGCCAGGCGCACCACCTCGTGCAGCACGAGGGCCAACGGCACCAGGCAGCCGCCCACGTTCACGGCGATGATCGAGTGCCGGCGCTCGGCCCGGGGCGCCGGCGCCCAGCGGCCGCTGCCGAAGATGTCGTTGAGCCACGAGGTGTGGTCGGGCACCGGCTCCTCCCGGTCCAGGCGCCACACCGGCAGGTTCACCAGGCTGCCGGCGAAGATGCCGAAGGCCGCCAGCACCGCCGCACCCGGGGACAGCCCCAGCCGGGCCAGGGCGCTGACGATGATGTCCGCCATCAGGTAGGGCAGGAAGAAGACCACCAGCAGGAAGACGATCAGGGAGAGGATGCCGCGGGGCATGGGTACCGGTCCTCGGTTGGGGAGTCGCACGGGTCCGCACCCAGCATAGCCCATGCGGGCCGGGTCCGGCCACGGCGTTGCCGCCGCCGCGCCGGGGCCGCTGGCAGGTCCGCGCCGATCGCGATTGATTGTCGCAGAGCCGCGGCCGGGGCAGCGCCAGCGCGAACGGAAGGATCGCCATGAAGATCGGCATCATCGGATCGGGAGCCGTGGCCCGGGCCCTGGGGACGGGTTTCCTGAAACACGGCCACGACGTCACCCTGGGCACCCGCACCCTCACCAACCTCGATGACTGGCAGCGGGAACACCCCGCCGGCCGGATCGGCAGCTTCGCCGAGGCCGCGGCCTACGGCGAAGCCGTGGTGCTGGCCGTCCGCGGGGCCGTGGCCACGGCCGCCCTGCAGGCGGCGGGGCCGGAGAACCTGGCGGGCAAGACGGTCATCGACGCCACCAACCCCCTGGCCGACGCGCCGCCGGAGCACGGGGTGCTGCGCTTCTTCACCGACCGGGACGAGTCCCTGCTCGAGCTGTTGCAGCGGGACTTCCCCGACGCCCGCTTCGTCAAGGCGTTCAACTCGGTGGGCAGCGCCCTGATGGTGGACCCGGGGTTCCCGGACGGGAGGCCCACCATGTTCATCTGCGGCAACGACGGGAACGCCAAGGCGGTCGTGACCCGGATCCTGGACCAGTTCGGCTGGGAGGCGGCGGACATGGGCCGGGCCGAGGCGGCGCGGGCCATCGAGCCCCTGTGCATCCTCTGGTGCATTCCGGGGTTCCTGCACGGCCAGTGGGCCCACGCCTTCAAGCTGCTGGTGCGGCCCTGACCGGGGCGGCCGTCGGCCGCCGCCGGCGCGGCCGGAATTGCTCAAGGCGGTTGACAGCGGAGCCGAATGACAGGATTTTGGGCACCGACCCGAACCCGGGAGATTCCCCGTGCAATCCTACACCATGACGCACCTGAAGCAGCTCGAGCAGGAATCCATCCACGTGATCCGCGAGGTGGTGGCGGAGTTCAGGAATCCCGTCATGCTCTACTCGGTGGGCAAGGACTCGGCGGTGATGGTCCGGCTGGCCCAGAAGGCCTTCTACCCCGGCAGGTTCCCCTTCCCGCTGATGCACGTGGACACGGGCTACAAGTTCCCCGAGATGTACGAGTTCCGCGACCGCTTCGTCGAGTCCATCGGCGCGCGGCTGATCGTCGAGCGCAACGAGGAGTGGATCGGCAAGGGCGCGCACCCCAGCACCCTGGGCAACGACAAGTGCTGCCAGATGCTCAAGACCCGCGGCCTGCTGGACGCCCTGGGCAAGCACGGCTTCGACGCGGCCTTCGGCGGCGCCCGCCGGGACGAGGAGAAGTCCCGGGCCAAGGAGCGCTTCTTCTCGATGCGCGACGAGTTCGGCCAGTGGGACCCCAAGAACCAGCGGCCCGAGCTGTGGAACCTGTACAACGCCGAGCTCGGCGAGGGCGAGAGCGTGCGGGTGTTCCCCCTGAGCAACTGGACCGAGCTGGACGTCTGGCAGTACATCAAGCTGGAGGAGCATCCCCCTGGTGCCCCTGTACTTCGCCCAGCCGCGGCAGGACCGTGGACGTGGGCGGCATCATCGTGCCGGCCGAGCACCTGGAGACGGTCGACCGCTACGGCAAGCTGGGCCTCTCCGAGGACGACGTGGTGGTGCGCAACTGCCGCTTCCGCAGCCTGGGCTGCATCCCCTGCACCGGCGCCGTGGAGTCCGAGGCCACCGACATCGACGGCATCATCGCCGAGGTGCTGGCCGCCCGCCGCTCGGAGCGCGAGAACCGCATCATCGACCTGACCAGCGACTCCTCCATGGAGCAGAAGAAGCGCGAGGGGTACTTCTAGATGGACAACACGCGCGTACGAGAACAAGAGCCTGCTGCGCTTCACCACCAGCGGCAGCGTGGACGACGGCAAGTCGACCCTGATCGGGCGGCTGCTGTACGAGACCAACTGCATCTTCGAGGACCAGTTCGCGGCGGTGGAGCGGACCTCGAAGAAGCGCGGCGACGAGCGCGTGGACCTGGCGCTGCTGCTGGACGGCCTGGCCGCCGAGCGCGAGCAGGGCATCACCATCGACGTGGCCTACCGCTACTTCACCACGGCCCGGCGCAAGTTCATCATCGCCGACACGCCGGGGCACGAGCAGTACACCCGCAACATGGTGACCGGGCGCCTCCAACGCCGAGCTGGCCATCATCCTGATCGACGCGCGCCACGGCGTGATGACCCAGTCCCGGCGGCACGGCTTCCTGATCTCGCTGCTGCAGATCCCCCACCTGGTGGTGGCCGTCAACAAGATGGACCTGGTGGGCTAGGACCAGGGCGTGTACGACGCCATCGTCCGGGACTACAACGAGTTCTCCCAGAAGCTGGACATCCACGACATCACCTTCATCCCCATCTGCGCGCTGGAGGGGGACAACGTGACCACCCGCAGCGCCAACTCGCCCTGGTACGACGGCCAGACCCTGCTGCACATCCTGGAGAACGTGCACGTGGCCGCGGACACGCAACTATCGTGGACTTCCGCTTCCCGGTGCAGACGGTGCTGCGGCCGGACCTGGACTTCCGCGGGTTCGCCGGGACGGTGACGTCGGGCGCGGTGGGCGTGGGCGAGGAGATCGTGGCCCTGCCCTCGGGCCGGACGTCGCGGGTCACGCAGCATCGTGACCTGGGACGGCGAACTGCAGGAGGCGGTGGCGGGACAGGCGGTGACCCTGACCCTGGAGGACGAGATCGACGTCAGCCGGGGCGACCTGCTGGCGCGGCGCAACAACCTGCCCCACGTGGCGAACGAGTTCGAGGCCATGCTCTGCTGGATGGACGAGGAGCGCCTGGATCCGCGCACGCCCTACATCCTCA
This sequence comes from Candidatus Krumholzibacteriia bacterium, assembly GCA_963825035.1. Classification (GTDB taxonomy): domain Bacteria; phylum Krumholzibacteriota; class Krumholzibacteriia; order LZORAL124-64-63; family LZORAL124-64-63; genus JACZKN01. The sequence continues at coordinate 135,602 of CAWGRT010000027.1, read as the reverse complement.
AGCACACCACCCAGAAGGTGAAGGCCTACGTGCGGGACATCCGCTACCGCATCGACGTCAACACCCTGCACCGGGAGGAGGCCGACAGCTTCGGCCTGAACGAGATCGGCCGCGTGACCATCAAGACGGCGCGGCCCATCTTCTTCGACAGCTACCAGCGCAACCGGGGCACCGGCAGCTTCATCCTCATCGACCCGGTCAGCAACCACACCGTGGCCGCGGGCATGATCCGCGAGCGCACCCGCAGCGTCAGGACGTGACGCGCACCAGGCACGCCGAGGCCCGGGTCTCGACCAACGTCAGCTGGGAGGACGGCGCCATCACCGCCGACGGACTGGGAGGCCCGCAACGGCCACCGGGGCGCGGTGATCTGGTGCACCGGCTACTCGGGCGCGGGCAAGTCGACCGTGGCGCGGGGCCTGGTCAAGCGCCTGTTCGCCGAGGGCCGCCAGGTGATGATGCTCGACGGCGACAACGTGCGCCACGGCCTGTGCGGCGACCTGGGCTTCAACGACCAGGACCGCAGCGAGAACATCCGCCGCGTGGGCGAGACGGCCAAGCTGTTCTACGAGCAGGGCAACATCGTGGTCTGCACCTTCATCTCGCCGTTCCGCGCCGACCGCGACTTCGTGCGCTCGCTCCTGCCCGAGGGCGCCTTCGTCGAGGTGCTTCGTCAAGTGCGACCTGGGCGTGTGCAAGCGGCGCGATCCCAAGGGCCTGTACGCCAAGGCGGAGGCCGGCGAGATCAAGGACTTCACGGGCATCGACTCGCCCTACGAGGAGCCCGAGCGCCCGGAGATCGTCGTCGAGACGGATCTCGAGACCGGTCGAGACGGTGGTGGGCCGGATCCACGCCATTCCTGGCGCGAGAGCCGGATCATCTGACCGTCCCGGTGGGGGCGCGCAGGAAGGACGGACCATGCATTGCCTCCTGTTCTACGACTTCGTGGACGACGTCGTGGCCAAGCGGGCGTCCCACCGGGAGGCCCACCTGGCGCTGGCCCAGGAATGGGTGGCCTCGGGCCGGCTGCTGCTGGGCGGGGCCTACGCCGAGCCGGTGGACGGCGCGGTGCTCGTCTTCGCCGTGGACGGCCCCGATCAGGTGGAGGAGTTCGTGCGCCGCGACCCCTACGTGGCCGCGGGCCTGGTCACGGACTGGCGGATCCGCCCCTGGACCGTGGTGGTGGGCGCGGCCCTGTGAGCCCCGCTTGCCGAAGCCGCTGGCCGTCCCGCCGGAGCGCGCTAACTTATGCGGCGGATCGCTGATGCGCCGGTCCCGCGGGGCCGGCGCCGCTTTATCCGGGAGGCACGGATCATGATGTCCAAGCGTGGATCGTTGGCGACTCCGGTCGCCGCGCTGGTGGCGGTGCTGCTGGCGGCGCCCGCCTTCGCGGCCCAGGTCACCCTGAACGGCAACCCCCTGCAGCTGAGCGGCGAACCCGTCGCCGTCGGCGCCGAGCCGCGCCGGATTTCACGGCCCTCGACAACGATTTCAAGCCCGTTTCCCTGACGACTTCAAGGGCAAGACGGTGCTCATCAGCGCCGTGCCCAGCCTGGACACCAAGGTGTGCACCCTGCAGACCAAGCGCTTCGACGAGGAGCTGGCCAAGCTGCCGGCGGACGTGGTGGTGATGACCATCAGCATGGATCTGCCCTTCGCCCAGCAGCAGTTCTGCGGGCGCGAGGACATCAAGGGCATGGTGGTGGTCTCGGACTCGGCCCGGCGGGAGTTCGGCAAGGCCTGGGGCGTGCTGATCCCGGCGCGCGGCCTGCTGGCCCGTTCGGTGTTCGTGGTCGGGCCCGACGGCCGCATCCGCTACGAGCAGATCGTGCCCGAGCTGACCCACGAGCCCGACTACGACGCGGCCCTGGCGGCCCTGCGCGAGGTCGCCGGGGTCGAGTCGGCGCGGGCGACCCGGCGCCGCGGCTGCGCCGGCTCTTCCGGATGATGCGCCCGTCGCGGGTTTCGGGTACCCTGGGGCGAACGCGCCGGTCCCCCGGCGCACCGCTGCAGGAGGAGGACCCGTGGACCGAGCGCGACGCATCGCCATCCTGGGCGCCGGCAACATCGGCGCCGCCATCGCCGACGGCCTGGTGCAGGCCGGCACCCGCCGGCCCGACGAGGTGATCCTGACCCGCCGCCGCCAGGAGCTGCTGGGCGACCTGGCCGCCCGCGGCTTCGCGGTCCAGGCGGACAACGCCGCGGCGGTCCGGGACGCCGACCTGGTGATCGTGGCCGTGGAGCCCCAGCAGATCGACGGCGTCCTGGACGGGATCGCCCCGGCCCTGGACCCCGCGCGCCACGTGCTGGTGTCGGTGGTCACCGGCGTGAGCACGGCGCAGATCGAGGCCCGGATCGGCAAGACCCTGCCCATCGTGCGGGCCATGCCCAACACCGCCATCGCCGTCCGGGAGTCCATGACCTGCCTGGCCGGCCGCGGTCGCCGACGAGGCGGCCCTGGCCGCGGTCGAGGCCGTGTTCGCGGGGGTGGGCCGGACCGCGCGCATCGGCGAGGACGAGATGGCCGCCGCCACGGCCCTGGGCGCCTGCGGCATCGCCTTCTTCCTGCGGGCCATCCGGGCGGCGTCCCAGGGAGGCATCGAGATCGGTTTCCACGCGGGGACGGCCCTGGCCATCGCGGCCCAGACGGCCAAGGGTGCGGCCTGCCTGCTGGCCGCCCACGGCCGGCACCCCGAGCGGGAGATCGACCGGGTGACCACGCCCCGCGGCTGCACCATCGCCGGGCTGAACCGCATGGAACACGAGGGCTTCAGCTCGGCCATGATCCAGGGCATCACCGTGTCGGCGGAGAAGGCCATGCGCCTGTACCGCCTGCCGGGCGACGACTGAGGAGACCCCGCTATCTTGTGGACAGACAAGGGCAACGAGGCGGAGAAAGGACGAACGACATGGTGAACGGCGACGACAGGGGACGCGCGGCCGCGGACGCGACCGCCGGCGGGTCCGGGAAGCCGATCCGGGGCAAGCTGGCCGAATTGCTGGAGATCATGGCCGGCCCCGACGGCATGGCGCGCTTCAAGGCACGCGAGGAGTTGGTGGGCCTGGGCCGCGACGCGGTGCCGGGCCTGATCGAGCGGTTGGGCCACGGCACCTTCCGCATGCGCTGGGAGGCGGCGAAGGCCCTGAGCGAGATCGGCGACCCCGCCGCCACCGAGGCCCTGCTGGAGGCCCTGCACGATCGCGACCAGGACATCCGCTGGCTGGCGGCCGAGGGCCTGGCGGCCATCGGCGAGGCGGGCGCGGTGCCGGTGTTGATGACCCTGGCCGAGCAGGTGCAGTCGGCGGACATCCGCTGGGGCATCCACCACGTCCTGCACGAGTACCGCGACCGGAAGCTGCGCGCGGAGACGGCCGACGTGCTGCGCGCCCTGGGGGGCGTGGCCAACGACGCGGACGTGGTGAGCGCCGCGGAGCAGGCCCGGGCGCGGCTGAAGGGCTAGCGCGGTCCGCCGCGGGGAGGAACGGAGGGGCGGGATCCGCGGGTCCCGCCCTCGTGCTTTGTCGTGAGCGCGGGGCCGCGGGGGAGTATGATCGCCGGGACACGAACCCGAGGAGAATCCGTGGCTGAGGGGAAGCGATCGGTCGGACTGGTGGGCGCCGTGGCCATCGGCATCGGCGGCATGGTGGGCGGCGGCATCTTCGCCGTGCTGGGGGAGGCCGTGGCCGTGTCCCACGGGGCGACGGGGCTGGCCTTTGTCGAGGGCGGGGTGATCGCCCTGCTGACCGCCCTGGCCTATGCCCGCCTGGCGGTGACCTACCAGAACCGGGGCGGCACGGTGTTCTTCATCGACACTGCCTTCGGCAACAACCTGGCCTCGGGCAGCCTGAACGTGCTGTTGTGGCTCAGCTATCTGGTGACCATCGCCCTCTACGCCACGGCCTTCGCCTCCTACGCCCAGCCGTTCTTCGGCGGCTCCACCGCGCCCTGGCTGCGCCACGTGCTGATCAGCGTGGCGATCCTGCTGCCCACGGGCATCAACCTGGTGAGCGCGTCCTTCGTCAGCCGCTCCGAGACGGCGGTGGTGGCCCTGAAGCTGGTCCTGCTCCTGGTGATCATCGCCACCAGCGCCTCGTTCATCGATCCGGAGCGGGTGGCGCCGGCCCACTGGGGCTCGGCGGGGGCCGTGTTCGCCGCCGGCATGATCATCTTCGTGGCCTACGAGGGCTTCGAACTGATCGCGAACTCGGCGGAGGACATCAAGGACCCGGAGCGGAACCTGCCGCGGGCCTTCGTGACCTCGGTGCTGCTGGTGATCGTCCTCTACGTGGTGATCGGCGTGATCACCGTGTGCACGGTGCCCGAGTCGAAACTGGTCGAGGCCAAGGACTACGCCCTGGCCGTGGCGGCGCAGCCGGCCCTGGGCCACACGGGCTTCGTCATCGTCTCGGTGGCGGCGCTGCTGGCCACCTTCTCGGCCATCAATGCCACCATCTACGGCAACGGGCGGCTGGGGTACGTGCTGGCCAAGGACGGTGAGCTGCCCGAGGCCTTCGACCGCCAGGTCTGGGACGAGCCCGTCACCGGCGTGCTGGCCACCGCCGGCATCAGCCTGCTCATCGCCAACGCCATCCCCCTGGAGGAGATCGCCATCATCGGCAGCGCCTCCTTCCTGCTGGTGTTCACCCTGGTCAACGCCAGCGCCTGGAAGCTGGCGTCCCACATCGGCGGGCGGCGCGCCGTGTACGCCGCCGGCGGCCTGCTGTGTGCGGTCGCCCTCGTCGTCCTGCTGGTCCGCACCTGGAGCGACAACGCCCGCGCGGTGCTGGTCTTCGCCGGCTTCCTGGCGTTGTCGGTGCTCTTCGAGGTCATCTACGGCATGGGGCGGCGGGGGCACTTCCTGGGGCGGAAATACAAGGACGGCTAGGTTGAAACGGCGGCGGGCGGCGGCCTGCCGCGGCCCGCGCTATCATGGGTCCTTTCCCGGGAGGATTCGATCCCATGCGCTCCAACCGCATCGAGGCCTTCAGCGACGGCGTGCTGGCCATCCTCATCACCATCATGGTGCTGGAGATGAAGGTGCCCCACGGCACCGACCTGGCGGCGCTGCGGCCGGTGCTGCCCGTCTTCCTCAGCTACGTCCTCAGCTTCGTCTACCTGGGCATCTACTGGAACAACCACCACCACATGCTGCACACCTGCGACCGGGTGACCGGCGGCATCCTCTGGGGCAACCTGCATCTGCTGTTCTGGCTGTCCCTGGTGCCCTTCGCCACCGGCTGGATGGGCGAGAACGCGTTCGCGCCCGGACCGACCGCCGTCTACGGCGTGGTGCTGCTGATGGCGGCCATCGCCTACTGGATCCTGCAACGGCTTATCATCCAGACCCAGGGGCCCGGCTCCCTGCTGGCGCGGGCCGTCGGCGGCGACTGGAAGGGCAAGCTCTCGCCGGTGCTGTACGCGGTGGCCATCGTCGCGGCCCTGCCCTGGCACTGGGTCGCCCTCGGGCTCTACGTGCTGGTCGCGCTCATCTGGCTGATCCCCGACCGCCGCATCGAGAACGTGATCCGCGAGGCCGACCGCAGCGGGCCGGTCCGCGGACGAGAGGAGGCGATCCCATGACCCACACGCCCGTCAATCTCGCCGCCAAGCTGGCCCTGGTCCCCGAGGCCTGGAGCCCGCGCGTGGTGGCCAACGTCAACGATCACCTGGTGAAGGTGGCCCGTCTGGAGGGTGACTTCGTCTGGCACAGCCATGCCGAGGCCGACGAGCTGTTCCTCTGCCTGGAAGGCGAGCTGGAGATCGAACTGCGCGACGGCCGCGTGACCCTGGGCCCGGGCGAGCTGTTCGTGGTGCCGCGGGGCGTCGAGCACCGGCCGCACGCCGGGCGCGGGTGCCGCGTGGTGATCATCGAGCCGGCCGGGGTGGTCAACACCGGCGACGCGCGCGGCGCCCTGACCGCGCCGGTGGACGAGTGGCTCTGAGCGCGAACCCCGATCCGGAGGAGACACCATGCCCCGCATCCTGGCCTGTCTGCTGTGCGTCCTGGCCGTCGCCCCGACCCCGGCGCGTGCGGCCGGACCCGACCCCGCGCCCCTGACCATCGGCGAGACCTTCGTTCTCCAGTCGCAGGTGCTGGCCGAGGCCCGGCGCATCAACGTCTACCTGCCGCCGGGCTACGCGGCGGCCCCCGACTGTGCGCTTCCCCGTGCTCTGCATGCCCGACGGCGGCCTGGGCGAGGACTTCCTCCACGTGGCGGGGCTCGTGCAGGTCTGCGTGGGCAACGGCACCATGCGCCCGTTCATCCTCGTGGGCATCGAGAACACCGAGCGCCGGCGCGACCTGACCGGGCCCGACGCGACGATCCCCGCGACCGGGACCATCGCGCCGCACGTCGGCGGCTCGGCGGCCTTTCGCACCTTCCTCCGCACCGAGCTGATGCCCTACGTGCGCGCCCACTGGCGCACGACCGACGAGACCGCCATCGTCGGCGAGTCCCTGGCGGGCCTGTTCGTGGTCGAGACCCTGTTCGTCGAACCGGACCTGTTCGACACCTACCTGGCCTTCGACCCCAGCCTGTGGTGGAACGACGCGGCCCTGGTGGCTCGGCGCCGACGCGGCGCTGGCCCGCTGGCAGGGCGGGCCGCGGACGCCTGTTCCTCGCCTCGAGCGGCCAGCCCGAACTGGCCGCCCTGGCCGCGCGCCTGGCCGCCGCGGTGAACGCCCATCCGGATTCCGGCGTATCACCGTCGACCTGAATCCGCTGCCCGGCGGAGACCCATGCCACCATCTACCATCCGGCGGCCTTGCGCGCCTTCCGGGCGGCCTTCCCGCCCGCCGACGCGGATTCCGGGCCCTGAGCGCCTTCCGGCCCCGCACTCTTCCGGGGGAATCGGGGCCGTTTTTTGCGCTTTGGGGCCGGTTCCGCGACGAATTGGAGGAACTAATAAAGACATTCATTATTTTGTGGAGCGCCCCTGTCCCGGATAATCTATGCTGGCGGCGGGGCACCGAGGCCCCGCGACGCGAGCTCTCGGGATGGCGGGCGGCCGGTGCCACGGTCCGATCCCCGTCCCGAAGTCATAGTTGATCCGTCTCCCGGAGGTGCACCCATGAGCGACATGGGTATGCCGGATCCCAGCCGCCAGACCCCGCCCTCCCCCGCCTTCGGCGAGCGCCTGGTCGGATTCCTGGATGCCATGCTCGAGGGCTGCCAGGTGATCGGCCCGGATTGGCGCTACCTGTACGTGAACGAGACCGCCGCTGCCCAGGGGCGGTGCGCCCGCGAGGCCCTGGTGGGGCGCACCATGATGGAGGCCTATCCGGGCATCGACGCCACGCCCATGTTCGCCGCCCTGCGCCGGTGCATGACCGACCGGGTCGCCCGCCGCCTCGACACCGAATTCGAGTTCCCCGACGGCTCCCGGGGCTGGTTCGAACTGCGCCTGCAGCCCGTGCCCGAGGGCGTCTTCATCCTCTCCCTGGACGTGACCGCCCGCCGCCGCGCCGAGGCCCGCATCGAGCACCTGAACGCCGTGCTCCGGGGCATCGGCAAGGTCAACCAGATCATCGCGCGGGAAACCGATCGGGACCGGATGATCCACGCCATCTGCACCGAGTTGGTTTCCGCCCGCGGCTTCGACTCGGTGTCGGTGGTGCTGACCGACGAGACCGGAGACGAGATCCGCGCCGAGGCTTCGGCGGGACGCCGCCTGACGGGGCTCCAGGAGCTGCTGGGCCAGGGCCGGATCCCCGAGTGCGCGCGGGAGGCCTTCGCCAGCCGGGACCTGGTGCTGCGCCGGGACCAGGCCTTCAGCTGCGAGGGCTGTCCGGTGGTGCCCGAACTGGGTCCGGCCACCGACGAACTGATCCATCCCCTGGAGCAGTCCGGCCACGTCTACGGCTTCATGGTCGCGCACCTGCCCCAGGGCATGGGCGACGACCCGGAGGAGCGGCGCCTGCTGCGGGAGGTGGCCGGCGACATCGGCGTGGCCCTGCACGGCATGCGCCTGCGCCAGGAACGGGACGATTCGGAGGCCGCGCTGGTCTCCACCCAGGAACAGCTGCTCCAGTCCCAGAAGCTGGAAGCGGTGGGGCGCCTGGCCGGTGGCGTGGCCCACGACTTCAACAACATCCTGGCGGCCCAGATAGGCTGCTGCGAACTGATCGAGGACCAGCTGCGCCCGGGCGACCCCCTGACCGAGGACGTGGCGACCATCAAGTCCTGCGCCGAGCGGGCCGCCGGCCTGACCCGCCAGCTGCTGGCCTTCAGCCGCAAGCAGGCCCTGCAGGTGGAGGTGCTGGACCTGAACGACGTGGTCAGGGGCATCGAGAACATGCTGGAGCGGCTGATCGGCGAGGATGTCCTCCTGAAGACGGCCCTGGCTCCTGGGCTAGGCCGGGTCAAGGCCGACCCGGGCCAGGTGGAGCAGGTGATCATGAACCTGGCCGTCAACGCCCGGGATGCCATGCCCGACGGCGGCAACCTGACCATCGAGACCGCCGACGTCGAACTGGACCGGGACTACGCCCGCAGCCACATCGGCGCGACGCCGGGACCGCACGTGATGCTCGCCATCTCCGACACGGGCACGGGCATGGACGAGCCGACCCGCCGCCGGCTCTTCGAACCCTTCTTCACCACGAAGGAGCACGGCAAGGGCACCGGTCTGGGCCTGGCCACGGTCTACGGCATCGTCAAGCAGTCCGGCGGCAACATCTGGGTCTATAGCGAGTCGGGCCGCGGGACCACCTTCAAGATCTACCTGCCGCGGGTCGAGGACACGGCCGAGGCCCCCCGACGCCGCATTCGCGCCGCCGCCCTCGGCGCCGGCGAACGCGTGCTCGTGGTGGAGGACGAGCCGGTGCTGCGCGAACTCATGGGCCGGCTGGTGGCGGAGCTGGGCTACCGGGCCACCACGGCGGTCGACGGCGCCGCCGCGCTCGCCCTCGTGGAGCGCGACGGCCTGCACCCGGACCTGCTGCTGACGGACGTGGTGATGCCGGGCATGAGCGGCCGGACCCTGGCCGAGCGCCTGGCGCCGCTGGTGCCCGGTCTCAAGGTGCTGTACGCCTCGGGCTACACCGACAACACCATCATCCACCACGGGGTGCTGGACGCGGGTGTGGCCTTCCTGCAGAAGCCCTTCACCACCTCGGACCTGGCGGCCAAGATCCGCGAGGTGTTGGACGGGGCCTAGCGCGGCGTGGCCGCGCGGCCGGGGCCGTCTTACCATGTGCCGGTCCGCCGCCGACCCCACGCCCGCGACCGGGAGAGGACCGCCCCATGCTCGACGCCGCCGCCGCCCTCGCGCGCCTGCGCGACGGCAACCGCCGTTTCGTCACCGAAGGCCAGGCCAGCGACGCCCCCAAGGGCCACGACCGGCGTCGCGAACTCCTGGCGGGCCAGGAACCCTTCGCCGTCATCCTGGGCTGCTCCGACTCGCGGGTGCCGGCGGAGATCGTTTTCGACCAGGGCCTGGGCGACCTCTTCGTGATCCGGGTGGCGGGCAACGTGGTGGCGCCGTCGCTGGTGGGCAGCGTCGAGTTCGCCGCCGGCGTCTTCGGCACCCGCCTGGTGGTGGTCCTGGGCCACACCGACTGCGGGGCCATCAAGGCCACCCTCGACGAGATCGAGCATCCCCATCGGCAGCGCCTGCCCCACCTGTCGTCCATCGTCGAGCGGATCCGGCCCTCCATGGAGACCCTGCTGGAGGCGGGCGGCGCCGCGGACCGCGAGGCCCTGCTGCACCGGGCCATGCGCGCCAACATCCGCGCCTCGGCGAACCACCTGCGCCACGGCTCGCCCCTGCTGGAGGACCTGATCCGCACCGACGGCCTGCTGGTGGTGGGCGCGGAGTACTCCCTGGAGACGGGGGTCGTGGATTTCTTCGACGGCGTGCCCGCGGATTGACCAGTCCCTCGCGGCTGGCGAACCGCGCCGGTCCAGCCGTCTCCGTCCGGCCATCGTCGCGTCAGGAACCGCCGCCGGTCGGACCGCCCCCCGGGCTGCCTGCCCCCGACCCGCCGGCCGAGCCTCCCTGGTCCGCGCCGCCGGAGTCCGTGCCGTCGGAGCCGGCGCCGCCGCCGCCGTCACCGGGGCCGTCGCCCGTGTGGCCGCCCTGGCGGCCGCCCGCGCCGGGGGCGTCCGCTGGTCCCATCCAGCCGGACTGCAGGAGGTAGCGGTTCAGGGCGCCCGCGGCCAACCCCTGGTCCACGCGGTCCGTCAGGTCCGTCAGCAGCGCACCGATGTCGCCGCCGCCGAGACGCCCCGCGGTCACCATGCGTCCGAGTTCGACCAGGTCGGAAGCCGTGTAGCCCCGGGCGAGGGCCGCGCCTGCCAGCTGCAGCGCCTCCGCGGGGTCGCCTCCCTGCTCGCGGATGCGGACCGTCACTTCGGCGGCCGCCGCCAGGTCGGCGGTGGCGCAGGGGCCGGTGCCCAGGCGTTCCTTCGCCCGCTGCTGCAGCTGAGCGCCGTCCTCGGGGGTCAGGCCGCGCCACATGGCCCGGCTCAGGGTGCGGATCTGGGCGCGACGCCGTGCGGGGTCCGCGGGCGGGGTCAGACCCTCGTCAGCGGCCGCCGTCAGCAGGTCGCCGGCAGCGATCATGTCGTCCGTGACCTGTTCACCGGCCTGCACCAGCACCGCGTCGGGGGCGTGCTTCATGCGGCCCTCGCGGATCTTGGCCAGGAGCGGATCGATCGGCAGCTCGCCCCGCGCCGCCCTCAGGACGGTCGACTGCAGCCGCAGGGCCGTGGCCGGCGCCAGGTCTCCTTCCGGACTGCCGGGAAAGAGCACGCCGATGTCCTCGTCGGCCAGGCCCAGGGCGCGGCAGACCTGGAGGTTGGTCCGCATCTGGGCCTTCTGTGGCTCGGTCAACTGTCCGTCGGCCTCCAGCCGCTCCTGCAGCCGCAGGTGCTGGGCCGGCGGATCGACGGTTGCCGGCGAGCCGGCCGCCGCCCGACTGCCGACGGCGAGCAGGACGAGGAAAATGCCCGCCGCCGCCGGGATGCGCAGGACTTGCTTCATGTCGTTCCCCTTCCCCAACCGAGCCCGGACCCCTCTTGGGGCGAGGCCGCTGTTGCTGCCCAATGAGACGCCGCAGCCGCGTCACGGTAACCGATTCGCTGCGCATTCGCCGCCGTCACGGCAGCACCACCAGCAGGCCGTTGCGCCCGCCGAAGCCATCGGGTTCGGTGGCCTCGGCCTGCGGCGGCGTGCGCCAGGTGCCGTCCACCACGTAGGCGTAGGCGTGGGTGCCGGCCGGCAGCGCCCGCGAGGTCTGCCACCAGCCCCCGCCCGCCGGGACCAGGGGATCCGCCGCCGGATCCCAGCCGTTGAAGGCACCGACCAGGCTCACCTGCCGGGCGTCGGGCGCGTGCAGACGGAACAGGATCGGTCGCCCGGCCCGGGGCACCCGGGGGTCGTTGTCCCGCAGCAGCCGGTCCGGCGCGGGCAGACCGCGCCGGGCCGCGGCGCCCAGCAGCCGGACCAGCGCCGCCTGGTAGCGGTGGGTGTTCACCGACGTCCCTTCCGGCCACGTGTAGCGGGTCACGGCGGCCGTACCCCGCAACTGCCAGCCGCGGCCCAGGGCCACCTCCACGCCGCAGCCCGCCTGGCGGTAGCGGTCCCGCTGGGTGCCGGCGGCCCGTCCCGTGAAGGTCCGCTCCTGGAAGAAACCATCCACCAGGAAGCGCACCCCGCCGCCCAGGAGCAGGTCCGCGCCCGCCTCCACCGCCGTGCCGTCGTTGTCGTAGTAGGGATCGCGGGCATCGGTCGCACGCCGGTGCCAGGCCGCCCGCAGCACCAGCGGCCGGGCGGCACGCACCGAGGCGTGGGTGCCGAAGCTGGTCTGGGCCTCGGTGTACGTGCCGAGCGCTCCGGCGGCGTCCGGCGCCGTGAACCGCGGGAACCGCCGGCCCTCGAGGCCCGCCTGGACCTCCAGCCGCCAGCGGCGGGCCTGCCAGGCCAGCCCCAGTTCGCTCCAGCCGGTGAGGCGGCGCAGGGTGGTGCGGACCGAGTCGTCGAAGTGGTGGCCGCCCGCCCCCAGCCGAACCGTCCAGCGGCGACCCAGCGCCAGTTCCAGGTCCGACACCACGGTGCCGGTGAACAGGGCGCGCTGCCCGGCGTCGGTGAAGTGCTCGTACCAAGCCTGCGCGCCCACGTTCAGCCGCAGCCCGCGGGCCGAGCCGACGTGTCCGTTGACGCCGCCGATCGCCGCCAGGAATGGACCGCCGGGCACCACCGAGGGGGTGGGGCCCGGGTCCAGGCTCACGTCGCTCTCGGAGCCGGCGGCGGCGGTCAGCCAGCCGCCGGCGGTCCAACCGGGTCCGGCGCGGGCGGCGCCGCTCCAGGCCACGGGCAGCCACAGGAGCAGCGCCGCCGCCGCGAGGCCCCGGTCTCGCCGGAGGGGCCCCATCGGCGGTCAGAGGCTGAGGTCCAGGACCGCGTTCTCGCCGCCGAAGCCGTCGGCGCGGGTCTGGACCGCCAGGGGATCGGTGAGCCAGCGCTCGCCGCCGTTTTCCACGAACATGTACTCGTACACGTCGGCCGGCAGGGCCAGCCAGGCCACCCAGGCTCGGCCCTGGCGGTGCATGGGGGTGGTCTTGGCGTTCCAGCCGTTGAAGTCGCCGGCGACGGCCACCTGCGACACGCCCGTGTCGTCCGGCACGTAGACCAGGCGCACCCAGCGCAGCGAGGTGTCCGCTGTCTCCCCGCCGGCGGCGGCCGTGGCGGCGGAATCGGTGATCGGGCCCGGCGAGCGGGGGACGGGAGCGTATCGGCCCGCAGCCCAGCCGAGCCCGATGCACAACACGATCGTGGCGGCCAGGGACCACGCACGCCGGCCGAAACCCGGCGACTCGGTCCGGACCGGGGGCGGCAGCGCCTCCATCACCCGCGCCGGGAAGGCCCGCGCCGTGCCTCCGCAGCGGGCGTTGACGAACAGGTCCAGCGACGATTCCAGCGAGCGCAGTTCGGCAGCGACGGTCGGATTCGCCTCAAGCATGGCCTCGAAGGCCAGGGCTTCGTGCTCGGTCAGTTCGCCGTCGAGATAGCGGGCCAGCATGGTGTCCATGGCTCACCTCCGCGAGTCGTTGCCGCGGTAGGCCGCCGGCGCCGCGCCGGACGGTCCCACCAGGTCGTGATCCATCTCCGCCAGGGCGTCCCGCAACATCAGCCGTGCGCGGTGGGCCCGGACCTTGAGGGTGCCCACAGAGTCGCCCGTGGCGGTGGCGATCTCCGCGAAGCTCCAGTCGCCGAAATAGCGCAGGGTCAGCACCTCGCGATAGGGCAGGGGCAGCCGGTCGAGGGCCGCCAGGAGCTGCTGCTCTCGCTCGCGGATGCAGAGGGACGCCAGGGGATCGGCGCCGGCGCCCTCGTAGACCGGCTCGGCCCGCGACCCCTGCTCCAGCAGGCGGTCATCCAGGGACACCGCAGCCCGCCGCCGCTGGCGGCGCCGCACCTCGTCCCGGGCCAGGTGGATGCCGATCTGGATGAGCCAGGTGCTGAAGCGCGCCTCGGCGCGGAAGCCGTCCAGGCCCGAGTAGGCACGGACGAAGGCCTCCTGGGCGAGTTCGTCGGCCAGCACCGGGTCGGCCAGCAGGCGCACCAGCACGCCGAAGAGGGTGTCGTGATGGCGTTCCACCAGGATGCGGAAACGCTCACGGTCTCCGCGGCGCACGGCGGCGATGATGGCGTGTTCGTCGTGGTCCTGCATGTCAGGCCTCGCAGCCCCGGGACCGTCCGGGAGCGGCCCCCTCCACGCCCGGCACCATAAAGTAGACGGAATTTCAGCACCGTGCGCAACCGGAAAGGTCGGGCCGCCCGCGCGCCGGGCGACGGGGGCGGCCCTGTCCTGCCGATCCGCAGCTAGAATCCGGGCCAGATCAGAACGAAGGCCAGGTTCGGGTAGAGGTACCAGTTGTGCTGGAAACGTTCCTGGATCCGGTGGCGAACCATGTCGCCGCCGTTCTCCTCGAGCGGGGGAGCGGAGGTGAGGAGATGCAGGCGGTCCTGGTCGCGGTCCCGGGCGCGGGTCTGCAGGCGATCCTGGTCGGGCACGTCGCAGCTGGCAGGTCTGGTCCTGGTCCCGCAGCCATGAGACGGTCGCCGTTGTCGTTGGGGGGCGTCCCGGCCTGGCTCGGCGGCCGGAGCCAGCACGAAGGCGGCGACGATGAACAGCGCGAACAGGACACCCGGGAAACCGAACTTCGTCTTCATGGCAAATCTTCCTCCCGTTTCGGAAACTGCAGCCGGTGAACTGTTCGGGGCGCCTCGAACGCGGGATGAGACGACGCGGCCCGGCCAAGGTTACGAAGCGGGATCGGCAGGAGTCAGGGGGATGGAATCACGTAGCGGAGCACGCAGACCAGGTGGCAGCCGGTGCCGATGAGCACGCACAGGTGCCAGACCGCATGGTGGTAGGGGAAGGCGCGCCAGGCGTAGAAGACCGCGCCGCCCGTGTAGGCCAGGCCGCCGGCGCCCAGCAGCACCAGGCCTCCCGTCGGCAGCGCCGCCGCCAGGGGGCGCGCGGCCACGACGATCAGCCAGCCCAGCAGCAGGTAGAAGCCCAGCGACACCTTCTTCCACGGCCGCTGCAGCACCACCTCGTAGACGATCCCCAGGACGGCCAGTCCCCACACGACGCCGAACAGGGTCCAGCCCCGGGTCCCGCCCACCGCCACCAGCAGGAACGGCGTGTAGGTGCCGGCGATCAGCAGGTAGATGGCGCCGTAATCCAGGAACATGAACACGCGCTTGGCGCGACGCGCCGTCAGGGCGTGGTAGAGGGTCGAAGCCGTGTAGAGGATCACCATGGAGGCGCCGAAGACCGTCACGCCCGCCAGCAGCAGGGGGTCGCCGCGGCCGGATGCGCGCACGATCATCAGGAAAAGGCCGGCGAGGCTGCCCAGCACCCCGATCCCGTGGGTGACGGCGTGGGCGATCTCCTCGCCGCGGGAGAAGTCCTCGTGGGCGAATGCACCGCGCATGGTTCCTCCTAGCGCCGGCCGGCCGACCCGCGGTAGCGGGCGTGCAGGGCACCCCAACCCGGATCCGCGACGGGCACGCCGCCGCAGCCGGGGCCGTTGATGACGAGGTCGTTCAGCGCCTCGGGTTCGTTGAGGACGAAGTTGCAGTCGCGGATCCACGAATTGGCGCCGTGGATGGCCAGCCGCAGGGTGACGTACCGCAGGCCCACCGAGTCGTCGCGGGGGCCCTGGGCCCGGGCCGCGGCGGCCAGGACCAGCAGACAGAAGACGGCGCCGGCCCGGCTCATGGCGCACCCCGGACGGCATCGTCCAGCCAGGCGGCGAAGAAACGTTCCGTATCGGCGCGCCAGGTGTCGTGGAGACGGGGCCGCAGGGCCTCCTCGGGATAGTCCGGCAGGCGGTCTCCGGCCGCGACGGCCGCCAGGACCGCGGCGCGGTGTTCGTCCAGCAGCGCCGCACCCGCGGCGTCGGCCATCCCGTCCGGGCGGGTCGGGGCAGTCGGGCCGTTCGCCGGCGGCGAACCGGCCCACCTCGCGCTTGTGCTCCTTGAGCAGCGACACCGGCTCGTACTCGGGGTGCCCCTGCATGAACACGCTGCGCCGGTCCGGCGACGCGGCCAGGTGCACGCCGCCGTCCTCCTCGTCCGCCACCAGCACAGCCAGGCCGGCGGCGGCGAAATCGTCGGCGGTGACCTCGTTCCAGCGGGAGTGGGGTACCGTCAGCCGCGGCGGCAGCCCGTGCACCAGGGGATGATCCGGTGCGACGACCCGGTGGCGGATACACGCCCCACCGCTTGCGGGCCAGGGGGCGCCGGCGCCGTCCGCAGCGGAAGTGGAGCACCGCGTGGGTGGCCAGGCACGAGTAGAGGGTCGTGGGCACCGCCGCTTCCGCCCAGGCGATGACCTCGGCCAGGGCGTCCCGGTAGAAGAGCCGGTCCAGGTCGGGATCGGGGATGTTGGCGCCGGTGACGATCAGCGCGTCCAGACCCTCGTCCCGCAGCCGGTCCAGGCCGACATAGTGGGCGTCGCAGTGGCGGCGCGCCGTCGGCCCGGCGCGGAATCTCCGGCAGGCCGCAGGGCTGCATCAGCACGCCGTGGTCCGGGCGCCGCCGCCGCCAGCAGGCCCAGGAACTGGCGCTCGGTGGCCTCCAGGGCCGCGTCGGCCATGGTGTTGACCAGGCCCACGCGCAGCACCGGTCCCCGCCAGTGCGGCGGGCGACGTCACCGGCACGCCGGCGGCGGCCAGGCGGGCGAAGGCGGGCAGATCGTTGTGGGCGAGCAGCGGCATGAGGGGAAGATAACCTATTTCCAGGCAGTTGGGGACGAGGAGGTGCAGTTGACAACGACGCCACATATGCCTAGCGTGTGATGTGTTAATGAAGTCTGTAGGCGACGATCGGGCCGAGGGAACGGGGAGATCGTGGGCCGACCATGAAACAGACCGAACAAACGCTCCTGCGGCAGCTGCGCATCACCGAAGCGGACATTGCGGCGCGCATGGTGCTGCTGAGGTTCGACGAGCGCGACGCCCGGCTCCTGCGGCGCCGGCGCCCGCAGGTCGAGAAGCACGTGGACGAGCTGGTGGAGCGGTTCTACGCCCAGCAGACGTCCATCGCCGAGATCGCCCTGCTCATCGGCGACGCCGACACCCTGGCGCGCCTGAAGACGGCCCAGCGCCGCTACGTGCTGGATCTCTTCGGCGGCGTCTACGACGTCGAATACGTCAACAACCGCCTGCGCATCGGCCTGGTCCACAAGCGGATCGGCGTCGAGCCCCGGCTCTACCTGGCGGCCGTCCAGTCCCTCAAGCAGCTGCTGATCGACCTGCTGCGGGAGATCATTCCCGACGTGGCCGAGCGCCGGGCCACGGTGGCGGCCCTGGACCGGCTCCTGCACTTCGACGTGACCCTCGTCTTCGAGATCTACATCCGCGGCCTGGTCACGGAGATCGAGATGGCCAAGGGGCGCTCCGAGATCTACGCCCGCACCCTGGAGGCGACCGTCCGCCAGCGCACCCGCCGGATCGAGGAACTGCTGCGTACCGACGCCCGCACGGGCCTGGCCAACGTGCGCGACCTGAACCAGTTCCTGGTGCGGGTCCTGCGCGCGGCCGAGCGACGCGGCGAGCCGGTGTCGGTGGTCTTCTTCGACATCGACGACTTCAAGCTCATCAACGACCGCTTCGGCCACCAGCGCGGCGACGAGGTGCTGCGCGCCGTGGGCGACGCGGTCAAGGCCGTCTCCCGGGCCGAGGACGGCTGCTTCCGCTACGGCGGCGACGAGTTCTGCATCATTCTGCCCAACTGCCTGGAGCACCTGGCGCAGGAGATCTACGTGGACCGCCTCTGCGGGCAGATCCGCACGCTGGTGCCCGACCTGCGCCTGAGCGTCGGCGTGGTGCAGACGGGACCCGGCGCATACGCCGACCCGGCTTCCCTCCTGCGCCTGGTGGACGCGCGCATGTACGCGGCCAAGCGGGCCCGCAAGGGCCAGGCCTGAACCGGCGCGGGTTGCCGGGGCGCCGTGCTCTTCATAACTAGTATCACAACATGGATTCCGGATTCTGGCAGGCATACGGCGAGGCGGCACGGACCGCGGTGGGGTTCTTCTGGAAGGCGGGCTGGGCCTTCGTCCTGGGGTACGGCATCAGCGCCATGATCCAGGCCTTCGTGCCCAAGGGCCGCCTGACCCGGGCCCTTGGCGGGCAGGGTCCGCGCGCCGTGTCCCTGGCCACCGTCTTCGGGGCCGCATCGTCGTCCTGCTCCTTCGCCGCCCTGGCCGCGGCGCGCTCCCTGGTGGTCAAGGGGGCCAGCTTCGTGGCCGCGGTCGCCTTCATGTTCGCCTCGACCAACCTGGTCATCGAGCTGGGCATCCTCATCCTCATCTTCCTGGGCTGGCAGTTCCTGGCCGCAGAAATGGTGGGCGGGCTGGTGCTGATCGTCATCAGCAGCCTGCTGGTGCGGGTCGTCCTGCCCGGCGTCGTGGCGCAGAGGCCGCCCGCGCGCCGGGCCCGCGGGCAGGTGGACGGCGGCACCGACGATTTCGACTGGCGGCAGCGCATCCGCAGCCGCGAGGGCTGGAACCTGGTGGGCCACGGCTTCGTCGCCGACTGGGCCATGGTCTGGGAGGAGATCGTCATCGGCTTCACGGTGGCGGGTTTCGTGGCGGTGCTGGTGCCCGCGTCGGTGTGGGAGGCCATCTTCCTTACCGGCGGCGACGGACTGCCCCCTGGCTGGTCCTGCTGGAGAACGCCGTGGTGGCCCCCTTCGTGGCGGCGGCAACCTTCATCGGATCGATGGGCAACATCCCCCTGGCCACCGTGCTGAACGCCAACGGCGTGCTCTTCACCGGGATCATGGGCTTCATCTACTCGGACCTGATGGTGCCGCCGCTCGTGTCCATCAACGCCCGCTACTACGGGCTGCGCGTGGCCCTGGCCATCGCCGGCGTGATGTTCGTCAGCATCGTGGTGACGGCGCTGGTCATGGACGGCGCCTTCGCCGCCCTGGGCCTAACGCCCCACAGCGCGAAGCAGGTGGCCGAGACCACCCGCTTCGCCCTGGACTACACCTTCTGGCTGAACCTGGTGTTCGCCGGGGCGACGGTCGTGCTGGCCTGGTTGGCGCGCCGGCACCGGCAGGCGCGTGGGGGCGGAGACATGGCGGGCATGGACCACGGCGGCATCGGGCTGAAGCGGGTGCTGGCCCTGGCGGCCGCGGGGATCGTGGCGGTGGGCCTCGTGGTCGGGTTCGCGGTCGGCGCCTGACCCCGACTCATGACTCCTTCTCCCGGACCATGCGCCTGATGTCCGACGTGGCGGTGGGGTAGCCCCACAGCACGTCCTTCAGGTCGGCGCCGGTCAGACCCTTGCGGATGGCCAGGGCGAACACGTTGATCACCTCGCCTGCGCCGTGGCCCAGCACGTGGGCGCCCAGGATCCTGCCCGTCTTCGCGTCCTGGAACACCTTGAACCCCGCGTGCTTCTGGCCCAGACGCCTCGACGACGGCCAACCGTCGGTGTCGCCGGCCGTGACCAGCACGGCGTCGCCGGCCGTGGCGGCCTCGTCGGCGGTCATGCCGACGGCGGCCAGCGGCGGCAGCGTGAACACGATGGACGGCGTGGCGGTCTGGTCCACGGTGCGGACCGTGCGCCCGGCGATGATGTTGGCCGCGGCGACTTCTCCCTCGCGGTCGGCGGTCGGTGCCAGCTGCGGCGGCAGGTCGGCCGCGTCGCCCACGGCGAAGACGGCGGGGGCGGTCCGGCTGCGCATGTCCGGTCCCACCAGGACACCGCCGGGACCAGCGGCCACGCCGCCCTCCGGCAGGTCCAGGTCGTCCAGGTCCGGCACCCGGCCGGCGCCGTGCAGGACCATGTCCGCGCGGCGGATCGCACGGCCATCACCGACGGTGACGCACAGGTCATCGTTGTCCCGGACTACTCCGGTCACCTCGGCGTCGGTGCACACGTCGATGCCGGCCTCCCCCGTGGCCGTGGTCAGCTGTTCGACCAGGCGGGCGTCGAAACGCTCGAGGATGCGCGGCCCCCTGTGCAGCACGGTCACCTGCACGCCGGCGCGGGCGGCGACGTGGGCGAACTCCAGGGAGATGTAGCCGCCGCCGACGCAGACCAGCCGGCGCGGGAGGGACGCGAGGTCCAGGAATTCCTCCGCGGTGGTCAGCAGGCCGGCGCCGGGAAAGGGCAGGTCGGCGGGCTTCGCGCCCGTGGCGCGTCCCGCTCCTCGGCCGCCCGCACCGCGTTCACCGCGCCGCCGGCCAGCAGGCTTCCTGCTCCCGGGGCGCCAGCTCGAGGCGGCAGACGATCTCCCGTCCTTGCCCCGGACCCGCACCCGCACCTCGCCCCGCCCGACGGCCGCGTGCAGGTCCGGCAGCACCAGCTCGTCGTCCGCGGCCAGGCGGTCCAGGTCGCCCGGGTCGGCCAGCACCAGGGGCAGCACGCCGTAGTTGATCAGGTTCTGGCGGTGGATGCGGGCGAAGCCCGCGGCGATCACCGCCCGCAGGCCCAGGTAGCGGGGCGCCAGGGCGGCGTGCTCGCGGCTGGAGCCCTGGCCGTAGTTGCGGCCGGCCACCACGCAGAAGTCGCCTCGTCTCGCGGGCGCGGGCGGCGAATCCCTCCTCGACCTGGTCGAACACGAAGTCGGCGATGCGCGGGATGTTGCTGCGGAAGGGCAGCACGCGCGCGCCGGCGGGCATGATCTCGTCGGTGGAGATGCCGTCGCCCAGCTTCAGCAGCACCGGCAGCTCCAGCCGGTCCGGCAGCGGCGCCAGCTCGGGCAGCGGCGCGATGTTCGGGCCCTTGACCAGCTCGACGCGTCTCGTCCGCGGCCGGCGGGCGCCTCCAGAGCGTCGGCGTCGACGATCGATGCGCTCGCGGTTCGCGGAACGCGCGGGTACGGCATGTCCAGCGTCGCGCGGATCGGTGATCTCGCCGGTCAGCGCCGCGGCCGTCGCGGTCTCGGGGCTGCACAGGTACACCTGGTCGTCCCGCGATCCCGAGCGGCCGGGGAAGTTCCGCGGCACCGTGCGCAGGCTGATGCGTGTCGGTGGCCGGCGCCTGGCCCATGCCGATGCAGCCGTTGCAGCCCGCCTGGTGGATGCGCGCGCCGGCGCGCACCAGCTTGTCCAGCAGGCCCAGCTCCGATCAGGTTCTCCAGGATCTGGCGCGAGGTGGGGTTGACGTCGAAGGACACGCCGGGCGCGACCTGCCGGCCGTCGACCATCAGCGCCGGCACGGCGAAGTCGCGCAGGCCCGGGTTGGCCGACGAGCCGATGTAGGCCTGGTGCACCGGCGCGCCCGGCCACCTCGCGCACCGGCACCACGTTGCCCGGGCTGCCGGGCAGGGCGATCAGCGGCTCGAGCTGCGTCCAGGTCGATGATCTCCTCGTGCGTCGTAGGCGGCGTCGGCGTCCGGCCGCCAGCGGCGCGAAGTCGTCCTCGCGGCCCTGGCGGCGCAGGAAAGCGCGCACGGCCTCGTCGGCGGGGAAGACGGTGCTGGTGGCGCCCAGTTCGGTGCCCATGTTGGCGATGACGTGGCGGTCCATGGCCGACAGGTGCGCCAGCCCCGGCCCGTGGTACTCCACGACCCGGCCCAGGCCGCCGTCCACGCCGTGCCGCCGCAGCATCTCCAGGATCACGTCCTTGGCGCTGACCCAGTCGCGGCAGCGCGCCCTCAGCCGCACGCCCCACACCTCGGGCATGCGCAGGTGGTAGGGCTGGCCGGCCATGGCCCGGGCCACCTCCAGGCCGCCGGCGCCCATGGCCAGCATGCCCAGCGCGCCGGCCGCCGGGGTGTGGCTGTCCGAGCCCAGCAGGGTGCGTCCCGGGCCGGCCGAAGCGCTCCATGTGCACCGGGTGGCTGACGCCGTTGCCCGGCCGGCTGAACCACACGCCGAAGCGGCGGCAGGCCGAGCGCAGGAAGAGGTGGTCGTCGGCGTTCTTGAAGTCGGTCTGCAGCAGGTTGTGGTCCACGTACTGGGCCGAGACCTCGGTGCGCACGCGCGGGATGCCCATGGCCTCGAAGGCCAGCATCACCAGGGTGCCGGTGGCGTCCTGGGTCAGGGTCTGGTCGATGCGCAGGGCGATCTCGCGGCCGGGTTCGGGGCTGCCCTCGACCAGGTGGTCCTCGATGATCTTGCGGGTGACGGAGCTGTCCCATGACGGCCTCCTCGGCTCGGGGTGACTTGCCGGAAATCCGGATGCCACTAGAATAGTTAGTGTAGAAACTATTTCGCGCCACCGGGCCTCGGCCGCGGGCCCGACGCGAGGAAAGGCAGGACCGTCATGCTGAGAAGTATCAAGGATTTGGAAGGTTACGAGCTGAGCGCCGAGGACGGCGAATTCGGCCGCTGCCACGATTTCCTGCTGGACGACCGGGACTGGACCATCCGCTACATGGTGGCCGACACGGGCAAGTGGCTGCCGGGCCGCCGGGTGCTGGTGTCCCCGATCGCCCTGGGCGCGCCCGACTGGGAAAGCCATGAGTTCCCCGTACGCCTGACCCGCGCCCAGCTCGAAGCGGCGCCCGACCTGGACGTCGACGCCCCGGTCACGCGCCAGTACGAGATCTGGTATCACAAGCACTACGGCTGGCCCTACTACTGGGCCGGCAGCGACATCTGGGCCATGGGCATCCACCCCGAGCTGCTCTACGACGCCAAGGGCGACCTGGGCGAGGCCGGACCCGAACCGGAATTTCCTCAGTCCCACGTCCACGCGGTGCGGCAGGTGCTGGCCTACGCCGTCGAGGCCACCGACGACCGCTTCGGCCACGTGGTGGACTTCATCGTGGACGACGAGACCTGGCGCGTGCGCTACGCCGTGGTCGCCATGCGCCACTGGCTGCCCGGCGGCAAGGCCGTGCTGGTGCCCCTGGCGGTGCTCGACGAAGTGGACTGGGACGCCCGCGCCCTGAAGATCGGGCTGACCAAGGACCGCATCGCCGACCTGCCCGAGTACGACCCCAACGCGCCCGTCAACCGGGAGCTGGAGGAGCGGGTCTACGACTACGTGGGGCGGCCGCTGGACTGAGCGGCATCCGGCCGGCGGCTTCCGTTGGTCACGCGCGGCGCCTGAAACGGCGTCCGGACGGAAGCACCCGGCCTTGCCGTTGCGCGTTCCCCGTGCCGATTGCGCATCAGGAATCGAGGCGGCCCGGCATCCCGTCGGACCGCCTCCGCCGTTCTTCATCTTCGAGGTTCCGCCATGCGCATCCTGATCATCGCCGCCCTGGTCCTGCTGGGACCCGCCGCCGGGCGGGCGACCGCCGATGTCGTCACCGCGTCCTTCCTGAGCGACACCATGAACGCGATCATCCCGGGCGGACCGTGCGGAAGCGGCGCCATCAAGTGCCAGACCTTCACGGCCGAGCAGTCGGGGCAGCTGCGGTCGGTGGCGCTGCGGATGTATGCCGATGCGGGCTTCCCCGGCCTGAGGGTCTCGGTGCGCGCCATGGACGCCAACAACCTGCCGAACGGCGACGAACTGTGCAGCGAGGTCTTCGCCACGGACACCGCGCCGACGGCCTGGCCCGCAGCCCTGGCGACGTTCACCTTCACCGGCACAACGCCCACGCTGCAGGCCGGCACCGAATACGGCATCGTCGTGGAGTCGGCGGACACCGCCTCGCCCCTGACGTTCACCTGGAACGGTGCGGCCTACGCGGACGCGACCTACGCCGGGGGCCGGTACATGCAGCGCAGCTGCGACCTCCTGGCCTGGGGCATCCTGTCCTACGACATGGGCTTCCAGGTGATCGTGGACGAGACGGTGCCCAACGAGGCGTCGTCGTGGGGCGGCGTGAAGGCCCTGTTCCGCTGACGCCCAGGCGCTCAGGCCGGGACGCGCAGGACCTTGGCGCCCTTCACGTTACCGCTGCGCAGCTCGATCAGCGCGCGGTTGGCGTCGGCCAGGTCGTACAGCTCGACCGCGGGGCGCAGGTCCGCGTCGGCCGCCAGCTGCAGGAACTCGGCGATGTCCCGGCGGGCCACGTTGGCCACGGACTTGATCCCCTTCTCCTGCCACAGGTGGCGGGCGTAGTCCAGCTCCTGCAGCGCGTCCTTGTCGCCGTCCTCCTTGCGGATGGCGTTGATCACCAGGCGGCCGCCCGGCGCCAGGCAGGCCAGGGCGGCCACCACCGGCGTCCAGGCGGGCGTGGTGTCGATGATGGCGTCCAGGGGCGCCGGCGGCGCGTCGCGGGTGTCGCCGGCCCAGGCGGCGCCCAGCTCGCGGGCGAAGTCCCGCGCCGGCTCGTGGCGGGCGAACACGTAGACCTCGCTCCGCGGATAGAGGTGCCGCGCCAGCTGCAGCACCAGGTGGCCCGAGCCGCCGAAGCCGGTCAGGCCCAGACGCTGCCCGTCCTCGAGTCCGCACAGGCGCAGCGACCGCCAGCCGATGGCCCCGGCGCAGAGCAGGGGCGCGGTGCGCACGTCGTCCAGGGCGTCGGGTACGCGGGTGGGCGTAGCGGGCGTCGACCACCATCAGCTCGGCGTAGCCCCCGTCCAGGTCCCGGCCCGTGGCCCGGAAGTCGGGGCAGAGGTTGTCGTCGCCGGCCTCGCAGTAGCCGCAGTGGCCGCAGGCGTCGCCGATCCAGCCCACGCCCACGCGGGTGCCCACCGCCGGTTCGTCCACGCCCCCGCCCACCGCGACCACCGTGCCCACGGCCTGGTGGCCCAGGACCACCGGCAGCCGGGGCGGGGCGGTGCGCCCCTCGATCTCGTCCAGCTCCGTGTGGCAGACGCCGCAGACGTGGACCCGGATCAGCACCTGGCCCGGGCCCGGCTCGGGGTCGGGCAGCTCGACCTCGCGCAGGGGGCGGCTGCCGGCGGTGATGGGCCCGAGCGACTCGAGGATCATGGCGCGCATGAGGTGCCTCCCTTCCTGCCCGGCAACGTACCAAGGGCGGCGGCCGCCGTCAGCCCAGCGGCGTCAGCCCCTCGCGGATGGCGTAGCGGGTGAGCTCGGCGATGCTGTGGATGTCCAGCTTGTCCATCACCGACTTGCGGTGGGACTCGACGGTCTTGGGGGAGAGGTTCAGCCGGTCGGCGATCTCCTTGGTGGCCAGCCCCTCGGCCAGCAGCTGCAGCACCTCGCGCTCGCGGGCGCTGAGCAGGCGAAGACGCTGCCCTCGTCGGCCGCCGGCCAGGCCCACCCAGTCGCGCACCACCTGCTCGCTGACGCCGGCGCCCAGGTGGATGCGGCCCGCGGCCACGGCCCGCAGCGCCGCCAGCAGCTCGGCGAACCCCGTGTCCTTCAGCAGGTAGCCCCGGGCGCCGGCCCGCAGCGCCTCCAGCACGAAGCGCCGGTCGCTGTGCATGGAGAGGATCACCGCGCGGGTGCCGGGCGCCTCCCGGGCCAGGCGACGGGTGACCTCGAGCCCGTTCAGGCCGGGCATGGACACGTCCAGCAGGGCGATGTCCGGCGCCAGCTCGCGGGCCAGTTCCAGCGCCTGCAGACCGTCCTCGGCCTCGCCCACCACCGTGAAGTCGTCCTGGGCCGACAGCAGGGGCCGCAGCCCGTCGCGGAAGATGCGGTGATCGTCGGCCAGCAGCACGGTGACGGTCATGGCGTTCCTTTCGGGATGGGCGGCGGTCAGGCGGACGGCGGCCCCGCGCCCGGGCGCGGTGTCCAGTTCCAGGCGGCCGCCCAGCTGGTGCAGGCGTTCCTCGATGGAGAAGAGGCCGAAGCGCTCGCCGGCGTCGCGGCGGGCGCGGCTCGGCGTCGAAACCGCGGCCGTCGTCGGCCACGGTCACCACCACGTCGTCGCCGGCGGCCGCCAGTTCGATGGCCACCTTCCGGGCGCGCGGCGTGCTTGACCACGTTGTGCAGCAGCTCCCGCGCCGACTTCCAGAGCATCACCTTCAGGTCGTCGGGCAGGGCCAGGCGCGCCCGGTCGCGCACCGCGACCTTCAGGCCGTGGCGGCGGGCCAGGTCCTCGCCCAGCCACTCCAGGGCCGGGCCCAGGCCCAGCTCGTAGAGCACCGGCGGCGAGAGGTCGAAGGTCAGGCTGCGGGTGTAGCGGATGGCCTGGTCGCTGAGGGCCACCAGCTCGTCCAGGGTGGAGCCGTGGCCGCCCAGCACGGCGTCGCCCCGCAGGTTCTGCAGGCGCATCTTCATCAGGGCCAGGGCCTGGCCCAGGTGGTCGTGCAGGTCGGCGGCGATGCGGCGGCGTTCCCGCTCCTCGGCCAGGCAGACCTCGGCCGCCAGGCGGCGCAGGCTCGCGGTGCGGTCGGCCACCTGGCGTTCGAGCCGCTCGTTGGCCGCCAGGATGGCCGCGTCGTCGCGGCGGTGCTGGAAGTAGGCCCGCAGCATCTCGGCCAGGGAGCGGATCAGATCGCGCTCCTCGTCCAGGAAGGGGTCGCCGTCCGCGCGCCGGGGGCGCCTGCGAGGTAGACCACCTCCACGGCGCCGGTCTCGCCGTCGCGCAGGACGAACGCCTCGCGCTGCAGCCAGGGGGTCGCGCGGAAGTCGGGGGTGGCCCAGGCGCGGTCGCCGCAGCGGATGCGGCCGGCGGCGACCGTCCGGGTGCTGCCAGGCCGGGGGCAGCAGGGCCGCCACCGCCGGGATCACCTCGTCCTGCGGGCGGCTGGGCGTCCTGGAGCAGGCGGGCGGTCCGGTGCAGCGCGGTCAGTTCCTTGACGCGTTCCTGGAGGCGCAGGCTGGACCGAATCGGGCATGGCTGGACCTCGCGCGGGCTCGTGGACGGGCGGGATCCAACCATAACCGCCGGGCAGAACGGGCACAAGCGGCCGCGACGGGGGATTCCTTAGCCGCCTGGGGGAATCCCCGAGTCCGATTCAGGATCCGCCTCATTGCCCCGGCCCTGTCCCGGAGGCGATGGTTTCCCGGTACCGTCGGGACCGGCGGCGTCCGGGACGTCCGCCCGGGAGCCCGCCGCCGTTCCCGGCCCAACGGCAGGAGGACTCCCATGTTCGACACCGGCAACACCGGCTTCATGCTGGTCGCCACCAGCCTGGTCATGCTCATGACGCCCGGGCCTGGCCTTCTTCTACGGCGGCCTGGTGGGGCGCAAGAACGTGCTCTCCATCATGATCCAGAGCTTCGTGTCCATGGGCGTGACCACGATCCTGTGGTACGCCGTGGGCTTCTCGCTCTGCTTCTCCGGGGGCGAGGGCGGCATCATCGGCAACCTGGACATGGCGTTCCTGCGGGGCATCGACCCGTCGACGCCGTTCGCCGACGGGCAGATCCCCATGCTGGTGTTCGTGGCCTATCAGATGATGTTCGCCATCATCACCCCGGCCCTGATCACCGGCGCCTTCAGCAACCGGGTGCGCTTCCCCGCCTACCTCATCTTCCTGGTGGGCTGGCTGCTGCTGGTCTACTTCCCGTTCGTGCACATGATCTGGGGCGGCGGCCTGCTGGCCGAGTGGGGCGTGCTGGACTTCGCCGGCGGCATCGCGGTGCACAACATCGCCGGCATGGCGGCCCTGGCCTCGGTCCTGTACGTGGGCAAGCGGCGGGTCGCCGAGGAGGGCCCGCACTCCATCCCGCTGGTGGCCCTGGGCACCGGCCTGCTGTGGTTCGGCTGGTACGGCTTCAACGCCGGCAGCGAGCTGCAGGTGGACCAGATCACCGTCGCTGGCCTTCGTCAACACCGACATCGCCGCCAGCTTCGCGGCCATCACCTGGCTGATCATCGAGTGGAGCCGCGTGCGCAAGCCGCGCTTCGTCGGCCTGCTGACCGGCGCCGTGGCCGGTCTGGCCACCATCACCCCGGCGGCGGCCTACGTGCCCACCTGGGGCGCGGCGGTGATCGGCATCGCCGCCGGCGTGGTCTGCTACCTGGGCGGTCGAGCTGAAGAACAAGCTGGGCTGGGACGACGCCCTGGACGTCTGGGGCGTGCACGGCGTCGGGCGGCGCCCTGGGCATCGTGATGCTGGGCGTGCTGGGCTCGACGGCGGTCAACGCCGGCCGGCGCCGACGGCCTGATCCACGGCGGCACGCGCTTCTTCGTCAAGCAGGTGGTGGCGATCGCGGTCTCGAGCGTCTACGCCTTCGGCTTCACCTGGGTCATGCTCTGGCTGATCAACCGGGTGACGCCGGTGCAGACGACCCAGGAGATGGAGATGACCCTGGACCAGTCCCTGCACGGGGAGCAGGCGTACCTGGCCTGACGGGAAGGGTCCGCGCGCCGGGGCCGGCTAGTGCTCGACGTGCTCGATGACGATGGCCACCGAGCCGTCCATCTCGGCCCGCAGGTCCGGCTTCTGCACGGCCTCGGTCTCGACCTGCTCCCGCGGCAGGATCAGGGCCTCGGCCAGGAAGTCGCCCACGCGGTCGGCACGCTGCTCGGCCAGGTCCCGGCGCTCGGCCGTCACGATGACGCGCACCGGCGACCACGGGTGCTGGCGGATCTCGTCGGTGGCCCGGACCAGCCAGTCCTGGCCGCCGTCGGCGACGGTGCTCTCCTCGCGGACGAAGAGCTCGCCGCCGGCGATCTCCAGCACGCGGTCGCCCTCGCGCGGATAGTCGAGGGCCGGGATGCGGAAGCTGATGCCGGCGTGGTTGTAGGTGTTGGTGCCCTTGTCGGTCAGGGTGAAGACGTAGCTGTAGGGGTACCCGACCTTGAGCATCTCGCCGTTGTCGCCCTTGCCGTCCCAGTCCAGCTGCCGGGGCGGCCGGCCCGAGCCGGTGTAGGTGCGGAAGGGGCTGCCGCGGAAGTCGGTGACCGTCAGGGCCCAGCTCTTGACCTTGTGGCCCTCGGGTTCGGCGGTGAAGAAGGTGGCCACCGGCGTGCGCGCCATGTCGGCGATCCACAGGTGCGGCGGCTGGTCGCTGGCCAGGGTCTCGAGGTTGTTCAGGTGGGGCTGCAGCCCGCTGACCGGGCTGACGCCCAGCGCCTCGACGTCCATGGCCGTGAAGAACGAGTCGACGGCGGCCGCGTCCAGCGCGAAGCTGAAGGTGCCCTTCTCGATCTCCTGGCGGACCTCGTTCTGGGCCTCGACCACCATCTCGGGCAGGGCCGCGCCGCTCTCGCCGTCCTTCGTCCATTCCTGGCCCTGTTCCGGGGCCTGCTCCGGGGGCTGGTCCGTGGCCTGGTCCTGGGCCGCGGCGGGCATGGCCGCGGCCAGCAGCAGGATCGTCAGCGACAGCGTCATCCGGTCGTTCTTCATGATCTTCTCCAGCGGGCCTAGTTCAGGCGGAACACGATGGTGATCACGCCCCACTGCTCGACGGCGGCCTGGTCGCCGGGCAGGGGCGCGAAGCGGAACTGCTTGATGGCCTCGAGCGCCATCTGGTTGAGATCGCGGTGGACCGACGACTGCTCCAGGTACGTGTTGTCCTTGACGCGGCCGTCGGGCAAGCACCGTGAAGTGCACCGCGACCACGCCTTCCCAGCCGTTCTTGCGGGCCTTCGCCGTGTAGTCGGGCATCACGCTCGTGAGGATCTTGCGACCCTGGATCTGGCCGCTGAGGGTCATGCCGATGCCGTTGCCCTCGAGCTTGACCTCGGCCACGGCCTGCTTCGGCGCCGGCTCGTCGGAGGCCTTGGCGACGATCTCGGCGGTGGGTTCGGGCTCGGCCAGCCGCGCGCGGCCGTTGAGGCCGCCGCCGCCGCCCCGGCCGCCGCCGCCGGTACCGTAGTCGAGGATCGTCTTGCGTCCGCCGCTGCCGGCGCCGCCGGTGCCCGACGGACCGGAGACGTCGACCACGCCCTTGCCGCCGGCCTGGCCGCCGCCGCTGCCGGCCGGGGCCAGGGCCGCGGACGGCGCCTGGTAGGTCGCGCGGCTGTTGTTCTGCAGGCTGCCGCCGGCGGCGACCGCGGCCGGGGCCTCGCTCACGCCGCCGGTCCGCGAGCCGGTGGGCGCGGCCACGGCGATGTCGCCGGCCAGGGCGGCCTGCCCGTCGCGGCTGCGCAGGGCGCCGGCCTGGGGCTTGAACTGCCCCGTCGGGCGGGCCGCGGCGCGGGCCGGGGTGGACACGTCGGTGTCGGCCGTCCTGATCATCGACCCCTGCAGGCGGCCGGCGTCGATGACCTGGCGGTTGGCGGGCCGCGGGGCCTTGGCCTCGAGCTGCGGGGCCGCGGCCAGGGTCCGGGGCTCGACCACGGGCTGGGCCGTCGGCGCGGCGACGTCGGCCACGGCCACCTGCTGGCGCGTCGGTCTCGGTGCGCGGCAGGTCCGGCCGCGAGGTCAAGGGCTTCGGCTCGGGCCGCGGGGGCGCCGGCGACGCGGGATCGGCGGGCTTGACGGCGCTGTCGGTGGCCACGCCGCGCCCGGGCGGTTCGGGGCGCCGGTGCGGGGATTCCTTCAGCTTGACCTTGGCCGCCACGTCCTCGCCGTAGCGGGCCTCGATGTAGGCGATCTCCGTCAGGTCGTCGTGGCTGGTCTGCTGGACCGCCGCGCCGCCGACCATCAGGGCCAGGGGCACCATCAGGGCGGCGTGCAGGACGACGCTGGCCGTCATGCCGCCGCGGGTCTGGCGCGAGCGGTCGATGTGCTGCTGCATCATCGGGCGGCCTCCTCGTCCTGCTCCTTGGTGGCCAGGGCCACGTGGGGGGCGTCGGAGGCCTCGATGGCGGCGATCAGCTGCTCGACCTCGCCGTAGGGCAGGTTGCGGTCGGCCTTCACCACGGCGATGGCGTGGGGCGTGCCCTCGAACATGCCGCCCATGTAGCCGGCTGACGTCGCCCAGTTCGACCTGGTCGGACCCGATGAAGATCTCGCGCGCGATGGTGAAGGTGACCTCCACGTTGTCCGTGTCGTCCACCTCGGCGGCGCGGGCCATGGGCAGGTCCACGTCGTGCTCCTGGTTGCTCAGGAACGGCGCGATCATCATCAGGGTCAGCACGACCACCAGCGACACGTTGATGATGGGCACGACCGTCGTGCGGCTCTCGGTCTGGAACGCGCTCTTTTTCACGTCATTCCCCGATCTCGTTCAGCATGGCCAGGCTCGCGGCGCCGCTCGCCTTGGCGACGTCCAGCACCTCGACCACGGAGCCCAGGATCACGTCGTCGTCCGGGACGATCACCACGGTCTTGTCGTCGCGGCCGGCCAGGCGGCCGGTGAGCTCCGTCTCCAGGGTCGGCGATGTCCATGGCCTCGCCGTTGAGCGTGATGCCCGCGGGAGTGACCGTCACCGTCAGCAGCCCGTCGTCGGCCGCCTTGGTGGGGGTGACCACGGCCTTCTCGCTGCCGGCCTCGGCGCTGTTGACCTGGATGCCGTTCCACATCATGGCCGGCATGGTGATCAGGAAGACCACGATCAGCGTGGTCGTCACGTCCGCCAGGGGCGTGATGTTGGCCTCGTTCTGGCCCTGCAGGCTGCTGCGTCGCTTGCTCGCCGTCATGACGTCTCCTCGCCTTCTAGCCGAGGACCGCGGCCAGGGGGTCGGCCTGCTCGTCGGCGGCGGTGCGCGGACGGGCGGGCGCGGCCTGGGGCTGCGCCTGCTGCCGGGGCTGCTGGCGCGTGCGCTGGCTGTTGACCTGGCCCCAGAGGGTGAAGAACGTCTCGCGGGCGTCCTCGAGATGGGCGGTCCGCGTGCGGATGCGGCGCACGAAGAAGTTGAAGGCCACCGTGGCGATCACCGCGACGATGATGCCGGCGGCCGTGGTCAGCAGCGCCTCGGAGACGCCCATGGCCACCACGGCGCCGCCGCCGCTGCCGGTGCGCGCGATGTCCGCGAAGGCCCGGATGATGCCGACCACCGTGCCGAACAGACCGAGCAGCGGCGCGATGTTGCTCATGGTGCCGAGCACGCCGATGTTCGCGCTCCATCTCGACCGTTTCCAGGTCGATGGCCGTGTCCAGGCGCTGGGCCAGCTCGTCGCGCGAGCGGTTCAGGTGGGTCAGGCCCTGGGCCATGACGCGGCCCACGGGGCTGCGGCTCTGCTGGCAGAACTCCAGGGCGCCGCGCACGTCGCCGGCCTTGACCCGGGTGGCGACCTCGGCCATGAACCGCCGGGTGTCCTGGCGGGTGGTCTGGAAGTACAGCACCCTCTCGACGGTGAACCCCACGGTCAGGATGGAGCACAGCCCCAGGATGATCATGGTCGGGGACGCCATGAAGACGCCGATGATGGACATATCGCCGAACATGTTCTGATCCCTCTCTAGCCGCCGCGAAGACGGCCGTTCCGATTGCTCGTTGGGTCCGGGCGGGCCGTGCATTCTGCGACCTGTCCCGGGCGACTCCGGCCCCGTTCCGCCGTTTGGCGGCCACGCGGCGGGCCTGTGGTCGGATACCGCAATCGATGTGCCATCGTCGGGCACGGCGCCGGATGAAAAGGCATGTGCGGAAACGACCCGTCACGGCGGGAAACGCGACGGCCGGCGCGCCCCTGGCGTCGCCGGCCGTCGTCGAACAGCGGGTCGCGGGCGGATCAGCCGCCGGCGACGCCGGAGGCCCGGATGGCCGCGATGCGGTCGGCCGCCATCTGCGTCCACTCGGGCTTGCCGCCCCCGTCGACGATGCGCTGCCAGCGCCCGACGGCGGCGGTCCAGTCGCCGCGGTCCTCGGCGATCTCCGCCAGGCGGGCCAGGGCCGCCACGCCGAAGGGGTCGCCGGCGGGCCCGGCGTCGGCCGCCGCGGTGTACGAGGCCAGCGCCTCGTCGACGCGGCCGTCCTTCTCCAGGCACTCGCCCTGGCGGAAGCGGATCTCGGTGACCGGGGGCGTCGTCGGCCTCGAGGGCGTGCCCGTAGGCCTCGACCGCCTGCCGGTAGTCGCCCAGTTCGTCCTGGTACAGGGCCGCCACCTGCAGCCAGAGGCCGTGGGCGTTCTCGTGGGTCGGGTAGTCCACGATGAAGCGGACGTAGCCGCCGATGGCGGCGTGCCAGTCCTCCATCTCCTGGTAGCAGACGGCGGCGTTGTAGGCCGCCAGCGGCGCGTACTCGCCGTCGGGGAAGAGGTCGACCAGGGTCTCGTAGCCCATGGCCGCCTTGGCGAACTGCTCCTGCTTGAACAGCACCGTGGCGGTGCGCAGGTAGGCCAGCTCGGCCAGTTCGTGATCCGGATGGGTGGTCGTGAAGTTGCGGTAGCCGGCCAGGGCCGGATCCAGCTCCGCCGTTGCGGTAGTAGCTCTCGGCCAGGTAGAAGAGGGCGCCCGGCCCCGATTCGCTCTCGGGGTAGTCCAGGGTCACGCGCTCGAAGGCCTTCGCGGCGGTGGTGAAATCGCCGGCGGCGAACGCGTCCTGGCCCTTGTTCCAGAAGATGTCGGCCGCCAGCGGACTTTCGGGATTGGTGGCCAGGTACTGTTCCATGTCGCGGCCGCTGCGGTAGTAGCAGCTCTGCACGCCCAGCTCGGCGTCCTCGACGCGCGGATCGTCGGGGTAGGCGGCCAGGAAGGCGCCGAAGGACTCGATCGCCCGGTCGTCCTGGCCCTGGTTGTAGGCGCAGTTCGCCACGCCGAAGGCGGCGTCGGCGGCGCGGGCGCCGGCGGGGAAGCGTTCCTGCAGCTGGCTGTAGGTGGCGGCCGCGTCGGCGTACCGGCCGAGGCCGAACTGGGTGTCGGCGATGCGGTAGATCGACTCCTCGGCCTCGGGCGCGGCGGGGAAGCGGGTCAGCAGCGAACGCCAGCTCTCGATCGCCTGGTCGTAGTACTGCAGGCGGTAGTAGCAGTCGCCCTGGTTGGCGAGCGCCGCGGCCGCGGCCGGATCGTCGGGATGCTTGGCCAGGAAGTCGCCGAACTGCCGCAGGGCGTCCTCGTACTTGTGCTGGTTGAAGTAGATCGAGCCCACGGCCAGGCTGTTGGTGCCCTTGTCGCTGTCGGCGTTGGCCAGGGCCAGCAGGAACTTCTCCTGTTCCTGCAGCGCCAGTTCGTAGTCGCCGCTGCGGCTGAGGCTGGCCACCAGGCCCTGCAGGGACGCGGCGGCCACGTTGCTGCGCGGATAACCCGTCAGCACCAGGCGGTACATGCCCTCGGCCTGGCGGTACAGGCCCTGGGCGAAGTAGGCCTCGCCCAGGTAGTAGTAGGTGCGGGCGCGCCAGTGGCTGGGCGTCGGCAGCAGACGGCTGGCGATGTAGTTGTAGTTGGTGATCACGCGGTCCAGCTGCTCGATGCGGAAGTAGGCCAGGGTCGAGAGGAAGAGGGCGCGCTCGGCCACGTCGGTGTTCACGTTCTTGTCGACCACGTTCTGGAAGCACATGATCGCCTCGCGGTACTCCTCCAGCTGGAAGTGGCTGAACCCCTGCAGCACGCGCACCCGCGGCGCCAGGCTGTCGCCCGGGTACTGGCGCAGGAACTCGTCGGCCAGCACGATCGCCTGGCCGTAGTTCCGCTCGGCCGTGTAGGTGAAGATGATCTTGTGCATCGCCGCGCTGGCGACGCGGCTGCCCTCGAACCGGCGCACCGCGTCGGTCCAGGCGAAGATGGCCTCGGCCCGGCGGTCGAGGGCGGCGTAGCAGTCGCCGATCAGGTACTGGGCGTAGCCGGCGATCATCTCGTCCGGGAACAGCCGCACGATCTCCTCGAGCTGGCGCACCGACTCGTCGTAGTGCTTCTCGTTGTAGGTCACGCAGGCCATCTTGTAGCGGGCGTTGGCCACGAAACGGCTGTCGGGGTACTGGTCGATGAACTCGCGGTAGCTCTGCACCGCCACGGCGTTCTGGCCCGAGCGGTAGAAGGCCTCGGCCACGGAGAAGGCCACGTCGTCGGCCAGCGGGCTGTCCGGGTACTTGCGCAGGACCTGGCGGTAGCGCTGGATGGCCAGGATGTACTGGCCGGTGTCCTCGAGGCAGCGGCCCAGGTAGTAGAGGCCGCGGTCGCTGGGCACCTCGCTGAAGTAGGCGATGGCCTGGTCGTAGTCCTTTTCCTGGTAGGAGAACAGGCCGAGGGCGAACTTCACCTGCGGCATCTCGCCGTAGCCAGGCCGCTGCTCCAGCAGCTCGCGGTAGGCGCTGCGCAGCTTCAGCCAGTTGCCCTCGACGATGTAGGTCAGGCCGATCTCGTAGAGGCCCTCGGCCAGCAGGAAGGTGTCGTCGTACTTGTCGATCAGGCGGTTGTAGCGGGCGACGGCCTCGTCCGCGCGGCCGGTGTTGTAGTAGCACTCGCCCTGGCGCAGCAGCACGCTGGCCTGCAGGTAGTCGGTGCGGCCCTTGCGTCCGTCGACCTTGTCGTACTCCCGCAGGGCGCCGTCGTAGTCGCCCGCGGCGAAATAGCACTCGCCGACCATGTACTGGGCCTCGGCCGCGCGTTCGCTGCCGCCGTATTCCTGGACGAAGAGCCGGTACTGCTGCATGGCCGCCGACTTGTCGACACCGCCGGCGAAGGCCTGGCCGGCCGCCGCCCAGAGGGCCGCTTCGGTGGGCACGGCCCGCTCGCGGACGCCGGGGTCGTCGCCGCCGCGGGCGGCGAGCGGAAGCAGCAGCAGGAGCGCGGCGGCGAGCACGGCCGCGCGGCGGCGGATATGGTTGCCCTGGTAGGTCGTCATCGGTCGGTTCCCCCGGTGCTGTTCGGCGCGGCGCCGCTGAGTTCGACGCGGATGGGCGCGCGGGTCCGGTCCATGAACCCGAGCACCTCCACGCTCGTCGTGAAATCCCATTCCTGGCCCAGGCTGTCGACGACCAGGACGCGGGCGTCGTAGGTGCCGTCGCCGACCAGGCGGCCGTCCTCGTCGTCGCCCTGCCACGACACGGCGCCCGGCGGCGGGCCGTTGCCCGACAGGGTGCGCACGGGGCGGCCCTCGGCGTCGACGATCTCCACGCGCCACGACTCGATGGTGCCGCGCACGGCGGTCTCGATGGCGAAGTTGACCTCGCGGTCCTTGCCGCTGGGGCTGAACAAGGCCTTGTCGCGGCTCATCTTGACGCCGAACGGGACGCCGAAGCGCAGGGTGGCCGACAGCACGTTCTGGGCGCCGAGATCGGTGCTGACGTAGGCGTAGTCGAACTGCCAGTTGTCCAGGCGGATGCCGGCGCCGGCGCTCATGTGTTCGCGCTCCCCGTCCCAGCCGCCGCGGACGGCGATGTTGCGCAGGGGCCACGCCTCGATCCCCGTGCGGACGCTCGTGTTCATCCACTTGGTCTTGACGAGGTCGCTGGTGGCCAGCAGGCGGCTGTTGAAGAACCGCAACGCGAGGCCGACGCGGACGCTGCGCGCCAGCTCCTCCTCCTGGTCCAGCAGGGTGATCTTGGGCGACACCAGGTTCTGGATGGCGCCGCCGACGCTCAGCAGGCGGTGGGGGCGGTAGTAGACGCCGACGTCCATGCCCATGCTGCTGCCGCGGGCGCCGCCGATGTCCTGGCTCACGGACTTGATCGTCGCGCCGTAGGTGACCCGGCCGAGGCTGCCCGCCCAGCCCAGGGACATGATGCTTTCCTTCTCGCTGAACGTCTCGTTCAGGTCGGCGTCCCAGGTGGCCCGTTCGTAGTCGCCGCTGGCGGTGAACGTGCCGCTGAGGGCGAAGGTGCCCCAGCTCTCGGTGGGCATGCCCAGGGAGAGGAAGCTGTAGCGGGTGTCGTTGTACATGGTCGCGCCCATGCCGGTCAGCTCCATGGTGCGCAGCTGGGCGAGGCCCGCCGGGTTCCAGTAGGACATGGCGGCGTCGTCGGCGATGCCGACCGAGGCGTTGCCCAGGGCGAGACTGCGGGCGCTGGCGCCGTAGCGCAGGAACCCGCCCGCCACGCCGCCGTCGTCGGCGGCCAGGGCCGTCGTGGTCAGCAGCGCCGCGCCCAGGGCGGTCGCCAGGCCGCGGCGCAGCGCGGTCCCCATCCGGTCCATCGGTGTCATGTTTCCAGCCTTCATCACTTCACCACCGCGATCTTGCGGCGGAGGTCCATGCCGTTGCCGTGGACGCGGCAGATATAGCCGCCGTTGGCCACGACCCGGTGCTCGCCGTTGGTTCCGTTCCAGGGATGGGTGACCAGCTCGCCGGCCGTGACGTTCAGCTGCTCGCTGTGCACCACGTCGCCGTAGAGGTCGTAGATGGTCAGGGTGACCGTGCCGTCGGCCGTGGGCCGGAACATGATCATGGTCGCGCCGTCCCGCGGGTTGAAGGGGTTGGGCCGGTTGGTGATCGCGCGGTCGGTGTCCATGGCCTTGGCCGTGTACAGGGTGACCGTGCGCACGTCCTCGACCACGCCGCTGGTTTCCTCGGCGTAGAAGCGCAGGGTGTGCAGGCCGGGCGCGGCGTAGGCCGGACCGAGGTCGGCCAGGGAGAACGAGCCGCCGTAGATCGCCGCGGGCCGCGGGGGATCGGCGACGTCGACGTCGACGAAGATGCTCTGGATGCCGCCCTGGTCCTCGGTGGTCGCCCCCAGGGAGATGCGGGTCTCCGGGGTCACGTACCAGCCGTCGCGGAAGGGGGAGGCCACGGGGTCGAGGCTGAGCGCGGTCACCGGCGGGCCCACCACGTCCAGCAGCAGCACGTCCGACAGCAGGGCGCCGGCCACCGCCTGCACGCGCACGTCGCGGGTGCCGTAGGGGGTGATGCCCAGGTCCACGGCCACGCGTCCGTCCACGTCCGCCGGGAGGGTGAGCGAGGTCAGGCGGCTCGTGCCGAGCTGGCCGTCCCCGTCGATGATCTCCAGGGTCATCGCCGTCCTCTGCACCGGGTTGCCCACGGCGTCGGTGGCGCGCAGGTGCACGCGCACGGTCTCGTTGGGCCGCAGCGGCCGGTCGAGTTCGTGGCCGGGGATGTCCTCGGCCCACACCTCGACCCGGGCCGCGGGCGCCGGCCGCACGATGATGACGTCGCTGAAGGCCTGCTCCCCGCTCGCGTCCTCGACCTGCAGGTAGATGCTCTCGGCCCGGTCGTAGGTCTGCGAGGCGAAGGTGCGGATCCCGTCGAACGTCGTGCCGACCGAGTCCGCCAGGACGCCCGGGGGGTTGAGGGCCCAGTCGGGCCGCGGCGAGTTGCCGCTGAAGGCCTGCAGCGAGAAGTTGCGGTCGTCGCTGGTCACCAGCTGGCCGGTGACGATGTCCACGCGCTTGACCGACATGGCGAAGGGTTCGCCCGCGACCACGGTGTCGGGCACGTCGAAGGCGTAGCGGACGCCCTCGGGCACCACCGTCAGCACGTCGCTGAAGGCTTCGCGGCCGCGGTCGTCGCGCACGCGGATGACGATCTGCTCGCTGGTGGCGTAGTGCTGGCCGCTGATCACGGCCTCGCCGCCGACCAGGGTGCCCTGGCGGATACCCAGGGTGTCGTGGGCGGCGCTGCGGCTGGGCAGCAGGGCCGCCAGGGTGAAGGTGCCGCCGGCGTTGATGCGTTCCTCGGTCTCCGGGTTGACCAGGCGCACCGTCATGCTGAAGGTGGCCGGCGGACCGGCCGTCACCGTGGCCGGGTCCGGCAGCACGACGCGGTATTCGGCCTCGTTCACCGGCACGTCGACCCGCCCGGAGCCCACCGTGGCGTGCAGCGGATCGGTGGCGAAGACCGACACCAGGCCGGGATTGCCCAGCACGATCTGCAGGTCCCGCGTGCCGTTGACGAAGGGCGCGGCCGCATCGCCGGGGTCGACCAGGTCGAGCTGGCCGCCGGAGCTGCTGAGATTGATGGTCCCGCCGCTGACGTCGTCGACCAGGTTCCAGTACTGGTCCACGGCGCGCACCGAGACGGTGAAGGGCGCCTCGGCCTGCTGGGTCAGCGGGTCGCCGTCCTTGCCGTCGCCGGTCAGGGCGCCCGGAACCGGGGTCTCGCCGGGGGCCACGATCTGGATGCGCTTGAACCCGTCGGCCTGCAGGTGGCAGGTGTTGCTGATGCCGCGGACGCCGGTGGTGTCCGAGACCTGCACGAAGATGTCCTCGGCGCGGCTGTAGGCCTGGTTGATGGTCCGGGCGCCGCCGGCGAGGATGCCCTGGGTGACCTGCACGTGGCCGGTGCCGGGCAGGCCGGTGCGGGCGCTCATGACCGCCACGGTGAACAGCCGGTCCTGGGTGGTGACCCGCTGGCCGGTGTTGCTGTCCAGCAGCTCGACCGTCAGGGGGAACGTCGACGGCGGGCCGACCAGCGCGGTGTCCGGGACGGTGACGGCGTAGTACAGGCCGCCGCTGTCCATCGCGATCACCGAGCTGAAGGCCTCGCGGCCGAAGTCGTCCGTCACCCGGATGATGATGTCCTCGACGGTGCTGTAGCTCTGGGCGTTGAGCACCGCCGTGCCGCCGACCAGCTGGGCCTCGGGGATGCCCAGGGCGCCGTTGGCCGCGCCCCGGTTGGGCAGCAGCGGCGTCAGGTAGAAGCGGTTCATGGACGTGGGCACCACGTTCCCCGTCACCGGATCGATCAGCTTGACCGTGACCTGGAAGCCGGGCACGGGGCCGGTGGAGGCCGTTGCCGGCACGGTGATCTGGTACTCGTAGGGCGGGTCCACGGGAATGTGGCTGGA
This sequence comes from Candidatus Krumholzibacteriia bacterium, assembly GCA_963825035.1. Lineage (GTDB taxonomy): Bacteria > Krumholzibacteriota > Krumholzibacteriia > LZORAL124-64-63 > LZORAL124-64-63 > JACZKN01. The sequence continues at coordinate 96,846 of CAWGRT010000027.1, read as the reverse complement.
CTGGGACGGCTTGTTGAGATCGGCCTCGTCGTAGACGGTCACCGTGACGGTGCCCTCGTCGGTGAGATAGCCGTTGAACGTGCGCCGGCCGTTGACGAACGGCACGTGGTTCTCCTGCGGGTTGCCCGGATCGGCGAAGCTGTTGTCGCTGGCGACCAGGCGCAGGTCGCCCGTGTTGGTGGTGTCGGCCAGGTTCCAGTACTGGTCCACCGCGCGCACGGTCACGGGGAAGAGCTCGCCGGACCGCTGCACCTGGGGCGTGCCGCTCTTGCCGCTGGCCTCGAAGGCCGGGATGCCGGCCTCGACCGTCTCCCCGGGGGCGACGATCTGCAACCGCTTGTAGCCGTCGGCGCGGATGGCGAAGACCGGGCTCGAGCCGCTGAGGCCCGTGGTGTCGGTCACCGTCACGTAGACGTTGCCGGCGCGGGTGTAGGTCTGCTGGAAGGAGATCACGCCGTGGTCCAGGCGTTGGCTGGTGGTGCCGACGTCGCCCAGGCCCGGGCCGCCGAGGGCCGACATCACGGCCACGTCCAGGCGGCGGTCGTCGTCCACGACCGTGTGGGTGTCCACGTCGCGCAGCACGACCGAGACGGGGAAGGCCGCCGGCGGACCGACCCGCGGCGGCGTGGCCGCGTCCATGGTCACCACGTACTCCAACCCGTTGGGCTGCATGGTGATGGTGGAACTGTAGCTGCTGCGTCCGGCCGTGTCGGTGATCCACAGCACGATGTCCTCGACCGTGTCGTAGGCCTGGTTGCTGATGGTCACCCGGCCGCCCGAGAGCTGGCCGCTGGTGATCTGCAGCGCGCTGCTGGCCGGTTCGAGGTTGCTGCGCAGGGCGCGGACGTTGAACCAGTTGTTGGCCGTGGGCATGGGGTCGCCGTTCTCGTCCACCAGCTCCACCGTGAAGCTGAAGGTCTGCGGCGGACCCACCTGGGCCGTGGGCGGGGTCGTGATGCGGTAGCTGGCGCCCTGCTGCACCTGCACGGTGACCTGCTGGCCGGTGATGTCGGTGTGGTCCAGGGCCGAGCCGGCGAGGGTCACGTACCCCGTCGAGGTCAGGAACAGCGGCATGGTCAGCTCGCCCGCCACCAGGGACTGGCCGTTGCTCAGGGGATTGGTGTCGGACAGCGAGTTGTCGTCGCTGGCCATCCACACGTGCTCGCTGCTGTTGTTCACCTGGTTCCAGAACTGGTCCACGGCGCGCACCCGCACGTCGAACTCGAGGCTCGCCGTCTGGGGGATGGGCGTGCCGGTCTTGCCGTCGGGCTCGGGGCCGCCGGGCTGGGCGGCCTCGCCGGGCAGCAGCACCATCAGCCGGTCGAACTCGCCCGCGGTCGCGACGATGCGGCTGGTGTCGTTGACGGCCGGCGAGATCAGGTCGGCGGCGGTCAGGGCGTGGCCGGCGGCGGTCTTGAGGAACAGGTCGAACTGGTCGCGCCCGCTCGGGTCCAGCGCCGTGTCGTTGGGCGTGATCATCTGGAAGTAGCCGCTGCTCTGGAAGTGGATCTGCGGCTGCACCGGCACCTGGTTCCACCAGGCGTCCGTGGCGATGACCGTGGCCACGACGGGATCGCCGGCGACCACCGGGAGCGGCTCGCCCACCTTGCCGGGCGCGATGCCCGGGGTGTGGGTCTCGCCGGGCAGCAGGACGACCAGGTCGGCGTAGTCCTGGGCCTCGGCGAACACGGTGAAGGCGTTGGAGCTGTCGGTGTTGGCGTAGGTGTCCTCCCGCGCGTACAGGCGCACGTCCTGGCCGGTGCGGGTGATGCGGATGGGCCCGCGCCAGGCGCCCTGGTAGGTGCCGCTGCCCAGGCCGGCGCCCAGGTCCACCGACACCGGGGTCAGGATGCCCGTGCCGTGGCTCACGTAGAGGGTGACCTGCTCGGTGTAGTCGTTGACGTGGTTGCCGAAGACGTCGCGCGCGATCACCGTCACGTTGGGCAGCAGCGAGCCGGCCCGGTGGTCGGGGATGGGCGTCAGGACGTCGGCCGGCGTCGGGTTGGTGCGGTTGTTGATGCCGATGTCGAAGTGGTCGATGACGCCGGCCTTCAGGGGGATGGTGGCGAACGCGGCGACGGCGCTGCCGTTGTCGTCGACCCGCACCGTCTGGTGGTTGGGGTCGGCCAGGGTGATCAGCGTCACCTGGAAGTCGCCGCTGTTGCCGCCGATCGACTGGGGATTGGCCGGCAGCACCGCCGCGGCGTCGCTGCTGGAGAAGTCCATGGCCAGGGGCAGCACCGGGTCGAAGTCGCTGACCGGGTTCCAGTAGGTGTCCGTGGCGTAGACGCGCACGTTGAAGGGCACGCCGGCGTCCTGCACGCTGGCCTGGCCGATCTTGCCGTCGTCCTCGATGCTGTCGAAGATGCCGGGGTCCAGGGCCTCGCCCGGGGCCGCCACGACCATGCGCGCGTATGCCGCGGGGGAGACCTGCACCGGACTGGAGTCGTGGGGCTGGATGCCCGACGAGACCGCCCGCAGGTACTGGAGCTGGTCGGCCGACCGCAGCACCACGCGGGCGCTGGTGGCGTTGCTGATGGTCATCACGTTGCCGGGGTAGTCCGGCATGGAGAACCAGCCGGAGGGGCAGCTGAAGGTCACGTTGCGCGTGCCCGGGGCCAGGTTGTTGTAGCGGTCGACCGGGCGGATCTCCAGGCTCGTGATCACGTCGCCGGCGGTCACGGCGTTGGGCGCACCCTGGTTGCCGCTGAAGGCCGGGTCGTTCAGGCCGTTGACCCAGGTCTCGCCCGGGAACGACATCAGGATCTTCTCGCAGGGACCCGCGTTGACCTGGAAGGCCGGCGATTCGCCGACGACGCCCGCGTCCACGATCAGCCGGGCGCTGAAGCCGCGCTTGGTGACCTGCACCAGCGCGTCCAGCCGCCCGTCGACGAAGGTGGCGTTGTTGGTCAGGATGTAGTCGGCGCTCTCGTCGGCGGCGCCGATGCGCACGCGCAGGCTGACCGCGCCGTTGAGGGGGAACACGTTGTCGGCGGCGTCGCGCGCGATGATCCGGATGTTGAACGGGATCGTCGTCACCTGGGGATCGGCGGGGTTCCACACGCCGGTGTCGAACTCGAAGTGGTCCAGGCCCTGGGGGTTGATGACGACGTCGCTGCGGCTGGTGGCGCCCACGGCGCCCGACGCGGTGATCGTCACGCGCGTGGTGCCCGAGCGCACCAGCGTCGAGTTCAGGGACGATTCGGGGTTGCCGCCCATGAGGCCGCCGGCGGGCAGCACCACGCCGGCGTTGGGGTCGTCGCTCGTCCAGGCGAGCGAGGGCAGGGGTGCCGGCTCGATGGGGTTCCAGCGCTGGTCGGTGGCGTAGACGCTGATCCCGCCGAAGCTCTGGCCCGAGGTCTGGCTGCTGGGCATGCCCGACTTGCCGGGGCTGACGCCGGGGGTGAGGGTCTCCCCGGGCAGCAGCAGCACGACCGTCGCCAGGGGGCCCGGACGCAGCGGCGTGACGGTGGCCGTCCCGCGGGCGGCGAGCGACTGGCCCGGGTAGACGATCGAGTTGACGGCCGTCAACTGGTTCTCCCGGGTGACCGGGTCGGTGCCCCAGAAGGTCACCGGCACCGTGGCCACGCCCAGGTTGAAGTCGCCGCCGGACACGGCCTGCGTGGGGCCGCTGGGGAAGTTGCCCACCAGGGCGTCCAGGGTCAGGTCGTCGCGGAAGTTCAGGACGGCCACGCCCGCGGCGTCGCGGGCGGTGATGGTCACCGGCACCGCCTGATCGACGAACTTGTCGCCCGCCGGTACGCTCAAGTCGAAGTGGTGGACGAAGTTGTAGCAGTTCAGTTCGACGTTGGCCGCCGGCACCGAGCCGTCGTCGGCGTCGACCACGCGCAGGCGCACGGGCTGGCCCGCGGCGAGCAGGCGCAGGTTGTCGAACTGGAACTCGCCGCCGGCCAGGTAGTGGGACGAGGGCAGGACCGCCGCCACGTCCGGCGACTGCAGCTGGGCATGGATGAAGTTGGCGTTCACGTCCGTGGTGCCGTCGGTGTTGACGGCGCGCACGTTGACGCTGAAATCGGTCTCCACCGTGACCGCCGGTCGTCCCGCCACCACGTGCGGGTTGACCACGGTGATCTCGAGGTGGTCGAAGGCCGCGGCGTCACCGGCGGCCAGCAGGCCGGCCAGCGTGACGAGCGCCAGGGTCCCCGTCTTGATTCCGTTCATTCGCTGCATCACGCCTCAGCCTCGTTCGATTGATATTGCCTTGGCTCGGTCCCGGGATCGTGCAAGGTGCCCTGCGTGTCGCGCGGCATCCGACGGTAGTCCCGGGTTCCGGGCGATTTCACACTGCCCGGGGGCCGAGCCGCAAAGCGTGTGCCATGGGCCAGGCGGCCTGGTGGTATACAGAAAGGGACCGACGTTGCCGGTTGTGCCCGGTCGTCCTGCGTCGCAGTGCGGGGGCAAGGGCGCGCTTCGGTCTGGCGCGGCCGCCGTCGGCGGGCCATCATTCGCCCATGTCCGGCACCACCCCCCCCGCCGCCGCCGCCGATGCGGACGTCCTGGCCCTCGAGCGCCTGACCGTGCGCCGCTACCTGCTGGGCATGGTGGCGCAGGGCGTCTTCTATGCGGGCTACCTGCTGTTCCCCTTCGTGTTGGGCAAGTCGCTGGCGGCGCCGGACTGGCTGGTGACGGTCTCGGTGACCATGGAGACCACCGCCATGCTGGCCGCCCTCTACTGGGGGCACCTGCTGGCGCGGGGCGGCCGCCGCCGCTGGCTGATCTGGGGCGGCCTGGGCGGGCGCGCCGTGCTGGCGCTGATGTTGGTGGTGCGCACCCCGGTCCAGTTCACCCTGCTGCTGGCACCGGTCTACCTGTTCATCGCCATGGTCTACCCGGCCCAGAACGGCATCCTGCAGGCCAACATCCGGCGCGAGCGGCGGGGCGCCGTGTTCGGCTGGGGCGCCCTGGTGGCCAACCTGACCTCGGCCGCCACGGCGGTGGTGGTGGGTCGGGTGCTGGACGCGGCGCCCGGGAAGTACGGCGTGGTCTATGCGGTGATCGGGGCGGTCGGTTTCCTCTACCCCCTGGCCCTGGCCGGATTGCCGCGCCCCGCCCACGACGCGACGCCGGACCCGCGGGCCGTGTTCTTCGCCGTGCCGCGGCTGCCCCTGGGGCCCATCCGCTGGCGTCGTCTATCCTCCGCGCTGCTGGTCCCGTTCCGGGATGCGGCGGCCACCTTCGGCCGGCGACCGCCCCTACTTCTGGTACGAGATGAACTTCATGATCTACGGCGTGGCCTACCTGATGCTGGTGCCGGTGGTGCCCCTGTATTTCGTGAACGAGCTGGACCTCAGCTACCAGGCCATCAGCTCGTCACGGGTGCTGATCGCCACCCTGGGCGTCGCGGTGCTGAGCCCGGCGGCCGGCAAGCTCATGGACCGCCTGCACCCGGTGGGCCTGGCCACCGTGTCCAACGCGGTCATCGCCTTCTACCCGGTGATGCTGGCGCTGATCGCCCCCTGGTTCGGCCTGCGGCCGGACCTGGGAGCGTACCTGGCCTTCGCGGTCTACTCGGTGGGCATGGCGGGCGTGAACGTGGGGTGGAACGTGGGTTCCATCTCCTTCGCGCCCGACGGCCAGGGCGGCCACTACCAGGGCATCCACGTGGCGCTGGTGGGCATCCGCGGTCTGATCGGCCCGGCGGTGGGATTCGTGGTCCTGCGCCTGCTTGGCTTCCGCGAGGTGTTCATCCTGGCGGCGCTGGTGTTCATGGCGGCGTCGTTCAGCTCGTTGCTGCTGGGAAGGTGGCTGCGGCGGCGGAGCGTCTGACCCCGCCGCCGCAGTGCTCGCCCACGGCTCAGTCCACCGGGTCCACGGCCCAGAACGGCGGCAGCGTGTGCCCCAGGTGCGACGCGAAGATGCTCACATCCGACAGGTTGATGACTCCATCCCCGTTGTAGTCGAACCGGAAATCGTAGGGTCCCCCGAGGTTCGCGGCGTAGACGCTGGCGTCCGCGAGGTTGACCACCCCGTCCCCGTTCAGGTCGGCGCTCGTGATCTGCAGGGGGATGGGGGAGCCGCCGATGGTGATCCCGATGTACTTGACGATGGCACCGCCGGCGGACACGCCGCCGGCGTAGAGGGCGCCGCCCACCTCGTAGTCCCCGTTGCCAAGGTTCACGAAATTGGCGCCCGACACGTCGAACTGGACGCCCGGCAGCTGGACGCCGTCCCAGATGTCGCTGGGCGGATTGCCGTCCACCTCGAAGCCCTGGAACAGCCCTGCCGTGCAGGGCGTGCCGCTCTGGTCCACCAGGTGGGCGGTGAGCGTCGCGCCGACCGAGGTCAGGGTGGGCCCGTCCCCCGCCGGGCAGGCGAAGATGACCGCCGGCTGGGCGATGCTGACGGAGCTGGCTGCGGGATCGATGGTGCACTGCTGGGCTTGGACGGCGTTGGCGAGGCAGATGACGGCAAGCATGCCGGCAGCGGCGGCGGAGCGGACGTGCATGGTGGTCTCCCTCCGTTCGGCTCCCGTCCGTGCGGACACCCGCTGCCACACAGCGGGCGGGGACCTCAATAGGGGACGAGACTACTCGGAAATACCTGCGGCCGTCAAGATTCCGGCGGAGACGCGCCAGACCGCCTGGTCGATCCGGTCGAGGTTGATACCAGATTGCTCGTCCACGCCGGATTGTTGCGATCGTGACAGGGGACCGGTCCTGACAGGAAAGTAAATAGTTCTGGACATAATGTACGCTATACCGTACATTCGCTTCATGAAGCTCCGCAATCATCTGAAGCAGCACCGCGCGCGCCTGGACCTGACCCAGGAGGACCTGGCCGCAGCGCGTGGGCGTGCGGCGGCAGACGATCCTGGCCATCGAGAAGGGGAAGTTCGTGCCCTCGGCCCTGCTGGCCTTCCAGCTGGCCGGGCCCTGGGCATGCCGGTGGCGGAGCTGTTCGAGCTGGACGGAAAAGGGGGAGGATGATGGCTGAAGCGAAGCTGCGCCGGCTGCCGTCGGCGGATTGGCTGGCGTTCGGGATCGGGGTGGCGGGGATGGCCCTGCAGCTACGTGTGGCCGCCGCTGCTGGGCATCACGCTGCTGGCGGTGATCGCGCCGTCGGTGCTGCGGGAGACGGGGCTGCTGCGGGATGCGGACGAGTTCACCCGCGGCGTGATGCACCGCGCGGGATTCCACGCCCTGGCGGTGGTGATCCTGCTGGTGGCGGCCAACTACCTGCTGATCGCCACCCGCCTGTACGACCCGCTGGCCCACGCCTCGGCGGGCATCACGACGCAACCGTTCCCCGACGAGACCATCCGCAAGGCCCTGGTCTGGGTGTTCCTGATCAGCTACCTGATCCAGTACTGGGGCGCGCCGGGGGGCGTGGCCTGGGTGCTGGTCGGGGCGGCGGTGATGACGGTGGTCCCGCTGGTCATCCTGCTGCGGCCGGAGCCCTATCCCTGGCCGGGGCTGCTGACCGCGATCACCTGCGGAACCGCGGCCGCGATGGTGGGGTTGGCCTGGTTCGTGCGGCGCCGGCCGCGGATCGCCGGTTGGGTGCTGCTGACGTTGTTCGCCGTGATCCTGGTGTTCTCGGGGCGGCCGATGACCGACAGCCGCGTGGCCTGGAGCATGTTGTCGGTGATCTTCCAGGTGGCCCTGGTGTTCGGGGTGACGGGGGTGGCGCTGCTGAAGGCGCCGAACGAGGAGGAGGCGGACCGATGAAGAAGACACTGCCGGCGACGCTCGTGCTGATCGCCGTCCTGGCGGGCGCGGCCGCGGCGCAGGACGCCCCGGCGAAAGGCCCCGCCGACCCCCTCTGGGAGCTCTACAAACAGGGCCGCTTCGACGAGGTGGTGAACCAGGGCAAGGCCCTGCTCAGCACCGGCACCGAGACAGCCCAGGTGAACCTGGCCGTGGGCCGCGCCCTGGTGGACCAGGACAAGGCGGCCGAGGGGGAGATCTTCCTCAAGCGCGCGGCCGACCTGGACCTGACCGACCGCACCTGGGTCTACGCCTGGGCCGAGGTCTACCTGGGGGCCGTGCGCCTCAGGCTCGGGGATGACGACGGCGCCCGGGCGGCCTGGCTGGCGGCACGGGACTGCAACGCCACGGCCAACGCCACCCGCAACGCCAACAACAACCTGACGGGCTTCGCGCTGGATCCCTCGTTCGACAAGTGGGACACCTTCAGGACCGAGCACTTCCTGTTCCGCTTCTCCGACAAGCTCACGGACTTCGACCGCGCCGACTACGCCCGCCGCCACGAGGAGGCCTACGCCAAGATCCGCGCCTGGTTCGGCGGCGCGCCCGACCAGCCCATCCGCTTCGTGGTCTGGGCCGACCAGGACGAGGCCACCGCCGCCGGCATGCCCACCCTGGGCTTCGCCCGGCCGCGCCTGGACCTGGTCCACTGCCTGGTGAACCAGACCGTCGGCCACGAGATGGCCCACGTCATCGGCTACGCGGCGGTGCATCCGGTGAACGCGACGGGCCTGATCAACGAGGGCACCGCCGTCTACCTGGACCAGACCGGCCGCGACCGGATGGCCGTGGCCGAGGCGGCCCTGGCCGCCGCGCGCGCCGACACCAGCGCGGTCCTGCCGCCGTTCTCGGTGCGCGCCCTGTGGGACGACTGGTCCCTGGCGCCCGACGGCGTCTCCTACCCCCTGGCCGGCGCCTGGGTCGCGCGCCTGGTGGAGAAGGGCGGCAAGGACAGGTTCCTGCAGTTCTACGTGGACCAGTCGCGGGATCACGCGAAAGAGGTGTACGGAGCGGACCTGGAGGGGTGGATCGACGGGTTCGAGCAGGACCTGGGGGTCTGAACCCGGCCGGCGCCGGACGTGCGCGGCCCCGCTTCCCGGGGGAGGCGGGGCCGCACGTCGTCCGTCCGCAATGCCGTGCTACCGCACGAGCATCATCTTGCCCGAGCCGATCACCTTGCCGTCCACCACCAGCCGCTGGAAGTAGGTGCCGCTGGTGACCGTGCGGCCCGCGTCGTCCCGGCCGTCCCAGCGGTAGGCGCCGGTGTAGTCGCCGGCGGTGAGCTGGGCGTCCACCAGCACGCGGACCAGGCGGCCGCGCACGTCGTAGATACCCAGCTGCGCGTGCCCGCCGTTGGCCAGGGTGAAGCCCACGGCCGTGGACGGGTTGAACGGGTTGGGCACGTTGCCGTGCAGGGACGACGCGACGCCCGGCACCGGCACCGGCGAGATGAGGTCGTTGGCCGCGCCGGGGGTGCCCTTGTCGCCCGAACCGAAGACGGCCCCGGACTCGGACCACTGGGCGCCGTCGGCGTTGTCGCCCTCGCCGTTCCACTGCATGGACGCGCCCGAGGGGTCGGGGAAGGTCAGGCCGTCGTCCCAGCCCACCGAGTCCACCATGACCGCCGTCGGCGTCTCGAGGATGATCTCGTCGTCGGCGTTGCTCAGGGTGATGCCCGCGTACTGGTAGAACAGCGTCACGCCCTCGGCGGCCATGGCCGTGGCGTTGATCCCGAACACCTTGTACTCGCCCGGGTTGATCACCAGCGGGCCGCCGTTGTCGATGACGTGGTCGTCGATGCCCGCGTCGCGGATGGTCCAGCCGTTCATGTCCACGGCCACCGAGCCCGCGTTGTAGACCTCGAACCACTCGCCGTCGGCGTCGGCCAGCACGTACGGGGTTCTGCATGATCTCGGTGATCTCGATCTGCGGCGCCGGCGACGGCTCGACGATGAGCGCCGTCGAATTCGCCGCGACCGGGTTGCCGGACAGGTCGGTGACGTTCGACACCGACACCGTGTGGGACAGGCCCGTGGGATCGCCCGCCAGGGTCAGCACCACGAACGCCGGGTTCGCCTGCACCACGGCCGCCGTCACGGCGATGGTGTTCACCGGCGAGGACGTCTGGTACACCGTGTAGTTGGCGGTGTTGCCGCCGGTGGCCGCGTCGATGGCCTCGTCGAAGGTCAGGGTCACGTTGGTGGGCGCGGTGAGGTTGGCCCCCAGCAGGGTGGGCGGAGTGTTGTCGGGGCCCTGCCCGGTGTTGACCACGTCCGAGGCCAGGCCGGCGATGATCTCGCCCTCGCCCGCGTAGGTGGCGCCGGCGCCGGCCGCGGTCAGGGTGTCGCCCACGGCCCAGCCGGTGAAGTCCGCCACCAGGTCGTCGTCGATGCGCACGATCAGCGGCCCGGAGCCGTCGTTGATGGTCACGTTGTGGGCGGGGTTGGTGCCGCGTGGTGGCCTCGATCGGGTGACGATGCCGGCCGCCTGGACATAGGTGCCCTCGTTGGCCGGGGCGGCCGCCGCGCCGGTGGACTGCGTCGCCGGCGTCAGGACCGGGTTGCCGGTGCTGATGACGGTGGCCTCGTAGTTGACCAGCTCCACGGTGGTGCCGTACCAGTCGACGGTGCCGGTCACCCGGACCACGGCCGTCGTGTCGTTCAGCAGGTCGCTGCCGGTGCTGTAGGACGTGCCGAACACGTTCAGGCCGCGGCCGCTGCCGTCCTGGATGTAGGCCGAGACGCTGGTGCCGTCGGCCTTGTAGTCGCCGGGGATGTAGACCTGGCCCTGCACCGTGACCAGCGTGCCGTCGAAGCCGGCGCTGTCGGCGTGGATGGCGGCGATGGCGGTGAGGGTGCGCGGGGCCACGGCGTAGCTGTAGAACGAGGCCGGGGCGCCGGTGGGGTTGACGCCGGTCTGGGCGTCGTTGTCGACGGCCTCGACGTAGTAGTCCACCGCGTCGCCCAGCAGGCCGGCGGGGATGACGGCGCTGTAGCTGCCGCCGCCCAGGTCGCTCATGGCGGTGGCCGCGAAGCCGCCGCCGTTGACCTGCACCCAGAGGTTGACCGCGGTCACGGTGCCGTCGGCGTCGCTCGCGTCGGCGGTCACGGTCACGGCCTCGCCCGGCTCGGGCTGCAGGGGCCGGTGGATCACGTTGCTGACCACGGGGGCCAGCAGGGCCACGCCGCCGTTGGGCGCGCCGGGGGTGCCCAGGTCGCCGCCGCCGAACACGGCGGTGGAGGTGGACCAGTTGGCGCCCACGTTGTTGTCGCCCGAGGCCTCGTCCCACATCATCGACGCGCCGTTGGGGTCGGGCCAGACGGGGCCGCCGTCCCACATGATGCGGTCGATCTCCGTCAGGGCGGTGTTCAGCAGCACGATCTCGTCGTCGCTGTTGCCCAGGTCCATGCCGCTGTACTGGTAGAAGCAGGGTCACGCCCTGGCAGGGCCATGGCCGCGGCGTTGCGGCCCAGCACCTCGTAGGCGCCGGCGGGCACCAGCAGCGGGCCCCCGTTGTCGATGACGAAGCTGTTGGTGCCGTCGTCCTTCACGGTCCAGCCGTTGATGTCCACGGCGGCCGCGCCCGTGTTGTGGATCTCGAACCATTCGCCGTCCGTGTCGGACAGCACCAGGGGGTTCTGCATGACCTCGGTGATGACGATGTCGGTGTCGGCGGCCAGGACGGGTACGGCGCCGACCGCGAGCACCGTCGAGGGCCGCGAGGGCCATGCAGTGACTTTCGCAATGCGCATGACGATTTCTCCCATCGATCAGGGGCGATCAGCCCGCGGACGGGGCCGCGGGCAACAGGAAGCGTTCCCGCCATTCTAACACCCTGAGCGGCGCGTGGGATGAGAATTGTGCAAAAATCTTCGAAAAATGGCGGTCGCGTCGCGGGCCGGGCCGCCGGAGGCCGCCCGGGGCCCGCTCCTTGCCCCGCCTTGGCTGATCGCTCCCGGAATGGTACCTTGCCCCGATCATGACCCGCACCGCCCTGGACATCCTGCGCTCCGTCTACGGTCACGAAGCGTTCCGCGGCCACCAGGCCGCGATCATCGACCACGTCACCGGCGGGCGGCGACGCCCTGCTGCTGGCGCCCACCGGCGGCGGCAAGTCGGTGTGCTACCAGATCCCCGCCCTGCTGCGGCCGGGGACCGGGGTGGTGGTCTCGCCCCTGATCGCCCTGATGCAGGACCAGGTGGACGCCCTGCGGGAGCTGGGCCTGCGGGCGGCGTTCCTCAACTCGACCCTCTCGCTGGACGACGTGCGCCGCACCGAGGCCAGCTGCTGGCCGGGGAACTGGACCTGCTCTACGTGGCCCCCGAGCGCCTGCTGCAGGAGCGGACCCTGGACCTGCTGGACCGGGTGGCCGCCGGCGGCGGGCTGGCCCTGTTCGCCATCGACGAGGCCCACTGCGTCTCCCAGTGGGGTCACGACTTCCGGCCCGAGTACCTGCAGCTGGACATGCTGGCCGAGCGCTTCCCCGGGGTGCCGCGCCTGGCCTGCACCGCCACGGCGGATGAGCGCACGCGGGCCGAGATCATCGCCAACCTGCGGCTGGCAGGGGGCGAGGTCTTCGTCACCGGCTTCGACCGGCCCAACATCCGCTACCGGGTGCAGCAGAAGGACAACGCCCGCCGGCAGCTCCTGTCCTTCCTGCGCGCCGAGCATCCGGGCGACGCGGGCATCGTCTACTGCCTGTCGCGCAAGCGCACCGAGGAGACGGCGGCCTACCTGGTGGAGCACGGCATCCCGGCCCTGCCCTACCACGCGGGGCTGGCCGCCGGGATGCGTCGCTTCCACCAGGAGCGGTTCCTGAAGGAGGACGGCCTGGTGATGGTGGCGACCATCGCCTTCGGCATGGGCATCGACAAGCCGGACGTGCGCTTCGTGGCCCACCTGGACCTGCCCAAGTCCCTGGAGGCCTACTACCAGGAGACCGGCCGCGCCGGCCGCGACGGCCTGCCCGCCGACGCCTGGATGACCTACGGCCTGCAGGACGCGGTGCTGCTGCGCCGCATGCTCGAGAGCGGCGACGCCGACGCCATGCACCAGCGCCGCGAGGGGCAGCAGCTGGACGCCATCCTGGCCTGGTGCGAGGTCACCGGCTGCCGCCGCCAGGCCCTGCTGCGCTACTTCGGCGAGGAGCTGCCCGAGCCCTGCGGCAACTGCGACACCTGCCTCGAGCCGCCGGAGACCTTCGACGGCACCGTCGTGGCCCAGAAGGCCCTGTCCTGCGCCGCGCGCACGGGCCAGCGCTTCGGCGCCCAGCACCTGATCAACGTGCTGCGGGGCTCGGAGAACGAGCGCGTCGCCCGCTTCGGCCACGACCAGGTCAGCACCTACGGCATCGGCACCGAGCTGGACCAGCACGGCTGGCGCGGGGTGTTCCGGCAGCTGGTGGCCGCCGGGCTGCTGGCGGTGGATCCCGACGGCTACGGGGGCCTGCGCCTGACCGAGGCGGCCTGGCCGGTGCTGCGGGGCGAGCAGCCGCTGCAGCTGCGCCGGGACGCGGTGCAGGCCGCGCCGGCCGAGCGGAGGCCCAGAAGCGCCGCCGCAGCGCCGCCCTGGACGCCCTGACCGCCGACGCCGGCACCCTGGACGATCCGTTCACCGAGGCCCTGTTCGAGCGCCTGCGGACCAAGCGCCGCGAGCTGGCCGAGCAGCAGGGCGTGCCGCCCTACGTCATCTTCCACGACCGCACCCTGGCCGCCATGGCGGTGCACCGGCCCCTGTCGCCCGAGGCCTTCCTGCGCCTGGGCGGGGTGGGGGAGCGCAAGCTGGAGAAGTACGGCGAGATCTTCATGGCCGAGATTCGCGCCGCCGAGGCGGGCCTGGCGTGACGCCGCGGCCGGACTGTATTATCATGGTCGCGAATTTTTGCGAACGGCCGCTCAGAGGCGGCCCGGGGCGGGGACAACCGGAAGGTACGACGACGATGAAGTACGTGGCCATGGCTCATGCTGGCGGGCCTGGCGGCGCTGGCCGGCTGCGGCCGAAGCGACCGGAACGCCGAGCCGCCGGCGGTGGCCGCGGCCCAGTCGGCGGACGCCCGCGACGGAGCACGAGGTGGTGTCCGGGCGCATCGAGGACGGCCTGCGGGTGCTGACCATCGACCCGGCCCGTCCGGACGCCCGCTACATCGTCTACCGCGGCGACTACGTGCGTCCCGAGCTGGCGGACGGCGCGCCGTTCACCATCCACATCCCGTCCCTGGGCGTGGACATGAGCGTGCCGGTGCCCGAGGGCCAGAAGCCCTTCTTCAAGGTGCCCGATGCGGGGGTCTTCCCCTTCCGCATCGGCGACCTCGAGGGCGAGATCGAGGCCGTCGAGTACACCCACGACCGCTACCGCGAGGTCGGCGCCCGGGAGGCCGTCGATGATCATCGCCGAGACCACCCGCTGATCCTGGACGTGCGCACCCAGCGGGAATTCGACGCCGGCCACCTCGAGGACGCCAAGCTGATCCCGATGCAGGTGCTGGCCCAGCGCATCGGCGAGCTGGAGGACCACAAGCAAGACCCATGCTGGTCTACTGCGCCACGGGCAACCGCAGCACCGTGGCGGCCAAGATGTTGGTGGACGCGGGCTTCAAGCACGTCATCAACATGCGCCACGGCATCGGCGAGTGGGTGCGGGCGGGCTGCCGGTGGTGAAGTAGGGCCGGCAGGCCCGGGCCGCCTCGGCCGCGGGGGATGACCGGTGCCGTGGCGCCGATCGTCCCCCGCGGTTTTTTGTGCCCGGGGCCGCAGCGTTCCGCAACCCGCGCCGTCCTCTCCGTATGCACCCTGTTCCGCAGTCGATCCAACCGGGAGGTTCCCATGTCCGCGTCGGCATGCGCGCGCTCTGCTCCTGCGGCCTCGTGCTCCTGGCGCCTGGCCGCCGCGCCCGCCGCTGGCCGGCCGCCCCTACGTGGGCCAGGCCGACGTCCCGGCGACCGCATCGTCTTCTCCGCCGAGGACGACCTCTGGTCCTGCGACCGCGCAGGGCGCCGACGTCCGCCGCCTGACCCGCTTCGACGGCACCGAGTACTTTCCCCACTTCTCGCCCGACGGCACGGCTGATCGCCTTCACCGGCGAGTACGACGGCAACCGCGACGTCTACGTCATCCCCGCCGGCGGCGGCGAGCCCCGGCGCCTGACCTGGCACCCGGACGCCGACGAGGTGGTGGGCTGGACCCCGGACGGCCGGGTCATCTTCCGCAGCCGCCGCGACGTCGCCCCACGGCGACTGGTACGTGTTCTTCGTCGTCGCCCGACGGCGGCGACCCGCGGCAGGCGCCCATCGGCCGCGCCACGCGCCTGGCCATCGACCCGCAAGCGGACTGTGGGCCTTCAACGTCACCGAGCGCGAGCGCTCCACCTGGAAGCGCTACCGCGGCGGCACGGCGGCCGACATCTGGGTGGGCGACCCCGAAGCAGGCCGACTTCAAGCAGATCACCGACCTTCCCCGGCCCGGACGAGCATCCCCATGTGGCACGGCGGCACGATCTACTTCCTGAGCGACGAGGGCGGCACCGCCAACCTCTGGCGCTGCGAGCCCGACGGCAGCGACCGCACCCGCGTCACCGACTTCGACACGCTGGGACGCCCGCTGGCCGGCCATGGGCACCGACGGCACCGTCGTCTTCACCCTGGCCGGCGACCTGCAGCTCTGCGACACCGCCACCGGCGAGGTCGACCGCAGTCGCGGTGGACCTGCCCAGCGACCGCGTGCTGACCCGCACGCGCTACCGCGCCGTCGAGCCGCGACCTGCAGGGCTTCGACCTCTCGCCCGACGGCGACCGCCTGCTGGTGGAGGTGCGCGGCGAGCTGTTCTCGGTGCCGGTGAAGGAGGGCGTCACCCTGCCCATCACCCGCGGCACCGGCTCCCGCGAGCGCGCCGCCCACTTCAGCCACGACGGCAAGCACGTCACCTACTGGACCGACGCCACGGGCGAGGACGCGCTGCGAGAGCAAGGACGCCTGGGGCCGCGGCGAGGCCGACGACCCTGCGCAAGCCCGGCCACGGTCCCTGGCCCTTCGACGCCGATGCCCTCGCCCGACGGCAAGTGGCTGGCCTGGACCGACAGCGACCTGCGCCTGATGGTGATGAAGGCCGACGGCGGCGGCGAGCACGAGGCCGACCGGGGCACGCCGCGACAACATCCGCGGCCTCGCCTGGAGCCCCGACGGCCGCTGGCTGGCCTACCACAAGGCCCTGGAGAACGACTTCCCGGCCATCTTCATCTACGACACCAAGGACCAGCAGACCCGCATGGTCACCGACCGCTGACCGGCCGACCACAGCCCGGCCTGGGATCCCGACGGCCGCTACCTGTGGTTCGTCTCCAACCGCGCCACCAACCCGGTGCTGGGCCAGGTGGACCTGCAGAACGTCGAAGTGAAGAACGAGCTGATCTACGGCCTGCTCCTGCGCAGGACGTCAAGGATCCGCACGCTGCAGGACGCCGGCCTGCCGCCCGCGGACGAGGCGGACAAGGACAAGGACAAGGACAAGGACAAGAAGGACGAGAAGAAGGACGACGCGGCCAAGGACGAAGCCGCAGCCGGTGGCCATCGACTTCGACGGCCTGGCCGACCGCGTGGTCGAGCTGGACGTGGGCCGCGGCAACTACGCGGGCCTGGGCGCCACCTCCGGCCAGGTGTTCTACGTCAGCCAGCCCATCCAGGGCATGGCCGAGGGCCCGGACTTCTTCGAGGAGGCGCCGCCGACGGCCACGCTGATGACCTGGAGCCTGGAGGACCGCGAGGCCAAGCCCTTCGTCGCCGGGCATCAGCGGCTACGACCTGGAGGCCAAGGCCGGCAAGATCGCCATCATGACCCAGCCCGGGCAGATCTCGGTGGTGGCCACCGCCGCGCCTCCGGGCGAGGCCCTGGCCAAGGGCCAGGTGGACCTGGACGACGCCGTCGTCGAGCTGGATCCGCGGGCCGAGTGGAAGCAGATCTACTGGGAGGCCTGGCGCCAGATGCGCGACTTCTACTGGGACGCCGACATGGCGGGCCTGGACTGGAACGCCATCGGCAAGAAGTACGCCACGCTGCTGGACCGGGTGGCCAGCCGCGCGCGACCTGAGCGACCTCATCGGCCAGGTCTACGGCGAGGTCAACACCAGCCACAGCTACGTGTTCGGCGGCGACCCCGGCGTGCACGTGCCCCGCGTGGCCACGGGCCTGCTGGGCGCGGACCTGGTCAGCGGGACGGCGACGCCTACCGCATCGTCCGCATCCTGCGGGGCGACGGCGCGGACCGGGTGCGCTCGCCCCTGGACGAGCCGGGCGTGGACGCCGACGAGGGCGACTTCATCCTGGCGGTCAACGGCCGGCGCGTGTCCGGCGCGCCCAACCTGCTGTCGCCTGCTGGAGGGCACCGCCCGCAAGCCGGTGCTGCTGACGGTGGCCGACGACCAGGCCGGCAAGAACAGCGCGACGTGCATGGTCACGCCCATGGGCGGCGACCGGCGCGCTGCGCTACGCCGACTGGGTGCGCCGCAACCGCGAGTACGTGGCCGAGAAGACCGGCGGGAAGATCGGCTACATCCACGTGCCGGACATGGGGCAGAACGGCATGGTGGCCTTCAACAAGTGGTTCTACCCGCAGCTGGACAAGCAGGGCATGGTGGTGGACATCCGCTGGAACGGCGGCGGCTTCGTCAGCCAGATGCTGCTGGAGCGCTTCCGGCGCCCGGTGCTGGCCTTCGACCGTTCGCGCAACGGCGCGCTCGAGCACCTACCCGTACCGCACCCTGAACGGCCCCTTCGTGGTGCTGACCAACGAGAACGCCGGCAGCGACGGCGACATCTTCCCCCAGGCCGTCCAGCTGGAGAAGCTGGCGCCGGTCATCGGCAAGCGCAGCTGGGGCGGCGTCATCGGCATCAACGCCGTCCGGCCCCTGCAGGACGGCGGCCTGGTCACCCAGCCGGTGGCCGCCTGGTGGGACTTCCAGAAGGGCTGGGGCGTGGAGAACCACGGCGTCGATCCGGACATCGTGGTGGACAACCTGCCCCAGGAGCAGGCCAAGGGCGTGGACGCCCAGCTGGACCGCGGCATCGCCGAGGTGCTGAAGCTGCTGGCCAAGGAGCCCCCGCTGCAGCCGGACTTCAAGCCGGTGCCCCAGCGGACGCGCAAGGCCTACGAGACGCAGCGGGACGTGCAGAAGTAGACCTGCGGTACCCAGGATAAGAGAGGGCGGCCCGCATGGAGGTGGGCCGCCCTCGTTTGTTGCGGACGCGACGAGCTGGAACACGGCGTGCTGGCCGATGCGGTCGGGGACCTGAGCGTCGGGCTCGTGCAGGCCAGCCTCGACCAGGCGGCTCGGCAGTCCCGATCGGGCCGACGCGGACCTGGCCCGCCGCAACGCCGCGCTGTTTGCCGTGCCGGCGATCCTTGTCGGCCGCGGGACGACGGAGAAGTCTGGGTGTCCCGTCCGACCTGGCTGAGTCGGTGCGGAACGAAGTCGACCGCGTCCGGGCGTTCGCCGGGCCGGCCCGCAGCGCCCTGCTCGGCGTGACCGAGGATTACGGGGAGTACCGTCCGCGGGGCCGGTTCGGCCGGGACGGGGCCGATGTCGGCTACTTCCAGGCCATGACCTGGTTCGGGCGGGCCGGCTTCCGGGTCGGCGACCCGGCGGCCACGCGGCGGGCGCTGCTCGTGGTCCGCGCCCTGGCGGCCGACGATGATCTGGGAGCGGCGTGGCGGCGCTTCGACGACGTGGTGACGTTCCTGGTCGGCGCACCGGATGACCCGACGCCGGCCGACTACCGGCGCCTCGCGGCGCGGGTGAGCGGATGCGACGGCGCGGCCGCCGTGGACGCGGTGCTGGCGGATCGGCGTCTGGGCCGCGCCTTCGCGGCGGCCCTCGACTCGCTGCCGTCGCCTCGGGTGAACACTGCGGTCGATCAGCCGCGCGGGCTCACGCGCGGGATGCGGGTTCTCGGCCAACGCGGGACCCGCGACGCCGCGGTTCTGCAGCAGGTCATGGAGGAAGGCACCTGGCCGCCCTCGGGACTCCACGTCGTGGCGGCGCTGCTGGGCGATGCGGGGGCGGCCCGGCACCTGGGAGCGGCCGCGCCCGAAGTCCCGCATCCGGACGTCTCCAACGATCCGGCCGCCGACCTGGTGGAGGGCTGGCTGGCCTGCTACAAGCCGGCTCTCGCCGACGATCCCGCCCTGCCGGCGGTGTTCCGCACGCGCGCCTGGCACGACAAGCAGCTCAACAGCGCCCTGGGGGCCTGGGCGGAGACGCGCCACGCCTCGGCGCCCTATCTCAAGGCGGCCCATGTGTACGTCGGCGGGTCCATGATATCCGACCGGTTGCACGGTTTCGTCGAGCCGTACCCGGAGTTCTTCTCCCGACTGGCCGCGCGGATGCGGGCGCTGGACCGGCTGCTGGCGGAACTCGGCGTCTACGTCCGGGTGGAGCGCGAGCAGGGCGAGCTGGAGCAGTCTCTCGACAGCAAATACGGCAAGCCGGACGAGCGTGGGCATCGCGACATCGGTCGGAACCATCGGGCGTACTACGAGGATTCCCTGGGCAAGATTCGCCTGGACCCCGGGAGGCTGCCCGAGTTCGCGGAGATCCTGGACCGGCTCGCCGACCTGGCCGAATCCTGCCGCGACGGCCGGGCGCAGACGCCGGCGGACGGGATCTTCCTGAAGTTCCTCCGGCGACGCCTGCAGCGCCTGGGCTTCAACCAATCGACGTCGCCGGTGGCGGAGGAGTCCATGGCCCGGGTGATCGACGTGGCCGCGGAATACCCGTCGGGCCAGGTGCTGCAGGTGGCAGTCGGCCGCGCCCTGCCCATCTACGTGGCGGTGCCCGACGGCGACCGGCGGGTGGTGTGTCGCGGGGCCATCTACTCGTACTACGAGTTCACGGCTCCGCAGTTGGGCCGACTGACGGACCAGATGTGGGCTGCGTTGACCTCCCGCCTGGATGGCGGCGGCGACGGGCCCTGGCTGGACCGGGCGTGCGGACTGATCCATCATCCGCATCTGGATCGGGACACGCTGCGGACGCTGAGCCGGCGGCACGACAGCGAGCCGCGCGGCTCCAGCTACGGCGTCTGTCCCTGGACGCTCACCGCCGAGGACCGCGGAGCCGAATTCGCCGGGGCGCGTACGGACCCGGGCGACGTCGATCTCCTGCAGCCCCTGGCCGCCGACGATGAAGGGGTACCCGATGTGGTCCTGATGGCGACCAGCGAGCTGGCCCGCCACGCCGTCATCGTACCGGCGGCTCGCGCATTCTTCCGAGACGCCGTCGACCACTTCTTGACCTTGCCCGATACCCAGTTGCCGAAGGTGTCGCCGGTCACGGCCATGAGGCTGTATTTCGCGGCCGCAACGCTGGAACAAAGCGGCGAGGCCGCGGACCGCGACCGCCTCGACGCGCTGGACTCGAGGTTGGCGGCATGGCCGCGAGGGCAGGGAACGCACCGCGGTGGCTGCCGCGGCTGCAGGCGGTGGTCGAGGCCCGTCGCCGGGCGGCCGTCGGCGGGATCAGCGGCTGAGGCGGGTCTTCAGCACCGCTCCAGCACCGCCGTGAACGTCGTGTCCGCGTCCGCGCCCGGGTTGCCGTGCACGCCCTTGTCCCGCAGCGCGAACCCCGGACGCGCCGCCAGGAATGCCGCCACCACGTCCTCGTTCTCCGCCGCTGAACCAGGAGCACGTCGCGTAGACCAGCAGCCCGCCCGGCCGCACGGCGGCGGCCACCGTGGTCCAGCAGGCTGAGCTGCACCGCCGCCAGGTCCGGCAGCTGGTCGGCGGCGAAGCGCAGGCGGCCGTCGGGGTGGCGGCGCCAGGTGCCGCTGCCGGAGCAGGGGGCGTCCACCAGCACGCGGTCGAAGCCGCCGCGGCCGTCCACTTCCGGTCCGAACTCGGGCAGGCGGTCGCCGTCCCACAGGCCGGCGCGCAGGTTGGCCCAGCCGGCGCGGCGGGCGCGGCGGCGCAGGTCCTTCAGCTTGTTCTCGTAGAGGTCGGTGGCGTGGACGGCGCCCTTGCCGCCCAGGGCCGCGGCCAGTTGCAGGCTCTTGCCGCCCGCGCCGGCGCAGCAGTCCCAGACCACCTGGCCGGGGCGGGCGTCCACGGCCTGGCCGATGCGCTGGCTGGCCAGGTCCTGGATGTCCACCAGGCCGTCGCGGTAGGAGGGCAGCTCGTAGATGCCCTTGGGGCCCGCAACGGCCAGGGCCGGCGCCGGTCCCGGTCGGCCACCAGGAAGCCCTGACCCTCCAGCTCCTTCAGCACGGCGGTGCGGCGGCGCGTGTCGGCCAGCCGCAGCCACAGGGGCGGCCGGGCGGCGTGGCGGTCCAGGAAGGCCAGGGTGTCGGCGGCGGACCAGCCCGAGGCGGCGGCGCGGGCGGCCAGCAGCGGCGCCAGGGCCGGCGGCAGGCCCGCCCAGAGGGCGCGCACGGCCGGGTTCGGCGCTGCCGGGCGCCCAGGTCTTGGCGGCCCGCCAGACCTCCAGGGCCTGCGGCCCCGGCGGCGCGATGGGCGGCAGCTCGGCTCCCTCCTCGCGCTTGCGCATGAAGACCCAGAAGAAGAGCACCGGCACGGCCAGGCGGCGGAGGCGGCGCCACAGCTCCGGGCCGTCGTGGTCGGCCCAGGAGGCCGCCAGGTCGCCGGACTGGCCGCCGCGCCGCCGGATTCGTGGCGCCAGGCCTCGCAGAACAGGGCCAGAGGAGGCGAAGCGCACCCCGTCGGTGATCAGCTCGCCCAGCAGCAGGCGGTCGGCGCGGGCCAGGCCGTCCAGGGACGAGAGCTGGCGGCCCAGCCAGCGGTCCAGGGCCGGCGGGTCACGCTCGCCGGCCAGCCGGGTCCACAGCCGCACCAGGTGCCGCTGCAGCGCCTGGTCGCGGCCGCCGCCGTCCCGGGGTGTCCTGCTGTTGCGACCGGCCATCATCATCCTTTCCGCGGGCCGCCGCCGCCTTGACGGGGGCCCGCGATCCTCGTTTAGTGTGCCTGAACCAACGCGGTCCCGAAAACCCTTTTCCGACAGGCTTCCCCGCGATGTCCGCCCCCGTCATGCCCCAGGCCGTGCCCCTGTTCTCGCGCCCGAAGTACTGGGCCGAGAGCTTCGGCATCGCGCCCGAGCTGCCCATGAGCCGGGCCGAGATGGATCGGCTGGGCTGGGAGGCGTGCGACGTCATCGTCGTCACCGGCGACGCCTACGTGGACCACCCCAGCTTCGGCATGGCGGTGATCGGCCGGGTGCTGGAGGCGCAGGGTTACCGGGTGGGCATCATCAGCCAGCCCGACTGGCACAGCGCCGATCCGTTCCGCGAACTCGGCCGTCCCAATCTCTTCTTCGGGGTCACCGCCGGCAACCTCGATTCCATGGTCAACCGCTACACCAGCGAGCGGCGGCTGCGCCACGACGACGCCTACACCCCGGATGCGAAGGGCGACCGGCGGCCCGATCGGGCCGTGCTGGTCTACGCCCAGCGCTGCCGCGAGGCCTTCAAGGACGTGCCCATCGTCATCGGCGGCATCGAGGCCAGCCTGCGGCGCATCGCCCACTACGACTACTGGTCGGACAAGGTGCGGCGCTCGGTGCTGCCCGACAGCAAGGCCGACCTGCTGGTCTTCGGCAACGGCGAGCGGCAGATCCTGGAGATCGCCCACCGGCTGGCCGCGGGCCAGGAGATCGGCGCCATGACCGACATCCGCGGCACCGCCTTCATGCGCAAGACGGTCCCCGCCGGCTTCGTGGAGCTGGACTCCACCGAGCTGGACACGCCCGGGCAGCTGGTCGACCACCCGGATCCCTACGCCTGGACCATGCCGGGCAAGTCGTGCGACGCGCCGGCTGCCGAGGCGGCGGGCGTGCCCCTGCGCGAGGCGACGAAGGAGCTGCGGGCCCGCTGGGGCGACCGCGACCTGACGGTGGTCCGCCTGCCCGCCTACGAGGAGGTCAGCGACGACCCGGTGCTGTACGCCCACGCCTCGCGGGTCATGCACGCCGAGACCAACCCGGGCAACGCGCGGGCCCTGGTGCAGCGCCACGGCGACCGCGAGGTTTGGCTGAACCCGCCGCCGATGCCCCTGTCCACCCCCGAGATGGATGCGGTCTTCGGCCTGCCCTATTCGCGGGTGCCGCACACCTCGTACGGCGACGCGAAGATCCCCGCCTACGAGATGATCAAGACCTCGGTCAACATCATGCGCGGCTGCTTCGGCGGCTGCACCTTCTGCTCCATCACCGAGCACGAGGGCCGCATCATCCAGAGCCGCAGCGAAGAGATCCATCCTCCGGGAGATCGAGGACATCCGCGACAAGGTGCCCGGCTTCACGGGCGTGATCTCGGACCTGGGCGGGCCCACGGCCAACATGTGGCGCCTGGCCTGCAAGAGCCGCGAGATCGAGGCCGCCTGCCGCCGGCCGTCGTGCGTGTACCCGGGCATCTGCCCCAACCTGGACACGGACCACACGCCGCTGATCAACCTCTACCGCAAGGCGCGCAAGGTGCCGGGCGTCAAGAAGGTGCTCATCGCCTCGCGGCCTGCGCTACGACCTGGCGGTGGAGTCGCCCAAGTACGTGAAGGAGCTGGTCACCCACCACGTGGGGGGCTACCTGAAGATCGCGCCCGAGCACACCGAGGACGGTCCCCTGCAGAAGATGATGAAGCCGGGCGTGGGCAGCTACGAGAAGTTCCGCGCCATGTTCGAGAAGTTCTCGACCCAGGCCGGCAAGAAGCAGTACCTGATTCCCTACTTCATCGCCGCCCACCCGGGCACCACCGACGAGGACATGCTGAACCTGGCCCTGTGGCTCAAGCGCAACGGCTTCAAGCCGGACCAGGTGCAGACCTTCTACCCGACGCCCATGGCGGTGGCCACGGCCATGTACCATTCGGGGCGCAACTCCCTGCGCAAGGTGGTGCGCACGGCGCGGCCCGGCGACGGCGTGCTCATCCCCAAGCGCAAGAAGCAGCGCGACCTGCACAAGGCCTTCCTGCGCTGGCACGACCCGGCCAACTGGCCGCTCCTGCGGGAGGCGCTGCAGCGCATGGGACGGGCCGACCTGATCGGCCCCGGGCCCGACTGCCTGGTGCCGGCGGCGCGGGCCAAGCGTGGTGCGGGGACAGGTCGGCCCAGGACGGCGGGCGCGCCGGCCAAGAGCCGCCCGGACCGGCCCCAACCGGCCGGCCGCGGCGCCGGCGGCCGCCGCGGCCGCAAGCGCTCCGGCCCGCGTTCGCGCGACTGACGGGCCCCAACAGTCACCGTTCCGCCATGTCCGTGACGGAATCCCCACCGATTTTCGGCACATTGGGATATTATCAATCCTATTGTAACATCACCATTTGCAATATGTTGCTGACTTGTGGCCGGGGATGCGGTATGCTCGAAACCAACAAATCCGCCACGCCGTTGTCCGTCTTCCCTTGGGAGGATCCCCATGCCCGCCTCTCGCCATCTCGCCCGCCTGGCGGTCCTGACCGTCGTCCTGGCCGCCGCCGTCGCCTTCGCCGCGCCCGATCCCCTGGGCGCGGCCGGGCCCGTCTCCTGCGAATTCGCCGTGCAGGCCCTGACCCGCGTCCCGGCCGTGACCGCCGTGCCGGTGGACCGCGAGGCCGCCCGGGCCGAGGACCTGCAGCGGGACTCGGCGGGTCTGCCGCCCCGCTACGCCCTGCCCCAGTTGGTGGTGATCACGCCCGAGACCGACGGCACCTGGGAGACCCTGGACGGGCGTTGGGTCCTGTGGCGCCTGCGCATCACCGCGCCGGGGGCCACCTCGCTGAACCTGGGCTTCGACCGCTACCGGCTGCCCAAGAACTCGCGGCTGACCATCGCGCCGGCCGACGCCAAGGGCGCCGACCCGCGGGGCGTGCGCATCTTCACCGAGCGGGACAACGAGGACCACGGCCAGCTCTGGACGCCCGTGGTGATCAGCGACGACATCGTGGTGGAGCTGCTGCTGCCGGCCGAGTCGCGTCACGACTACGAGCTGGAGCTGACCTCCATCAACCGCGGCTACCGCTACTTCGACGAGCTGTACCAGGAGGCCCAGGCCGACAAGTCCGGCAGCTGCAACGTCGACGTGGTCTGCCCCGAGGGCGATCCCTGGCGCCTGGAGATCAACTCGGTG
This sequence comes from Candidatus Krumholzibacteriia bacterium, assembly GCA_963825035.1. GTDB lineage: Bacteria > Krumholzibacteriota > Krumholzibacteriia > LZORAL124-64-63 > LZORAL124-64-63 > JACZKN01. The sequence goes on along the minus strand of CAWGRT010000027.1, from coordinate 72,027 downwards.
GGCGTCATCTCCACCGGCGGCTCGCTGTTCTGCACCGGCTCCATGCTCAACAACACCGCCGAGGACGGCACGCCCTACTTCCTGACCGCCAACCACTGCGAGATCACCTCCAGCAATGCGGCCTCGCTGGTGGTGTACTGGAACTTCCAGAGCCCCACCTGCGGGGCCAGCAGAGCGGCGGCACCCTGGACGATTTCCAGACCGGCTCCACGTTCCTGGCCGCCTCGGCCACGTCGGACTTCACCCTCGTGCTGATGGACGATCCCGTGGACCCCGCCCACGAGGTCTCCTTCGCCGGGCTGGGACCACAGCGGTGCCGACGCCACCAGCGCCGTGGCCATCCACCATCCCAACACCGACGAGAAGAGCATCAGCTTCGAGTACGATCCCACCGACGATCACCAGCTACCTGGGCACCACCGTGCCCGGGGACGGCACCCACGTCCGCGTCTTCGACTGGGACCTGGGCACCACCGAGCCGGGCTCGTCGGGCTCGCCCCTGTTCGACCAGAACCACCACGTGATCGGCCAGCTCCACGGAGGCTACGCCGCCTGCGGCAACGACCTGTCCGACTACTACGGCCGGTTCTTCCTGTCCTATCCCTCGGTCAGCCAGTACCTGGATCCCCTGGGCACCGGCGCCGTGTCCCTGGACACCTACGCCCCCTGGGCCACGGGCCTCCTGGTCAAGGGCGGCGCCTACACGACCCAGGGCGACGCGGGCGGACCCTTCGCGCCGGCCACGCGGCTCCTGGCAGCTGACCAACCTGGGGGACTTCCCCATCGACTACCAGGTCACCGCCGACGTGAACTGGGTGGACATCACCGCGGGCGCCGGCGGCACCCTGGCCGCCGGGGCGACCACCATCGTGCTCGCGTGGCCGTGAACGCTGCGGCGAACGCCCTGCCCAACGGCGGCTACCAGGGCACCCTCAGCTTCGTCAACCTGACCGACGGCGACGGCGACACCGGCCGCGGCCTTTCCCTGGTGGTGGGCGTGCCCGTCGGTGCAGCAGACCTTCACCCTGGACAGCCGACCCGGGCTGGACCACCCAGGGCGACTGGGCCTTCGGCGTGCCCCTGGGCGGCGGCGGCGTCCCACGGCAACGCGGATCCCACGACGGGCTTCACGGGCGACAACGTCTACGGCTACAACCTGGCCGGCGACTACCCCAACAACCTGGCCGAGCAGTACCTGACCTCCGCCCGCCATCGACTGCTCGCAGCTGGGCGGCGTGACCGTGAAGTTCCAGCGCTGGCTCAACGTGGAGCAGCCGTCCTACGACCACGCCTCCTTCGCGGTCAGCACCGACGGCGTGAACTTCACCACCGTCTGGACCAACGCCAGCGAGATCGCCGACGCGGCCTGGACCCAGGTCAGCTACGACATCGGCGCCATCGCCGACGGCCAGGCCACCGTGTACCTGCGCTGGACCATGGGCACCACCGACGGCAGCTGGACCTACTCGGGCTGGAACTTCGACGACGTGGAGATCTGGGGCGTGGCCAACTCCCTCTCCGCGGCGGGCGACACGCCCGCGGCGCGCCTGCGCCCTGGGCAACTTCCCCAACCCGTTCAACCCGCTGACCAGGGTCACCTTCGTGCTGGACCGGGACGGCCCCGCCGCCCTGACCGTGTACGACGTGCAGGGCCGTCTGGTGCGGCGCCTGTTCACGGGCCGCCTCACCGCGGGCGAGCACGCCGTGGTGTGGGACGGCGCCGACGAGCTGGGCCGCCGGGCCGGCAGCGGCGTGTACTTCGCGCGGCTGCTCTCGGGCGGGCGGATGGTGCAGCACAAGATGGTGATGCTGAAGTAGCGTCGCCGGCAGCGATCGGTGGGGGGCGGCGGCGGATCCGCAGGGACGCCGCCGCTCCCGTCTTGCGGCCAAGGTCGGGATTCTCCTGTATTATCCCCGAGGCCCTGCCGATAGTGAGGGGCACCGGCCCGCACGGGCGCGCCGGCAACGCAGCCAGCCCTGGAGGGGACCCGGCCCATGCGCACCGACAACCTGAACATCCTCAGCCTGACGCCGCTGATCGCCCCGGCGGAGCTGCGCCAGGTCTTTCCCCAGACGGCGGAGACGGCCCAGTTCGTCACCGACGCCCGCGCGGCGGTCAAGGCGATCCTGCGCGGCGAGGATCCGCGGCTGATGGTGGTGGTGGGGCCCTGCTCCATCCACGATCCCGAGGCGGCGCTGGAGTACGCCCGTCGCCTGGCGGCCCTGGCCCGCGACGTGCGGGACCGGCTCTTCCCGGTGATGCGCGTGTACTTCGAGAAGCCCCGGACCACCGTGGGCTGGAAGGGCCTGATCAACGATCCGGACCTGAACGGCTCCCAGGAGATCAGCAAGGGCCTGGGCATCGCGCGGCGGCTGCTCTGCGACATCAACCGGCTGGGCGTGCCCGTGGCCGGCGAGATGCTGGACACCATCACCCCCGAGTATCTGGCCGACCTGGTCACCTGGGGGGCCATCGGCGCCCGCACCACCGAGTCCCAGCTCCACCGGGAGATGGCCAGCGGCCTGTCTTTCCCCGTGGGCTTCAAGAACGGCACCGACGGCAACCTGCAGATCGCCCTGGACGCCATGAAGGCCGCCGGCCTGCCCCACAGCTTCCTGGGCATCAACCGCGAGGGCCGCACCTGCATCGTGCGCACCACCGGCAATCCGGCACGTGCACATCGTGCTGCGCGGGCGGCGGGGGCAAGCCCAACTACTTCGCCGAGGACATCGCCGCGGCGGAGCCGAAGCTGCCGAGGCGGCCCGGCCTGCGGCGCGATCATGGTGGACTGCAGCCACGGCAACAGCGGCAAGCAGCCACGAGCGCCAGGCCGAGGTGCTGCGCGACGTGGTCGCCCAGGTGGCCGGCGGCAACGGCTCGATCCGCGGCGTGATGATCGAGAGCAACCTCGAGGCCGGCAAGCCAGAAGATCCCCGACGACCTGTCGCAGCTGAAGTACGGGGTCTCCATCACCGACGCCTGCGTCGACTGGGAGACCACCGACGCATGCTGCGCGAGGCCCACGCCGGCCTGGCCGCCGCGCCCCGCTTCGCCTGACACCCCCAGCCGACGGCGTTCCAGGGCGAAAACGCGCACCCTGACGACCCGCCGGCCGGCGCCGGCAAGACCCACTATCGACAATGGTTTTCTCGTTCAATATCAACACTTTACATCGGGACGATTTGATTATGTATTGGGGCTGACCCCGCTCTGCGCCCGCCCGGCGCGGGGCCGCCGCGGAGGCTGCCGTCGTGGACCTGGTGCTGCTTTCCCGCATCCAGTTCGCCGTCACCATCGGCTTCCACTACCTGTACCCGCCCCTGAGCATCGGCCTGGGCGTGGTGCTGGTGATCATGGAGGGCATGTACCTGAAGACGGGCGCCCCCTGTACCGCCAGATGACCCGCTTCTGGGTGCGCATCTTCGGGCTGATCTTCGCCTTCGGCGTGGGCACGGGCATCGTCATGGAGTTCGAGTTCGGCACCAACTGGGCCCGCTACTCGCGCTTCGTGGGCGACATCTTCGGCGGGCCGCTGGCCGCCGAGGGCATCTTCGCCTTCTTCCTGGAGTCGGGCTTCCTGGCGATCCTGCTCTTCGGCTGGGACAAGGTGGGCCGGCGGATGCACTTCTTCGCCACGCTGATGGTGGCCCTGGGCGCCCACTTCAGCGCCATCTGGATCGTGGTGGCCAACAGCTGGATGCAGACGCCCACCGCCTACCACATCGTCGCAGACGCCGGTGGGCCCGCGCGCCGAGATCACCAGCTTCTGGGGCGCGGTGCTGAACCCGTCGACCCTGGACCGGCTCAGCCACACCCTCATGGGCGCCTGGCAGGCCGGCGCCTTCTTCGTGATCTCCGCGGGCGCCTGCTACCTGCTGCGCGGCAGCACGCCGAGTTCGCCAAGTCGTCCATCCGGGTCGGCCTGGCCCTGGCCATGGTCGCGTCCCTGGGCCAGCTGGCCACCGGGCACGGCAGCGCCGTGATCGTGGCCGAGCACCAGCCCGCCAAGCTGGCGGCCTTCGAGGGCATCTACGAGACCGGGCGCCGACGCCGACCTGTCCATCCTGGGCTGGGTGGACGAGGCCGAACCAGACCGTCCACGGCATCCGCATCCCCGGGCATGCTGAGCGTGCTGGTGGGCGGCACGACGTCGACGGTGGTCACCGGGCCTGAACGACATCCCGGTGGACGAGCGGCCGCCGGTGCAGCCCGTGTTCCAGACCTACCACCTGATGGTGGCCATCGGCATGGCGCTGATCGCCCTGGCCTGGGGCGGGGCGTTCCTGGCCTGGCGGGGCACGCTGTTCCGATCGCGACGGCTGCTGTGGATCTACGTGCTGGCGGTGCTGCTGCCCCAGGCGGCCAACCAGCTGGGCTGGGCCTCGGCGGAGATCGGCCGCCAGCCCTGGATCGTCCAGGGCCTGATGCGCACCGCCGACGCGGTCAGCGACACCATCAGCGCCGGGCCAGGTGCTGTTCTCGCTGATCCTGTTCACCGCTCATCTACCTGGCCCTGTTCGTGGTGTTCATCGTGCTGCTGGACCATGAAGGTGCGCAAGGGCCCGCTGGCCGCGGACCTGGGCGACGACGGGGGAGGTGGCGTGATGGCAGGCGACTGGCTGAACGTCGTCTGGTACCTGCTGGTGGGCGTGCTGTTCACGGGCTACGCCATCCTCGACGGCTTCGACCTGGGCGTGGGCGCCCTGCACCTGCTGGCCAAGAAGGACCAGGACCGGCGGGTGTTCCTCAACGCCATCGGCCCGTTCTGGGACGGCAACCAGGTGTGGCTGGTCACCGGCGGCGGCGCCCTGTTCGCGGCGTTCCCCTACGTCTACGCCACGGCCTTCAGCGGCTTCTACATCGCCGTTCATCCTGCTGCTGTTCACGCTGATCTTCCGCGGCGTGTCCATCCACGTGCGCAGCCTGCGCGAACACGCAGCGCTGGCGCGCGTTCTGGGACGCCGCCTTCTGCGTCTCCAGCGTGCTGGCCTCGTTCCTGATCGGCGTGGCCATGGGCAACGTGGCCTGGGGCGTGCCCATCGCGCGCGGACTTCCGCTACCGCGGCAGCCTGCTGGCGCAGCTCCACCCCTACGCGCTGCTGACGGGCGTGACGGTGGTGGCCCTGTTCATGATGCACGGCGCCATCTACCTGGTGATGAAGACCGACGGCGAGCTGAACGCGAAGGTGCGCAGCTGGGTGCGCCCGACGCATCATCTTCTTCGTCATCATGTACGGCCTGACCACGTTCGCGACGCTGCTCTACCTGCCGCGCATGGCCGCGCCGTTCCGGGAACACCCCTGGCTGTTCGCCGTGCCGGTGGCCAGCATGCTGGCCATCGCCAACATCCCGCGCGAGATGCACCGCGGCCGCGAGATGCTGGCGCGTTCCTCTCCTCGTCCGCTGTCCATGGTGCTGCTGCTGGCCCTGCTGGGCATCGGCATGTTCCCCGAGCTGATCCACGGCAACGGGCCGTCGCAGACCAGCCTGACGGCGTTCAACGCTTCCAGCTCCCGCTGACGCTGAAGACGATGCTGATCCTGGCCGGCGTCGGCATGCCCCTGGTGCTGGGGTACACCTTCCACATCTACCGGATCTTCCGGGGGAAGGTGAAGCTGGACTCGATGTCGTACTAGGAGCGCGCTCAGCAGCGCTCGTGCCACAGCCGGTGGCACGCCGCGCACAAGGTGATGAGGTTCGCGGGCTCGTGGGTGCCTCCCCGGGCCCGCGGTCGTCTTGTGGTGGATCTCAAGGAAGTGGCGGCGGCCGCAGCCGGGGGCCTGGCAGCGGTGGCGATCCCTGGTGAGGACTTCTCGGCGGACGCGTGGCGGGATGGTTGATGTGGCGCGTTTGCCGGGCTCGTGGACGACGGCATCGCACTGGACGCGGGCGGCGTCGGCGCGGCCGAGTTCGCGGCCGTTGACCTCGTTCTTCGCGCAGTCCGGGCACTGGTGGACGTGAATCAGGATCGGCGGGTCCGACTTCCGCCGGCGGAAGTTTTCGCTGTTATCCGTTGCGGCACAATCATGTTGAAGCCAGAGTGCGCAACGCCTCCAGCAGGACTTCCGCGCGGTCGCCGCCGACCGCCGGCCTTGCGCAACTGCTCCCACAGGGCCTCCCACCGGGCGTGCTGTTCCGGCGTGAACTCCACCGAGACGCGCACCGGTACCTCGACCGGCGGCTCCGGCCGCCGGCTCGAACAGCGATGCGCCGCCGGCTTCCGCGCCTTGGCCCGCTTCACCTTGGTCCGCAGTTCGGCCCGCGTGCTGGTCCTGGCCGCGTCCAGCCAGGCCTGCTCGGTGCGCGGCGTCGCCACCTCGACGATCTCCCGCACCTTGGTATACCCGATCTCCGGCAGCGCGGCTTTCACCGCCGGCAGCCGATCCAGCTTCCGCGCCAGCCGCATGAAGTCGCTGATCCGGGTCTCGGAGAAGCCCAGTTCGACCCGCGCATAGGCGGGCATCGACGAGTAGCCCAGGTCGCGGTACAGCCCGCGCGCCAGCATCTCGCCGAACCACAGCACGGCGCATTTCCGCGCCGCGGACTCGGCCAAGGCCGCCGCCTTCAACGCGGCATCGGCCTCGCGGGCCGGACGGCCGGGGGCAAACGAAGTGAGCATGACGGATCTCGATTTCCGGGAGGAAATCTATAGCGAAAATATAACGAAAACAATGGCAAACGCAAGATAAAAAACATCATAACTGCCATGATGCCGCCATCGGCAGCGGATGCTCCAGCATCCACAGCGCGCGGCGGACGCCCCCGTCGTGGGATGTCGCCACCCGTTCGAGCGCCGCGATCAACTCGCGGTTGCGGTCGAGGTCGCGTATCTGGCGCCGGGTGTTGCGCCGCAGGCGCCAGGACGGCAAGTCGCGGGCGCGGCTGCCAGCAGCAGCACCCCGGCGACCAGCAGTCCGACGCGCCGACTCAATACGGCACCCGCTCCTCGTCGTCCCGCCACTTGGCCATCACCGCGAGGCAGCCCTCGGCGCCCACGCCGCCCTCGACGGCGAACGCCGGCGGGGCCTCGCCCGCCAGCACGCGGTAGATGGCGTCGTCGTCGAAGCCGACGGCGGCGGCGTCCGCCCGCGACGCGCCGAAGCGGACCCGGTCCAGGCGCGCCCAGTGGATGGCCGCGAAGCACATGGGGCAGGGTTCGCAGGTGGCGTAGATCTCGCAGCCCGGCGAGGTCGAAGGTACCCAGTTCGCGGCAGGCGGCGCGGATGGCCTGGACCTCGGCGTGGGCGGTGGGATCGTCGGTGGCGATCACCTGGTTGTGGCCGCGGGCGATCACCTTGCCGTCCTTGACCACCACCGCGCCGAAGGGGCCGCCCTCGCCGGCGGCGATGCCGGCGGCGGCCTCGGCGATGGCTTCATCCATGAAGTCGTCGTGCATGGTTCCTTCCTTCCGTGCGCACCAGTCTACACCGCCGCGGACGCGGCGGGAAACAACGATTCGGGGCCGGGTTGCCGCCGCGGGAAACGGCCGTAGCTTGTGGGGAAAGCGACCCGCCAACCCGGAGGAAACCATGGACGAGCCCAGGATCGCCGCCACCCATCCCGCCGTCCTCGAGCTCGAGCCGGGCAAGTACTACTGGTGCGCCTGCGGCCAGTCGGCCAACCAGCCCTTCTGCGACGGCAGCCACGCCGGCAGCGGGTTCCGTCCCCAGGTGTTCGAGTTGACGGAAAAGAAGTCGGTCGCCGTCTGCCAATGCAAGCACACGCGGCGGCGCGCCGTTCTGCGACGGCACCCACAAGACCCTGCGCTGATCGGGGATCGTCGCGAGGCGCGGATCGCCGACCGGCGGGGCCGGAGCAGCCTCGTCCTCGGACCTCCCCACCTGGCGCTGGGCCCACCACACCGCCACCGCGGCGGCCGTCCAGTTGATGCCGAAGATGCCCCACCAGATGCCGAACAGCCCGTGGTCCCAGACCCGGGTCAGCAGCCAGAACACCGCGAACGGCGCCACGATCTGCCGGTAGAGCCCGATCCACAGGGCGAAGGCCGGCTTCTTCAGGCCCTGCAGGGCCGACGTGTTGACGAACAGCAGCACGTAGGCGTACTCGATGAACGCGGCGATGCGCAGGTACGGCGCGCCCACGTCCACCACCGCCGGATCCTTGGTGAACAGGCCCATCAGCGGCCGCGACGCCGAAGAACACCAGCGCCGAGCCGAAGACCATCACGATCCCGCCGTAGCGCAGGGCCGTGCGCACGATGGCGCGCACCCGCTCGAACAGCCCGGCGCCCGAGGCCTGGGCCACCAGCGACAGCGTCGCCATGTTCAGGCCGATGGTGGGCAGCAGCGCGATCTGCTCGATGCGCGTGGCCACCCCGTAGGCGGCCACCGCCTGCTGGCCGAAGTGGCTCAGGAACCAGGTGATGATGAAGATGCCCAGGGCCACGCTCATCATGTTCAGGCTCGAGGGGATGCCCTGGCCGGCGATGGCCCGCAGCACGCGGCCGTCGGGACGCCAGCGCGCGCCCTCGCTGCGCCAGATCAGTCCCGTGCGCCAGGCCCGCCGGCCCAGGAAGACGAGCCCGCCGCCCTGGCAGACGATGGTGGCCAGGGCGATGCCCCGCACCCCCATGGCCGGCAGCCCCAGGCCGCCGAACATGAACCAGGGATCCAGCGACGATGTTGGCCGCGGTGGCGCCGATCAGGTAGTCGCGGAAGCTGCGGGTGTCGCCCTGGGCGTTGAGGATGCCGTTGAGCATGTAGAAGGTCAGAGCACGAAGCCGCTGCCCGCCAGGATCACGTGCATGTACTGCAGGCAGATGTCCAGGTACTCGCCCGTGGCGCCCAGCAGGCGGAACAGGGAGGGCACCGACAGGTAGCCCACCGTCATCACGAAGCGCCGTCAGCAGGAGGCCCAGCACCAGGCCCTGGGCGGCGGTCACGGACGCCTCGCGCCGGTCGCCGCGGCCCAGGGCGTTGCCGATCAGCGCCGTGGCGCCGGTGGAGAAGCCCGAGCCCATGGCGATCAGCACGAAGAACACCGGGAACGACAGGGACAGGGCGGCCAGGGCGTCGGTGGACAGGCGGCCGGCCCAGAACGTGTCCACCACGTTGTACATGGTGTTGAAGAAGAAGCCGATCGAGGCCGGGATGGCCAGGCGGCGGATCAGTTCGGGGACCGGCGCGGTGACCAGGTCGGCCTGGGCGGTGCCTCGGGACACGATAACGGAACTCCATGAACGGGCCGGGGATGCCGTCGGGCGCGATCGCCCCAAGGTAGGCAAGAACCGGCGGGGCGACACCCCCGCTATTTCAGGAGCAGCCCCTTGGCGGCCTGGACACCCGCGGCGGACTCCAGCCGGAACACGTAGGTGCCGCCGGGCGCCGCGCGGCCCAGCAGGTCGCGGCCGTCCCAGTCCCGGGCGAAGGGCCCGGCCGGGGCCTCGCCGGCGAAGATCACCGCCACCAGGCGCCCCCGCAGGTCGCACACGGTCAGGCGCACCGGTCCGTCCAGGCGGAGGTCGGCGCCCACCGCCGTGCGCGGGTTGAAGGGGTTGGGGGCCAGGCGCAGGCCCTCCAGGATCGGCGCCGTCGGCACGGGGCTCAGGGGATCGCCGAAGGTGATGGTGGTCGGCGGCAGCACCGCGGCGGGATACCAGATCCCGTCCACGTCCGACAGGTGGACGTCGACGGTGGTGATGGCCGCGGCGCCCTCGGCCACGCCCTCGAAGTCCCACCAGAACAGCTCGCCCGGGCCGTGGACCGACAGGCCCGCGCCCAGCACGATGCAGTAGCCGTGCCACTGGCCGGGCGCGGGTTCCTCGAACCCGCGGAACAGCTGGTAGCCGCTGCTCGTGAACAACGTGCCCGCGCCGCCGGCCAGGGAGGCGACGATGGTCGTGTCGTAGGCCACGTTCACGTCGATGGTGCGGATGGTCATGGTGTCGTCGATGAGCACCGAGAGGCGGCCCTGGGATCCGGGCGGCAGCACGGAGTCCGCCGGCGCGAAGCGCAGGGGGATGGGATCCTGGGCCGCGGCGGTCACGGCCAGCGTCAGGGCCAGGGCGGCGGTCAGGAGCGTCGTTTTCGTTCGCATCTCGGTCCTCTTTCGTCAGGCGGTCCGTGAGCCGCTGCGGGGGCCCCGGGGCCGGCGCCCCGGGAGCCCCCGTCGCGGCATCCGTGCCGCTACTTCATGAGGGTCATCTTCCGGACCTGGCTGTACGGTCCGGCGTCGACCCGGTAGAAATACACGCCCGAGGCGGACTGGCGGCCGGCGTCGTCCTGGCCGTTCCAGATCACCTCGTGCAGGCCGGGGCCGCGCACCTCGTTGACGAGGGTGGCGACCCTGCGGCCGTCGACGGTGTAGACGGTCAGCTTCACCGCCTGCGCCTCGGGCAGGGAGAAGCTGATCTTGGTCATGGGGTTGAAGGGGTTCGGGTAGTTGGCGTAGAGGCCGAAGACCCGCGGCGTGATGGTGCCGCTGGTCTGCTCGAGGCTGACCTCCAGCTTGGAGTTGTCGATGGCGCGGGCGTCGATGACCAGGTCGGCCAGCGCGACGGCGTCCTTGGCGTGGACGACCAGCAGGTCGCCGGTGCCGCGGAACGGGTTGTCCACGCCCATGACGGCCACCACGGCGTTCAGGCTCGTCGCCGCCGTTGCGCCAGCAGGGTGGGCTCGCCCTGCCGGTCCAGCAGGTCGCCGGCCTCCACCGAGAGCGACCTCGGCGTCGGCGGTCACGTGCACGCCCTTCAGGGACGCGCCGTCCACCAGGCGCAGGCCGTAGCGGCCCTCGCCGTAGTCGACCCAGGCCAGGACGACCGGTCGCTGACGGGCGTCGCGCCCTTGGCGGCCGAGACCACGCCGAAGTTCATGGAGAACGACCATGACGTCCTCGAAGTCGATGCGGCTGTCGGTCAGGGGGATGCCCAGGCGGCTCCAGTCGTCGGTGGGGCCCACGTCGAGGACGCCTGGGCCGTCGCCGGCGGGCAGCACCAGTGGCCAAGGCGGGGCGCCAGGTCGTTGATGTCGCACGGATGTCCACGAAGCCGTTGGGCACGTAGTCACGCCGGCGCGTCGCCGTAGACGTCGCCCAGCCAGTAGTTGGTGGCGCGGTCGTTGGCCGCGGCGGCGGGGCTGGCGTTGCCCGCGGCGTCCACGGCGAAGACCTCGTAGTAGTACACGCCGCGGCTGCCGGCGTCGGGCCAGGACTGGGTCATGGCCGTGGGCCGGGAACCCGCCCAGGTCGGCCCACTCCGTCGAGGCGGCCGGCCGCCGCGAAGTCGGCGGGCCGGGCCGGGATGACGTCGACCGGCAGGTCGTCGTACTCGGGGTAGGCCGAGGTGCCGCTGCCGTCGTGCCACAGGCCCGAGAAGACCTCGTAGTGGTCCACGTCGGTGCCGTCGTGGGTCCAGGCCACGTCGACCTTGTTGTGGCCCGGGGCGGCGGTGATGCCGGTGACGGCGGCCGGGCGCCGTGCAGTCGATGGCGACGGTGGCGCCGGCCGCGGCCGCCGGGATGGGCTGGTTGTCGGGATCGCGCAGGACGAAGCTCTCGAAGGTCGACCGCGCCCGTGCCCTCGGTCGCCGTCTGGAAGTGGACGGTGAACAGGTCGAAGGCGCCCGGGCCCACCACCGGGCTGGTGGGGCTGCCCACGGTCGAGCCGACGACGGTCCAGGTGCCGTCCCGTTGTCGTTGACGAAGAAGTTGTTGTTCACGGTGCCGAACGGCAGGTCGTCCGTCACGCCGTTGAAGTACAGCTCCGGCGAGACCGCGCACGACGATGTTGTAGAGGAACAGGTCGGGCGTGGCGCCGTCGGCCGTGTAGCTGGACGGTCAGGTCCAGGGCCTCGCCGCAGGACAGCGGACCGCTGGCGTCGCGGGAACGACGCCCAGGGCGGCCTCGCCGGTCCAGGGCTCGAACAGGATGTTGTCGGACACGGCGTTGCCCAGCCCGCCCGGGTTCAGGGTCGGGTGGTAGGGCCCGCTGGGATCGCCCCAGTCGTTGCCGCGCGCGTCGTACGGCACGGCGGTGTTGGACCAGGCGCCGTAGGTCAGGTTGTCCCGCAGGACGTTGCCCGAGGCCGAGCCCGTCACCGACCCCGCCGTCCTCGTACAGGTTCAGGCCGGAGTCGAAGTGCTCGATGGTGCAGCCCTGCACCGTGAAGTCGACGGGGTCGCCCGCCCAGGCGGTGGGCCCCCACAAGTCGACCGTGTCGGTCCCGATGAACGTGCTGTTGGTCAGCAGCACGGTGGTCGCGGTCTTGTTCGCGCCGGTGGCGACCGGCGCGTCCAGGGCCTGGGGCGGCAGCAGCCGGCCGCCGGCCATCTTGGCCGACGTGGTCGTGTACGCGTACATGGGATCGGTGACCGGATTGGTGACGGTGATGCCGTCGATGGTCGCCGAGGCGTCGATCAGGTAGATGCTCGTCTTGCAGGCGTCGATGGTGCCGCCGCTGACGTCCACGCTGCTCGGCTCGAAGACCAGCAGGCCGGTCGCGGTCCAGTTGGGTTCGGTGTAGTCGTAGTCGGCGATGGCGCAGTCGGTGAGGGTGGCGAAGGCGCCGCCCGACACCTGGATGCCGTTCTGGGCGGGCAGGCCCAGGCCCAGGGGGCCGCTGCCGGTGCACGACACGCGCAGGGCGGTCACGTCCAGGCCGGCACCGGTGAAGGTGGCGGCGTTCTTCTGGATGTCGTCCACCGCCACGTCGGTCAGCACCACCGACCGCGCGGCCGCGTCGTCGTTGACGAAGTACAGGCCGATCCCGTGCTGGTTGCCGTTCAGGGGCTCCTCGCGCACCCCGGTCACCCGCAGGTCGCCGTAGGCGCCGTCGGCGTTGTGGAGGCCGAGCCCGCAGAAGCGGTTGTTCAGCGCCCCGTGGCCCTGGCCGTCGATGGTCAGGCCCGTCAGCGCCGTGCCCGCGGCCCCGTCCACGAACACCACCGGGTAGTTGTCGAGGGTGCCGGTGACGAAGGACAGCGCCATGTCCGCCGGCGCGTCCACGAACGTGGCGCCAGCGCCCGCACCGGTGATGGCCAGGCCGTCGGTGGCGATGTGCAGCTGCTCCTGGTAGTGGCCCGCGGCCACGTCGATGGCGTCGCCCGGGGCCGCCGCGTCGATGGCGGCCTGGATGGCGCCGGGCGCGGCCACGTGCCAGGTCATGGGGCTGGTGCCGGGCGCGGCGCCCAGCCACGGCGAGACGCCCACCGGCCCGGTGCCGCCCACCTGGTCGGACGGATCGATGTCGCCCCACCAGTTGAAGCCGGCGGCGACGGCCGCGGTGGTCATGTTGACGAGATCGCCGTAGGCCGTGCCGTCGCTGCCCGCGTAGGTCTGCACGTTGCCGGACAGGGTGCAGCCGCTGACCGTCACGTTGGTCGGCGTGGTGTTGTCCTTGCCCGGTTCGCCGAAGCGCAGGCCGCGTTCGTTGCCGCTGAAGGTGCAGCCGTCGATCGTCACGTTGTCCAGGGTCGCCGGGTTGGCCGCGTAGCTGGTGTCGAGGGTGCCGGTGCCGCGGCCCTTGAGCATCAGGCCCGCGCCCTCCTTCACGTAGAGGCCGTTGTCGCTGAATGTGCAGCCGCTGAACACGAAATCGGTGTAGCTGCCGGCCTTGAGGTTGATGTCGAACCCGCCGTTCCAGGGGTTGTTGAAGAACGAGGTGTTGATGCCGTTGTTGTGCACCACGCAGCCGGTGAAGGAGGCGTGGTCCAGCTTCTCCACGTAGATGCCCTTGCCGTCGTTGTCGCTGAAGCTGGTGTTGGTCACCGTCACGCCCGACACGGTGCTGGGGTCGGCCAGGTCGAGGACCTTGGCGAAGTACCAGCCGTAGGTCAGGTGGTCGAAGGCGCAGTCGCTGACCACCAGGTCGGTCAGCGTGCCGTCGGTGGCCACCCGCAGGCCGATCTCCGACTCGGTGTCGTTGGTCTGGTTGGTGCCGTCGACGACCACGTTGTCGAGGGTCAGGAACGACACCGTCTGCAGGTTGTGCACCTCGATGGCCACGATGCCGTCGGGCTCCAGGCGCAGGTCCCGGAACAGCAGCGGGTCGGCCGCCGAGGCGCCGGAGGCCTGCAGGTCGATCACGCGGGGGCCGACGGCCGAGGTCGCCGTGATGATGGTGTCCACCAGGGGGTCGGTGCCGCTGCCGGCGCCCACCAGGTCGACGTGCTTGTCGATGACGAGGGCCTCGGTGTAGGTGCCGGGCGCGATGCTGATCTCGTCCCCGGCCGCCGCCGCGGCGACCGCCTCCCCGATGGTGGCGTACGTCCCGCCGCCCCCGACCGTCAGCGTGGCTGCCTGGGCCAGGCCGCAGCCCAGCGCCAGGACCAGGAACGTTCCCATGGCCAGTTTCTTCATGATGGTCCCCCTCGTGATTGGATAGCGGCTGCCGGACCTCGTGGATCCGGTCGGCCAGTTGCAATAGTGGGCCGGCGGCCGGCACCTGTGGTCGAACGGAGACAGCCCGGTCCGCGGTCGAACCGGGCGTATGGGGGCAACGCGGCGGTGGCGGCCGCGCAGCCGGACATCACGTCGAGCAACGTGAAGGGCGGGCGAAACAAGGGCAGGGTCCCCCGGTGTGCATGCATCCGGTCGCGGCGGTCGGCCGGGCCCGGATCATGGTGCTATCGCTGGTGAGAAATCCGTTTCCCCCGACGATGAATCTCTGCGCCGCGATCGCGACGCCATAGACGACGGGACACATGCCGGTCCCGTCCTTTTGCGAAATGTGAGCCCGCCGACGATGCAGGGCAGGATGCGGCGGCTCGGCCGGGAGAGTCCCAGATCCGGGTCGGTGTGTCAAGCCCCTTGGATATGATCAGGATTCTTGTGAAATAGCGACAAGCGGGGTCGTGTTCGACGACAATTTCGGGCTACTGGTCACGCAAGTTCGGAGAAATGACCGGCTTGCGGCCCCGCGGCGCTTCCACCTCGGCCGCGGCGAGCGGGTCAGGCGGTCTGGGGCGCCCAGCGCACCAGGGTCTCCCGCAGGCGCCGGGGATCGATGGGCTTGGTGAGGTAGTCGTCCATCCCCGCGTCGGTGCACTTGCGGTGGTAGTCGGCCAGGGCGTGGGCCGTCAGCGCCACGATGGGGATGTGTCCGCCCGTGGCGGCCTCCCGCTCGCGGATGGCGGTGGTGGTGGTGAAGCCGTCCATCACCGGCATCTGCACGTCCATGAGGATCAGGTCGAACTGGCCGTCCTGCCAGGCGGCCAGCAGCTCGCGGCCGTTGCGCACCCGGGTGACGCGGCCGTCCAGCTTCTCGATGAGCAGGGTGGCCACGCGCGCGTTCAGGTCGTTGTCCTCGGCCAGCAGCACGTGCAGGGAACAGGCGCCGACGCCGCCCACCACGGCCGCCTCGGGGACGGTCGCCGCGGCGGAAGCCTCGGCCGGGGTCACCGGCATCAGGATGGTGAAGGTGCTGCCGCGGCCCGCCTCGCTGTCCAGGGTCAGGGCGCCGCCCATCAACTCGATCATGCGCCGTGAGATGGACAGCCCCAGGCCCGTGCCGCCGAAGCGCCGGGTGGTGGAGCCGTCGGCCTGCTGGAAGGGCTGGAAGATGAGCGCCTGCTGCTCCGGCGGCGATGCCGGGGCCGGTGTCGCTGACCGCAATGCTCAGCAGGATGGTGCCGTTGCCGGTGGGTTCGGCGGTCACGTCCACGGCCACGCGGCCGTTGGTGGTGAACTTGACGGCGTTGCCCACCAGGTTGTTGAGCACCTGCCACAGGCGGTGGGGGTCGGAGATCACGTGGCGGGGCACGTCGGGCGCGATGTCCAGGTCCAGGCGGTTGCGGCGGGCCTCGGCGGCCAGACGCAGGGTGCGCACGGCCCGGCCCAGGGTCTCGTGCAGGTCGCAGGCCGTCTGCTCGACGTCCATGTGGCCGGCCTCGATCTTGGAGAAGTCGAGGATCTCGTTGATCACGTGCAGCAGGGCCCGGCCCGACTGGCGCACGTCGCGCACGTACTCCAGCTGCTCGGCGGACAGCTCCGTGTCCGCCAGCAGGTCCGTCATGCCGATGATGCCGTTCAGGGGCGTGCGGATCTCGTGGCTCATGTTGGCCAGGAACTCGCTCTTGGCCCGGTTGGCGGCCTCCACCTGGCGGTTGGCCAGGGCCAGGGCGGCGGCGCGGTCCTCCAGTTCCAGGCGGTCGTGCTGGCCGGCGAAGAACTCGGTGTTGAAGAAGCGGCCCAGGATCAGCAATTGCGCCCAGTAGACGGCCACCAACACGCCCATGGCCGCCATGTCGCCGCGGCCGAAGGTGACGAACACCGCCGCCCCGGGCAGCAGCAGGGTGGAGACGAACCACTGGAACAGGTGCAACCGCGGCGAGAGGCTGCTGACCGACCCGGCCCCGATGCCCACGGTGGCCATGAGGCAGGCGATGGTGGTCCAGTCCAGGCCGTAGTGCACCACGACCGCGGACAGGCCCAGGCCCCAGAGGGCCGAGGTCAGCACCGTCAGCAGGCCGTTGTCGCGCCGCCAGCGGGCCGGAGACGCGGCGTAGACACGGTCGAAGCTGCGGCACAGGCGCAGGCGCAGCCAGCCCGCGCCCAGCATCACCGAGGTGAAGATGCCCGTCTGGGCCAGGGCGTCGCGGCGCAGGTCGGTGACGGCGGTCAACAGGATGGCGAGGGGCACGTACATGAAGGCCACGCGCAGGGTGCGCCTGGCCAGTTCGCGGTTGGCACGGTGCTCGAGCCCGGGGCCGGGGTCGTGTTGCGCTTCGGTTGCCACGTCGCCTCTCCGCAGGAGTCGGGCCGGACGACGGTCCCGTGGACCGTCCGGCGTCTTGCGGGGTTATCGGCCCAAGCAACTTGTCCTGTAGCTTTCCGTTGCGCCGACGGGCAGCCATTCCTTGCGCATGCCGTTTCCTCTTCCCACCTTTGCCGCATGAACGAGGATCTCCACACCCACGCGCACGCGCGCCTCGGCGCGAGCTTTTCCGACTGGACGGCCGAGATGCTGGTAACTCCGCTGACCGACGACGACCGCAAGTGGGTCCAGGAACGTACGGAGCTGCTGTTCGGCGGCGATTTCGTGGTCTCGAGGGATGAGGTCCACGATCCCCACCGCCTGCCCGGTTTCATCGCCACCGAGGGCCCCGAACGCATCGGCCTGGTGACCTACAACATCACGGGCGAGGATTGCGAGATCGTCTCCGTCGATTCCCTGTGCCAGTTCATGGGGGTGGGCACCCTGCTGCTGGAGAAGGTGGAGGAGGTGGCGCACCAGGCCGGCTGCCGCCGCCTGTGGGCCATCACCACCAACGACAACCTGGACGCCCAGCGCTTCTTCCAGAAGCGGGGCTTCGTGATCACCGCCGTGCGCCTGGGCAGCATGAGCAAGATCCGCCTGCTCAAGCCCAACGTGCCCAAGGTCGGGCTACTACGGCATCCCCGTCCGGGACGAGATCGAGGTCACGAAGCCGGTCATGCCGCGCTGACCCCCTCCCTGAATTGAGCTTTTGTCAGGAATCTGCCAACCGGTTGGCAGTTTTCTGACGTAAATGCAAGCCTGACCCACGCCCCTGGCCATCCCGTGCTGTCCTTCCTGAGCGAATCGCGCTAGAATGGCCCGGGTGTGCCGCTTGCGCGCCGCCGCCCCGACGCCGCCCTGACAGGAAGCTGACTCGAGCCGATGGAGGCCGTCATGACCGCACGCGATAAGGTCGCCGCGCTGCGCAAGTTGATGAAAAACAACAAGATTCACGCTTATTACGTGCCCAGCGCCGATCCCCACCAGAGCGAATACCTGCCCGAGGCCTGGAAGCTGCGGGCCTGGCTGAGCGGTTTCACCGGTTCGGCCGGTGAGCTCGTCGTGGGCACCCGGAAGGCCGGGCTGTGGACCGACGGCCGCTATTTCCTGCAGGCGGCCGGCGAGTTGGCGGGCTCCGGCATCGACCCTGATGAAGATGGGCGAGCCCGGCACGCCGTCCATGGAGGCGTTCGTCGCGGGCGAGCTGCGCAAGGGCCAGGTGCTGGGCATGGATCCGAGCACCGTGTCCGTGGCGGCCGCCCGGCGGTTCGAGGAGGCCCTGGCGCCGGCGGGCATCAAGGTCAAGTTCATCGCCCAGAACCTGGTGGCCAAGCTGTGGGAGGACCGGCCCGATCCCAGCCTGGCCCCGGTGGTGACCCACTCGGTGCGGTTCGCCGGGGAGAAGGTGCGGGACAAGCTGAGCGCGGGTGCGGGCGGAGATGGCCGACGCCGGCTGCAAGGTCCACGTGGTCTGCGCCCTGGACCAGGTGGCGTGGCTGCTGAACATCCGCAGCCGGGACATCCTGTTCGCGCCCATGGCCACGGCCTACGTGGTGGTGACCGACCGCACGGCCACCCTGTACGTGGATCCCCGCAAGATGGTGCCGGCCACCGAGGCGGCCCTGCGCGGCCGGGCGACGGTCAAGGAATACGGCGAGGTCTGGGACGACCTGAAGAAGCTGGGCAAGCGCAAGCTGGGGGTGTGGATCGACGCCGGCGCCACCAACCGCCGGGTCGTGGACTGCCTCAAGGGCGCCGACTTCCACTACGCGCCCAGCCCCATCACCGCCATGAAGGCCGTCAAGAATCCGGTGCAGATCAAGCACATCAAGGCCGCCCACGTGCGCGACGGCGTGGCCATGGTCAAGTTCCTCAAGTGGCTGGAGGGGGCGGTGCGCCGCGGCAAGGTGACCGAGATGTCGGCCGCCGCCAAGCTGACCGGCTTCCGTGCCGAGGGCGAGAACTACCGGGACGACAGCTTCGACACCATCAGCGGCTACGGGGCCAACGGCGCCATCATCCACTACAGCGCCGACGAAGAGAGCAACGCCAAGCTCAAGGCCGAGGGCATCTACCTCATCGACAGCGGCGGCCAGTACCCCGAGGGCACCACCGACATCACCCGCACCGTGGCCCTGGGCAAGCCCAGCAAGCGGCAGATCGAGTGCTTCACGCGCGTGCTGATGGGCACCATCGACTGCACGCGCGTCCCCTTCCCGGCCGGCACCACCGGCCAGCGCCAGGAGATGTTCGCGCGGCGGGCCCTGTGGCTGATGGGCGCCGACTACGCCCACGGCACCGGCCACGGCGTGGGGCAGTACCTGGGGGTCCACGAGGGGCCCCACAGCCTGAAGAACGTCCAGACGCCGCCCCTGGTGGAGGGCAACCTGCTGTCCATCGAGCCGGGGCACTACGAGGCGGGGGACTTCGGCATCCGCATCGAGAACCTGGCCTTCGTGGTGCGGGACCGGAAGCACTCCACCAAGGAGAGGACGTGGTACACCTTCGACACGGTGACCCTGTGCCCCATCGACACCCGCCTGGTGGACAAGAAGCTGATGGAGCCCGAGCAGGTGGCCTGGCTCAACGCCTACCACAAGACGGTGTACGACAAGCTGGCCGACAAGCTGGATCCGACGCATCGGAAGTGGCTGAAGCTGCGGACGAAGGCGATCTAGGGGCCGCGGCGGAACGCACGGGGGCCCGGCCGTTTGGCCGGGCCCTCGCGTTCATCCCGGCTTGGGTCAGGCCGTCGACGACCAGCCGGCCCCGCCGTCGTGCCCCCGACCCGCCGGCCACGCTCCGGCAGCCCGAACCGGCGCCAAATGCGCCCCGGAAAATCCGCCACCACGGGTAACGCAAAGCCACGACACGCCCTTGTGCTGCCCCAACGGCAACCTGTCCCGAAGATGTCCCCCAATGCCACACGGTTTAGGTGGGCGAATCGTGATATAATCCATCGACTGCATATTCACCAAACAGATGGAGATCGTGATGGAACTGCACTCCACTCGTCGGCTGGCAGGGGGGATTCTCACGGGCCTGGTCCTGCTGGCGGCGCCCGTCCCGATCCGGGCCGCCTGGTCCCATGATCCCTTCGTCGGCAATCCGGTCAGCACCGATACGGGCCACGCCCGCGCCAACATCCTGTCTTCGGTTGCCGACGGACAGGGCGGCACGCTCCACGCCTGGTTGGATCCGGGCGGGCTGGGTGTCGGCATGCAGCACCTCGATGCGGACGGCAACCCCCTGTGGGGGGGCACTGCGGGCATCGCGGTCTTCAACGAGGACCTCGGCGCGCGCAGTTTGGCCATGTGCAGCGACGGTGCCGGTGGCGCCTACCTCGCCATCGAGGACGGCAGCCCGAGCCGGATCGACGACGTCATCTACGTCCAGCATGTGGATGCGAGCGGCAACGCGCTCTTCACCCTCGATCCGATCATGGCCACGCCGGCCCACGATCCCACGACGTCCCAGCGGGATCCGCAGATCGTGACCGATGGCGCGGGTGGCGTCTACGTGGTCTGGCATGACACGCGCAACGCCGCCCAGGGGCTGGATCTCTTCGGCCAGCATGTCGATGCCACGGGTGCGGTGCTGTGGGGCGCCTCCGGGCTGAGCCTCGTCGCCAGGACGGAGGACCAGTGGCTGGCAGGTCTGGTCACCGATGACGTGGGCGGCTTCTACATGGCCTGGTTCGACTACAACGGGGTGGCGGTGTCCGACCCCCCGAACGCGGTCATGACCCACGTCGACAGCGCCGGCAGCAGCGCGGGATTTTCCCTCAGCGGGGAGCACTACCTCGGCAGCAGGGTCGCTGACATGGCGATCGCGGCCGATGGCCTGGGCAATGCGGCGGTCGTCTTTTCCATGTCCGCGGCGGCCGGCGAACCGGTCGCCTACCTGTCCTGCGACGTCAGGGATATCGATGGCAACACCCGCTTCTGGGCCGGCACGGTCCAGGTCACCGATGGGAGCAACCAGGTCGGCAGGCCGAGGGCTGTTGCCGGGCCGTCCGGCCGGATCTACGTCGCCTGGCAGGATGGCCGGGGCGGCGGCACGATCTACTCCCAGGCCCTGGAGTTCCACGGCACCGCGCTCTGGACCGCCAATGGTGTCGCCGTGGACCCGAACGCGCCGGTTGTCCAGGGATGGCCCAGCGTCCAGCTGTCCGTCAGCAGCGACGGGTACCCCACCTACGTCTGGGACAGCAACTACGGCGACATCCACGCCCAGCAGCTGAATCCGAACGGTATCCGCCGTTGGCCCTCTCCCTCGGCGGTCACCAACGCGCCGTCCGATCAGAAATACCCCACCGTGACTCCGGCTCCCGACGGCAGCATGGTGTTTGCCTGGGCCGACAGCCGCGGCGGCGCCGAGTGGACCATGTGGGCCCAACGCATCGACCGTTTCGGATATCCGGGCAACCCGGCGCCGACCATCACGACGGTCACGGATTATCCCCAGGACCAGGGCGGCAAGGTGCGTCTGAGCTGGACGGCCAGCTACCTCGACGACTACACCGAGTCGGGCCTCGGCAACTACACCGTCTGGAACCGCCTGGCCGGGGCCAAGGCCTACTCCGGAACGGTCTTGCCCGCCGCCCTCGCGGCGATCGTCAAGGCCGGGGGCATCGACGAGGCGGCCGCCGCCGCGGCCCTGGCCGACGGCTGGACCTACATCGACCAGGTGCCCGCCGCCTATCTGCCCCAGTACGCCTACAACGCGCCCACGTTCGCCGACTCGGTGGCCGGCGGCGCGCCGCTGACCGAGTTCATGGTTCTCGGCCACTATGGCTCCGTGTCGTGGCCCTCGGCGGTCCGGTCCGGCCTCTCGGTGGACAACCTGTCGCCGGGCGCGCCCCAGTTCCTGACCGCCAACCTGGCGGGCGGCGACGTGGCCCTGAACTGGCGGGCCTCCGGCAACAACGACGAGGACCTCAAGGAGTACCACATCTACCGGGCGGCCGCGGCCGGTGTCACGCCGGAGCCGGGGAACCTGGTGGGCGTGGCCACGACGCCCGATTTCAGCGAGCCCTTGCCCGCCGGAGGCGGCGTGTGGCACTACGTGGTGACGGCGGTGGATCTGCACGGCAACGAGGGTCTGGTCAGCAACGAGGTGGCCACGCCGACGGTCTCCGCGGTCGGCGGCGGGACGACGCCGGCGCAGTTCGCGTTGCGGGGCAATTCGCCCAATCCGTTCAATCCGGCCACCGAGATCACCTTCGATCTGCCGCGTGAGGCCCAGGTCCGGTTGGCGGTGTTCGACATCGCCGGCCGCCGGGTCGCCACCCTCGTGGACGGGACGCGGCCGGCGGGCACGGGCTCGGTGCGCTGGAACGGTCGGGACGATGGCGGTCGCGCCTTGCCGAGCGGAATCTACTTCGCGCGCATGGTCGCCGGCGACTACCGCGGCGTGTGGAAGATGATGCTGACCAAGTGAGCCGGGGCCGGTCGGGCGGCGGTCGTCACGAAAGCGGCATTGATCTTCGCGGGCCCCGGTCCCATCCTCGGCCGGACGTCGCCTGACGCGCCGGACACGACCGATCCGGGGCCCGCGGTGCCGTGCGGGGCGGCTTC
Source organism: Candidatus Krumholzibacteriia bacterium (assembly GCA_963825035.1). Lineage (GTDB taxonomy): Bacteria > Krumholzibacteriota > Krumholzibacteriia > LZORAL124-64-63 > LZORAL124-64-63 > JACZKN01. Next base: position 49,736 of record CAWGRT010000027.1, on the reverse strand, counting down.
GCCGCCGTCCCGCGGGCACCCAATCCCACGGCAGGACCATGAACCCGTTCGTCATCATGAATCCCCGCGCAGGCCGCTCCCGCCGCACCCCGGCGCCCGACGTGGTGCGGCGGGCCTTCGCGGCCCACGGCCTGGACGCGACCATCGCCTTCACCGAGCGGCCCCGGCCACGCCACCGAGCTGGCGCGCGGGGCGGCGGGCGACCCCGTGGTGGCCGTCGGCGGCGACGGCACCCTCCACGAGGTGATCCAGGGCCTGGACCTGGCGCGGCAGCGCCTGGCGGTGATCCCCGCCGGCAGCGGCAACGACTTCGCCTGGGAACACGGGCTGACCGGCGATCTTGACGCGGCGGCGGCCGCCATCGCGGCGGGTCGCGAGCGGCGCGTGGACCTGGGCCTGTGGAACGGCCGGCGCTTCCACAACAACCTGGGCCTGGGCTTCGAGGCCGAGGTGAACCGCCGCAGCCACCAGGTGCGGGGCGTGCGGGGGCCGCTGGTGTATTTCGTGGCGTTGGCGCGATCGCTGGCGAAGCTCCGGACCTACGAGCTGGAGCTGACCTGGGAAGGCGGCGAGTTCCACGGCGCGCTGCTGACCGCGGCGCTGCTGTGCGGTCGCCGCGTGGGCGGCGCCTTCGTCCTGGCGCCCGCGGCCCGCAGCGATGACGGCCTGCTGGACCTGGTGACCGCGGCGGCTCTGAACCGCCGGGGCGTGATCACCGTGCTGGGACCGGTGCTGCAGGGGCGCGAGCCGCGGGACCCGCGCATCCGGCGGGCCCAGACCCCGTGGCTGCGCATGGACGCCCGGCAGCCGGTGCCCGTGTACATCGACGGCGAGTACGCGGGGGAACACGCCAGCCTCGAGGCGACGGTGCTGCCCGGGGCGCTGCGGCTGGTGGGCTGAGCGGGGCTCCCTGACCATCGATACAAGTGTGAACATGTTGTCTTATAATGGCTTCCGGTGGAGAACGCGGTTTACCGGGCGATTCTCCCCTGCTACCTTCCCCGGGTCAGCGGCGGCCCGGGGATGGCCGCCATCGTTCCCTGGCCTCGTCGGGAGAGTCGACGATGCGAGCAATGCTCACCAACCGCCTGTTCGCCACCACGTCCGCCTTGGTCCTGATCGTCCTGCTTGCCGGCCCCGCCCTGGCCGGTTCTCGGGACCACATGGACGGATTCTTCATGCGGTTGTCGACCGGTGGCGCCGGCGCCAAGACCCACTCCGAGTACGGCGGCGACCGGGTCGAGTTCAGCGGTTCCGGCGTCGACCTGAACCTGGCGTTCGGCGGCATCGTCTCGCCGAACCTGGCCCTGCACGGCACGCTGTTCGGGTGGACCGTCGAGGACCCCGACATGGAGCTCAACGGCCTGAAGGTCGGCGTCGACGGCGACGTGACGGCCGCCGGCTTCGGCGTGGGCCTGACCTACTACGCCATGCCGGCGAATCTCTACGTCTCGGGCAGCATCGGGTCGGGCCGGGTGCACTTCGACATCCACCGGCTCGGCGAGGGCGACACCGATCGCGGCGTCATGCTGGACCTGACCCTGGGCAAGGAATGGTGGACCGGCGACAACTGGGGGCTGGGCGTGGCCGTGGGGATGACCTACCACAGCTTCCCCGATCCGGACGTCGCCGCCGACTGGACCGGCACCTCGTTCGGCGTCCGCTTCACCGCGACCAGGAACTGATCCGCCGATCCGCGCGCGGCGGGGAGGCCCCCGCCGTGCGCCTCCCACAACCCGATTGACGTTCCCGCCCCCGCCACGGCATAATGCCCGTCGCTGCCGCCGCGCAGCAAAGGGGGCTGGCGCGCCGCACGACCGCGGTCGCCGGCCGCTTGCCATCCGCCACACACCCAGGGGAACCCATGAGCCACACCGCACCCACCCTCGAGCAGATCCGCTCGTTCGAGGGCAAGTACCCGCGCCAGCTCTGGTCGCTGTTCACCATCGAGATGTGGGAGCGCTTCTGCTTCTACGGCATGCGCGGCATGCTCACCGTGTTCATGGTCACGCAGCTGGGGCTGGCCGACCGCGACGCCAACCTGCAGTACGGCGCCATCCAGGCCTTCGTCTACGCCTTCACCTTCATCGGGGGCGTGTTCGCCGACAAGATCCTGGGCTTCCAGAAGTCGCTGATCTGGGGCGCGTCCATGATGGTCCTGGGCGGCATCGTGATCGCGTCGGCGCCCCAGGACCTGTTCTACATCGGCACGTGCTTCTCCATCATCGGCACCGGGTTCTTCAAGCCCAACATCTCCACCATGGTGGGGCAGCTCTACCACGAGGACGATCCGCGGCGGGAGGCGGGGTTCAGCCTCTTCTACTCGGGCATCAACATCGGGGCGCTGCTGGGCGGCATCGTGATGATCTGGGTGGGCAAGCAGTACTCCTGGCGGCTGGCCTTCGCCCTGGTGTCGGTGGCCATGGGCACGGGGCTGATCACCTTCCTGGCGACGCGGCGCGGCCTGGGCCCCATCGGCCTGTCGCCCTTCGGGCCGGGCGTGCCGTTGACGAAGCGGCGCATCGCCGAGGTCGCCACCTACGTCGGCTCGCTGCTGTCCATCCCGCTGATCCTGATCCTGGTGACCAACACCCGCTACACGGACCTGTTCATGTACATCATCGGGCCGTGCACCCTGCTGTGGCTGGGCTGGGAGATGCGGCGGTTCAACCGCACCGAGAACAAGCGCATCCTGGCGGCCCTGGTGTTCATCCTGTTCTCGGTGCTGTTCTGGGCCTTCTACGAGCAGAGCGGCGGCTCGCTCAGCCTGTTCGCCCTGAACAACCTGAAGCACCGGCTGTTCGGCATCCCCATGGACCCGAACGTCATCAACAACTCGGCCAACGCGCTGTTCGTGATCATCTTCGCGCCGCTGCTGGGCATCCTCTGGGTCGTGGCTGAGCAAGCGGAACAAGGAGCCCAGCTCGGTGGTGAAGTTCGGCCTGGGCTTCTTCATCCTGGGGCTGGCGTTCATGATCTTCGCCTGGACGGCGCTGTTCGCCAACGACGAGGGGATCACCTCGCTGGACATCTTCACCCTGGGCTACTTCGTGATCACCTTCGGCGAGCTGTGCCTCTCGCCCATCGGGCTGTCGCTGATGACCCAGCTGGCGCCCGGCTCCATCCAGGGCCTGATGATGGGCATGTGGTTCCTGGCCAGCGCCTACGGGCAGTACGTGGCGGGGCTGCTGGGGGCGGGCATGTCCACGACCAGCGCCGACGCCTCGGCCGTGGTCAAGCTGCACCACTACACCGCCGGCTTCCGGCACCTGGGGTGGTACGCGCTGGCCCTGGGCGTGGTGCTGCTGATCATCGCGCCCGGTGTGCGGCGGCTGATGCGGGGCGTGCACTAGGCGCCGCGCCCGGGTCGTGCGGACTCGAAAGCGGCGGCGGGCCCCGGGGCCCGCCGCCGCCGTCGTCGGGCCGCCGCGCGCTACCGCGTGCTGCAGTCGGGCGCGAAGTCGCCGTCGCCGGTCTCGGCGACGATCCGGAAGTGCTTGAGCACCGGCACGCCGTCGTTGCTGGCCATCGCCGCGGCACTCAGGTCATACCGTTCCAGGGCCGCGGAGACGTCCAGGTCGCAGTCGCGCCAGGTCCGTCCCGCCGGCAGCTCGGCCAGTGGCGGCCGCACGTCCCGGAAGAAGTTGTAGGTGGCCGGCCGCAGCGGCAGGGCGCCGCAGGTGGTCTGGTCCAGCATGATCGCCTGGACCGTTCCGTCGCCCAGCTGCCTGGTGGTGGCGGCGAAGATGGCCGGGGCGCTGTCGGGGTCGTACAGGTACTCCAGGGCGATGCGATAGGCGTCCGCCCCGGCGGTGAGCAGGAGGTCCGGCACCGCGATGGCGATGTCGATGCCCCACAGGCCCGTCGCCGGGTCGATGTCCAGGCCGACCCCGGGCGCGGATTCGCCCCAGTTGAACCCGTTGATGTCGTCCACGCCGCCGCCGTCCTTGATCTGGTTGAGGGCGTCGCAGGCGTAGTCCACCTGGTACTGCCAGCCCAGGGCGCGCCGCAGGGGCTCGTCCCAGGCTTCGCGGGGATCGTCCCGGCCGTGGAGCAGGACCGCCATGCGGTACTTCGCGGGCGCTGATGCTGTAGACGTCGTCGCCACCGGCGGCGTCGGCGAAGCTCACGTGGTAGGTCTGCTTGTCGACCAGGATGTACGTCGGCCCGACGTACGGCAGGTACTCCGCTCCCGTGCCGTAGCCCGCCAGGTTCACCCGCAGTTCCGACGTGCCCGCCAGGCACGGATTCGTGGCCGGATCCGCGGCGCAGGAGAGCGTGCCGTCGTACGCCGACGGCAGGCCGGGCCACGGCGACACCTCGATGCACTGCACGCAGGGCGGGTAGCCGACCGCGAAGCTCAGGCTGTCGGGCCCGCCGTCCACGAGGCCGGCCCCGTCCAGCGACTGCATGAACATGGTGTAGACCGTGCGCGGGGCGGTGAGGAAGCCCAGGGTGTCGGCGCACCAGCAGGTGTCGCAGAGGGCCTCCCAGGTCGGGGGTGTCGCGGCGGCGCTCGCTCCGGACGCGAACCGGAACGTGCCGCCGGTGAAATTGTGGCGGGCCCCCTGGACGTAGCCGTTGATGCCCAGCGCGAACGCGTCGCCCTCCGCCTGCCGGCGGCCGACGTTGCGGGCCAGGGCCTTGAACACCACGTAGGTGCGGTCGGGGACGCGGTCGCCCCGGACGAAGGGATGGTGGACCTGGCCGGGATCGTTGAGCTGGACGTAGTACGGGTAGATCTCGGCATCGTCGGGATGGCTCCAGTCCGTCGCGCCGTCGAGGATGACGACGTCGGGGTTGGGATCGGTGGTGACGACGGGCTCCGGATCGGCCGGCAGGCATCCCGCCAGCACGAGGAATCCCGGGACGACGGCAAGCGCCATCGCGTTTCGCGTGGCCGACACGCTGAACATGGCAACCCCCTTCATTATGAAGTTCACATCGTTTTCGAGGACTTCTTGCCGCCAACGTGGGGATTGCGGCAAACGATCGGTATCAGCGGGCCACGTCGCCGAATGGCCAGGACCGGCGGGAATCGCTCCCGCGTTCCGCCATCGTCCATGCCTAAGCGTAGGGAAATGAAATGGCCGGATCAAATCATGGTCCCGGGACCGCGGCGCCGAGCGGTCCGCGGGAAACGGCGCTAGATTCACCCTTAATCCATTCATGATTCATCCCCGCGACCGTACGAGCCGTCACGAGCCCGAGGAGACCCCCATGGCCGACCGCCCCGGCGATCAGGACCCGACGATCCCGTCGCAGCCCCAGGCTGGGGACGGCGACCGCACCATCTCGACCGCGGGCGCCGGACCCGTCGCCGGCGGCAACGGCCCCGGCCTGCCGGCGGAGATCGGCGGCTACCGCATCTTCGGCCGCCTGGGCGAGGGCGGCATGGGGGTGGTGTTCGAGGCCGAGCAGCCGTCGCCGCGGCGGCGCGTGGCCCTGAAGGTGGTGCGCGGCAGCGAGCACCTGGACGAGCTGCGTTTCCGGCTCTTCGAGCGGGAGGCGGCGACCCTGGCGCGGCTCCATCACCCGGGCATCGGCGCCATCTACGAGTCGGGGCGCTCCGCCGACGGCCGGCAGTTCTTCGCCATGGAACTGGTGCGCGGACCCACCCTCGGCGAGTGGCTGGCCGGCCGGCCGCCCGCCCCGGACAAGACCGAGATCGAGCTGCGCCTGCGCCTGTTCCGGCAGATCTGCGACGCCGTCCACTACGCCCACCAGCGCGGGGTGATCCACCGCGACCTGAAGCCCTCCAACCTGATCGTCACCGCGCCGCCGCCCCTGGGGGAAGGGTCCACGGTGGTCGCCTTGCCGACGGTCAAGATCCTGGACTTCGGCCTGGCGCGCATCACCGAGGGCGATTTCGCCGGCGCCGACGTCACCGAAGTGGGCACGGTCAAGGGCACCCTCGCCTACATGGCGCCGGAGCAGGCCCGCGGCGACACCACGGCCGTGGACGTGCGCACCGACGTCTATGCCCTGGGCGTGATCCTGTACGAGCTGCTGAGCGGCGTGCGGCCCTACGCCGTGGACGCCTCGTCGCTGCTGGCCTCGGTGCGGGTGATCTGCGAGCAGGCGCCGCGGCCCCTGGCGGAGGCGTGGCAGGCAGCGACGAAGCTGGACCCGGACCTGGCGACGGTGGTGGCCACGGCGCTGGACAAGGAACCGGACCACCGCTTCGCCAGCGCCGCGGCCTTCGGCGACGACGTGGGGCGGATCCTCGCCTCCCAGCCCATCCTGGCCCGGCCGCCCAGCACCATCTACCAGCTGCGCAAGCTCGTCTCGCGGCGCAAGCCGGTGTTCGCCACCGCGGCGGCCGCCCTGGTGCTGCTGGTGGTGGCGTCGGCGGGCATCGCCGTGCTGTACGTGCGTTCGGAGCGCAATCTCTCCCGCGCGGTGGTGGCCGAGCGGTCGGCGCGGCGCGAGGCGGAGACGTCCCAGCGCACGGCCGACTTCATGGTGGACCTGTTCGACCGGGCCGATCCCGTGCGCGCGGCCGGCCGCACCGTGACCGCCCGCGAGGTGGTGGACGAGGGCGCCCGGCGCCTGGAGGGCGGCCTGGACGACGAGCCGGTGATGAAGGCGCGCCTGCTGGCGGCCATCGGCAAGGTCTACAAGAGCCTGGCCCTGTACGACGACGCCCGGCGCCTGGTGGAGCAGTCGCTGGAACTGCAGCGGCGGAATCTGCCCCCCGGCGACGTGGTCATCGCCGACGGCGACGTGCTGCTGGGCGGGATCCTGGACGCCACGGGCGACCGCGAGGGCGCCCGGGAGGCCTATGACAGGGCGATCGCCGCCTACACCGCGCTGGGGCCGGCGGGGCGGGACGGCCTGTCCCTCGCGGAGGGCAATCTGGCCTGGATGCTGGGCGCGGCCGGCGACTTCGACGGGGCCACCGCCGCCATCGACCGGGCCCTGGCCCTGGCCCGGGATCGCCGGCCGGCGAACACCATGGGCCTGCTGCACCTGCAGACCAACCAGGCGACGATCCTGATGAACAAGGGCGACGTGGATTCGTCCCTGGCCGTGCTGACGCGGGCCCTCGCCACCTCGCGGCAGGCCAACGGCGGCGACGACGAGATGACGGCGACCATCCTGACCAACATCGGCGTGGCGGAGGCGGCGGCCGAACATCCCGAGCTGAGCACCGAGCCCTACGTGGAGGCGCTGCGCATCTACCGGAAGATCTACGGGGAGAAGCACCCCATGGTGGCGCGGGCCCTGGGCAACGTGGGCATCAACTACGCGGAGCTGGGGCAGCTGGACCAGGCCAAGCCCTACATGCAGCAGGCCCTGGACGCCCAGATCGCCGTCTACGGGCCGGACAGTCCCATGGTGGGGCAGGCCACCATGAACCTGGGCCTGATGAAGCTGCAGATGGGCGATGCGGCCGCGGCCGCGGCCGACCTGCAGCGGGCGGTGGACCTGAACGAGCGCGCGGCGGTCGACAGCGTGTCCATCTCCCTGAGCCTGTCGCTGTACCACCTGGCCAGCGCCAAGGCCACGCTCGGTGACCTGGCGGGGGCACGGTCGCTCCTGCAACGGGTGGTCGCCATGGACGGGAAGATCTTCGGCGAGGGCTCGCAGGAGGTCGCCGGCGACCTGGAGGACCTGGGCTCACTGGAACGCGCCGCCGGGAACACCGCCGAAGCCGAGCGCCTCGAAGCGCACGCGCGGACGATCCGCACGACGCTGGCGGACGGGGCCGGCCCGGCGTCGGCCGGTCAGTGACCCGGGTGTCTCAGGCGGGGGATTCCTCGTCGTCGTCGTTCGTGTCGTCGTCGGTATCCTCGTCATCGGGTTCGACTTCGACCACGTTGCCGAACTCATCGACCACGACCACGGGCTCGGGGGGCGCTTCGCCGGCCTCGATCGCGGCCTTGCGTGCCGCGCGGGCGTCGCGCTTGGCTTCCTTCTTCTTCTTCTTGTCGAGTTCCTTGCGTCGCTTCTCGAACGAGTAGTGGGATCGCGCCAAGGTTGCTGCCTTCCGTCGAATAGGTTGGTACGAGGGCCGGCGCATCGTTCCGGATGCGCAGCCCGTCTCCCGCCCAATATCTGATCCCGAGCCCGAAATGACCAAGGTTTTCTGCGTCGCATCGCGCCGCCCCGGTTCTCACGGGTCCGGGGCCGGCGGCGGCATCAGCGGCCCGGCGGCTCGCGCTCGCCGAAAACGATGGCCTGGAACGTGGAAAGCTGCCGCGCCCTGGCGCCAGGCGTCGCCGGGCAGGCCGGCCTTGCGGGCGAGCTGGGTCAGCAGCGTGTCCCGATCCCAACCCTGCTCGGTGGCCACCTGGGGCAGGAACACCGCCGAACGGCCGCCCTTGCGCAGCACCACCCCGTCGCGGCCGGGCACCACGTCCGCCGGCCCCGCCACGGGGCGCGCCGGGGTCAGCACCGAGATCTCGATGGTCAGGCGCGGCAGCTCCGCCGCCGCCACCGGGTCGAAGCGCGGGTCGTGGAAGGCCGCCTGCAGGGCCATGGCGCCGACGGCCTGGCCCAGGGGCAGGTCCTGCGGCCAGGTGGCCGATGCATCCGCGCAGCCTGCCGTCCTCGTTGAGGGTGACGAACACGCCGCGCTTCGAGCCGCAGCGCCGGCGAGCCGCCGCGGAACAGGGGCGTGGTGCCCGCGGCCAGTTCCTGGGCGATGGTCCGCCGCGCGAAGGCCAGCAGGTGCTGGCGGTCGGCCGGGGTCAGCGGCGCGTCCTCGGCGGGCGGGGGCGGCGCGTCCAGGACGACTCGTGTCGGTGGGTTCGGCTGCCGGCGGTGACGGCCACCGCGCCGTAGCCCACGCAGCGGTCCCGGTCGCCGAAGGCCGCGTCGCCGCTGGTGGCGCGGCTGAGCACCGAGGCCCGCGTGGCGCCCAGCACCCGGGCCGCCTCCAGGGCGATGACGATGGGCCCCTCGCCGCAGGCGCAGGTCACCAGGCCCGGCTCGTCCCGGCCCATGATCCGCGCGATGGCGGTCTCGACCCGGTCGGGATCGAGGGTGGCCACGCGCCGCGAGCACGGCGCGGTCGCTGGCGCAGGCGTCGTCGTAGGCGGGGTAGTGGGACAGATCGCTGCTGGCGATGATCAGCGGCCGCCGCCCGCCCAGCTCGCGGGCCAGGGTGCGGGCGAACGTGCCCCACAGCCGGCGGTCATGGCCGCCCACCACCACCGGCACGATGGGCACGCCCGGCAGCACGGTCTGGGCGAAGGGCACCTGGACCTCCACCGAGTGCTCGCTGCCGTCGGCCGCCGCCGCATACCGGAACCGCTTGTCGGCGCCGGCCAGGCGGCGGGCCAGGTCGCGGTCGCACGCGGCCGTGCCCAGGGGCGTGGCGTAGCCCGTGCCCGTGTAGACGGAGATGCCGTCGAACCCGGCCGCCCGGTGGTTCACGCCCAGGATGACCACCACGTCGTAGTCGCCGCCGGTGGCCTGCCGCCAGGCGTCGGCCATGATCTGGCCCGAGTACGCGTAGCCGGCGTGGGGCGCCACCAGCGCCAGGGGCCGCTCCGGGCGTGCGGGCACGGCCGTGTCCAGGTAGGCCTGGACCGCGGCGCGCAGCTGGTCGGGGTCCTCGGGATAGAACGAGCCCGCCACCGCCGGCGGACGCGGCAGGCCGGCCGCGGCGGCGGGACCGCCGGCCGCCGGGCCGAAGGCCATCGACATCACGCAGGCCATGATCGTCACCTTCATGGTTCAGCTCCACACCTTGGCGATGGCGGCGCCGCGGTCGGGACCGTGCCCGTCGCCCACGACGGTCGCCGGCGGCTGCACGCCCGGATTCACCCCGCCTCCGTGGCCATCATAGATCGGGGCGGGGCGGGCGGCCATCCGGGCCCGGGCCCCGTGGGTGGCGGCCGGCTGGGGGGGAAGGTTGGGGACAGAGGCCGGCGGGATCAGGACCGTTCCTGCCGGATCATGAAGCCCAGGGCGAAGAAGACCAGCAGGTGGAAGGCCAGTTCCCCCAGGCCCAGCCACTCGACCTGGTAGAACACGAAGACCTGGACCAGGAAGATCGTCACCAGGACGGACCGCTGGAACATGCGGAGGCCGGCGGCGCGGCGCCCCAGCAGGACCGCGGCGACGCCCAGGGCCAGCAGGACCCCCGCCAGCACGTTCGATCCCAGCAGCAGCCACTGCAGGGGCCCCAGCAGGTCGCCGGCGCCGGCGCCGGGATTGAAAAAGGGGACGGTCAGCAGCCGTTCCCCCAGACGCGGCAGCGGCGCCAGCAGCGCCACCAGGCGCAGCACCCGCGCCAGGAACTGCAGGACGAAGAAGGCCACCAGGCCCCGCTCGAACCAGCGCGAGGTCGCCAGCGTCCGGTAGGCGGCCACGAGGCGATGGGACAACCGCGCGAGCGGATCCGGCCTGCGGTCGGGGACGAGATGGGCCGCGCCGAGGATCGCCGCCAGCTGCGGGGCCGGCGGCCGGTCGCGGCCGTAGCCGTCGAGGTAGCGCAGGGCCCGGGTCCGCTCGGAGCTCTCGAGGTCGCCGGCGGCGATCTCCTGGAACTCGAGCAGGGCGTTGGCCAGGTACTCGTTGCGCGACGCGGCGCGCTCGCCGTGGAGGGAGCGCACGGCCAGGTAGATCAGCACGAAGACGACGTAGATGACGGCGACCGCTGGCTTGTAGAAGTAGTCGTTGTCGTGGGTGAGGAACTTGCCGACCTCGTCGATGAAGGCGCCGAAGCCCAGCCCTCCCAGCAGCGCCGCCAGCCGGTGCTGCCCGCGCCCGACGAACGAGAGCAGCAGCACGATCGAGGCGAGCATCAGCAGGCCGCCCCACAGCATGTGGGCCACGTGCAGGTTCGTCCCGCCCAGCTGCGGGTACCCCGCCAGCGCGAGGGAGAAGCGGATGACGAGCACCGCCGAGACCGCCGCGATCAGCAGCAGATCGAGCTGCTGACCCGCCTCGAAATCCCTCAGGAACCGGCGGCCTTCCCTCATGCCGAATCTCCCTCGCCGTGGCGACGATCCGCGAAGCCGGGAGCCGCCCGGCGGACGGGATCGGCAACGGCCCCTTCTGCCCCGGCGGCCCCGGGACTCCCGGATCGTATCACGATTGCCGCCCACCGGCGATGGACGGACGCCGGGGCGGTCACGCCGGATCCGGCATGGATGGAATGCGACGCGTGCGATGACCGTCGGGTGCCGGATCAATTGATTTCTTGTCCTCGAAGGCTGTGTTAAGGTCGGGAATCAGGCTGAAGGCCGGTTCGAACCGGGGACGGAAGGGTTTTCGCCCAAGTTGCCGACGAGGAGGAATCGATGGGCGAGCGATCTCCGGAGATTTGGGCAAAGCTGCTGCCGCTCCTCGATTCCGCCCTGGAACACGAAGATCCCCGGGCATGGCTGGCGTCGCATCCTCCCGAAGATCCCGAACTCCTGGCGCTGGCCCTCAAGGTCGCGGCCCGGATCCAGGAATCCGGCGGCATTCTCGACCAGTCGTTCGAGGCGGTCGCCCGGGAGGCCTTGCACGACCTCGGCCCCAACCTCGTGCCGGGCACCCGCCTTGGCCCCTATGTCCTGGCGGAGGAGATCGGTCGCGGCGGCATGGGTGTCGTGCACCGTGCCCACCGGGCCGACGGGGAGTTCCAGGACGAAGTGGTCATCAAGTTGATGCCGCCGGCCCTGGACACGCCGCAGCGGCGCGCCCGCTTCCTGCTCGAGCGCCAGCTGCTGGCCTCGTTGCGGCACCCGCGGATCGCCCAGCTCCTCGACGGTGGGTTCACCGACTCGGGGCAGCCCTACCTCGTGCTCGAATACGTCCAGGGAGAGCCCATCGACATCGCGGTCGAGCAGCAGGAGCTGGGACTGCGCGCCCGCCTTCGGCTCTTTCTTGCGGTTCTGGAGGCCGTTGCGCACGCCCATCGCAACCTGGTGGTGCACCGCGATCTGAAGCCCTCGAACGTCCTCGTCACCGGTGACGGCCACGTCAAGCTCCTCGATTTCGGCATCGCCAAGGTCATCGAAGAGAATGAGGGGGCCCTGTCCCTGACGGGTACCGGTATGCCGCTGATGACGCCGGCCTACGCCAGCCCCGAGCAGGTGCGGGGCGAAGCCATCACCACCGCGGTGGACGTCTATCAGCTCGGACTGCTCCTGTACCTGCTCCTGACGGGGGTCCAGCCCCAGCGGGATGCGGGCGACTCGGTGGCCGGCCTCGAGCGCGCCGTCTGCCGCACCGAGATCGCCCTGCCGAGCAGCGCCTGCTTGCATCCCTGGCGGCGTCGGCTGCGGGGGGACCTGGATCGGATCCTGCAGCGCGCGTTGGCGAAGGAGCCGGCCCGGCGCTACGCCTCCGCGGACGCCATGGCTGAGGACCTCCGTCGCCATCTCGACGGTCGGCCCATCCTGGCCAGCGGCGATTCGGCGCCCTACCGGGCGGCCAAGTTCATATCCCGCCATCAGGTCCTGGCCGCCACGATCGCCGCGGTCGCTGCCGCCGTGATCGTGTTCGCGGTGGTCGACACGGCGCGCGTCCGCACGGAGCGCGACCGGGCCCAGCTGGAGGCCCGCCAACGCGAAGAGGTGACGGATCTTCTCGTGGGACTGTTCAAGGCCTCGGGCGACGCACCGGCCCGCGCCGAGGAGGTCACGGCGCGCGAGCTGCTCGATCGCGGCGTCGTCAGGATCCGCAGCGAACTGGCGGAACAGCCGGAGCTGCGGGCGCGCATGCTGGGCGTGATCGGTGAAGCGGCGACCAACGTCGGTCTCTACGAGCAGGCCCAACCGCTGCTGGAGGAGGCGCAGGAGGCTTGCGGGAACTCTTCGGGCCTGACAGCGAAGAGCGGATCATGGCCCTGCAGAGGCTGGGGGACGTTCAGCAATCGCGTCGCCAGTTCGATGCGGCGAAGAGCACGTGGTCCGCGATCCTGGAACTGGAGCAGGCCAAGCGGCCGGGCAACGGCTCCCGGATCATCTATGCGCTGCATCGCCGGGGCAGCGCGGAAGGCGACCTCGGCGAGCTCGATGCGAGCGAACAGGATCTGAACCTGGCCTTGACGAGATTGCGGGCCTCCGCACCGGCGGACACCCTGGGTCAGCTGGCGATCCAGACCGACATTGCCGGACTGTCGCGCCGCCAGGGGCGCTGGGCCGAAGCCGAGGCGGAGTACCGGGAAGTGCTGCGCATCGCGCGTGATGCGAACGCGCGCGGCGCGACGGTGGATCTCGGGCCCGTCCTCAACAATCTCGGGTTCCTCCTGCGCCGCCAGAACCGCTACGAAGAGGCCGCGGTCTACTACGAGGAATGCGCGCAAGCTGCTGGAAGCGCGGCTCGGCCCGGGGCATCCGACCACCGTCATGGTGCGGGACAACCTCGCCAGCGTCTTCAAGGAGATGGGGCGCACCGAGGAACTCGAGGCCCTCCTGGTCGAGACCCTCCGCCGGGTCCGCGAGTTCCAGGGCGAGGAGAACTGGCGGGTCGCCCTGGCCGAACAGAACGTCGCCCGGGTCGAACGCGCCCGCGGCGCCTGGCGTGCCGCGAAGAGGAGATACGCGCTGTCCGAGGCCATCCTGCGCCGCGACTACGGGCCCGACCACGCCTGGGCCCTGTGCGCGGCGATGGATCGGGCGGTCTGCCAGGACCTGCTCGAACCCGGCAGCGCGGCGGCCGCCTTCGACTCGCTGGACGTCCTGATCCCGCCGCAACTGGCGGCGTCGCGCCGCCTCTTCGACCTGCGCCTGGAGCAGGCGGCCGGCGACCTGCGGGCGGCGGGCCGGGCCCCGACGGCCCTGCTTCTGGCCAAGTGGCAGGCGGCCGCCGGCGAGGCCTGCAAGATGAACGGACGCAACGACATCACCAGGCTCCTGGCGGACCTGCGCGCCGGCCGCCGCGGCGCATTCGACGAGCTGATGCCGTTGCTCTACGACGTGCTTCACACCATGGCCGCGCAGCGCGTGGCCTCGGCCGGCGGCGGCCGCACCCTCGCGCCGACGGGCCTGGTGCACGAGGCCTATCTCCGGCTCGTCGATCAGACCCGCCTGGCGTGGCAGGATCGTGACCATTTCCTGGCGACTTGCAGCGTCGTGATGCGCAACCTGGTGATCGACTTCGTGCGGCACCGCAGCGCCCTGAGACGGGGCGGTCCCGGCGAGCACCTGACCCTGGACGAGAACCTGATTGCGCTCGACGACCAGGCGGACGAGCTCATCGCCCTGGATCAGGCCCTGGACAAGCTCGAAGCCATCGACCCCCGGTTGTGCCGGGTCGTCGAGTGCCGCTTCTTCGCCGGACTCGGCTACGCCGAGATCGCCGCCGCCCTGGACTCCAGCGAGCGCACCGTCCGGCGCGATTGGCTCAAGGCCAAGGGAATCCTGCTGCATCTTCTGAATGACTGACGCCTGACCACCGGGGTCACCGTCGCGTGCCGCCCCGGGGGGGCTTCCCATTTCAAAAAAATATGGCCGTTTCGGTCGACGGAATCCGTGAAGAGGGTAGAGGGCGTCTCCGCGGAGGCGCCGTGGCAGCTCGGTCGTTCAGCCCGTATCCCCTTCTCGGAGGTCTCCCATGGCACCCCGCCGCCTGGTTCTCGGGTCACTGGTTCTCCTGATCGCCGTCCCGCTGCTGGGGGCGTCTCCGGTGCCCGTCGCCCAGCTCCAACCGGCCGCGCCGGTGATCGTGACGCCGTATGGGCTGCGCGTGGCCGCCGTCGTGGACGCGGAAGCCCGCCAGCTCGCAGCCCTCAATCAGGCCTTCGCCGCCTGCACCGAGGCGGACGAGATCCGCGGCATCCAGCACCGCATCGACCTGGTGAAGCGCAGCGCCGAACTGCGCCTGTTCGAGCTGCAGCTGGAAGCGCAACAGACCCGCGGCAACGCCGAGGCGGTCGGGCAACTGCAGCCCCTGGTCGAGGATCTGCGCCGGCAGGTGACCGATCGCAGCCGGCGCTATGGCCTCGAGATCCCCACCTTTGCGCTGCCCGCCACCGTCACCGGCCCGGACCGGAGGTAGGCCATGAGACCCCGCCACATTCTCCTGGCGGCCCTGGTGGTCGGGGTGGTCGCAACCGGCGCGATGGCCGCGGTTGTCCAACGGACCTTCGAGGTCACCCTGGAGCAGGATCCGGCCGCCATCGAGCAGGGCAAGCCCTTCAGCGGCGTCCTGTTGCTCACGGCCAGCCGGTCCACCCGGGTCGACAACCTCGATCTGGCGTCGCCCGGTTGGCGCGTCGAGGTCCTGGATCCGCCGCCGGGCCAGACCATGCAGCCGGGCGAGACCTGGCCCATCTCCTTCACCGCGACGCCGCTGACGGACGATGCCCCGCTGCTGCTGCACCTGCAGACTGACGACGGCCCTGTGACCATGGACCTCGGCCTCAGTCCGGCGCACGCACGACGGACCCGTTCGCACCCGGCGATGGCCACCGGCCGTGGGGGGCCGGCGGCCGCGACCCCGGCGGCCAAAGGTGCTGCGGGGGCATTCCTGGAGGCGGCGCTGCGACAACGGCGGGCGGAACTGCCGTCGCCGCAACCGGACAAGGGCACGTTGCGGGATGTCCGCATCCACGGCGGTGTGACCTATCGCCGCACCGACGGCGTTCGTCTGGGCGCCTACGGTCTGCTGGTCGAGGTGCGTGACCGCGACCTGATCGGCTCGAACGAGCTGGGAGTCGGCATCTGCCGGCCGGACGGCAGCTTCGACTTCACCGTCACGTTCAACGAGACGGCCCTGGATCGCGACCCGGACCTGGAGGTCCGCTTCGTCGCCGATCCGGGCTGGGTCCGGATCCGTCCGACCGGCGCCCTGAGTTCGAGCTACTCCTGGTCGGCCGGACCGTGGAACAACTTCGGCGGCACCGACCTGGATCTGGGCAACATGTTGCCGCCCACGGCTGAAGATGATGCCGTCCTGCACATCCTGAACAACCTGACCCGCGCCGCGGCAGGACTCTGGGCCGAAGGCCGGGGCATGGTGCCCGAGGTGACGGTGGTCTACCCGGACGACGTGTGGCCCAACTACGACCCGTACTTCGAGCGGATCCACATCCCGCGGTTCTTCGACGACGACCCCGCCGATCCGAACAACGACCTCATCGACTTCCAGTGGCGCGAGAACGTGCAGATCCACGAGTTCGGTCACCACGTGATGAACATGTGGGG
The DNA here is from genome assembly GCA_963825035.1 of Candidatus Krumholzibacteriia bacterium. GTDB lineage: Bacteria > Krumholzibacteriota > Krumholzibacteriia > LZORAL124-64-63 > LZORAL124-64-63 > JACZKN01. Next base: position 33,642 of record CAWGRT010000027.1, on the reverse strand, counting down.
CGAGATCGGTCCCATCGAGTACTGCAACAACACCTGCGACATCGGGCAGTGCGGGCATTGCCTCTACTGTTCGGAGACACCGGAAGTGGCCTGGAGCGAGGGCTGGTCGGATTGGTTCTCCGAATACTGGACATCGCAATTCCCGACCTCTCTACGGGGATACGGCCTACATGGCCTACGCATTCGAGCACAGCCCGACCTGCGGCTTCGCTCCCGAGGTCAACTGGGAGCCGCCCGTGTGCTCGTGTGGCGGCTGGGATACCGAGGGGTTCTTCGCCACGCTTCTGCACGACATCGTGGACCCCATCGACACCGACGGGCTGGATCCGACATTCCCCCTGCGGCAGCCCGAGGGGCATGACGACCTCGGCCTGGGGTCAGCCGCGGTCTGGGCCGCGTCCTTCGGCACGGGCGTCACGACACCGCAGGAATTCGTGGACCTGTTCGTCGCCACCCATGCGACGATGAAGCCCGCCATCTGGGCCACGGTCGCGCTGACGTCCCTGGACATCGACCCGGCGCCGCCGGGGACGGTGGGCGCCCTGACCTCGTCCAGCCATCCGGTGGGCAGTCCTTCCAGCAACGCCGTCGTCCAGTTGGACTGGTCGCCGGCTGTGGACGACTTCTCGGGAATCCGCGGCTACCAGTTCGTCTGGGGACCGGCGCCCGCCTGGCCGGATACGTCACGGTGGGCCACGGCCTTCATGGATCTCGGCGACGCCACCCACTGGACCTCGCCGCCCTCGGCGCCGGGGGATTGGTACTTCTCGATCGTCGCCATCGACAATTCCCGCAAGCCCGCCCGGAACTATGCGAGTTACGGGCCCATCACGATCCTGGCCCCCGAGCCGGCCAACGTCACCACGACCCGGCCGGCCGGGTGGTACGAGCGGCTCGTGCCGCGACCGGCACAGGACGCCACGGCGAACAACGTGCCGGCCCCGGCGACGCTGCCCCCGTACCCGGCAACGACCTGGCTGAACCTGGCGGTCATCAACGACGGTGAACTGCCGGCTCCCCAGCTGGACGTGGCGGCCTACCTCGACGACTTCGCCGCCGGCTCGTTCAGCACCCTGTACGTGGCGCCCGGTTCCGATCGCCGCTGGAACAACACGTCGCCGATTCTCTGTCCGCCGGGGCGCCACACCCTCTGGATGATGGCCGACCCGCAGAACCTGATCTACGAGAGGGACGAATTCGACAACGTCTACGGCCTGCCGTGGGTCTGGGAGCCGCCGCTGCTGGGACCCGACCACACCGCCCCGGTCCTGGGCCGGCCGGGTCTGGCGACGGCGGGTTGGGGGGCGCTGCCGGGCCCGATCACGATCTATGCCTACAACGCCGACGGCTTTCGCCTGCACTCGTACGCCGGGTTCCATGCGGCCAGCCTCCGCGCCACCGACAACAGCGCCGACTATGACCTGCGGCTCTACGCGCCGGCCTCCGGCCCGACCTACGGGTTTCTCAACTATGATGCCTGGAGCACCGAGCCGGCGGGTGCCCTGGACGTCGTGCTCTGCAACTCGGCCGCGGGGGGAGTCCGCGACTACGACCTCGGCGTGCTGAACATCGTCGGCGGCACGTCGGCCAACTACGAGCTCAAGACCTACCGCGCCGGTGCGGCCGCCATCGGCGACTCGGTCCCGGTTCCGCTGGCGGCGAACGAGAACCTGTTCCTGCGGCAGTTCTGGGTCAGCGCGGCCGACACCGGGTCCCTCACGGTGAGCCTGGCGACCGACGCGGCCGCCGGCCCCTGGCACCTGGCGCTTTTCGATCCCGCGACGGTGCAGGCCGAGCTGGCCGCCGCCCCGTACGACACCACCACCGACGCCGCCGGCAACTGCCGGCTGCAGTTCCGGCCGACGCACGTGGGCAACCACGCCCTGGTCGCCCACCGTGACCCGGCGGGTGGCGGGCAGGCAACGGCGGTCGTCTACGAGATCGAGCGGACGCCGCCCGATCTGGCCCGATTCACCCCGCCGGCCTGGTATGCGTCGGTCGTCCCGCGGGAAAGCAACGGGCCCTTCATCTCGCTGCCGGCCCCCGGGATCCTGCCCCGCGACCTGCCGGTGTTCGTCTACGGTGCCTCGACCAATCTCGGGCCCAACGGGGCGCCGACCACGGCCACGGGCGTCGAGGTCGACGGGACCCAGGCGATGCAGGTGAGTGCGCCGCCGCTGGCCGCCGGAGCGACGAGACTGGCGGAGCTGGGCACGGTGAGCGTCGGCTCCGGTCGCCATACCCTGGGCTTTGCGCTGGATCGCAACGCGACCCTGGAGGAACTCGACGAAGGCAACAATCGTGTCGCGGAGCAGTACGTGTTCGCCGCGCGCCTGCTCGATACAAGGCCCTTCCAGGTCAGGACCGCCTTGCCGGACCGTGTCGGCGGGTTCGCCGATGTTCCCCTGAATCACCCGGCATACTACAACTGCGACGGGTTCCAGCCGAACCCGGGAGATGCCCTGCAGGCGGATACCGGGTGGATCCTGGCCGGCCTCATGTCGCCCGCGGGCGAGGACGTGGATCTTCGCGTGCACGCAGCGGCGACGTCCGCGGGTCACCGGTTTCGACGCGGTTCTCGCCCAGTCGACCTGGGGCGAGGGGCAGTCGGACTTCGCCCTGGTGAACCCCGACTCGCTCCGCGTCCCGGTGGATCTCGGCCTGGTGGGCATCCGCTCGGAGTCCGGCTACACGGTCAACGCGGTCGGCGACTCGCCCTGCCCTGGCGGGGGTCGGGGAAGCCACAAGTCTTCGAAGGTCTGCGGGTGCCTGCCGACTGGCCCGCCAGGCTCTTCTCGGTGGCGATCCCGCCGGGCAACTATGCGGCGGAGGTCCAACCGCGATCCGGCCTGGCGGACCTGGGTCTGAGTGTCTTCTCGCCGGACGGAACGCATTGGGCCCTGGCCAAGGGCGACGAGGGGCCCAACGCCGGCAGTTGGCTGGCGCCGGCGGGCGAGCCGGAGGCCGCGGCGTTCAAGGCGGGGTCCGGCGGCCAGGTCCTGATCGTCGTGTGGAAGGTCGGCGCGGCCGATCTGCCGGCAGGCGAACAGTTCGATCTCGTGATCCGAGAGAGCACGCCGTCGGGCACGCCGCCGGCGGTGCCGGGGCTGGGCAGCGTCGCGATCACCGGGATGCAGCCCAACCCCTTCAACCCACGCCTGGAGATCCACTACAACCTGCCGAGGGGCGGCACCGCCAACCTCTCGGTCTTCGATCTGCGCGGCCACCGGGTCGCCACGCTCGTCGACCAGGCCGAAGCCGCCGGCGGGCACCGCATCTTCTGGAACGGAGTCGACGGCCAGGGGCGCCAGGTGAGCAGCGGTGTGTACTTCGTGCACCTGCGCGGGCCCGGCGGTCGGGACACGGCCAAGGTCGTCCTGGCGCGATAGAGAACCTGGGGAATTGGCTGTCGTTCCGCGGCAGCGGGAAGGGAAATCGCGATGCATGGACGATTCCAAGAGCTGTTGATCCTGGCCCTGGCCGTCGGCCTGCTTGCCATCCTGCCCGTCGGTTGCGGGTCTTCCGATCCGGCGGATCCCGGTGACGGCGGTGGTGGCGGCGGCGGCGGTGTCCTCGACGAGGACACCAGCACCTACGGCGCCCATCGACAGCGCCGTCCTGGACGGGGACATCACCGCCGGCGAGGGGCTGCTCTACAAGCTGCAGGCTGTCTTCGAACCGGATCTCCTGCCGGAGGCCTTCCAGGGCGGGTCGACCTACGCCGCGGAGTCCACGCTGTTCGACGACGTGACGGCGATCCTGGACCAGGTGTCGGGCACCGAGCGGGATGCGATCCTGCCCTACCTGTACGCGCCCTTCCACGTCGGAAGCTGGTGGGACCTGCGGCAGAAGCGATTGCGCGCCGAACGGGCGGACCCGCAGGCGCCGGCCCCGAAGAACCTGTCCGGGGAGATCCTGGAAAGCTGGCAGAAGATCGACACCGCCGACGGTCACGTGCGGGTCTGGTACGAAGGCGCCGCCCAGCTGCCCCACGCCCAGGCGGTGGCCGGGGCGATGAGCACGGTCGTCTGGGAGAAGTTGACGACGCTGATGGGTCGCGATCCCCTCGGCGACGGCAACCACGGCGGCGATGCCCGCTACGACTTCGTGGTCATGGAAATGGACGGCGGACTGTTCGGGCTCTGCAACCAGGTGTTCGGGTTCCTGGACCTGATCCCCGCCTGCGACGAGTCCCCCACGTACATCCAGGTCAACACGCGCAAGGGGATCGACTCGGTCCCATCGACGGTCGCCCACGAGTTCATGCACGCGCTGCAGAGAAGCATGGATTTCAACGGTTGCGAGGAGTACCGCTGGTTGCGCGAAGCCACGGCGACCTGGGCCATGGACGACTGCTTTCCGGCTGACGACTGGGAGTCGCAGCGGATCGTCGTCGGCGGAACCACGTTGCCTCGCCATTTCCTCGACGCCCCCGGTCAGTCGCTGGACACCTGGACCGCGGGCGGCAGTCCCTACAGCTATGGGGCGTACCTGTTCTTCCAGTACCTGTCCAAGACCTTCTCGCCGCAGTGGATCCGCTACATCTGGGAAGCCGCCGGCGCCGGCGACTCCGCCCTGGCCGTGGAGAGCGGTTTGCAGGCCGGCGGGAGCACCGACTTCGAGGAGCGCTGGCCCCAGTTCTCCCGCTTCCTGTGGAACCAGGACCCGGTGCGGAAGCTCGACGAATGGGACAACCTGACCGAGACCCCCGTGTTGGCGCGAAGCACGATCACCGCCGTCGTCACGGGCGGAAGCTACAGCGATTCCACCCGGCTGGACGTCAGCCTGCCGAGGCTGTCCTCGAGCTACTACGAGATCGCGCTGCCCGACCCCTCGGTGAGCGGGTTCTTCTTCGTCAACGGCTGGAACTACGACGTCGAAACCTACGAATGGGATGACTACAACGAAGCGGGCCTGCTGGGCCTGCGGGCGCAGCCGCTGGCCGCGTCCGACGCCAAGGGACGCGCCGTCGAACTCATGTACAAGGTGACCGGGCAGGACTGGGTCACGGTCGATCTTTCCGAATCGCCGGCCTTCCTGTTCTGCCGCGACGTCGCCGGCGGCGACGTGGAGAAGGTCGTCCTGGTCTTCTCCAACGGCGATGTCGGGGCGACCGACGGCCCCAAGGAGCCCCTGGGGCTGGCGCCGTTCGTCTGGTTCGACAACGTGGGGTGCGGCAAGTGGGACGGCACGCTCTCCTGGGACGCCGGGGACGCCGAGTCCGTCTATCGCATCGACGGGAGCTACACCTGGGATACGGGGGCCGGCGACGCGGGCGGTTTCTTCGCCGCACCGGCGGACGACGACCTGGAGGAGTGGCATCAGTGGTTGCTGGAACCGGTCGCCGGCAGCATGACCTGGACCATGGACTCCTCGGACGGCGATTGCAGCCACCACGGGGATGCGACCTGGCCGATGGACCAGATCAACACGATGTACGACGAGTTGTCGCTGCGGAATTTCGGCCTGGACGCGACCTACGAGCGGACGGTGACCGCCCGGATCTACTCCGCCTTCGAGCGCGAGGTGACCGAGGTCGTGACCGGGCAGGATTGCGGGGATGACTTCACCTATCCCCTGGGCGCTTCGCTGGAAGTTCCCCACGGGGCGAGCGCCGCCAAGGTGTCGAGCGACGGGGGGCGGATCGACATCACCTACCAGGAGTACGAGGGCGCGCCGGTGTTCACGCTGAACCTGGTGGCCCGGAAATGACCGGGCGGATTTCCTCCGGTTTCGTCGACACGCGACCGCGACCACCCGATCCGCAGCAACTGACCGACCGGCAAGGCGTTGGACGTTTCCGGACAATTCGTATATGAATAGCTGGATTCCCGTCGATCCATCGCCCACGCCGGAGAACCCATGCAGCCAGGCAGCACCATCGCCCACTACACGGTCGTGGACCGGATCGGCGCCGGCGGCATGGGCGAGGTGTACCGCGCCCACGACACCAAGCTGGGCCGGGACGTGGCCCTGAAGATCCTGCCTCCCGCCTTCGCCCAGGACGCCGACCGCCTGGCGCGGTTCGAGCGCGAGGCCCGCACCCTGGCCCAGCTCCAGCACCCGCACATCGCCAGCATCTACGGTTTCGAGCAGCTCGGCGACCAGCGCTGCCTGGTCATGGAGCTGGCCGAGGGGCAGGACCTGGCCGACCGCATCCGGTCCGGTCCCCTGGCCCTGGGCGAGGCCCTGGCCATCGCGCGCCAGATCGCCCAGGGGCTGGAGGCGGCCCACGACAAGGGCATCGTCCACCGCGACCTGAAGCCGGCCAACATCCGGGTCGCCCCCGACGGCGGGGTCAAGATCCTCGACTTCGGGCTGGCCAAGGCCTGGAGCGGCGAGACCGCCGCCGTCGACCTGTCCAGTTCGCCGACGCTGACGGCCGCGGCCACCCTCGAAGGCGTGGTCCTGGGCACGGCCGGCTACATGTCGCCCGAGCAGGCGCGCGGCCACGCCGTGGACCGGCGGACCGACATCTGGGCCTTCGGCGTGATCCTCTGGGAGATGCTCACCGGACGCCAGCTGTTCGAGGGCGACACGGTCTCGGACGTGATGGCCGGGGTGCTGCGGGGGGAGATCGACCTCGCGGCGCTGCCGGCGGCCACGCCCGCGGCCCTGGGACGCCTGCTGCGGCGCTGCCTCGAGCGCGACCGGAAGAGCCGCCTGCGCGACATCGGCGATGCGCTGCTGGAACTGGACGAGGCCGACGGGCCCGCGGCGCCCGACGGCGGTGCGCCCCGCCGCCCGCGCCGGGCCGCCTGGCCGGCGATCGTGGCGGTCGCGGTCGCGGCGGCGGTCCTGACCACCTGGCTGGCCACGCGCGGCGGATCGTCGGGGGCCGCCGCGGTCGCCGTGCCGGCCTTCGAGCAGAAGACCTTCGGCGCCCAGGTCATCTTCAACGCCCGTTTCCTGCCCGACGGCGAGGGCATCGTCTACAGTTCCGCCTCGTACGGCAACGTCCCGCGCCTGATGCTGCTGGCCCGGGCCACCACGGCGCCGCGGGAGATCGGTCCGGAGGGGACCCATCTGCTGGCGGTGTCCGGGACGGGCGAGTTGGCGGTCCTGACCGGCGCCAGGTTCCTCAACCATCGGGTGCTGCAAGGCACGCTGGCCCGCATGGAAGTCGACGGCGGCCCGCGGGCCCTGCTGGAGAACGTGCGCGACGCCGCCTGGGGCCCGGACGGCGAACTGGCGGTGGTGCGGCGCGTCGGCGGCGTCGATCGCCTGGAGTATCCGCTGGGGACCCTGCTCTACGAGACCTCCGGCTACGTCAGCGACCCGCGGGTCTCCCCGGACGGCAAGCACGTGGCGTTCCTGGACCACCAGTGGTGGCTGGACGACCGCGGCTGGCTCAAGATGGTCGATGCCGCCGGCAAGGTCACCACCCTCAGCAGCGAATCCTGGGCGGCCCAGGGGGTCGTCTGGACGCCGGACGGCGGGCACATCCTGTTCTCGGGGGTCGGCGCGGACGACGTCAAGCTGAGCGTCATGGCCGTCGATCTTGCCGACGGCCGGACCCGGGGCATCCTGGGCGCGCCCGACCAGGTCACCGTGGTCGACGTCGATGCGGCGGGGCGCTTGCTGGTCCTGAACGAACAGAGCACCTACGGGGTCGTGGCGCAGCCGCGGGGGGCGGACCAGGGCATCGACCTGACCTGGCTGGACGCGTGCTGGGGGCCGCGGCTGGCGCCCGACGGCAAGACGGTCATCTTCTGCAACGGTCGCGGCGGGCCGAACTACACGGTCGTCTCGCGCACCGTCGACGGTTCGCCCCTGACCACGCTGGGCGAGGGCAACTTCCAGGACCTGTCGCCGGACGGGGCCTGGGTGGCCGCCCAGATCGCGACGCCGCCGGGCATCGCGCTGTACCCCATCGGCCCGGGCGCGGCCCGGCATCTGGACCCCGGGCCGATCGTGCAGTTCCATCGGGCCCAGTGGTTCCCCGACAGCCGTTCGCTGCTCATCACCGGCAACGAGCGCGGCGGGCCGGTCCGCTGCTACCGCCAGTCCATCGACGGCGGCCCCCCGGAGCCCCTGACGATCGCCGGCCCCGAGGCCTTCGGCCTGATGAACCTCGACGGGACGGCCGTCCTGGGCATGACCGGGGAATCGACCTGGTCCCTGTATCCCCTGGCCGGCGGTGAACCCGTCCCCATGCCCGCCCTGCAGACCGACGACGAGATCGAGGCTTGGAACCGCGACGGGACGGCGCTCTACGTGATGGCCCGCCGCGCGGTGCCCTGCACGCTGACCCGCGTGGACCTGGCCACCCAGGCGCGCACGCCCGGCTTCACGTTCGGTCCGGCGCGGGAGCCCGGCCTGCTGTGGCTGAGCATCAACGGGCCGGTCTTCGATCCCACCGACGGCTTCGCCTACGGCTATCTCAAGCGCCTGTCGCAGGTCTTCGTCGTCACCGGCGCTCAGACCGGCGGGGAGCGCTGAACGGGTCGGCGCCGCCTAGAACGCCTTCGCCACCGACACCGCTCCGTAGTGCAGCCACGCGAAGTTGTAGACCGCGTCCACGTCCGCCCCGCCCTCGACGGTGCGGTAGCCGGCGGCCAGGCTCCATCCGGCGTCCAGATTCCGCCGCAGCTTCAGCGACGCGTCCTCGGCCCGCCCCGGCCCGCCGGCCAGCGCGTCCACGTCCAGCTCCACCTGCCAGCGGGGCGACAGCTTCCAGGTGCCCGCCACGTGCAGCAGCGGCACGAAGCCCACGTCCGTCTTCTCGGCGGCCACGCCGGGCTGCGCCAGGCGGATCTTGGCATCGCGGATCTTCGCCGTGAAGCCGATCACCCAGTCCCAGTCGGCGCCGCGGTGGAAACGGTAGAAGTAGGTCAGGCGCCAGGAGTTGAACTTGTAGGTGGCCTCGGTGGGCGTGCCCGCGGCGAAGCTGCCGCCGGCGAAGTCGATGGGGCCCGGCAGGGTGGCCGTCTCGGTCACGCTCAGCGGCGCCGCCAGGGCCCGCAGCCCGTGCTTCCGGTCGATGTTCCAGGTCACGGAGAGCCGGCCGGCCGTCCAGGGCCCGCTGCCGATCACCTCGTCCAGGGCGAAGCGGGTGCCCGTGGCGTCGTTGGGGATCTGCACGTCGTTGCGGGTCTGCCAGAACGGCCCGGCCTCGATCTCGATCCGCAGCGTGGGCGCGGTGCCGTCCGCGGCCGCGAGCGCCGGTCCGGCCGGCACCGCCAGGGCGAGCAGGGCGGCGAGCATCGTCGTCGTCCTCGTCATGATCTCTCCTTCCGGTGGCGTTGGTCGGCTTCCCAGGATACGGCCGAACGTCCGGCGACGCCGGTGGCCGCCGCTCACCCCGCCCTGCCGTTGCGCGCCCCCGGGATTGGACTATGCCTGTGGTGTGGCCGCGGGATCGGCCGGCCCGCCGATCCGCGCCCCGAACACTCTGCCGAAAAGGTGGTCGTCATGCCCCGCCCAAACACCGTCAATCGCCGGATCGTGCTGGCGTCCCGTCCGGAGGGAGCGCCGACGACCGGAAACTTCCGCCTCGAGGAGCGGGATGTCCCCGCGCCGGCGGACGGCCAGGTCCTGCTGCGGACCCTGTACCTGTCCCTCGACCCCTACATGCGCGGTCGCATGAGCGACGCCCCGTCCTACGCCCCGCCGGTGGCCCTCGGCGACGTCATGGTGGGCGGCACGGTCTCCCGCGTGGAAGCGTCGCGCCATGGGGACTTCAAGCCCGGGGACCTGGCGCTCGGCACCGGCGGCTGGCAGGAGTTCTCCCTCGCGGACGGCGACGGCCTGACCAGGCTCGATCCCGGCCTGAAGCAGCCGTCGCTGGCCCTGGGTGTGCTGGGCATGCCCGGCTTCACCGCCACCATGGGCCTGCTCGACATCGGCCAGCCCCGGGCCGGGGAGACGGTGGTCGTCGCGGCCGCCAGCGGGGCCGTCGGCTCGGTGGTGGGCCAGATCGCCAGGATCAAGGAGTGCCGCACCGTCGGCGTGGCCGGCAGCGCCGAGAAGTGCCGCTTCGTCACCGAGGAGCTGGGCTGCGACGCCTGCCTCGACCGGCACGACGCCGACTTCCCCCGCCGGCTGGCGGACGCCTGCCCCGACGGGATCGATGTCTATTTCGAGAACGTGGGGGGCGCGGTCTTCGACGCGGTGCTGCCGCTGCTGAACGCCAAGGCCAGGATCCCGCTGTGCGGCTTGATTTCCCACTACAACGACACCGGACTGCCGCCGGGACCGGACCGCCTGCCGCTGCTGCAGCGCACGCTGCTGACCCGGCGCATCCGCATGCAGGGCTTCATCATCTTCGAGGACTACGGGCACCGCTTCGGCGAGTTCTCCCGCCAGATGGGCGCCTGGGTCGACGCCGGCCGCGTCACGTACCGCGAGGATGTGGTCGAGGGTCTGGAGCGCGCGCCCGAGGCCTTCATCGGCCTGCTGCAGGGGGAGAACTTCGGCAAGCTGGTCGTGCGCGTCGCCGAGGACTGACGGCCGGTGCGCTGGGTCCTTGCTGCGCGGTGACCGGCGCGTTCCGCCCGCCTACTCCAGCCCCGTCACCAGCATCAGCCGCGACGTGTGGCGGCGGATGGAATAGATGTAGGACCCGCCGTCGGCCGAGATGCGCAGGCGGTCGACGATGAACACGCCGGCCGGGTCGCTGCGGCGACAAGCGTGCGCCACAGGGTGCGCTCGCCGCTGACGGTGTCCACCCGGTAGACGGCCGAGGGGATGGACAGCGCCACCTGCACGTAGAGATGGCGGCCGTCCTGGTCCATGCGCAGGGGCAGGTCGCCCGCCTGCAACCCGGGGACGGGCCGGGGCTCGCCGCCGCCCTCGGCGTCGAACTCGACGGCGACGCCCCCGGACGGTCGGGCGATCACGCGGCGGCCGTCGGGCGAGACGAGGTGGCCGTTGGGGGCCAGGGGGAAGTCCGGGGGCGTCAGCGCCCGGGGCGGCGTGCCGTCCAGCGGCAGCCGGTAGAGCCGGGCCGGGCCGTCGTCGGACCTGGCGGTGACCAGCAGCCAGCCGGCGTCGCCGCCGATCCACGGTCCCTGCTTCGCCATCAGGTGCAGACCGCCCGTGTCCACGGGGCGGGGCTCGCCGGGACCGGTGGGCACCAGCTCCAGCTCGGGATCGTCGCTGAACGGACGCTTGAGCATGGCCAGCCAGGCCGCGTCCGGCGCCAGGGCGACCGCCGAGCCGGAGCCGAGGCGCAACGGCGGCGAGCCGTCGGTCCGGCGCAGGTAGGTGCCGTAGCCCTCGCGGTCGAAGTCGTTGCCCTCCTCGAAGACCGCCAGCGTGCCGTCGTCGCTGAGGATCGCCGGGGTGGTCCAGTCCAGCCAGCTGAGGTTCTGCTCCGCGTCGGCGCCGGGCGCCAGGCCGATCATCTCGCGCCGGACGTCGGCGACCGCGGCCAGCACCTGCCCCGACGCGGAGCGGTCCAGCAGCTGGATCGAGGTCGGCGTCCCGATCAGGCGTACGGGCCGGGTGCCGGTGCGCAGCCGGTTGATGCTGCCGCCGGTCGAAGCCCACACCGATTCCCCGTCGGGCGCCCAGAGCACGCCCCAGGCACCGCCCAGGCCCAGGTCCTCGACCCGCCCGTCCCGGTGGACGATCTTGACGAACGCCGTGTTGTCGCCCCGGCCCGGGTTGTCGGCGATGAGCACGCGCTCGCCGTCGGGATTCACGCGGACGGCGCTGATCCAGCCGGGGGACTCGTAGAGCACGGTGCCGATGGGGTATTCCAGCCGCACCACGCCCGCCACCTCATGGGCCACGGCCAGGGTCTTGCCGTCGGGCGCCCAGTCGGCCACGAGCACGTTCTCCAGGATCGGCCGCGGCGCGGCGCCGCCCGGCTGGGCCACGGCCAGGGTGCCGATGGCTTCCCAGCCCAGAGGGTGGCGCCGATCGAGCGAAACCGCGAGTTCGCCGGTGACCGAGACGCCCAGGAGGTCGGCGTTGCCCAGGTTCAGCGGATCGGACGTGCTCGTGTTGCCGGTTACCGGGTACAGGCGCTCCGGTTCGCCGTCCCAGGCCGCGCTGTAGACGGCGGCGCCGTCGCCGCTGGTGAAACCGGCGTTGGTCACGGTCCCGCGGCGGGTGCTGAGCGCCGTGTATGCCACGTCGGTCCCGGCCGGCGCCGACGGACGCAGCAGCCACATGGCCGCCGCGCCCAACACCAGACCGGCCAGCACCAGCGCGGCGACCGTCGCGGCTCCCGGCCGCCGTCGCGCCGGGCCGACTCCCTCGAGCGCCGCCACGGTGCCCGTGGAGACCGCCGAGCCGGACAGGGCCTCCAGGCTGAAGGCCAGGTCGTGGGCCGAGTGGTACCGTTCGCCGGCGCGTTTCTCCAGGCAGCGGCGGATGATGGCGGCCAGGGCCGGCGGCACGCCGTCCACCAGCGTCGCCGGCTCGGCCGGCTCCTCCCGGAGGATCGCCGTCATGGTCTCGGCGCCGGTCTCCCGGTGGAAGGGGCGCGCGCCGGTGACCATCTCGTAGAGGACCGAGCCGCAGGAGAACAGGTCCGAACGGCTGTCGGTGGGCTCGCCGCGGACCTGCTCGGGGGACATGTAGTCGACCGTGCCCAGCACCGCGCCCGGCGCGGTGAGCTTGGTGCGGGTCCCCAGGTCGATGGTCGCCTCGGGGCTCGGCTCGCCGTCGGCGCCGGCCGCGGTGGCCAGCCCGAAGTCGAGGATCTTCACGTGCCCGTCCGGCGACAGGAACAGGTTCTCCGGCTTGAGGTCGCGGTGGACGATGCCCCGGTCGTGGGCCGCGGCCAGGCCGCGGGCGATCTGGCGCCCGATCTCGGCCGCCTTGCGCGGCGCCATGGCGCCCTGGGCCAGGCGGTCGCGCAGGGTCTCGCCGTCCAGCAGTTCGGTCACCAGGTAGGCGGTGCCCTCGTTCGTGCCGAAGTCGTAGACCGCCAGGATGTTGGGGTGCGAGAGGGCGGCGATGGCCTTGGCCTCGCGCTCGAGGCGCGCCAGCCGGTTCGGATTGTCGGCCAGGTCCCGCGGCAGCACCTTGATCGCCACGTCGCGGTCGAGGTTGGTGTCGCGCGCGCGGTAGACCTCGCCCATGCCGCCGGCGCCGATCCTGCTGCTGATCTCGTACTGGGCGAGCCTCTGGCCCGATTCCATCGGTTCTCCGGCTGGGTAGGGTGGTCTGATCCCGCTAATTCATATCATGATTGTCTGCAATTGGCCAGGGTGCGCGTCGGGCGGCGCGGCACCGCCGCCGCGCGGACGTGGCGACCCGGGAACGCTTGGGCTAGAATGGATCTTCGCAGCCCCGCACGCCTGGGAACGGGTGATTTCCCGTCCCATCATCGGCCGCCTGAAGGGATGAAGGGATGACCCTGGCCCCCGGCACCCGTCTGGGCCCCTACGTGATCGTCGCTTCGCTGGGCGCCGGCGGCATGGGCGAGGTCTACCGGGCGCGCGACGAACGCCTGGAGCGCGAGGTGGCGGTCAAGGTGCTCCCGCCCGGCCTGCGGTCGTCGCCCGAGCTGAGCGCCCGCTTCACCCGCGAGGCGCGCACCCTGTCCCAGCTCAACCATCCCCACATCTGCACCCTCCACGACGTCGGGCAGGACGGCGGCATCGACTACCTGGTGATGGAACTGATCGCCGGTCAGACGCTGGCGGAGCGGCTGGAGCGGGGGGCGCTGCCCGTCGGCGAGCTGATGGAGCTCGCGGCCCAGACCGCGGGCGCCCTGGCGGCGGCGCACCGCGCGGGGCTCGTGCACCGGGATCTGAAGCCGGGCAACCTGATGCTGACCGACGCGGGCGTCAAGCTCCTGGACTTCGGCCTGGCGCGGCCCGCGGTGCGGCCGTCGGCGGAGGACGATGCCGCGGATTCCCCGACCGTCGCCGCGCCGCTGACCACCGCGGGTGCGCTGATCGGCACGTTCGCCTACATGGCGCCCGAACAGCTGGAGGGGCGGGAGGCCGACGAACGCTCGGACGTCTTCGCCCTCGGCTGCGTCCTGCACGAGATGGCCACGGGGCTGCGGCCCTTTCCCGGCAAGGATCCGGCCACCCGGCTGGGCTCGCTGCTGCAGCATCGGCCGGCGCCGCCTTCGCGCCTGAACGACGCCATGCCCCGGGGGCTGGACCGCATCGTGGCCCGCTGCCTGGAGAAGGACCCGGCCGACCGCTATGCCGCCGCCGCCGAGGTCGCGGACGCGCTGGCGGCCCTGGACCGCTGGCCGCGCGCCGAGGGGCTGCCGGAACTGGTGGAGCTGTGCGACCGCATCCTGATCATGGAGGAAGGGCGCGACTCCTGGACGGCCTTCGAACTGGCCGGCGAGATCGAAAAGCTCGTGCCGGGGGATCCGATGGTCGAGCGGCTGCGGCCCGACTTCGCGAACCCGGTCTCCATCGCCTCGGAGCCGCCGGGGGCCCAGGTCTTCGCCGCATTCTACGACGATCCCGACGACCGGGAGATCGCGCTCGGACGCACGCCCCTGACGGCCATCTCCTTCCCGCGAGGACTGACGCGGCTGCGGCTCGAACTTCCGGGGCATCGTGCGGTGCAGGACCTGGTCTGGAACCTCGCCCCGACGCTGACCAACGCCTCGGACCAGGACACCGGCACCTGGCACTACGTGCTGCGGCTTCCGGCGGAGCTGCCCCAGGAGATGGAGGAGATCACCCCGGGGGGCTTCCCCCTCTACATGCCGGGCCTGGACCACCTCGACACCGAGCCGCTGGGCGCGTTCCTCATGGATCGGCATCCGGTGACCAACCGCGACTTCAAGCGCTTCCTGGACGACGGGGGTTACGAACGCGAGGAATTCTGGCGCGAGCCGTTCCAGGCGGCCGACCGCCGGCTCACGCGGGCCGAGGCCCTGGCGCTCCTGGTCGATGCGGTGGGGCAGCCCGGTCCCGCCGCGTGGATGATGGGCGAGTACCCCGCCGGCGAGGACGACCACCCCGTGGCCGGCATCAGCTGGTACGAAGCCGCGGCCTATGCCGCCTGGGCGGGGAAGTCCCTGCCCACCATCTTCCACTGGAGCCGGGCGGCGTTCACCTTCTCCAGCGCCCAGATCGCGCCGCCGGCCAATTTCTCCGGGCGCGGCACGGTGCCGGTGGGAAGCACGCGCAGCCTCAACCGCTTCGGCGTGCATGACCTGGCCGGGAACGTGCGGGAATGGATCCTGAACCCGATCGACCGGCCCGGGGAGCGCTTCATCCTGGGCGGCGGCTGGAACGACCCGGGCTATGCCTTCGTCGATGCCTACGCCCAGCCGTCCTTCGACCGTTCGGTGGCGAACGGGTTCCGCTGCATCCGCACCCTGGACCCGGATCCGCGGGCGGACCGCCTCGAGCGCTCGATTCCGGTCCCCTTCCGGGACTTCCGCGCCGAGCGGCCGGTTTCCGACGACGTCTTCGCCTTCTTCCGCGGCCAGTTCCACTACGACCGGAAGCCGCTGGACACCGTGGCGATCGCCGACCGGGAGATCAACACCGGGCGCTGGGAGACCGTGGAGATCGCCGCGGCCTACGGCGGCGAGCGGATGCAGCTGCACCTGTTCCTGCCGTCGCGCGGCCGGCCCCCGTACCAGACCGTGGTGGTCTTCCCGGGCTCCCTGGCGCTGCACAACCGGACGTTCAACCTGAACGAGTTCCGGCGCCTGGACTTCCTGGCCCGGAGCGGGCGGGCCGTGCTCCTGCCGGTCTACAAGGGCACCTACGAACGCGGCGGCGAGTTGACCATCGGACTATCCCGACCGAAACGCTCGCTCTACAAGGAACACCTGGTGATGTGGGGCAAGGACCTGGGCCGCGCGATCGATTTCGTGGCCTCGCGCACGGACCTGGACGCGGATCGCCTGGCCTACTTCGGCACCAGCTGGGGCGGCGCGCTGGGGGCGATCCTGCCGGCGATCGAGCCGCGCATCCGCGCGAACGTGCTCTACGTGGCCGGGCTCTGCTACCAGCGCGCGCTGCCCGAGGCGGACCAGATCAACTACGTCACCCGGGTGACCCAGCCCACGCTGATGCTCAACGGCGAACTGGACTTCTTCTTTCCCGCCGAGAGTTCGCAGCGGCCCATGTTCGATCTGCTGGGCACGCCGCCGCAGGACAAGAAGCAGCTGACCTTCCCCCGGGGCCACACCGTGCCCAAGCCGGACCTGATCCGCGAGTCGGTGGCGTGGCTGGATCGGTACCTCGGGCCGGTGGGCTGAGGGGCGCCGCGGCCTCGACCCGCGGCGGCCTACGCGCGGCGCCGCGTCACAGCAGGAAATCCGTGGAGAGGAACCGCGAACTCCGTTCCCTGACGATCGCCGTGATGATGGCCCGGTTCGCTTCGTGGTCCTTGGCGGCCACCAGCGTCCGGATCGTGAACACGCGCAGCGCGTCGGTCACCGACAGGGTGCCCTCGGCCGAGTCCTTGCGGCCGGTGAACGGGAAGGTGTCCGGGCCCCGCTGGCACTGGCTGTTGATGTTGACGCGGCAGACCTGGTTGACCAGGGGATCGATCAGCTAGGCGATCACGTCCGGGTCGCTGCCGAACAGGCTGACCTGCTGCCCGTAGTCCGACTGCGTCACGTAGTCCATGGGCTCGGCGATGTCGGCGAACGTCGCCACCGGCACGACCGGACCGAACTGCTCCTCGCTGTACAGCCGCATGCCCGGCCCGACCGGGTAGACGACCGCCGGCGTCATGAAGGTGTGGCTCACCGCGCCGCCGCCCTCGTTGACCAGCCGCGCGCCCTTCTCGCAGGCGTCGTCGATCAATTCCTTCAGGTACTTCGTCTTGTCGGGTTCCGGCAGCGGCGTGATCCGCGCCCCGGGCTGCCAGGGCAGGCCCGGCGCCAGGTCGGCCACCGCGGCGCTGAACTTCGCCAGGAAGGCGTCGACGATCTTCTCGTGCACGAACAGGATCTTCAGGGCCGTGCAGCGCTGGCCGTTGAAGGACAGGGCGCCCAGGGCGCATTCCCGGACCGCCAGGTCGATGTCGGCGTCCGGCAGGACGACCGCCGCGTTCTTGGCCTCGAGCCCCAGCACGCAGCGCAGGCGGTGGGGCTTGGGATGCTGCTGCTTGAGGATGTCGGCGACCCGGCTGCTGCCGATGAACGCCAGCACGTCGATCAGGCCGGACTCCATGAGCGGGCCGATCACCTGCCGCCCCTCGCCGTAGACGGTGTTGACCACGCCCGCGGGGAAGGAGTCGCGGAAGGCCTCCAGCAGCGGGCTGTGCAGCAGCACGCCCAGCTTGGGCGGCTTGAAGATCACCGTGTTGCCCATGATGAGGGCGGGGATCAGCGTGGTGAAGGTCTCGTTGAGCGGGTAGTTGTACGGCCCCATGCAGAGCACCACGCCCAGCGGCGCCCGGCGGATCTGCCCGATCACCCCCTGCTCGATGACGAACCGCGACGCGACCCGGTCCAGGTCCTTCAGCGCGTCGATGGTGTCGGCGATGTAGTCGACGGTGCGGTCGAACTCCTTCTCCGCGTCGGGCAGCGTCTTGCCGATCTCCCACATCAGGAGCCTGACGATGTCCTCCCGCTGCGCCTTCATGCGGCACGGCGAACGCCTTCACGTGATCGATCCGGTCCGCGACGGACATGGTGGGCCAGGCGCCGCGGCCGTGGTCATAGGCCCGGCAGGCCGCCCCCAGCGTCTCCAGCGCCTGTTCCGCGTCCAGGAGGGGATAGCTGCCGATGCGCCGCCGCCGGACGCCGCCGGCGTGGGCCTCGCAGACGGGCGAGAGCACGTCCTGCTGCCGGCCGCGCCACGGCCTGAGTTCGCCGTCGCAGAGGTATTCCCGCTGCTCCACGGGCGCCGGGAGGCGATGCTGTTCCGGAATCCCGTCCTCGGGGCCGACGACCGGGGTGAATCCTGAATCCTTCATGCCGGGAATCCTTTCTGGCCGGTGTCCGCCCGGACCCGGTCGCGCGGCGGTTGCCGCCTTGTCCGCCCGGCCTGCCGCCGCCGCAGTCCGTTGGCCCGGGTGCGCGGGGAGCGCGCAGACGACCGGGAACACCCCCACATAGCTCACGATGCGGAGGTTCCGCCACTGCGGGATTCGCGGCCGATGCGGATTGACGCCCCGCCCGCCGTCCCTGACCAGGAACAACGGATCACCGCCGCATCATGATGATCGGCACCAGCATCGGAATGAATGAGGTCCTCCGGACCGTGACCATCGTCATGCGCAATGGAACCAATTGGTTATGGGTTTTCAGTGAATGGCACGCCGTCTGCAGATAGGGAGCGGGGCTTTCCCCCGGCTGGAAACACATCCTGAAGTTCCAGGGGGATAGGAGCCATACCCGTACCAGACAGGACGGTATTTTATGCCGGACAAGAAGAAGCCCTACGTCAAGGCAGAGCTGAGACAGACGAGATTCGAACTGGGGGTCTACGGCTGCTACGGCGGCGGTCAGGCCTTGCTGCCCGACCTGCCCATCGGTCACATCGGGAACGGGAAGTTCCCGGGCGAGCCGAATCGGCAGGGCTAGCAACCTGTCGACATGTTCTCCCGCCGCAGCCCCTTGCAAGTCCTGCGCGACTGCCCGGCGCACAGCTGCGATGGCGCGCTGTGCGCCGCGGCGGATCCCCTCCCGTCCATCTTGCAGGCGCCCGCGGGCTTCGGGTATACTGGTCCGAGATTCTCGCATCTCGATCCGCTGATCAGCCGAGGCCGCATTCATGGGGGAGCTGGAGCGCCGCCGGGATTTCGATCGCCTGTTCGACGCCACCTTCGCCGAACTGCGCGCCCTCGCGCGCTCCTACATGCGACGCGAACGCCACGGCCACACCCTGCAACCCACCGCGCTGGTCCATGAGGCGTACCTGCGGCTGTTCAACGCGGAGAACCTCGACTACGAATCCCGCACCCATTTCGGCAACATCGCCGCCCTGGCCATGCGGAGGGTCCTGGTGGAACACGCCAGGAGCCGGAACGCGGCCAAGCGGGGCGGCGGCATGGAGCCCGTGTCCCTCGGCGAGCTGGGGCTGACCAGCCTGCCCCCGCAGGTGGACGTCCTGGATCTGGACGACGCCCTGACCAAGTACGCGGCCCTGGACCACCGCGGCGCCAAGGTGGTGGAGATGCGCACCTTCGGCGGGCTCACCATGGAGGAGATCGCCGAGGCCCTGGGCGTCACCCGCCGCACCGTCCAGACCGACTGGCGGGTGGCCACCATGTGGCTGCGGCGGGAGTTCAGCTCGTCGCCCCCGGTTCGTCGCGACGGCTAGTAGGCGGGCGGCGACTCCCAGTCCGGGACGCCGGCGCCGGTGACCACGTAGCCGCGATCCTCGTCCTCGCTCGCCCGGTACCGGAGATTGGTCAGGGACGTCAGCCAGGCCAGGTAGCGGTCGTGGTCCAGGTCCTGCCGCGATTCGATCCGCGGCCGGGGCATGAGGGTGACCGTCCCCTCGAGCGCGACGGCCACCCAGCGCTCCTTGGGGTCGATGGCCAGGCGGGTCAGCGCGGTGTCGCGCAGGGGCAGGCGCCGATGGCCGCCGCCCACCGTGTCGGCGATCTTGAATCCACCCGAGAGCAGGCTGAGGGCCACGCGGCGGGCCTGGGAATCCAGCGATACGTAGTAGAAGCCCTGGTTGCCCAGCCCCGCGTTGGCCAGCCGTTCCAGGGGGCCGCCGACCGGACCGCGCCGCCAGACGCCGTCTTGGTCCAGGATGACCATCGTCCGGCGGTCGTCGGCCAGCAGCGCCAGCGCCGGTATCTCGCCCAGGCTCGTGTACGTCCGGCCGTCGAGGGACCACAGCCCGAAGCAGGAATCGCCCCACGCCAGCACCAGGTGGTCGGCGGTGACGCCGCAGGCGTACCGGGGGCCGCCGCCGGGGCCGAGGAGTTCCACTCGCCGGTCTTCTGCCAAGTCGAAGACCTGCACGTGCGGCACGCCCAGGGTCTGGTCGCGGGTGAAGACGGCGTACCGGCCCGAGCCGTCGACCACGGCGTCGCAGGTGCCGCCGTCCCACTGGGCCGGTTCGCCGCCCCGCAGGGGGATCCGGGTCAGGGTGCCGACGCCGCCGGGGCTGTCGCAGGTGGTCAGGAAGCAGTAGCGGGAGCTGTCCGCGAAGACCACCTTGACGAATCCATAGCCGGGAAACCTGCCCCGCAGCTGGGGCTCGCCGATCCGTTCTCCGTCCAGGGGCCAGACCCACACCTCGCCCGAATCGGTGGCCGTGACCAGCCACTTGCCGTCGGGGCTGAAGCCGCAGACGGCGCGGTCGCCCGCCGGGAGGGCCAGGTCGATGAGCCGGGGACCGTTCAGGGACCAGGCGGCGGTGGTCGTGTCGGTGTGGGTGCTCAGCAGCCACGGCAGACGGGGGTGCAGGACCGCCTCGAAGGCCCAGGAGTTGCTGCCGCGGAAGACCCGGGGACGGGCGCAGGAGGGCAGGTCCAGGTCCCACACGAAGCAACCGCGGGTGCTGCCGGCCAGCACCCAGCGTCCGTCCCGGCTGATGTCCACCAGGTAGGGGTTCTCCCCGGAGGCCAGTTCCCGCACCGGCGTGAGGCCGTCCCCGTCCCCGTCCCAGATCCGGATCAGGCCGTCGGGACCGTAGCTCAGGACCCGGCGGCCGTCGGGATGGAAGATGCAGCCGCGCAGCCGGGTCGCGTTGCGGCCCACCACCCGGCCCCGGGCCCGGCCTTGCGGGTCGATGTCCCGGACCGCGTAGACCAGCGCCGTGTCGCCGCTGGCGAGAACCAGCCGCCGTCCGTCCGGCGAGGCCCGGGGGCCGTCCCCGGTGGTCAGGGTGGCCGCCGGGGGGCCGAACGTCCCCACGAAGCGGAGCTCGTCCCGGCCCGGGCGTCCGGCCAGCAGGCGCCAGCTCTCCCCGGTCCGGCCGACGCAGACCAGCAGCAGGCTGTCGCCGTTGCACAGGGACGGGTAGGGGATGCCCGGGAATTTCCAGGTGCGCAGCAGGCGGCCCTCGCCGGTGGACCAGAGGCGCACGGTGGAGTCCAGGCCGGCGGTGATGAAGCCGCTCGAATCGTCCAGGAACCGCACCTGGCTGAGGCATCCCCGGTGGCCGGTCAGGTTCCGGGGTTCCCCGCCGGGTATGGCGTAGAGCTGCAGGGATCCGCCGGCCGAGTAGCCCACGGCCAGCCACTTGCCGTCGGGGCTGACGTCCAGGATGTGGGGGTGGTGGGAATTCACGGCCGCCGGCAACCGGTGCATGGGCGGTTCCCGCAGGAGGCTCCGCTCCACGGCCAACCGGTATTCCGGTCGGTCGTCGAGGGTGATGGCCTGGAGCAGGATCGCCAGGGTCCGGGAGGGCAGCTCCTCGTTCCGGGCCATCTCGTAGAGGCGCCCGGCCTCGGCCTTGCGCGCGGCCAGGACGGCCAGGCCCTCGGCGCGGTGCGCGCGGATCATCCCGACGGTGGTGCCGACGGTGCCGACCACCAGGGCCGCCAGGATGAGCGCCCCGGTGACGAAACCCACCCGGTGGCGGCGGACCAGCTTGCCCAGCCGGTACCGGGCGGTGGGCGGACCGGCCGCCACCGGCTCGCGGCGCAGGAACCGCTCCACGTCGTCGGCCAGGGCGCCCGCCGAGCCGTAGCGCCGCTCGCGGTCCTTCTCCAGGGCCGCCATGGTGACCCAGTCCAGGTCGCCGCGCAGCCGGCGGAACCAGGCGGCCGGCGGTTCGGGCAGGGTGTCCGGGTCCGGTTGGTCCTCGACGAACGCCGTGATCCGGGTGCTGGGCTGGGGCGGTTCGAGCTCCAGCAGCGTCCGGTGGATCATCAGCAGGCCCGCCGCGTCCAGGGTCCGGCGCGGGATGGGCAGCGTCCCGGTCAACAGCTCGTAGAGGACCACGCCCAGGGAATAGACATCGCACCGGTTGTCGATGTCGGCCTCGGCCGGGGCGGCCTGCTCGGGGCTCATGTACTCGGGCGTGCCGATCATCATCGCCCAGCTGGGTGAACGCGGTGTGGTCGGGGAACTGCTGCCGGGTGGCCTTGGCCACGCCGAAGTCGATGACCTTGACCCGGGGTTCGTCGTCCTCGCCGGTGACCAGCAGGTTGCCGGGCTTCAGGTCGCGGTGGATGACGCCCCGCTGGTGGGCGTGGTGCACCGCCCGGCACACCTGCACGAACAGGGCGAGCCGCGCATCCAGGTCCAGAAGGTGGTCGCGGCAGTACGCGGTGATGGGTGTCCCGTCGATGTATTCCATCACGAAGTAGGGCCGGCCCTCGGCGGTGGCGCCCGCGTCGTAGACCCGCGCGATGCCGGGGTGGTCCATGAGGGCCAGGGCCTGCCGTTCCGACGCGAAGCGGGCGATGACCTCGGCCGAGTCCATGCCCACCTTGATGATCTTCAGGGCCACGGTCCGCTTCAGGGGACGGTCTGTTCGGCCCGGTACACCACGCCCATGCCGCCCTCGCCCAGGACACCCAGCAGGCGGCAGCCGCCGATTTCCCGGCCCAGGAGCGCCTCGGGAGCCAGCTCGGGGAGACCGATCCGGAATTCGGCGTCCTCGTCGTCGAAGGGAAGCAGCTCCAGCACCTCGCGGGCCAGATCGCCGTCGGTCCCGGCTTCGGCGTGGATGAACCCCTCGCGCTCCGGCAGGGGCAGCGCCAGGGCCCGGGCCAGGATGTCCTTGATTCGCTGGAATCGTTCAGCATTCATCGGTGGACCACCGGAAGGGCAACGGGAACGGTGCCGGTCGATCGGCCGGCCCGCGGCCCAGTCTATCGCAAGCCGACCCCTACGGTGTATTGCGAAAACCGCGGGCCGGGCGTGCAGCGCCGTTCGGCCGGCGGGCGGACACATTCATCTTCGCGGCCGTTTCACATTCTCCTCCCCGACGGCGCAATCAGGTGTAGAGGGAATCCTCCGGGGGAGAATGTTCGCCCCGACGTGCCTGGCCCCGTGCATATCCGAAGGAGAATGCCATGAAACGTGCCTGCAGCATCGTCGTGTTCCTGCTGATCGTGCTGGCGATGGTGGGTTGCTCCCATGATCCGACCGGCCCCGCGGACGTCACCGCGCCTGCGGTCGGCGACAAATCCGCCGACTACGGCGTGGAAATCATCCCGCCCACCGCCACGCCGCTGGGCCGCACGTACGCCGAGTGGTCCGCCGAGTGGTGGCGCTGGATGTGGTCCGCCCCCGCCGACGTGAACCCCGGCCTGGACCCCACCGGCGAGTTCGCCTCGTGGATGCAGACCGGCCCGGTGTGGTTCCTGGCCCCGGCCTTCTACGGCCAGTGGGAGCGCCACGTGACCATCCCCAACGGCACGATGGTCTTCATCGACCTGGCCGGCTACTTCGTCTCGTACGCCCAGGGTGACGGCGCCACCGAGGCCGAGCTGCGCGCGGCGGCCACCCAGTTCATCGACGGCGTGGTGTCGAACGTGGTGCTCGAGGTCGACGGCGTGCGCCTCCAGCACGTCGAGGACTTCCGGTTCGCCTCGCCGCCGGGGCTGATCGACTACTCGGTGCCCGACGACAACGTCTTCCAGGCCTTCGGCTACGACATCCCGGCCGGGGACTACCAGGACGCCACCGCGGAAGGGTACTACGCCATGTTGCCCCCGCTCTGCCCGGGCCACCACACCATCTTCCTCTCGGCCGAGTTCGGCGCGCCGTTCGACGACACCATCCAGGTGACGTACGACGTGACCGTCACGCGCGGTCGCAGCCAGGCCAGGAGGACGCGGTAGGGGGACGATCGCCCCGACACCGAGGCCGCCATCGTCGGGGCCGCGCCGTCAGCACGCAGGGGGAACGTGTTGGCGGACGGCCCGGATGGCGGCCGGCCGGCGGCCGGGTGCGGTGGTGATGCGGGCGCCCGCGACGCGAGCACGCGGCGATCCGCCTACACGGCCGCCCCGGCCGGGACCGGCGTCCCGTCCAGCGACGCCGCGCCCCCGAACGGATCGTTCAGCAGCTCGTCGCACTCGACCTGGTCCGGCAGCGGCAGGCTGTCCTGGGGCGAGGCGGGGACGAAGCTGGGCGCGGGGGCCGGCGTTGCGGGCGCCTCGCGGCCCAGGAAACGGGCGAAGAACGTCTCCATCACGAACCGCACGCCCTCGGGTCTCACGTCGCGCAGGTTGTCGGCGAAGAAGCGGCCGCCGCCCACGTGCGACGTGATCATCTCGTAGGAGGGGAAGTAGTCGACCGCGGCGCGGTCGCGGACGACCGCCTCGCAGGCGGCCCGCAGCACGCTCTTGGAGTAGGACGTGGCCACCACCACCGGCTGCCCCGTGTAGGTGGCCACCAGGGGGACCGGGCTGACGGTCAGGACGATGCGCAGGTCCGGGTTGACCTCCGTCAGCAGGTCGACCACGCGGCGCAGGTCGGCCTCCACTTCGGGATAGCTGTCGTTGTGGAACGCGTGCTCCTGGGGGTCGAAGCGGCCGCGGGCGGTGCCGGGGCAGACCGGGTAGGTGTAGTCGCCGTCCCGGTTCACCCAGGCCTCGGTCAGGCCGAGGGTGAAGACGAACACGTCGGCCTCCCGGAGCATGTCGGCCACGCGGGCCAGGTGGTACTCGCGGTCCAGCCGGGCCTCGCGCTCGGACGCGAACCCGTCGGGGACGGCCCGCGGCCGCAGCAGGTCCCAGGTGCGCCCGTCGTCGTCGGTGACCAGGTCGAAGATGGGCGGCCGCAGGCCCAGCGCCTGCTCCACCAGGTCGCGGAGCTGCTTCACCGTGTAGACGTTGCCGTAGCGGCAGGCGAACTGGCCGTAGCCGTCCTCGTGGTCGCCGACGCCCGGCGGCGGCGTCTCGAACGCGGTCTGGAAGCCGCCGGCCGCGTTCAGGTAGCGCGCGATGTGCTGGGCGAAGCAGCTGCCGGCGCAGGCGATCTTCGTCCGGCCGGCGAGGGGGGCGTCGGCCGTCGTCACGAACGCGTCGGCGAGCGGCGTCTGCCGGATCGCAGGAGCGGCGCCAGAAGCAGTGGTCGGGCAGGTCCCGGTACGGATGGTCGGGTCGGGCGGCGGTCGTCGTCATGATGCGCACCTCATCTCGTCCAGGAGCATGGCGCCGAAGGTCTCGCTGGCGTGGGTGGAGTAGGCCCACAGTCCGGGGGCGAGGAAGCCGTCGGGATCGCAGGCGTCGGCGGGCGGCGCGATGACGCGGACGTCGCCGGCCGGGATCGTGCGCTGCAGGGCGTCGCGGTAGGCCAGGTAGTACTTCAGGCGCTTCCAGCGCGAGTTGACGCCGCGGGCCAGGTCCTGCTCGGACCACGACTCGCGGTGCTCGTGGAACACGCGCTCGTCGGGGATCGGCGGCGGCGGCAGCATGTGGATGACCGGCCGGCCCGTGGCGTGGCGCAGGTACAGCAGCAGCTTGGCCGTGAGCACCACGTCCGGCAGGCGGCGCAGCACCACGTCGTAGGGGACGAGCCGGCAGGCGGGGTCCACCGGCAGGTGGTCCGCCGACGGCACGATGAAGTCGAAGTCGGGATCGGTGCGGAAGATGCCGGCGCAGTGGCCCGAGCCGTAGAGGTACGAGACGACGGTGCGCTCCTCGTCCCGGGCCAGGGCGGCGAAGCCGCTCCAGGTTGGGGTGGACCACCAGGCGTCCCGGCCTCCTCGCGGACCGGCGGTGCCAGGCCCCAGGTCCGCTTGGGGTGGACCAGGTGGAACGCGGAATCGAACGGCCAGGGCCGGTCCGGATCGGCCGGCAGCCGGAAGAGGGAAAAATCTTCCTGCAGCTGGCCGGCCCAGCCCCACAGTTCGACCGGATTCCGGTCGCCGAAGGCGGCTTTCATGACGGCCACGAGATGGCTCATGCCCACGAATGCGAAGCGTTCCATGCGATCTGTCCTGTCCTGACGGCGTTCGAAGCCCTGGGCGAGCCGATCGGCCGGGGCCGGGGGTGCAAGAGGCGGACCACGGGCGGGCGGGCCGGCGCCCGCCTGGCGCCCCTGGCGAACACCCCGTTCGTCGAGGGCACGGCCACCGGCACGGTCCTGACCGTCCGGCCCGACAGCACCAAGCAGACCATCGACGGGATCGGCACCTCGTTCACCGGGTCGTCGGCCTTCGTGCCGGCCCACCTCGCGCCGGCGCGGCGGCGGGAGGTCATGCGGCGGATCTACGGCAAGGAGGGTGCGGACTTCACGCTGGCCCGCACGCCCATCGGCTCGTGCGATTTCTCGGTGGAGGGCAAGTCCTCGTACGACGCGCGGCCGGACGACATGAAGCTCGACGCGTTCACGATCGCGCCGGACACCGAGGGGTTCGATCCCGCCCGCTACCCGGGCGTGGGGGATCCGGGCTACGACCTGCTGCCCATGATCCGCGAGGCGCTGGCGATCAAGAAGGCTGCGGGAACCGGCGGGCTGCGGATCATCGCCTCGGCCTGGACCGCCGCGGCGGCCCCAACCACGCCGGCAACTTCTGCGGCGCGCCCATCATGATCGACACGGACACGGGCGAGGTCTACGAG
Source organism: Candidatus Krumholzibacteriia bacterium (assembly GCA_963825035.1). GTDB lineage: Bacteria > Krumholzibacteriota > Krumholzibacteriia > LZORAL124-64-63 > LZORAL124-64-63 > JACZKN01. The sequence continues at coordinate 7,308 of CAWGRT010000027.1, read as the reverse complement.
ACCCCGGTGTTCGCGGTGCTTGCCCAGTTCAGCCGGGCGATCCGGCCGGGGGGCCATGCGGTTTGGACGCGGCTGGAGCGGGGCGGGGATGTGGCCGAGGGCGACCTCCACGCGTGCGCCACGGTGAACGGCGACGGGGTGGTGGCGGTGCAGTTGCTGAACACGACCGGGGGGCGGTGGCTTATGCGCTGCAGGTGGGTGGGGGGTATGCGATGGTCACGGTTCCCGCCAATGCGGTCCAGACGGTGTCGCTTGGGTGGTAGGGGCCGGGGTGCGGTGTGTGCGTGGTTCGAGTCCTACGCGAGGAGCCAAGTTTTTCAAATAGGGAAAAGAGGGCAGGTGCATTGCGCCTGCTTTTTTCGTCCCTATAAGACGCTGTTGCAAAGGGTTTTGCGCGGGTGGGCCTGCCAGGGCGCGCCTGTCTGAATCGCCAGCGGTTAACAGAACGCCTGCCGGTTTTTGTCTGAACCAGTCTGAGTCTGAGGAATTGTGCGGCGCTCAGACTTACAAGTTGACCACATGAAACGTGTATTCGTTGCGCCCCAACGCGTTGCGGCGGCGCTGTAGATACGAATTCCTGCACTTCATCCCCCTAAATGATGTTCCGGTCCGCTGGCGCGGTCGTTTAGGGGGTGTGAATGTGAGGTTTGGGGCGGTCGGCGCGTCGATCGACCCCGGACCGAACCTGTCCTCGGCCCGCGTCCATGCTATACTCCGGCCTGGAGCTCCCCCTCCGATGCCAGATCGCTGGAGCTGTAACATGGTGATCCTGCGCGCCACGAAGAAGGTCCTCCGGTACCTCCCACCGCCGGTGGAGTCGCCAGGCGAATCCGACACGGCCCTGGGCGACTGGTACGTCAACCGCATCGCCGTTGGCCGCCAGCCCATGCTCCTGCTCGTCAGCGCCAACTCCCTCCTCCCGATCCTGACTCCAGCCCGCGACGTACGAGGGCTTCCGGACCGCCTGGCCGAGTTGGTCGCCGCCCGGCTGCGTCGCCTGGGCGTGGACGAGAGGCTGATAGAGGCGGAGACTTCCGCTATGGGAGAGGTAGTCGTAGCCAAGACGGCCAGCAGATCTGTCCTCGGTATGCTGAATGACTTCGCCAGAATCGTTCCCTTCTACTTGGACCCGCGCTATGGGGACGACCTGTCGCTTGAAGTCGGTCGAAGCCCGCCTCGCAGATACGCCGTGCCGCGTGACGAGTCGAGTGGGGAAGGCGCTATGGCCGGACCGGGAGACTCCTGAGCTACTCGAGCGGAAGTGGGGTGCGGCCGAACGCCCCGAAGTTGATTGAAAGCAGGTCGCCGGATCTGCTATCGTTCCCACGGGCCGAGTTGGCCCCCTATTGCAACTCTCGCTCGTCCCCCCGCCGACTTCCCGCGTTGGCTGGTCGACGCGCCGCGAGAGGTTCGCTGTTGTGTTGCGGCGGAGGCTACGCGACGGGACGTTGGGGGATTACAAGGAGATTTGCCAACCGATAGGAGAGCATATGTCAGGCGGCCGGTTCACCGCATTGTTCATAGTTTGGCTGTGTGTAGCCTTTCCGGCTCAATCGATTGCCGCCTGGTTCTCTCCGAAGGGTGTGAATTCGAAGTTGAGTTCCCTGGTAAACCAGACGTTTCAAGAGTGTATGCCGAAGGTGTCGGCTACATGGAACAGGCTACCGGTGGCCGCCGCGGAAGTACAGAAGACACGCTTGCCCTAAAGGCGGGCTGGGCTCCTGATAGTCCAGCCGTCTGGCTGGGGAAGATCGGAGGAGTATCTGCTAAGTGCAGCCAGGGCCTACGCAGACTTCAACGGGCTCTCCAACGTCGAATTCAAGTACAGCGAGAGTAAACTTGGACACGAAGTAACGTTGCGGGGCGGGAAAACCGCTGGGGGCGTGCAGGTCCTTTACATGGGAAAGATCGTCTTAGGTAAATCTTCCATTCTAGAGGTCGATGGGGGGGGGCAGCGAGCAGTTTTCCGCAACCTGGACTCCTTGAATTCTTGGCGTCTGTCAGGCGTCAATAGGCAGGCGAAGGCAGAGCCCAAACGTTGCAAAAGCCGCGCGGCCAACAACGCGCGGCTAACATAGAGACGTTGTAGTCGATGCGCCGAGGATTGGAGTTCGCGTGGTATTGATCTCGATGTTCGGCATATACGTGGTTTCGCGCGCCGCCATTGTTCTCGGATATATGAATAACATGGCTGATAGGTCGCTTGCGATAGAGTGGGTGTTTGAGGAGATCCCCGTGCTGAGATATGGGTTGTTCTTCGCGGCGCTTCTGCCCGTTAACTTGGCTGTGTCGTTCTTTGCAAAGTCGCGGCAACTATCGGCATTACGTCTCCGGCTTCCTGGTGCTCGAGCGCTCTTAACGCCCATGCGCATGGTCGCGTTGGTTACGTTGCCGGGAAAACTGGAACTGCCCGCGCACGTCGGCTATAGTCAGGGACGCATGTTGATGCTGCTTTATGGTGGAAACTATCTTTTTTGTCGCTTGTTGGCTAAAAAGGACATGGTTCGCCGGGGGCAGAGAGCTGGATTCCTAGTTCCGCGCCCGCGTTCTCGATCGGTCTTCAATCCAAAGTGCCCATATAGCGTCGGGGGAAGTCAGCCCCGCGCATTCAAGAAGCGCCACTAATTTTCGCGGGAACCGGGTAAGAACAAAATCGGAATACAAAGAGAGAATATAGATGAAATTGGCGCCTCTGTTAGTCCTCTTGGTGGTTGTGGCCAGCGTTGCCTGTGGCCAGGTGATTCAGGAGGAAAAATTTGGAAGCTGGACGTTGACGAAAGCAGTCGATGAATTCACGGACGAAATCACTTTCCTGAGTATTCAGAGTGGTGGTGTGGGGATCTACTCCCTGAACGGGACTCCGTATGTCGAGTTGAGGGACGTATATTCGGAAGAACGCCTAGAAGCTTTGAAGCAGCAATCTATTACACATCAGATAGACCCAAGCAACCCGCTTAGTAGCCCCTATCGTTATTCATGTAATAAGGTGATTGAGCGTAGTACAGAAGTCGTAGTCCAATATAGAGTGGACAATCGGGGAATGGTGTCGTCGGATTCGTGGGGGCCGTACCTTGATCAATCAAGGTATGGAGCGAGTTCAGTAAACCGCTTTAGGTTTCCCGATCTAAACATCAGATGTCCATCGTCTGAGTACACCAAGACAGTTGCTGCGTGTAAGGAAGGGAATACGATCGCGTTTCGTTGGAAGCTTGAGGGGGACGAGAAGTGGAGCGTGACGATTTCTGCAGATCTAAAAGGATTCACTCAGGCCTACGCTAGTTTTGAGAAGTACTTGAAGAAACAGACGGGGTAGGACTCAATTTTCCGTCCGATAGGCATTTCCGACGGCGACGGGTAAGGCGGGATTGCAAACAGCGTAAGGCGCGAATAGAATGGGCCAGAGATTGACCGTATTGCTCCCCCACCCCCCGCGAGGAGCAAAATATGGCAAAGCGAACGAAACCACCCCCGCCGACTTCACCGTGTCCGAACTCAAGGCCATGCTCGCCGCCAAGACCAAGATCGACGAGCTGACCGAGAAGCGGACGCGCTTGCAGAAGGACCTGGCCAAGGTCGAGAAGGAGCTCGCCGGTCTGTTAGGGGGAGCGGTCCCCGGGCGTCGACTAGGAAGAAGGCTGGGCGGAAGAAGGCCGCCAAGAAGACCGCCAAGCGACCGGCCGCGAAGACCGCCGCCAAGGCCGCCACGGCCGCCCCCAAGCGCGGCAGGCCGAAGAAGGCGGCTGGGGCCAAGAAGACCGCCAAGAAGGCCACACGGGCCAAGCCCGCGCCCCGTGGGGCCAAGGGCGGGCCCGACCATCGAATCCGTCGTCGTCGACCTGATCAAGGCCAACGGCGGGAAGATGGCCTTCCAGGACATCCTGGCCACCATCCAGAAGAAGAAGCTGGTGAAGTCCAAGGCCAAGAGCTTCGACAACGTGCTGCGGCGGACGATTTCGACTAGTGGGAAGATCAAGAGGGCGGGGCGGGGCGTATATCGGGTATAGCCCAGGTCTATCATTGAGAATATAGTTGCGGCTCTCTCGGTGTCTTCGAGACCGGGGCAAACGCAAACGGACATGGGGTGGGTCAAGTGTCTGCGAAAGATAACGAGTCCGCTGCGGATGGTGAACTCTCGATCGGTCCGGGCGGGGTTAGCGCGAAGAACAGCGCATATGAGGACCTCCGGCCTTTAGTTCGCGGGGCCGTGGGAGTTGGTGCGCCGCTTCTTGAATTCGTAGGAGCCGTAGTTGGGATTCCGGCGGAGTACCTAGCTAGAAAGCTGAATGCAATTAGGGAGAGGTACGAATCAAACCTAGCGAAGATTCCGGAGCCTGACAGGCAATTGCCGCGAATAGAGATAACTTCTTCAGTGATTAGAAACGCCGCGGTGGCTTCGGATGACCCGGAACTTCAGGCACTGTTCGCGGAACTGCTAACATCAGCCTCAGATGCTAAGCGAGCCCAGCATCCGCATCCGGCATTCGGAACGATTATCGCGGAACTAGAGCCACTCGATGCGAAAGTGCTCTCTATGTTCCCATCGCTGGAGCGGCGCACTGGGCTGTATCCTAGTGACATCCAAACAGAATTGGGATTCTGGCATCACGATAAGGTGTTGCGAGTTGCGATTAGTAACCTCTGTCGGCTCGAACTAATCTGGAAGAGACAACAGTCGGGGTTTGACGCTGCAACTTTTTTGGGCTCACTATCTGGCCGAGATCCGACTTACGGTGTTATCGCGTTAGTAGAGGCATTTGAACAGTTAGCTAAAGCGGCCGAAGAGGACTTCCACTCTGTCTATTTGACACCCCTTGGGGAGAGATTTGTTGCAGCTTGCGTTCCGCGGGGCAGATCGTCATAAATATGCTCGTGGGCGAGGATCGTCGCATGGCAGTTACATGTAATTGCGGAATAGGTCACCATGCCAAGAGCTTTGACAACGTGCTGCGGCGGACGATTTCTACTAGTGGGAAGATCAAGATGGCGGGGCGAGGGGTATATTCCATCTGATGCGAGCCCTGGTATTTCAGGGCATTGTTTGATATGTGGACGCATGTTGGGGTGCCGCCCGTCGTCGGGCCTGATCACAGATTGGGGTCGTAAATGAACTTGTCCGTGCTTGAGAGAATGGTCGGCGAGGGAGACCTAAGCCGTGACGCGTTTATGTACCTCCTGGGATGCCGCGGCGAGTGTGAGTGGTTGGACTACAAGTCGGTACTGTCGCTTGAAAATGATCACGCACTCTGCGCATTCGCGAAAGACGTTCTCGCATTTAAGAACGTCGGCGGGGGATATATTCTTGTCGGTGTCGAGGACAAGACGTGGGCGCAGTTGGGGATTGATGGGCCATTTCCTTACGACACGAAGATGTTGCGCGACAAAGTGCAGCGCGCGACAGGTGTTACGCTAGAGATTGATGTGGTCGTACATGAGTTGTCGGACGGATCGGTAACCCGGGGGTTTCCATTGGTCCTGGTGCGCTGCAGCAGAAAGCGGAGCAAGCGCCGAAACCCGACTCTGTAGGAAAGGATTTCTGCGCAGGGAAGCCGTTCGGGCTGAGGCGTGGAGAGATATTCGTCCGACAAGGCGATTCCACTGTGAAGATTAGCGGTGGTGACGAACTGGCGGACCTCTTGGATCGATTAGAGGAGCAGGCGGACGTAGACCGCCTGCAGTCTGGAGGAGCGGTTTCCCCGTTTGCGGTGCAGGATGGAACGTACCGCCTACTCGACCGCGGGTATACGAACTTTATTGGGCGTGACGCTTTTAGGGACTCTGTGCTAAACGCGATATGTGGAGATCCAAGAATCTGGATCACTAATGTTCACGGGCCTGGCGGAGTTGGGAAGTCTGCGCTGGTCGAATTGGGCCACATACGAACTTTATGAAAAGCGCGAATTCGAAGCGATTCTGCAACTGACAGCAAAAGAGACGATGCTCACAACATTGGGAATCAGCGGCACGGACGTTCTCTACTCTTGGACAATTTATTGGAGCACATTCTTCTATTGTTTGAGGAGGACGTGGCGACTGATTTAGGCAGGAACAAGAAGCTCGCTTACGAACTGCTCGAAGCATGGAAGACACTGTTGGTGCTCGATAACATGGAGACGGTTTCGGACGGTAGGCGTCTGGGATTCGTGCGGGGATTCCCGTCGGGTCGGAGAGCAAAGTGGTACTTACTAGTCGACAACGCTCAGATGGATGGGAGTTGCCGATCCCCGTAACGGAAATGACCAATGAAGAAATGCTCGATTTCATTCGCCTAAAAGCACGGGAATATGGGATTGCAGTGCCTACGGATGAGAATACTGTCCGGATCATCACTGAGGTTTCGGGCGGGCTGCCGTTGGCTGCCCAGTGGATCGTCGGGCGATACAAGAAGACAAGAGACCTTGCTGCCGTTGTTAGTAGCCTACAGAGCAAGGATTCGCCCGTATTGGAATTTAGTTTTCGCAACATCTGGAATACTCTTGAGGGGGGTCAAAGACTGTACTTGCTTTGATGAGCATCTTCAACGGGCCAGTTACAGTGCAAGATGTCGCGGTCGCTTCGGAAATGGGTGCAGATGAAGTCGATGCGGCACTAGCCGATCTCATGGCGGTTACACTCGTCAACCGTGTTACCCAGCAATCAGACGGCCGGACGACATATACTGCCCTCCCGATTACGCTTTCGTTTGCAAGGAACGAATTAGGCGGGATGGGGGAGTTGGAGACACGGGCGCGCCAGCGACTGCAGAGAATCGCTGATCAGATGGAACTGCAGGATTACGAGGTGGCGCGCTTTCGTAGTGAATTCGAGCGCTATGGGTTGGCGACTCCGAATGAAAAGAAAGCGGGGATTTTGTGCAGGCGTGCGGAGTCCGAAATGTTTTCGGGAAATGCGGGATACTGCGAAGCTCCTATTTGAACAGGCTAGGGATTTAGCGCCGCAGTCCGCATATGTTTACGCCAAGTACGCCGCGTACGAACTCGCCGTAGGACATGCCGGAAAGGCACTTGAACTCGTCGATCAGGCTTGTAAGCGCGCAAATCGGCTGACTGGTGGGCTGTGCTACCGCATTCTCGCGCGTATTCGCGATGCCGAGCACAACAAAGGGGAGCGCGTAGCAGCGTTGGCGAAGGCACTAGAGTAGACGGAGACGATACTGTTCTACGACATCAATATGGTGTGGCATTGAGTCGCGCGGGACGAACGGAAGATGCAATTGGGGAATTTAATAATCGTAGATCAGGAATCGAAGATAGTGCCTCCACGAGAGACGCTCATTATGGCCCTAACAACTAGAATTATTAACTACTTGCG
>CAWGRT010000026.1:0-73612 GCA_963825035.1 Candidatus Krumholzibacteriia bacterium | reverse complement strand
CACGCGCGCCGCGCCCGAGGCGTTCGAGATGTTCAGCACGGCGTCGTCGGCCATCCCCCAGGGGAAGAAGTCCACCGTGACGTTCGCGTCCAGGGCCGTGCCGTGGTCGAAGTTGTTCGTGCGCAGGACGTCGCCGCTGACCGGATCTTTCAGGGTGTAACCCCCGGCCGTGGCGGCGAAGCGCAGGATCCGCCCGCTGCTGATGGCCGCCGAGCGGGCGTACTGCATGTCCGCCACCAGGCGGTCCGTGCTGGTCTGCAGGCGGTTGGACTGGATGAAGCGGAACAGGGGCGGCGCGCTGACGGCCGCCATCAGCCCGATGAGGGAGATGACGATCATCAGTTCCATCAGCGTGAATCCCCGCCGTCGCCGCTGTTCGTGGCGCATCCCTGCCGGTCTGGTGACCATCGGTCCGAACCCCCCGAAGTTCCGTAAATTCTGCCTCGCCGGCTCTCGTATCGGCCGGCGGGCACATTGACTCAAGGGAATTCTAGCAATCGTCGTGCCGGGGGCAGGCTGGCGGCGTGGCTCACAATGCGTTGATATCGAGGGACTTGGCTCGGCACGAATTGCCGCCGGGATGCAAAATGCAACCCGCACCCCGGGCGGCGCGGGCGATCTGCAGGGAATGGGGCGGATTTCGCGGGCCTGGGCCCACCCGAGCAGGGATCGTGCCCGCGGGTCAGCTGCCGTCGTCCGGCTCGACCAGCACGGCGCCCTCGCGGTTGAGCAGGCGGCCCAGCTCCTGTTCGGTCAGGCGCAGGGTGGCGTCGCACGTGTCGGCGGCGAAGGTCTGTTCGAGCACCGCCCCGGTGCGGTGGAAGGCGCTGATGGCGTGCAGGTTGGTGATGGGCAGGCGCACGGTGCGCACCAGCTCCTGTCCCAGCAGGAGCGTGGTCACGGTCTCGCGCAGCTCGGCGGCGCCGTCCGGTTCGCGCCCGGCCACGAACACCGCCGCGGGGTAGGCGCGCGTCCAGCGGTTGCGGAAGAGCTCGCGGTCCACCAGGTCGATCTTGTTGAAGACCATCAGGGTGGGCTTCTCCCCGGGCACGATCTCCCGCAGCACCCGGTTCACCGCGGCGATCTGCTGCTCGGGGTCCTCGGCCGAGGCGTCCACCACGTGCACCATCAGGTCGGCGTCGCTGCACCTCCTGCAGGGTGGCCTGGAAGCTCTCGACCAGGTGGTGCGGCAGGCGGCGGATGAAGCCGACGGTGTCGGTCAGCAGGAAGCGGCGGCGCTCGTCGGCATCGACCCGGCGGGTGTGGCGTCGAGGGTGGCGAAGAGCTGGTCCTTGACGTAGACGCCGGCGCCGGTGATGCCGTTCATCAGGGTGCTACTTGCCGGCGTTGGTGTAGCCGACCAGGGCGACGCGGTACAGGTCCGTCGCGGCGCGCGCACCTGGGTCTGCGCGCGTGGTCTCGATCTCCGCCGAGCTGCCTTGCGCAGGCTGGGCGATGCGCCGGCCGATGAGGCGGCGGTCGGTCTCCAGCTGGGTCTCGCCGGGGCCGCGGGTGCCGATGCCGCCGGCCTGCCGCTCGAGGTGCGACCACAGGCGCGTCAGCCGCGGCAGCAGGTACTGGAGCTGGGCCAGCTCCACCTGCAGCCGGGCCTGCCGGGTGCGCGCGTGGCTGGCGAAGATGTCCAGGATCAGCTCGGTGCGGTCCAGCACCTTGCAGTCCAGGACCTTCTCCAGGTTGCGGCCCTGGGCGGGCGACAGGTCGTTGTCGAAGACCACCAGGTCGGCCTCGTGGTCGCCACCAGCTCCTTCAGCTCCTCGAGCTTGCCGCTGCCCAGGAAGGTCGCCGGTTCGGGCGCGCGCCGGCGCTGCTCCAGCTGCCCCACCACGTCGGCGCCGGCGGTGTCCACCAGGCTGGGCCAATTCGGGCAGGTCGGCGTCGCCGCCCATGCCCCCGGCCCAGGCTTCGGGCAGGTGCACCCCGACCAGGACGGCGCGCTCGCGCGGCTGCTCGGTGACGAACCCCTGCTGATCGATCGATGCGTGTGCCCATGTCAGTCCGCGTCTCGGTCCTTCCTCTATCTCCAGGTTCCACTGCTTCCCACTGCGCCATGGCACCGGGACAGCTCCGCGTCGATGGCCGGCAGCGGCGGCCCAGTTCGGCCAGTTGCTCCGGCGCAGGCGACGCCCGAGCCCATGGCCGCCATGGCGTCTTCCTTCTCCGTCTCCAGGGCGACGATACGTCTCTTCCACCTCGGCTGATCCACGCCGCCGCCGGTTCTGCTCGTTCTTGCTCAGGGCGCGCGGCCGTCCCGGCCCGTGGCGGTCCCCGGCCCGCGCCGCGAGCGGCCGACCTCGGCGGATTCGGCGGGGCGGCGGCCTTCTGCTGCGGCCTTCTGTTCGGCCCGTCGCCGCACCCACTCGGCCTAGTTGCCCAGCACCAGGACGCGGCTCTCCCGGCTCGCCCGGCGGGGAAACACCACCAGCTTCCGACGAGCTTGTCCAGGAAGCGCCGGTCGTGGGAGACCACCACCAGCGTACCGGTGTACTCGGCCAGCGCCGCCTCCAGGGACTCGCGGCTGCGGATGTCCAGGTGGTTGGTGGGCTCGTCCAGCAGCAGGGTGTTGTGGCCCTCCTTGATCAGGCGCAGCAGGGCCAGCCGCCCCCGCTCGCCCCCGGAGAGGCTGCCCACCGGCCGGTCGAACAGGTCCTCGCCGAAACCGAAGGCCGCCAGGAACGAGCGCAGCTCGCCCAGGGTGGCCAGGGGATCGACCGAAGCATCTCCTGGATCACCGTGTTGTGGTCGGCGACGCTCGCCAGCTCCTGGTCGTAGAAGCCCAGGTCCACGTTGTGGCCCACGACCACGTGCCCGGCGTCGGGCACCACCCTGGCGGCGAACATCTTCAGCAGGGTCGACTTGCCGCAGCCGTTGGGCCCGACGATGCCCAGGCGCTCGCCCCGGGAGACGTGCAGCTCGAAACCCTCCAGCAGGGTCCGCCCCCCGTAGCCCTTGCCCAGGCCGTGGGCCTCGAGCACCGTGCCGCCGCTGGGCCGGACCGGCTGCAGGTGGAAGCGGTAGAGGCCCGGCTCGGCGGTGGGCCGTTCCAGCTTCTCTTCCTTGTCCAGCTGCTTGCGCCGGGACTGGGCCTGCTTCGTCTTCTGGCCCTCGATGTTGCGGCGGATGTATTCCTCGGTCTGCCGGAATCGCGACTGCTGGCGTTCCCAGGCGGCCAGGTCCTGCTCGTAGCGCAGGCGGCTCTGTTCGTCGAAGAAGGTGTAGTTGCCGCTGTAGCTGACCACGCGCCCCCGGTCCAGCTGCAGGGTGCGCGTGGTGACCCGGTCCAGGAAGTGGCGGTCGTGCGACACGATCACCGCCGCCGTGTCGGCCTGCACCAGGAACGCCTCCAGCCACTCGCAGCTCTCGAGGTCCAGGTGGTTGGTGGGCTCGTCGAGCAGGAGCAGGTCCGCGCCGCTGAGCAGCACGGCCGCCAGGGCCGCCCGCCGCCGCTCGCCGCCGCTGAGGCGGTCGACGGGTGTCTCCCAGCTGCGCGGCAGCAGGCCCACGCCCCGCAGCGCCGTCTCCAGCCGGGCCTGCATGGCGTAGCCGTCGCGGCGCTCGAACTCGTCCTGCAGGCGGCCCTGCTGCTGGACCAGCGCGGCCTGCTCGGCGGGCTCGGCGGTCGCGGCGATGCGCCGGGCCACCTCGGCCAGCTCCGCCTCGATCTCCCGCTCGCGGGCGAACGCCTGGCCCGCCACGGTCTCCAGCAGCGCGCGCGGTCCGTCGCCGGCCGCTGCAGGGCCATATCCTGGCGCAGGGTGCGGATGCGGGTACGCCCGGCCACCTGCCGCGTCCCGCCCTGCAGGGCGATCTCCCCGGCCAGGATGCCCAGCAGCGTGGTCTTGCCCGCGCCGTTGGCCCCCACCAGGGCACAGCGCACCCCGGCGTTGATGGCCACGGTCGCGCTGCGCAGGATGCGCTCGCGGCCGTAGTCGAAGTGGGCGTCCTGGAGGGAGACGAGGGACACGGTCGTCCTTTCCCGGTGCCGTCGGTGCAAGGCGTGGATGTGCAGGCCCGGCGCGGGCGCGTCCTCGTACCTGCGGAATGCGCCCGCGCCGGGCCTGCACATCCACGCCTCGCCGGCCGGTCGGGAAAGGACGGCCGCGTCCCCCGGGGATTCCCGGACGGGCGTACAATCTAACGCGACCGGCGGAGCCGCGACAGCGGAAGCGTGGGAACGGTCGCTCAGCGCCCTCCCCTCCACTCCCCCGGCGACGAGGGCACCACCCCAAGCGAGCCGCAAAGCGGCGATGCGCCCCGTCGGCCGCGGCTTTTCCGCTTGCGCCTCCCCGGGGGGTGTGGGGATCGGGGGCGGGGCGAATCGGGCCGCAGGCCCGAGCGAGCCGCGCAGCGGCGAGCGCTGAGCCCCTCCCCGTCCCCACACCCCCCGGGCGCGACAATCGGAAAAGAAAAAAGGCCCCCTGACTCGGGGGGCCTTTTCAGCTCCCTGCTCAGCGCAGCCGGCTAGTTCACCGGCTGCGGGCTCTTGCGGTACTTCAGCGGCGACTGGCCGCAGCGGTCCTTGAACGTGCGCGAGAAGTGCGCCAGGCTGTTGAAGCCGCACTTCTTGCTGATGGCCTCGACCGAGAGGTCGAAACGCTTCAGCAGGCACTTGGCGTTCTCGACCCGCACCTGGATCAGGTAGTCGCTGAAGCTCATCCCCACTTCCGACCGGAAAAGGTTCGAGAAGTAACCGGGCGACAGGTTGACCATTTCGGCCATCTTGTCCCGGTTGATGTTCTCGTGGAAGTGGGCCAGGACGTACCGGCACGCGTATTCGGCGCGGTAGTCCTGCAGCGAGCTGGCCGCGTGGATCGCGTTGCCCTCAGCATCGACCAGCATGATGTCGGGCAGATTCTCCGCCCACAGCTCGGTGTCCCCGGGCAGTGAGACGAGCGCCGGGTCCATCCCCGTTGCTCCCTCCTCGGCGATGCCGAAGGGGGAGCCCGCCGCGTGGGCGGCCTGGGCGTGGGATCCGGCCAGGTAGGCCGTCACGAAATGGGCGGTCTTCACGACATTGGTCTTGCGCGCGACGATCACGGGGACCGTGCCGGCCGCCTCCACGGGCTCGAGAGCGCGCTGCAGCGCACCAGGCGTCTCGGCCGCATAGAGGAAAGCCATGGACACATCCGTCCGGGTGGCCGTCGCATCGCCGTTCTGGAGTTTGTGCATGAGGATTTGAGATCCGAAGAGCGCAAGGCAGAGTTCCGTAGGGTTCGGCTCCGTCTGCGGGCAAAGGAACAGGATTTTCTGAACCTCCTCCCGACCCTGGATCATCTGCTTCGGCATGGTCGGAAACTCGACCAGGAAGCTGATCCACGGCTCCCGTGCGACTTGCATTCGTTCTTCCACGTTAGATACCCCCCAGCATGGACGTCATGTTGGGCAGCGCAAAGGTGTTACATAAACTCAAAATTCCGCTCCGGACGTTATCTATATTAAGGTCCAGCTTCGGGCGTTGTCTATGAAAAAACAAAGATTATTGACATTTTTTTCGTATGTTGGCATATCCGCGCGTCCGCATCGGCCTCATCGCCTTTCCCAATATGCAGATAGGACCGCCGGCAACAGATCCCGGTGCGCACCGCCCATGCCCCAAAAGTTCAAATCCGGTCGGACAGGTGTTTCAGCGGACGTAGACGAGCCGGCGCGTGACGCTCCACTCGTCCAGCTGCAGCTTACAGAAGTAGGTGCCGGAGGCCATCTTGCGCCCGAAGGAGTCGGTGCCGTTCCAGGTCAGCACGGTCTCGCCCGTGCCGGTCGCCCCGGAGTAGAGGGTCACCAGCTCCTGGCCGCTCATGGTGTAGATCTTCACCGTCGCCTCGGGCGCGCCCTGCTGCCAGGGCACGGGCGCGGCCAGGTCCAGGCCGGTCGGCTGCTCGTCGGAATCGTCCCAGACGAAGGCCTCGCCGATGGTCGCCGGCACGCGGAAGCCCAGGGAGATCACGTCGCGGAACGGATTGGGCCAGCCCCGCAGCAGGTCCGGCGCCAGCTGCGGGCGGGTGCGGCCGCCGCGCAGCAGCTGGGACTGGCGCGCCGGGGACGAGGGCTCCGCCGCCGCGCCGGTGCGCACCAGGGCCATGGCCGCGTGGACGGCGTCGCTGCCCTCGATGTCCTGGCCGAGCCCGGCGTCCAGGCGCCGGCCGTCCAGGGCGACCTCCGCCAACTCCCGGACCGCGGCTGCACCCCCGAAACCGCCCGACAGGACCTTGAGCAGCTCCGGCGCCGGATCCACGAAGCGGAACTCGAGGCTGCCGGCAGCGTCGTGGCCGCGCACACCGGTCAGGTCGGCGTAGGGGTCGGACGCGTGTCCCGCGCCCCGCGCCAGCCCCGCGGCCGTGGCGCAGGACCAGGCGACGCCCCGCTCCTCGCCGTCGTGCGGCCGCCAGGTGATACGTTCGGGGGATCCCAGGCGCAGCCCACCGATGCTCAGCAGGTCCGGATCCGGCAGGGCGCAGGCGTCGTGGTCCACCGCGGCGGTGACCAGCAGGTCGCCCTGGCGGTCCACCCGCCAGGTGTAGGGCGGCGCCGTGGCGCCGCGGCAGGAGGGGCAGGCGGGCGCGACGATCCAGGGAGCCCGCGACCCGGTGACCGGGTCGGTGACGCCGTCGCGGATGCGCCGGGCCTCGGTGAGCATGCGGGCCAGCTGCAGCCAGGACGGAGCCGCGCATACGGCGACGGCCACCGGATCCGGGCCGGTGCCCACGGCCAGCTCGCGGCCGTCCAGCACCGCGCGGCCCACGCGGCTGCTGCGCGGCTCGTCCAGCACGGCGACACCCAGCCAGCGGTTGCCGGTGCGGCAGTCCGCTTTCGGGTCGATCTGGGCAACGAAGGCGGCGACGGACTGCTTCACCGGGCGACCGGTGACCGAGTGGCAGGTGGCGCGCAGGTTGACGTCGAACCAGGGCGAGCCGCCGCTGGTCAGCAGCCAGCGGGAGCCCTCGCCGCCGGCGACCGTGGCGAACACCGTCCCCTGCAGGCGGGCATGGCCCCATTGGTAGTATTCGATGCGCCCGCCACCGGCGTCCGCGGCCCCGGTGATGGCGATCATCGCGTCGCTGACGGCGGCGAAGTCCTCGTCCACCCGGCCGTCGCCGTCGTTGTCGAGACCGTCGAGGGGGTCCTCGTCCACCTGGCCGTCGCCGTCGTCGTCCGCCCGGGTCGAGAAGCCCCGGTGGCCGCCGGGGCAGCCCTCGGCGGCGCGGCCGAGATAGGGGCGGGCGGCCGCGTCGGCGTCGCCGCCGGGCGTCCGCACCCGCCGCAGGATCTCCGAGCCGACCAGGCGTGCCGTCAGCACGGGCGCGTCCGAGGGCGCATCGGGGATGATCTCCAGGGAGCCGTCGGCCTGGATCCGGACCTCGAGTCCGGTCAGCAGCTCGCGGGCGCGCACCGGCTGGGGCGCGGCACCGGCGCCGCCGGCCAGCAGCAGGGCAAGACAAAACGCCGCCCCCAGGGGGGCGGTCCTGCGGATGCGGGCGCGGGCCGGTATCCGGAGCGGATGGATCCTGACGTCACTGCTCATGGTCGTGATACTAGGCATGTCCGGGAAGGGGAATCAAGCCCCCGGGGGCCGAGTTCCCGCAACCTGCTCCGGGGGCCCCGGTTGGCCCCGAAACGACGGGGGCGCCGGGGCCCTGTGGACCCCCGCGCCCCCGTGGCGTCGCGCCGTCACTCGCCGGACGGCTCCCCGGTGTCCTGACCTTCCTGTTCGGTCACGTCGATCTCGTCGGTCTCGTCGGCGCCGTCGGTTCCGTCGCCGTTTTCCTCGATGATGTCCTGGCTGATCTTGGCCAGGCCGCCCGACCACGTCGCCCTGGTTCAGGTTGATGATGCGCACGCCCTGGGTGTTGCGGCCCTGCTCGCTGACGTCGTCCAGCGCGATGCGGATCATGATGCCGCCGCGCGTGATGACCATCAGCTCGTCGCCGGGCTGGACGTCGCGGATGCCCACCAGCGGTCCGTTGCGCTCGCTGCACTTGACGGTGATCAGGCCCTTGCCGCCGCGCCGCTGCAGCCGGTACTCCGCCAGCGGCGTGCGCTTGCCGTAGCCGTTCTCGGTCAGGGCCAGCAGGGTCGCCCTCCTCCTGGTCGGCGCCCACGACGACCATGCCCACCACTTCCTCCCTGGCGCCGAGGGTGATGCCGCGCACGCCGCGCGCGGTGCGGCCCATGGGCCGGGCGTCGGTCTCGCGGAAGCGGATGGCCATGCCGCCGCTGGTGGCGAAGATCAGGTCGCTGCTGCCGTCGGTCTCGCGCACGGCGACCAGGTGCTCGCCCTCGAGCAGGTTGATGGCGCGGATGCCCGCCTGCCGCGGCCGCGAGAAGTCCTTCAGCGGCGTGCGCTTGACCACGCCCAGGTTGGTGGCGAAGGCCAGGAAGTGGTCCTCGTCGAAGTCGCGCACCGGCACCACGGCGTGGATCCGTGTCGCCGGGCTGGATCTGGATGAGGTTCACCAGCGGCTTGCCCCGCGAGGTGCGGCCGGCCTTGGGGATCCGGTGCACCTTCAGCCAGTAGAGCTGGCCCTTCTCGGTCAGCACCAGCAGGTACTGGTGGGTCGAGGCGATGAAGAGGTTGTCGACGAAGTCCTCCTCCTTCGTGCCGCATCGCCGTGATGCCCTTGCCGCCGCGGCCCTGCTGCCGGTAGGTGTCCAGGGGGATGCGCTTGGCGTAGCCCTGGTTGCTGATGGTCACGACCATGGGCTCGTCGGCGATCAGGTCCTCCAGGTCGATCTCGCCCTCGTCCTCGACGATGGAGGTGCGGCGCGCGTCGGCGTAGGCGGCGCGCACCTCGGCGATCTCGTCGCGGATGATCTGCAGCACCAGGTCGCGGCTGTCGAGGATCGCCTTCAGCTCGGAGATGCGCTGGATCAGCTCGGCGTACTCGTCCTCGATCTTCTGGCGCTCGAGTCCGGTCAGCCGGGCCAGGCGCAGGTCGAGGATGGCCTGGGCCTGGATCTCGCTCAGGCCGAAGCGCTCCATCAGGGCGGTGCGCGCGGTGTCGGGCGAATCGCTGTGGCTTGATCAGCTCGACGATCTCGTCGATGTTGTCCAGGGCGATGCGGTAGCCCTCGAGGATGTGGGCGCGCTCCTCGGCCTTGCGCAGCTCGTAGCGCGTCCGCCGCACCACGACCTCCTCGCGGAACTTCAGGAACTCCTGCATCGTCTCCTTCATGCTCATCACCTGGGGCCGGTTGTCCACCAGCGCCAGGTTGATCACGCCGAAGGTGTTCTGCATCATGGTGTGGGCGTAGAGCTTGTTCAGCACCACCTGGGGGAAGGCGTCGCGCTTGAGCACCACCACGATGCGCATGCCGTCGCGGTCGGACTCGTCGCGCAGGTCGCTGATGCCCTCGATGGTGCCCGCGCGCACCAGGCCGGCGATCTTCTCGATCAGCGAGGCCTTGTTCACCTGGTAGGGGATCTCGCTGACGATGATCTTCGCGCGGCCGCCGTCCTCGATCTCGATGTCCGTGCGGGCGCGCACCACCACGCGGCCGCGGCCGGTGGTCACGTAGTCGTAGATGCCGCGGCGCCCGTGGATGATGCCGCCGGTGGGGAAGTCCGGGCCCTGGACGTGCTCCAGCAGCTCGTGGCACTCCAGGTCCGGGTTGTCCAGCAGCGCGACCAGGCCGTCGCAGATCTCGCCCAGGTTGTGGGGCGGGATCTTGGTGGCCATGCCCACGGCGATGCCGTCGGCGCCGTTGACCAGCAGGTTGGGCACCTTGCGCCGGCATGACCGCCGGCATCAGCCGCGACCCGTCGTAGTTGGGGACGAAGTCGACGGTCTCCTTGTCCAGGTCCGCCATCAGCTCGGTGGCGTACCTGGTCAGGCGCGCCTCGGTGTACCGCTCGGCCGCCGCCGAGTCGCCGTCCACCGAGCCGAAGTTGCCCTGGCCGTCGACCAGCGTGTAGCGCATGGAGAAGTCCTGGGCCATGCGCACCATGGTGTCGTACACCGCGACGGTGCCGTGCGGGTGGTAGTTGCCCGTGGTGTCGCCGGTGATCTTGGCGCTCTTGCGGTAGGGCCGGCCCGGCTGCAGGTTCAGGTCGTTCATCGCCGTCAGCACGCGCCGGTGCACGGGCTTCAGGCCGTCGCGCACGTCGGGCAGCGCGCGGCTGATGATGACGCGACATGGAGTACTCGAGGTAGCTGGTGCGCATCTTCTCGTCGATGCTCACCTCGAGGACGGTCTCGCCCACCCTGTTGGGCAGGGCGGACCCTCGGCTTCGGGGCCCTTCGGCCTCCTGGTCCTCGACCCCCTGGCCCTCGTCGCCGGGGTCACGCCGTCCAGTTCGTCGTCGTTGCGCTTGTCGTCGGACATTCCTCGCCTCTTCGGGATTGGGACCGCCGGCGTCGGCCGGCGGTCAGATGTCCAGGTTGTCCACGTTCACCAGGCGCCGCGTTCTCCTCGATGAACCGGCGCCGCGGCTCGACCTCGTCGCCCATCAGCATGGTGAAGATGTGGTCGGCCTCGGCCGCGTCCTCGACCGTCACGCGGGTCATGGTGCGCGTGTCGGGGTTCATGGTGGTCTCCCAGAGCTGCTCCGGGTTCATCTCGCCCAGGCCCTTGTAGCGCTGGACGTAGACGCCCTTCTGGCCGCCCATCTCCCCGACCAGGCGGTCCTTCTGGGCGTCGCTGTAGGCGTAGACCTCGACCTTGCCCTTCTTGACCCGGTACAGCGGCGGCTCGGCGATGTACATGTGCCCGCGCTCGATGATGTCGCGGAAGTGCCGGAAGAACAGGGTCAGGATCAGCGTGCGGATGTGGCTGCCGTCCACGTCGGCGTCGGTCATGATGATGATGCGGTGGTAGCGCAGCTTCTCCGGTGTCGAAGATGCCGGCGCCGATGCCCGCGCCCAGCGCCGTGATGATGGTGCGGATCTCGTCGTTGCCCAGCATCTTGTCCAGGCGCGCCTTCTCCACGTTGAGGATCTTGCCCTTCAGGGGCAGGATGGCCTGGAAGCGCCGGTCGCGGCCCTGCTTGGCCGAGCCGCCGGCCGAGTCGCCCTCCACCAGGTAGATCTCGCATTCCCGGGGGTCGCGGCTGGAGCAGTCGGCCAGCTTGCCGGGCAGGGCGGCCGAGTCGAGCGCCGACTTGCGGCGGGTCAGGTCGCGGGCGCGGCGGGCCGCCTCGCGGCCCTGGGCCGCGGCGATGCACTTGCCGATGATGGCCTTGGCCTCGCGCGGGTGCTCCTGGAGATACTCGGCCAGGTAGGTGTTGACCAGGGCCTCCACCTGGCCCTTGACCTCGGTGTTGCCCAGCTTGGTCTTGGTCTGGCCCTCGAACTGGGGTTCGGGGATCTTCACCGAGATGATGGCGGTCAGGCCCTCGCGCACGTCGTCGCCGGTCAGGCCCTTGAGGTCCTTCTTGAGCAGGCCCGAGCTGTTGGCGTAGGCGTTGAGCGTGCGGGTCAGGCCGGCGCGGAAGCCCGAGAGGTGGCTGCCGCCCTCGGTGGTGTTGATGTTGTTGGCGAAGGTGAACAGCGCCTCGTTGTAGCCGTCGTTGTAGTCCATGGCGATCTCGATCTGGACGCCGTCCTTCTCGCCCTCGATGTAGACCGGCTCCGGACAGATCACCGTGCGGCTCTCGTTCAGCCAGCGCACGTACTCGACGATGCCGCCCTCGAAGTGGAAGACCTCCTCCCGGGACTTCTCGCCGCGCACGTCCGCGATGGTGATGTGCAGGCCGCGGTTCAGGAATGCCAGCTCGCGCAGGCGCCCGCGCAGGGTCTCGTAGGAGTAGACCCGCTCGGGGAAGATCTCGTGGTCGGGCTTGAAGGTGATGACGGTGCCGCTCTGGTCCGGCGGGCACTCGCCCGTGACGCGCAGGGGGCCCCGGGGCTGCCCGCGGTCGAATTCCATCAGGTGCACCTTGCCCTCGCGGCGCACCTCGGCCGTCAGCCACTCCGAGAGGGCGTTCACGCAGCTGACGCCCACGCCGTGCAGGCCGCCGGAGACCTTGTAGCTGCCCTTGTCGAACTTGCCGCCGGCGTGCAGGCTGGTCAGCACCACCTCGAGGGCGGGCTTGCCCTCGGTCTTGTGCATGTCCACGGGGATGCCGCGGCCGTTGTCGGTGACCGTGACGATCTCGCCCCGGCCGACCTCGACCCGGATCCGGTCGCAGTAGCCGGCCATGGCCTCGTCGATGGAGTTGTCGACCACCTCGTAGACCAGGTGGTGCAGGCCGCGCACGCCGGTGTCGCCGATGTACATCGCCGGCCGCTTGCGCACCGCTTCGAGGCCCTTGAGGACCTGGATGCCCTGGGCCGTGTAGCCCTTCGCCGCCGCCGCGCCGTTGGTGCGGCGGATCTCGCCGTTGGGTTTCGCTTCGGTCATGGTTTGCCTTCCGGCCTCCTGCCGCGGCGGGGGCGATCGATCCACTGGACCGTGACGACCGTGCCCTCGCCGTACTTGGCGTTGAACTTCCGGATGATCTCGGGGACCAGCATGGCCAGTTCCTGCCGCCACGCCCCGTGATCCGCTTCGAGGTTCAGCACGCCGTCGACCAGGTCGACCGCGCGCGAATGGTCCGCGACCTCGTCGCCGACGATCTCCCGCCAGCCGAGCAGGGCCGCGCGTTCGTCCATGCGGTCCTGCAGACCGATGTCGCGCAGCACGCCCTCGAGGATGCGGGAGACGGGCTGGGGGCCCGGATTGTCACGCCGTCCGGCCATGCCGGTCGCCCCTCCCGCCGCGGTGGTCGGCGGGCGGCGCGCCGCGTCAGACGGCGCCCGGATCCGCCGGAATGTCCGTGAACCTGCCGGCTTCCACCCGCCAGGCCTTCAGGCCGTCCGGCCGCCAGTCGGCGATGTCGCCGGGGCGGGCGGTGGCGATGAACACCTGATGGAACCGCAACGCCATCTCCTGCAGCCGCCGGGTGCGTTCCCGGTCCAGTTCGCTGAAGATGTCGTCCAGGAAGAGCACCGGCCGGACCCCGCGGCGCCGGTCCAGGGCGTCGCTCCGCGCCAGGATCAGCGCGATGGCCGCCGAGCGGGTTTCACCCTGGGATCCGAACGTGCGCAGGTCCAGTCCGTCGGGCCCTCCCAGCCGGACTTCGAAGTCGTCCAGCTGGGGTCCCGTGAGGGGTCGTCCGCGCTGGGTTTCCGACCCCCCAATATAGTCCATTTCGGTCAAAATTTCCCGTTCGAGGTCGTGATTTTCCGAATGTTTTTCCGCGCCCTCGTCGCCCTCCGCGGACACCAGGCGGGCGACCGACTCCAGGCGGGGACGGTAGCGGAAGACCAGTTCGCAGCCGGTGGCCGCCAGATCCCTGTGGGCCCGGTCGGCGAAAGGGCTCAGCAGGGCCGCGTATTCGGCGCGACCGCGGCACACGGGCGCCGCGTGATGGGCGATCTCGGCGTTCCACGCCGCCAGCTCCCGGCGTGCCCGGTCGCCGCCGATCAGCCCGCGCTTGAGGTCCCGCAGCAGCCCCGTCTTCTGCTTCAGGGCCCGCTGGAAGGCCGTCAGGTGGGTCAGGTAGGCGGGGTCGATCTCGGCCATGCCCTGGTCGGCGAACTGGCGCCGCCGCTCGGGGCCGCCCTGCACCAGCCGGATGCTGTCGGGGTTGAAGAAGACCGTGGCCAGGCGCCCCACCAGGTCGGCCCGCCGCCGCACCGCCTCGCCGTCCATGCGCAACCGGCGGCCGCCGCTGCGGTCCAGGCCGTACTCGCAGGCCACCCGCGCGCCCGACTCCTCCTCCAGTTCGAGGGCCACGTGCAGGTCGTCGCGGTCGAAGGCGATCAGGTCCTCGTTGCGGGCGCCGCGGTGGCTGCGGCCGAGGGCGAGCCAGTTGAGGGCTTCCAGGAGGTTGGTCTTCCCCTCGCCGTTTCGCCCCAGGACCAGGTTGACCTGGGGCGAAAAGGCGAGGTCGGCCTCGGCGAGGTTGCGGAATCCGCTGAGCCGGGCCGAGACGATGCGCACGACCGGCTATTCGCCGGCCAGCCGCAGGGGCATCAGCAGGCAGACGACGCCGGTGTCGTCGCCTTCCTCGGTGACCGGGCGCAGCAGGGCGGCGCTCTGGGAGTCGCGCAGGGACAGGGTCACGGTCTCGGCGCGCAGGTTCTTGAGGATGTCCTGGAGGTAGTTGAAGTTGAACCCGATCTCCAGGGCCGGGCCGTCGTAGGACACGGCCACCTCGTCCTCGGACTGGCTGCCCTCGGTGCCGCGCGCCGCCAGTTCCATGCGGCCGCTCTCGACGCCCAGCTTGATCTGGCTGGTGATGCGGTCCGCGGTGATGGACACGCGGCGGATGGCCTGCATCAGCTCGGCCTTGTCCACGGTCACGTCCTTGTCGTTGTCCTTGGGGATGACCGCGGTGTAGTCGGGGAACGGGCCCTCCAGCAGGCGCGTGTGCAGGACGGTGCCGCCGGCGCGGAAGGAGAGCTGGTTCTCGCCCATGAACACGGTCACGGTGGTGGCGTCGTCGTCCTCCATGGCCGCCACGATGCGGGGCAGCTGCCGCAGGCCGGCCGTGTCGACGATCATGTTGCGGTCGCCCGACACGTCCCAGTCCATGCTGCGCGAACTGCGGGCCAGGCGGTGGGCGTCGGTGGCCACCAGGGTCAGCTTGTCGGGGCGGATTTCCCACAGGATGCCCATCAGCGCCGGCCGCGTCTCGTCGCGGGAGACGGCGTAGCTGGTCTCGTTGATCATGTCGATGAGCACGCCGGCCGCGAATTCCAGCCCGTTCTTCTCCTCGAGCTGCTTGAGCTTGGGGTACTCCTCGACGTTCATGGTGTTCTCGGTCAGCCGGGCCTTGCCGCTGTCCAGGCGGATCTGCTCGCCCTTCTGGGCGATGGTCACCTGGCCGGGACGCAGGCTGCGCACGAACGGCACGAACTTCACGGCGGGGATGGCGACGCGACCCTCGTCCTTGATCTCGACCTTGTCGGTGCTGGTGGTGATGGAGATGTCCAGGTTCGTGGCCGAGAGGATCAGCTTGCCCTCCTTGGCCTCCATCAGCACGCAGGTCAGGATCGGCAGCGTGGTCTTGGCGGGCACCACGTTGGCGATGACGTCCAAGGCCTTCTGCAGGTCTTCCTGCTGGATCGCGAACTTCACTGAGGATCCTCCGTCCAGGGTGTGTCGAGGTGCTCTTGCAGGGATGGCCATGATAGGAGATCCCCCGCCTCCAATCAAGTCTCTTGGATTTATAGAAAACCAGTCGTAGTCGTAGGGGCTGGGGATACACGGCACAACTCGCCACCGCCCCCGAAACACCTTGTTTCACAGCACATTACCAGGGGCGAGGGCGGGGGATAAGCAGCCCGGAAAAACCCGGCCCGAATCCCCATGTTGTCCCCGGGGTCAACGGCCGTCCCCCGACGGTGCCGGTTGTGTCCCGCCCTCTGCCCGGTTGTCCCCGGCTTATCCCAGGGAAGTTGGCGGCACGCGACGACCGCCATCCGCCTTCCCGCAGGGTTCGTGCCGGTCAGCGGCAAAGAGCCAGGTGGGCCACGATGGGCGCGATCAGCGGACCGTCCGCCTGCCAGGGACCCAGGCGCCGGTCCATCTCCGCGACGATGGCGTCGGCGTGCTCGGCCACGGTCTCCGGGGTGGCGCAGTCGGGCGGCAGGTAGCGCAGGAACGCGGCCGCAAACGCCCCCGCCGAGGGGTGGGCCGTGCGCACGCTGATGCGGGTGACGGAGACCTTGGCGAAGGACCCGGCCAGCAGGGCGCGCAGGTCCTCCTCCTCGGGCAGGGAGAAAGGCGCGGCCGACGAAGTCGGCGGCGGCGCGACCCAGGTGGCGGCCCAGCACGTCGCGCAAGGACATGTAGAAGGGACAGTCGGCGACGTGGGTCCAGCACATGACCGCCGCCCGGCCGGTCGGGCGCCGTCACGCGCCGCATCTCGGCCACCACGGCCGCCCGGTCGGCGGCGAACTGCAGGCCCTGGTGGCACAGCACCAGGCTGAACGAGGCCGTGACGAAGGGCAGACTGCATCATGTCGGCGCGCACCCAGCCGGCGGGTGCCTGCCCCGTGTAGAGGGAGGCGGCCTTCTTCAGGATGTTGGGGCCGATGTCCACGCCGCAGACGCGGCCCCGCTCGCCGGCCAACATGCCTGCCTTGCAGGTGGCGATGCCGCTGCCGCAGGCCAGGTCCAGCACGGAGTCGGCGATGTGGGGGCGGGCGGCCGCGATCAGGTGGCGGATCGACGGCTCGAAGATGATGGCGTCAAAGCTGTAGGCGGGGCGGCTGCCGTCACCCCTGCCCACGGTCAACTCCTGGCCCGGATCCGGTCCATGAGGTCACGGACCGCTCCCCGGAAGCGGGGGTCGGCCTCCATGTCCTCGATGATCCTGCGGCAGCCGTGGGCCACGGTGGAGTGGTCGCGCCCGCCGAAGGCGCGGCCGATTTGGTTGAGGGAGGCGCCGGTCATCTCCCTGGCGAGGTGCATCGCGATCTGACGGGCCCGGGCCAGGTCCTGGGTGCGTCGTTTGGACTTGAGTTGATCGACGGTCACGCCGTGGACGTCGGCGACCACGGCCATGACATCGGCGATCTTCACAGGTCCGGCGGAATTCACCTGGAAAAAGGAGGAGAGGACCTCCGAGGCCATTTCCAAGGTGATTTCCCGCCCGGTCAGGCTCGCGAACGCCAGCAGACGAATCAGCGCCCCCTCGAGGCGGCGGATGTTGTCGGTGATGTGCTCGGCGATGTAGCCGATCACGTCGTCCGGGATGTAGATGGCATTGACCTCGACCTTCCGCTTGAGGATGGCCATGCGCGTCTCGAGGTTGGGGGGCTGGACGTCGGTGATCAGGCCCCACTCGAACCGCGAGCGCAGCCGCTCCTCCAGGGTGGTGATCTCCTTGGGAGAGCGGTCGCTGGTCAACACGATCTGTTTCTTGAGGTCGTAGAGCGCATTGAAGGTGTGGAAGAACTCCTCCTGGGTGGATTCCTTGCCGGCCAGGAAGGCGACGTCGTCCACCAGGAGCACGTCCACGCTGCGGTACCGGAGCTTGAAGTCCGGCGTCCGGTTCTCCTTGATGGAGACGATCAGGTCGTTCATGAAGTTCTCGGCCGAGACGTAGCACACCCGCCGCTCCGGGTTGCGGGCGGCGATGGCGTTGCCCACCGCGTGCAACAGGTGCGTCTTGCCGAGGCCGACGCCGCCGTGGATGAACAGCGGGTTGAAGTGGCCGCCCGGGTTGTTGGCGACCGCCGTCGCCGCCGCGTAGGCCAGGTCGGCGCCCGAGCCCACCACGAAGCTGGCGAAGGTGTAGTCGGCGTTCAGATTCGAGAGCGGGCGGACGGGCCGCTCCAGCACCGCGGCGGGGGCGGCCCGGCGGGGCGTCGGCTCCGGCTCGTCCTCGGGGACGGGCACCGGGGCGTCCTGGTGGGACAGGGGCCGGTTGGCCTCCTCGGCGTTCACGTCCAGGGTGAAGGCGACGTGGTGGCCGAAGTAGGTCGAGCCGGCATCGTTCAGGGTGTCGAGCTGATGCTCGCTGAACCAGTCCCGGAAGAAGTGGTTGGGGCAGGTCACGTGCAGGGAGCCGTTGCCGCTGGCCACGGGCCTCAGGGGGGCGAACCAGGTATTGAACGTCTGTTGTCCGACGTTCTGGCGGACGCGGTCGAGGATTTCGGGCCAGTGGGCATCGAGGTTGGTCACGGACGGTGGACCTTTCCCGGTCGGATGCCCGGGCGGCCACCCATGTTGTCCACACGGGGGCGCCAGAGGCAAGACCAACGCAATAAACAATTAACAATCACCGCAGGCCAGAGAAACAAAAGTTATCCACAACACGCGACGCCTGTGGATAACCTTAATTGCCCCTCCGCGGATTATCGTCAGGTGGGCAAGTTATCATGGCCCCCCGGGGACCATCAAGGGATTTCTCTGCGAAAATTTTGACATAATCCTAACCGGTTCGCAGCGTGGAAATTGGCTTGAGTCAAGGTCCGGGCCGCGCCCGGTGGCCAGGCCGGGCCTCAACCCGTCCGGCACCGGTAGCCGCCGAACCGCGCCGGATCGGCCGGGGGATAA
The DNA here is from genome assembly GCA_963825035.1 of Candidatus Krumholzibacteriia bacterium. GTDB lineage: Bacteria > Krumholzibacteriota > Krumholzibacteriia > LZORAL124-64-63 > LZORAL124-64-63 > JACZKN01. The sequence continues at coordinate 55,606 of CAWGRT010000026.1, read as the reverse complement.
CCCGGTGTCTTTCCTTGACACTGCCTGTCAGGATGCTTACTCTTTCGCGGCTGAATCAAGGTCCAATAGTTAAGGAGAGATCCGTGAAGCGGACGTTCCAGCCGAGCAACCTCAAGAAGGCCAGGACCCACGGTTTCCGCAAGCGCATGTCGACGCGCGCGGGCCGTCTGGTCCTGAAGCGCCGCCGCGCCAAGGGGCGCAAGCGCCTTTCGGCCTGAGGTGCCGGATCGTGACCGCATCGTTTGGCGGTCCTTGGTGAATAAAACGGAATTCCATCGGGTCTACGAGGGAGGCGTCAAACGAGTGGGACGCCTTCTCGTGGTTTACCTGTTGCCAGCCGATGACATCGCGCGCGCCGTAGTCGCCAGCCGGAAGGTCGGCGGGGCCGTGCAGCGCAACCGGGCCAAGCGCCTGCTGCGCGAGGCCCACCGGACCGGTTCCCTGGCCGGACGCGCCGGTGTCATGGGCGTACGAGCGAGGTTCTTTCCGGACCTGGACGCCGCGAACGCGAAGGCGGACCGGGTCGGCGGCGGAGGACTCTGGGTCGTGATGGTGGCGCGCCAGGCCATCCTTGCAGCGAACAGCTGCGAGGTCCGGGCCGAGCTGGACGCCCTGTTGGCCCACTGATCCCGCGGGCCCGCGCCCGCCCCGGCCGAGAGCCGGTTCCGCGCCGCCCCGTCGGCTGACCAGTCCGCACGGAACGAAGCCTCCGAACCGATGCCGAGCGCCCCATCCTGTTCATCCTGTCCCGGGGCGGGGCATCAGCGGGAAGTCTATGTGGCGTTTGCCATACCTGTTGATCGTCGCGTATCGGCGTCTGGTCTCGCCGCTGCTGCCGTCGACGTGTCGATTCCACCCGACCTGTTCCGCCTACGGCCTGGAGGCCCTGCGCACCCACGGGCTGCTGCGCGGCTCCTGGTTGACCGTCCGGCGCCTGGCGCGCTGCCACCCTTGGCATCCGGGCGGCTTCGACCCCGTGCCTCCCGCCTGCGGTTGCGGCCATACCGCTGCGCCGTCCTCGCCCCCTTCCCCGACCCACGGAGAAACCGCCCATGGATAGGCGCATGTTCACCGCCTTCGCCTTGATCTTCGTCATTCTCATCGGTTCGCAGATGCTGATGGAAAGGTTCTACGGCAAGCCGGCGCGGCCGGCCGCCGGGGCCGCGGACAGCACCCTGACCCACGCGGCGGACACCGCGGCCGCAACGTCCCGGGACGAGGCGGCGCCGGCCGGGGTCCAGTCCGAGAGCCGGCACGCCGCAGCCGGGCCGCGACCCCGCCGCGGAGATCGCCGCCGACGGCGAGATGACCACGCCGGCCGCCGCCCTGCGCCTGGTGAACCAGGGCACGCCCCGGGAGGTCGAGGTGGTCACGCCCCTGTACCGCGCCGTGGTCTCCACGGTGGGCGGCCGCATCGTCCGCTGGCAGGGGCTGGACTTCCCCAGCTGGCAGGGGGGCGTGGTGGAGCTCGTGCCGGAGAAGAAGCCGGCCGCGGGCGTGGACGCCATCATCTTCCGCGGACGGCCAGCTGGATCTGAGCGGCGCGGTGTACCGCACCGACACCTCGGTCGTCAAGGTCGACCGGGGGCACCGTTCCCTGTCGCTCTTCGTGTCGCTGGCCGGCGGCATGGAAGTGCGCAAGACCTACACCTTCCACGCCGACGGCTACGGAATCGACGTGGAGTACGCCCTGGTGGCCGTCGACGGCGGACCCACGCGGCGGGCCCTGGAGTTGCTGGGCCGCCCCGAGGACGTCCGTTTCGGCTGGAACCAGGGGATCGCGCACACCGAGCGCAACCAGAAGATGGAGCAGACCGCCATGCGCGCCGTGGCGCGCGTGGGCGACGACTACGTCTACAAGCGGCACATGAAGATGGCCAAGGGCGTGGAGAAGGTGCAGGACCAGCGCAGCGGATCCGTACGCTTCGCGGGCCTGCAGGACCGCTACTTCACCATCGTGGGCATCGTTCCCTGGGAGCAGGGGGAACCGGTCGAGGGCACCATCCGGCTGGACGGCGACAAGGAGACCGACACCCAGTCGTGGTCCATCCAGGTGCCGGCCCGACGCGGCACGGGCGGAGACATCGCCACCGCGCGATCTCGACCTCTACATCGGCCCGCAGGTGGCCGATCTGCTTTCTGCCTACAACCAGGGTGTGGAAAATTCCATGGACCTGGGCTGGAAGATCTTCCGCCCCCTCACCGAAGGCGTGCTGTGGGGCCTGAAGTTCGTGCACCGGTACATTCCCGAACTACGGGATCATCATCATCATCTTCTCGGTGCTGACGAAGCTGGCGTTCTATCCCGCTGACGCGCACGTCCACCGAGTCGATGAAGAAGATGCAGGAGCTCCAGCCCAAGCTGAAGGCCCTCCAGGAGAAGTACAAGGACAACAAGGACAAGCTGAACGAGGCGACCATGAAGCTGTACCGTGAGGAGAAGGTCAATCCGGCCGCCGGTTGCCTGCCCCTGCTGGTCCAGTCGCCGGTGTTCATCGCCCTCTACCAGGCGCTGAACCACACCATCGCCCTGCGCGGGCAACCCTTCGTGCTGTGGATCAAGGATCTGTCCCAGCCCGATGCCATCGCGCAGTTGCCGATGTCGCTTCCCGTCCTCGGTTCGGACCTGAACGTGCTGCCCATCCTGATGGCCGTCGCCATGTACTTCCAGACCAAGATGACCCCGACCAGCGGCGCTGGCGGCCAGATGGCCGCCATGAACACGATGATGCCGCTGGTCATGGTCTTCATCTTCTACAACATGCCGTCGGGCCTGGTGCTCTATTGGCTGGTCAACACGATCATGCAGGGCTACCAGAGCTGGAGAATCCATAAGGCGGCACCGATTCAAGGAGCACAGACAGCATGACCGACAAGGTTGAAATCCAAGGCAAGACCGTCGACGAGGCGGTCAGCGAAGCCCTGCTGCGCATGGGCGCCCGCAGGGACGAAGTCGATGTGACCGTGCTCGAGGAACCCAAGAACGGCCTCTTCGGCTTCCTGGGCGGCCGGCCTGCCCGCGTGATCGTGCGGCGCCGCGCCGGTGGCCAGGGCCGCGGTCGCAACAACGACTACCGCGTGGACAGCAAGGACCATCCGGCCCACGACCTGGGCCGCGGTGACGGCCGGGGTGGCCGCGGGCGCCGGGGCGGCCGCGGTCGCAGTCCGGAACGGAACACCGAAGGCGCCGGCGACGGCGCGCGCGAGGATCGCGGCCCCCGCGCCGAGGGCCGCAGCAGCGGCCGGGGCGAACGTCGGGGCGACAGCCGCCGGGGTGGCCGGGACGAGAACCGCGACAACCGCGACAACCGCGAAACCCGCGAGAACAAGGATAGGGGGCCGAACCGCGAGCCCCGCGACGGCCGGCGCGACGACAGCCGCCGGGGCGGCCGCGGCGAGAAGCCGACCGGTGAGCGCGAAGAGGTCCGGGCCGCCGGCCGGGAGCCGGGACGCGACGAGGACCAGGAGCAGAAGCGCGGCAGCCGCCGTCGGCGCGGGCGCCGGGGCGGCCGGGGCCGTTCCAGTGGGCCCCGCGAGGGCCGTCCGCAGGCAGCCGCCGAGACCGTGGACCACCTCGACCAGGACCAGGACCATCTCCGCAGCATCGCCGCCGAGCAGGCGGCGTTCCATGCCCAGGTCCAGGCCCAGGCGGCCCAGGGGCCCGGTGAGGTCCCGACCTCCGGGGGTGGCGCCACCACCGGTCGCAGCGACGCTGGTGGCGAGTCCCGCGGCGAGTCCCGCGACGAGTCCCGCGGCGAGTCCCGCGACCGGGGCCGCCGGGGCGGCCGTTCCCGGGGCGGCCGCGGTCGCCAGCGCGACGAAGAGCGTGCGGCCGAGCGCCGTCCCGCCGCGTCCACCGGCATCGGCACCGACGAGCCCATCCTGCCGGCAACGGTCGCCGGGGACGCGGCTCCGGACCACCGCGAGGAACCGGCCCCCGGGAGGAGCCGGTCCGCCGCGACGCGCCGGCCCTGTCGGAGGAGGCCGTCGCCGCCGGCATCAAGGCCTCGTCCTACGCCCAGCCCAAGCGCGGCCTGGACGAGGATGCCCTCGACGGCGCGCTGAGCGAACTGGCCAGCGGCATGCTGGTGCGCGCCGGCTTCCCCTGCCGCTGCGAGGTCAAGCCCGGCGAGTACCGCATGGTGAAGATCGTCACCGACGACATCAGCGCGGGCATGCTCATCGGCCGGCACGGCCAGACCATCGACGCGGTGGAGCACCTGGTCGAGCGCATGGCCACCACGGCCGCCGGCGACCGCGTGCGCATGAACCTGGACATCAACAACTACCGCCGCCGCCGCGAAGACACGCTCCTGGACCAGGTCGACCGGGCGGTGTCCGAAGTGCGCGCCACCGGCGAGGACGCGCACCTGGAGCCCATGGACGCCCGGGAGCGCCGCATCGTCCATCTGGAGGCGGCCAACCACGAGGGCCTGCGCACCTGGACCATGGGCGGTCTCGGTGGCAAGCACGTGGTGATCGGCATCGATGACGGCACGGTCCGGGAAGACGAAGAGGATCCCGTCGAGGTCACGGACGCCGACACGGACGCCGGAAAGACCGAAGTCCGGACGGCGGCGGCGCCGGAGGCCGACGAGACGATCGAGGCGGCCGATACCGCCGAAGCCGTCGCAACGGTCGAGGCCGTCGAGACCGCAGAGGCGGAGCCCGCCGCGGCGGAAGATGAAGAAGAACGGGAGCGGCCGGGCGCCGACGCCTGACCGCTTCGCACCGGCGAAGAGGGAAGGGGCGGCGCCTGGCGCCGCCCCTTTGCGCGTCGACGACCGGGGCAGGAGGCACGCCCATGCACGAGACGACCATCGTCGCCCTGGCCACGCCCGAAGGCAGCGGCGGCCTGGCGGTGGTGCGCCTGAGCGGGCCGGAGGCGGTGCCGCTGGCCCGGCGGGTGTTCCGCAGTCGCCGGTTCGCGGCGGGACCCGCGTCCCACGCGGCCGTGCCCGGGCTGCTGCACCATCCGGACGACCCGTCGCGACCGGTGGACCGCTGCCTGGCCCTGGCCTTCCTGGCGCCCCGCTCCTACACCGGCGAGGACACGGTGGAGTTTCATCTGCACGGCGGCCGCGCGGTGGCGCGGCTGGCGGTGGCGGCCTGTCGGGAGGCCGGCGCGCTGCCGGCGGCGCCGGGCGAGTTCACGCGCCGGGCGTTCCTCAACGGCAAGCTGAGCCTGGACCAGGCCGAGGCGGTGGCCGACCTCATCGCCGCCGAGGGTGAGCAGGCGGCCCGCGGCGCCCTGAACCAGTTGCGGGGCGGCCTGGCGCGGGAGCTGGCGGCGGTCGAGGCGCCGCTGCTGGATCTGCTGGCGCGGATCGAGGGGAGCTTCGAGTTCCTGGACGAGGACGAATTCGACGTGCCGGCGGCGGCGATCGCGGCGGACCTGGGCGGCGCCGTGGCGCGCATCGATCGGCTGCTGGCCATGGCGCCCGCGGGCCGGCTGCTGCGCGACGGCGTGCAGGTGGTGCTGGCCGGTCCGGTGAACGTGGGCAAGAGCGCCCTGTTCAACGCGCTCGTGGGGGAGGATCGGGCCATCGTCGACGACGAGGCCGGCACCACGCGGGACGTGGTCTCGGCGCGGGTGGTGCGGGACGGGGTCGTGTACGTGTTCCATGACACGGCGGGCCTGAGGGACGAGCCCGGCCGGGTGGAGAGCAAGGGCATCGTGCGGACCCGGCAGCAGGTGGCCGAGGCGGACATCGTGCTGGCGATCGCGGATGACGAACCGAGGGCGATGGACGCGGGCGAGGCCGCCGTGATCGCCGTGCGCTCGAAGGCGGACCTGGCGCCGGCGGCGGTGTCGGGCGAAGGTACGGTGGCGACCTCGGCGGTGACGGGCGAAGGTGTCGAGGCGCTGTGGACCCGGGTCGCTGCGGTGACCGCGGAACGACGGCTGGGCGATGCCGTTGCCTTGGGCGTGGTGCTGAACGAACGCCACGCGGGACGGCTGCAGGCGAGCCGGGCCGAGCTGGCGGACCTGGCCGAGCTGGCCCGCGCGGAGGCCCCGCCGGGGCCCGAGGTTCTGGGCTCGATGCTGGCGTCGATCCTGGCTTCCCTGGGGGAGGTTTCGGGGCGCGTGTTCTCGGAGCAGCTGCTGAATACAGTATTCAACAAGTTCTGTGTTGGAAAGTAACGTGATGGCCGACAACAAGTTCGACATCATCGTGGTGGGCGGCGGGCACGCGGGTATCGAGGCGGCGCTGGCGGCGGCGCGGCTGGGCGCGCGCGCGGCGCTGGTCACCCACGACCCGACCGAGATCGGCCGCATGCCCTGCAACCCGGCCATCGGCGGCCTGGGCAAGGGGCACCTGGTGCGGGAGATCGACGTGCTCGGCGGCGAGATGGGCCGGGCCATCGACGAGACCGGTATCCAGTTCCGGGTGCTCAACCGGAAGAAGGGGCCGGCGGTGCAATCGCCCCGGGCCCAGGCGGACAAGCATCGCTACCAGCGGCGCATGGTGGCCGCCGTCCACGACCAGCCCGGGCTGACGGTGATCGCCGGCGACGTGGCCGGGCTGGACGTGCTGGCCGACGGTGACCGGACCCGGTTCGCCGGCGTGATCCTCGGCGACGGCCGCCGGGTAGCCGGGGCCCGGGCCGTGCTCTGCACCGGCACCTTCCTGCAGGGCCTGATGCACGTGGGCGAGCGCCGCACGGTGGGCGGTCGCGAGGGCGCCGCCAGCGCCGAGGGCTTGAGCGGAAGCCTGCGCGACTACGGCTTCGCGCTGCGTCGCCTCAAGACCGGCACGCCGCCGCGGCTGCGGCGGGACAGCATCGACGTGGACGCACTGCAGGTCCAGCCTGGGGACGATCCGCCGGCGCCCTTCTCCTTCCGCACGGGAGAGTTCACGCCGGACCAGGTGGTGTGCTGGCTCGCCTACACCAATGCGCGGACACACGCCGTCATCGCGGCGTCGCTGGACCGCTCGCCGCTCTATAGGGGTGTGATCGAGGGGCGCGGGCCGCGCTACTGCCCGTCCATCGAGGACAAGGTGGTGCGCTTCGCCGACAAGGAGCGGCATCTGCTCTTCCTCGAGCCCGAGGGGCTGGAGTCCGAGGAGATCTACGTCAACGGACTGTCCACCAGCCTGCCGGCCGACGTGCAGGAGCGGGTGGTGCGGTCGGTGGTGGGCCTGGAGCGCGCCGAGCTCGTGCGTTACGGCTACGCGGTGGAGTACGACAGCGTGCCGTCGTGGCAGATCGAGCCCAGCCTCGAGGCGCGGCCCATGGCCGGGCTCTACCTGGCGGGCCAGCTCCTCGGCACCTCCGGCTACGAGGAGGCCGCGGCGCAGGGCCTGGTGGCCGGCGTCAACGCCGTGCGCTCCCTCGATGGCCGCGCGCCCCTGGCCATCGGCCGGGACCAGGCCTACCTCGGGGTGCTCGTGGACGACCTGGTGACCAAGGACATCGACGAGCCGTACCGCATGTTCACGTCGCGGGCGGAACATCGCCTGCATCTGCGCTGCGACAACGCGGAAGAACGGCTGACGGACCTGGCCCTGGAGCTGGGCATGCTGCCGGCGGCGGCGGCGGCGCTGCTGCGGGCGCGGCGGACGTTCGTGTCCGCCGTCGGCGACGCGCTGCGGCGTGCCACGGTCTTCGATCGGGAGCGGGGGCGGCGTTCTTCGGCGGAGGAGTGGCTGCGGCAGCCCGACGCGAGGCTGGCGGACCTGGGTCCACGGGCCGCCGCCGGTGATGAATATATTAATATTTTAAACCGCGCAACCGAAGTGTTCCGGGGGCATGCCACCCCTCGCCAGGTGGCGGCAGCTTTGGAACAGGTCGAAGCCAGCGTCCGCTACGACGGCTATATCCGCAAACACAACAAGCTCTTACGGAGTCAGGAGTATCTCGGCAATCTTGAATTGCCGGGAGATCTGGACTACCAAGGCGTGAAAGCCCTCAGCTTCGAGGCCCGGGAAAAGCTGACGCGGGTCCGGCCGGCCACCCTTGGCCAGGCGGGTCGCATCGACGGCGTGCGCGCCGGGGACCTGGCGGTTTTGGCGGTGGTCGTGCGGCGCCACCGGGCCGCGGCGGCCGGCGATGCCGGGGGGACGACGGATGTCTGATCGCGGCGCAGGTTATGCGGCGGCGCGGGCCGCCTACCGGACCGAGGTGCTGCGCTGGAACTCCCAGATCAACCTCGTCACGCGCCGGGACACGGAAACGCGGCTGGATGCCCTGATCCGGCAGTGCGAGGCCGCATTCACCGTCCTGGCCGGGGCTGAACCGGAACTGCTGCGGGGACCCCTATTGTACTGTGATCTGGGTTCGGGAGGTGGTTTGCCGGGGATCATCTGGCACCTGCTCCTGCGCGAGCAACTGGCGGCCCTCGCCTCCTGGCTGGTGGAGCCGCGCGAGAAGCGGGCCTGGTTCCTGCAGCGGGTGGGCCGGCACTTCGGCCCCGCACCGTATGCGGTGGCGGCGGCCCGCTGGGGCGAGGTGACTGCTTCGGCACCCGGCCCCGCGGCGGCGGCGCTCCTTTCCCTCAAAGCGCTGCGCTTGACGGACCCGGAAGTGCTGGCGGGGCTGACGAACCTGCGTGGCGGCGCGGCGACGGAGCCGGCGCGGGTCGTCATCGTCCGTTTCCACCCGGTGGACACCGCCTGGTCGGCCGAGCTGGGGGACGTGCTGGGTGTGCCCCAGCCCGGGCGCCGGGTCGGGCCGTGGACGGCGGTGGGGAGCCGGGTCGTGGCCCTCCCGGACGGAGCCTACCCTCCCGCAGCGCTCGTCGTCTCCCGGTACGCCGCCGCGACCTGATCGTTGTTCCACGTGGAACATTCCCTCCCGCACCGCCCCGCCCGGTTTCATTGTTCCACGTGGAACAAACGCCGCGCCGCTGTCCGTCTGTCTTGACGCCACAGTCTCGCGGGCGATACATTGGCGCTTCTGCACTGCGCCGAGCCGCACCACACCCGGTCCCGAGGTCTGCCGTGAGCAAGATCATCTCGATTTCCAACCAGAAAGGCGGCGTCGGCAAGACGACCACCGCCGTCAATCTCGGTGCCAGCCTCGCCGTGGCCGAGAAGAAAGTCCTCGTCGTCGACCTCGACCCCCAGGGTAACGCGACCAGTGGTGTCGGCATAACGCCCAACGGCAGCACGAGTTACGAGTTCATGCTGGGCGCGGCTTCCGAGGCCGAGGCCATCCAGAAGACCCCCTTGGGGTTTATGGACATCATGCCATCGGACAGGCGGCTGGCCGGGGCCGAGATCGAGTTGGTGGGCGAGAACCAGCGGGAACACTTCCTCAAGAAGGTCCTGCGCCCCCTGAAGGACCGCTACGATTTCATCATCATCGACACGCCGCCGAGCCTGGGCCTGCTGACCCTGAACGCCCTGACCGCGGCCGATTCGGTGCTGATTCCCATCCAGTGCGAGTACTACGCCCTCGAGGGCCTGAGCCAGCTGTTGAGCACCGTCCAGCTGGTGCAGCGCAGCCTCAATCCGGAGTTGCGCCTGGAGGGTGTGCTCCTGACCATGTATGACCGGCGGCTGAAGCTGTCGAACCAGGTGGCCGAAGAGGCCATCGACTTCTTCGGCGAAACCGTCTACACGACCAAGATCCCCCGCAACGTGCGGCTGAGTGAGGCCCCGTCCTTCGGCAAGCCCATCCTGCTGTACGATGTCGAATGCGTGGGGGCCAAGAGCTACTTGGACCTGGCGACCGAGGTGATCAGCCAGAACAGCTGAAGCAGCCGCCCGCGGGAGGATCGGACCCCATGAACAAGAACAGAGTGTTGGGCAAAGGCCTGTCGGCCCTCATCCAGGGCGCGGACATGCGGGGGGGGGCGGTGGCCCCGACGGATGCGGATTCCGTGCGCCGCATCGGTATCGAGGCCATCGGCTTCAACCCCGACCAGCCGCGTAAAATATTTAATGACAACAGCTTAGAAGAGCTCGCCTCGTCGATTCGCCAGGTCGGTGTCCTGCAGCCGGTGCTGGTGCGCCGCCTGGATCACGGCGAGAGCGCGTCGCGCCACCCGGGCAGCACCGCCCCCAGCGGCGCCGTCGAGTACTGTGTGGTGGCCGGGGAGCGCCGCGTGCGTGCGGCGCGCCTGGCCGGCCTGGCCGAGGTGCCGGCCCTGGTCTGCACCTACGCCGAGACCGAGGCCCTGAAGGTGGCCCTGCTGGAGAACATCCAGCGCGAGGACCTGGGCACGGTGGAGGAAGCCGAGGCGTACCGCGGCCTCATGGACGCCTACGGGGCGACCCAGGAGGAGCTGGCCGAGATGCTGGGCAAGAAGCGCAGCAGCGTGGCCAACATGGTTCGGTTGCTGACCCTCGAGCAGGAGATCCTGGATCTGCTGAAGGACCGGCGCCTGAGCGCGGGCCACGCCAAGGCCCTGCTGGGCCTGCCGGCGGGGGCGTCCCGCCTCCAGCTGGCGAAGATCGCCGCCAGCCGCGGCCTGTCGGTGCGCGACGTGGAGCGCCGCGTCCAGGCCGGCGGCGCCAAGCCCAGCCGCCGCCGCACGCGCGCCGCCGCGGGGGGATCCGCCGAGCCGGCCATCCGCGCCCTGCGGGAGCGGGTCGAGCAGGTCTACGGGGCGCCCGCGGTGATCGAACGCGAAGCCCGCTCGGGCAAGGGAACCATCAGCCTGCGCTTCTACGGCGACGACGATCTCGTGCGCCTGTTGAAGATGATGGGCGTGGACACGAACCTGTGAAGCCGTTGAAGGTCTGGTTGAGGATCGGCCGGGCGCAGCGTCTGCGCCTGTTCCGCGTGGTGCTGACCGGGGCTTCGGTGGCGTTTGTCGTCATCACCATCGCCAGCCTGGACGCGCACTTCCGGGAGACCGGCTCGTGGAGCGCCCTGTGGGCGCGCGAATGGAAGAGCGGCGAGGCCCTGACCGACCTGCTGGGCGACAGCCTTTTCCAGTTCTTCGTGCTGGTGCTGGGGTGGAGCCTGTTCCTGCGCCTGCGCATGAACGAGCTGGCGAGCCTGCGCCTGCGCCGCAGCGAGGCCAAGTACCGCAACATCATCAACCACGCGGGCGAGGCCATCTTCCTGCTGGACGAGGACGGCATGGTGCAGGAGTGGAACAAGATGGCCGAGCGCCTCTTCCACCTGCCGCGCCGCAACGCCCTGGGCCGCAACCTCGAGGAGCTGGACCTGGGCCTGCAGCGCGACCGCGACGTCCGCGTGGAGCAGGTCTTCGGCGACGTGCGGCGCACCGGTCGCAGCCTCACCTACGAGGTGCACTCGGTGGTGTCCGCGGGCGTGGGTCCGCGCACCATCAACCTGACGGTGTCGGCCATCCGGCCGGATGCGGGGCCGGCGGCCGAAGGGCCCGGCTCGTTCGTGGTGATCGCCCGCGACATCACGTCGGAGAAGCAGCTGGAGACGCGCATGGGCGAGACCGAGAAGCTGGCGGGCATCGGCCAGCTGGCCGCGGGCATCGCCCACCAGCTGAACACGCCGCTGGGTTCGATCCTGCTGTCGGCGCAGATGCTGGAGGACTCCACCTGCGACGAGGACCAGGCCGACGACATCCGCCGCATCATCCGCCAGACCGAGCAGTGCCGCGGCATCATCAAGGGTCTGCTGAACTTCGCGCGGCCCACGGGCAGCGAGCGTTCGCCGGTGAGCCTGGTGGAGTGCCTGGAAGAGACCATCTTCCTCATGGAGAAGAACCTGAAGGTGGCCGGCGTCGCCGTGGAGATCGACGCCGCCACCGAGCCCTGGGTCTACGGCAACCGGAACGAACTGTCCCAGGTCTTCTTCAACCTGGTGGCCAACTCGCTGGACGCCATGCCCGAGGGCGGGCGCATCGGCGTGGCCATCACGGACGCCGATCCGGGCGAGCTGCTGATGACCTTCAGCGACAGCGGCGAGGGCATCCCGGCCTCGCACCACGACAGCGTGTTCCTGCCGTTCTTCACCACCAAGGACTACGGCAAGGGCACCGGACTCGGCCTCTCGATCGTGGCGCGGATCGTGCATGAGCACGGCGGCCGCATCGAGCTGGAAAGCAAGCCCGGCAAGGGCACGACCTTCCGCCTCTGGCTGCCGCGGGCCCGCGAGGGTGGCGCCCGCACCGCCCTGCTGGACGACGGATCCTGATGACGACGGAGCGGAAATCCGTGGGTATTCCCAGGCACACGCGCATCATGCTGATGCCCGACGACGGGCAGACGCGCGAGTACGGCATCACCCGGGGCATGCTGGTGACGCTGCTGATGCTGGGCGCCGTGTTCCTCGCGCTGCTGGTCGCGCTGATGATGGTGTTCGCCGGACGGGCCAACGAGCGGCAGAGGATCGGCCAGCTGGAACGGGATCTGGCCGCGGCCGAGGTGGGCGCCCAGACCGCCCAGGAACTGGCCGCCGAGCTGGCGGACATGCGCCGGATGCAGGAGCAGCTGCTGGTGATGCTGGGCGTCGACGGCGTCGACCCGGCCGCCGCGGACTCCATCGCCGCCTGGGTGGAGCACGCCCCGGCCTCGTCCGCCGAAGGCCTGCGCCGGGCGGCCGCGGTCACCCTCAGCCCACCGCCCGACCGTTGGCCGGCGGCGGGTCCGGTCACCCAGGAGTATCTTACGGGGAACGTGGCCCGCGGCGTCCAGCCGCATCTGGGCATCGACATTGCAGGGAACGAATCGACGCCCGTCCTGGCGGCGGGTGCGGGCACGGTGGTGCGGGCCGGACACGACGAGACCCTGGGAAACTTTGTTGAAATCCAACATGGTTTGGGTTACCTAACTGTTTACGGCCATTGCAGCCGCCTCGCCGTGGGTCCGGGCGCCCGGGTCGAGGCCGGCCAGGTCATCGCCTACATGGGGCACACGGGCCAGGCGACCGCCACGCACTTGCACTTCGAGGTCTGGCAGCAAGGCGAAGCCGTGGACCCGCGCAGTGTGATCCCCGGAGACCCGCCGGCGCGTTGAGCAGCGGCGGATTCGATGTCGGGCCGGCAGGGGACGGCGGCACGACCCGAGACGACGAGAGTGGAGCCGTGAGGGCCGGCCGCCCCCACGATCGGAACGAACACCGGGCAGGCGCCCGGCCCAAGGAGGAACACGATGTTCGGTAAAGAACCTGAGAACACGGCCGTGTCGGCGGGCCAGACCTCGATCATCGCCCAGGGCTGCAAGTTCGACGGCAAGGTCGAAGTGCGCGGCACCCTTCGCATCGAGGGCGAGTTCAAGGGCGACATCGGCACGCCCGAGAGCCTGGTCATCGGCAAGACCGGCGTGGTGCACGCCACCGTCACCGTGAAGAACGCCATCATCGGCGGGCAGCTGTTCGGCAACATCACCGCCGAGAACAAGATCGAGCTGCAGAGCGGCTCGCACGTCGAGGGCGACATCAAGACCAAGCGCCTGGTCATCGACGAGGGCGTGTTCTTCGAGGGCAACTGCTCCATGGGTGCGGACAAGCGTCCGGCAGCCCAGGCCGCCCAGGCGGCTCAGCCGGCCAAACCCTCGCTGGCGCCCCAGGGCAACAAGTAGCCCGACCGCCGCGAGCGATCCACCGAAGCCGCCGACCCGCCCGCGGGCCGGCGGCTTCGTGCGTCCGGGTTCCGGCAGCGAGCGGGCCGGCGTCATCGAGCCTATCCTGTGGCGGGACAAGCGGAAAGGACGGTCATGGGGCGCGTTGATGACGGTGTGAATACAGTATACCGATACCACGATGCCACCAAACACCACCCCGGGCGCTACGCGCGCTCCCTGGGCTACCTGGATTGGGCCACCCAGCCGCACCCGTTCCTCGTGTTCCCGGACGCGGACCTCGTCGCCCTGCCGCCGCCGACCCCGGGCCCGGATCCGGACTGGGCGGCGGTGACCAGCGGCGGTCTGCCGCCCGCGCCGCTGACCGCCGGCACCGTCAGCAGGCTGCTGTGGACGAGCCTCGCCCTGTCGGCCTGGAAGCAGGTGGACGGTCCGGATGGCCGCCTCCTGTCGCGCTGGTCCCTGCGCGTCAATCCGTCCAGCGGGAACCTCCATCCCACCGAGGGCTGGCTGGTGCTGGGCCCGGACACCGGCCTGGCGGGCGAGCAGCCGGTCGTCGGCCACTACCGCGCCGACGGTCACGCCCTGGAGCGGTGCCGGACCCTGGACGCCGGGGCCTGGGCGGACGCCGTCGGCCCGGGGCGCTTCCTGGTGGGGTTGAGCTCGGTGGCTTGGCGCGAGGCCTGGAAGTACGGCGAGCGGGCGTTCCGCTACTGCTGCCACGACACGGGCCACGCCCTGGCGGCTCTCGACCTGGCCGCGTCCGCCCTCGGCTGGCGGACCCGACTCCTGGACGAACTGCCCGACACCGCCGTCGCCGACCTCCTGGGCTGCGAACGGCGCCGGGGGCCGGAGCATGATCACCCGGACACGCTGATCCTGGTCGACACCACCGGATGCGATGATGGTGTCAACGTAAAGTCATTGTGCGATGCGGCCGCGACCTCACCGTGGCATGGCGATCCCGAGGCCCTGAGCGCGTCCCACCAGGCCTGGCCGGTGATCGACGAGGTGCGCGACGCCGCGGCCTGGCCGGGCGGCCGCCCGGGGACGACGATGGCGGCGCCGGCGCCTGGACCGAGGAACGCCGCGGAGGCCCCCAGCGGCCCGGCCTTCACCGGCCTGGTCCGCGGCCGCCGCAGCGCCGTGGCCATGGACGGCCGCACCGCGCTGCCCGCGGCGGCGTTCTACCGGATCCTCGCCCGGTTGATGCCGGGCGGCGCGCCCCGACCCTTCACCTTGCTGCCGTGGGCCCCGGCGGTCTCGCTGGTGCTGTTCGTGCACCGGGTGGACGGCCTGCCGCCGGGACTCTACCTGCTGGTGCGGGATCCCGCCCACGAACCGGCCTTGCGGGCGGCCCTGCGCCCGGAATGTGCCTGGGACGCCGTGGCCGGCTGCCCGCCGGAGCTGCCGCTGCGCCGCCTGGGCGCCGGCGATCTCCGGGCCCAGGCCCGGGATCTGTCGTGTTCGCAGGACATTGCCGCCGACGGGGCGTTCGCCGTGGCCATGCTCGCCCGGTTCGCGGCGACCCTGGGGGCGGGCGGGCCGGGCATGTACCCGCGCCTGTTCTGGGAGACGGGGATCATCGGCCAGATGCTCTACCTGGAAGCCGAGGCGTACGGCAACGGGGTGCAGGGCACGGGGATCGGCTGCTTCTTCGATGACGAGGTGCACCGGCTGCTGGGCATCGACGATCACGCCTGGCAGAGCCTGTACCATTTCACCGTGGGCGGCGCACGCCACGACGATCGGATCGGCACCGCGCCGGCCTACCCGCATCTGCCCGATGACGGCGCCGCGCCTGCGGATTGAGAGGCCGCCGTGGCACTTTGCCCAGGGCCGACACCCACCCGTATGCACGGGATTGCCACCCACGGCGCCTCGGTGGTGCCGGTCTTAACGGGACATGTCCCACATCTGCAATCAGCCTAAACGACCGTCCGACAAAGCATTACGCCCCCATGGGATATGATCGCCCCGCATGATCTATTAACAGAATTGACACCGGGGCCGGGTATGGCCTAGAATCGTCGGCATAGATACCGTTGGAAGCCCATCAATTGCACCATAGCGTCGTGATCCCATGGCTTCGCCGTCGCCCTTCCCTCGTCTCGGGCGACGGGCTCGACCCGTGCCGCAAGGAGCACGAACCATGACCTCCCTCCGCGCGTTCGCCCGAACCATCCTCCTCGTCTGCCTGGTCCTGTTCGCCGTAGCGTTCGTGGCTCCGTCGGCGGCGTTTGCGAAGGTCTATCGGGCTGACGGGGGGGATAGTATTGAAGGGGATCCTGGGGACGGTGTTGCCTCTTCGGGGGGGGGAAGTCTTCCGTCGAGTCCGAATACCGATTGGTCTGAAGTCCCTGTTAGTGAGCCCAGGTCGTCGTTCAACTTCCTTCAGTACTATATCATCTCTCTACCTGGATCATATCTCGGGGTTCTTTTGCTAACCGATAAGATTGTGAGTAAAATTGACGGGGGCGGACGATGATACTTCGCTTGCCGTTTATCGAAGAGCCGCTCTCCGGGAGATTTCTCTTCCGAGATGATTTTGCTGCCGCCGAAGACAAGATGCTTCATGAGCAGTATGACGTGGCGAGGAAGATCGTTGCTCGAGCAACAGTCGTTGAAGATGAACATGACCCACGACAACGAGTAGAATATTCGCGCGGTGTCGGATTGTATTGCAAGTGCTGTGCGCTTCAGCAGGATTTCGATGAACTTGATAGAATCTACGACCTTCTCGGCGCCGCAGCAATAATTTCAATTCCCGATTTGCACGTGGCATATCTTCTCTACGCAGTCTGCCGCAATCGTTGGGACGAACTGTTTGCCGAGACCGACGTAAAGATCCAGGCAGCAGGGACGAAAGTAGACGAGTGGCTTTCTTATTACTATTACTTCAGGGCCTATGGCCTATCAAATGTTGGTCATATTGACAGTGCGATCAAAGATACAGAGATTTCCCATTCACTCTTTGTTGTTCATAACAACGAGCAGTTTGCGGCATTTGCTAGCAATCGACTTGGCATGCTCTATCGCCAGATTTCAAAATACCAGATCTCGCTGAATTGGTACGAACGAGCTCGAGTCTACTACGACTCACAAGGTCTTAAACGTAAACAGTCGATGGTTCGAATGAACCTCGGCGTGACCTACTACAAGATGGCCCGCTACGCCGATGCCGAGAAAGCTCTCACCGAGTCCCTGAACATCGGCATCCGCGGCAAGTGGCTCCATCGCCAATGCTTTGCCAACATCGCGCTGGGCAACGTCCGCCGCCTGCAGCGCGACTTCGAAAGCGCCCGCCGGCACCTCCACGCCGCCTACAACCAGGCCCAGGAACTCCGCTACCCCCGCGAAGAAGCCCTGTCCCTGGAATTCCTGGGCGACGTCTACCGCGACGAAGGCCAGCCCGCCGAGGCGCGGCGGTTCTACGCCCGGGCCCGGGCCATCGGGGAGAAGC
This sequence comes from Candidatus Krumholzibacteriia bacterium, assembly GCA_963825035.1. GTDB lineage: Bacteria > Krumholzibacteriota > Krumholzibacteriia > LZORAL124-64-63 > LZORAL124-64-63 > JACZKN01. The sequence continues at coordinate 38,683 of CAWGRT010000026.1, read as the reverse complement.
TGGCGCCCGAAGGCGACATCGTCATGGAGATCCACCGGCGGGTCGGGGAGTGCCACTACCTCGAGGGGCGCCGGGACGCGGCGCTGCCCGAGCTGGACGAGGCGCTGCGCATGGCGCGCGCCCAGGGCGACCGCTTCGAGGAGGCGGTGACCCTGCGCGTGATGGCCGAGACCCTGGCGGCCGGCGGCGACCGGGTCGCGGCGCGGCTGCGCATCGAGCAGGCCATCGCCATCCTGAGGGAGATCGACGCCAAGCACGAGGCGGCCAACGCCATGCTCGCCTCGGCGCAGTTGGACCTCGAGGAGGGTGACGAGGCACAGGGCGCCGACGAACGGGAACTGCTGGACCGGGCCTGGAGCTGGGCGACGGCGGCCCTCGACCTCTACCTGCACGTGGACGTGGCCTGGTGGACCGAGCAGGCGCGGCTGCTGGTCGACCGCATCGCGCGGCGCCGGGCGGCGCGTGATCGTGCGGATGCCGGCGGACGCTCGACCTATGCGCCCGGCGACGTGATCATCCACACCAGCCGGGCCATGAAGGACCTGCTGCAGCTCACCGACATGTTCGCCACGTCCCCCGAGCCGGTGCTGGTGACCGGCGAGACGGGCACGGGCAAGGAGTTGATCGCGCGGCGCATCCACCAGCGCAGCAGCCGGGCCGACGGGCCGCTGGTCACGGTGAACGTGGCGGCCATCGCCTCGACGGTCTTCGAGCGCGAGTTCTTCGGCCACGTGCGCGGCGCCTTCAGCGGTGCCGACCGGGACCAGCCGGGTTTCGCGGCGCGGGCCCACGGCGGCACCCTGTTCCTGGACGAGATCGGCGACCTGCCCCTGGACATGCAGCCCAAGCTGCTGCGCCTGTTGCAGGAAGGCACCTACCAGGCCATCGGCGATCCGACCGAACGGAAGACCGACGTGCGGCTGGTCGCGGCGACCAACGCCGAGCTGGTGCGCCTGGTGAACGAGGGCCGGTTCCGAGCGGATCTGTGGTATCGCCTGCGCATTCTCGAGCTGGACCTGCCGCCGGTGCGCGAACGTCCCGACGACGTCCGGCCCCTGCTGCGGCATTTCCTGAGCCTGGTGTCCGGTCGTCCGGTCGATCCGGCGGAGGTGTTCGATCCGGAGAGCCTGGCGCTGGCCGAGACCTGGTCGTGGCCGGGGAACGTGCGCGAGGTCGCCATGATCGCGCGGCGGGCCCACGTGGAGTTGTTGACGCGGGGCGAGGTGCGCATCGAATTGCAGGACGGCAGCCGGCGGGCGACCCTGACCGGGCGGCCCCTGCGGAGCATGGCGGCCGCGGCGGCCGCGGCGCCGCCGCCGGTCACGTCCTCGGAGCGGGCCCGCATCGTGGCCGCGCTCGAGCGGTGCGACGGCAACCGGCGCGACGCGGCACGGATGCTGGGACTGGGCCGCAGCACCCTGTACCGGCGCATGACCAAGCTGGGCATTCCGACTCGCAAATCGTAACGGGTGCGCTCGCCGCAGCCCGTTACCTGGCGGTCCCCCCGATCCCCCTCGGGGGGCCGCCTTTTTTCCGGCCTGGACGAAAAGCGGACAAGGAGCCGCGGGCCGCCCCTCGATCTCGCCGCGCGACGGCGCCTCCGGAATCGCCAAGACCCTGTTGGACAGATGGTTGAGGCCATCTTGCCGTCCCCCGTCCCCGGGCCCGATCCCTGCATGGCGGCCTCCGGCGAACCATGCCTTCCGGAGAGGAACGGACACCGTGACGACCAGATCCGCCATCACAGCCGCCCTGCTGGCCGGCCTGCTCTGCCTGGTGATCGTGCCGGGTGGGGCCGTCTTCGCCGGGACATCCGGCGACGACCAGGTGAAGGCCGCCTTCATCGAGCGTTTCCTGAACTTCGTGACGTGGTCGGGCGGGAAAGCGGACACCGACACCCTTGTGATCGGTGTGGCGGCGGACACCGCGCTGACCGACGCCCTGACCGCCTGGACCGTGCCCGTGGCCGGCCGCCCCATCGTCCTGCGCACCGCCGACTCGCCGGGGGACCTGGCCCGGGGCTGCCACGTGGTTTTCATACCGGCGGTGATCGACGGCATCCCCCGCAACCAGCATCCCGACTGGAACCGCCTGGCCTGGACGGCGCCCTATGGCGTGCTGACCATCGGCGAGGACGAGGCCTTCCTGGCGGACGGCGGCGTGATCGGGTTCTACACCGAGGATGACCGCCTGCACTTCACCATCAGCGAAGGCGCGGCGGACCACGCGGGCCTGGTCTTCGGGTCGAAGCTGCTGCGGCTGGCGAAGGTCGTGCCCTAGGCGGTGACCTCGTCCTTGGCGAGCCAACGCGCCAGGCAGTCGGCGAGCTGGTCCGGGTTCAGAGGCTTGGGCAGGTAGTCGTTCATCCCCGCAGCCACGCACAGTTCGCGCGCGCCATCCATGGCGTGCGCCGTCAGCGCGATGATGGGCAGGTCGGCGTAGGGCCCGCCCAGCCGGCGGATGCGGCGGGTCGCCTCGTAGCCGTCCAGACCGGGCATCTGGCAGTCCATCAGCACCAGGTCGTAGTAGTTCCCGGTGACCCGGCGCAGGGCTTCGGCGCCATCGGCGGCGACGTCCGCCGCCAGGCCCCACCGCGAGAGGAACCGCAAGGCCACCTTGCGGTTGACGGCGTTGTCCTCGGCCAACAGGATCCGCGTTTCCGGCGGGAATGCGGGCCGTTCGCGGGATCGGGAGCCTGGCGCCGGCTCAGCCGCGGTCGGGTCGGCCGACGCGATGGCCGGCTTCAGGGATACCTGGAACACGAACCGCGAACCCTTGCCCGGCTCGCTGGTGGCCCACACGCGGCCGCCCATGAGCCCGGCCAGCTGCCGGCAGATGGCCAGGCCCAGGCCCGTGCCCCCGTAGCGGCGCGTGGTCGAGCCGTCGGCCTGGCTGAAGCGCTCGAACAGGTGTTCGATCTTGTCCTGCGCGATCCCGATGCCCGTGTCCTCCACCGCGACGGTCCACTCCACCCTGCCGTCGTCGGCGTCGCGCCAGACCGCGTCCACCGCCACGTAACCCGACTCGGTGAACTTGATGGCGTTGTTCAGCAGGTTGGCGATGACCTGGCGCACACGCCCCTGGTCACCCCAGACCATCGCGGGCGCCGCCCCGGCGAACGCCACGCGCAGGTCCAGCCCCTTGGCCCGGGCGGTCGGCTCCATGAGGGACGTCACGTCGCGCACGGCGGCCTCGATGGAGAACGCCGCGTTCTCCAGCTCGATGCGCCCCTCGTCGATCTTGGTGAAGTCGAGGATGTCGTTGATGACCGTCATCAGCGAATCGGCCGAACGCATGATCGTGTCCACGTAGTCGCTGCTGCTCCTCGTCCAGGGAGGTGTCCGCCAGCAGGTGGGCCATGCCCAGCACGCCGTTCATGGGGGTGCGGATCTCGTGGCTCATGTTGGCCAGGAACTCGCCCTTGGCGTGGTTGGCGGCGTCCGCCTTCTCCTTGGCCACGGTCTTGGTCTGGATCTCGTCGAGCATGGCGTTGAAGGCGTCCACCAGCTCGCCGGTCTCGTCGTCGCTGGTGCGGTCGACGCGGATGGTGAAGTCCTGCCGCTCGGTGATCTCGCGCGCGGCCGCCGCCAGCCGCCGGATGGGGCGGACGATCGTGCGGCCCAGCACTGCCGACAGCACGTAGACCGACGCGATGCCCGCCAACGAGGTCAGCAGCAGGACGATGGTGAAGTCGATCACCGCCTGCCGGCGCGGGTCCAGGTTGATCCGCAGGACCAGGGTGCCGAGGGTGTCGGCGCCGAAGACCACCGGCCTGACCGCGTCGAAGTGGCCGCGGTGGAAGACATTCCGACTTCCGGCGGAGGTCAGCGGCTCGGGGGTGCCGTCCCCCATGGACGCGAACTTCGTGCCGTCGGGCGTGTACAGAGCCGCGCTGTCGATGCCCGGATCGTGACGCAGCGAAGCCAGCACCTCGCCGGCGGCGCCCGGATCGTCGAACATCAGGGCCGACGTGCAGTTCTCGGCGATCACCGACACCGTGGCGGCGCTCCGCTCCCGCAACGCAGCATTGTAGATCTTGATGCCGTTGATCAGCGTGGCGCCGACCACCAGGCCCACGGCCAGGGCGGACGACACGAGCAGGATCAGGCGCATCTTGCGGCGGATCATCATGTTGCAGCAGGCTCTCCGAAAACGATACGGCCCGTCAGATGACACATGGGCGCAAGCCACCCGTTCCCAGGGAGTTTCGGCAGATATTGTCGCCTGTTAAGGAAATACTCAGCTACGGGCGGTCAGCCGAGGGCGGTCCGCAGCCAGGCCAGCAGGGCCGCCAGGGCCAGGGTGTCGCGCTCGCAGTAGCGGCGCAGGCTGCGGAAGATGGCCTCCCGCTCCGCCGGCTCGGCCACGCTGACCAGCACGGCCTCGTAGGCATGGGTGGCGGCGACGCCCGTGTCCACCACCAGATCGGCGTAGTCCGAGGTCCGTCACCGTGGGCAGGACCGCCTTCAGGGTGGTGCTGCCGTGCTGGTCGGGATGGTGCACGGCGAAGGTGCGCCAGGGTTCGGCCAGGTCCACCAGCCGTTCGGCCATGGCGTGCAGGCGCCCGGCGTGCCGCGGGTTGTAGGCGGCCAGGTCGGCCAGGACCAGGCTTCTCGCCGTCCATGTTCCAGGCCACCAGCGACCCCGCGTCCCCCACGGTCTCCAGCAGCGCCTTCAGCAGGCAGGGCCGCGGATCCCCCGCGTCCATGTGCAGGAACTCGTGGTGGCGCAGCGGGCCGCCCGGCTCGTCCTGCACGTGCAGCGAGTACTGGAAGGGGATCTGCTGGTAGGGGCGCAGCCCGGCGAACGGCGGCACCGCCGGCGCCATCGTCTCGAAGTCCAGGAACCACAGGGGCCAGCGCAGTTTGTCCAGCCAGCGGCGCACCGCGTCCCCGTCCACCTGCACCCGGCCGCTGACCACGGCGCGCTTCTGGATCAGCTGGTTCGGGCCCAGGCGGTTGTCGGGAATGTCGCGGATGCGGAAGATGCCCTCGTCCATGAAGGCGAAGACCCCGCGCCCGGAACGGTTCAGCTCCGTGACGTTGTGCTCGGGCAGGCCCGCCCAGCACACGGGGATCATGCGGCAGGAGTGGGGATCGTGGCAGTGGGGACCGATGGGCGTGTCGGGGTCGGCGCCGCGGGCGATTCCCCGCAGGTTCTCCACCGTCTTGTCCACGTATGGCCCGACCCGCAGCACGCGCTCGGTCACGTCCACCCGCCGGAACAGCTCGTGGACGTGCAGGTGCTCGCCGCGCACGTAGCCGGTGTCCGGGTGCATCACCCAGATCCGGTCCAGCTCGAGCCCCGCGTGCAGCAGGCAGTCGCGCTGGAAGGCCAGGTCCTGGACCGCGTTGTTGCGGATGCGCGTGCCGGCCTTGATCTCCACCAGGTCCCAGCGGCCGTCGGGGGCCGGCTCCAGCACGTCGGTCCGGCACAGGCGGCCGGCCACCTGGAAGGTGGCCCCGAACAGGGGCACGCGCTTGGGGAGCATCTTGCGGGTCGCGGTGACCCGTTCGGCCGTCTCGCGGAACGGCGGCACCTCGACGCCGCCCTCCCACAGCTGCTTGGCCAGGTCGTCCAGCTGCCGCGCTGTGACCGCCAGCCGCGCGTGCCAGGGCTCGCCCGCGGGCACCTTCTCCCGCGCGTTCAGCTTGGTCCACATCAGCTTGCCGCACTGCAGCCCGTCGAGGTAGCGCGACTTGGTCAGGGGGCGGGGCATGGGGCTGCTTTCGTCTTCGGTTGCCGGTGGCGTCAGGCCCGTCGAACCCGGCGGCTGATCGCGGAGTTCCAGTTTGGGAAGCGACGACCCATTGTCGGCCAGGATCCCCGCGAAATCAAGGCTCGGCCGACCGGCGCAGGAGGTGAATAGCCTTGGCACTTCGTGGGAAATCCGGCATTCTCAGTCCATGCGAAACGATGATCACGACCAGCCCGGGCCCGACGGTGAAAAGCGGTTCATGCCCCCCTGGTGGTCGGAGGACGCGCCGGAGGATGTGCCCTTGCCGGAAGGATTTCCGGAGCGCCCGGACCAGGGCAAGCTCGACGACCTGCGGTCCAAGCTGTCCCGGGACAAGACCACCCGTCCCGATCCGCACCGCACGAAGCTGCACGACCGTTTCGGCCGGGACGGTGGGCGCTCGGCCCGGGACATCGGCAACTACACCCTCATCCCCGTGATGATGCTGGTGGGGCCGGTGCTGGGCTACCTGGCTGGACACTGGGCCGAGGGCCGGTTCGGCGGCGCCCCCTGGCCGGGGGTCGGCGGCATGGTGTTCGGCTTGGCGGCGGCAGTCCGGCAGATCGTGATTATGTTGGGCCGCAGGAACAACGGGCCGGAGGGTTGAGCCATGCACGATCGAGTCATCGTCATCATCGCGACCGCCGAAGCCGCCAAAGCGCGCACCGGCGCCATGTATGCCCTGAACGCCATGAAGCACGGCTGGCTGGAGGACGTGAAGCTGGTCCTGTTCGGGCCGGCGGAGCATCTCTTCCTGGAGGACGAGGATTTCCAGGAGCTGGTGCGCCAGTTCATGGACGTGGCCAAGACCCCGCTGGCCTGCAAGTACCTGTCCGATCGGGACGGCAGCAGCGAGCGCCTCGGCGACCTGGGCCTGGACGTCCAGTTCGTGGGCGCCCCCATCAGCGAGGCCATCCGCGAGGGTTACCTGCCGATGGTCTGGTAGGGGCGGACGCGCCTTGACCGCGCCGCAGCCTTGTGGGAAGTTCGATCGCATCCTGAACCCGATACCGGCGCCATGCGCCGCAATCGTCCATACCGGTACCGTATGTCGCGAGGAATCACCGTGAATCCACCGTCTCCGTACGCCTCGGAACTCCGGATCGCTGTCGCCACCGCGCTGGCGGCGGGCGACCTGCTGCGTGACGCCTTCAACCGGCCCGGGGGCGCGGCCGCCGCCGGCGGCGCCGCCATCGACTACGAAGCGGAGCAGTTGATCCTGCAGCGCCTGAGCGCCGCCTTCCCCCACTACGGGTTCCGCGGCGAGGAATCGGGGCTGGTCCGCCCGCCTGCCGAGTCCGAGGGTGCGGCAGAGGCCCCCGCGGGCCTGGCTGGTGGACCCCAACGAGGGGACCACCGCCTGGCTGGCCGGCCGGCGGGGCGCGGCCGTGTCCATCGCCCTGCTGGAGGCGTCGCAGCCCGTGCTGGGGGTGGTCCACGCCTTCAATGCTCCGGACGACCGCGGCGACACCATCGCCTGGGCCGAGGGCGGTCCCCTGACCCGCAACGGCGAACCGGTGACCCGGGTCTGGCCCGAGACCGCGGGAGCCGACCAGGTGGTCCTGCTGCCGCCGGCCGCCGCCGACCAGGCGGAGGAATCGGTGCGGGTGGCGGCGCCCCTGCGCTTCCTGCCCGTGGCCGGCGTGGCCTATCGCCTGGCCCTGGCCGCGGTGGGCGACGGCGACGCCGCGCTGGTCACCCGGGGCGCCATGGCGGCCGATCTGGCGGCCGGCCACGCGTTGCTGCTGGGCGCCGGCGGCATGCTGGTGGATGCGAGCGGCGAGGCGGTGCGTTACACCCGCAACCTGGGCGTGTCGGCGCGCACCGACGTTTTCGGCGGCGCCCCCGCGGCGGTGGCCAGGGTGCGTACCGCGGACTGGAGCCACCTGGCCGAGCCCCGCAGTTCCGTTTCCCCGCCCCTGGCGGGTGGCGGTCCCGTCGATCCGGACCTGCTGGCCCGGGCCCAGGGCTGCCTGCTGGGCCAGGTGTGCGGTGACGCTCTGGGCAGCGTCGTCGAGCACCAGACGCGCGAACAGATCGCCGCCACCCACCCGGACGGGGTGCGCGATCTGCAGGGCGGCGGACCTTTCGACCTGGTGGCGGGTCAACCCACCGACGACTCGGAACTGGCCCTGCTGCTGGCCCGCACCCTGGTGAGGGCCGACCGCTACCACGGCGAGGCGGCCTGGGCCGCATACGAGTTCTGGCTCATGAGCCGCCCGTTCGACCTGGGCCAGACCATCGCCCAGGCCCTGGGCGGCCAGCCCAACCTCCAGAGCCAGGCCAACGGCGCGCTGATGCGGGTGGCTCCGCTGGGGATCTTCGGCGCGACCCACGACCCGCGCCAGGTGGCCGGCTGGGCCCGGGAGGACGCGGCCCTCACCCACCCCAATCCGGTGTGCGGCGACGTGAACGCCCTGTTCGCCGCGGCCGTGGCCCGGGCCGTCGCCCAAGGGCCGCCGCCGGCGGAACTGCATGCCCAGATCGGGGCCTGGGCCGAGGACTGGTCGGTGGACCGGGCGGTCCGGGACGTGATCGAACTGGCGGCGAAGGAGCCCCGGTCCGACCACACCGAGGACGCGGGCTGGGTGCTGGTGGCCTTCCACAACGCCCTGTGGCAACTGCTGCACGCGCCGTCCCTGGAGGAGGCGCTCGTCGACACGGTGGGCCGCGGCGGCGACACCGACACCAACGCGACCATCTGCGGGGCGCTGCTGGGTGCGGTCCACGGGCGCGACGCCGTGCCGGTCCGCTGGCGGCGGCCGGTGCTGACCTGCCGTGCGTCCCGCAGCGCCCTGGGGTTGCGCCATCCGCGGCCGCCGGAGATGTGGGCGTGCGATCTGCTGGAACTGGCCGAGGCTCTGCTGGTGAGCGGGCGGGCCGGGAACGGCGATTCCGGCTGAGAACGCAGCGGGGCGGCCGGGTCGTCCCCCACGGCAGGAACCGGAACGGCCCCGGCTGGATCGCCGGGGCCGTTCGCGGGTCAAGCGATGACGCGAGAGGGAAGGAAGACCGCCCGCCCGGACATCACCCTCGCGAACGCCGTGCAGGGGCGTTCGCTCCGGCCATTATCGGACAAGCCACCTGAAAACCAAACTCTAAACTGTTCCGTGGACGCGGGATCGACGCGATGAGCGGGCTGCCGGTAACCGCCCGCCGCGGCGGCAGTCTCATATGCGGAGCCGGGCCGGAAGGAACTGACATGGCCCTGTACGCCGTCCTCTCGGACATCCACGGCAACCTGGCCGCCCTCGAGGCGGTGCTGGCCCACATCGATGCCGCCGGCTGCGATGCGGTCTTCTGCCTGGGCGACATCGTCGGCTACGGCGGCAATCCCAACGAATGCGTCGAACGGGTCTGCGCCCGGGACATCCGCAGCGTCCTGGGCAATCACGATGCGGCGGTGATCGGGCGGCTGGACACCGCGGCATTCAGTTGGGAGGCGAGCGAGGCGGTGCTCTGGACCCGCCTGGTGCTGACCGCCGAGAACTTCACGTTCCTGCTGCACCTGTCCGACCGCATCGTGGTGGGGGAATCGGCCCTGCTGGTGCACGGCGCTCCCGAGGACCGGGACCGCTACATCCTGGGCCGTCAGGACCTGTTCTGGCACGTGCGCCGCCTGCGCCGCCACCCCGGCCTGGAGATCTGCTTCTTCGGCCACACGCACATCCCCCTGCTGGCCACCGACAACAAGGTGCACCTGGCCACCGGGACACCCCTGTCCCTGGACGGCGCCGGCCCCTACCTGGTCAATCCCGGCAGCGTCGGCCAGCCCCGCGACGGCAACCCGCGGGCCTCGTTCGTCCTCTGGGACGATGCGCGGCGAACCCTGGAGTTCGTGCGTGTGCCCTACGACGTGCAGGCATCCCAGCGCGAGATCCGGCGGCGGGGGCTACCGCCGTCGCTGGCGGAGCGGCTGGAGGTGGGGTGCTAGGCCGATGCTTCGAGGAGCGGCCCCGGTGGACGCCGGGACCGCTCCTCCCCCCGGACAGGACGGCGGGCAGCCGCCCTGCCGTCGATCAGAGGGTCAGGGCCGCCATTCGCGCACCTGGTTCGGTCCCAGGGGCTGGAGCGCGACCTTGCCGACAGGTTCGTTCTCGGGGAGCGGCTGCTCCCCCTTCTGCTCGCCCATCTGCTTGACGGTCTTCAGGCCCGCCAGGGCCTTGCTGCCGTCGACCGCCGTTGCGCTCTCGTCGTACCAGTCGAACCACGGCAGGCCGGCTTTGGTGTACTGCTCGGCCGTGGGCGGCAACGTCGGCGGGGCCTCGCCCGTGATGGCGCGCCAGGAAAGGGAATTGGCGATGTGCAAGAAGACGCGCCGCGGATGCTCCAGGTCCCAGGCGTCGGCGTCGTAGGGATCGTCGAAGATCTCCTGGCGCATCCGGCCGCCGGGGGCCAGGCCCATGGACTCGCTCACCCCGGCCGAGCGCAACATCGGCACGCCTTCGCAGAGGATGCAGGCCATGGGTTCGCTCCGGCGCTCTTCCTTCAGCTTCTCCCAGGCCGCCGCCTTCATGGGGTAGGCCACGACCTGCAGGCCCCCCATCTGGGCGCGGCCCGTGATCTGCTCCTCGGCCGAGTAGCCCTGCCCCAGGGGCATGGCCACGAACTGGCGGATTTCCCCCTTGGCGACGCAGAAGCCGTCGAGCCACGGCTGGACATCGGTCACCAGGTAGTTCTGGGGATCGCGGGCCACGGCATCGGTCCAGGTCTCGCCGGTGACCGCGTTGATGCCGCCGGCCGCGATCTTGAGCAGGAAGGGGTAGCGACGCTCCGAGCCGAACGAGATCCACAGGGCCTCGCTCTGGAACATGGGCATCATGACCCCGCCTTGCTCGCGCCAGTCGGCAGGCACGGTGTCGGGGTGGGCGTCGATGTTGCGCAGGGGAAACGAGCCCAGGCCCGGCGGCAGGAAGTGCACGTCGTCGTTGTCGGGGATGCGGAGGGTGCGCTGGAAATTCAGGTACATGCTGGCCTCGGCGTGGACCTCGGGGACCCGGATCACGAGGCGGTTGTTCCTATCGATCGAGATCATGATCTTCCTCCCGTGTGAGCAGGCGGTCGAGAGCGCGAGCCATCGCGTGCAGGCGCGCCCGATCCGCCGGTGTGTCCGGCTGGCGGACTTGGATCTCGACAAGGGGGGTGCCGGCGCGACGCCAGCGGGACGGTCCGCCCGCCCCGACGAACCGGGTGTCCAGGTCCGGTTCGGCGAGCAGGTCCCGCAGTTGGTGCAGCAGTTCGGCGATTGTGACTGACGACTCCGCCTCCGTCGGTTCCCCCGGGGCCATCGCCCGGAAGAATGCAGATTCCTCGCGCAGCAGAGCCCGCGGCCCGTCCCATTCCCTCACGGCATCGGCGGAAGTCTCCTTCGCCGGCCGGACCGCGAGGTTTTCGGGCACGGCGTGGTTCGCGCCGTCCCCACTGGCCACGATCGCCAGCTCCGCGCGCCCCTCCAGCAGCGCCTCGATCCCGCCCGGCCGACAGCGTGTCCAGCGCGTGGCCGATCTCGTCGAGGGTCATGGCGCGGCCCGTGGGCTCGATCCGCTTCTCCTTCAGCACGGCGATCAGCCGCAGGCGCCGGAGGGTGTCCTCGCCGTAGACGGCGTTGGGCCCCCGGCTCCCGCCCGCGCCCGCCACCAGCTTCTTCGTGATGTAGAAGCGGATCTGGCGCTTGCTGAAGCCGGTCGCGCGGACCAGGTCGTCGAGGGTGTATTCGGTCGGGTTCATGGGAGGGAATATACAGTCACCAGTGGCGAGTGTCAATATGAGAAATATTGACCGTGTTCCTGCTGTGTGTATACTGTGTTCATGGTATCTTTGTATGTTGTCGTGCAGTGAGCTTATGGCTCGAATGCCCCCCGGGGGGCAGTTCAGGACAAGAGCGTCCGCAATTCCGTCAGGAAGCCATCGATCTCGTCCGAGCCCAAGCACAGCGGCGGATCCAGCCGCAGCGTCGCCGTCCCTGGGCGCAGCCCCACCAGGTAGCCGGCCTCCAGCAGCGCCCGGTGGACGGACCTCGCCGCCCCGTCGCCCCCGGCCAGGTCCATCGCGATCAGGCTGCCCCGCGACCGGACCGCCGCGATCCCCGACACCTCCGCGGCCAGCTGCTCCAGCCCGGCGGACAGCCGGTCCCCCACCGCGCGGGCACGGTCGATCAGCCCCTCGTCCTCGATCACCCCGACCACCGCCAGCAGCACCGCTGCCCCGAGGGGATCGTTCTGATGGGATTGGGCGTAGGCCGGCGGGCCGGTCAGCCGACCGGCCGCCCGCGGGGCGAAGGCCGCCACCGCCACCGGATAGCCGCCACCGATCCCCTTGCCCAGGGCCACGGCGTCGGGCGTCAGGTCGTAGTGCTGGAAGCCGAACCAGCGCCCGGTGCGGCCGACCCCGGTGGTCACCTCGTTGACCACGACGAACCCGCCGTCGCCCTGGACCCGGGCGGCGACGGCCCGCACCAGCTTGGCCGGCGGGAAGCGCACGAACCCGGACGAGCTGCCGGGTTCCAGCACGAACGCGCCGACCTCCTGCAGGGGCATCGTGGCGAACCGCTCGCAGGTTTCGTCGCAGGGCTTGTCGGCGGGGCAGCCTTCGCAGCCGAACCAGTCGAAGGTGGTCCAGCGGTCGGCGGACCGGCCGTGGGCCGCGCCGTAGGCGCCGAAGTAGGAATCGGCCATGGTCAGCAGGCGGGGGCGCTCCATGAGCCCATCGACCACTCGTACACAGTATTCAACAGCCTCCGAGCCCGAGCAGAGCAACGTCGCCCGCCCACCCTCGCCGAAGTCCAGGAGGCGCAGCGCCGCGGCGATCGCCTCGGTCACCACCGGGACCGTGTAGTTGAAGCCCGTGTGGGCGATGGCCGCGTACTGGCGCGCCAGGGCCGCGGCGATGCGCGGGTGGGTCTGGCCCACCGACGCCGCCCACACGCCCGACTCCAGGTCCAGCCAGCGGCGGCCGGCACCGTCGAACACCCAGGGGCCTTCGGCGCGGACGATGGTGCGCAGGATCAGCTCGTGACCGGGATACCAGAGGAGGTTGTCCATGGCGTGACCTCGCCGGAAGCGGGTGGCAGGACGATTCCGGCCGGAACGTAGTGGGATGGGTCTCGGCGGGGCAACCGCGGCAGCAGGGGTGGTCGACTCCGGATTCGCCGGCTTGCCGGGCTCAGGATCCCAGGCCGCTCTGCAGCCGCCGCAGACCCGCGTTGCCAGGATCCAGGGCCAGGGCCCGTTCCAGCGCCAGCCGGCCCGCCTCTTTCTCCCCGTTCTCCAGGCACACGGCCGCCACCAGCTCCCAGAAGCCGCTGTCGGCGGGCTTGCCGTCGCCGTCGTGCAGGGCCTTGGCCAGGTAGCGGGCGCGGGCGGGCAGGCCCAGGGCCCGGTCGGCCCGCAGCAGGATGGCGACCTCCTCGTCGTCCGTCCGTTCCGGCCAGCGCGGGCCCAGCAGGTCGCGCACTTCCTTCGGCTTGCCGGCCTGCAGCAGACACCAGGCGTAGGCCTTGAGGTTGGCCTCGGTGCGATCGCGCTCGTAGCGCAGGCGCAGGGTGGCGGCGCGCTCGGCGGCCACCTTCGCGTCGATGCCCAGCCAGGCCAGCCCCTCGGGGCCGATCACTGCCATGGGCGCCTGGCCCGCGCCGTCGCGCCGGGCCTGGCCCAGGGAATCGGCCTCGTCCGGGGCCGTGGTCACGTCCAGGTCGTCATGGGAGATGGCCACCCGGGGCGGGTTGGGGGCGTTGGCCAGTTCCAGCAAGCGCAGGATGTCCTGGTTGTCGGGCCACAGGCGCCGGGCCCGCTCCAGGTCGGCGCGGGCGTCGGCGTAGCGGGCCTGCTGCAGGTTCAACAGGCCCCGGTTGTACAGGCCCACGGCCGATTCCGGATCCAGGCGCACCGCCGTGTCGAAGGCCGTCCGCGCCGAGTCGGGCTGGCCCGCGTGCAGCCGGGCCAGGCCCAGCAGCCGCCAGCCCAGGCCTTCGCGGGGGCGCAGGCGGGAGTAATCGGTGAAATCCGGCACGGCCCCGGCGTAGTCGGAACCGTTGAAGCGCAGGATGCCCAGGATCAGCTCCACGTCCGGGTTGTCCCGGCTCTCCTTGCGCAGCAGATCGCGCGCCGCCGCCAGGTCGGCCATGGCCAAGGCGTCCTGGCCGGCGCGGAAGTGGACGCGCCCCCGCAGGGCCAGGGTCGCCGCCGGGCGGATGCCCCGGCGGGCGCAGGCGTCCAGGGCGTCCAGGGCGCAGGCGATCAGCTCCTGCCGGCTGTCCGCCTCGCGGGCCAGTTCCACGGCCAGCACCCGGTTGGCGGCGTAGGAGAAGAGGCTGCCCCCCACGTAGAACCGGCGACAGCCCAGGAAGTAGACGCGCCCCGTGCCCGTCTGCCCGTACACCTCGGAGCGGCCCGCGGCGCCGATCAGCGGGAAGTACGCGAACAGGGGCCGGTAGACCGCGGCCATGGCGTAGGCGATGCGGGCGTCGTCCACCTCGCCGAAGTGTTCCCGGATGCGCCCCACATCGTTCCAGAAGCGGTAGTTGAGCTGGGGCGGGAATTCGCTGCGGTAGTCGGGCTCCATGAAGCGACGCAGGGCCCGCTCGCGCATGCCCAGCTGCAGGTCGATCAGGGCGTGGATCCAGCGGGCCGCGAAGTCCGACGACACCGTTTCGAAGGCGTGCTTGTTCACGATCTTCCAGGTCGTGTCGCTCATGATCGCCTTCTGCTGACGCGGAATGTCGAACTTCGGCAGGGCCCGGGCGATCTGGGCCGCCTCCACGGTGCGGCCGGCCTCCGCCAGCACCAGGCCGCGGATGACGGCCGCCTCGCGGGCCTCGTCGGGGGTCTGCACCGTGTCGTGTTTCATGATCGCGGCCACGTCGTCCAGGACCGCCAGCGCCTCGTCCCAGCGACCCTGGTCCCGACGCAGCCAGGCCCGATCCAGGAGCAGGCGGCGGCGGAGGGCCGCGGCCGCGGCGGGATCGTCGGTCGGCACCGCGGCCAGGGCCGCCAGGGCGCCGTCCTGGGCGGATTCCTGGCGGCGGGTGTCCCCCACGGCGCCCAGCAGGAACGACAGGTCGTACCAGGCTCCGGCGTCGGCGGGATCCAGGCCCGTGGCGGCCACCAGGTGGCCGATGGCCTCGAGCACCCCGTCGCCCGCCATCTCCGGCGCGATCCCCAGGGGGTTGACCCCGCCCGGATTGTCCTGCAATCGATGCCACCAGGCGGTGCGGGCCCGGCGCAGGGCCAGGGCCTCGCGGTGGCGGCCGGCGGCAGCCGCCCGGCGGGCCTGGCGCTCGTCCGCCGGCAACGCCAGGAAGTCGTCCAGGCCCAGGGAGTCGCGGGGTGCGTCGTAGCGCAGCGCCCGCAGGTAATCGGCCCAGGGATCGGCCGGTTGCAGCAGGTCGAAGAGGTAGACGGCGGTCAGGGTGTCGCGCCGGAAGCGCCAGTCGCGGGCGGCCCAGTCGGTGAAGTCGAGGGCGGCGGGGGCGGCGCCGGCGCCGGCGGCCAACGGGGTGCGACTGCTGCCGCCGCGCCCTGAGGACGAGGCGCAACCGGCCGTCGCCAGCAGGAGGACGACGGCCGACAGGGTCGCGCGGCGGCGGGCCCGGTTCATCGCGTGTGGCGGGGAGTTCGCCATGGCATGATGATAGGGGATGATCGGGGGGTGGCCAAGGGGGTTGCCCGCCGCCCGACGCCCGTGCTACCCTTGATCCCCACGCTGAGATGGTCGAGGGGGATTGACCGCGCCCGGATCGAGACAACAAGAACCCGTGAGGACCCGGCCGCCCAGGTGGCCGTCGTTCGTCCTTCCCACCTGAGCAACGATCCACCGGGCGCTCGCCGACATAGCGGAGGATATATGATGTTCCGTAGGATGGTCGCGGCGCTGGCCCTGCTGGTGTTCGTCGCGGGCGCGGCCGGTGCCCAGTATCCCGACGATTGCCACAACGTGATCGGGATCTACACCACCGAGGACCCCCTGGGGCCCGCGGCGGCCGATTCCACCGTGTACGACGGGGCGCCCGGCACGTTCACCGCCTACGTGGTGGTCACCAACCCCTACAACCCGGCCCTGGACAGCCCCATCGCCAACCTGGGCGGGTACGAGCTGCGCCTGGACCTGCCCGCCGACGTCTATCTGCTGGGTTCGACCCTGCCCGGCGGTGCCGTGCTGTCGTCCACCCCGCCGGACTTCCGCGTCGCCATGGACATCCCCGTGATCGACGCCCGCGCCACCCTGCTGACCCTGGACCTGGGCGCCTACACCGGCACGCCGGGCGAGATCGGCCTGGCGCCCCTGCAGGACACGGCGCCCACCATTGCCGGCAGCCTGATGGTGGCCGACGCGGACGACGGCGACAGCCCCGCCGCGGCCCAGCCCAGCACCGGCGACCTGGCCGCGCCGGTGTTCACGGTCTTCACGGGCGCGCCGGCGGCCCTCGTGCCCTGCCTGGCCACCGCCGCGGACCTGGTGCCGGACCTGCCCGCCACCGTGGGCATGACCGCCCCGGTGGGGCACGCCGTCGACCTCACCATCCACGTGACCAACCAGGGTGCCGACGGCGACACCCTGGCCTTCACCGTGGACGACACCCTGGCCGGGTTCACCCTGGACGACGCGTTCCTGGCCGTGACGGCCGCCGACTCGACGGTGCTGCACTTCACGCCCACCGCCCTGGGTGCGACATCGACCCAGCTCCACGCCACCCAACGGGGCACCGGGGTCGTGCGGACGTACACCCTGCAGGGCGACGCCTACCTGGCCGGCCTGTACGTGGCCCCCGCCCCCGCCGGCGACGACTCCCTGGGCGACGGCTCGCGCGACCTGCCCTGGGCCACCATCCAGCACGCCATCGATCAGGCCGTGACCGGCGACGTGGTCATCCTCATGGACGGCACCTACACCGGCGACCGCAACCGCGACCTGGATTTCCAGGGCAAGGGCATCGTGCTGCGGAGCGAGTCGGGGGTGGCGGCGGACGTGGTGGTGGACTGCGAGGGGACGGAGACGGAGCGGCACCTGGCGCTGTATCTGCACAATGACGAACCGATCGGCACGGCGGTCGAGGGGATCACCTTCCGGCGGGCGTATGGGCCGGCGGACAAACCGGCGGCGGTGTATGTCGGGCAAAGCGTGGATCCGGACTCGGTCGTGAGCCTGGAGTTCACGGGCTGCGTCGTGGACTCGTCGACCGGGGCGGGGCTGTATTTGAGAGGCTACTACAATCAGCTCGTCCTGACGGATTGCCTGTTCCGAGACAACAGCACGAACGGCGTCTATGTCTTCGCGGCATCCTCCGGGTCTTCCATCACCAACTGCCGATTCGAGGGGAATGATCAAAACGGGCTCTATCTCTTCGATCCGGCGGGCCTGGTGGTCGGCGGCTGTGAATTCGTCTCCAACGGCAGCGCGGGATGTGTCTATGCGGTCGATGACTACGGTTCGCTGAGCGGGTCGTTGTTCATGGGGAATGGCACCGGGTTCGTGGGGTACGCAAACCTGATCGACTGCGAGATTCAGGGAAACTCCGGGGCCGGAGTGAGCTTCTTCGGCGGTCCTTATGGTCCACGCGGCATCGACAACTGCGACATCTTCGACAACGGTGGCGACGGCGTCTATGCGGACTACGCGAAGTCGGCTGCGAGCGATCCCGCGGCGAAGTATGCCGCGAGCCTTGGTGACAGCAGGATCCACGACAACGGCGGCGATGGTGTCAATGTCTACGGATTCTCGGGTCCGCTGACGAACCTGGTGATCTATGGCAATCAGGGCACCGGGCTTCGCGCCGGGGGAGAAGACGCCGGCGTCAATGTCAGCGATTGCACGATTGCGGGCAACGGCGACGGCATCTACCTGGGTGTCTGGGGCGCCAAACAGGTCAACACCATGACCAACACCCTCGTCGCAAACAACACCGGCTGTGGCCTGTCCGGCAACTTCGTCAACACCTACGGCGATACGGTCTGGACCTTCACCAACTGCGACGTCTCGGGCAATACCGGCGGCGACTCCTGCGTGCCCGGCCTGACCATCCCCGCCCCCGGCATCATGTCCAAGGATCCCCTCTTCTGCGACGCCCCCAACGACGACTACGCCCTGGCCGCCAACAGCCCCTGCGCGCCGTCCGTGTTGCACGCGCGGATCGGCGCCCTGGACGCGGCGTGCGCCGGCGTGGATGCGCCGGTGCTGCTGTCGGTGCAGGACATCCCCGAGGACCAGGGCGGGCAGGTGCGGCTGACCTGGTACCGCAGCGGTCAGGACGAGGCGGGCAGCACCGATCCCGTCATCGGCTACGACGTCTACCGGCGCGACACGCCGGGCACGGCGGCCAAGCTCCTGGGCTGGGACTACCTGATGCGGGTGCCGGCGCGCGGCGACCAGGGCTACCAGGTGGTGGCGCCCACGTTGTGGGACGCGACGGCGGCCGACGGTCCGCGGCCCACGGTGTTCATGATCTCGGCGGTGACGGCCGATCCGCTGACCTTCTTCGACTCGACGCCCGACAGCGGCTGGTCGGTGGACAATCTGGCGCCGGGCACGCCCGACAGCCTGAAGGTGGCCTACACCGCCGCGGAGAACGTGGTGCGCTGGACGGCGCCGGCCGATCCGGACGTGGAGAAGTACCAGATCTGGCGGACCGACGGCACACCTCCGGGCGCGGATCCGGGCCCGCCGACGGCCGATGGTGTGACCGCGGCCGAGTGGCACGATACCGGGTTCACCGGCAGCGCCTGGAACCAGGTCTACTGGGTGGCGGCGGTGGACCACGCGGGCAACCGCGGCCCGCTGACCAACTGGTCGGGCGCGGCCGTCTCCGCGGTGGGCGATGCGGGTCTGCCCACGGTCCTGGCCCTGCGCGGCAACGTGCCGAACCCGTTCAATCCGCTGACCCACGTGCGCTTCGACCTGCCGCACCCCGCCCGGGTGCAACTGGACATCTACGACGTGGCGGGCCGCCGGGTGCGGCGGCTGGTGGCCGGCGAGGCGTATCCGGCCGGCCGCCACGAGGCGGTCTGGAACGGGCGCGACGACGCCGGGCAGAGCGTGGCCGCTGGTGTGTACATCTCGCGTCTGCAGGCGGATGGCGAGCAGATGACCGGGCGCATGCTGCTGATGAAGTAGCGGCCGGACCCGGTCCCGGACGCACGACGGCCCCCGGAGCGCGCGGCTCCGGGGGCCGTCGTGTGTCCGGCAGAAGCATGACCACGGGACGGCGGGGGCCTTCCCGTGGTATGCTGACCACAGGAAATCCTTCGTGGGTCTCCTGTGCACGGGGTATCTCCCTCCCCCTCCAGGTAATGCGGAGAGGTGGCGGGCGGATTCAAGGTTTTGACGGAACAACGGATTCGAGTCATGACAGGTCATGAGCCCCGCGGTCGATCCCTGGGCAGGGTGTTCCGGTCCGGCGACGGCTGCCACTGGTACGACACGGCCGTCAACGGCCTCTACCGCGTCGATCCGGTTCTTGCCGACGTCCTGGAGGTCTTCGACGGCGGCAACGACGGCGAGGTCCGGTTGCGCCTGGCCGGGGTGCATGCGGAGGCCGAGCTGGCGCGGGCCGTCGCGGAGATCCGCCAGGCCCGCCGCGACGAGGGCCTGTTCGCCCCGCTGGGTCCGCCCCCGGCCGCGCCGGAGACCGGAAGCGGCCGCGCCGGTGGGGCGCCCGCCATCGCCCACCTGACCCTCGGCCTGACCGACCACTGCAACCTCCGCTGCGGATACTGTCCGCTGACCCGGATGCCGGCCGCGGGACGGCGGGACATGAGCGTGGCCACGGCGCTGCGGGCCGCGGCCTGGTTCACGGAACGGTGCGGCGGCTCGGGGCCGGCGAACATCTCGTTCTACGGCGGCGAGCCGCTGCTGAGGCTCGACCTCATCGGGGAGGTGGTGGCCGCGGTCCGGCGGCACCAGGGCGGGCGGACCATCGATTTCACCGTCGACACCAACGCCACGCTGATCGACGACCGCACGGCGCGGTTCCTGGCGACCGAAGGGATCCGTCTGCAGGTGAGCCTGGACGGACCGCCCCACATTCACGATCGTCATCGGCGTGGTGGGCACGGTGCGCCGACCCACGCGCGGATCGAGGCGGGGCTGCGGCGGCTGCTGCGGGTGGACGCCGCCATGGCGCAGCGGATCCGCTTCGTGGCGACGCTGACGCCGCCCTACGAGATCCTGGAGATCAGCGACTATTTCGCCCGGTTCCCCCTGTACCGGGAACTGGGCCTGGATGCGGAGCCGACGGTCCGTTTGAACTTCGCCGGCCTGGAGGGGACGGGACTGGCCGAGGGGGACGGGCGGGCCGCTGCCGCAGAGCAGTGGCGGTCCGCCATGGCCGCGGCCCGGGAACGCTACAAGGCGGCGCTGGCGGCCGGGCGGCGGGCGACGTTGCCGCGGGCCCTGGCCGGCCTGTTCGACGATCCCCTCGTCCGGTGGCACCACCGGTCGCGCGGGGCCTGCGGTGACACGTATTTTCCCGCGGGCGCCTGCCGGCCCGGGGTGCGCCGCGTGTATGTCGATCCGGACGGCCGCCTCCTGCCCTGCGAACGGGCCGGTGCGGAACGTGCCATCGGCGATGTGGACCGGGGGTTCGACGCGGAGGCGATCGCGGCCGTTCATCGGGAACTGCTGGACGTGGTCGCTGGCCGCTGCCGCACCTGCTGGGCCCAGCGGCTGTGCCGTATCTGCTTCACATCCGTGCGTCCGGACCTGCCGCGGCCTGCGGCACGGGCGCGGGCGGCGCGGGAATGTGCGGGAATCCTTGTCGAGGTCGAGTCGTCACTTCGGCTCTATCTTGATATCAACCAACACGAAACCGGCGCCTTGGCGTTCCTGGAGCGGACCGCCATGGCGTAGCCGGCTGAATCCGGATCGCCCCACGGGTCATTTTGGTCGTGGAGCGGTTTCCGGGGACAGTGCCGGGGGGCGCGCACGTGGACGACGACGAACTGGAAATCGAGAAGCGATGGATGGGCCGGGCCCGCCTGAATCCGGCGGACTTCAACCGCTTCTACGAGAAGTATGCCGACCGCGTCTTCTCGTTCTGCCTGTCGCGGACGCTGGACCGGGATCTGGCCGAAGACCTGACCAGCGAGACGTTCACGCAGGCCCAGGCCACGCTCTGGCGCTTCCAGTGGAAGGGTGTCACGTATGGAGCGTACCTGTACAAGATCGCCCTGAACCTCGTCCGGCAGCACGCCCGGAAGACGGCCCGGGCGATCCACCTGAACGAGGCGGACGTGACCATCATCGACACGAGGCTCAATCCGTTGGCGGAGATCGTGCTGACGGAGCGCCAATTCCTGGTGCGCAAGGCGGTGGCGGGCATGGACAGCCTCGGACAGGATATATTCCTGCTGCATTACTGGGAGAATATGACGACGGCGGAGATCGCGGCGGTGCTCGGCACTCCGGAAGGCACGGTCAAGACCCGACTTCAACGGGGGCGGCATCACCTCCGGTCCCGGCTGCGGGACCTGGGCGTCGCGGGGCCGAACGACGAGGAAGCCGGCCCCTTGCGCAGCCCGGAAAACCGCGGGGAGGATGAAGGGTGAATCGCGAGATCCAGCCAGTTCAGGACGACGTTGACGATCGCGATATTCGCGACCTGATGCGCGAGGCCGATTATCCCGGTCGGATGAGTGACGCGTTCAAACGCAGCCTGGCCCGGGACCTGAACCGGAACTTCGCCTACCGGCGATTGCGGACGCAGATGGTGGCGGCTGCCGCCGTGGTGGTGGCGGTCGTGTCGATGATCACGTTGTTCCACGCCACCGACGTCGGCAGCGACGCGTTCGAGCTCGAGCCCCAGGGCTGGACGTCCGGCGGCCGCCCTGTCGTGGAATCGCCGATCACCGGCTGGCGCATCAACGTGCCCAGCCGGAACGATCCGGCGAGCAAGGGCCGCATGAGCGCCGAGGAAATCTACGAGCGAGAACAGGCGGGTCTAACCAAACTGGTGTCCGTGGAATCCTGGACCGTCGACGGCGAGTCCTTCGTCCACGAGATCCGGGACGTACTCGGGGACGACGGCAAGGCGGCGCTGCAAATGGCCCATCCCGTCGAAGGCAGCGTACCGCTCGCGCTCAAGCTCCTCAAGTGGAAGAAGTCGGACGGCAAGGCGGTGATGGACAGCATCAATGCCGGTTTGAAGCTCCCCGACGGGACGGACACCGTCGAGTACAGGGGCGGCCCCCTGACCATGTCCCGGTGGACGTGCCCCGACTCTACCCTGGGAACAGTCATCTACCGGCGCTATGACGTTCCCCAAGGGGACTAACCGCCTGCCGGCGGATTGTTGATGTCGGCATAGATCGTTATGCTGTTGGTCGCCGTGTCCTCGTTGGCCACGACCTCGTTCCGGTCGGTCGACGAGGTCTTGCAGGTGCAGTTGCAGGGCTCGGACGCCGTCACCGTCGCCACGGGGCCATCCACTTCCTCGATGGGTTCATGCATGGTCGGTCCTCCCGATACGGTGGGGATGTGATACTTCTGCGATATCCATCCCTTTATAACCGGTCTTCCCCGACCTGGTCAACGGCAGCCCGCTCCGCCTGCTCCTCGCTGGGCAGCACCGGCCGCACCGAGAACCCCCCGTGCGGCCGCATCCCGAACACCCGCCAGCCCACCTGGCCCAGCGGACGCGCGCCGCCCCCGTTCCAGCCCGGCCAGCACCAGCGGCGCGCTCATGGCCACCAGCAGCCGGCCCAGGGCCGTGAGGGCGAAGATGCTGCGGTAGCTCTCGACCCGAGGCAGCAGCACCAGCGACGAGACCATCGCACCCGCCAGCTGCATCCAGCCGTTGCCCAGGCTCTGCAGGGCGAACAGGTAGGGGCGCTCGCGGCTGCGGCTGTTCTCCAGCAGCAGCGACAGGTAGCCCACCTCGAACCCGGACCACGACAGGCCCGACAGCATCTGGGCGAAGACCACCACCGTCAGCCCCTGCGTCAAGATCCAGGGCAGCGGCACCAGCCCGATGCAGACGATGCTCACCAGGAACACGCCGCGCGCCCCGTGGCGGTCGATGAGCCGGCCCCAGGGCAGGCTGGCGGCCATCTTGGCCAGGATGGCGCACAGGGACGCCGACCATGTACTGCAGGTAGGTGAAGCGCAGGGTCTCGAGCATGAAGGGCGCGAAGTAGGGCGAGCCCCAGTACACGGTGAAGTGCAGCAGCGAGCCCAGCATGAGGATGCGCAAGGCCTGGCCGCCCTGCCGCGTGCGCGCCGCCCGCACCGCCTGGCGGCGCGGCAGCAGCCCGCGGAACTCGGGCTCGGGCGACGCGAACAGCAGCCCGGCCGAGGCCACCCGGAACACCGTCGCCAGCCCCAGCAGCAGCCCGAACGCCCGGGCGCTGCCGGCCGCCGCCACGCCGCCCGGCGCCAGGCGGTGCATGATCAGCCCGCCGGTCACCAGCCCCACGCACGTGCCCAGGTAGACGAACCGGTTGCGGAAGCTGAACCAGCGCCCGCGGGTCTCGGGCGCCACCACGTCGCCGTACCACGACGCCCACGCGGTGCCCGCCCCCTGGCCCGCCATCTGGTAGAGGCAGATGCCGGCGATCAGCTCGGGCAGGTGGAGGTGGCCGAACCGCAGCAGGAACGCCAGCCGCGCCAGGATGACGATCTGCACCGACGACCGCCGCCACGGCCAGGGGCCGCCGGCGGGGCTTCCAGCGCAGCAGGGCGATCATGGTCAGGGGGCCCAGGCCGCCGCAGGCCAGGGGCAGGCCGACGACCAGTCCCAGCTGCACCGGCGTGGCGCCCAGGACGACGGCGATGGCGATGAAGTAGGTCTCGGCGAGGCCGACCATCAGCGCCCAGGCGCTGCCTTCGGCGACCGAGAGGCGGAGGGCGCGGCGGAGGGCGGGACCTTCCAGGGCGGGCATGGGCCTCCAGGGGGCGGAAGGGCCGGGCCGGGGGATCCGGGCGCGCGGCACAAGGATGACGGCGGTGTGGAAGATCGCGCAAGCCCGTCTAGTCAGCGATCCTCCTGGCCGGCACGGTGGTGATGCGCACCCTGACCGGCACGCGGATCCTCAAATCGAGGTATCGATCCATCCGGCGTGTGGCGACTGCGAGATCACGCGACGGCACAAGGTCGATCTGCCCCGTGTAGAGGCCGTCGTCAGGTATCGTAGCCAGGCTAACGGGGGCAATGTCCGCATCGACGGAATCGACGAACGCGGACTCGTGGGCGATATAGCCGCCGGTCTCATCCCGGACATAGGAACTGGTCTTGCCGGCTGCGCCCATGATACCGAGGGCGTTGCCGGCGCCGGGGTCGCTGTATAGCGAGAACCGGGCAACGGGGATCAGGTCGGTTGCCGTGGTCTGGGTCATCTCAAGGGCCCCGACGGCGGACTGGTCCTCGTTGATGAAAACGGTGGCGATGGCCGCCAACGGCAACAATCCGCCATAGTTGGCGTCGTCCGGAATGACCACGGCAAAACCACCCGGAAGGATACTCGTCTCCGGCGGCTTCGTGACGCGGCGAGTCATCGGTTTACCACCGAAAACGCTCGCGTACTCAAACCGGCCCATCGTCTTGTCGACTGCAGCCAGCTTGTAGACCACGACCTCGTGGAATCGTATCCACTGTAGTTCGTTGACCGACACGTCCTCGATTGCTCTCGGAAAGTCGTCGGGGTATTGATCATAAAGCGATATCGTGAATTTTTTCGAAGCATACTTGTCGTGATAGAGGACCGGCAGGTCTCGCTTATCCACGTTGGAGCGACCGAAAGTCTGGACTAACGAGTTGCTAGGGCTTCCGTCGCCGGGTTCACCCCATGACCCGGAGCGACGGTCCACATCATAGATATCAAGTTCCATCGCGAATTCAAGCGTGTGAACTCCGGCCTCCCGCATCTCGGCGGGAATCAACCGCGCGAGACCAGGTGAACCGACGTTACGGAACTCTTCGGGACAGGTATCGCAATCGGTGTAGTATCTGGCGACGTTCACGTAGGCTACAAATGACTGGCCGTCGTCCCATCGACCCGTCCCACTCCAGCGATAGAGCAGGTCGCGGCCGGGATCGAAACGCGGCCTGCAATCGATGTCAATAGTCGGCGGGTCTCCGACGAGTCCGAAGGAAAGAACGTTGATTCTCGGGCTGACCGCGGCACGGATAGCTCGTTTCGCGAGGTCCGAATCCGGGTCGTCACGAAGTCTGCGCTTGATCTCATGATTCAACTGTGTCCAATCGCCCGACATCAAATCGGGTTCGACATCACGCGCGACTATTCTATCCAGCCCGAGATCGATTCGAGACGCCATCGCAATCCGGCGTTCGTTGTTCCTCAACCGCACAGAGGAATAGACCGCGGCGATCAGTACAACGATGCAGGCAGCGAGCAAGACCCGCCCGCGGTTGCGCTTGACCAGCTTGCGCGTTCTATAGGTAAATCCAGGCGGCCCTGCGACGACGGGCTTGTTCTCAAGATACATCTGAACGTCGACACCTAGATCGAACGCGGTGCGGTACCGTCGCGTCCGGTCCTTCTCGATCGCCCGCATGGTGATCCAGTCGAGTTCACCGTGAAGCTGCTTCCGCCACGTTCGGGGTTCCGCCCGTCTCTTGGCGGCGATCTCCGTAGCCCGTTCACCGAGGGTGTCGACCTTTGTACTCGGCCGCGGCGGCTCGACTTCGCGGATGATCCGATTGATCTCTCCGATGCCGGCAGCCAGCAACGCCTTCGTGTCGAACGGCGGCGCCCCCACCAGCAACTCGTAGAGCAGAACGCCGAGGGAATAGACGTCGCTGGTCGTATCCACGTTCAGCCCGGTCATCTCGGCTTGCTCCGGGCTCATGTAGGCCGGTGTGCCGATCAGCCGCCCCTGGGCGGTGTAGAGTGTCCTCTCGGTGAGGGTCTGCTGGGTGGCCTTGGCGACGCCGAAGTCGATCACCTTGGGCACTGGTCGGCCATCCTGCACCGCGACCAGGACGTTGTTCGGTTTGATGTCCCGATGGATGATCCCCTTCTGATGGGCATGATGTATCGCCTGGCATACGGGGATGAAGAGCTCAAGACGGCCGCGGAGGTCCAGCTTGTGGCGGTCGCAGTACTCGGTAATGGGCTCGCCGGGCACGTACTCCATGACGAAGTAGGGCAGGCCGGCGTCTGTCGTCCCGGCATCATAGATGCGGGCCACGTTCGGGTGGTTCATCAGGGCCAAGGCCTGGCGCTCGGATTCGAAGCGGGCAATGACCTCGCGGCTGTCCATGCCGGCCTTGATGAGCTTGACGGCGACGCGGCGGCGGATGGGCGTCGTCTGCTCGGCGACGTAGACTTCGCCCATGCCGCCACGGCCGACGCATTCGAGCAGCCGATAGGGACCGATCACGCGAACGGGTTCATGCCCGTGGCCGTACGGCAACGTCGAGACGTCGTCGGCCGGATGCGGGGAAGGCGAAGGAGGATCGTCATGGTCTTTCATGATGTAGGCACTCTATACGACCTGCGGGCGGCGTACCAGCGGGCGTTCCGCCGGTGGGCCCCGGATCGGCAGTCGGCTACCGGGTGCGCGCTGCCCAGCCGGCAGCTCATTTGAATCTTTGCCTCGTTTTTTGGCCCCGCGGCATGCGGGTGTTTCGTTACGGGAACAAGAGCAAGATGGTGGAATGCCCGGTATCTCCTTCAGCAACGACACCTTTGCCACCGTCGTCGCTGCCGCGGCCCGAAGACCTACGAAGTACTCGCCCGACGCCCGGAGTCGACTCGCGTGACGCTTGCATCCGGACGATCCGGGGCGGTACCATGGATCCCAACGTCGCCGGGCGGCGACGCCGCCGTGCCGGGACCGTCTCCGCATGGGCGGTCCCATCACCCTCGAGCCCGCCTGGACCGCCGAGAGTACCGGAAAGGAACCGCGCCGTGCCGCCGCCTGAACAGGACGCCCTTCCCGCCCGGGTCCATGCCCTCATCGCGACCGGCGACCGGCACTTCGCCGATGGTGATTTTGCCGACGCTGTGTCCGCCTACGCGGAGGCCGCGGCAGCCGGCCCCGGCCCCGACGCCCTCCTGAAGCTGGCGCCGGCCCAGATCCGTGCCGGCGACGCGTCGGCGGGTCTGGACACGCTGGCGTCCCTGGAACGGACCGATCCGCAACGGCCCGCCGTGATGTCTTGCCGCGCGTCCTGCCTGGCCGCCCAGGGGCAGCACGAAGACGCCGTGGCCCTGTTCGAGGACCTGATCGCCGCCGACGATGCCGACGCCATGACCGTGCAGTCCTTCAGGGACCTTGCCGACGGCCACGCCGCACTGTTCCAGACCGACGGCGACGAGCGGCATCTGCGGCGGTTCGTCCAGGTCTCCATGATCACCCTCTGGTTGGACCCGTCCGACACGCAACGCCGCTTCGACATGCTGCACCTCGTGTTCGAGAGCGATCACCCGGAACTGGCCGAGGAGTTCGCGCGCAAACTCCTGGAGGACCGCGCCACCAACGTCGCCGGCGAGGTCTACTACTTCACAGGCATCCACTACCAGCATGCGCGGGGGGACATGACGGTCGCCCGCGACATGTTCTCCCGGGCCGTGGAATTGTGCCCGGACAAGGACGACTACCGGGAGGCGCTGGCCGCCCTGGCGGCCGGCGCCGGCGGTGAGGCCGACGGCGAAGCGCCGGCGCGCGAGCCCGCCGGACCGGAGCCCGGCGCCCCGGTTGGCGAGGCCTCGTCCGTTCACGAGGTGATGGGCGAACTGAACCGCATGGTGGGGCTCGATCCCATCAAGAAGGACGTGGGGCGCCTGCTCACCCACCTCCACGTGGAATCGTGGCGGCGGCGGGAGAACATGAAATCGTCGCCCCTGGTCCTACACAGCGTCTTCAAGGGCCCTCCGGGCACCGGCAAGACCACGGTGGCCAGGATGCTGGGCCGGATCTTCAAGTCTATCGGCTTGCTGGAGAAGGGCCACGTGGTGGAGGTGGATCGGGCCGGCCTGGTGGCCGAACACGTGGGCGGCACGGCCGCCAAGACCGCCAAGGTCCTGGACTCGGCGCTGGACGGCGTGCTGTTCGTGGACGAGGCCTATTCCCTGGCCCGCGAGGGTAATGATTTCGGCAGCGAGGCCATCGACACCATTCTCAAGTACATGGAGGACCACCGCGACCGGCTCTGCGTCATCGTCGCCGGCTATCCGGACGAGATGGAAAAGTTCATTGCCTCCAACCCCGGCCTGACCTCGCGCTTCAGCCGCGAGTTCGTCTTCCCCGACTACGAACCCGACGAGCTGTTCGAACTGTGCGGGATATTCGCCGAGGACGAGGACTGCGAGTTCACCGAGGAGGCCGCGCGCAAGATCCGCCGCTACCTGGCCTGGTGCTACCGGGCCCGCGACCGGCACTTCGGCAACGGCCGCGTGCCCCGCACCCTCCTGCAGGAGTTGCGCAGCCATCAGTCCAGCCGCATCTGCGACCTGCTGGCCTCGGCCGGCAGCGACGAGGAACGCCGCCGGCTCATGCGCACCATCACCGAGGACGACGTCGATGCCGCCCTCGCGGGCAAGTACACCGAGAGCGACGAACCCGAGACCCTGGAGGACATCCTGGGGGAACTCGACGCCATGGTCGGGCTGCGGGAGGTGAAGGACGACTGCACCGCCCTCATGGGCCAGATGCGCATTGACCGCCTGCGGCGGGAGCGAGGCCTGCCGGCGCCGCCGATCCCGATCCACGCGGTCTTCCTCGGCCCCCCGGGCACCGGCAAGACCAGCGTGGCGCGGCTGATGGGGCGGATCTACCACAAGCTGGGGATCCTGGCCCGCGGTCACGTGAAGGAGGTGGCGAGGCAGGACCTGGTGGCGGAGTACGTGGGCCAGACAGCCATCAAGACCAACAAGGTCATCGAGGAGGCTCTCAATGGCGTCCTCTTCATCGACGAGGCCTACACGCTGCTGGGCGAAGGCGGCGACTTCGGCCACGAGGCCGTCGACACCATCCTCAAGCGCATGGAGGACGACAAGGACAAGCTGTGCGTGATCGTGGCGGGCTACGAACGCGAGATGGCCCGCTTCATCGATTCCAATCCCGGCCTGGCGTCGCGCTTCGCCAACCGATTCCGCTTCGAGAGCTACGCCGCCGGCGAACTTATGGAGATCTTCCGCCGGATGTGCGACCGCCAGGGCTACGTCCTGGCCCCCGCCGCGGAAACGGTGATGAGCGACTTCTTCACAGTGGAGCGGATGGCGGCCGGCGAGGCCTTCGGCAACGGACGCATGGTCGCCAACACCCTGTCCGGCATCCGCAAGGCCCAGGCAATGCGGTTGACCCGCGCCTCCGATCCGGCGGCCGAGGACCTGGAGACCCTGACGGTGGAGGATTGCCGCAACTTCGTCGAGGGGAAACGACGTGGGTAGCCATCGCGAGGCCAGCGAGCTGTTTCGGGCTGGTGCCGCGCGCCACGACGCGCGAGACCTGGAGGGTGCGGTCGCCCTCTACAAGCAGGCGGTCGCGGCCTATCCCGACTTCGAGCCCGTGTACAACGACCTGTCGGTCGCGCTCTTCGGCCTGCGCCGCTTTGAGGAAGCCCTGCCCTACGCCGAAAGGGCGTACCGCGACCGGCCGAACCATCCCCCGGTGCTGAGCAACCTGTTCACCTGTCTTCTGAACCTGCGTCGGCCCGCCGATGCGCGGCGCTACCTGGACGGGGCGGTCTACCGGGGGCTGGATCCCGCCCGGGACCTCCCCATGGGGGCGCGCCGCACGGTGGCGGAGATCTACTGGATGACCGATGCCCAGGAGCAGGCGCTGCCCCTGTTCGAGGGCGTGCTCAAGGATGCCCCGGACGACTACGTCAGCCTGGTCGGTGCCGCCGTCTGCCACTACTACTTCCATCGCCTGGAATCGGCCCTGGTGCTGCTGAAGCGGGTGCGCCGCGTGGACCCCGACTGCGCGGTGGTGTGCCTGCGCATGGCCCACTGCTATCGGAGCTGCGGGTTGACCGGGATGGCCGCCAAGTACTGCCGCCTGGCCAGGGAGCGCCAACCGGACATGGACCTGGGCGACCTGGCGGATCTCACGGCCTGAGAGGAGTGCTCCGGACTACGCCTTGTTTTCGTCCGCAGCCACCAAGGCCAGCAGGCGCGGCCTCTGCTTCATGCAGATCTTCACGAACACCCGACGTGGCACGTAGCGAGGTAAGGGCAACTCCCGGGTCACGCGGTCGAGCACCTTCATGAAGCGCTTCTCGTCGGCGATCAGGTCGGCGCTCAGCCGCCGAGCGCCGGCGGCGACCGGCGCATCGTGTTCCCGCGCCTGGGCGAGGAAGCGGTCGCAGGACTCTCGCACCGTCGGGAGCATGGACACCACGTATTCCTCGACCTTGTCACGGGATCCGTCTTTCACTGTCTCGGCCGTGTCGGCCAGGCGACCGACTATGGAAGTGAAGCGATTCTTGAACACATCCCTCTCCTCTTGCGGCGGTGCGGACGGGTTCTCAGCGGTCCGGCGCGAACTGGGACGCCAGGACGAGGTAGCCGGTGATCATCAGTAGAGCCACCAGGCCGTAGTCGATGGACGCCCAGGGCACGGACAAGAAGGTGAGGACCCCGCCCATCACGCCGATGGCCGTCCGCGCCAGACCCGGCACGCAGAACAGGCCGACGGACAGGGCACCCAGGGCCACCAGCGCGGTCCGCGGCTCAAGCCCCACCTTGGTCAGGAGCATGGGATACAGGGCCAGCAGGACGGCCGTCTCCACGAGGGCCGTGCCCCGGCGGCGGCGACGCTCCTCGCGCTGCTGGTAGGGCGCCAGGAAGTTGGGGCCCCGCCAGCCGCCGAACAGGCCCGACAGCATGAACCAGGCCGCCGCGATCAGCATCACGAAGGCGACGATGGAGACGATCAGGTCTTTCATGGTTCCCCCCGTCCCCGTGCTCAAGCCGGTTCGCTGCGCGCCACCCGGAAGCCGAGGAACTGCCAGCGGTCCGCGGGTGGCCGTCCGTCGCGGCGGGCCGAGTTGCAGCGGTGGGCCGCACAGCCGAAGTTGCCGCCACGGTCCATCCGGTCGCCGTCCCC
The DNA here is from genome assembly GCA_963825035.1 of Candidatus Krumholzibacteriia bacterium. Taxonomy (GTDB): domain Bacteria; phylum Krumholzibacteriota; class Krumholzibacteriia; order LZORAL124-64-63; family LZORAL124-64-63; genus JACZKN01. The sequence goes on along the minus strand of CAWGRT010000026.1, from coordinate 7,944 downwards.
GTTCGGCCAGGGGCTGCCGTCGGCGGGGGCGCCGTCATAGTTGTCGTGCCACTCGTCGGCGCACCACTCGTGGATGTTGCCGTGCATGTCGTGCAGGCCCCACGCGTTGGGCTGCTTCCGCCCCACCGGTTGCGTCTGGCCCCCGCTGTTGTCCTCGAACCAGGCGTATTCCCCCAGCCGTGAAGGGTCGCTGCCGTAGCAATAGGGCCCGGTGCTGCCGGCGCGGCAGGCGTATTCCCACTCCGCTTCGCTGGGCAGCCGGTAGACGCCGGCGGCCTCACCCAGGCGTTCGGTGAGCCGGCGGCAGAACTCGACGGCCTCGTCCCAGGTCACGCTCTCCACCGGCCGGTCATCGCCCGGGAACACCGACGGGTTGCCGCCCATGACGGTCTGGAACTGCGCCTGGGTCACCGGATGCTTGGCCAGTCGGAAGCCACGACCGATGCGCACGTCGTGCACCGGGTTCTCGTCCCGGCCGCCCAAGCTGCCGCCGCCCATGGCGTACGTACCCGGGGGAACCCAGGTCAGCGACATGGTGACGCCGCTGCCGAGATCGACCGTCTCCTCGGGCCGCAATTCGACCATGGACGCCCCGGCGAGACGCGCCAGTTCGCGCTCGGCCATGACCACGTAGGGATCGTCCGGACCGAAGTCTTCCCGTGCGGCGTCACGCAGCCACTCCCAGTCGGCGGCCGTGCCGAGCTCCCGCATCTTCATGAGCGCGTAGCCGTGGGGCTCCGAGCCGTCGCGGGCCTCTACCGACATCAGGAACCAGAAACGGAAATGCGGATCGTTCACGAGATTCTCGTCACTCTTGAGCACCGTCCAGCCGGCGACCATGACCCGCGACTTGCCGTGCTCCTTGAAGTAGCCGTCAATCCGCTGGTAGAACGCTTCCTTGGCCGCGGCGTTGTCCGGCTCGCCGATCTCCACACACTTCCCGAGGGCGTCGCTCAGGATCTGGACGTGATCCTGCTCTTCGGGGCAGAAGAAGCTGACGAACTTCCAGTCCCAGTAGCCGTCGGCCAGCTCCACCAGGCGGTGCAGGATGGGCACGCGGATGTCCCGGATGTTGTCCGACACCATGAAGTAGGCGTCCTGCAGCTGGCGCGTGTCCGTGCAGGCTATCAGTCCGGGCATGACCACCTCTTCGCGGAAGTCCCCGCGGGCCCGCAAGGCTAGCTCGACCCAATCCGCGGCGGTCCGGGCGCGGTTTGGGAGATCCATAAGGATCTCCCCGCAGGTTTCGAGATCCTGGCGCTCCCAGGCCGCGTCGTAGGTGCGGACCCGCTCGGAGAAGCTGGTGCGGGCGCCGTCGTCCGAGAAGATCCCTTTGAAGAACCTGCCGATGGCCATGCGCACCCTTCCGGTCGGAGGATCGGTGACCGGCGGCCGCGATCGCGGCCGCCGGGTCGATAAACAAGGCCTAGAGCTCGATCTCGCGCGGGCCGCCCGCCGTCAAGCCGGCCGCCCCTTCAAGGTTCGACTTCAGGGCGCGGGCGCTCTCGATGAGCTGGGATTCGGCAGAGGCGAGCTCCTCGACCTTCTTGAAACCGAACTCCTTGGGGCCCTTGGTGAAGACGTCGACGACCATGGTCCAGGCCATGTTCTGGGTGTGCTCGAAGACGGCGGTGCACATGGGAAGGTCGCCCCATTTGTGCTTCTTGATGAGAGCCAACTCTTCGTCGGAGAACTGCATGTCAACGTCCAGAAAGTAGAGGGTCGATTTCTTGAACAGGCCCTTCTTTTCGACTTCGCGGCGATCGAGAGTCAACTTCATCGGGGTCCACCTTTCTGTGCGCGGGAACGGAGAGGAGAGGATGACCGGAGGATGGCCGCGGCAACCGGGCCGGGTGCGGCCGGTGCAGGCGTCCGGGTCGTTGCTGTCCGGGGTCCGGATGGCATGGTGCATACCCTCGGGCTGGCAGGATCCGGGACGACGGCGGTCAACACGACTCGGGGTGGTTCGGTCGGAGGTGCGGCATCGTGTTGATGCGCTGCAGACTACCATGAATGACATTCTGTATTCAACCCCATTGCCTCCCGGCGACGCGGAATCGACTGCTACGGTGACTTCGGACGGTGGCCGTGGTAGGGTGTATACAGGGTTTTGCGTGAGAGGCTTCAACCAGGGGGGACGATTCCATGGGCAAGTGCAACAACTGCAACGGCAAAGGCGCCAAGACCTGCAGCGCCTGCGGCGGCACCGGGCGCCAGGGCAGCTGGACCGACCAGGGGCGCTGCAACAAGTGCGGAGGCGCCGGCGAGACCAAGTGCGCGGCCTGCGGCGGCAAGGGCACAACCTGATCCCCGGGTGATTCCAGGGGGCGACAGGGCGCTGCGGCGCCCTGTCGCGTTTCGGGGGGTGCCTCGGCCGCGCGGTCCTCTCAATGATATAGAGATTCGAAACAGGGAACCCCGAAACAACGCCGGTTCCGACCGTGACCAACCCAGAAGGACACGCTATGCAGCTGTTGAAGAGCGCCGGCATCGCCGGCATCCCGGTCCCGAGCCCGGACACGTCGCGGCGCTGCGGGAACCGCCACCGGATGAGGGTGGGCTCGGGACCGGGGTGACGGCTTCGATCAATTCTTCATCCGGCCGCCTCCCGCTGACGGTGAGCCTGATGGCCGATCGATCCGCGCCGGCGATTGGTCGATACCCGGTGCCACTTGATCTGGTACAATCAGCGACATCGTGCCGGACTTGACGGTCCAGGGCTGCCTAATGACAGATCCGATATCAGCCCGGAGGAGGCATCGCTGGTGCCCGACCCACAGGAACTTCGCACCGCCGCCCAGGATACCTATCCTGTAGCAGATCAGGCTGTAGCTTCGACCGCACGTGCGGACTCCGGGGTCGTATTGCCCGAGGCGGCAGTCGCGATCGCGGGGGTGACCATGCCCGACACAGTGGCCACCGTGGGCGCGGCGAGCCCGGCCCCGCCGGCCGCAGTCGACCCCAGGTATCCCTGGGGCGCGCTGATAGAGAAGGTGGTGGTCGGGCTACTGGTGGCCCTGATCCTCTTCGCCATCAGTTCGTTCAGGAAGCGCCGGCGCCGTTCGGGCGCCGTTCGCGAGAGCGTCATCGTCCGGCCGTGTCCCGAACTGAGGACGGACAACCACGACGGCGATCTGAAGATTCGCGACCACCACCGGGTGTACCTGCCGCGGGCCTCGGACGACGAGATTCGCCAGGCTCTTTCTGCAGGCGACGATCTCCTGATCGTCGGCAAGACCGGACTCGGTAAATCGCGCGGTCTCTACGAGGCTCTGGTCAAGGACATGCGGGCGGCGGCGGTGATCCCGGAGAAGAACGTCGGCAGCCGGCTGCTCCTGGACGCGGTCCGGCGCCTGAAGCTTCCGCGGGGCACCAGGCACGTGTACCTGATCCTGGACGACGTTGACCGTTACGTGGCCAGGAGCATCCGGATCGACGACCTCGTTGCGGAGCTCCGCGCGTCGTGCCCCTGCTCCTGTTCTGTCGTGATGACGCTCCGGTGCGAGGAGAAGGAGCCGCTCTACCGGGCCATGGCGCGTGCGCGCTGCGACACCGTGAACGGTGCGACCCCGGTCACCCCGCCGGACCTCGGCAGCGACGAGGCCGCGCGGCTGGCGAAGGAGGTCGGCTCGGATACCCTGGCGTACTTCGACGGTACGCCGGCCTCGGTGATGCGCGAGGTCGTCGAGCGACTGGGTTACTTCGACCGCCTGGACCACGAGACCCAGTCGGTGCTCGTGGCCGTCGGCGAATTGCGGGCGGTGGGGCTGCCCGAACCGCGTCTACGTGCGGCGGAGGCCGTCTGGGAGGGGCTGACCGGCCACACGCGGGGCTGGCCGAAGCCCTACATGAAGATGCGGGAACTCGATTTCATCGAGGTCATCCCGACGCACTACGGGGACCGGCTCACAAGCTGGGACTACTACTTGGCCCGTCTGGCGGGGCCCCGACTGGGGATGGCGTTCGATGCCCTCGTCCAGGCCCTGGAACTCCGGCCATGCGGGCACGAGATCGGTGAACTGGCCGACATCAAGCTCGATGAGGGCGACAAGAAAAAGGCGCGGGAACTCTATCAACGCGCGGACCGTCTGGGCGGCAATCTCCTGTCCGGATCCTACCGGAGGTGGGCGCGCCTCGAGGCGGAGGGCGATGCGGTCGAGGCGGACCGAATCTACAGCAAGGCCGTGGCGGCCTACCCTGGCAACATGGCCTTGGCGGGAGAATGCGCCACCCACCTGGTCGCCATGGCCGACGGTCCGCGCGCAGAGAGGGTCTTTGACGATGCGCTCAAACGTGCCCGGTCGACGAACGATCTCGACCAACTCCTGACGCAGGCTCCAACCTGGCCGTTGGTGCAGCGGGTGCTGATGGACAAGCGGGCGAAGCACTTGCCGACCAGTGCGGCGGCGTACGGCCGAGTCATAAACCACGCACCGGACTGGGCGGCCGCCCGAGACCTGCTGACAAAGATGCTGAAGGCGAAACTCAAACCTGCAAATACCCAGTTCAACGTCGTGCTCGGCCACGCCCCGGACGACACGGCCCGAAGACGGATCCTCAAGGACATGGCGTCCGTGGGCAGCAGGCCCGACCTCTATACGTACAGCCTGCTGATCGGGGGCGCCCCCGACTACGCGAGGGCGCGGGAGTACTTCGCGAGGATGCAGGCCGAACAGCTGACACCGAATGAGGTGACCCTCAACGTGCTCCTCGGCGCGGCTGACGACTGGAAGACGGCCTGCGCGATCATCGAGGAATTCGCTGCCTTCGGAGTTTCGCCGAACCTTCCGTGCCTGATGACGACGATGAAGAAGGACATGAGCGGGGTGCCGCTCGCCGAAATCCTGGATTGGTTCTACAAGGGCTACCACCCCGAGGCCGTGGTTGAGTCTCTGGCGGCGAACTTGCGGGACGCAGGACGCCTCGACGACGTCATGGAACTGGTCTACCGCTACCCGCACCTGCCGGTTTGTGTCAAATTCGTCCGTGAGCGCACCGATTTCGCCCTGGACGACTTGTACCGGCGATGGGCAGCCGACCCCGACCACGAGAACAGCTCGTACGCTCTGGGCATCGCCCTGCTGGAGACTGGAGCCCAGCCGCCCGCGGGCGTTCCCAGTGTGCGCAAGCTGCTGGAGCACGCCATGACCATCACCAAGATCAAGCCCCGGGAGGCGGCGCTCCGGGAGCGGCTCAAGACGGTAGTCTAGGGTCGGGTCCGCCTTGAACCCACGCTTGGAGTCCCCGCGGCCTTGACCCCGACGCAAGACCGGGAAAGACCATTTTGGTAGAAGCCAGCGCATGAATCGAGATGAGATCCTCGATCGCCTGACCCAGGTGACCGTCTGGTCCCGCGGCGACCAGCGCGCCCCCCACAAGCCGCTGCTGCTGCTGATGGCCCTGGCCCGCTGCGCCCGCGGCGAGGCGCGCGAGATCCCCTACCGCGAGGTCGACGCGAAGCTGGGCGCCCTGCTCCGCGAGTTCGGGCCGAAGCGCCAGTCGTACCACCCGGAGTACCCGTTCTGGCGCCTGCAGAACGACGGCATCTGGGTGGTGCGCGACGCCGACAAGCTGGCGCGCCGCACGGGCAAGGACGATGCGCGCAAGTCGGAGCTGCTGAAGCTGAATCCGCCGGGCGGCCTGACCGAGGACATCTGGTCCGCCCTGCGCAAGGACCGCAGCCTGCTGGCCGAGGCGGCGATGGCCATCCTGGAGGCCGAGTTCACGCCTTCGTACCACGAGGACATCCTGGCGGCCGTTGGCCTGGACATCGCGACCCTGCCGACCGCCGGCGCCGCCACGGCCAAGCGCGACCCGGCCTTCCGCGAGCGCGTGCTGCGGGCCTACGAGCGCCGCTGCGCCGTGTGCGGGTTCGACCTGCGGCTGGGCACCCAGGACGTGGCCCTGGAGGCGGCCCACATCAAGTGGCACCAGGCGGGCGGGCCGGACATCGAGGGCAACGGCTTGGCCCTGTGCTCGTTGCACCACAAGCTGCTGGATCGCGGCGCGTTCACCGTGACGACCGAGCGGCGGGTGCTGGTGTCGCAGGATGTGTCGGGGTCGGCGGGGGTTGCAGGAGCATCTGTTGCGGTACCACGCGGCGGGGATCCGGGCGCCGCAGAGTGCGGAGTATTTCGCCAAACCGGAGTTTCTGGCCTGGCATGGGCGGGAGGTGTTTCGGGGGCCGGCGCGGGGGTGACGGTCCGCTGCCGAAACGGCCACCACCGGTTGGTGCGGTGGGCGGACGTGGACTTCCCCGGTACCCCAGGCAAGGCTCAGGCTATCGTGCACTTTCCGCCGATTCGAGCGGCTCGATCGCATCGACGATCAACCTCTTGGCGGCGATCGCAAACTCCTCCGGTGACGGCTGGCTCAGCGCGAGGAGTCCCGTGACGCAGGTGTCATAGGCCTGTTCAAGATCCGCGGGCCTTGCGAGAAGCTGCCGCAGACCGCGGCCGGCGCTTCGGGCGAGGTCGCGGTGTTCGGTCGGGAACCGGTCACGCAGCGCCGATGCCCACAGGCCGGGCCAGGCGCGCAGCGCGTCGGGGTCTTCGTTCATGGCCAACCAGGCGATGGCGACGACGCGCCCCAGGTCCTTGTTGCTCCGCTTCATGTCCGGCCAACCCGACATGGTCTCCGGTCGGATCTCGGGGTGTTCGAGGAGATTGGCCAGCGCCATCATCTCGGGCCTGGCGACGAAGATCCGAAATGATGTCGCGTCGGGATGGTAGTCGTGAAGGGACAGAAACCCGAAACTGGGAATGGCATAATCGTAGTCCGCGATGGGGACGCGCAGAAAACTCCGGGAGCGGTCTTCGCTCTGTTCCGGCACCGTGAGGAGTTCCAGGAACCAGCCGTGCGCGTCGGGTCTGTGCAGGCGGGGCACGGGCAGCTTCTCAAGCGGCGCTCCCTTCCTGCCCGGTTTCGGCCAATCCTCGGTGGCGTGATAGACCCAGCCGGCCTCGAGCAATCGCTCCACGATGGCCGCGCTCTTCTCCACGGCCCGGATACGCGGTGAGATCAGGCAATCGGCGTCCTTGGTGCGTACGGCCATCTCGGGGCGGTCCTTGAAGTACCGATAGCCGACGGCCAGGCTGCCCGTCACGATCATGAACTCGTGACAGCCCTCGGGAATGGCCGCGGCGATCTCCTCCAGAACCGCAGCCGGGACGACGGGGACCATTCCACTCGGCGGTACCATGTCAGCTTCCCCCGTGGGACATCAGGTGGTCCTGGAACTGTCTGAACTGTCGGCCGAGCCCGGCCTCGTTGAGATCCAACAGGCACTCGATCGGGTCGGCTATCGCCATGCCATCCGGCGTGGTCCGGAACAGCGACGTCGCTCGCCGCAGGTAATGGACCGCCAGTCGTGCGGGGGCATGGACGTCGTTCGTCGGCTTGAGGCCCGGATCGAGCTTCGCGATGGGGAGCGGGTCCACCCTGTTCCCCGGAGCATGGATGCAGAGATCCAGGCGTGGCGAGCCGACCAGGTCGAGTTCGGGAAAGTGCGAGCCGGCGCCGAACGTCCCGCCGACCGCGATATCCGACCTGTTCCATTCAAGAAGGCGGTTCAAGAGCGAGTCCGGTGACCTCGGCTGACTGGAGATGTCGATATAGTACTCGGAAGCACGAGACTCCCGCGAGGTCGCGAGAAGCCTGTTCCACGTCTCCTGACCGGGTGCCTTGATCCCGTAACATTTGTCGTCGGTCTGGAACACCGCCGGTCCGAGTCTCGCAATCGCCGACTTGATCGTGCGAAAGCTCGCACCGATGTCATCGGAGAGCTGGCTTGCCGTGACCGGCTCCCGGTTCCAGGCCCATCGGACGAGGAGATACTTCTCGACTTCGGTCTGCATGTCGGGGCGCCGCAGGTCGGTCGCACCGTTCGCCCCGATCTCGTGCAGCAGTCGGGTCCGTTCATCTTCAGGGAGCTGGTCCAGGAGG
>CAWGRT010000025.1:0-11706 GCA_963825035.1 Candidatus Krumholzibacteriia bacterium | reverse complement strand
CGACCCGCACACGCCGAACAGGGCGGCTTCCAGGCGGCAGCCGCCGTCCTGGTCCATGGCCAGCCCGTCGTTGACCGCCTGCAGCGCCGCGCGCAGGGCGAGGGGTGCGCGCGCCGCGATCTTCGCCGCCGTGGCCCGGGCCGCATCCATCAGTTCGGGCGCCGGCAGCACCCGGTTGACCAGGCCCAGGGACAGGGCGGTCGGCGCATCGACCATCTCACCGGTGAGGATCATCTCCAGCGCCCGGCCCCGCCCCACCAGCCGGGGCAGGCGCTGGGTGCCGCCGTAGCCCGGGATCAGGCCCAGCCCCGTCTCGGGCAGGCCCAGCCGGGCGGTCTCGGCGGCGTAGCGGAACGTGCAGGCCATGGCCAGTTCCAGGCCGCCGCCCAGGGCGAACCCGTTGACCGCGGCGATCACCGGCTTGCCCAGATTCTCCAGGCGGGCCATCAGGGCCTGGCCGCGGGCGGCCAGGCGCTCGCCCGCGGCGGCCGTCAGCCCGGCCAGCTCGCCGATGTCGGCCCCGGCCACGAAGGCCTTCTCGCCCGCGCCGGTCAGGACCACGGCCCGGACCGCCGGGTCGTCGCCCAGGGCTGCCAGGCAGCCGTCCAGCTCGCCCATCACCTTGGCGTTCAGGGCGTTGAGCTTGTCCGGGCGGTTCACCGTCACCTCGGCGACTCCGGCGTGGACATCACAAGTCAGGAAATCGTAATGCATTGCAGTTCCTTCCCCTGGTTGGGAACGTGGGCCGCAGGTCGTCCCGGCAGGATAGCAGGCGTCCCGCCCCGGAGCCATGCCAAACGTCGGGTGTGCGGAGAGCATAAAAATTGGCCGTGAGGCGCTAAAAAGTCACGGAACGGGCATCTTTTCGCTGGACGCTCCCTGCCGTGGATGATACGGTCCGCGAGGGAAAATACCGTGCGGATATTCTGAGATCCGACGCGCCTGGTTCTCGCTCGGGAGGCTTTCCGCTCCCCGGGGGGCGGAACGTATGCCTGACCATCCAGCGGAGGGAAACACATGAAAGCCATTGTGATCGCGATCCTGATGCTCATCGTCGCCAGCGGCGCCCTCGCCCAGGGCACCACCATCTACGATATCCAGACCGGAGCCATCACCGAGGGCACCCTGGTCACGCCGCGCGGCGTGGTCACGGGGGTCACGGCCAACGGGTTCTTCGTGGCCGAGGCTCCGTACGATGCCTGGCGCGGCATCTGGGTGTACGCGCCGGGCCACACCCAGGTCCCGGGCGACGACGTGCAGCTCTGCGGCGTCTACAGCGAGTATTTCGGCCTGTCCGAGGTGGACGTCGCCGCCGCCGGCCTCTACGGCTCGGTGCTGAAGATGGGCACCCTGCCCGTGCCCGCCCCCAACGTGGTGACCGCGGACGTGGTCTGGGGCTCGGCCACCGAGGCCGAAGCCTGGGAGAGCTGCATGATCACCGTGCAGGACGGCATGAGCGTGACCATCGCCCCCAACACCTACGGCGAGTGGTACGCGGACGCCCTGGACGGCACCACCGTCATGTTCGACGACTACTGGTACGACACGGCCCAGGTCGTGGTGGCCCAGTGCTACAACAACGCGACGGGCATCCTCAACTACTCGTTCAGCGACTTCAAGTTGGAAGCCTTCGCCGACGGCATCCCCGTCGTCAACTGTGCGGTCCCGACCGATGACGTGAGCTTCAGCGGTCTCAAGGCGCTGTATCGCTAGATCACCGCACGACGCCGTATTCCCGGGACGGCCCGCCAAGGCGGGCCGTCCCCTTTTGCGGGTGTCCGGCTTTGCGCTGGCGCCTGCCGGCAAGTTGGTTCATACTGGGGGCATATGGCGCGTCCGGGACCGGCACGGTTGCGGGCACCGCCAGCGGGGGAACGGGGAATCATGCTGGCTTTGACGCTGATCGTCGTGGTGGTCCTTGCCGCCGCCGCCCTGGCCGCCGGGTGGGCTTGGTGGGGCATGCGCCGACGCGTGCGCCTCGAGGCCGCCGAGACGGACCGCCTCCGCCGGGACAACCTGAGTCTGGAACACCAGTTGACCCAGGCCCGCCGCATGGAGGCCGTCGGCATCCTGGCCGGCAGCATCGTCCACAACCTGAACAACATGCTCGCGGTCATCCTCGGCCACACCCGCATGGCCGCCCACAGCCTGCCGGCGGGCGCCGAGGCCCAGGATGAACTGACCAAGGTCATCAAGGCCGGCACCATGGCCAGCGAGCTGGTGACCGAGATCAGCGACTTCTTCCGCCAGGCCGACCGGGCCCGCAAGCCCACGGACCTGGGCCCCCTGGTGAGCGACACCCTCAAGCTGCTGCGGGACATCCTGCCGACCACGGTGGACATCCGCGAGGACCTGGCCCCGTGCGGCCCCGTCCTGGCCTCCCCCGCCGGGGTGCAGCAGGTGCTCATGAACCTGTGCAGCAACTCGGTGCAGGCCATGATGGCCGAGAAGGGCGTCCTCGAGGTCCGCCTCCGGGAGGAGACGGTCAGCGGCTGGCACCGGGCGGTGCCGGCGGACCTGGGACCCGGCAGCTACGTGAAGCTGACCATCCACGACAACGGCCGCGGCATGGACACCGAGACCCTCGACCGCATCTTCGAGTCCTACTTCAGCGTGGCCGCCGGCGGCTCGAAGCTGGGCATCGGCCTGAGCACCGTCTGCCGCATCCTGAAGGAGCACGACGGCACCACCATCCCCCAGAGCCGCATCGGCGGGGGGACCACCTTCGACATCTTCTTCCCGCTGATCGCCTGGCCGGCGGACCAGAAGCCCCAGGCGGCCAACCTGGAGATCGTCGCCGCCGCGGCCGGTGCCGGCGTCGGTCCGGCCGTCGCCGCGGCCGAGGAAGTCGAACCGGTGGCCGCCGAACCGCCCCCGGTCGCCCCCACCCGGGGCACGGTGCTGCTGGTGGACGACGACACCATGGTGGCCCAGGTCATGGCCCGGGGCCTGCAGCGCCTGGGCTTCGCGGTGGCGGTGCACACCGACGCCCGCGACGCCCTCGCCGACTTCGCCCGCGCCCCCGACAGCTTCGACGCCGTGGTCACCGACCAGATCATGCCCCACATGTCGGGCGTGCGCCTGACCCGGCGCCTCCACGACATCCGATCCGACGTGCCCGTGGTCCTCTTCACGGGATTCCGGGATAGCTTCAACGAACGCCAGGCCCGGGAGGCCGGCGTCCTGGAGTTCATGCTCAAGCCCGGCAGCCACCGGGACCTGGCCCAGCTCCTGGACCGGGTCATGGCGCGCCGGCGCGCCGGCGAGGCCTGACCCCAACCCTGCCACCGCGCCCCTCTGGCCTTCGGCCTTTGGCTACGGTTTCTTTTCTGCTAGACTGCGCCTCGCCTTTGCAGCGAACACGGCCCGGAACCAACGCCCCGAGGGGATCGACATGGCCCACTCCTTCGACGACAAGCTGGCCCGCCTCCACGAACTGCGCCAGGAGGCCTTCGCCGGCGGCGGCCCGGAACGCATCGCCAAGCTCCACGCCAAGGGACGACTCTCGGCCCGGGAACGCGTCCACCTGCTGCTGGACGAGGGCAGCTTCCAGGAAACCGGCGTCTTCGTGCGCCACCGCACCCACGAGATGGGCATGGACCGCAGCCGCCCCGTGGGCGACGGCATGGTCACCGGCATGGGCCGCATCGACGGCCGCCAGGTGGCGGTGTTCGCCCAGGACTTCACGGTCTTCGGCGGCTCCATGAGCGAGGCCAACGCCCTGAAGATCTGCCGGCTGATGGACCTGGCCCTGGCGAACGGCTGTCCGGTGATCGGCCTGAACGACTCGGGCGGCGCCCGCATCCAGGAGGGCGTGCGCTCCCTGGCGGGCTATGCGGAGATCTTCTGGCGCAACACCATGGCCTCGGGCGTGGTGCCCCAGATCTCGGCCATCCTCGGCCCCTGCGCCGGCGGCGCGGTCTACTCCCCCGCCATCACCGACTTCACCCTGATGGTGGACCAGACCAGCTACATGTTCGTGACGGGCCCCAACGTCATCAAGATGGTCACCAACGAGGACGTGACCTTCGAGGAGCTGGGCGGGGCCGACACCCACTCGACCCGCAGCGGCGTCTCCCACTTCATGGCCTCCAGCGACCAGGACTGCCTGCTGATGGTCCGGCGCCTGCTCAGCTTCCTGCCCCAGAACAATCTGGAGGAGCCGCCCCGGACCCGGCCCACCGACCGGCCGGACCGCCGCGAGGAGAAGCTCAACGCCATCGTCCCCGACGACAGCCGGAAGCCCTACGACATGCTGGACGTGATCCGCCTGGTGGTGGACGAGGGCGACGTCATGGAGGTGCAGCCGCGCCACGCCCAGAACATCATCTGCGGGTTCGCGCGGCTGGACGGGCAGCCCGTCGGCGTGGTGGCCAACCAGCCCAAGTTCCAGGCCGGCGTGCTGGACATCGCCTCCAGCCAGAAGGCGGCGCGCTTCGTGCGCACCTGCGACTGCTTCAACGTGCCGCTGGTGGTCTTCGAGGACGTGCCCGGCTTCCTGCCCGGCACCGACCAGGAGTTCGGCGGCATCATCAAGCACGGGGCCAAGCTGCTGTACGCGTTCTGCGAGGCCACCGTGCCCAAGCTGACGGTGATCATCCGGAAGGCCTACGGCGGCGCCTACGACGTGATGAACAGCAAGCACATCCGCGCCGACTGGAACGTGGCCTGGCCCGGCGCCGAGCTGGCCGTGATGGGTCCCGAGGGCGCCGTGAACATCCTGTACCGGCAGCAGCTCGCCGACGCCGGCGACGCCGAGGCCGAGCGCAAGCGCCTGGTGGACGAGTACAACGAGACCTACGCCAACCCGTTCATCGCCGCCGGCCTGGGCTACCTGGACGACGTCATCGACCCGGCCGACACCCGGTGCGAACTGATCCGGGCCCTGAACAACCTGCGCAACAAGAAGCAGTCCCTGCCGCCCAAGAAGCACGGCAACATCCCCCTCTAGGGAGCGAGACGTGGCAGCGAAGAGGTTCACGAAGGTCCTGGTGGCCAACCGCGGCGAGATCGCCGTGCGGATCATCCAGGGACTCAGGGAGATGGACATCGCCTCGGTGGCGGTGCATTCGGACGTCGACCGCACGGCCCTGCACGTGCTGATGGCCGACGAGGCGGTGGCCATCGGGCCGGCGCCGGCGAGCGAAAGCTACCTGGTGGGCGAGCGCATCATCGCCGCCGCCCGTGCGACCGGCGCCGAGGCCATCCACCCCGGCTACGGCTTCCTCTCGGAGAACGCCGGGTTCGCCGAGGCGGTCGAGGCGGCCGGCCTGGTCTTCATCGGCCCCACGGGCGAGACCATGCGGGTGATGGGCGACAAGCTGTCCTCGCGCCGGCGCATGAAGGCCGCGGGCGTCCCCGTGGTGCCGGGCACCGAGGACGCGGTCACCGACCCGGACGAGGCGGTGGCGGTGGCCGAGCGCATCGGCTACCCGGTGCTGCTGAAGGCCTCGGCCGGCGGCGGCGGCAAGGGCATGCGCGTGGTGCGCTCGGCCGACGAGATGGCCTCGGCCCTGCGCCAGACCCGGGGCGAGGCCGGCGCCAGCTTCGCCAACGACGCCGTGTTCGTGGAGAAGTACATCGAGAACCCCAAGCACATCGAGGTGCAGGTGCTGGGCGACGGCACCGGCAACGTGATCCACGTCTTCGAGCGCGAGTGCTCGGTGCAGCGGCGCCACCAGAAGGTGATCGAGGAGAGCCCCTCCCCCTCGCTGACCCCCGAGCTGCGGGCCGGCATCTGCGAGGCCGCGGTGCAGACGGCCCGGGCGGTGGACTACCGCGGCGCCGGCACCGTCGAGTTCATCCTCGCCCCCGACGGCGGCTTCTACTTCCTGGAGATGAACACGCGGCTGCAGGTGGAACACCCGGTCACCGAGATGGTCACCGGCACCGACCTGGTGCGCGCCATGGTGCTGATCGCCCAGGGCGACGGCCTGTGCTGGCGCCAGGACGAGTTGGAGCAGCGGGGCTGGGCCATGGAGTTCCGGCTCTACGCCGAGGACCCGGGCAAGGGCTTCGCGCCGAGCATCGGCCGCATCGAGAGCATGACGGTGCCCCTGGGGCCGGGCGTGCGCCTGGACACGGGCGTGTACGAGGGCTACGACGTGCCCATCCACTACGATCCCATGCTGGCCAAGCTCATCGTCTGGGCCGAGGACCGGGACCGCTGCATCGCGCGGGCCCGGCGGGTGCTGGGGGAGTTCGTGCTGCACGGGCCGGTGCACAACCTGCCCTTCCACCTGTGGACCCTGGACCAGCCGGCCTTCCGCGACGGCAGCTACACCACCCACTTCGTGGCCGACTCCTTCGACCAGACCGCCTGGCTGCCCCCCCTGGACGACGACGACCGCGCCGCCCTGGTGGCGGCGGCCGCCCTGTTCGAGGCCCGGCGGCGCGCCGCGCACGAGGTCTCGCCGCCGGAGGTGCGCGCCTGCGCCGCCTCCAACTGGCGGCTGAACGCCCTGCGCCGCATGACCGGCAACCGCTGAAAGGACCGACACCGTGTGGATGAAGAAGCGTTACGTCCTGGACCTCGACGGCCGGCAGCACCTGGCGGTGGTGGCCCACGAGGGTGACCGCACCGAGGTGCAGGTAGCCGACGACGCCGAATCGGTGCCCGTGGACTACGAGTTCGTGCTGGGCGGCCGGGCCGTCTCGGTGCGCATCGGCGGTCGCCAGCGCCTGGTGCACCTGGCGGCCGTCGGCGACGGCGGCGCCGTGGCGGCCACCCTGGACGGGCGTCCGGTGCGCCTGACGGTGATGGATGAACTGCGGGCCATGGCCCTGGAGAGCCTGGCCGCCGGCGGCGGCAGCGGCACCATCACGGCGGACATCCCCGGCCTGGTCGTGGACGTGAAGGTCGCCGAGGGTCAGAAGGTCCACCAGGGCGAACCGGTGATCGTGGTCGAGGCCATGAAGATGCAGAACGAGCTCTGCGCCGGCGTCACCGGCACCGTCATCAAGGTGCCCGTGGCCACGGGCCAGACCGTCAATCCGGGCGACGTGCTGGTGATCATCGAACCGGAACCGGGCGGCTGATCTTCCTGCGCAACTTGTGCTCCCGCCGTTCGTAGACCACCTTCGGTTTTCCTTCTCGCCACGACATTCCCGGGGGCGCTGCAGAGCGCCCCGGGCCCAGCTGCAAGCATACGGGGGACGGGGCGATGAAGGTGGCGATGAACCGGATTCTGCGCGTGATCGCGCTGATGATCGGGCTGGGTACGATCCTGACGGCCGGGGGCTGCTCCCGCGGACCAGGGCCCGAGGTCTGGGTCATCGGCCTGGACGGCGCCGACTGGGACCAGCTGGATCCCATGATCGCGCGGGGCGAACTCCCCCACCTGGCCCGGCTGCGCGCCGAGGGCGCCTGGGGCGTCCTCCAGAGCGACATGCCCATGATCTCGCCGCTGCTGTGGACGAGCATCGCCACCGGCCGGACGCCCGACGAGCACGGCGTCACCTGGTTCATGACCGATGCCCCCGACGGCACCAAGATGCCCATCAGCAGCCGCGAGCGGCGGGTCCGCACCTTCTGGGACATCGCCTCGGAATGCGGCGTGGACTGCGGCATCGTCGGGTGGTGGGCCACCTGGCCGGCCGACCCCATCGCGGGCTTCCTGGTCAGCGACTACGTGGGCTGGCACAGCTTCGGCGTCACCGGGCGCAGCACCGCGGACCAGGGCAAGACCTGGCCGCCCGGGCTGATCGCCGACGTGGACCGGCTGATGCCCGCGCCCGCGGACATCCCCGACGAGCTCCTGCAGCGCATGGTCCATCTGCCCGCCGGGCGGCTGCGGTCGGATCCGACCGCCGCCCCCTACGCCGATCCCCCGGCGCACCTGCGTCAGGCCATCGCCACCTCGCGCGGCTACACCGACCTGGTCCTGGACCGGCTCGCCGCCGAGCGCCCGACCCTGCTGTCGGTCTACTACGAAGGCACCGACGCGGTCACCCACCTGTTCGGGGACTTCCAGGAACCGCGGCTGCCCTGGGTCGCGGACGAGGACTTTGCCGCCTACCGGGACGTGCTGAGGGAGTACTGGAAGTGGCAGGACGCCCTGGTCGGCGAGCTGCTGGCGGCGCGCGGGCCGCGGACCACCGTGATCGTGGTCAGCGACCACGGCTTCCGGGTGGGCGCGGAGCGGCGCAAGGAGGACGGGTTCGACATCGCCACCGCCGACGACGACCACATGCCCGACGGGATCATCATCGTCAACGGACCGGCCGTGCCCGCGGGGACCCGGTTGGACGGTGCCGACATCTACGATGTGGCCCCGACCATCCTCTACGCCCTGGACCTGGCCGTCGGCGCCGACCTGCACGGGCGCGTCCTCACCGAAGCCTTCTCCCCGGACCGGATCGCGGCGCGGCCCGCGGCGACGGTGCCCACCTGGGAGACCTCGCCCCTGGTTCGCGCCGAGGACGTGGCGGCCGACGAAGAAGCCGGCGCCGACATGGAGCGCATGCTCCGGTCCCTCGGCTACGTCACCGGCCGGAGCGGCGGCGCGGCCGGCCGCACGGCCCAGCCGGAGCAGGCCGTGAACCTGGCCACCGTCCTCATGCGGCAAGGCCGGAACGAGGAAGCCGTCGCGGGGCTGCGCGAGGCCCTGGCCGCCAGCCCGGGCCACGCCGAGATCCGGCAGAACCTCGCCAAGGCGCTGGCCGGCTCGGGGCACGCGGCCGAGAGCGAGCGGATCTACCGGGAGCTGGTGACCGAAGCCCCCGAACGCCTGGACTACCATGAGGACCTGTCCGTCTGCCTGAGCCGGGGCGGCGACAGTGCCGGCGCCCTGGCCGCCATCGAGGCGGGCCTCGCCGTCGACCCCGGCTGGACGATGGGGCTGACCCGCCGCGGGGCCTATCTGTTCGCCCTGGGCCGGACCGAGGAGGCGCGGCGGTCCCTGGAGCGGGCGGTGGCCGGAGACCCGCGCTTCGGGCGGGCCCACTACTTCCTGGGCGAGGTCCTGGACGCGGCGGGCGACACGGCCGGGGCGGCGGCGTCCCTGGCCCGGGCCCACGACCTGGAACCGGGCGACGGGGACATCGCCGTCGGACTGGCCGGCGTCCTGGAACGCCAGGGCCGCGGCCGCGAAGCCCTGGCCGTGCTCCAGGGCACCCTCCGCAAGGGAGGGGAAGACGCCACGGTCCTGGGGGCCATCGGCGCGAACCTGCTCCAAAGCGGCCGGGCGGCCGACGCGGTGGGCCCCCTGGCGCGCTCCTGCGAGCTGGCGCCGGGCAGCACCGACGTCACGGGCAACCTGGGCATGGCCCACGCCCTGGCGGGCGACCTGCCCGCGGCCATCCGCTGCTTCGAACAGGTGGTCGCCCTGGCGCCGGACCTGGCCGACGGCCACGCCCAGCTCGGGGCGCTCTGCGCGCAGGCGGGCCGGCCCGACCGGGCGGTGCGGGAGCTGGAGACGGCCGTCGCCCTCGATCCCGGCAGCACCGATTACAAGCTGAACCTGGGCGCGGTCTACCGCTGGGCCGGACGGCGGAACGCTGCCGCCCGGATCTACCGCGAAGCCATCGCCGAGAACCCGGACCTGGCACCGGCCTTCCGGGGCCTCGGACAGATCGAGCAGGACCGGGGCCACGCGGCCGAGTCGCGGGAGCTGCTGGAAAGGGCGCGGGCCCTGGACGCCGTCCGGACCACCGAGTGACCGGGGCGGGCGGGCCCGCGGACGGCTGTCCCGGGCCCGCCCCCGCCCCTACGCCCCCCGCCCCCGGCGGACCGTCACCGTCTCGCCGGCGATCCCCCAGTTGTCCGTCTCCACCTCGTCGATCACCACGACGGTGGTGGCGGGGTTCTTGCCCAGCACCTCCTGCAGCAGCCCGGTGACCCCGGCGATGAGCCGGGCCTTCTGGCCGGCGGTGGCCCCCTCGCGCGTGATGCGGATGTTCACGTAGGGCATGGCGCGGCTTCCTTTCCGGCGGCGGGCGCCGCCCGGCGGTGATCGGCGACTTCGGCGTGTAACCCTAGCGCCCCGCCTGCGTCCTTGTCCATGCCATGGATGCCAGAACCTACACCAGCCTGCTCAACGAGCATCGAGACCGGGTCTTCTCCCGGGCCCTCTACGTCCTGCGGGACCGGGAGGACGCCGAGGACGTCACCCAGGAGGCGTTCCTGCGCCTGTGGCGCCAGGGGGAGGACGTGGATCCGGCGAAGGTGGCCGGCTGGCTGGGCCGGGTTGTGCACAACCTCTGCATCGACCAGACCCGGCGGCGCAAGGTGGTGCGCAGCCACTTCGGCCAGCCCGATCCGGACGCGGCGGACCTGCTGCCGGCCGAGGGCGCGGCGGCCGACCCCGCCTGGACGGTGCGCCTGGACCAGCGGCAGCGGCTGATCCTGGACGCCATGGCCACGCTGTCGGCGGAGACCCGCAGCGTGATGATGATGCACTACTTCCAGGGCATGAAGCTGGCGGAGATCGCCGAGGCCCTGGGGAAGACCGTCTCGGCCCTGAAGGTCCAGGTCCACCGGGCCCGGCGCAGCCTGCGCACGGTTCTGGAGGACCAGGAGGCCTGGGAGCCCACGGCGCGGAGGCAGACGGGATGAACTGGCAGTGCCCCGACATCGAACTGGAGCTGGCCGACTTCGCCGCCGGCGACCTGGAACCCGCCGTGGCCGACGGCGTGGCCCGCCACCTGGCCGGCTGTCCCGAGTGCCGCGCCGAGCTGGAACGCGAGCTGCGGCTGCGCGAGACCCTGGGCGCGCTGCCCCCGGTGGCCGCCCCGGTCGGGCTGGCCGCCGCGCCGGTCCTGGCCGCGGCGCCGCGCCGCCGCCCCCGTCCGGACCTGACCGCCGCCGCGGGCCTGGTGGCCGCCGCCGTGCTGGCGGGTCTGCTGGCCGCCCTGCCGGCGAGCACGCCCCCGCGCGCGGTTTCCGGCGCCGCCGCGGGCGGCGAAGTCTACACGGCCGGCCAGGTGGCCACCGCGCGCCGCGACGCCGCGCGGGGCCTGGTCCTGGCCGCACGCATCCTCGAACGCACCGAGCTGAATGCCGTGTCCGACGTGTTCGGACAGATGCTCCCGCGGGCCGTCACGGAGTCCCTCCGCGGTCCGTCCACCCCTGAAGGAGGACAAGGATGAAGACCAAGCGCGCCGTCACGGCCGCCGCCCTGGGCCTGCTGCTGCTGGCGGCCGGCGCCGCCCTGGCGGCCGACCTGACCAAGGAGCCCGGCTACGTGGACCTGGAATGGATCCGGATCCCCGATGACGCCGACGAGATCCAGGACATCGACCTCAGCCCCATGCTGCTGAGCTTCGCCAAGGACGCCGAGAAGAGCGGCGACGACGCCCTCCTGCAGGCCCTGGCCATGGTCCGCTCCCTGCGGGTGAAGGCCTTCTCGGTGACCCCGGAGATGACCACCGACGTGGCGAAGATGGTGGACGACGTCACCTCGCGCCTGAAGAAGGACGACTGGAAGCGGCTCGTCTACGTGAAGAACGACGACGAGACCTATTCGGTGAACACCCGCTACGACAAGGACAACAACCTGGTCGGCATGATGCTGGTGGCCTTCGAGCCCGGCGACTCGGCCGCCTTCGTCAACGTGGTGGGTGACCTGGATCTGGGCACCCTGCTGAAGCTGGCGTCGGAGATGGACGGGGACAACCTGGACCACATGCTCGACCAGCTCGGCGACGTCGACGGCGTCGAGATCCAGCGGGACGGGGACCACGGCAAGGTCAAGGTGAAGGTCACCG
>CAWGRT010000024.1:0-33880 GCA_963825035.1 Candidatus Krumholzibacteriia bacterium | reverse complement strand
AGGGGCGGAAATCGTGCTCCGGCGTGCGGGCGCGCTCCTGTTCGCTCAGGCGCGAGCGCAGGTACTTCTGGTTGCGGTCGGCCGTCAAGAGGGCCCGCACGATGGGCGCGGCCTCGTCGGGCACCTGGCTCAGGGGGTAGCTGGCCAGGTCCGAGCCCGGATCCTCCGTCACCGAGCCCTTGGCCGACGTGGCCCAGCCGCCCAGGTAGATGCCGCTGATGCCCAGGCGCTTCATGGTGACGGCCTGGCCCGGCGTGTAGGGGCCGAAGGTGGTGATGGACTTGCCCTTGGCGTACAGCTCGCGCAGCAGGGCGTAGAAGCCGTCGGCCGCCTCCCGGGCCACCGCGTGCTCGTTGGGGATGGTGCCCTGCTGGGCCACGATCTGGCGGGGGGCGTACAGGCGGGTGATCCCGCGGAAGCGCTCGCCGCCGAACCATTCCTTCGTCCTCAGGACGTCGCGTTCGAAGTGTTCCATGGCTGCTCCAGGCGGTTGGGATCCCGGGCGCGGTCAGCGCACGGCGAAATCCGGGTTGTCGGTGATGCGCTCGCCCGTCTCCCTGAGGGTGGTCAGGTAGGTGCGGATCCGCTCGCGTGCCGTCTCCAGGTCGGTGTTGTCCAGGTTCAGGTTCAGCAGGTCGATGTACCAGGGCACCTTGACGTCCTCGGCGATGTACGCCCGCGCGATCTCCCGCACGATGGGCAGGGTGGTCTGCTTGGAGTCGTCGTGGACGTCGCGGTTGGCGGCGGCCTGGAGCTTGGCGTACTCCTGGTCCAGCAGGCGCGCGAAGATGTCGGCGGTGAACACGTCGCCCTGCTTCAGGCCGGTGGCGACGTCGTCGGCCGTCAGCCGCGCCCCCTTGTGGATCCACTCCCAGAGGATGCTCAGGCGGATCTCACCGGTGGCCATGTCCTCCATGAGGTAGAGCACGTCGTCGTTGCCGAAGTGGTCCGCCGGCTTCAGCGCGGCGGCCTGGAAGCCCTGCTCGAAGGCGTTGCCGTACTGCAGGGCCACGCTCAGCAGGTTGCGGGCGCCGTCCACGGTGCGCGGCGCGTCCTCCAGCAGCAGCAGGCCTTCGGCGTCCTGCGGCGTGTAGGTCAGGGGCGGGAACTCGCGGCCCAGCTGGTTGGCCTCGCCCACCTTCTCCCACACCGGCCGCACGATGTGCACCATGCGCCAGTGGGCCACCCACTTGCCGCTGGCCCCGGCCTCCTGCTCGCGCACGGCGCCGGCCACGGCGCGCGTCATGCCGTCGGCCACGCCCTGCTCCGAGCCGACGGGGATGTTGGGCTCCATGCCTCCCTGCCACAGGGCGCAGCGGCCGTCCCGGTCGGGGGTGTTGACGCAGCGGCGCACGCGGTCCTCGTAGTTCCGCATGTAGCCGTAGGTCATGGTGATGGCCTCGATGTTGGGATTGACGAAGTCCGGGTCCCAGGCCATGGCGTCGCTGACGCTGTTGATGTAGTCCCAGCGGCCGGTGTTGTACCCCACGAAGTGCCGGCCCAGGGCGGCCCGGATCTCCATCAGCTGGTAGGTGGCCTCCAGCTGCTCCACCAGCACGTAGACCTTGACGGCGCCCTCGGGCAGGCCCGTGCGCTCCTCCACCGCGGTCAGCAGCTTGTTCCAGAAGGCCGCCTCGCCGGCGGTCTGGATCTTGGGCAGGTACAGCACGATGGACGAGCCGTCGGCCCGCAGCCGCTCGTGGTTGTTCACCACGTACAGCACCGTGTCCACGACGGAGGCCGACAGGCCCCGGCCCTCGGCGTCGCGGGTGTGGCGGTCGTCCAGGTGCAGGCCGCGGGCGCGGAACAGCTTGGTGGTGAAGTCCAGCTGGGCGCGCCAGTCGGCCACGATCTCGCGGCCGAAGAAGTCGCGGGCCCAGGCGTTCATGCCGGCGGCCACCTGGGCGGCCACGTCCAGGAAGCGGGGGTCCTTGGCGATGGCCAGCTTCAGGTTGCGCTGGTTGTCCAGGGACATGGTGCGCACCTGGCCCAGGGCGTCCTCGCCGTCGAACATCCAGCCGTCGGCGCCCGACAGCAGGGCGTAGGCCACGTTGCGCAGGCTGCTCGCCAGGGGCGCGCCCGGCTTGGCGCCGGGGCCGGTGCCCTGGATCCACTGGCGCTGCAGGTCGGCGGGGATGTCCGAGCCGACGAAGTTGCCGGCGCGCGCGTCGGCCACGGTCAGGTCGGTGCCGGGGATGGTCGCGGCCGGGTCCAGGAAGCCGATGCGCTCCTGGTTCTCCGCGCGGCGGGCCCGGCGCCGGCCCCGCTCGGCCATCAGGGCCAGGCGGTCGCCGTTGAGGCGGGACAGGTCCGCCAGGACGGCCCGGGCTTCGGGCGTGTAGACGTCCGGATAGGCGTCCAGCAGGCCGTCGCGGATGCGGATGGGGGTCGGGGCCATGGTCGTCTCCTCGTCGGATAACGAAGGGTGGTTTTGTCCTCATTTGAGAAAGTAGCACGGATTGATGTTTTATCGCAAGCGAAATTTCGCTATTTCTGTTATTTCACAATAAGCGACAGTCTGTGGTTCCCTTGCCACCGCCGATCTGCTAGACTGGAGCCCGGCGGCCGGACATGGGGCCGCCGGACCCGCAAATTGTTTCATACCAACGTCTCGAGGACTCCATGACCCGTCCCGTCTCCAGCGAGAACCTGCGGCTGATCTTCGGCCTGAAGGTGAAGAACTTCCGCCAGGACAAGGGGTTGTCCCTGGTGCAGCTGGCGAAGGCGTCGGGCCTGGCCACTTCGTACCTGAGCGAGATCGAGCAGGGTCGCAAGTACCCCAAGCCCGAGAAGATGCTGCGCCTGGCCGAGGGCCTGGGCGTGCCCTACGACGATCTGGTCTCCCTGCAGGTGGACGCGAAGCTGGACCCCCTGGCGGCGCTCATGGACTCGGACCTGGTCCAGGAATTCCCTTTCGACCTGTTCGGCATCGCCCCCCGGGACATCCTGCACCTGTTCAGCGACGCCCCCGAGAAGGCGACGGCCTTCCTGCAGACCTTCCTGGAGATCAGCCGCACCTACGACATGTCGGTGGAGAACTTCCTGCTGGCGGCCCTGCGCACCTACCAGAAGCAGCACGGCAACCACTTCCCGGATCTGGAAGAGGCGGCCGAGGCCTTCCGCGCCGACCACCCGGACCTGGGCGAGCCCCCGACGGTGGAGGCCCTGGCGGCGCTGCTGGCCGACAGCTACGGCTACCGCCTGGACGACCGGGCCCTGGCGGCGGATCCCCGCCTGGCCGGGTTCCGCTCCGTGTACGGGGAGGGCGCGCCGCCCACCTTGTTCATCAACCCGCGGTTGCTGCCGTCCCAGCAGGCCTTCCTGCTGGCCCGGGAGCTGGGCTTCCGCGAGCTGGGCCTGCAGGCGGTGCGGCCGACCACCTCGTCCTGGCTGCGGGTCGAGTCCTTCGACCACCTGATCCACAACTTCCGGGCCTCGTACTTCGCCGGGGCGCTGCTGCTGCCGCGGGCGCGCCTCGAGCCGGAGCTGGGGGCCTTCCTGGCCCGCCCCGCCTGGGACGCCGGCGCCCTGGGCCGCCTGCTGACCGCCCACCAGGCCACGCCCGAGATGTTCCTGTACCGGATGAGCCAGCTGTTGCCGGGCCGGTTCGGCCTGGGCCGCCTGTTCTACCTGCGGTTCACCCGGGACGCGGGCACGGGCGAGGTCAACCTGACCAAGGAGCTGAACCTGACCGACGAGCTGGTGCCCTACGGCCTGGGGCTGCGCGAGCACTACTGCCGCCGCTGGCTGCCCCTGCAGCAGCTGGCCCGGACGGCGTCGGCGCCGGACCAGTCGGTCGAGGCGCCCAGCATCGGCTGCCAGAAGGCGCGGTTCCTGGAGAGCGGGAGCGAGTTCCTGCTGATCAGCATGTCGCGGCCCCTGTCCCTGTCCGCCACCCGCCACTCGGCCATGACCATCGGCCTGATGCTGGACCGCGCCCAGCGCGGGCGCATCGCCTTCGCCGACGATCCGGCCATCGCCACCGCCGACGTGAACGAGACCTGCGAGCGCTGTCCCCTGACGCCCGCGGAATGCGGCGAGCGGGCGGCGCCGCCCACGGTGCGGCGGCAGCAGGATCGGCAGCGGGAGCGGGAACGGGCGCTGGAGGAGTTGCTGGGGGGCTGATCCTGCGGCGGAAATGCAGGGACCCCGCCTCCTTGCGGAAGCGGGGCCCCTCAGAACAACCCGAAGGCTGCCTGCCTAGCCTACCAACGGCTGCCGCCGCCGTTGCGCTTGTCCTCGGCCTCGTTGACACGGAGGGTGCGGCCACCCAGTTCCTTGCCGTCCAGGGCCTGGATCATCGGCTGCACCGCGGTGTCGTCCACCTCCACGAAGCCGAAGCCCCGCGGACGCCCGGTCTCCCGGTCGTTGATCAGGGCGACGGAATGCACGGTCCCGTGCGCACCGAACATGGTGGTGATCTCATCGTCGGTCGCGGTGAAGGGCAGGTTGCCCACGTACAGTTTCTTCAAGGTCTTGTCTCCAAAATGCCGGCGTGCCGGCCAAACCAAGCGCTTGGGATTGCCGGCTTCTTCCGGCAGGGCCCTCTGCGCTCGTCATCGGTCCGACGGTCAGGGTGAGCGTCGGGCCCCATCCCCCGACGGTCGGGGGATCCGGTGGCCCCGCGCTTCCCCGGAGGGTGCGGCGGGGCGGAACTTGCGGGCGCACCACCTGGGCGATCGAGCGCAGCCCGGTGGCGGGCACGTATCCTGAAAGTCTGATGGAAAGATGCGGGGTATCCTCAGGCGGGATTCGACCGGCAGTTCAGACTGGCAGCGCCGGCAATATCGCTGCGTTTTCTCCGGATGTCAAGGCCGGCGACAGGACCGGGCCTTGCGCCGGACCCGTTTCGTCGTTATTGTTGCCATCCTACACCGGGAACCATCCCGCTAGCGGCGACAACAACAGGACCCCGCGCCCTTCGCGAAGGTCACGCCGAATTCCCCTCTTGCCCTTCACTGTTGTTTGGGTCGGAACCGACACCGTGCCGTACGGGATCGTCCCGTCCGTGCGCGCTGGAGACCAGTTTGTCCAACTTCACGAGAAAATCCCACAATACCCACGCCACGACCACCACGACCGCCGCCGCTCCCACCGGCTTCGAGCATTTCGGGCTCGACCACGTCCTGTTGCGGGGCGTCGCCGCCTTCGGCTTCACCGCGCCGCGGTCCATCCAGACCGCCGCCATCCCCGCCGCCCTGTCCGGCCGTGACGTGCTGGGCCTGGCCCAGACCGGCACCGGCAAGACGGCGGCCTTCGCCCTGCCCCTGCTGCAGGGCCTGCTGACGAGCCGCCGCGGCAGCCCGCGCGTCCTGGTGCTGGCGCCCACCCGCGAGCTGGCCACCCAGATCGCCGAGGAGATGCGCGGCCTGGCCCGCTACACCCGGCTGAACATCATCACCGTCTACGGCGGCGTGCCGATCTCGAGCCAGGTGCGCGGCCTGCGCCGGAGCCCCGAGATCATCGTGGGCTGTCCGGGCCGCGTGCTCGACCTCATGCGGCAGGGCCTGCTGCGCCTGGACCAGGTGACCACCCTGGTGCTGGACGAAGCCGACCACATGTTCGACATGGGCTTCCTGCCCGACATCCGGGCCATCGTCGCCGGGCTGCCCGCACAGCGGCAGAACCTGCTGTTCTCGGCCACCATGCCCCGGGAGATCCGCCACTTCGCCGACGAGATGCTGAACGATCCGCACGTGGTGGAGCAGCAGGGCACCGCGCCGGTGGCCACCATCGACCACGCGCTGGTGATGGTGCCCGAGAAGCGCAAGCGGGAACTGCTGGAGCACGTCCTGCGCAACGACAGCTGCGAGTCGGCCATCGTCTTCACCGCCACCAAGCGCCGGGCCAAGCAGCTGGCGACCCAGCTCGCCGACGCCGGGTACCGTGCCGTGGGCATCCAGGGCAACCTGTCCCAGTCGCGGCGCGATCAGGCCATGAGCGGCTTCCGCTCGCGCCACTACAACATCCTGGTGGCCACCGACATCGTGGCCCGCGGCATCGACGTCAGCAACGTGTCCCACGTGATCAACTTCGACGTGCCCAACACGCCCGAGGCCTACACCCACCGCATCGGCCGCACCGGCCGGGCCGAGTGCGAGGGCACGGCCTGGACCTTCGTCACCGGCAACGACCACGGCTGGCTGAGGGCCACGGAGCGGAAGATCGGCGCCCGGATCGAGCGGCGGCAGGTGGATGGTTTCGAGGCCGAGCCCGAGCCCCGGACCGGCCAGGGGCGCGGTGCCTACCCGGTGCACGCCAAGGGCGGCTTCGGCGGTCGCAGCCGCGGCACGCGGCCCTACGGCCAGCATCCCCAGGGCGAGGGCCAGGGGGGGGGGCGGCGGGATTCGGGGCGCTCGCGGCGGCAGCGCCAGCGATAGATCAGTTGTGCCCCGTAGATTGTGCCCGGCCCGGTCCCTGCGACCGGGCCGGGTATGTTCACCCCCAAGCAGCACCATCCTACCTGGCGCCCACCCTTCTGCCCCAACCCCAACTGCCCATACCACAGGCAGTTGACCGCCGGCTGGCGCTACAAGAAGGCCGGATTCTTCCGGAGACAGGCCCGCCCCCACCGTATCCAGCGGTTCACATGCCTCCACTGCCGGAGCTCGTTCAGCTCCCAGACCTTCTCCACCACCTACTGGCAGCGCAAGCCCCAGCTCGACGCCCTGATCATCACCAAGACCGTCGGCTGCATGGCCAACCGCCAGCTCGCGCGGGACCTGGGCGTCGCTCCGGCGACCATCGACCGGCGGCTTTCACGGCTCGGCCGTCACTGCATGCACTTGCACGCCTTGCACATGCAGTCGGCGCCGCCGGCGTCGCAGATCGTGATCGACGGCTTCGTCACCTTCGAGCGCTCCCAGTACCAGCCGTTCCATCACCACGTGGCCGTCGAGAAGGACACCGACTTCTTCCTCTACTTCACCGACAGCGAGGTGCGGCGCAGCGGCACGATGACCCCGGCGCAGAAGAAACGTCGCGCCGAACTGGAGCGGTTGTACGGCCGTCCCGATCCGCAGGCGGTGCGCAAGGACGTGCGCGAGTTGCTGCAGGTCGTGATCGGTGGCCAGCCGGAAGTGACGATCTACAGCGACGACCACAAGGCCTACCCGCGGGCGATGCGTGGTCTGGCACCTCGGCTGCGGCATCGGGTGACGTCGAGCAAGGAGCGGCGGGACAACCGCAACCCGTTGTGGGAAGTGAACCTGCTGGATCTGCTGATCCGGCACTGCAGCGCCAACCACAAGCGGGAGACGATCGCCTGGTCGAAGCGGCGGCAGTGCAGCGCCGAGCGGCTGGCGATCTTTCTGGTGTGGCGGAACTACATGAAGGGTCGGCGGGAGAAGCAGCGGGGGAGCCCGACGCCGGCGATGGCGCGGGGGATGGTGGATCGGCCGCTGATGATCGAGGATGTGCTGGCGGAGAGGATCTTCCCGGCCCACGTCCCGCTCCCGCCGCGGTGGACGGAGTATCGCGACCGGGCCGTCACCACCCGTTGCGTCGGTTGACCAGCGCGGTGCCGCCGAACCAATGGATGAGTCGGGGTATCGGGAAACGGCCGACACATACGGCAAGAGAAAGCCGGCCCGCGGTGTTCGACCGCGGGCCGGCAACAATCATCGAGGCACAACTCTCAGGATCAGGAATTCCAGTCGGACCAGATCATGACGACCGTGTGCCCGTCCTGCACCATGGTAAAGGTCAGGTGGTAGCTGGCGACGCTCCAGGTGCCCTGGGCGACGACCTCCGGCGTCGGCAAAGCCACGCCGTCCACGGCGGTCTTGGTCAGGGTCAGCGTCTCGCCGGAACTCACGGCGGTGCCCGACTCCTCGGAGACCACGTCGCCCGACGCGTCCAGCTCCTGGCCGACGTAGGTGGCGTCGCTGGCGATGGTCAGGTGGAAGTTGACGGCTGTCGGGGAGAATCCGAAGAAGTCGCCGACGTCCTGGGGCGTGCCGTCCACCGTCACCGAAGTGATCCGCCAGATGGTCACCAGGTCGGAACTCACCGTGGCGGCGGGGGTGCCGGTGGGGTTGTCGTCGTCGCCGCAGCCGGCGGCCAGGACCAGACCCGCCAGCACGAGACCGAACAGGGCCACGCGCAGGAATCTCGAGGAATGCATCATGAACCTCCTGTTTGAAATCGCTCCATCAATACTGTTGTTGTCGGCCAGGTTCGCTCGTATATGAGCGCCCGTCAACAGTTTGAGCAATTTCAAAAAGACAGGTTCAGTATTCTTTCCGGCGCGGGCGGCGCCCTTCTACTCGGCCTCGGCCTCGGCCTCGGCCAGCCCCGTCGGCGGCAGGGCCTCGGCGACGCTGCGGGGGGGCACGGCCAGCGGTCCCACTCGCGACGTCTTGAGGTAGGCGTGGTGGTCGTGGTAGAGCGCCCCCTCGGGCAGCCACTTCCAGAGCGAGCCCAGGTCGCGGCGCACCGTGTCGACGTAGAAGGGGGGCAACTCCTCGCTCTCCCGGTCCAGGTAGGCCCGCAGCCCGGGGTCGACGCCGAGCTGGCGGCGCAGGCGCCGGAACTCCTTCAGCCGCCCGAATCCCTCCGACGACACGCCCCTCACCAGGTTCAGCCAGCGGGGAATCGTCTCCCGGTTGGCGCGGAAGCGCCGCCCCATGGTGCGCCAGGAGAAGGTGTAGGCGGTCAGGTCGATCAGGTGCCCGTAGAACTCGTCCCAGCCGTAGTTCAGCGGGCGGACGTTCATGGCGTGGTTGTTGTCCAGGAAGTGGAAGGGGAAGGGGATGACCCGGTCGGCCAGCTGCAGCTCCAGGTTCAGCGGCGCCGCGCGGCCGAAGGCCGTCAGCAGCGAGTAGCCGGGAAACACGCCCGGGGTCAGGTCGATGAACTTCTTGGTCAGCGCGAAGGGTTCGTCGCCCACGTCGCTGTCCAGGCCCAGCACGAAGTTGGCCTGCACGTAGGGCACGTGCCGCAGGATCATGTTGATCTGGTCGGATACGTGCCGCACCCGATCCTCGGCCTGGCGGCTGCCCACCCGCGACTTCGCCCCCATCTCGTACCACGACTCGACCCCCGGCAGCAGTCCCTTGAAGCCGTTGTGCTGGAGTCGCTTGACGTGGGGCTCGGTGAGCAGCGACAGGGAGCTCTCGGCCACGAAGTCGATGCTGCCGGGCGGCACCGCGTCCTCGATGGCGTCCAGGCATTCGTCGAAGCGCACGCCGAAGTTGGGATCGTGCCAGCCCACCCGCGGCTTCTTCACGCGCTCCAGCAGGAAGCGCAGGTCCGCCCGCATGTTGTCCAGGGCCAGCGGCTGGAAGGGCACCGCGGCGTCGATGCAGAAGGGGCAGGTGTAGGGACAGCCCAGGCTGCCGATCATGGGCACCAGCTTCAGCACGGGCGCCTTGCGGATGGCGTGCTCCACGAACGGCCACCGCGCGGCCAACGGCGGCAGCGATCCCGGCTGGCGCGCCGCCGAGAGGTGCAGGCCCAGCGGCCGGTGCTGCGCGCAGTCCTGCAGCACGTCCTGGACCAGCGCCCGGTTGGTGAACCCCAGCACATAGTCGAAGTAGAGCCGCGCGTCCTCGGGATAGCAGCGGGCGTGGGGTCCGCCCAGGACGGTGACCGCGCCGCGGGCGCGGAAGAGGTTGCTCAGGGCGTAGGAGAGCTGGGCGGACTCGGTGAACCCGCAGATGAACAGGATGTCGCAGTCCTCGGGCAGCTCACGCTCCAGGTCCTCGAGGCCGGTGTAGCAGACGAAATCGACCCGGTGCCCGAGTTCCTGGCACCAGGTCGCCACCACCTGGGGCATGATCGAGGCGAGGTTGGCATGCATGACCCTCGCGTACAAGGCGCGTGTCGGCGCCTTGTGCACGAGATCGACGACGCCGACGCGGAGCTGCTTCATGGTATGTCCTCGATTCCGCCGGAACAGTCGGCGGCCTGCTGGGGGAGCGGGCGCCTGGCGGCACCCCATAGCGTTCAACGTACTCACGATTCGCCCGGACGGCGCGAAAATACACACCGCCGCGCCGGACGGCCGGCGGCGGCGCGCCGGTTTGACCCGGTTCACCGGTTCCGGTATCATCGCGTGGAAGCTGCAACCCGGAGGGGGAGACCATGCGGTCGCGCCGTCGCCTCGAGATCGTCCTGGCCGTCGCTTTCGTCGCGTCGGCCTTTCTGCTGGCCGCCTGCGGCAACGATGATCCGGGAGCGCCCGTGTCCGTGCGGGTGACCGTGGAGGTGGTCGACGCCCAGGGCGATCCCGTGCCGGGGCTGGACCTGGACACGGCGCCGGACACCCCGTTCTACGGGGAGGCCGTGGCAAGGCCCGCGGCGGCGGTGACCCCGGCCGCCGAACCCGGCAAGGCCTATCCCAACCCCTTCTATCCGGCGACCACGCTGCGTTTCATCGCCGGCGCCGGCAGCCTGGTCCGCCTCACCGTCGAGGACGTGGACCGGGTCGCGTTCCGGACGCTGATCGAGGGGCCCGTCGCCGCCGGCACCCACTCGGTGGTCTGGGACGGCCGCGACAGCACGGGAGCCGATGTGCCCGGCGGCGTCTACTACGCCCATCTGGCGATCCACGAAACGGCGACCGACTCGCTGCTGGCGGACCAGCGGGACACGCTGCTGCTGGCCCGGCTGGGCTCGGGCGGCTTCGCCGTGGGCACCACCGACGCGGACGGCCGCATCGTGCTGGACGACGACCGCCTGTTCCCGTACCTGCACGGCGTGGCCCCGTTCGCCGCCTACGACGAGAACGCCGACCCCGTCGGCACCATCACCCTGACGCCGGCCGTGCGCTTCTATTTCCACGATCCGGGCACCGGGCAGCGCAGGCACTGGACCCGGGACGTGACGGGCACGACGACGCTGCGGTTCGTGTGGGATCCGGCGCCGTAGGGGCCGGCGCCGCCGCCCGGAGAATCGCATTGCCGCCCCCCGGCGGTTCGCCTATCATGCTGCCATGACTGACGTATTCATCGGCAAGTACAAGGTTATCCGCAAGTTAGGTGCCGGGGGGATGGCGTCGGTCTACCTGGCGTCCCACCGCGACGTGCCCAGCCTCCGGACGGTGCTGAAGGAGCTGGGGGACATCCAGCTCGCGGACCGTTTCCGGCGCGAGGCCGACAAGCTGGCCCAGCTGGACGGCCACGGCGGCATCTGCCAGATCAAGCACTTCTTCGAGGCCGAGGGGAAGTTCTACATCGTCATGGAGTACATCGAGGGGCCCACCCTCGACGAGCTGGTCCGTGGCGACAATCCCCCCGACCTGCTGCGCTGCCTGGACATCACGCGCTCGATCCTCGGCACGCTGGACTTCGCCCACCGCATGGGCGTGGTGCACCGGGACATCAAGCCCACCAACATCATGATCGACCGCATCGGCCAGGTGAAGATCATCGACTTCGGCATCGCCAAGGGCGCGGCCGATCCGGACCTGACCCAGGTGGGGGCGTCCCTGGGCTCGCCGCGGTACATGGCGCCGGAGCAGTTCAACGCGGCGGCGGCCATCGACTGGGTGCGCTGCGACATCTACGCCGTGGGCGTGACCCTCTACTTCCTGCTGACCCGCGACTACCCCTTCAAGGCCGCCAGCATCCACGAGATGTGCGAGGCCAAGCGGCTGGGCCTGGTCGAGCCGCCGTCGCGGCTGAATCCGGCCATCCCGCCGTGGCTGGAGGCGGTCGTCCTGCGGGCCATGGCGAAGGATCCGGCCGAGCGCTACGCCTCGGCGGCGGAGATGCGCGCCGCCCTGGACGATCCCGGCCCGGACTGGGTGCCGCCGCCGGTGGCCCACGACGGGACCATGGTGCTGGGCCCGGGGGCCGGGGCCGCCACGGTGCCCCCGCGCCCGCGCGACGCCGGCGCCGGCGGGCACGACGGCGGGCTACCGGACCACGGGGACCGGGGGCACGCCGCCGCCGACGCCGGCGCGTCCCT
Source organism: Candidatus Krumholzibacteriia bacterium (assembly GCA_963825035.1). Taxonomy (GTDB): domain Bacteria; phylum Krumholzibacteriota; class Krumholzibacteriia; order LZORAL124-64-63; family LZORAL124-64-63; genus JACZKN01. Next base: position 21,967 of record CAWGRT010000024.1, on the reverse strand, counting down.
CGATCCTGGACATGGTGTGGGGCACCAAGGGCCGGCGCCTGGCCACCGCCGGCGCCGCGGCGGCGCTGCTGGCGGTCGCGGCCGTGGTGCTGTGGCCCCGCGGCCCCGCCGGACCGCCGCCGCCGCCCGCGCTGGTGGCGCCGGCGGACGGGACGGTCATGGCGGTGCCGGAGGTGGAGTTCCGCTGGACCGACCAGGAGGCGGCCGCCGTCCCCCACACGGTCCAGCTGGCCGGTGACAGCACCTTCGCCGGGGCCCGCTCCCTGGAAGGCGGAACCGGCGGCGCCGTCGCGCACCCCCGAGGCCTTGGACGACGGCACCTGGTTCTGGCGGGTGCGCGCCGTGCCCGCGGACGGCGAGGCGGGGCCCTGGTCCGCCGTGGGGCGGTTCCGGGTCAAACGGCCGCCGCCGGCCACGGCCACCCTGGTGGTGTCCATCGAGCCCGCCGGTGCCGAGCTCCTGGTGGACGGCAAGTCGGTGGGCAAGGTATCCGGCAGCCGCACCCTGACCGTGGCGCCGGGCGAACACGAGCTGGTGGCACGCCTGCCGGGCAGCATCGAGAAGACGCTGCGGCGCCGGGTGGACCTGGCGGCGGGCGAGACGCACAACCTCGAACCGACCATCCGCTTCCACCTGCCGCCTGCGCCCGGAACCCGAAAATGCGTATTCGGTTACCGTTGTCGCATTGCTGGACGGACAACCCATTCGTGGCGCGACGGTGGTGATTGATGGTAAGATCGTTTCGGACGCGGACACGTCTGGGGGGACGCCGTACGTCGCCGAGACTGATCGCCGGCTCACACCACGTGGCCATCAAGAAGGACATCGACGGTGCCGAGTGGGTCGGCGCGCAGGATGTCGTGGTGCAAGAGGGCGTCAACGGTCCGGTCCGCATTCCCCTGTCGCGCCCGCGCTGACGCGCGGACGGGCAGGCGAGGCAACAAGCAAACCGCCAACGAGGGAGAAGGTCATGGGCGGCATTTCGCGACGCACAACGTCCGCGCAGCGACGGCTCGCGTGGTTCCTGACGGCCCTGCTGACGATCACGGCCGCAGCGGCACTGCCGGCGCTGGCCGACGACACCGCGGCGGCCTCCCCGGTCGCCGAGCAGGTGGCCAAGGCGCTGAACCTCTGCTGGAACGGCGAGTTCGACCAGAGCCTGAAGATGGCCTCGGCCCTCCTCGACCAGGGCGACCTGTCGCGGGAGGACCGCGTGGCGGTCTACTCGGCCCTGAGCACCATCAACTACTACATGGGCAAGGCCCACCGGGACGAGGCCTTCTCCTACCTGGACAAGATCCGCGAGATCGACCCCTGCCTGGCCAGCCTGCCCTCGGACTTCTGGGCCAAGCCCCTGCGCGAGCAGTGGTACCGGGTGCTGCAGGCCAACCACCAGCTCACCTGCGACCTGAAGAGTCCCCGGACATCCGCACCATCGCCATCATGGACTTCGACAACTACTCCACGGGCAAGTACCAGGAGAAGCTGGGCTTTTTGACCAAGGGCCTGAGCGACGCCTTCGAGGCCGACTTCGGCGAGCTGCACGACCTGAAGGTGGTCGAGCGCGACAAGATCGACTTCGTGCTCAAGGAGATCATGATGTCCAAGGAGGGCCTGGTGGACGAGTCGACGGCCGTGCGCGCGGGCAAGCTGCTGGGCGCCCAGATCATGGTCTTCGGCAGCGTGGTCCAGACCGACGACAAGCATGCCCGCATGATGGTCAAGGCCGTGAAGGTGGAGACCTCCGAGATCCTGGCCACGGCCGAGCGCAAGGGCAAGCCGGACTTCTTCGCCATGGAGGAGGAGCTGGTCACGGACCTGGCCCAGAAGCTGAACCTGGCCATCAACCCCGAGATCGAGCACCGGATCGAGTCCAACGGCACCCGGAACAACGAGCCGCCGCCGGACCTGTACGCCCAGGGCCTCTACTACGTGGATCACTACGAGTACGCCAAGGCCTACGACTGCTTCAAGAAGGCCTACGACCTGGACGACACCTACAGCGACGCCAAGAAGAAGATGGACATCTACCGGCCCCTGGCCCTCTCCTCGTGACCGGAGGCGAGACATGCGAAGGATCCTGCTGACCTTGGCGCTGGCGTCGTGCCTGGCGACCGGCGCCTGTGCTCCCGGCTACTACGGCCAGGCGCGCAGCCTGGCGGAGGCGGGCGACCCGGCCGCCGCGGTGCCCCTGTACTACCGGGAGATCCAGGACCATCCCGACAGCTAGCGCGCCTGGCGCGAGCTGGGGGTCGCCTACTACGACCAGGGCGAGTACGCCAAGGCCGAGGAGGCCCTCAAGCACGCGGCGACCATGCAGCCGGATGCCCGCACCCACCTGTACCTGGGCATGACCTACGAGGGCGAGGACCAGTCCGACCTGGCCCTGCGCGCCTACGGCAACGCCCTGGGCCTGGAGCCCGACGGGCACACGCGCGACCTGATCGAGGCGCGCGTCGAGGCCCTCACCCAGGAGCGCGTGCTGAAGAAGGTCCGCCAGTCCCTCGACCACGAGGACGATCTGAAGGCCGCGGCGATCCCCGAGAACACCATCGCGGTGGTGGAGTTCTCCGGCGAGGACCTGCCGCCGGACATGGCGCCGCTGGCCCGCGGCCTGGCCGAGTTCACGGCGCTGGACCTGGCCAAGGTGCACTCGCTGCGGGTGGTGGACCGCCTGGAGATGGACACCATCCGCAAGGAACTGGAGCTGAGCCAGTCCCAGTTCGCCGACCCGGCCACCGCGCCGCGCATCGGCCTGCTGATCGGCGGACGCCACATCGTCACCGGCACCCTGCTGGGGCTGGGCGACGACGCCATCCGCCTGGACGGCGCCGTGGTCAACACCGTCGACAAGACGGTGGACACGCCGGAGCACGTGGAGGGCCCGCTGCCGGAGATCTTCCGGGTGCAGAAGCAGTTCGTGTTCGACGTGCTCGACGCCCTCGGCGTCAAGCCCACCCCGGAGGAGCACGCGGAGATCGAGAAGTCGCCCACCGAGAACTACCTGGCCTTCCTGGCCTACTGCCGGGGCCTGCAGGCCCGCGACCAGAACAACCTGGGCGCGGCGGCGCAGGAGTTCCACCAGGCGACGGTCGCCGACCCGGGCTTCTCCCAGGCGGCGGGCCAGGGCAAGTCCGTGTCGTCGCTGCTCCAGGCGGGATTCGGCGGCGGCGCCGGTTTCCAGCAGTTCAAGGCGGTGGTCACCGTGGCCTCGGCCGCCGACGCCGCCGCCGGCGGCCTGGCGTCCTTCCAGACCACGGTGGTGTCGTGGAACGGCTTCGTGCCCGTGGGGCTGCGGCTGGGCGCCATCGGCCAGTGGGTCGACTCGCCGCCGCACACCCTCTACCAGGGCAACGCCGACATCGTCGTGAGGGGGAACCTGAATGTGCAACCGTAGCGGGATCCTCGCGGCCGCCGGCTGGCGGTCCTCGCTGCCTCGCCGGCGCGGCACCGGCCGCGGGGGCGCAGATCATCTACGGACAGCCGGCCCGGGGCGAACTCGGACCTGGTGGCCGACCCACTGGAAGCTGGCCGTGGACAACGGACGAGGTCACCGTCGACCAGTTCGCCGTGCCGGTCTCGGCCTTCGTGCCCCTGCGGGAGAACCTCGAGGCGCGGGTGTTCGGGGCCCAGTCCGCCACCAAGGTGACCCAGGCTGGGCCAGGACTACAGCCTGACCGGCCTGACGGACCTCCGCCTGCAGGTGAACCAGAGCCTGGCGCAGGACCAGGTGCTGCTGGGGGTGGGCGTGAACCTGCCGACGGGCAAGACCGGCCTGTCCCTGGACGACGACTGGGTGGTGATGAACTACCTGTCCCAGACCTTCCTCAGCTTCCCGGTGCGGCGCCTGGGCGGCGGCTTCGGCCTGAACCTGACCGCGGGCGCGGCCAAGGAGGCGGGCGACTACCGGCTGGGGGCGTCGGCCACCTTCGACCTGGCGGGCAGCTACGAGGCCTACACCGGCCAGGGCGACTACAAGCCGGGCAACACGCTGGGCGCGACGGTGGGCGCCCAGCGCGGCGACGAGCGCGCCGCTTCAACGCGGACGTGACCTTCACCGCCAGCTGCGGACGACAAGCTGGCCGACAAGCCGGTGTTCAGCCGCGGCAACGAGCTGGCCATCCACGCGGGCGTGGCGGCGGTCCACCGAGCGCAACGGCTACCGGGGCGACGCCTACTACCGCCTGCGCGGCCGCAACACCATCTACGACCCCATGGCATCCTGCTGCAGCAGCTGAAGATCTACGGCAACGAGTTCCTCGTCGCCGGAGCCTACGACTGGCACGGCTCCTCGCCCTGGCGCTACGGGCCGCGGGCCGACCTGCGGCTGATCGCCGGCAACGAGTTCGGCTTCGGCTCGACCAAGCTGCTGGGGATCGGCGCCCAGGTGGCGCGCAAGCTGTCCGAGCACGTGCACGTGAACCTGACCCTGAAATACTACACCGGCACCACCCACGCGGGCGCGATCGACCTGACGGGCTACCAGGCCTGGATCGCCGCGGGCGGAACCTTCTGAGGAGGGGGCATCCCGATGTCATTGCGGACATGCAAACGAGCGCTCTGCCTGGCGGCTGCCCGGCCGCTGGCCGTCCTGGCACTGCTGGCGGGCGGCTGCGCCGAGAAGATCGAGGGCCCGGGCAACGCGCGGAGGTGACCGTCTCGGCGGACCTGAAGGCAGGGCCGGCGATCGCGTTCCGCCTGACCGTGTGGGCGGCGGACATGGACACCGTCACGACGCCCATGCTGCCCGTGGACGATCGGGTCGCGGCGGCGCTCACCATCACCGCCGGGGCAAGCGCCGCCACTTCCGGATCGAGGCCCTGGACGCGGACGGCGTCGTGCTCGTACCGCGGCGAGGCGGTGCGCGACGTGACCAACCTGGTGCCCCTGGACCTGACCATCGACCTGGCCCCGGTGGCGCCGCTGATCTACCTGAACCCGCACTTCACCTGGTGCCCCTGGGCTCGCGGTTCGCGTCACCATCAACGCCGACAACCTGCCGGGCCTCTCGCGGGCGGCGGTCGGCCTGTCGCTGACCGGGTTCCTGAGCGGGAAGGCGGCGCAGTTCGTGGCCGTCGATTCGCGTGACCCTGGCCCCGGACCAGGCCGCGCGGGCAGCTCCTTCTGTACCAGAACTACGGCTCCGAGATCTACTTCGACCTGGCCAACGAGGGTCCCATCGTCGACGCGGCGGGGAACGCGGCCCTGGTGGTGGTGCACTGCAGCACCCTGGACACCTGGCCCGAACAGCCCATCGTGCTCTATCCCGGCCTGTACATCGAGGTGCTGTCGGGGACCGCGGCCGCCGACAGCGTGCACCTGGACTCGGCCCGGTACACCCTGGTCCGTCCCCGGGTGCCGAACACCTACCTGGGCAGCCCGAACGCGGACGACACCGGCGTGGCCCTGGTGGGCCTCGGCGGCGGCGAGACCATGCTGGCCGGGACCATCCTGGGTCCTTCCAGTGCGAGAACCCCGACACCCTGTACCTGGCGCGCCTGGGCGCGGGTCCGGAGCCGGTGTGGGAGCGGCGCTACGACTGGAGCGACTGTCTCGAGACCACGGCGCTGGTCCGCGGCGCCGGCGGCGGGTTCTTCGTCGGCCGGTCCCAGAGCTACGGCTCCGGCGCGGTCGTCCGTCTGGACGCCGCCGGTGACGTGGACTGGTCCGAGGACCTGGCCAACCGCAGCGGGGGCAACGTCCTGGGCCTGGCGCCGCGGCCGGGCGGCGGCTGCGTCGCCGCCGGGTCCTGGTCCAGTGACGGCGCGCACTATTACCTGGCCACGTTCACCGCGGCGGGATTCGGCCAGGACTACGCGCCGGCCGACTTCAGCGCCGACCAGGAGTACCGGGCCGTGGTCGCCCTGGACGACACCACCTTCGTGGCCGCCGGCTACGAGCGTTCGTTCTCCTCGAACGCGGGGGCCTCGGCCGTCCTGGCCAAGTTCACCCAGGGGCGGGCCATCACCAACCGCTGGGAGCGCGTCTTCTCCGGCAACTACGACCAGCAGGCCACGAGCCTGCTGGCCCTGCCCGGCGGCGACTTCCTGGTGGTCGGCTACGCCGACACGCTGGGGACGGGCGTCAACGACGTCTACGCCGTGCGCACCGATGCCCAGGGCGTGCCGCGCTGGGCGCGCCGCTTCGGCACGGCCGACCTGGACGAGGTCGGCTTCGCCGTCTGCGCCACGCCCGACGGGAATTTCGTGGCGGCGGGCTCCCAGGCGGTGCAGCGGGGAGCCGGCGACGTCTTCGTGGTCAAGTTCGACGGGAGCGGCCGGTCATCTGGCGGCGGACCCTGGGGGGCCCCGCCGACGACGTGGCGCGGGCCGTCGTGCCCGACGGGGACGGCCTGCTGCTGACGGGCTTCTCGTCGCCCGGACCGTCCGGGGGGATCGACACCCTGGTGCTCCGGCTGGGTCCCGACGGAACCAAGCGGGGAGACTAGGCGGGCTGGGTTGTGCCTCGTAGATTGTGTCCGGCCCGGTCCCTGCGACCGGGCCGGGTATGTTCACCCCCAAGCAGCACCATCCGGCCTGGCGCCCACCCTTCTGCCCCAACCCCAACTGCCCATACCACAGGCAGTTGACCGCCGGCTGGCGCTACAAGAAGACCGGATTCTTCCGGCGACAGGCCCGCCCCCACCGTATCCAGCGGTTCACATGCCTCCACTGCCGACGCTCGTTCAGCTCCCAGACCTTCTCCACCACCTACTGGCAACGGAAGCCCCAGCTCGACGCCCTGATCCTCACCAAGACCGTCGGCTGCATGGCAAACCGCCAGCTCGCGCGCGACCTGGGTGTCGCGCCGGCGACCATCGATCGGCGACTTTCACGGCTCGGCCGTCACTGCATGCACTTGCACGCCTTGCACATGCAGTCGGCCCCGCCGGCGTCGCAGATCGTGATCGACGGCTTCGTCACCTTCGAGCGCTCCCAGTACCAGCCGTTCCATCACCACGTGGCCGTCGAGAAGGACACCGACTTCTTCCTCTACTTCACCGACAGCGAGGTGCGGCGCAGCGGCACGATGACTCCCGCGCAGAAGAAGCGTCGCGCCGCACTGGAGCGGTTGTACGGCCGTCCGGATCCGCAGGCGGTGCGCAAGGACGTGCGCGAGCTGCTCGCCGTCGTCATCGGCAGCCAGCATGAAGTGTCGATCTACAGCGACGACCACAAGGCCTACCCGCGGGCGATGCGTGGTCTGGCGCCGCAGGTGCGACACCGGGTGACGTCGAGCAAGGAGCGGCGGGACAACCGCAACCCGTTGTGGGAAGTGAACCTGCTGGATCTGTTGATCCGGCACTGCAGCGCCAACCACAAGCGGGAGACGATCGCCTGGTCGAAGCGACGGCAGTGCAGCGCCGAGCGGCTGGCCATCTTCCTGGTATGGCGCAACTACATGAAGGGTCGACGGGAGAAGCAGCGGGGGAGCCCGACGCCGGCGATGGCGCGGGGGATGGTGGATCGGCCGCTGACTGTTGGCGATGTGCTGGCGGAGAGGATCTTCCCCGACCACGTCCCGCTCCCGCCGCGGTGGGCCAAGTACCGGGAACGTGCGGTCCGGACTCGCGCCATTTCGCAGGCCGGGGGTTAGGTTGTGAACCTCCGGGGCGGTATGCCAAGGCCCGCGATGATTCATCGCGGGCCGGGCACAATCTTCGCGGCACAACCGTCGCTTCGCGGCCGCCGGGCCTAGGGGAAGAGCTTGCCTGGGCAGTCGTAGGCGAACAGCCCCCGCAGGAAAGCGTGTTCCGAGCGGCCCATCGCGAATTCGTAGGGCACCACCACCGAGCCCGGCTTGTTCTTCAGCCTGATCTTCCAGGTCAACGTGAAGTTGGGTGTGGCCGGCGCCGTCTGCTCCGCCTTGGCGATCAGCCGGAACAGGGCCCAATCGCCGCCGCCGCCCTCCACCTGCGGCGTCTCGTCGCTGCCGATCAGGACGGTCTCGATGCGGGCCGTGCCCGTGTTGTCGTTCGGCGGCCAGGTCACCTTCTGGGAGGACCGGGTGCCCTGCTCGTACACCAGGCGCTGGCGGCCCACCAGGAACACCGTGCGCTGGACGGCCAGCCCCCCCTGGCCCTCGACCCGCGACTGGACCGGCCGGACCTTGAAGTCGATGGCGGGCGTGCTGCTGTCGCCGCTGAACATCACCTCGCGCAGCCGCGCGCCCCGGTTCAGGGACTCGCGGGCGGCGGTCGTCAGCTGCAGGCCTTCGCCGTGGATGCGCCGCGGCAGGTAGCCCGGGACCTCCAGGTAGGGGGCCAGGTCCTCGCTGAAGAACTTCTGCAGCGTGCCGCCGGGCCCGAAGAAGTTGCCGAATTCGTCCAGGCCCATATCCACGCCGTCGGTGGCCAGCGGGTACTTGCCCTGCAGGGGCTTGAACGGCGTCGCCACCTGCCGCCCCCAGAGGTCGTTGAGGTGCTGCTCGGTCTCGCGCAGGCAGGACTGCCAGGCCGCGAGGGCCGGCCGCCGCAGGTAGATCATGAAGGCGCGGTTGCAGTCGGGATCCCCGGTCACCTCCGGACCGGCGCACTGCTTCTTGGCCTCGGCCAGGGAGGCGGCGATCTCGCTGGACTCGTCCAGGCCGGCCTCGAAGATCTTGCGGGTGAAGTCGGCCGCGGCCTTCTCGTGCTCGAGGGACGCCTTCTCCTTGAGGAAGGCCTCCACGTTGCGCACCGAGTCCATGAACTGGTCCAGGGGCTTCTTGCCGTCCTTGCCGTCGTGGCCCGACGCCAGCAGGGCGCCGAAGTCCCGCGTGATGCCGTTCATGGCCGTCGCCGCCTCGGGCGTGAAGTCCTTCTCGCTGAGGGAGTAGCTGAGGTTGCGGACGGCCTCGGCGATCAGGCGGCGGTAGAGGGAGTCCTCCTCCAGCAGGGCGTGGAGCTGGCGCTCGGCCCCGCCCAGGGAACTGGGGGACTCGAGCACGATGGAGGTCAGGAAGCGCTGCCAGTTGACCTCGTAGTCCTTGACGTAGCGCGACAGGAGCTGGCCCTGGCGCTGGGGCAGCTCGCGGCGGATGGACTCGGGCAGCAGCCAGTCGTCCTTGAGCAGGTCGGTCTTGTTCCCGAAGACCTTGCTGGTCTCCTCCTGCCACCCCAGCAGGGTGAAGGCCGGCGGGACCTGGTGGAGCGCGTCGGCGTCGGGGTCGTCGGTGATGTCCAGGGCGCCGCTGCCCGGGCCCAGCTTGGACAGGTCGAAGGCCAGTTCCGGACGCCGCTTGTTGATGCCGTCGATCACCTCCTGGTAATAGGAGTCGATCTGCCAGTTGGCGGTGATGTAATCGCCCGCATCCCGGTCCAGGTTCGGATCCAGTGTGGCGCCGCTGTTGCGGACCACGGCCTCCAGCTCGTCGGGGTGGCGCAGGGCGAAGCGCAGGTGGCGGGCGAGCCGGTCCTCGTCCGGCGGGCGCACGGTCCCGTCCTTGGCGTCCTCCTTGAGCATCTCCTGCATGACCGGGACCATGACGTCGGGATCGCCGTGGCTCGGGTTCAGCAGCATCCGGTAGGTCTTGTACCGGGAGAAGAACTCGCCGAACTGGTCCGCGCCCGGCCGGGTCTTGCGCAGCCAGAATTCCAGGTCCGCCAGGTACGGCGAGACCACCAGGGTGTTGAACCGGTCCAGGTAGACGCGCCGGGCCGCCTCGTTCACCCGTTCTCCCCGATACAGGCCGAAGCCCAGCGCCGGGCCGTGCCGGCGGTCGGTGCGGTCCAGCTCCGCGAGCTTGGCCTGCAGTTCGTCCAGCCGGGCGAGGGGATCGTTGATGTAGCCCAGCCCGCGCTGTTCGCTGGGCACCACGGTGGCCGCGCTCACGGCCAGGTCGCGGGTCCGCCGGACCAGCGACAGGTTCCGCGCGAACGACACCGTCAGCAGGACCGCCAGGGCCGCCACCGCCGCCAGGGAGGCGTACTGCAGGCCGCGGCGCATCAGGTGCATGCGGCGCGCCGCGCCCCGGGTGGGGCGGGCGATGTCGCGGTCGGGCACCAGCACGCGGCGGAAGAAGTCGCGCAGGAACAGGGGCTGGCCCGGGGCGTGGGGCGGCGCCGCGGGCGCGGGCAGGCCCAGCATGCGGGCCGTCTCGTGCAGCACCAGGTCCGTCGGCTCGCCTTCGCCGCCGGCGCTGGTGAAGTAGAACCCCCGCAGCAGCGGGTTGCGGCCGTAGGCGTTGGGCTCGCACAGCACCTGCACGAAGCGTTGCAGGTTGCCGCCCAGGGCGCGCATCTCCAGGGGGAAGAGGTAGGTGCCCTCGACCCGGGCCCGGTGCTCGTCCTGGACCAGGCGCATCTGGCAGCGCCGGCGCATGGCCTGGTAGAGGAGGCCGAACTCGGCGGCCACCACGCGGCCCAGGTTCGCGCCGCGCATGTGGGCGGCGCGCAGGGTGCAGCCGAACACCTGCTCGGAGCCCGCGCCGGCCAGGCCGGCGAAGTAGTCGTCGAAACCCTGGACCAGGTCCAGCTTGGTCACCACCAGGTAGACGGGGAAGACGAGCTTCAGCTGGTCGGCGATGGCGTCCAGGCGGCGGCGCAGGAGCTTGGCCTGGGCCTCGGCCTCGCCGGCGGTGCCCTGCATCAGGTCCGCCGCCGACACCGTCAGCACCACGCCGTTCAGGGGGATGCGCGGCCGCTGCTTGTGCAGGGTGGCCAGGAACGTCTCCCAGTCCCGCTCGGCCGCCTTGGCGCCGCTGGTGGCCGCGAAGCGTCCGTCCGCCTCCAGCAGCACCGCATGGTTGGTGAACCACCACTCGCAGTTGGTCGATGCCCCGATCCCCCGCAGCTCGCCCGGCCCCTTGTCCGGCGGCTGCAGGCCCGAGTTGCGGATGACGCCGCTCTTGCCCGAGTAGCCGTTGCCCAGGACCAGGTACCAGGGCAGCACGTACAGCGCGGCCTTGCCGCCCCGCCCGTCGGCCAGCTGGGATCGCTTGAGCACCTCGATGGCGGCCACCAGCTCGCGGCGGGCCTCCTCGCGGGCGCGCTTCTCGCCGGCGTCGGCGCTGGCCACCGACTGGTCCGCCTCCATGATCATGGAGGTCTCCAGGTCGGCCGCCGCCTTGGTGCGCTTGCGGCCGGTGCGCATGGCCAGCAGCACCTGCACGCCCACCACCAGCAGCAGGACCCCGGCGACGACCAGCAGGCGCTTGGTCCCGTAGATGCCCAGGGCCGAGCATCCGAACCACACGAGCGCCAGGATCAGCAGGCCGGCCAGCGCCCGCAGGGAGCGGGGATTGGTCACGGCCGACAGCAGGATGGAGAGGAAGCTCATGGCGCGACCGCGTCCTACGGTTTGAGGTTGGAGATGTCGCCGAGGGCCTGTCCGGTCTGGTGGCCGAGCCACAGGTAGTAGATCAGGAACAGGATGACGAAGATCCCGGCCCCGGCCGCCAGCAGCTGCCAGAAGGGGAACTCGTCCGTGGCCAGGGCGCTGGCCGTGTCGCGCCGTTTGCCGTGGGGGCCGATCTTCAGCTCGCGGTGATCCCGCGGGTCGAACCCCAGCTGGTGGTCCAGGTCGGTCTTCAGCTGGGCCAGCTGCTCGCGCCCGCTGACCCGGTACTGGCCTTCGAAGCCCAGGTTCAGGCACTGGTGGTAGACCTCGACCACCTCGCGGCGGGCGTCGCCCTGGCGCCGGAGCTGGGTCAACTCGTCGAAGAAGCGCTGGCCGGCGCGCCGCTCGGCATACAGGTCCAGCTGCAGGGGCCGGTCGCGCCACTGCTCGCGCTGGGGCCAGTCCGAGTCCAGCACGGTCTCGTCCAGGAAGGCCGCCAGGGCGAACCGGGCCTTGTCGACGTCCTCGCGTCCCAGGCCCTGGTCCTGGGCCTCGCGCTCGAAGGAGGCGAACGCGGTGGTGACCCGCTGGCGCAGGGCGGCTTCGGGCCCCAGGTCGCCGGCGCGCCGCAGGTAGAGCACCAGGGAGAACAGCTCGGAGGTCAGCTCCAGCAGCGCGGGCCGGGTCCGCTTCTGCTCCGGGGTCGCGGCCATGGCATCCCGCCTTTCCGGCGCCCGCGGCTACTGCCGCATGGCCACCAGGGTGTAGGTGCAGTCACGGAGTTCGTGGCCGCCGAGATAGAAGGCGATGGCGCGCGATTCCTTGACCGCGTCCCAGGTCTCGCCGGTGCCCTCGAGCTTGAAGTAGGTGTGGCCGGCCTTCAGCGGGAAGTCCCGCGGCGGCACGGGGGTGTGGACCAGGCCCAGGCCGGGCGTGGCCGTCTTGACCAGGAAGTCGATGTTGTGGGGCGTGCCCACGATCACCTGGCTGGGGACCTCGTCGCGCACCCGCGCCTCGGGCAGGTCGCCCTTCACCGACAGGTACCAGTGGCAGTCGGTGCCCAGCACGGAATCGTCGTGGATCTCGCCGATGAGCATGGACTCGTCCCGCTTCGTCAGGGGGACGGTGACGAAGGCCGAGGGCATCACCGTCTCCAGCAGTTCCAGCAGCATCCGGGTCAGGCCGGCGAAGGTGCCGCCCAGGTCCTCGTGGGCGTAGGCGGGCACGTCCCGCGGATGCAGCTTGAAGCTGAAGGTGCACAGGGAGCCGGCCAGCTGGGCCAGCACCCGGTAGGCCTCCAGGGGATGGGTCCCGGGCTCGCGCTGCAGGTGGGCCAGCAGCGGGATGTACGAGTTCACCGTGTGCAGCAGCCAGAAGTTGCCCACGTTGCCGCTGCCGAACTCGACCATGCCGCCGCCGCGCTGGCGGTTCTGGTCGGCCAGGGTCGAGCTCTTGGCGGCCAGGGCCTCCAGGATGGTGCGCACGTGGCTGCCCAGGGGCCCGGCGGCCCCCAGCGACAGGGCCGGCGGCGCGTAGGCCGCGTCCAGGATGACGCGGGCGTCGGCGTCGCGCTTCAGGCGCCCCAGCTTCACGGTCACGTAGCCGTCCAGGTTCTCGCCGCCGACCAGCAGCTTCAGGTTCAGCTGCGCCGCCGTCACGTCGATGGTCTTGCCCGGGTTGTTCTCGTCCTCGATCTCGACGGTCTCCGCCAGGTGCGGGCTCTCCACCGTGGCCTGGCGTCCGCCGGTGCGGCAGACGGGGATGCCGGCGCGGCGCTCGGGCAGGGCCAGGTAGACGTCCAGCTCGCTCAGGTCCGGCGTGAAGTAGGTCTCCAGCCGGCGGCTGGGGGGCAGCGGGTCGGCCGCGGGAGCGCGCACCACGGTCCCGTCGGGCAGCACCGCCTCGACCGAGTCCAGGGCCAGGCCCTTGTTCTCCAGGGCCTCACGATCGAACTGGACGGCGTGCACGCCCCAGGCGAACGGCTGCGCGGCCGACCGCAGGAACCAGTCCTCGCGGGCGGCGAAGGCGTCGTGTTGCTGGAGGTGCTGGGGTGCGAGCAGCATCCCTTCCTGCCAGACGATGCGTACGTGCTGGGTCATGGCACCGGCCTCTCTTGGCGGATGTCCCTAGTCGACCGACAGGTCGACGTTCTTCAGGGTGACGGTGGCGTTCAGGCCCTTGGCCAGGGGCACGACCTCACGCCACGTGCCTTCGTCCAGTCGGCAGAAGTTGGCGACGATCCCCAGGTAGGCCGCGCCCGCAGGGCGGATGCAGGGCTGGGTGACCTGTCCGTCCGGGGTGAGGGTCACCGTGGGGGCTTCCTCCACCAGCGAGGCCCCGAGGGTCTCCCGGTTGTTGTCCCACAGGTCCTGGAAGGACGCGCTCTCGAACGGTCCGGGCTGGCTCAGGTAGAACACCCGCACGGTCACCGGATAGCTGTAGCCGTCGCCGCTGCACGAGTTCAGGCTCTTGTCGGTGATGAACGTCAGCTGGTCGGTGGTCTTGCACTTGGAGATGCCCAGCGAGCAGCAGCCGGCCACCAGCACGGCGACGGCCAGGGTCGCCAGCACCAGGGTCGGATTCCTCCAGGACTTGGTCGCGGTCATGCCTACTCCTTCCGGAACGGTTCTTGGCTCAGTACCGCGTCAGGCGGATCACGTGCAGCGAGATGTTGTCGGGACCGCCGCGTTCCCGTGCCAGCTGGATCAGCTTCTGGCAGGCCGTGCCCGGCAGGTGCATGGCCACCGCGTGCAGGATCTCCTCGTCGCCGACCACCTTGACCAGGCCGTCGCTGCACATGACCAGGGTGTTCTCGTCGTCGAACAGGGTGACGGGGCTGATCTCGGCCGGGATCGGGCCGGGGACCCCCAGCCAGCGCGTCAGCACGTTGGCCAGGTGCAGCTGGTCGGGCGGGACCTCGCGGCCGTCCCGGGCGTACTCGTCGGCCAGGGAGTGGTCGTTGGTCAGCTGGATGAGGCTGCCGCCGGCGCACATGTAGGCCCGGCAGTCGCCCAGATGGCCGATCACCAGGGTGTTGTCCTGCACCGCGGCGCAGGTGCAGGTGGTGGCCATGCCCTCCAGGGCGGGATCCTCGGCCGACCGGGCGACGATGGCGTCGTTGGCCGCCTGCAGGGAGCGGTGGAGGGCCTCGCCGGCCGGTTCCCCGGCGGCGCCGGCGCCGAACTCCTCGCCGATGGTCCGCACCGCCAGCTGGCTGGCCACGTCCCCGGCAGTTGGTGCCGCCGACGCCGTCGGCGATCACCGCAGGTAGGGGCCGGCGCGATCCCGGACGGCGGGAAGAAGCCGATCGTATCCTCGTTGCGCGAACGGCGGCAGCCCACGTCGGACAGCCCCTCGTGGATCAGCTTCAGCCCCTCGACACCGGTTTCGTAGCTTGCGGACACCAGGCACCGCCCTCGTTGATCGTCAGTCGCCGCCGCGTCGCGGGTCCCGGAAGACCAGCGCCACGTCCCGTCCCATCAGAATGCGGTCGCCGTGGCGCAGGGTCCGCGTGACCACCGGCTCGCCGTTGACCGTCGTGCCGTGGGCCGAACGCAGGTCCGTCAGCACCACCTCGCCGCGCTGCACGCGGATCACCGCGTGGTGGCCGGAGACGGTGCGGGCCTGCAGGACCAGCGCGTTCTCCGGATCGCCGCCGATGGTGGCCCCGTGCCGCGGGATCGGGAAGCGGCGATCCCCCCGCGTCGTCGACACCACCAGCTCACCCACCGTCACGTTCCGCTGCCGCCAGAGCACCAGCGCCGCGCCGGCCATGGCCAGCAGCCCACCGGCCAGGATCAGCCAGCGGCCGCGGCCCGGGGCCTGCAGGGACCGGCGCCGGGCCAAGGTTCCCGCCGCGCCGGCGCCCTCGGCGCCCGCCTCCCGGACGGTCAGGTCCAGGGGCAGGGATTCGTCGTCGGCGGCCAGCTGCAGGCCGCGCACCGCCGCCAGGTCCTTGACCAGGCGCGCCGCGGCGTCGGCCGTGGTCGCCGCGTCCGCCCCGGGTTCGATGCTCACGCAACGGCCCCCGGTGGCGTCGGCGACCTCGCGGAGCCGCGCCTCGTCGGCCTCCCGGTGCGGCCCGCGCGCCAGGGACAGGACGTAGACGGGCACCCGTGCCCGCAGCGCCCCCTCGATGCACGACGCCGACACGTGGCGGCTGGCGATCTCCTCGCGACCGTCGGTCACCAGCAGGACGATCCGGCGGTCGGGCAGGTCGTCGCCCGACACGGCCGTCAGCGCCGCCAGCAGGCCGTCCCAGAGCCGCGTGCCCGCCGCGACCGGCGCCGCAGTGGCCTGCCCCCAGGCTGCGGCCGCCGCACCGCCGGGCCGGGGCACGTCCGCACCGTCGGGTCCGCAGCCGGCCACGCCCAGCAGCACGCCGGGCCGCGTCAGGCGTTCGCGCAGGGCCGCCGCGGCGTCGGCCTCCCGCCCGTCGTCCTGCCCGGGGGGCAGGGCGTCGAACAGGACCTGCACCGCCACCAGGCCGGGCCCGCCGTCCAGGGCGTAGGTCACGACCCCGGTCACGGGCACGCTGCGGCCGTCGGCGCGCACCTCCAGGGCGTCCGCCGCCGGCGGCGCCCGTCCGGCAGCGCCGTCGGCAGGGTCCACGTGCCGTCCGCGGCCACGAAGCCCGGTTCGCAGCGCAGCTCGCCGCCGCCCTGGGCCCGCGTGCTGGTCGCGCCGAGGAAACATGATCAGGATTGCGGGGAAACCGCGCGTGCAGCGCCGCAGTCCCGCCATGAACGCTCCCCCGGGTGTCGGTACCTGACGCTCAATCCTTTCGGAGGTCGTAGATTAGCGCAAGGGGCAGGAAGCGGCAAGCACAAGCTGCGGACGCCCGCCGCCGCGGCCGGGTCATCCGGCGTCGTCCAGCCCGAAGTGGCCCGGGATTGCGCAGCACGACCACCGCGGCCAGGAACCGCGGCACGTACTCGATGGTCTCCCGGGGCAGGCAGCCGTCGTTGTCCACGGACAGGTTCCAGTAGCGCCACGTGGCCTGCAGCTCGCCCGAGCGGGCCAGGCAGCGCCGCATGCCGTTGTGGCCCTTGTTGTAGGCGGCGACGGCGCACATGAAGGAATCCGGTCCGAAGATGTGCAGCAGGTATTCCAGGTGCCGGCACGCCGCCTCCGTGGCCAGGTCCGGATCGGTGCGCTCGTCCACGTCGTCGTCCACGCGCAGCCCGTAGTCGCGGGCGGTGCCCGGCATGAGCTGCCACAGTCCCCGCGCCCCGACGCTGCTGGTGATGTCGGCCTGGTAGGCGCTCTCGATGAAGGGCAGGTAGCAGAACACCTCGGGCAGCCGGTGCCGGCGCATCTGGCGGCGCAGATCCTCCAGCAGGGGCTCGCCCCGGGCGCGCGCCCGCTGGGTGAAGCCCCGCTTGTCCCGGCTCCAGAAGTCGGTGAAGCGATCGACCTCGTCCACCAGCCCGTCGGGGATGGGAGTGTCGCGGGTGTCGATGCCGAACTCGGCCACGATGCCGGGAGAGCTCGCGTCGCAGGTCGAAACCACGCTGGGACGGCGGCGGCGCCGGCTCGGCGCCCGGTTCCGCGCTCGATGTCCGCGAGCAGGATCGCGCGGATGTCGCGGCCGTGCAGGGCCCGCGCCACCGCCGGCGCGCTGGGCCGTGCCTCGGCCATGGCGGCGGCAGCTCGGCCTGGCGTCTGGCGGTCGGGCCGCAGCAGATCGGCCGCCACCAGCGAGCGCCGGGCGATGTCGAACTGGGCCCGGGCCACCTCGCGGGCCGGCTCGGGGCGGTCGAGGGCGCGCAGGGCCGCCACCACGCTGGCGGTCACCTGGTCCAGGTACATCCGGCGGGTCCACAGGGGCTCCGGACCGTGGTCCGCCAGCAGGACGGCAGCCACCACCGCGACCGCTGCCAGCAGCACCCCGGCCGCCGCCCCCACCAGCGCCTGGCCGGTGGGCACCGGCGAGCGCCGCACCCGGAACGCCGCGCCGCCGAAGGCCACCGTGTCGCCCGGCGCCAGCTCGACCTGGCTGACCGGTCCGGCCGTTGACGGTGGTGCCGTTGCGGCTGCCCGTGTCCCGCAGCACCACGCGGCCGCGCTGGCGCAGGATGCGCGCGTGGATGCCCGAGATCTCGCTGCGGGCCAGGCGCAGGTCGGCCTCGGCGTCGCGGCCGACCACGGTCAGGCGCCGGCGCAGCACGAAGGACGGCCCGCCCTCCTCGGGCACGAGCCGCAGGCAGAACAGACGATTCCAGGGGGAGGGGCGGCTCGCCGGCACCGCCGGGTCCGGCACGAAGCGGTAGGAGACGGCTCCGGCGAAGCCGATCACCGCGCCGGGCGCGAGCGCGGCCCGGGTCACGGGCGCGCCGTCGACGGTGGTGCCGTTGGCCGAGCCGAGGTCCTCGATCCACCAGGCGCCGTCGGCGGTGAAGAAGCGGGCGTGCTGCCGGCTCAGGCCCGGGTGGGTGCACACGAGCCCGGCGTCCTCGGAGCGCCCGACCACCACCGGTGCGCCGGTCAGGCGGACGACGCCGGCGGGCGCGTTCTCGTGGGGCAGCAGGCGCGCCGGCGGTGCAGCCGAACCGGCCCCCGGTTCCGCGTCGACCCGGCAGCGTCGGCATCAGAGGCTGAAGCTCTTGAAGACCAGCTGGGTGACGCCCAGGCGCACCCGGTCGCCGTCGTGCAGCACGGCCTCGTCCACACGGGCCTCGTTGACGAAGCTCCCGTTGGTCGAGTCCAGGTCCGTCAGCACGTACACGCCGCCGCGGAAGCTGATCTCGGCGTGGCAGCTGGAGATGTACGTGTCGGCGGCCAGGCGCACGTCACAGCCCGGACCGTGGCCGATGCGCGCCGTGCCGCCGGGCAGGCGGTGGTCGGTGCCGCGCTCGGGCCCCGTGGCCACCACCAGCCAGGCCACCAGGCACTCGGCGCCCACCGGACCGGACATCACCATGGTCACGTCGGGCGGGCCGTCGGGGTGCGGCGGCGCGGGGCGCCGCGGCGGGGCCGCCGGGGGCGGGGCCGCGTGAGGCGCCGGGGGCGCCGGAGCAGCCGCCTGAGGCGGCGGCGGCGGTGCGGCCGGCCTGGGCCGAGGCGCAGCCGGCGTGGGCCGGGCCTGGGAGGGCGGCACGGGCGCCGCGGGCGGCGGAATCACGGGGGCTCCCGGGGCCGCGCCGCGGGGCGCCTTGTCGATGATGGTCAGGTCGTCGAAGGTGGACGGCGGCGGTGGGGCCGGACGCCGGGCGGCCGGCGGCGGCGCCGGGCGCGGCGGCGCGGGCCGGGGCGCGGCCTGGCGCGGGGGCGGCGGCGGCGCGGCGTGATGCGGTCGGGCCGGCGGCGGCGGCGCGGGCGGCGGCGGCGGCGGCGCGTAGTTGGCGTCCTCGATGTACGGGCTGCTGCTCTCCAGCACGTCGAACTCGAGATCGTCCTCGGTGGGATCGAAGAGATCGTCGTCGTCGCGGTGCTTGCCGCCGCGCTTCTTGAAGAATCCGAATGGCATGGTAGTCGTACCCCGCTCGACGTCGTCGTTCGCTTGCCAGAGAGGATACCATAGCGGCGTTGGAGGCCGAACGTCAACTGTGCCCGGGGCGTCCGGGGCCTCGCGGCGGAATTGACGACCTTCCAGGTGCGTGATAGGCTCGCCGTCTCGGGAGGGAGAGGGCGCCGACGTGCCGGGCACGGGCGGCGTAAGCTCGTCTGGCAGTATACATTGTGCCCAGCCCACCCGGGCCTGACATGCCAACGAGAGGCGCGCGCCATGAAGCATACCGTTTGCACCGATCCCGTCGCCACCGTCGATGCCGCCCCGGCGGACGCGCCGCCGCAGGACGGCGTCGTCGTCGGACGTCTGGTCGATCCGGGAGACGAGGGAGAACCCCGCGTGGACTTCCCCGGCAACGACACCGGACGGCCCCTGGCCGCCCTGGCCACCCGGCGCTTCACCGCCGCGGACCGCGGCTGTGCCGTGGCGCTGCTGTTCGTGGACGGCGACCGGCGGCGGCCCCTGATCGTCGGGCCGGTGGTGGCGTTCGACGCCCCCGCCGCCCCGGCCGCCCCCGGCCCGTCGATCGGTGTCAGCGTCGACGGCCAGACCACCACGGTCACGGCGGAGCATCAGACTCGTCCTGCGCTGCGGCGCGGCCAGCATCACCCTGACCCGCGCCGGCAAGGTGCTGATCCGCGGGACGTACCTGCTGAGCCGGTCCTCCGGCGCCAACCGGATCAAGGGCGGCTCGATCCAGCTCAACTAGGTTCGCCGCCGCCGTCCCCGCCGGGACGGCGGCGATCCGGACGCGGAACCGAGGCCATGGAACTCGTCAACGCCACCAGGTACGTCGCCGGCTACACCCTGGGCCTGGACCCGGACGGGCGCGAGCGCGTGGTGGTCGTGGTCAAGGGCACCTTCGGTCTGCCGGACCGCGACGTGGAGCCCGAGCCGGCCGCCGAGCAGGCGCCCCTGGTGATGGCCGACGAGTTCACCGGCGAACCGGGCCTGTCGGCCACCGTCTACGAGATCGGACTTCGCGCCGTTCAAGCCCCGCTGCGACGTGCTGCTCAACGGCAGCGCCTACGCCCCCGACGGCGGGCAGGCCACCGAGGTGACGGTGGGTCTGCGGCTGGGGTCGGTGAGCAAGTCGTTCGCCGTCGTCGGGCCACGGCATTGGGAGCGCGTGCTGCTGGCGGTGAAGCCGTCGGCGCCTGAACCGTTTGCGCGCCTGCCCATCGGCTACGACCAGGCCTTCGGCGGCCGCGACGCGGCGAAGAAGAACCCGGACAAGCAGAAGTTCTACCTGCCCAACCCGGTGGGCACCGGCTACTACCCCCTGACCTCGGGCGGCGCGCTGGTGGGGCGGCCCCTGCCCTGCACCGCCGAGGTGGGCAACCCGGTCAACGGGCGCACCGGCCGGTACAAACCCATGGCCTTCGGTGCCATCGGCCGCAACTTCGCGGTGCGCCACCCCCTGGCCGGCACCTACGACCAGGACTGGCAGGACAACGTTTTCCCGTTCCTGCCCGCGGACTTCGATCCGCTCTACCACCAGTCGGCGCCGGCCGACCAGCAGATCCCCTACCCGCGGGGCGGCGAGAAGGTGCGTCTGGTCAACCTCACGCCGCAGGGCCGCACCGGCTTCCGCCTGCCCACGGTGTCGATGCCGGTGGAGTTCACCGACGCCGACCGCGAGCGGACGCGGCAGGAGGCCGTGCTGGACACGGTGATCATCGAGCCGGACCTGGAGCGGCTGCTGCTGGTCTGGCGGACGAGCATCCCGCTGAAGCGGAACATCCACGAGATGAAGCAGTGCGTGGTCGGCACCATGCCGCGCGGATGGTATCGGGCGCGGGACCTGGGCAAGACCTACTACCGGTCGCTGGCGCAGCTGGGCGCCGGCGGACGCGGACTAGAACGGAGGCGCGCGCGTGGGCGCGATCGCGATCTACGGTTCGGGCATGGTGACCGGCGTCGGCCTGGACGCGCCGTCGAGCTGCGCGGCGATCCGCGCGGGCATCACGGGTTCGTCGAGACCCGCTTCATGTTCGGTGGCGAGTGGCTGCAGGGGTGCCCGGTGCCGCTGGACGAGCCGTGGCGGGGGACGCAGAAGCTGGCGCGGATGGCGGCGGCGGCGGTCGGCGAGTGCCTGGGCGCCGAGGGCGGCGCCGGCCTGGCGCGTCACCCGCTGCTGCTGTGCGTGGCGGAGGCGGATCGCCCCGGGCGCTTCGCCGATCTGGGTCCGGGCCTGCTGACGGACGTGGCCGCCGCCCTCGGCGGGACACTCCATCCCGACTCGCGCGTCTTTGCCGGCGGGCCGGATGGCCGGCGTCCGGGCCCTGGACCACGCCCGCGAGCTGATCGCCGGCGGCGCGCCCGGCTGCATCATCGCCGGCGCGGACACGCTACCTGGTCGCCGGCACCCTGACGGCCTGCGACGCGCAGCGGCGCCTGGTCACCGCGGAGAATTCCGACGGGTTCCTCCCGGGCGAGGCCGCCGCCGCGGTGCTCGTCGGCCCGGTGAGGCGGCGGGACGAACCGCAGCTCCTGTGCCTGGGGCTCGGCTTCGGCGAGCGAGCCGGCGCCGTTCGGCTCGGACGAGCCGCTGCGCGCCGACGGCATGGTGGCCGCCATCCGTGCGGCCTTCGCCGACGCGCGCTGCGGCTACGGCGACGTGGATTTCCGCCTGACGGACAACAACGGCGAACCGTACGGCTTCAAGGAGTCGGCCCTGGCCATGACCCGCACCCTGCGCGACCGCAAGGAGGAGTTCGACATCTGGCATCCGGCCGACTGCGTCGGCGAGGTGGGCGCCGCCGTCGTGCCGGTCCTGCGCGGCGTGATGCTGGCGGCTACGACCAAGGACTACGCCGCCGGACCCGGGCGCCCTCTGCCACGTGGCGGGCGACGGCGACGACGCGCCGCCTTCGTGCTGCGGCACCGCACCCTGGAGTGGTGACTGATGGGCAACAAGATCTTCGCCAACGGCATGGAGGTGGCCTGCAAGGCGGGCGCCGGCAAGACCATCTGCGCGTTCCCGACGTGTGCTTCACGCCGCCCCAGACCCCGGCCACGCCCCCCGGCGTGCCCATACCCTATCCCAACACGGGCATGGCATCGGACACCAGCGGCGGCACCAAGAAGGTGAAGATCAGCGACAAGGAAGTGGGCATCAAGAACCAGTCGTACTTCAAGCAGAGCAGGGGCGACGAGGCGGGCAGCGCGCCGAAGAAGGGCGTCATCACCAGCAAGA
>CAWGRT010000023.1:0-164713 GCA_963825035.1 Candidatus Krumholzibacteriia bacterium | reverse complement strand
GGGAGCCCGCCATGTCCGAACTCCTGTCCCAGGCCGCCAAGGTCCTGCCCATCCTGCCCACCGTCCTGGTGGTGCTGCTGGCCCTGGTGGCCGTGCGCCTGTCGCGGCGCCTGCTGGGCTCGGGCCCGGACCAGCCGGAGCGCGGCGACTTCCGCGTGCAGCTGACCAACCTGGGCATCACGCTGGCGGCGGCCATCGCCCTGGTGGTGGTGCTGCCGGTGGATCCCCAGCTGCGGGGGCAGCTGCTGAGCCTGCTGGGCATCGTGCTGTCGGCGGCCATCGCCCTGTCGTCCACCACCTTCGTGGGCAACGTCATGGCCGGCGTCATGCTGAAGGCCGTGCGCAACTTCCGCACCGGCGACTTCGTGCAGGTGGGCGACCAGTTCGGGCGCGTGACCGTGCGGGGCCTGCTCAGCACCGAGATCCAGACCGAGGACCGCGACCTGGTCACCCTGCCCAACCTGCACCTGGTGACCAATCCGGTGCGGGTGGTGCGCTCGAGCGGGACCATCGTCACCGCCGAGGTCTCCCTGGGCTACGACGCCCACCACGAGAAGGTGGAAGCGCTGCTGCTGGCGGCGGCCGCCGAAGCGGGCCTGTCCGACCCCTTCGTGCTGGTGATGGGCCTGGGCGACTTCGCGGTCACCTACCGGGTGGCCGGCCTGCTGCAGAACGTGAAGCACCTGCTGACGGCGCGGTCGCGGCTGCGGGTGGCCATGCTGGACCATCTGCACGGGGGCGGCGTGGAGATCGTCTCGCCCAACTTCATGACCACCCGCGCCCTGGCGCCCGAGACGCAGGTGATGCCGGATCCCACCGTGACCGAGCCCGAGGTCGAGGGTGCCACGGTGGAGGAGGTGGCCTTCGACAAGGCGGAGGAGGCGGCCTCCCTGGACCAGCTCAAGGAGGCCTACCGCAAGGTGAAGGACGAGCTGGACGACCCGCCGACGATGGCCGGGGACGCCGATCCCGACGCCGCCGCGCGGCGCAAGGCGGTGCTGGAGAAGCGGCTGGCGCGGCTCACGGACGCCATCGAGACGCGCCGGGAGGCCGCGGACGGACCGAAGTAGCGGCGGCCCGGTGCCGCCGCAGGTCGGCCTTGTTTTCCGCCGGGTCCGCGCTAGTCTGGTGGGACGTGACGGCGCCCGCCGCGGCACCGGTGCGGGGACGGCAACCGGGACGACGAGCAAATCCATGAACCTGAGCTTCGGCAGCTTCCGCCGCACCGTGCGCCACTGGCGCCTGCGCCCCCGTCTGCTCCACCTGCTGACCCTGCGCATCTGGCTGCGCGAGCGGTTCCGCTTCGCCGAGACCCAGCAGATCCTCTTCTGGGCCGGCGTCATCGGCATCCTGGGCGGTGGCGCGTCCATCCTGCTGCGCGACCTCATGAACCTGGTGCACCACGTCCTGACCGGGCAGCAGGGCGGGCTGGTGGAGTCCTTCGCCCACATGCCCGTGCTGGCGGCGGCTGGTGCTGCCGGCGGTGGGCGGGGTCATCGCCGGCGCGATCATCCTGCTCGGCCGCAAGCTGGGCAGGAGCCCCAACACCACCGACTACATGGAGGCCGTGGCCCTGCGCAAGGGCGCCCTGTCGTTCCGGAAGAGCGTGGTGAAGATCGGCTCGGCGGTGTTCTCGGTGGCCTCGGGCGGGTCCATCGGCCGCGAGGGCCCCCTGGTGCAGCTCTCGGCGCTGGTGGCCTCGCTGGTGGGGCAGGCCGGGCGCTGGTCGCTGCCGCGGCGGCGGGTGATGGTGGCCTGCGGGGCGGCGGCGGGCATCGCCGCGGCCTACGACGCGCCCATCGCCGGGGCCCTGTTCGTCTCGGAGATCATGCTCAAGTCCATCTCCATGGACACCCTGGGGCCGATGGTCTTCTCGTCGGTCGTCGCCACCCAGTTCGTGCACCACTTCAAGGGGCCGGGGCCGCTCTACGCCATCCCCATGTTCTCCATGGGCTACGGCTGGGAGCTGGCCCTGTACCTGCTGCTGGGCGGTTTCTGCGGGTTGCTGGCGCCGGTGTTCCTGCGCTTCCTGCGGGGCAGCGAGCGGGCCTTCGGCGCCCTGAAGCTGCCGTCGTACGTGCGCATGGGGCTGGGCGGGCTGATCGTGGGCGTCATCGCCATGCGGTATCCCGAGGTGTGCGGCAACGGCTACAGCGTGGTGAGCTCCATCCTCAACGACGACTGGGTGTGGCAGACGCTGCTGGTGGTGCTGGTGGTGAAGGTGGTGGCCACCGGGGCCACCTTCGGCTCGGGCGCCGTGGGCGGCGTGTTCACGCCCACCCTGTTCACGGGCGCGGGCATCGGCTACCTGTTCGGGGGCGCCCTCAACAAGGTGCTGCCGGTGGCGGTGCTCGACCCGGGGGCCTACGCGCTGGCGGGCATGGGCATGTTCATCGCCGCCACCACCCAGGCGCCGCTGACGGCCATCCTCATCGTGTTCGAGATGACCCTGGACTACCACGTGATCGTGCCGCTGATGGTGGGGTCGGTGGTGGCCTACTACACGGCCGGGGCCATCGACAAGGAGTCCATGTACAGCCACGCCCTGGCGCGCAAGGTGGCGCCCGACCTGCCGGCCGGCGTGGCCACCATCCTGGTCAGCGACCTGATGAAGGCCGACCCCATCTTCGTGCGGCTGGACGGCCGCTTCGCCGAGATCGCGCGCAAGTTCATCCGTTACAACATCAAGTACATGTACGTGCTGGACGAGCACGGCGTGTTCCGCGGCGTGGTCAGGCTGCAGGACACCAAGGCCTACCTGAACAGCCCCGAGCTGGCGGACGTGGTCATCGCCCTGGACATCCTGCAGGAGGAGTTTCCCCACGTCTCGCCCGACGACACCCTGAGCGAGGCCCTGGCCGTGTTCGCCCGCCACGACGGCGAGCGGCTGCCGGTGCTGTCCCGCGACGGGCATCGCCTGCTGGGCAGCGTCTCCAAGGCGGACCTGATGTTCGCCCTCGCCCACCGTTCAGCGGCATAAATTCCGGGAATCCAGGGACTTCGTCCGTCCGATCCCCGTGCGAGCGGGAGAGGCGAACCCCCAGCGACCCCATCCCGGGACCCGTGAACACCCAGCTCGAGGAGAAGGCCATGAAACGGTTGATGTTCTGCGCCGCCGTCCTGTCCCTGTTCGCCGCCGCCACCGCCGCCGCCCAGGACGATGTCCTGGGCCTGTATTTCAGCGACACCACGTTCACCGCCGACACCGCCCACGCCCAGAACCAGCCGGGCTTCATGCTGGCCTGCTACATCGTGCTGACCAACGCCACCGGGACCACGGTCCATGGCTACGAGGTGGGGATCACCAGCACGGCTGGCGACTTCGGCGTGTTCTTCGTGCCGGGGTTCGACACCAACGAGGGCACGGAGACCAACCAGATCGTGACCTTCGCCGTGCCGAAGCCGGTGCAGGCCGGGGGTACGGTGCTCGAGCCCATCTTCATCCACACCAACAGCACCCAGGTGGAGACCATCGCCTTCGGGGCGTCGGATCCGTCGCGGGTGGCGGGCGACGTGCCGGGCGTGGACTACGGCACGGGGTCGCTCACCGCCTGCAGCCTGCCCTTCGGCGTGCCGGAGGTGGCCTGGCTCAACGGCGCCGTGGTGCCGGCGGAGCGGACGGCCTGGGGGGCGGTCAAGTCGTTGTTCCGTTAGGGCTTGGAAGACAAGTGGCCGCAGCGCGCCCCGGCGGTGGACCGAACCGCCGGGGCGCGCTCCTTGTCAGCGGGCGTCGGCCAGGGGCCGCACGTCCCGGACCAGGTGCAGCAGAACCTCGCCCGGGGCCTCGTTCACCACGTAGTGGGCGGCGTGGTCGACGATGAACAGCTTCTTGGCGGGCGCCTGCACCCGGTTGAACCAGTCCACGACGATGCTGGTGGGGGTGGCCCGGTCCTGGCCGCCGGCGAAGAAGACCACCGGGCAGCCGAATTCGACGGTGTCGTCGAAGTCCACGGTCTCCGCCTCGGGTAGCAGGGCCAGGACCGAGAACATCTCGCCCCGTTCCACGGCGGCGCAGTCGGCGTCGGTGTACAGGGGGCTGGCGGCGCGCAGGACGGACTCGTCGTCCTCGCTCTTGCCGTAGGCCATGCCGCCCAGAGCCGTGACCCACTTGCGCTCGACGATGACCTTCTCCAGGGGCGTGGGGCCCGTGGGCGCGGGGTAGGGGGCGAGCGCCGTCAGCTCGGCCACCGCCTGGTCGTTGCCCAACTTGCGGGCCCGGGCCAGGGTCTCGCGCCAGCTCACCGTCTCGTTCCGCTTGCCGTTGATCACCTGGCCCACGCCGATGTAGGCGTGCAGCCACTCGGGGTGGTCGCGGGCGATGCGCAGGCCCAGGATGGTGCCCCAGGAGTGGCCCATCAGGAAGATCTTGTCCTGGCCGTAGGTCCGGCGCAGCAGCGCGATCAGTTCCTCGGCGTCGGCCTGCATCCGCGCGACGGTCATGGTGCTGTCGGGCTGCGGGCCGGAGGCGGCGAAGGTCTTGCCGGCGCCCCGCTGGTCCCACTGCACCACCGTGAAGGACTCCTCCCAGGGCCGTTGGAATGTCCAGGCCACGGGCATCATGGGCGAGCCGGGGCCGCCGTGCAGGAACAGCAGCACCGGGTTGGCCGGGTCGTCGCCCCGCACGCTGATCCACTGGTCGATGCCGCCGATCTTCACGGCCTTCAGTTCGTCCACCCCGCCCGGGGTGACGGTCTGGGCGGCGGCGACCGCGGCGCGGGCCCGGCCGGACGCGTCCGCCGCGGCGGACGGACCGCCCACCGCGAGCACCAGGACGAGGACGGCCGCCGTGCAGGCGGCCGGGACGATGCGTTCGAATCCCATGGCTGACCTCCTCACCGCAGGTAACGTCCCCGCCCGGCCGGCGCCGCCAGCTCGTCGCCGTCCAGCACCAGCTCGCCGCGGGACCACACCTTGGCCGGGGCGCCCACGGTGTCGCGGCCTTCCCACACGCAGAGGTCGGAGCGGCTGCGGCCCGCCGGCGGCGCTGATGGTGCGGCGCGCGTGGGGGTCCCACAGCACCAGGTCGGCGTCGGACCCCGGCCGCAGGCAGCCCTTGTGGGGCCAGAGGCCGAAGATGCGGGCGGGATTCTCGGCCACCAGGCGCACCCAGGCCGGCGCGTCCAGCAGGCCGGTGGGCACGCCCATGGTCCACAGCAGGGACAGGCGGTGCTCCACGCCCGCGGCGCCGCCCGGGATCCGGGTGAAGTCGTCGCGGCCCCGCTCCTTCTGGGCCAGGCTGAAGGCGCAGTGGTCGGTGGCGATGGTGTCGAAGGCGCCGCGGCCCAGCAGGCCGCGCAGGGCCTCGGCCTGGCAGGCGGGGCGCAGGGGCGGGCTCATCACGGCGGCGGCCGCGTGGACGAAGTCGCCGCCGTACACGGTCTCGTCCAGCAGCAGGTACTGGGGGCAGGTCTCGGCCAGGGCGGGGCGGCCGTCGGCGCGGGCGGCGGCCACCGCGGCCATGGCCGCGCCGGTGGACACGTGCACGATGTAGGGCCGGGCGCCGGTGCGCGCCGCCACGTCCAGGGCCGTGCGCACGGCCGCGCCTCCATGCGGGCGGTCCGGGCCAGGGGATGGGCGTCGGGTCCGCGTGCGGCCCGCCTCCCGCAGCTGCCGCGTGCGGGCGGCCACGGCCTCGCCGTCCTCGCAGTGCAGCAGCACCGTCAGGTCCAGCTCGGCGGCCGCGGCCATGGCCGGCTCCAGGTCGCGCTCGGGCAGGCCGATGCTCTCCAGGTAGGCCAGGTACATCTTCACCGAGCGCAGGCCGTAGTGCTCGGCGGCCGCGGCCAGGTCGCGCGGCCGTATCCCGGCGCCAGGCGGTGACGCTGGCGTGCAGGGCGTAGTCGCAGGCGCAGGCGCCGGCCTCGGCCAGGCGGGCCTCGGTGGCCGCGACGATGGACTCGCTGCGGCCCGGGGTGACGAAGTCGATGACCGTGGTGGTGCCCCCGGCCAGGGCGGCCTGCGAGCCGGAGACGAAATCGTCCACGGTCACCACGCCGCCGGCGGGCAGGGCGAAGTGCACGTGGGGATCGACGCCGCCGGGCACCAGCAGCAGCCCGGTGCCGTCCACCAGGCGGGCGCCGTGGCGGGCGGCCAGGGCGCTGGGATCCTCGCCGCCCAGGTCCGCGGGCAGCACCTCGGCGATGCGCCCGCCCGCGGTGCGCACGGCGCCGGCACGGCTGCCGGCACCGTCCACCAGGGTCGCGTCCACGATCAGCCAGCGGTCCACGGCGGGGCCTCCGTCAGAGGGTTCTCAGCACGCCCGTCTCGGCGTTGAACTCGGCGATCATCTCGTCCCAGCGGGCGGGCTGGGCGAAGACCCGCTGCCACACCGTCGGGGTCGTCCCACAGGGCGTTCAGGTCGGCCAGCTCGTGCTGCTGCTGCTCGATCCAGGTGTAGTACTTCAGGTTGTGGATGGCCTTGCGGTCCGGGTGCGTCAGCTCCTTGAAGTGGTCGGTGCGCTGGCCCAGGAGGCACGCGTCCAGGTCGCGGCCGCGCCCGGCGCGTGTCGTAGGCGCCGTGGGCCGCGGTCAGCTCGGCCAGGCGCGACCGGTACATGTCCGCCGAGTCGGTGGCCACGGTGATGACCACGTCGTCGGGGCCGTACTCGAACCAGCGCGCCGTCTTGATCGCGGCCAGCAGGTTGCCGATGCCCGAGATGCCGATCAGGGGCAGCTGGTCGCGACCACGTCCGCGGGCACGCCTTCGGCCTTCAGCAGCTCGTGGCCCGCCGGCTCGTTGAACAGGCGCAGCAGGCGCATGCAGTCCTCGTCGTCGACGGCCGCCACCGCGTCGGTGTTGCGCACGTTGTGGATCCAGGGCACGTGCTTGTCGCCGATGCCCTCGATGCGGTGCCCGCCGAAGCCGTTCATCAACAGGGTGGGGCACTGCAGGGCCTCGGCCGCCACCACCTTCAGGCAGCGGCGCGCTGGGCGCGCAGGTAGTCGCCGGCGGCGATGGTGCCGGCGCTGCCGGTGGACGACACGAACGCCGCCAGGTTGGGCGCCCCGGTGGCGGCGAACACCTCGGCCACCGCCGGACCGGTCACCGCGTGGTGCCAGGCCGCGTTGCCGAACTCGTCGAACTGGTTGAAGATCACCACGTCGTCGCGGGTGCGCCGCAGCTCCCAGCACTTGTCGTAGATCTCCTTCACGTTGGACTCGCAGCCGGGGGTGGCGATGACCTCGGCGCCCACCGTCTCCAGCCACTCGAACCGCTCGCGGCTCATCTCCTCGGGCAGGATGGCGATGGCGTGGCAGTCCATCAGGTAGGAGTCGAAGGCGCCGCCGCGGCAGTAGTTGCCCGTGGACGGCCAGGCCGCCCGGTGCCGCGTGGGATCGAACCCGCCCGAGATGACGGCCGGCGCCAGGCAGCCGTAGGCCGCGCCCACCTTGTGGGAGCCGGTGGGGAACCACTTGCCGATCATCAGCACGATGCGCGCGTCCACGCCCGTCAGCGACGACGGCAGCTCCAGCGTGTTGACCGGCCCGTGCAGCCCGCCCCGCTCCGTGGGCTCGTTGTGCCAGGTGATGCGGAACAGGTTCAGGGGATCCAGGTCCCAGAGGCCGATCTTCCGCAGGCGCGCCTTCACCGCCTCGGGAATCAGCGACGGGTCGCGCATCTGGGCGAAGGTCGGCAGCACGATGCCGCGCTCGCGGTAGCGGGCGACGGCGTTGGCGCGGGAGGCGGGATCGGTGATGCGGTCGATGATGGGGATCATGGCTGTGCTCCGTCTTGGTGCGCCGTCCCGGGAGCGCCGAGGCGTTCCCAGAGGCGGCGTGCCTGTTCGCGGCAGAACCGCAGGGTTTCGTCTTCGTCGATGACAGTCAGGCGGCCGTCCTCCAGCACGGGGCGGCCGCCGGCAGATCACGGTGCGCACGTGGCGCGCGTCGAGGCCGAACAGGGCGTGGCCGAGCAGGTTCTCGGCGGTCACGGGGGTGGGGGAGGCGTAGTCCAGCAGCACCAGATCGTTGGCCCGGGCCGCCGGCACGTGGTGGGCCTGCAGGTAGCGGCGGTTGTTCCAGAGGGCCTGCCAGGCCTGTCCGGGCTGCAGCCCGCCGTGTTCGCGGCCGGTCAGGAACGCGGCCTGCAGGCTGCGCAACAGGTCGCCGTGCATGCCGTCGGTGCCCAGCAGCAGCCGCGCCGGATCCAGGCCGTCGCCGCGGAACTCGCCCACGGCGTTGTTCTGGTTGCTCTCGGTGTTGACGGCCACCCAGGCGCCCGACTCCCGCACCAGGGCGCGTTCGGCGTCGTCCAGGTGCAGGCCGTGGGCCAGGATGGTGCCCGGCTGGTCCAGGACACCGGCCTCCTGCAGCCGTGCGGCCACGCGGCCGCCGTGCTCGGCCAGGCAGCGCTCCTGGTCCAGGGGATCCTCGGCCACGTGCAGGTGCAGCCCCGCGCCGTGGCGCCGGGCCAGGTCCACCGCGTCCTCCAGCAGGCGGTCGCCCACGGTGAACGACGCGTGCAGCCCCACCAGCCCGGGGCGGCCGGCGGCCAGCCAGCGGTCGGTCTCGTCCAGGGCCGCGGCCGTGGCTTCGGGGCCGTCGCGGTCCGACAGCTCGAGGCACAGCACGTGGGCCAGGCCCAGGCGGTCCAGGCCCTCGGCCAGGGCGTCGAGGGAGCCGGACCACGCCCGGGGCGAGGCGTGGTGGTCCACCACCGCGGTCACCCCGCAGCGGATCATGTCCATGGCGCCGGCCAGGGCCGAGGCCAGGATCATGTCGCGGTCGAGGGCCGAGTCCACCCGCCACCACACCAGCTGCAGGATCTCCAGGAAGTCCCGGGGCGCCCGCGGCGGCGCCGGCATGCCCCGGGCCAGGGCGCTGTACAGGTGGTGGTGGCCGCAGACCAGGCCGGCGATCGCCAGGTCGCCGCGGCCGTCCAGGATCCGCGCGCCGGCGGGCGGCGGGCCGGTCAGCAGGCCCACCCGGCCGTCGGGCCCTTCGTCCACCAGCAGGTCGCCGGTCTGCAGGCGGTCGGTGCACCAGTCCCACCAGGCGACGTTGCGGATCACCAGGCTCATGACACCGCCTCCGGGTTCGGGGTCGACCGCGGCTTCAGGGGCAGCCGCGTGCGCCGCACGCCGTCGAAGGCGCACAGGGCGTTGGCCACGGCGCCCGCGGTGGGCACCAGGCCGATCTCGCCCACGCCCTTGGCCCCGTACGGCCCCAGGGGATCGGGCACCTCCACGGCGATCACGTCCACCGGCGGCATGGCGTCCAGGGGGATCAGGCCCAGGTCCTTCAGGTTGGTGGAGACGGGTCGCCCGCCGTCCAGGGGCAGGTCCTCGCTCAGGGCGTAGCCCAGGCCCATGTGGACCGATCCCTGGATCTGGCCCCGGAACAGGGGCGGATTCATGACGCGCCCGGCGTCGTGGGCGGCCACCACGCGGGCCACCTCGCCGGCCTCGTCCAGGATCACGAGCTGGGTGGCGTAGCTGTAGGAGTAGTGGGTGATGACCTCGCCCGGGGCGCCGGGCTTGGTGGACCGGTCGAAGTGCCAGCCGCCCTCGTAGCGGCGGCCCACCAGGGAGGCCAGGGACGAGGCGGCCAGGTCCTCGGTCAGGTCACCGCAGGCGTCGATGAGCGCGTTGCCCACCAGGGAGGTGGCGCGGCTGCTGGTGGTCATGCCCGCCTCGGCGCCGTAGGCGGTGTCCACCACCACGTCGATCAGGTCCGGGTCCAGGCCCGTCTCCTGGGCCACCACCTGCACCGCCACCGTGTGCACGCCCTGGCCCATCTCGGTCCAGCCGTGGTGCACCACCACGCGGTCGGCATCGGCGATCTCGACCATCACCCGGCAGCCGTCGGTCATGCCGTTGCCCACGCCGCAGTTCTTGATGCCGCAGGCCAGTCCCTTGACGGCGGCCCGGTCGTAGTCGGCCTTGACCGCCTCCAGGGTGGCGCGCACGCCCACGCCGGCGGTCAGCACCTGGCCCGTGGCGGTCATCGAGCCCTCCACCAGGGCGTTGTCCCAGCGGAACTGCCAGGGGTCGAAGCCGCCCAGCCGGCACAGCTCGTCCAGGCAGCTCTCCAGGGCGAAGGTGGCCTGGTTGGCCCCGAAGCCGCGCATGGCGCCGCAGGGCGGATTGTTGGTGTAGACGGCGCGGGAGACCACGTCGACCACGGGCACGTGGTAGGCGCCGGTGGCGTGGCCGGCGGCGCGCTCCAGCACCTTGCCGCCCACCGACGCGTAGGCGCCGGTGTCGCCCAGGATGTCGGCCTGCACCGCGGTCAGCCGGCCGTCGGCGTCGCAGCCCACCGCGTAGGTCATGCGGATGGGATGGCGCTTGGGGTGCATGCGGATGGACTCGTCGCGGGTCAGCTTCACCTTCACCGGCCGCTGCAGGGTGAACGCCGCCAGCGCCGCGTGGCCCTGGACCGAGAGGTCCTCCTTGCCGCCGAAGGCGCCGCCGGTGGCCACCTGCACCACGCGCACCGCTTCCTGGGCCAGGCCCAGCAGCGAGGCGATCTGCTTGCGGTCCACGTACACGCCCTGGCCGGGGGAGAAGACCTTCAGGCCGTCGCCCTCGGGCAGCGCCACCGCCGCCTCGGGCTCCAGGAAGGCGTGCTCGATGCGCTGGGTGTGGTAGGTGCCGCGCACCACGTGGGCCGACGCGGCCAGGGCCGCAGCCACGTCGCCGCCGCGGCGGATGACGCTCTCCTCCAGCAGGTTGCCGCCCGCGTGGACCAGCACGTCGCTGCCCAGGGCCAGCTCGGGATCGGTCAGGGGCGGCAGCACCTCATAGTCCACGGCGACGGCGGCGGCGGCGGCGCGGGCGGTCTCGTCGCTGTCGGCGACCACCACCGCCAGCACGTCGCCCACGCAGCGGGTGGTCTCGCCGACCGCCACCAGCAGCGGCCAGTCGGGCACGATCAGGCCCGTGTGGCGGTCGCCCGGCACGTCGGCGGCGGTCAGCACCGCCACCACGCCCGGCAGGGCCGCGGCGCGGGACGTGTCCAGGCCGCGGACCACCGCGCGCGGGTGGTCGGTGAAGCGCAGGGCGCCGTGCAGCAGGCCGGGCACGCGCAGATCGTCCACGAAGGGGGCCTCGCCCAGGGCCCGGGCGAACGCCCCGTACTTGGGCCGGTCGCCGCCCACGCCCTGGTGCCCGGGCGGCGGGGGAGCGGTGCCCTCGCCCCGCAGGATGGCGGCCGCCTCCAGCACCGCGTCGATGATGGCGTGGTAGCCGGTGCAGCGGCAGAAGTGGTGCTTGAGGGCCTCGACCACCTGCGCGCGCGTGGGGTCGGGGTCCTGCTGCAGCAGGATGCGGGTGCGGGCCAGGAACCCGGGCGTGCAGAAGCCGCACTGCACCGCGCCGTGGCGCACGAAGGCCTCGCCGATCACCCGGCGCACCGGCGCCGGCAGGCCCTCCAGCGTGGTCACCGACCGGCCGTCCAGGCGCTTCAGGGGCGTGATGCAGGCCAGCCGGGCCGCGCCGTCGATCTCCACGGTGCACGAGCGGCAGAACCCCTGCCCCGAGCAGCCGTCCTTGGTCGCGGTCAGGTCCTGGTCCTCCCGCAGGAACGCGAGGAGGGTGCGCTCGCCGTCGCCGTCGTAGCGGACGGTCTCGCCGTTGAGAGTGAAGCTGATCGTGCTCATGGCCGGCCTTTCGCTGCGCCGGTGATCCGCTCCCAGTTGCCGGGATCGGTGTCGCTCTCGGTGTTGATGACCAGGACCGAGGTGTCGGGTCCCAGTCCGAGGTGCTCGCGCGCCGGCGCCAGGTCCGGATCGCGCAGGAGGGCCAGCAGGCCGGCCAGGGTGGCCGCGCCCGACTCGCCGCTGACGGTGCCGTGGCGTCGGTGCAGCCGCATGGCCTCCTCGGCCCAGGCGTCCGGGACCGCGACGAACAGGCCCACGGTGTCCCGCACCACCGGCCAGGCCAGCAGCGAGGGCATGCCGCAGTTGAGCCCCGCCATCAGCGAGTGCTGGTCGCCCGCCGCCGCGTGGGGGAGGCCGTCGCCGGCGGCGATGGACTCCAGGAAGCAGGCCGACTCCTCGGGCTCGACGCTGACGAGCAACGGGCGTCGCGGCCCCGGGTCCTGCTCGTAGTGGACCGCGGCTGCGCCGGCCAGGCCGCCCACGCCCGCCGGCACCAGCACCACGTCGGGCGGCGCGGGGGCCTGCGCGTCCACCTCCACGAAGATGGTGCTGTAGCCGGTCATGATGTAGCCGGGGATTTCCAGGTAACCGGGGTAGCCCGTGTCGGCGATCACCTGCCAGCCCTCGCGGGCGGCGGCCTCGGCGCAGGCGGTGACGCAGTCGTCGAAGGTGCCCGCGATCAGCCGCACCTCGCCGCCTTCCCGCTCGATGTGCTCGATGCGCGGGCGCACCGTGTCGTCGGGCATGAAGATGACCGCCGGCTGCCCCAGCTGCCGCGCGGTCCAGGCCACGGCGCGGCCGTGGTTGCCGTCGGTGGCGGCGCAGAAGGTGATGGGGCCGAGGGTCTCGCGCACCCGCGGGTCGGCGAAGTCGGCCGGCGCCAGGTTGCCGCCGGTGGCCAGCCGCCAGCGGGCGTGCAGCACCGAGTACATGGCGAAGCTGGCGCCCAGGGCCTTGAAGGCCTGGATGCCGAAGCGACCGCCCTCGTCCTTGACCAGGACACGGCCCAGGCCCAGCTCGGCGGCCAGGGCGGGCAGGTCCTTCAGGGGCGTGGGCGCGTAGCCGGGCAGGGCCCGGTGCAGGGGCAGCTGGGCGCGGCGGCGGATCAGTTCGGTGTAGGCCAGCTCGGGCGCGGTCCAGTCGGGGTGCTCGCGCCGGCGGGGATTGATCATGTAACGAGCCACGAGGCATCTCCCGGGGAAGCGAGCGCGTCCAGCAGCACGGCCATGGCCGCGGCGTCGCGCAGGGTGAAGCCGCGGGCGGGCCGCCGCAGGAAGCGCACGCGGCGCACCGCAAAGGTGCGGGCGTCCAGTTCGGTCACGGCGTCGTCGGTCTCCCAGACGTACCGGCCGTCGTGGCGGGTGAGCGTCTGCTCGCGGCCGGCGCGGCGGCGGCGCAGGCGCACCGCTTCGCCTTCCCGCTCCAGGCGGTGGATGTCGTCCTCGAGCGCCCACGACGCGTCCGACAGGGCGAACCGCGGCTTGTCCAGGAACGGCTGCCCCGCGGTGGGGCAGAAGGTGGTGCAGTTGCCGCAGTGGTTGCAGAAGTCGGCCACGTGCAGGGTCTGGCGGGCCTGGGTCACGGCGAAGACGCCGTCGGGCACCGTGGAGAACCCGCCGTCCGCCGGCAGCACCGCCACCAGGGGGAGCTGCACCGGTGCGGCGGTCCAGGACACGTTGGCCCGGTTGGGGCACACCGTGACGCAGACGTCGCACACCAGGTCGCAGGCCAGGCAGCGGGCGGCCTCGGCGCGGGCGGACTCCTCGTCCAGTTCGCCCAGGGCCAGGCCGAAGTCGCCGGGCCCGGTCGGCAGCCGCTCGGCCGGACGCCGGGGTGCGACCAGGCGGGCGGCCTGCTCCTGGCGGGCGGCCTCGGGCAGGGGGGTGCGCGCGGTGGCGGTCGAGGGGACGGGCAGGCCGAAGCCGCGGAGCATGGCCTCGGCGGCGCGGCGGCCGTCGCCCAGGGCGGTGACCAGGTCGGCGGGGCCGCGGCGCATGTCGCCGCCCAGCCAGACGCCGCCCAGGCCCCGGGCTGCATCGTCCCGGGCGGTCTCGCCCAGGGACGGATCGACGAAGTCGCAGACCACCGTCTGGCCCACGGCGGGCACGATGCGGTCGGCCGGGAAGACGGCCGTCACGCCGTCCAGCGGTTCGGGCCGGGGGCGGCCCGAGGCGTCGGCCTCGCCCAGGCGCATGACCTGGCAGACCAGGGCCAGGCGGCCGCGCCGGGACTCGATGGCCAGGGGCGCGCGCAGCTCGTGGACCACCACGCCCTCGGCGCGGACGGCCTGCAGCTCGTCGGGGTCGGCGGGCATCTGCCGGGCGGTGCGGCGGTAGACCAGGTGCACCCGGGCGTCGGCGCCCGCCTGGCGCACGGCGGTGCGGGCGGCATCCATGGCGCTGTTGCCGCCGCCGATGACCACGGTGATCCCGTCCAGGCGGCGGCCCGGGTCGCGGCGGGCGGCGGCCAGGAAGGCCAGGGCCGGCTCCACCCCGGGCCGGTCCTCGCCGGGGATATCCAGGGCGCGGTCGGCCTGGGCGCCCACGGCCACGAACACGCCGTCGAAGGCCTCGCGCAACTGGCGGAAGCGGGCCGTGTCCACGTGCTGGCCGTAGTGGATGCGCACGCCCAGGTCCTCGATGCGGGCCAGGTCGCGGGCGAAGTGGCCGGGTTCCAGGCGGAAGCGGGGGATCACGTCGGTGACCATGCCGCCGGCCTGGTCGCGGGCCTCGAAGATCTCCACGGCCACGCCGGCCCGGGCCAGCATGAGGGCGCAGCCCAGACCCGGCCGGGCCGGCGCCGATCACGGCCACCCGCCGGCCGCTCGGCGTGGCGGGCGCCGGTTCGGGGGCCTGGTCCGCGTAGCGGGCCAGGAAGCGCTTCACGTCGCGGATGCGCACGGACGCCTCGTAGTTGACCCGGGTGCATTTCTGCTGGCAGGGATGGTCGCAGACCATGCCCGCGGTCACCGGCAGGGGGTTGTCGGCCCGCACCACGCCGAAGGCCGCGGCGAACTCGCCGCGGGCCGCGTGGTGCAGGTAGCCGGGGATGTCCTGGCCCGTGGGGCAGCAGCCCGTGCACGGGGCGGCCACGCAGTCGAAGGTGGTCAGGCGCCGGCCGGTGCGGATGCTGCGGTCCTGGTACAGGTCGCCGCGGTACCGCGCGTCGCGGGCGGTCAGCTCGGCGTAGCCCCGCAGGTTGTCCAGGGCGGCGTCCGCGCGGGCCAGGGGGCGCCCGCCGGTGACCAGGCCGTCCAGGTCGGCGGCGCCCGCGGCGTCCAGGGCGGCGCCGATGTTCTCCAGGTACTGGCGCAGGCGGAGATAGCCGCCGGGCCGCAGCAGGTCCGAGCACACGGTCACCGGCCCCAGGCCGCACCGCAGCAGGTCGGGGGTGTTCACCGCGTCGGCGCCGCCGGCGAAGGAGATGTCCAGGTCGCCCGCGAAGGCTTCCTGCAGCCGCGCGGCCGCCGCCACCGCCAGGGGGTGCAGGGCGCGGCCGCTGAGGTAGCGCACCGTCTCGGCCGCCGGCAGCACATGCCCGGGATTGGGCAGGGCAGCGTGTTGGCCAGCTTCACGCCGAAGCGCCGACCCGCCCGCTGCGCCTCGCCGCGCAACGAGCGCACGATGTCCACCACCGTGGCGAAGTCCGGGTCGCGGTCGAAGGCGCTGTCGGGCACCTGGACCTCCCAGCCCAGGCGGCCGTGCAGCAGCTCGCGCAGGGCGCCGCGCCCCAGCAGGGTGGGGTTCAGCTTCACCGCCACGTCCAGGTTGCGCTCGGCCAGCAGGAAGCGGGCGATGCGCTCGATCTCCGCCGGCGGGCAGCCGTGCATGGTGGAGAGGGTGACGCTGCCGGCCAGGGCGGCCGGGGCGACGATCCCGCCCGCGGCGGGGTAGACCGCGCGGGCCGCCGCCAGCCGGGCCTCGATGTCGCCGCGCGCGTCGGCGGCCCGGTCCAGGAAGCGCTGCATGGTGGCGCCGGTGATGCCCGCCAGGTCGTAGCCCACGCTCAGGTCGCAGGCGAAGCCGGGCTCGTCCGGGTCGTACACCCCCGCCTGATGCTGGAGGATCCGGATGGCGCACCAGGCGTCGGCGTACTCGCCGAAGCTGGCGTCCAGGGTCAGCTCCTGGGACCACTCGCAGTTGAAGCCCGCGTCGGTCATGTCGATGCAGGGCTTGGCCACCTCCAGCTCGTCCAGCACCTGCACCGTCTTCAGTTCCAGCCAGCGGGCGCCGCACAGCCAGGCCGCCACCAGGTTCTGGGAGAGCTGGGTGTGGGGCCCGGCGGCCACGCCGATGGGCGTTTCCAGCAGCCGATAACCGTGGGTCAGCACCAGGCGCGGATCCGCGGGGGTGAACACGGCCAGGTCCTCGTGCAGTCCCAGCAGGGTGGACGAGCGGGCGCGCTCGGTCTGCAGCAGCCGCAGCAGGCGCACCAGCCCCAGGGGATGCAGGTCGTCCCGTCTGCCCTGCCGGGGGCTCACCCGGAGACCCGCGGTTGCGCGCGCTCGGCCAGGCCCTTGAGCAGGGCCGCCGGGTCGGCGAACCGGCCGGCCAGGATCATGGCGGCGATCACGTAGGGCTTGTAGCCGGCCTGCCGGTACAGGGGATCGCGGTAGCGGTCGAACACGTCGGCCGCGACCTCGCCCCGCTCGCACGAGACGCCGGTGATGTCCGCGGGCAGGCAGTGCAGGTACAGGCCCTTCCCGCCGCGCGTCGTGGCCATGAGATCCGCGGTGCACTCCCAGTCGCGGTGTTCGGCGTTGCGGGCCAGGCACTGGGTCTCCAGCGCCTTCAGGCCGTCGCGGTCGCCGGCGCGCAGCAGCTCGGTGCGCCGCCCCATCACCTGGTAGGGCGCCCAGCTCTTGGGGTAGACGATGTCCGCGTCCGCGAACGCCTCGGCCATGCTGCCCGCGCGGGTGAACGAGCCGCCGCTCTCGGCCGCCTGGCGTCCGGCCGTCTCCACGATCTCGGGGATCAGCTCGTAGCCCTCGGGATGGGCCAGCACCACGTCCATGCCCAGCCGCGTCATCAGGCCGATGATGCCCTGGGGCACCGACAGGGGCTTGCCGTAGCTGGGGGAGTAGGCCCAGGTCATGGCGATGCGCTTGCCCCGCAGGTTCTCCAGCGAGCCGAACTCGCGCACCAGGTGCTGCAGGTCGGCCATGCTCTGGGTGGGATGATCGCGGTCGCACTGCAGGTTGACGATGGTCGGCCGCTGGGGCAGCACGCTCGCCTCGACGGCGTCGTCGAGGGCCTCGGCCACCTCCAGCATGTACTCGTGGCCCGCGCCCAGGTACATGTCGTCGCGGATGCCGATGGCGTCGCTCAGGAACGAGATCATCACCGCGGTCTCGCGCACGGTCTCGCCGTGGGCGATCTGGCTCTTGCCCTCGTCCAGGTCCTGCACCGCCAGGCCCAGCAGGTTGGCCGCCGAGCCGAAGGAGAACCGCGTGCGCGTGGAGTTGTCGCGGAACTGGCTGACCGCCAGGCCCGAGGCGAAGCAGCGGGTGTCCGTGTTGCCGGCCCGCAGCAGGCGCAGGGCTTCGGCGATGTCCAGGACCTGCTCCAGCTCATCGCGGGTCTTCTGCCAGGTGAGCAGGAAGTCGCGGCCGCAGAGGCCGGTGGCACGCGAGGCGATGCGCTCGAGGATGGTGTTCAGTCCGCTCTTGGTGGTCACTCCGCGTCCTCCTCGGCCATGGTCAGCGCGTACAGGGCATAGAAGGCCGAGGCCTTCACCAGATCGTCCACGGGCACCGTCTCGTCGGGGGCGTGGGCCATGACCTCGTTGCCGGGCCCGAAGCCGATGACCGGGATGCCGTACAGGCCGTTGATGGTCACGCCGTTGGTGGAGAAGGTCCACTTGTCCACCCGCGCGGGCTGGTCGAACAGCCGCTCGAACACGGCGGCGCCGCGGCGGACCGCGGCGTGGTCCTCGTCCAGCACCCAGGTGGGGAAGTAGCTCTCCATGCCGTACTTCAGGCCGGTGCAGGCGGTGCCGTCGTAGCGCAGCACCTCGACGGTCCCGCCCAGGGGCTCGGCGATCTCCCGCAGCTCGGCCACGGCCGATTCCTTCGTTTCGCCCCGGGTCAGGCGCCGGTCCACGTGGATGCGGGCGAAGTCGGCCACCGCGCACAGGGACGGGCTGCCCGAGCGGATCTCGCTGACGGTCATGGAGCCCTTGCCCAGGAAGTCGTCGGTGGCCAGGCGCTCGTTCAGCGCCTCGATGGCCAGGCAGGCGCGGGCGGCCTTGTACACGGCGTTGTCGCCCCGCTCGGGGGCCGAGCCGTGGGCCGACACGCCCCGGAACGACAGGGCGATCTCCATGCGGCCCCGCTGGCCCCGGTACACGCCCAGGTTGGTGGGCTCGGTGCTGATGACCAGCTCGGGCTTCAGGCCCTCCTTCTCCACCAGGTACTTCCAGCAGAGGCCGTCGCAGTCCTCCTCCATCACGGTGCCGGTGCAGAGCAGGGTCACCCGGTCGCCCAGGCCCAGCTCCTTGACGATGCGCCCGGCGGTGACGAACGCCGCCGCGCCGCCCTCCTGGTCGGTGGTG
The DNA here is from genome assembly GCA_963825035.1 of Candidatus Krumholzibacteriia bacterium. Lineage (GTDB taxonomy): Bacteria > Krumholzibacteriota > Krumholzibacteriia > LZORAL124-64-63 > LZORAL124-64-63 > JACZKN01. The sequence goes on along the minus strand of CAWGRT010000023.1, from coordinate 146,562 downwards.
CCGCGGCCCCACACGAGGCCGTCCTTCACCTCGCCGCTGAAGGGATCGAAGGTCCAGTTGTCCCGGTTGCCCACGTCGACGGTGTCCATGTGGGCGTCCACCGCCAGCACGCGGGGCCCGCTGCCGATGCGGCCGATGACGTTGCCCAGGCCGTCGATCCGGACCTCGTCGAACCCGGCCTCCTTCATCTGCCGGGCGAGCTCGGCGTTCACCTCGGTCTCCTGGCCGCTGACGGAGCGGATCTTCACGAGGCGGCCCAGGTTGGCGGCGGTCAGGTCACGGTGTTGCTCGGCCAGTTGCAGCACGCGGGCGGGGTCGGTCATGGTGTGGTCTCCTCGGCCGGCGTGCCCGCCAGCAGCATCAGGGTGTGTTCGGGTGTGAGGGGCGCCGCCGTGGGCAGCGCCGCGTCGGGTCGGGCGGCACCGATGGCGTCCGCCAGGGCGAAGAAGGCGCCGATGCCGTACATGAACGGCGGCTCGCCCACGGCCTTGCTGCCCAGCACGGCGTGGGGGTTGGGGGCGTCTTCCAGGAAGCGCACGTCCAGGACGCGGGGCATGAACTCGCGGTCGGGCACCTTGTACTTGCCGGCGCTGTCGGTGAGCAGCCGCCCGGCGTCGTCCCAGGCCAGCTCCTCCAGCAGCAGCCAGCCCAGGCCCTGGGCCAGGCCGCCCTCGATCTGCCCCACGTCGGTCTGCCGGTCCAGGCTGGCGGCCGCGTCGTGGACCAGGCGCACCGCGTCGATGGTGAAGGTGCCCAGCAGGCGGTCCAGGGTGACCTCGGTGATGGCGGTGCCGTAGACGTGGTAGGCGAAGGGCGAGCCCTTCTCCTTCGTCTTGTCGAAGCCCAGGCGGGGCGTGGCGTAGTGGGCGTGGGCCGACAGGTCGGTGCGGCTCCAGTAGGCGGCCTGCACCAGCTCGTCCCAGGTCAGCCGGGTGGGGCGGCCCTGGTCCAGCACGGCGCCGCCGCGCAGCTCCACCCGTGCGGGATCGATGCCCAGCCGCGTGCCGGCCACCCGGCGCAGGCGCTCGACGATCTGCAGGCAGGCCAGGCGCGCCGCCTCGCCGTTGAGGTCGGCCCCGGTGCTGGCGGCGGTGGGCGAGGTGTTGGCCACCCGGCCCGTGTTGGCCGTCTCCACCCGCACGCGGTCCGCGCCCAGACCCAGGGTGCGGGCGGTCACCTGCCGGATCTTGCGGACCACGCCCTGGCCCATCTCCACGGCGCCGGTGCTGACGGCCACGCTGCCGTCCTGGTACACGTGCACCAGGGCTCCGGCCTGGTTCAGGGCCGTGTTGGTGAACGAGATGCCGAAGCACACGGGCATGACCGCCACGCCGCGCTTGTGCCGCGCATCGGCCGCGTTGTGGGCGGCGGCCGCCGCGTGCAGGGCCGCGAAGTCGAAGGTGCGGTCCGCCTGGTCCCAGCAGCGGCGGGCGCGGCAGTCGTCGGCGATCTGCCCGTAGGGGAAGATCGAGCCCTCGTCCAGCAGGTTCAGGTGCTGCAGCCGGTGGCGGGGGATGCCCGTCTCCCGCGCGGCGTGGGCCAGGGCCGCCTCCAGCACGAACATGGCCTGGGGGCCGCCGAAGCCGCGGAACGCCGTGAACGGGAACAGGTTGGTGCGGCAGCAGTGGGCTGTCGCCCGCACGTTGGGGATGGCGTAGCTGCCGGTGCTGTGGAACAGGGTGCGCTCGAGGATGGCCGTTGACAGGTCGGCCGTGGCGCCCGCGTTCTGGTAGTAGGTGGCTTCCCAGGCCAGCAGGCGGCCGTCGGCGTCCAGGCCCAGGCGGTAGTCGGACGAGTAGGGATGGCGCTTGCCGGTCATGACCATGTCGTCGGCCCGGTCCAGCACCAGGCGCACCGGCCGGCGCAGCAGGTGCGCGCCCAGGGCCGCCAGCACCGCCCAGGGCGTGGCCTGCTCCTCCTTGCCGCCGAAGGCGCCGCCCAGGCGCCGCACGTCCACCTCCACCGCGTGCATGGGCAGGCCCAGCACCCGCGCGGTGACCCGCTGCACCGCCGTGGGCGCCTGGGTGCCCGCGTGCAGCAGGATGGTGCCGTCCTCCCGGGGCTCGGCCAGGGAGGCCTGGGTCTCCAGGTAGAAGTGCTCCTGGCCGCCGCTGTCGGCGCGGCCGCTGACGATGTGGGCGCACTGGCCCCAGGCGCGGTCCACGTCGCCGCAGGCGAAGGTGCGCGGGGGCGCGATGTGCTGCCCCAAGGCGGCGGCCTCGCGCGGATCCAGAATCGCGGGCAGGGGCTCGATGTCCAGGGCGATGAGGCTGCGGGCGCGGCGCGCCGTGGCCGCGTCCCGGGCCAGGACCATCGCCACCGGCTGGCCCACGCAGTGCACCGTGCCGTCGGCCAGGGCCGGCTCGTCCAGGATGATGGTGCCGGTCTGGTTCTCGCCGGGGATGTCCGCGGCCGTCAGCACCGCCACCACGCCGTCCAGGGCCAGGGCCGCGCTCCCGTCCAGCCGGGTGATGCGCCCGTGGGCCACGGGCGAGCCCAGCACCGCCGCCTCCAGGCAGCCGGCGGGCGACGGCAGGTCGTCCACGAAGACGCTCTCGCCGCGCACGTGCAGGTGCCGGTCGTCGGGCTTCACAGCAGCTCCTCGCAGGTGACCGCATCCGGGGCCAGGGCCAGCACCTGGGCCAGGAGGATGCGCCGGGCCAGCAGCCGCTTGTAGGCCGCCGAGCCGCGCACGTCGTCGATGGGCGCGATCTCCTCGTCCAGCACGTCCGCCGCCGCCAGCACCGCCGCGGCGTCGGGCGCGCGGCCCACGAGGGCCGCCGCCGTCCGGCGGGCCAGCAGGGGCACCGGCGCCACGCCGCCCACGGCCAGGCGCGCCGCGGTGACCACGCCGTCCTGGCGCCGCAGCATCAGGCAGGCGGTGACGCTGGCGATGTCCAGCACCTTGCGCCGCGAGACCTTCTCGAAGCGGAAGGCCGTCCCCGGCGCCGGCACCGGCACGCGCACCGCGCGCACCACCTCGCCGGCGGCCAGATCCAGGTCCTTGTAACCCTTGTAGAAGGCGTCCAGGGCGACGGTGCGCAGGCCGCCGTCCGGCGCCTCCAGCTCCAGGGACGCGTCCGCCGCCAGCAGCACGGCCGTGAGGTCGCCGATGGGGGAGGCGTTCACCAGGTTGCCGGCCACCGTCGCCCGGTTGCGGATCAGGGTCGAGCCGAACCAGGGCGCCATCTCGGCGATCACCGGCAGCACGGCGGCCGCGGCGGTCGAGGCGGCCAGGTCGGCGAGGGTGGTGCCGCCGCCGATGACGAGCACCTCGCCCTCACGCCGCACGCCCTGCAACGCGGGCCGGCGCGAGACCAGGGCCACGTCGCCGTCGGCCAGCCGGTCGCGCCGCTGCACCAGCAGATCGGTGCCGCCGCCCATCAGGGGCAGGCCCGGCGCGGCGGCCGGCGCCGGCGGCAGCTGGGCCAGCCGGGCGGGCGCGTCCCGGAACGAGGCGGGCAGGAGGCCGGCCGCCACGAGCTGGGCCACCCGGGGCCGGGCCGGATCCAGCCGTCGGCCCAGGTCGTCGCAGAGGTGGGCGACGGCCCGCTCGATGGAGGCGTAGCCCGTGCAGCGGCAGACGTTGCCGTCGACCGAAGCCATGGCCGCGGCCAGCTCGGGCGCGCCGCAACCCAGCAGGTAGCCGGTCAGCGCGACCACGAAGCCCGAGAAGCAGAACCCGCACTGGGGCGCGCCCTCGTCCACCAGGGCCTGCTGCACCGGATTCAGGCCGACGGGCGGGTTCAGGCCCTCGATGGTCACCAGGTGGCGGCCGGCCAGCTCGCCCACCGGCAGCAGGCACGACGGCACCGCCTTGTAGCGCACGCCGCCCGCCGCGGGCTCGCCCAGCAGCACGGCGCAGGCGCCGCACTCGCCCTCGGCGCAGCCCTCGCGGGTGCCGGTCAGCCGACGTTCGCCCCGCAGCCAGGCCAGGGTGGTCAGGCCCAGGGGCGCGGTGACCTCGGCGGGCTCGTGGTTGAGCAGGAAGCGCACGGTGCCCATCAGTCCCTCCCCGCGAACGGGTCGATGCCCAGGTGGTCGTGCTCGCCCTCGCCGGTCAGCGCCGCCTGCATCTCCGCGGCCACGGCCAGGGCGATGGCGGCCGGCGAGCGCCCGCCCAGGCGCAGGCCCGCCGGGGCGCGCACCAGGTCCAGGGGCGCGGCGTCGCCCAGCTCGTCCCGCAGCTCGCGGGCCATGACCCGCCACTTGCGCACCGACGCGATCAGCCCCAGGTACCAGGGCCGTGCGCCCGAGCGAAGCACCGCGGCCAACACCCGCTGGTCGCCCACGTGCCCGTGGGTGGCGATGACCACCGCCGAGCCGTCCAGGTCCGGCAGCTCGGGCAGGGTGGTGTAGTCGGGCCCGGCGGTCAGCGTGGGCTCGGGGCGGCCGCCCAGGTACTCGGGCCGGCAGTCGATGAGCACGGGGGTGATGCCCAGGGGCGGCAGCAGCGGCGCCAGGGCCTGGCCGATGTGGCCGGCCCCGAACAGGTAGGCCCGCCGCGGCGGCGCCAGCCGATCGAAGAAAAGCGTGACCTTGCCGCCGCAGAGCATGCCCGTGGCCACGTCGTGGCTGCCGGGGCGATCCTCGTCCAGCAGGTACTCGCGCAGGCGGGGTTCGCCGTCGGCCAGGACGGCCTGGGCGTCGGCGACGGCGTGCTGCTCGATGGCGCCGCCGCCCACCGTGCCGGCGATGCGCCCGGTGGCGTCCACGAGCATGCGGGCGGGCGGATCCAGGGGCACGTGCCCCTGCTTGCCCACCACCGTCACCAGCACGGCCGTGCGGCCCTGGCGCTGCAGATCGACGATGGTGCTGAAGATGTCCGCCATGGCGCTCCCCCGCCCTCCGAATACGAGAATACCGCCGACGGCTCCCGCCGGCGTCCCGCTCCCCGTTTTCGGTGGAGTGGTAACCTGCAACTATAATCAATATGAATGGGCCTGGTCAAAGGAAGTCGTTGGGTGATAACGAGAATCAGGGGAAGTGGATCCGCGGAGGGGACCCGCACCCCGCGGGTGGCTCCAGGTCGGTCGGCCGGAATCGCCGTTTTCGATCCCTTCCCTCGCCCTCTCGATTCCGCTACAGTGCCGGCAACCGCGGCGGGGGCCTGCGGGACTCGCCGCGACCTCCGCACGATACCGCATCCGGGAGACGGAGTCCGTGGCCAGGACATCCACCCCCGCCCGGCGCCCGGTTCCCCCGGACCGCCGGTTCCGGTTCCTGCCGAGCGCCTTCGCGTTCGCCTACGTCACCCTCGGCCTGGTCCTGTCGCTGGTCTGCTCGCCCCTGGGCGATGTGGGGGTCGAGGCCGACTTCTTCTCCGAGCTCGCCCCGGCCGCCCAGAAGCTCGTCGCGGGGGACTTCGCGGTCACCAACTATCCGTTCAAGGGACCGGTCCACTCGTTCCTGCTGGCGGGCGTGCACGGGATCCTCGGGCTGCTGGGGGTGGGCTGGTACCGCAGCGGCGTGGTGCTGAGCCTGCTGGCGGCGGCGGCGACCCTGCTGCTGCTCTTCGACCTGGTCGACAAGCTGGCCGGCCGCCGGGCGGCCTGGGTGATGCTCGTGGGCGTGGCCGCGACGAAGGTCTTCTTCATCAACGCGGGCAAGGCCTCCTCCGACCTCGTCTTCATGCTCTTCGCCGTGGCGGCGGTGCATCACCTGCTGACCCGGCGCCCGGGAGCGCCCACCTGGCTGGTGACCGGGGCGCTGGGCGGTCTGGCCATGCTGACGCGGTCCATCGGGGCCGTCGTGCCCGTGTGGGCGGCGCTGATTGTCGTGGCCGGGTTCGCCCCGGCGGCGGCGGACGGTCGGGCCTGGCGCCGCCGGTTGGCCGGGGCCGGCTGGGTGCTGCTGGGCGCCGTGGTGGTGGTCGGGCCCTGGCTGGCGATTTCGTATCACGAGACGGGGTCGCCCCTGGCGACGCAAAATCTCCAGAACGTCGTCGCGGAATTCTACGGCGGCGCGCGGGCGGCGGAGATCCCCCCGGGGGGATTCGCGAGCGTGGGGGCGCTGATCCGGCATGATCCGGCCCACTTCGCCGGTCACTACCTGGGGAACGTGGGCCGGCACCTGGCCCAGGACTTCCGCCAGACCACGGCACCGGCGACCGGCGTGCTGGCGCTGCTGGGGCTCGGCCTGCTGCTGTGGCGGCGGTCGGGTTGGCGATCCGGCCGGGGCGTGATCGCCTTCGCCTCGTTCGGGCTGGTGTACGTCCTCGCCCTGGGCACGGTGTTCTACGTGCCGCGGTTCTCGCTGCCGCTGGTGCCGGTGTACCTGCTGCCGGCGGCCCTGCTGGCCGGGACGCTGCCGCGGTGGCGGACGGCCGCGGCGGTGGCCGTGGCGGCCGTCATCGTGGTCACCCACGCCGGCTACGACCGCACGACCGTGCTGGCGTACGCCGCCCAGCAGCCCACGGACCTGGCCGGGGCCATCGCCTTCCTGGAGACGGTGCCGCCGCCGGAACACCCGGGTCCCGCGACGGTGATGGCGCGCAAGGCCCACGCCGCGTTCTACGCCGGGCTCGCGTACGTGCCCTATCCGGGGACGATCGCCGGCGCGACGGACCTGCTGAAGAAGGCGGCCGCGCGGGGCGCGGACTACCTGGTGGTCGGCTCGATCGAGCGACGCAACCTGACCGCTCCCTCGATCCTCGACCACCTGGCGGACTACGGCGGCGTCAGCGTGGCCTACGCCGACGCGGCGACCCGGATCTACCGGCTGGATCCTGCCGCCGCGCACTTCGCCGTGCGCGCGGACGTGGCCGCCCTGCGCCGGGAGTGGGATGCCGCCCGGGCGGCCGGCGACGCCGACCGGATGCGCGCCACCGGCCTCGAACTGGCCCGGATCCTCAGCGGCGACGGGGAACTGCTCGCCGCCCGCGGCGTGCTGGATGCGGTCCACGGCACCGACGCCGGGCGGGCGGACCCGCTGGTCGGGCTGAACCTGGCCTGGCTCTGCCTGCAGCTCGGGGACACCGCGCGCGGCCTGGCCGTGCTGGAGGATCTTGGCGACCGCGTGCCCGGGCTGGCGGGCACGCCCGGCGAGGCCCGCGCGCTGGATCTCACCGGCCAGCTCCTGGCCCGGCAGGGCGACCCGGCGGCCGCCCGTCCCTACCTGCGCCGCGCCCGCGACCTGTACCGGCGGCTTGGCAACGGCGCGGCGGCCGAGGGCATGAACCACCTTCTCCGGCAGCTTGGCGGGGACTGACCCGACGCTCTGAACGGCGCCACGGTGCCCCGCCGCTGGCTCCCCGCGACCCGCATCTGGTATACTCGAGGCGATCTCGAAAGCCCATGCCGCCGACCCCACCCGGCGCGACGTCCATCGGTCAAGGGGGACCACCATGAGACCGACCAGCCTCGCCCGCTTCGTCATCGCCGCCGCGCTCGCCCTCGCCCTCTTCGGCGCCGGCCCGGCTGCGGCCGCGGATCCCGGCAACGAGTTCTGGACCCCGTCCTTCTCTCCCGCCGGCATCCAGGGCAACGTCAACGCGATGGTGTCGCGGCCCGGCGTCCTGTACGTGGGCGGCACCTTCACGGCGGTGCAGGACGTTCCGACGCCGTACATCGCCGCCCTGACCACGAGTGCTTCGCCGAACGTCGCCGTCACGGCCGTCGATCCGCTGGGCGACGGCCTCGACGGCTACGTCTACGGCCTGTGCGAGCACGACGGCGACCTGGTCGCCGTCGGCAGCTTCGTCCATTCGGGCGACCAGATCCTCCAGCACGTGGGCCGCTGGGACGGCGCCGCCTGGCACGACCTGGGCGGCGGCTTGCCCGCCAACACCCCCCGGGTCGCGGTCAGCTTCCAGGGCGACCTGTACGCCGGTTCGTTCCGCTGGGACGGGGCGGCCTGGGAGAACGTGTTCCAGACCAACGCCGCCGTCACCTCGCTGGTGGTGCATGACGGGCTGTTGTACGCGGGCGGCGCCTTCACCGAGGCCCGGGGCGATTCCGTTCCCTACCTGGCCGCCTGGGACGGCAGCCAGCTCGTCGCGGCGGGTGCCGGCTTCCCGTACCCGGTCAACGCCCTCGTCAGCGCCCCGGACGGCCTGTACGCCGCCGGCGAGGACGACTACTGGGGCTACAGGCTCGTCTCCCGCTGGGACGGGGCGGCCTGGAACGAGGAATTCACGGGAGGCTGGGTCGATCGCCTGGCGACGTATGACGGCGACGTGTACGCCGCGACCATCATGCAGACGGTGCCCCACTACGCCGAGTACGTCCTCTACACCAACGCCGGCAGCACCTGGCACCAGGTGGCGACGGTCTATCCGGATGCCATGGCGGAGCACGACGGCCAGCTCCTGGTCCAGGCCGATGCGGGCGCCGACCCGACGCTGCTGACCCCGGGACTGGCTGCGTTCGACGGGGCCGCCCTGCACGACGTGTTCACGCCCGGCGGCTATTCCACGGGCTTTGCCGAGCTTGCGCCCTACGGAGCGGGTCTGATGGTGGGCGGCTCCTACACCATCGCCGACGGGCAGCGCATCGCGGGCTCCGCCATCAAGGCCGGGGACAACTGGTTCCCGGCGGGCAGCCCCGCCGACATCGACAGCCCCCACCCGGCCAGCCTGCGGAAGCTGGTGTCGGTGGGTTCCGAGGTGTTCGCCGTCTACCAGTGGGTCGACTGGGACATCGGCGTCGATGTCCTGGCCAAGCTGGCCTGGGACACCGACGGATTCCACTGGCAGCCGCTGGAGACGCCCGAATCGTCCGTCGGTCTCCTGCAGCCGGCGGGCGGGCAGCTGTACGAATTCGGCTTCAACGAGCTCCGGACCATCGACCCGGCCACCGGGGTGTTCACGACCGTGGTGCCGTACGTGGACAACGGCGGCATCTCCGACGCCTGCGACGCCGACGGCCTGCTGACCATCGGCGGCAGCTTCTCCGTCATCAACGGCCAGCCGGTCGGCAACGTGGCGCAGTACGTGGGCGGCGCGTGGCAAGGGGTCGGTGATCCGCTGCCCGGATTGCGCGTCGAGGCGGTCACCGGCATGGAGCCCGGCCGGCTGGCCGCGGCCACCTGGACGTCCTCCGGAGTCCACAACGTGTGGACCTTCGACGGCTCGGCGTGGACCGAGCTGCCCGGGGACTTCGCCGGCACCATCGACAAGGTGGTCTTCCACCGCGGCCGGCTGTTCGCGGCCGGGTCGTTCGACCGGATCGGACCGGTGTGGGCGCCCGGCGTGGCCGTCTGGACCGGCGACCGGTGGGCGCCGGTGGGCGCAGGTCTGCGGGGCGGTTCCTATGGCCGGGTCAGCGCGGTCCTGTCGGTCGGCGACAAACTCTGCTTCGCCGGCCGTTTCACCTGGGCGGGCGGCCGGCCCAGCGCCGGCTACGCCGAGTGGACCGGTGACCCGACCCTGTTCACCGGAGCGCCGTCGGATGTGCCCGGCGCGTTCGCGAGCGGCCGGCTGCTGGAGGCGCCGCGGCCGAATCCGTTCAATCCGCTGACCGAGATCGCCTTCACGGCGCCGACGGCCGGCCGGGTCACCGTCGGCGTCTACGACCTGCGGGGCCGTTGCGTGCGCCGCCTGGCGGACGACCTGCTGCCCGCCGGTCGCCACGTCCGCCGGTGGGACGGCCGGGACGATGCCGGGCGGGCCCTGCCGTCGGGCATCTACTTCGCGCTGCTGAACGCGGGCGGTCGTGTGGAATCGATGAAGCTGGCGCTGGTGCGGTAGGGAGCGGCGGGTGCGGGCGTTCAGCCGGTCTTGGCCAGCAGTTCCCGCGCCCGCACCACGTCCTTGAAGTCCGCCCCGAACACCTGCTGCAGCCGCGGCAGGGCCTTCTTCAGCAGGTCGCGCGCCTCGTCCGGCCGTCCCACCGCCAGCTCGGCCTCGGCCACGGCCACGCGGAGCTGGTTCAGCTGCGGGTGCATGTCGTCCAGGCGCACCTGCTCGTCCGCCAGCAGGGGCTCGAGCACCGCCACCGCCTCGCTGTCGCGACCGGTGGCCGTCAGGAACCGCCCCAGGGCCGCCCGCGCCTCGCGGGTGCGCCGCTGGTCCGGTCCCAGCAGCTTCAGCCGTTCGGCCACCACCCAGCGGTACAGGGAGTCGGCCTCGGCGTGTCGCCCTTCGGCCTGCCGCACCCGCGCCAGCATCGAGCCCGGTGATGGTGGTGTACACGTGCTCGTCGCCCAGGATCTCGCGGTTCATGGCGTGGGCGGGCTCCGCCAGGGAATCGGCCCGCGCCGTGTCGCCCGCGCTCCAGGGCGATGCCGGCCATCTGCATCATGCCCCGGGCGACGGCCGGATGGGGTCCGCCGTAGATGCGGCGGTACATGGCCAGGGCCTCGGTGAAGTAGCGTCTCGGACTGGTCCAGGTGGCCCAGCGCCCGCTCGATGCCGCCCAGGTTGTTCAGGGAATTGCCCAGCTCGATGCTGTCGCCCGGGAACAGCTTGCGCTGGATGGCCAGAGCCTGCTCCAGTTCCGTGCGGCACTCCCGGTAGTTCCCCTGCTGGTACAGCACGTAGCCCAGGTTGCTGCGGGCCCAGGCGGCCGAGGCGAGGCCGTCCTCGCCCAGGGAATCGGCCTCGGCGATGGACCGGCGGAACAGGTCGGCGGCCTCGTCCACCCGGGCCTGGGCCTGCAGGCAGGTGCCGATGTCGGCCAGGATGTCCGAAGCGAAGGTGGAACGGGCCCGGCGTCGCTGCCCGGCGTCAGGGCCAGGGCCCGGCGGTCGTGGGCCTCCGCCTCGGCGTAGTTGCCCAGGTCGTAGTTGGTGGTGCCGATCAGGGAGTGGACCTGCGGCCCGTTCGGCCAGGGTGGACACCGGTGTCCGGCGCCTCCGGCGAATGCGGCCAGGCTGCTGTCCAGCAGGGCGAGCGCCTCCTCGTGCTGGGCCATGCTGTGGCGCGACTGGGCCATGATGCGCAGCAGGCGCCCCCGCACCAGGGGCTGGTCGCGCAGTTCGGTCTGCAGGCGCCTGGCGCCGTCGTCCAGGAGCTGGGCGGCCGTCACCTCGCCGCCGCGGCCCTGCTCGGGATCGATGTCCGTGAGCAGGCCCTCCAGGAACGACGAGATGCTGCTGGCGGCGTCGGCCTCCTGGCGGGCCAGGTGCTCGGCCTCCACCGCGCGCGTGCGCTCGCGGTTCAGGCGGTCGGCGTGGTAGCCCAGGAAGATCACGCCCGACACGGCGAACACGGCGGCCGCCGCCAAGGCCGACACCCACACCGGGTGCCGCTGCGCCGTCTTGCGCAGGCGGTAGCCCAGGCTGTCCGGCGTCGCCGTCACCGGCCGGCCCTCGCGGATAGCGCTGCAGGTCGTCGGCCAGGGCCTGGGCCGACGGGTAGCGGCGCTCGGGCTCCGGCCGCACGGCCATGAGGCAGATGCGGTCCAGATCGCCCTTCAGCCGCCGGCGCCAGGGCACCGGCTCGTCGGTCGCTCCGGTGGCCTTGCTGGGGCGGGGGGTGTCCAGGCGGCTGTCGCCGGCGCGGGACGTCTCCTCGTCCCCGGGCCGGACCCCGGCCAGCAGCTCGTAGAGCATCACGCCCAGGGCGTAGACGTCGCTGCGCACGTCGATGTTGGCGGTGTCGCCGCGGCGCTGCTCGGGGCTCATGTAGGCCGGCGTGCCCACCACCTGGCCGGCCACCGTCAGCTCGACATCCGTCTCCTCCAGCGCCTTGGCGATGCCGAAGTCGATGATGCAGGGCACGGCCTCGCCGTCGATGCTGCGCACCAGCACGTTGCCCGGCTTCAGGTCCCGGTGCAGGACGCCCCGGTCGTGGGCGTGCTGCACGGCGCGGCAGATGCCGATCATCAGGTCCAGGCGGTCGTCCAGGGCGGCGCCGTGTTCCCGGCACCACGCGGTGACGGGCACGCCGTCCACCAGCTCGAGGACCACGAAGGGGCGCCCGTCCTCGGCGGTGCCGGCGTCCAGGATGCGGGCGATGTGGGGGTGGTTCATGCGGGCCAGCGAGCGGCGTTCCCAGGCGAAGCGCTCCAGGACGCGCGCGGTGTCCAGGCCGCGGCGCAGCACCTTGACCGCCACCTCGCGCACGATGGGCTCGTCCTGGCGGCCGCGGTAGACCACGCCCATGCCGCCCTCGCCCAGCACGCCGGTGATGCGGTAGCGGCCCGATGGACTCGGGCAGGGGCGCCGGCACGGCGGCGGGGGCGTGGAGGTCGTCGGCCAGGGCCTGCACGGCGCGGGCGCTGTCCACGCCCCGGTCCACCAGGGTCGAGGCGGCGTCGGCGCGGGACAGCAGGTCCGCCACTTCGCGGCGCAGGTCGGTGTCGCCGGCGCAGACCCGGTCCAGGAAGGCGGCGCGGGTGTCCTCGTCGCGGGAGAGGGCCTCCACCAGGACGGCCTTGACCCGGCGGAAGCGGTCGGCGTCCAACTCAGCGGTCCTCGAGTTCGCGGGTCAGCCAGAGGCGGGCCGTGGCCCAGTCGCCGTCCACGGTGCGGCGCGACACCTCCAGGTCGTGGGCGATCTCCTCGATGGTCATGCCGCCGAAGATGCGGCTCTCGGCCACCCGGGCGGCGCGGGGATCCAGGGCGGCCAGGCGCTGCAGGGCCTCGTCCAGGGCCAGCAGCTCCAGGTCGTTGCCGCCGCCGGCCAGCAGGCCCTCGTCGAAGGTCACCTGGCCCCAGCCGCCGCCGCGCTTGGCGGCGGCGCGGCCGCGGGCGTGGTCCACCAGCACCTGGCGCATGCAGCGGGCGGCGATGCCCAGGAAATGGGCGCGGTCGGTCCAGGCCACCGCATCCTGGTCCACCAGCCGCAGCCAGGCCTCGTGGACCAGGGCCGTGGGCTGCAGGGTGTGCTCGACGCGCTCGCGGGCCATGAGACGGCCCGCCGTGCGGCGCAGTTCACCGTACAGCAGGTCGAGCAGGCGCTCGTGGTCCTGGGGCTCCCAGGCCCGCAACAGGCGGGTCACCTCGGCTTTGGACGGGGCAATCATGGCTAAAGGATATCAAAATAGTCTGGAATACGCCAAGGGCCGATTTTCGGCGGTATGACAGGATTCACCGAGGTGCGGCCGGTCAGGCCCGCGCCGCGGATCCCACCAGGGTGAGCTCGTCCCGGTTGTGGAAGAGGTGGCGGATGCGGGTGTCCGGCGCCAGGCGCGCCAGCACCGAGTCGGCCGCCCGCAACTCCCGCAGCAGGGCCGGCGCGTCGGTGCGCCCGAACTTGAGGATGACCACGAAACGGCGGCAGAGGCGTGCGGCGAGCCAGGGCTGGACCAGGTCGCGCAGCACGTGGTGGGGCTCCTCCACCAGGTCGCAGAACAGCCAGTCGCAGGGCTCGCCGGGCGCGGGCCGCCAGGCGAAGGCGTCGGCCCGCACGTGCCGGACCAGGGGGTGGCCCAGGACGCCGCCCTTCAGGGGGCCGTTGTCCACGGCGATCACCCGGGCGCCGCGCCGGGCGGCGCTGTAGCTCCAGCCGCCGGGGGCCGCGCCCAGGTCGCAGACGCTCTCGCCCTCCCGCGGCTCGGCACCCAGCACGCCGTAGGCCTCCTCGACCTTGAGGTAGGAGCGGGAAGGCGCCGCCGGGTCGTCGGCCATGCGGTGCTGGCCCCCGGACCAGGCTTCCCGCGCCGCGGCGGCCCGCTCGAAGTCCGCCAGGTGCAGGATCAGGCCGCGCACGGGGCCGCCGCCCCGGGGCACCTCGTCGCCGGCCAGCCGGGCCACGCGGCCCACCCGGCGCTTCACCAGCTCCAGCAGGCCCGCGCGCACGGCCGCGGCGCGGCGGCCGAGGCCCGGCACGTCCGGGGCCGCCGACACCAGGCAGGGCCAGGGGCCGTCGATGCGTTCGTCGCGCAGCGAGTCCAGGAAGAGGTCGGCGGCGGCCCGGGCCATGGCGTTCACCGACGCGCCGGCCAGGGCGCAGGGGGCCGACAGCACCAGGTGGGGGAAGGCCCAGCCGCCGGGCGGCATGGCGCCGCCGACGGCGCTGACGGCGGCCGGGGCGGACCCGGTCACGGCCAGACCGGCGTCGGCCAGCTCGGCCGCCAGGAACGCCTCGTAGCCCGGCCGGCAGAGGAACAGGTCGGTGGCGGGTGCTGCGCTCAATGCTTCTTGAGGCTCCGGTGCACCTCGGCGTTCTCGATCCACGGCTGGCGCGTGAAGTAGCTGTCGGTCATCGCGCGGACCTTCCCCGACAGCAGGACCAGGGCGATCAGGTTGGGCAGGATGACCACGCCCAGGGCCACGTCGCCCATCTCCCAGATCACGTTCAGGGACACGATCGCCCCGAAGAAGTGCATGGCCACGAACACCATCTTGTAGGGGAAGATGGCCTTGGCGCCCCACAGGTAGTTGGCGCAGCGGTCGCCGTAGTAGCTCCAGCTGATGGCCGTGGAGATGGCGAACAGCAGCACGCTGATGACCACGATGTACTGGCCCCACTGCCCCGGCAGGCCGTGGCTGAACCCCAGCATGGTCAGGGGCGCGCCGTTCTCCACCGCGTCGCCGTAGAGGACCGCATACCGGGTGCCGTCGGCGCCGACGGCCGTGTTGTCGGCGGGCAGGATCTCGCCGGTGAAGGGCCTGGTCTGCTCGGGATCGGTGAAGAACGCCTGCACCGCCACCTCGTGCCAGGCGAAGCGGGGCGCGCCCGGCCCGCCCTCGTCGGGCCTGCCGTCGGTGATGACGTAGCGGTCGGGGACGGCGGCCTCCCGGTGGTGCCCCTCGGCGTCCACGGTGACCCAGCTGCTGTCGCCGCCGCCGATCTCCAGCGCCGTGGGATGCATGTCCTTCCATACGCCGGTCATGATGATGACCAGGCCGGTCATGGTGCAGATCACGAGGGTGTCGATGAAGGGCTCCAGCAGCGCCACCACGCCCTCGGACACCGGCTCGTCGGTCTTGGCGGCCGCGTGGGCGATGGGCGCCGAGCCCTGCCCCGCCTCGTTGGAGAACAGGCCGCGCTTCACGCCCCACATCAGCGTCACCAGGATGGCGCCCACCCCGGTGCCCGCCACGCCGGCGGTGGGGCTGAAGGCCTCCTTGAAGATCAGCCCGAGCGAGGGGACGAGCTGCCCGATGTTGACGAAGATGATGTACAGCGCGCCCAGCACGTAGATGCCCGCCATGGCCGGCGCCAGGTAGCCGGTGACCTTGCCGATGCGCTGGATGCCGCCCAGCACCACCAGCGCCACCACGCCCGCGGTGATCAGACCGGTGATCCAGGGAGTCACCCCGAAGGTGGTCTGCATGGTGTCGGCCACGGTGTTGGCCTGCACCGCGTTGCCGGTCAGGAAGGCGGTGAACCCCAGCATGCCGGCGAAGAACAGGGCCATCCAGCGCCAGTTGGGCCCCAGCCCGCGCTCGATGTAGTACATGGGGCCGCCCGAGACCGAGCCCAGCAGGTGCGAGCCGCCGGTCTCCGCCTGCCGGTACTGCTGGGCCAGGGTCACTTCGGTGTACTTGACGGCCATGCCCAGGCTGGCGGTGACCCACATCCAGAACAGGGCTCCCGGCCCGCCCCAGTGGATGGCGATGGCCACGCCGGCGATGTTGCCGATGCCGACGGTCGCCGACAGGGCCGTGGTCAGGGCCTGGAAGTGGGACACGTCGCCCGGCTCGTTGGGATCGTCGTACTTGCCGCTGGTCACCCCGAAGCCGTGGCCCAGGCGCCGCAGCTGGATGAAGCGCAGGCGCAGGGTCAGGAAGACGCCGGTCCCCAGCAGGGCGATGACCACGCCCGGGATGACCTCGTCCCCGACCGGGATGCCGAAGCCCCAGATGAAGTTGTTGATGAAGTCGATGATGTCGGCGAAGACGTGCACGGCGGCCTCCTGAAGACGGCGCTTCGCCGGGACGCGAAGCGGGCGGGGCGCGCGCGGCGCCTGCGGGCTCGGATTGCGGGACATTGTGCCCGGAACGGGCGATGGGGGCAAGGCTGGAGTGGGCGGAGGCGTGGGATCGGCGGGACCGCGCCGCGGGCGCGGCCCGGCGATGTGTGGTAAAATCAGGAGCGCGTCCGTCCCCTACAGGCATCCGCGGCGCCCGAAGCCGTCCGCGATCCCAAGGAGGACACGCCATGTCACGATCCGCCCCGACCGTCGCCGCGGCCGCGCTCCTGGCCGCCGCCGCGCTGTCCGCGCCCGCGACCGCGAGCGCCCAGGACCGCCTGGGCTTCTACTTCGATGCCGCGGGCGCCGCCACCACGACGACGACCTCGGCCCCCGGCGAACTCGTCCCGGGCTGGCTGATCCTCGCGGATCCGAGCCACACCGACGGCATCGGTTCGTGGCAGGGCCGCATCCAGGTGGTCGATGCCGACGACGCGCCGGTCCCCGTGATCTGGACTCTTGCCGGCGGCGCCAACAACTACGCGACGCCGCCCTCGTTCGACGTGGGCACGTTCACGCCGCTGCCCTGGGCGCCCCAGGTGGTGCTGGCCACGGCGTTCATCACCGTGGCCTCGCCCGACCAGCAGGTGGACGTGTTCATCCTCAGCCCGCAGAACCCCACCGAGCAATCGCCGTCCGGCTACCCGGTCTACCGGCCCCTGTACGGCCACGGCCCCGACTACGTCCCGGCGATCATGGGCCCGGCCGACGTGCCCAGCACCGGCAGCGTGGCCGCCATCAACGGCCCGCCCCGGGCGGGCGACGCGAACGTGAACATCCCGGCCTTCTGGCTGGAGCAGCCCATGGCCGCCGGTTACACCTACAACGGCCGGCTGAACCTCACGCGGGCGGCGCCGTCCCGGGACCTGGACCTCCTGGTCGAGCCCCTCGGCGGTCTCCGCATCGGCCGGCTGCGCGACACCAACAGCCCGGACTCGGACCTGCGGCCGTTCGTCGACCAGCCGGTCTGGTCGCGGTTCAGGGCGGGCAGCTCGGGCTACGACTATTTCGAGATGCGCTACACGACCCAGGCGGCCGGCATGGAGACCGTCTCGGTGAGGCTGACGCGGGGTGACGTGGTGACCGAGCAGGCGCTGGTGTTCGAGGTCCTGGACCACCCCTGCCTCGAGACCGGGGAAACCGAGGCCTGGCGCTACTACAAGATGGAGGACCAGATCTTGAGCTTCCCGCCGGTCCTGCCCGACGGTCCCTTCGAGCGGACGGGCTACGTCACGGTGCAGTACATCGGCAAGGGCGACTTCGTGGTGGCGCCGCGTCTGGACGGCGCGCCGGCCTTCCGGATCGTGGACGACACGCCCGACACCCTCTCGGAGAACCACAAGGTCCACCGGTACGATCTCGTCTTCGCCCCCCACGCCTACGGCAGCCACGAAGCCGTCCTGGAGCTTCGCCGACGATGCGTGCGCGGCGGTCACCCTGCGGGGGTCGGCGCTGGCCGCCGCGGGCGTGGGCGACGCGCCGGGGACGACGCGGTTGCTTCCCAGCTCTCCGAACCCGGCCAACCCGGCGACGACCGTGGCGTTCACCCTGGCCCGGGCGGGGCGCGCGCGGCTGGCCGTCTACTCCCTGGACGGGCGGCTGGTGAAGGTGCTGGCGGACGAGGATCTGTCCGCCGGCCCCGCGCAGCGGACCTGGGCCGGCCGCGACGACGCCGGGCGCGCGGTGGCCAGCGGCGTCTATCTGGTGACGCTGGAGGCCGACGGCGTGCGCGACGCGCGGCGGGTCACGCTGCTCAAGTGACGGTCGGCGGGCGCCGCCGCGCCGCCTCCAGGTCCCTGGCGGTGTCCAGGTCGGTCAGCACCGAGGGCGACGCCACCGGCACCCGGATCGGCGCCAGCTCGGCCACGATCGTGCGCAACGTCGCCCCCGGCGGCGCGGACAGGATCGCCGCGCGCGCGGTCATGGGCAGCAGCACCGGGTGGCCGCCGCGGCCGGCGTGCTCGGGCACCACGGCGCAGGCGCCGCCCGCCGCGGCGAAGGCCGCGACCAGGGCGCGCATCGTCCCGGGGTCCACGAAGGGGCAGTCCACCGGCAGCACGGCGAACCCGTCGCGATCGGCGGGCAGGGTGCGGGCGCCCGCCTGCACCGAGAGGAACATGTCGTCCCGGTAGCGGGGATTGAAGACGGCGACGACATCGTCCAGGCCGGCGATCAGCATCTCCGCCCGCGCGCGTTCGTGGCCGGTGACCACCACCACCGGACGGCACCAGGGCAGCAGGCCGTCCACGGCGTGGCGCAGCAGGGGGCGGCCGTCGATCTCCACGGCGGGCTTGAAGGCGCCGGCGCGGCGGGAGCGGCCGGCGGCCAGGACGACGGCGGTCAGGTCGGGTGCGGGCGATGGCGTCATGGGCGGACTCTAGCGCCGGCCGGCCGTCGCCGTCAAACCCCGCCGCGCGGGGACTCGATGGTGGCCGCGGGCGGCCGCGGCGCGTACCCTGGGCTGCCGAAGGGAGGCCCCATGCCGCTGATTTCCGCCACCGACATCGACGCCCGCCTGGAAGCCCTCTACGAGCTCGTCGCCGAGGACGAGGACGCGCGCACCTGCCGCGACCTGGACGACGACGCCTGCCGCTGGGTGCCGCGCAACTTCTTCGTCTACCTGGCGAGCAACACCCTGACCAAGCTGGGCGACGCCCTGGCCAACCCCAAGACCGTGCTGGCCTGGGTCATGGCCGCCGTCGGCGCGCCCACGGCCATGGTGGCGATGCTGGTGCCCCTGCGCGAATCGGGCTCGCTGCTGCCCCAGCTGGCCCTGGGCGCGCGCGGTGCGCCGCCGCCCCCTGCGCAAGCCCGATCTGGCTGCTGGGCAGCCGGCCTGCAGGCGGCGGCGATCCTGGGCTGCGCCGTCGCCGCGGCGCTGCTGACGGGCGTGGCCGCCGGCGCGGTCATCCTCGCCTGCGTGGCGGTGTTCGCCCTGGCGCGGTCGCTGAATTCCATCGCCAGCAAGGACCTCGTGGGCAAGACCATCCCCAAGGGACGGCGCGGCCGCCTCGGGCGGCTATGCCGCCGGTATATCGGGTCTGCTGACCCTGGCGCGTGGGCGTGTGGTTCGCCGCCGGCGAGCAGGGCCAGGACGATCCCCGTCTTCTACGCGGCCCTGCTGGCGGGGGCGGCGCTGACCTGGTTGCTGGCGATGGCCGTGTTCTCCACCCTGCAGGAGCAGCCGGGCGAGACCGCCGGCGGGCAACAACGGCTGGCAGGAGGCCCGCGAACGCCTGGCCCTGCTGGCGCGCGACCACGACTTCCGCCGCTTCGTCATCACCCGCTCGCTGCTGCTGTGCTCGGCGCTGACGGCGCCCTTCTACGTGGTGCTGGCCCGGGCCCACGGCAGCGGCGGCGCCTCGCTGCTGGGCACCTTCCTGGTGGCCGGCGGTCTGGCCTCCAGCCTGTCGGCGCCGGTGTGGGGGACCATGGCCGACCGCTCCAGCCGCAAGGTGATGATCGCCGCCGCCCTGCTGACGGCGGCCCTGGGCATCGGCGTGTTCGCCTCATGCGCCTGCGGCCGGGGCTGGCCGCCGCGTCCTGGCTGTTCCCCGCCTTCTTCTTCGCCCTGGGCGTGGCCCACGCGGGCGTGCGCGCCGGGCGCAAGACCTACCTGGTGGACCTGGCCGGAGGCGTCAAGCGCACCGACTACGTGGCCGTCAGCAACACGGTCATCGGCGGGGTGCTGCTGGCCGTCGGCGGCCTGACCAGCGCGTTCTCGTTCCTGGCGCCGGAGGCGCTGATCCTCGGCCTCTCACTGCTGGGCCTGGGCGGCGCCGCGTTGGCGGCGACGCTGCCGGAGGTGGAGTGAGCGCCGGGATCGGTCCGGGGGCCGCCATGGTGACCACGATGCGGAATTACCCGTAGTACGACAGCTCCGACCGCGGCGTCGATGGATCGTACAGCTCCGGGGCTTGGTGTCCGGTCAGATAAATGCTCGACCCGTAGGTCCAGTAGGGGGCGCCGACGTTCCCCGCGTACCAGGTGGAATCGGCGGCGAAGGGCTGTTCGTGCGGCTCCGGGAACGTCAGCAGGCCCCGGGCGAAGTCAAAAATCCGCGGGTCGTCGTAGTCGGGGATGCCGTCCGGAACCGGCGCGCCCATCAGGTCCCTGCGGTCCAGCCCGAAGATGCCGACGTAGGGCACGCCGGACTCGTCGGTCTGCGGATCCCCCAGGTCCTGCCGGGACTCGATCCGCAGGTCGAACCGCGACACGTCCAGGTTCATGCCCCCCAGCGGGTAGATGTTGCGCATCTCCAGCAGGCAGGTGGAAGGCTCGGCGATGTTCGCCGGCGCCTTCAGCAGCTTCAGCCGATAGTACAGCTCGGTCTGCCCGGCGATGGCCTGGGTCGGCGGGCCCTGGGAGGGATCGTCGCCCACCTGCGCCGTGACGGCACCCGTGCCGTCGACGACCCGATAGCTGACGGCCAGGCAGGCATTGTCGGCGGCCGCATGGCCGAGGTCGATCGCGTCCGGCTCGCCGGCCGGATCGTCGATCAGCGTGAAGTCCAACGGCCTCCAGGTGAGCGCGACCGCGAAGGGACTCCGGAAGTCCATGCCGGACTCCCACGCGTGGCACCCCGCGGTGTCGCCGTAGGCTGCGGCGTAGGCGACGTCCAACGGCCCCGGAAGGATCTCAGGCACGGCCTGGAAGATCCGGATCGAGTTCGGGTCGATCCGCTCCTGCGCCGTCCGCCCCGCGCTCTCCAGCTCCGGCCGGTCCAGGTGGAAGAAGCGGTAGCCGATGAACTGCGCGGACGTGAACGTCTGCGTGACGGTGTTGTCCTGGGGCTCGGGTTCGGTCGCGTCGTCATGGCACCCGGCGAGGACGACGAGGCCCAGGACGGCGACGGCAAGGATGTGGCGGCGGGTCATGGGAGATCCCTTCGGACAGGCGTCGGCATAGGTTCAGGGGGTGATCGTTCGCCCGGATAGGCCGCGATCATACCAGCCGCCCGGCGTCGCGGGCAATCCCGCAGCGCTACGCCGCCGGGTCGCGGCCCGCCAGCGGCCGCAGCCGCTCGATGACCTCGGGCCGCACATCGTCCCAGAACAGCTGCAGGTGGGGAAGGGGATCTCGATGTCCGCCGCGTCCAGCCCGCGCTTGCCCGCCTCCAGTCACCGCGAACTGGACGCCCTGCCGCGCCTTGGCCTCGTCGATCCAGACCCGCACCACCAGGTCCACGCTCGAATCGCCGCAGGCCTCGCACCACCACCTCGGGCGCGGGATCGTCCAGCACCGCGTCCAGGTCGCGCACCGCGTCCAGCAGGGCCTCCGCGCCGCCTCGGTGTCCTCCTTGTAGGCGATGCCGATGGGCACGTCGACGCGCAGTTCGCCGTTGGTGGTGTCGTTTTCCAGCACCTCGTCGATGATGCGCTTGTTGGGGATCACCACGTAGGAGTTGCGCGGCGTGCGGATGCGCGTCGAGCGCAGGGTGATGTCCATGACCATGCCGTACTGGCCCGCGACGGTGATGTAGTCGCCCACCACGAAGGGCTTGTCCCAGAAGATGGTGAAGCCGGCGATGGTGTTGGACAGGGTGTCCTGGGCCGCCAGGCCCACGGCGATGCCGGCCACGCCCAGGCCCGCCACGGCCGCGCCCACGTTCACCCCCAGCTGCGACAGCGCCATCACCAGGCCGAAGGCCGCCAGCACGTACCGGTAGAGGCTGCCCACCAGCAGGTCCACCAGCTTGTCGTGCAGGCCGGTGTGGGACAGGGCCGCGCGCATGGGCCGCCGGGTCAGGCGGTACAGCAGCCAGAAGGCCGCCAGGATCAGGGCCGCGGCGAAGAGCCGCGGCAGGTTAGCCCACGGCCTCGGGTCGTGCAGCTGCTCGAGATCGATCTGGCTGGTCAGGAATTCCATGGGTCACCTCCGGAAGGCGGTGCGGTCGCGAGCGGTCTTCTCTCCAGTTAAGGGGCAACCCGGCCGGTCCGCCCGGCTTGACCCCGCTCCCTGCCGGGACTTACCCTAGCGGGGACGGCCCGTCGGCCGTCCGGGAACCCAGGAGTGGAGAACCCATGCCCGTCGCCCGCGCATTGCCAGCCGGCGCCCGACCGTGACCGCCCCGGCCGCCACCCTGCGGTTGGCCGTGACCGGCCGCTGCAACCTGGCCTGCGCCTACTGCGCGCCGGCCGGGGGACCGGCCGCGCCCGCCGGTGCGCCCCTGCTGCCCCTGGCCCGTCTGGGCGAGCTGGCCGCGTGGCTCCACGCCCGCCGGCCCCTGCGCCGGGTGCGCCTGACCGGGGGCGAGCCCCTGGTGCGCGCCGGGCTGACCGACCTGGCGGCGCGGCTCGCGGCCCTGCCCGGCGGGCCCGAGATCACCCTGACCACCAACGGCGTGCGGCTGGCCGGCCAGGCCGAGGCCCTGAAGGACGCCGGCGTGCGCCGCGTGAACGTCTCCCTCGACACCCTGGACCGCGACCGCTTCCGGACCCTGACCGGCGCCGACGTCCTGGACCACGTGCTGGCGGGGATCGACGCCGCGCTGGCGACCGGCCTGGTGCCGGTGAAGCTGAACTGCGTGCTGCGGCGCTCCACCTGGCAGGACGACGTGCCGGCGCTGCTGGATCTGGCCGCCGACCGCGGTCTGGAGGTGCGGTTCATCGAGTTGATGCGCACCGGCACCGCCGACGCCTGGTGCCGCGCCGAGCAGGTGCCCGTGGCCGAGGTGCGGGGTTGGCTGGCGGCCCATTCCGCGGGCGGAACGGCGACCGATCCCGAGTCCGACGGCGCGGCGCCGGCCCGGCGCACCCGCCAACCCTGGCGCGGCGGCACCCTGGACGTGGGCTGGATCAGCCCCGTCAGCGAACCCTTCTGCGCCGCCTGCGACCGCCTGCGCCTGACCGCCGACGGCCGCCTGCGGCGCTGCCTCATGGATCCCGAGGCCGTGGACCTGGCCGCGCTGGCGGATCGCGACGACACCGCCGCCCTCGACCGCTACCTGGCCGCCAAGCGCGCGCCCGAGGCCATGGACCAGCCGCTGCCCATGAGCCGGTTGGGAGGCTGACGTGACGGGCACCGTGGCCGCCGTCTGCCTCTCGGTGCGCAAGGGCACCCCCAAGGACGCCGTGCCCCGCGCCGAACTGGTGGCCGGCCACGGGCTGGCCGGCGACGCCCACGCCGGGCCGGGCGACCGGCAGGTCAGCATCCTGGCGCGCGCAGACATCGACGCCTTCAAGGAGCGTGTGCCCGACCTGGTCGACGGCGCCTTCGGCGAGAACCTGGTGATCGCCGGCCTCGACCTGGCGGCCCTCGGCCCGGGCAGCCGCCTGGCCGTGGGCGCGGCTGCGCTGCGGATCACCCGCCTGGGCAAGGACTGCCACCACGACTGCGCCATCCGCCGTGCCGCCGGCGACTGCATCATGCCCCGCCGCGGCCTCTTCGCCGTGGTGGAGACGGGCGGCGCCGTGGCGGTGGGCGACCCGGTGCGGGTGCTGCACGCGGCGCCCCGGACCGACCTGCCCCAACCGGAGACGCCTGCCATGAAGGACGTCAGCGACCGCCCCACCACCCTGCGCCGGGCCACCGCCGAGGCGCTGGTCACCATGGCCCCGGAGACCGTCGCCGCCGTCCGCGAGGGCCGCGTGCCCAAGGGCGACGTCGCGGGCGTCACCCGCGCCGTGGGCCTGCTGGGCCTGAAGCGCACCCCCGACCTGCTGCCCTTCTGCCACGTGATCCCCGTGGACCACGCCGAGGTGGAGGTGACGGTGGAGGACGACGGGGTGCGGGTGCGGGTCTCGGCCACCTCGGTCGCCCGCACGGGCGTGGAGGTCGAGGCCATGACCGGCGCCGCCATCGCGGCCCTGAACGTCTACGACATGGTCAAGCCCCTGGACCCGACGGCCCGCCTGGCCGACGTCCACGTGGTGCGCAAGAGCGGCGGCCGTTCCGACTTCCGCCCGCGACGCCGCCGCGGGCCTGCCGGCGGGCGTGCTGGTGGTCAGCGACAGCGTGGCCGCGGGCCGCGCCCGAGGACGGCGCCGGCGTCGCCGTGGCCGCGGACCTGGCCGCCGCCGGCGTCACGGTCGCCGCCCGCGCGGTGGTGCCCGACGAGGTGGAAGCCATCGCCGCCGCCGTCCGCCGCTGGACCGACACCGAGGGCCTGGACCTCGTGATCTGCGTCGGCGGCACGGGCCCTGCGCCCCGGGACGTCACCCCCGAGGCCCTGCGCCCGCTCCTGGAGCGGGAGATCCCCGGTCTGGGCGAGGCCGCCCGCGCCCACGGCGGCCGAGCGCACACCCCTGGCCGCCCTTTCCCGCGGCCTGGGCGGCCTGCGGGGCGAAACGGTGATCGTGGCCCTGCCCGGCTCCGACCCGCGCGGCCCGCGAGTCCCTGACCGCCCTGCTGCCGGCCCTGCTGCACCTGCCCCGCACCCGCGAGCCGGGCTTCCGCCACGGCGAGCCGGGGGGCGACGCGTGACGCCGCCTGCCCTCGGCCGACGATCTGCTGCCCCTGGACGAGCTGTGGCCGCGGATCGCCGCGCGGGTCGCGCCGCTGCCTGCCGAGGACGTGCCCGTCGCCGCGGCCCTGGGCCGCGTCCTGGCCAAGGCCGCGATCGGCCGCCTGGGACCTGCCTCCCTTCACCAACAGCGCCATGGACGGCTGGGCGGTGCGTGCCGACGACACCCGGAATCCGCCGCGGCCCCTCGTCGTCGCTGCCCGGCGACGCCTACGCCGGCCGGGCGCGACCGCCCGCCGCTCGGCCCCGGCCAGGCCCTGCCCATCGCCACCGGCGGACGCCTGCCGGCGGGCGCGGATGCGTGCTGAAGAAGGAGGACGCGTCCCGAGCGACGGCACCGTGCGGCCGCTGCGTCCGGTGCCGTCGGGCAAGCACGTGCGCCGCGCGGGCGAGGAGCGCCCGGCCGGATCGACACGGTGCTGGACGCCGGCGCCGCGGTGAACCGCCGCGCCCTGGCCGCCCTGCTGGCCGCGGGCCTGCGGCACGATCCGCGCCGCCCGGCGCCCCCGGGTGCGCCTGGTCGCCACCGGCAGCGAGGTGGCCGTCGCCGGCGCCCCGCGCGGTCCCGGCCAGATCGTCGACACCAACACGCCGTTCCTGCAGGCCCAGCTGGCTCGCCTGCTGGGAGAGGCGCCGGCGGCCGCCGCCCCCGTCCCGGACGACGAGGACGCCCTGGCCGCCGCGCTGACCGCCGCCCTCGACGGTGCCGACCTCGTGGTCGTCACCGGGGGCGTGTCGGTGGGGGACCGTGATCTGGTGCGGGGCATCCTGACGGAACGGCTGGGGGCCGAGCCGCTGGTCTGGCGGGTGGCCGTCAAGCCGGGCAAGCCGGTGCTGGTGGCCTGCCGCGAGGGCACCTGGGTGGTGGGACTGCCCGGCAATCCGGCGGCGGTGGCCGTCCACTGGAGCTTGACCCTGCGGCCCCTGGTGCTGGCGCTGCAGGGAGCCGCCGACCCGGCGCCCCGCTGGGTGCCGGTGGTGCTGGGTGCCGACGCGATGCCCGAGCGCCGGCGGGTGTGGCTGCGCTGGTGCACACTCGCAGCCGACGGCGGGCGGCTGCGCGCCGATCTCCTGCCCGGCGCCGAGAGCCACATGCTGGGGGAGCGGCCCGGGCCGACGCCGTGGTGGCGCTGCCTCCGGGCGGTGCGTCGGTCGTCGCCGGCACCACCCTGCAGGCCCTGCTGCTGGACTGACGCCCCTGCCGGAGACGAAGACGGACCCGGCCGCCGGTGCGGCCGGGTCCTCGTGTCCGTCGTCCAGTCTGCGGGCTACAAGCCGCCCTGCACCGTGAGCACGACCTGGGTCTTGCCGTATCCGGTGATGCGGTAGGCCGTCGGGAAGCCGTTGATGTTGATCACCTGCACGCCGACCTGGCCGGGCTGGGTCGCCGCCGCGCCGAACTGCGGTTCGGTCGGCAGTCGGCTGAACGCGTTGTCGAACAGGGCCGCCCCCGGCAGCAGGGGCGTCAGGTCGGCGGCCGCGTCGGAGTAGACGCCGTCGTGGAGCACGCTGTAGTCCTCGGCCACGAGCTGCACGGTGTGCACGTCCGACTTGACCCGGGCCTCCTTGGCGTTGACCTGCATGCGCACGTAGTTCGGGATGGCGATCGACGCCAGGATGCCGATGATCACCACGACGATCATCAGCTCCACGAGGGTGAATCCTTCACGATGCTTCACGGCATTCCTCCTGAGCGGCGCCACGGCGCCGGTCCCCCTGGTGCGTGCAGCCGGATGCCGTTGCCTGGGATCCGGCCGAGCGATGCCCCGCAACGGGAGCGGGAGCACGCACGGTCATCCCTGGATCGGCCGCGTCCGGGGCAACTGAAGCAATAATCGCGCCTTGGCGACGACGGGGAAGGGAAGGGAAGCACGGGGCGTCACCTGGCGTGACGGGGACGATCCGGTGCGCGGGCGGGGGCCGGCAGGCGGGTGTCGTGCAAGCCGGGCGGCCCCCGCGTCGCGGACGTTGCAACGCGGGGGCCGCAGCCCGTTCTAGCCCTTGGCGGCGTGCCAGGCGGCCAGCAGCCCGGCCTCGCGCTCCGGCGACATCCCCGCGGACTTGTCGTACCGGCCGTAGAGGAAGCGGTCCTTGTCCTCGTCCGACAGCGTGGCCCACCAGTCCAGGGTCCCGCGCACGGTCTCGCGGATGGGCCGGTAGGCCAGCCCCGCCTTCAGGGCCCGGTCCACGCTTCACGAAGGGCTGCCCGGCCTCGTCGCCGCCCAGGGGCGACCACACGGGCAGGTCGGACCATGGCGACACGCCCTGGGCTGCCAGGAAATCCTTGTCGACCCAGGTGAAGGCGGCATCGCTGCCGGCCACCTCGCGGCAGGCCTCCAGCATCTCGCCGATGGTCAGCTCGCGCGGGGGCGAGGTCGCGTTGAAGGTGCCGGTGGTGCCCTGCTCGGCGCAGTGGACCAGCCAGGCGCCCAGGTCGCGCACGTCGATGAGCTCGGTGGGCACGTCCGGGGTGTCGGGGGCCAGCACCTCGCCGCCCCGCAGCAGCCGCACCGGCCAGTAGGTGAAGCGGCCGCTGCGATCCCGGGGCCCGACGATCAGCCCCGGCCGGACCACGCAGGTGCGGCCCGGCATGATGCGCTCGGCCGACTGCTCGCACAGGGCCTTCAGGGGGCCGTAGCTCTCGTTGGTGATCTTGCGCACCGAGTCGACCGCGGCCACCTCCTCGGGCGTGATGGTGCCCACGGCCGAGTTCTCGTCGATGCCGATCCGGCTGAAGTCCCCGTACACCGAGATGGTCGAGACCAGGATGTACTGCTTCACGTGGTCGGCGAGCAGTCCGGCCGAGTCGTCCACCTGCTTGGGGTAGTAGGCGCTGGTGTCCAGCACCAGGTCCCAGTCGCGGCCCTCCAGGGCCTTCAGATCGCCGTCGCGGTCGCCCACCAGCTTCTCCAGGTCCGGGTACAGGTTGGGGTTGGTGCGACCGCGGTTGAACAGGGTCACGGCGTGGCCGCGCGCCAGGGCGCAGTCCACGAAGGCCGGGCCCAGGAACGCGGTGCCGCCCAGGACCAGGATCTTCAGGCGTTTGTCGGCGCGGGTATGGGTGAAGTCGGCGAAGGCGCGCGAGGCCAGCAGCGGTCCCGCCGTGGCCGCCGCGCCCACGGCGGCGGTGGTCTTCAGGAAGTCGCGTCGTGTCCAGGTCATGGATCCCCTCCGGGGGCTGGGGCGGACCGTCCGCGGGGGCGGCACGGCGGCCGGGCGTCCGTCCTGGCCGTGGGCGATTTGTAGCACGGAATCCTACGGTTCCGCACCAAAAGGTTGCGGCGGCCCCGCCCGCGGCGCCGGCCCGTCAGGCCTCGGCGGCGTCCTGCACCAGGTGCACCGTCCGCGTGGGGAAGGCCACGCTCAGACCCATCTCCTCCACCAGGTCCATCAGGGCCAGGTTCAGTTCCTGCCGTATCGCCAGGTGCCGCGTCCAGTCGGTGGTCTTCGTGAAGCAGTAGACGAACACGTCCAGGCTCGAGGCGCCGAACTCGGTGAACTTCACCAGCATGAAGTCCTGGTCGATCTCCGGGTGGCCCTTCAGGTGGTCCTCGATGCGCGTCACCAGGTCGGCCATCTGGTCGCGGGTGGCGTCGTAGGTCACGCCGAAGGTGAACTTGATGCGCCGCTTGGGCATGAGCGAGTGGTTCTCCACCGTGGCGTTGGCCAGGGCCTGGTTGGGAATCGAGACCACCGTCTTGGCGAAGGTGCGCACCCGGGTCGAGCGCAGGCCGATCTCCTCCACCGTGCCGTCCCCGCCGGGAAAGGTGATCCAGTCGCCCACGTGGAAGGGCCGATCCACCAGGATCATGATCGACCCGAAGAGGTTGGCCAGGGTGTCCTTGGCCGCCATGGCCAGGGCCAGGCCGCCGATGCCCAGGCCCGCCAGCAGGCCCGACACCGAGTAGCCCAGGTTCTGCGCCGCCAGGACGAAGGCCAGCACCGCCACGAAGGTCTTGCCGGCCTTGCGCACCAGGGGCACCACCTGATCGTCCAGCTTGGACTCGGTCTTGGCCGTCAGTTCGGTCAGGAACACCGCCAGGGCGTCGATGATGCGGAACAGGGTCCAGGTCAGGATGACGATGCTCAGCACCTTGAAGGCGATGTCGGCGGGCTCGCGCCATTCGCTGCGCACCACCAGCAGCACCCGCACGGCCGCGTACACGCCCGCCACCGGCAGCAGCAGGCTGAGGGGGCTGATCAGGGCCGCGGTCAACTGGTCGTCGGCCTTGGTCTCGGTGCGCGCGGCCAGGGCCTGCAGCCGCGAACGGACCAGGCCGTTGAGCACCGCCCGCAGCAGCAGCGCCGCGGCGATGCAGAGGAAGGCCAGCGCCAGCTGGCCCCAGGTCCAGGGGCCCGCGGCGTGTTCCAGCAGATCGGTCACCAAATCCATGTCGTCTCCGGGAGGTTGGGGCGCCGCCTCAGCGGGCGGCGCCGGTGGTGTCGGCGGCGGCGCCCTGGCCCAGGGTCCGGCTGCCTTCGGTCAGCGCGGCCCGGGACAGGCCCGTCGCCTTGCTCAGCAGGTTGAGGAACATGTCCTGGAGCCCGCCCACCTCGAAGCCCGACGAGCCGTGGTCCAGCCGCGCCACGGTCCAGTCGATGAACGCCTCCTTCCGGCGCAGCACCAGCTCGGGCGGCACGGCCATCTGGCCCGGATCGTAGAGGAACGAGACCTCCTTGCCCTCGAGGGCGCCGGCGCGGACCATGCTGCGGCGGGCCTGCTCGAAGTGGCCGAGCCCCACGTCCGTCAGGGCCAGGTAGAGCAGGGCGTTGGGGGTGGGGCCCCAGACCTTGAAGCCGTCGCCGGCCTCGCACAGGACCAGCGCCCGCGCGGGCACCGCCTGCAGGGCGTTGGCCCAGACCACGTGCAGCCGGCCGGCGCCCACCAGGTTGGGCCCCAGGGAGCCGCCCAGGGCCTGCTGCATCTCGGTCTCGCTGACGAAGCGTTCGCCCAGGTTCTCGGCGCGCTCCAGGGCGTCGTCCTTCACCGGGAGCTGCAGCAGCACCACCTGGTGGGGCAGGGCGTCGTCCGGCTGCCAGGTCAGGCCCTCCAGCAGGCGCGTGGTCTGCCAGGACAGGGCCGTGGCCCGCACCACCGGGTCGGCGGGCAGGCCCAGGGCGTTGCGGTTGCCGATGCGGGCGCGCATGCCCGTGAAGCTGCCCACGATCACCAGCACCGCGGCGGCCGCCAGGACGGCCGGGCGCAGGTGCAGGTCGCGGGGCACGAGGGAAGCCAGGGCCAGGGCCGCCGGCGCCGCCGCCAGGTAGGCCAGGTAGGGCTTGAGCTGCTGGGTCAGGGGCAGGGCCGGCGCCAGGATCAGCAGGCAGGCCAGGAGGGTGGCCGCCGGCAACCGCCGCCCGCGGCGCCAGGACATGATCGCCCACGAGGCCCACAGCATGAACAGGGCGCCGCCGCCGCCGACCATCGGCCAGGTCAGGTGGCTGGCGAAGATCGGCCCCGGCGAGACCATCCAGAAGCCGAACACGCCCAGGTTGCCCAGCATCGTGACCGGGCCGCCCAGGGCGTAGGGACCGTCGCCGCCCCGGAAGTGGCCCAGGACCAGGGCGCCCTCCAGCACCGCGGCCAGGCCCAGGAACAGGATCAGCGCCCAGGCCAGGGGCCGGTCGTCGGGGTGGTCGTCGTCGCCCAGGGCCAGCAGCGCCGCCAGGAACAGGGGCAGGCCCAGGCCCGATTCCTTGGCGGCGATCGCGCCCAGGGTCAGCACGGCGCCGACCAGATAGCCGCGCCGGGTGCCCTGCGTCCAGCAGAGCACCGCGCCGAGGGCGCAGACGGCCGCCAGCAGTTCCTGGACGCCGGAGGCCCAGTACAGGGGGGTGAAGGCCAGGGGCGTGGCCGCGAAGACCAGCCCCGCCAGCAGCCGGCCGGCGGGGGCCACGCGCGCCCGCGACGCCAGCCGCACCACCAGCAGCGCCGCCCAAGGCGTGCAGGCGCGATGCGCAGGACACCGTGGGCGTCGGCGTTCAGCCCGAACAGGGGCCAGGTCACGGACCACCACAGGTGCTGGCTGAGCCAGCGCACCGGCAGGCCGGTCTCGGGACCCAGCAGGCCCGCCGGCCGGGCCAGCAGCCCCCAGTCGTCCAGGGTCCACCAGGCGCCCAGGGCGGGCAGGCGGCCCACCACGGCCGCCACGGCCACGGCCAGCATCACCGGCAGGTCGGTGCGCAGCGGGTCGGCGGCTGCGTGCGGCGGCGAACGGTGGTGTCGCTCACGTTCGTCTCCGGATCGGGGTGGGAGTCCAGGGTCGGCCCATGGTAACCAACGGACGGGGGTTTTGAAACCCCGGGCCGCCGGTGCTATCATGCCGGACGATCGCCCGTCGCCCCACCGGGACCGCAACCGCGAAGAGGACCTCACCATGCTCCGTCCGTACCGTCGACGTCGCCGCGCCGCATCCCTCGGCCTGGCCCTGGTGGCCCTGCTCCTGGCGGCGGTTGCCTGCAGCCGCCGCAGCGAGGCCCCGGGTCCCCTGGTCATGACCCCGGCGGAGCACGAGAAGTGGGAGATCGCCCTGGTGGAGATGCGCATCGAGAAGAACGAGGTCCTTCGCGCAGCCGGCCACCACGCCCCTGTCCGCGGATCGGCTCGAGGGCTTCGAGGGGCTGAACTACTACTTCCCGGCGCCGGAGTTCCGTTTCCGGGTGCCGCTGGTCCGGGCTGCGGCGGCCGACACGGTGCTGCTGGACAAGGCCAAGGGCGACGAGGTGCCCTACATCGTGCGGGGCACGGTGACCTTCCGGCACGGGGACGCCGACCACACCCTGACCGTCTACGGGCCGGCCGACGGCACCGACCACCTGTGGCTGCCCTTCTTCGACGCCAGCAACAAGACGGAGACCTATCCGGGCGGCCGCTACCTGGACCTGACCCGGGCCGACGACGGCACCGTCGACCTGGACTTCAACTACGCCTACAACCCCTACTGCGACTACGACCACGCCCGCTGGAACTGCACGCTGCCCCCGCCCGTCAACACCCTGCCGTTCGCGGTGACGGCGGGCGAGAAGCGCTTCGGCGCGGAATCTTGACGTGCACGTCCTGACGGAAATCGGCCTCTGGTCCGGCTACGCCCTGTGGGCCCTGCTGCTGGTGGTGGCCTCCCTGTTCGTCTACCTGGGCCTGGGCGGCACCTTCATCGTCCTGGGCCTGGCCGCTGGTGCACGCCCTGGTCACGGGATTCGACCCCATCGGCTGGCGGCTGCTGGCCGTGCTGCTGGGCCTGGCCCTGCTGGGCGAGGCCGTCGAGTTCGTGGTGGGCACCTTCTGGGTGGCCCGCAAGGGCGCCACCAGGCGCGGGATCCTGGGCGCCTTCGTCGGCGGTCTGGTGGGGGCCGCGGCCGGCAACGGCGTGGTGCCGGTGGTGGGCGCGCTGCTGGGCAGCTTCCTGGGCGCCTTCGCCGGCGCCGTGGCGGGCGAGTACCTGACCCGCCGGACCCTGGAGCCCAGCCTCCGCGTGGGGGGCCAGGCCTTCCTGGGCAAGATGGTGGCCATGATGGTCAAGCACGCCATCGCCCTGGTCATGGTGGGGCTGATCCTGCGCGCCACACTTCCGTGACATTCCCCGGAAACCGCCGAATCCGTTAACTATTGCTGATACCACAGCACCCGACTAGAATATGGAGGTTAAATCTCCATTTTCACCGGCGGGGAGCGCGATGATCGGCAAGCAGATCGGTCCGTACGAGGTGACCGGGACCCTCGGGCGCGGCGGCATGGGTGAGGTGTACCGGGCCCGCGACACGCGCCTGGGCCGGGACGTGGCCTTGAAGATCCTGCCGCCCGAGTTCGCCCGGGACGAGGAGCGCCTGGCCCGCTTCCAGCGCGAGGCGCGGATGCTGGCGGCGCTGCAGCACCAGAACATCGCCGCCATCTACGGGCTGGAGGAGCTGGACGGCCACCCGGTGCTGGTGATGGAGCTGGCCGAGGGCGATGACCTGGCCGTGCGCCTGGGCGGCGGCGCCCTGCCCGCGGACGAGGCCGCGAAGATCGCGCGCGCAGCTCGCCGCCGGCCTGGAGTACGCCCACGAGCAGGGCGTGGTGCACCGCGACCTGAAGCCCGGCCAACATCAAGGTGGCCCCCGGCGGCCGCGTGAAGATCCTGGACTTCGGCCTGGCCCGGGCGTTCGAGGGGCCGCCGGGATCGTCCTCCACCGGCGCCGCCGCCGCCGACCAGACCGTCACCCGCGCCCGCGACCTGACGGGCGTCGGCACCGTGCTGGGCACCGCCGCCTACATGAGCCCCGAGCAGACCCGCGGCTACACCGTGGACCGCCGCGCCGACATCTGGGCCTTCGGCGTCATCGTCTTCGAGATGCTCTCGGGCCAGCGCCTCTTCGCCGGCGAGACCGCCAGCGACACCCTGGCCGCGGTGCTGCGCAAGGACCCGGACTGGACGCTGATGCCCGCCGACGCGCCGCCGGTGCTGGTCCAGATCTGCCGCCGCTGCCTGGAGCGCGATCCCCAGCTGCGCCTGCGCGACATCGGCGAGGCGCGCATCGCGCTGGAGGGCAGCAGCTCGTCCATCATGAACCTGCAAGACCGAGATGCTGACGCCGCTCGCCGGATGTCGCCGGCCGCCGGCCGCGCCTCGCGCGCGCCGCTGGCGGTGGCCGCGGTCGCGGTGCTGGTCGCGGCGGCCGTGGGCTGGCTGGGGCTGACCGGGCGCATCGGCCCGCAGCCCGAAACCGCCGCCGCTGGTGCGCGTCGACGGTGGTGCTGGAGAGCGGGCAGGGCCTGTACCTGAACCCGGCCCAGCCGGGGCCGCCCGTGCTCTCGCCCGACGGCCGGCGCCTGGCCTTCGTCCTGCAGGACACCTCGGGCCAGGTGGCGCTGGCGGTGCGCGCCCTGGACACGGACGAGGTGAAGGTGATCCCCGGCACCTCCGGCGCGGGCTATCCGTTCTGGGCGCCGGACAGCCGGCGCGTGGGCTTCTTCGGCTCCGGCCACCTGAACACCGTGGACGTGGCCGGCGGCGGGCCGGTGGTGCCGGTGTGCGCCGCCAGCAACGGCAAGGGCGGCTCGCTGGGGCGCCGACGACCGCATCCTCTTCACGCCGACCCACGCCTCGCCCCTCATGATCGTGCCGGCGGGCGGCGGCGACCCGACGCCGGTGACCGTCGCCGGACAAGGACCCGGACTTCCGCTCCCACCGCTTCCCCCGCTGGCTGCCCGACGGCGAGCCACTTCCTGTATCTGGCCTGGCACCGCAGCACGCGGCGTGCGGACCAACGCCACCGACGCCGGCCTGCACGTGGCCGCGGTGGACGGCGACATGGACCAGGAGCTGATGCCGGTGCAGACGGATGTCCGCTACGCCGACGGGCACGTCTTCTACGTCCACGAGGACAACCTCATGGTCCGGCCCTTCGACCTGGCCAAGCTGGACTTCACCGGGCCGCCGCGCCCGCTGGTCGGCGGCGTGCTGACCCTGGGCGCGGCCCACTGCGGGGTGTTCACCCTGGCCGACGACGGGCGGGCCTGCTTCGTGGCCGCGGGCGGGTTCATGGGGGCGGCCAAGCTGGTCTGGGCCGAGGACGAGACCGCGACAGGGTGGTGGACCAGGCCGGCTCGCCTGGATGGCTTCGCAGGTCTCGCCCGAAGGCCGCCGCATCGCCCTGTCCCGGGTCGACGAGCAGCAGGGGGCCTACGACGTCTGGATCCACGACCTGGACCGGGGCCTGGCCACGCGCCTGACCTTCGCGCCCGAGTCGGAGCTGGACCCGGTGTGGTCGCCGGACGGGCGCACCATCTACTACGATGGCCGAGGTGAACGGGCGCAACACCATCGCCCGCCAAGGCCGCCGACGGCAGCGGGCGGCCGCGAGACCGTCATCGACGCGAGGGCGACAACCTCATGCTCGATTCGTGAGTCCCGACGGCGGCACCATCGCCTACACGCGCCACCGACAGCACCGGCCGCTTCACCGTCTGGCTCGCCGACGCCGACGGCAGGACGCCGCACCTCTTCCGGGACGTGCCCTACTGCATGGCCAAGCCGCGCTTCTCCCCCGACGGCCGCTGGGTCGCCTACGTCTCGACGAGACCGGGCAGCCCGAGGTCTTCGTCGAGTCGCTGGCCCCCGA
The DNA here is from genome assembly GCA_963825035.1 of Candidatus Krumholzibacteriia bacterium. Taxonomy (GTDB): domain Bacteria; phylum Krumholzibacteriota; class Krumholzibacteriia; order LZORAL124-64-63; family LZORAL124-64-63; genus JACZKN01. The sequence goes on along the minus strand of CAWGRT010000023.1, from coordinate 112,194 downwards.
CGGCGGGCGCTGGCGCATCTCCGCCAAGGTCGGCCGCAGCCCGGTCTGGTCGCCCGCGGGGCGACCGGCTCTACTTCCTGGACGGACGGCGGCGCGGTGCAGGCAGACGGACCTCGTCGAGCACGGCCGGCAGCCTGGCGGTCGGCCGCACGCGGACCGTGGCCACGGGCGTGATCACCGGCATCTATCCGACCTTCGCGGCCGATCCGGACAGCGACCGCCTGCTGCTGGAGGTGCCGGTCCAGGAGAACCTCGAACAACCGCATCGAGATCATCAGCGGGTGGCGGCAGCTGCTGGCGCAGGGAGAGGACTGACCATGTCGTACACCCTTGTCGGCACGGTGGAGGGCAAGCCCGTGCGCCACGAGCTGGCCCAGGGCGTGCTGGTGATCGGCCGCGGCGCCGAGGCGGGCCTGCGCCTGCCCGTGGCCAGCGTCTCGCGGCGCCACGCCGAGTTGCACCGCGAGGGCGACCGGGTGATGATCGAGGACCTGGGCAGCCGCAACGGCACCCGGGTCAACGGCCGGCCCGTGGACGGCGCCACCGCGCTGCAGGCGGGCGACCGCATCGACATCGCGGGCATCGTGCTGCAGGTGGAGGGCGCCCACCCCGTGGACCTGACCTGCTACAACGAGTCGGCCACCCTCGTGCCCGAGGAGGAGATCTCCTGGGAGGAGGTGCGCGGCCAGCGCGAGCAGAAGCGGGACCGCCAGAGCCGCCTCTTCCAGATCCTGGCCGACGCCGGCGACCTGATGACCAACCCGCGCGCGCCCGACGAGCTGTACGAGCCCATCCTCGACCTGGTGGAGACGGCCCTGGAGCCGGAGCGCGGTTTCATCCTCCTGCTGCAGGAGGGTCAGCCCGAACCGGTGATCGTGGCCAAGCGCATCAAGGGGTCCCGCGAGGGGGACAGCCTGGCCCTGAGCCGCACCATGGTGGCCCGGGTGCTGCACCACCGCACCTCGTTCCTGACCACCGACCCGGTCAACGACCCGGACCTGGACGGGGCCATGAGCATGGTCAGCCAGAGCATCCGCACGGCGGTGGCCGCGCCCCTGTTCGACAACGAGGAGGTGATCGGCCTGCTCTACGCCGACGACACCCGCGCCAAGCGCATCAGCCGCGACGAGCTGCGGGCCTTCACCATGCTGGCCAACGCCATCGCCGTGGCCATCACCCACAGCCGCTACCACCAGATGGAGGAGGAGAAGCGCCGCCAGGACGCCCAGCTGGCCACGGCCAGCGAGATCCTCGACCACATCCTGCCGTCGGAGCTGCCCGACGTGGAGGGGTGGGAGCTGTCGGCCAGCCTCGAGGCCTGCTACGAGGTGGGCGGCGACCTGTACGACGCCCTTTTCCTGCCCGACGGCCGCCTGGCCTTCTTCGTGGGCGACGTCACCGGCAAGGGCCTGGGCGCGGCGCTGCTGGTGGCCCAGGTGCTGTCCCTGGCCCGCTTCATGATCGGCGAGGGCTGGGAGCCGGGGCCGCTGATGGAGCGCCTGAACCGCGAGATCTTCCTGACCACCGACTACGTCCGCTTCACCACCGCGTTCCTGGGCTACCTGGATCCGGCCACCGGGCGCGTCGCCTGCGTCAACGCCGGCCACAACCCGCCGGTGGTGGTGCGGGCCGACGGCCGCGTCGAGACCTGCGCCACCGGCAGCCTGCCCGTCGGGGTGCTCGAGGACACCACCTACAAGGTGAACGACCTCGTGCTGGAGCCCGGCGACACCCTGGCCATGTTCAGCGACGGCATCCCCGAGACGGTGGACGCCGCCGACGAGGAATACGGCGAGGACCGCTTCGGCCGCCTGGTGGCCGCCCGCCGCCACGAGGCGCTGGACGCCATCTCCGACGCGGTGCTCACCGACCTGGCCCTGTTCCGCGGCGAAGGCGAGGTGGGCGACGACGTCACCCTCGTCATGCTGCGGCGCCGGCCGGCCTGATCCTCCCGCCCGCCGCTGGGATTTTCGCCGTCGACCCCCTTCCGCGCGCCGTGCTATGTTCGGTGCGAGGGAAGTGCGCCTGCGGGCGCGCCGGGGAGGGTGTCACGACCTGCTCGAGGGGCGAAGGATGGCGGAAGCCGACCGCCGGCCGGAAGACAGCCGGTACGCCAGCATCATCGAAACCACCACCGACGGCTTCTGGCTGGTTGGCCTGGACGGGCGCATCGTCGAGGCCAACCGGGCCGCGGCCGACATGCTGGGCTACACCCGCGAGCAGATGGCCGGTCTGCACCTGGCCGAGGTCGAGGCGGTCGAGGACCGGGACGCGGTGCTCGCCCACGTGGCGAAGATCGTCGCCCAGGGGCGGGACCGGTTCGAATCGCAGCTGCGCCGGCGCGACGGCACCATCCTGGACGTGGAGGTCAGCGCCAGCGTCCTGCCGGACGGCGGGCCCTATTCGGTCGCCTTCGTGCGCGACATCACCGAGCGCAAGCGCACCGAGGCCCTGCTGGCGGCCCGGGTCCGGCTGAGCGAATACGCCTTCGGTCACACGCTCCACGAGTTCCTGCAGCTCACCATCGACGAGGCCGAGCACCTGACCGGCAGCAGCGTCGGCTTCCTCCATTTCGTCGACGGCGACCAGCAGGCGCTCGCCCTCCAGCGCTGGTCCACCAACACCCTGCAGAACATGTGCACGGCCAAAGGCGCGGGGACCCACTACCCGGTGGCCGAGGCCGGCGTCTGGGCCGACGCGGTCCGCCAACGGCGCATCATCATCCACAACGACTACGCCGCGTTGGCCGACCGCCGGGGGCTGCCCGACGGCCATGCCCCGGTCGTCCGCGAACTGGTGGTGCCGGTGTTCCGCCAGGACCGGGTGGTCGCGGTGCTGGGGGTGGGCAACAAGGAGTCCGACTACACCCAGGCCGACGCGCAGCTGGTCAACCGGCTGGCGGACATCGCCTGGGACATCGCGGGCGCGTTGCTGGTGCAACAGGAACTTGGCGAGTCGGAACAGCGCTACCGCTCCCTGTTCGAGCACCTGCTGGATCCGGTCTGCATGGTGGACCGGGAGACCCTGCGGGTGATCGAGGCCAACCTGGCGGCGCGCGGGCGCTACGCCGCCGCCGTCGATCCCGGCGCGCCGGGCGGGTTCGCCGCCCTCCACGATCCGGACGAGGCGGACGCGGTGAAGGCCCTGCTGCGCGGGGAACCGGGAGCCGCGGCGCGGGACGTCTGGACCCATCGCGATCGCGACGGCAAGGCTTTCCCGGTGCGCCTGCGCACCAGCGCCCTGACCCTGCGCGGCCGGTCCGGGATCGTGGTGATCGCCCGCGACGTGAGCGACGAACTGGCGGCCGCCGCCGAGCAGACCCGGCGCGAGGCCTACCTGCGCACCCTCATCGCCAGCATCTCGGACGTGATCACCATCGTCGACCGGGACCTGACCATCGTCTACAAGAGCCCCAACGTGTCGGATCTCTTCGGCTACGATCCCGGGGAGATGGTCGGGACGCCCGTGCTGGACAACGTGCACCCCGACGACCGCGACAAGGTGGCGTCGATGCTGCGGCGCGTCGCCGCCGTGGCCGGGGCCGAGGACAGCCTCGTCTATCGTCTGCGCCGCCGCGAGGGCGGCTGGCGCTACGTGGAGGGCGTGATGCGCAACCTCCTGGACGATCCCCACGTGGCCGGCCTGCTGGTGAACTTCCGCGACGTCACCGAGCGCAAACAGGCCGAGGACCGTTTCCGCCTGGCCTTCCAGACCAGCCCCGACGCCATCTCCATCACGACGGTGGACCGCGGCGTCTACGTGGACGTGAACCGCGGCTTCCTGGAGATCTCCGGCTACGCGCGCGAGGAGCTGGTGGGGCACAGCTCGCTGGACATCAACATCTGGCCCGACGAGTCGGAGCGCGCGAAACTGGTGGGACCGCTGCGCACCGAGGGGGCCGCCCACAACGTCGAGATCACCTACGAGCGCAAGGACGGCGAGCGGCGGGCGGGCCTGATCTCCGCCAGCTACATCGAGCTGGAAGGCGTGCCCCACATCCTCTCGATCACCCGCGACATCACCGACCTGCGGCAGGCCGAGGCGGCGCGCCTGGAGCTGGAGCAGCGCCTGCTCCACTCCCAGAAGCTGGAGAGCGTGGGGCGCCTGGCCGGCGGCATCGCCCACGACTTCAACAACCTGCTGACGGTGATCACCGGCAATGCCGAATTGGCGGCCCTCGAGCTCGGGGACGACCACCCGGTGCGCAAGGAGATCGAACTGATCAGCAGCACCGCGGAGCGGGCCGCCGGCCTGACGGGCCAGCTGCTGGCGTACTCGCGGGAACAGATCACCCAGCCGCGGCGGCTGGCCCTGCCGGACCTGGTGGCGGCCGACGCCCGGCTGGTGCAGCGCATGATCGGCGAGGAGGTCGAGCTCGTCATCGACTGCCCTCCCGCCACCGGGCAGGTGGAGGCCGATCCGGTCCAGCTGCAGCAGATCCTGTTCAACCTGGCGGTGAACGCGCGCGACGCCATGCCCGAAGGAGGGGTGCTGACCATCGCCACGAGCGAGGTCCGGGATGTTGACCTGGTCTGCACCGGCTGCCGCGAGCGGTTCCGCGGGGACTACGCCGAGCTGACGGTGGGCGACACCGGCGGGGGCATTGCACCCGAGCACATGGAGCGCATCTTCGACCCCTTCTTCACCACCAAGGAGGTGGGCAAGGGCACCGGCATGGGCCTGGCCACCACCATGGGGCTGCTGGCCAAGGTCGGCGGTCACGTGGTCACCGAGAGCAGTCCCGGCAAGGGCACGGTCTTCCGGGTCTTTCTGCCCCTGCACCGGGAGACGGTGGCGCCGGCGGCCGAGGTGGGCGAGAGCGGTGGCCGCGAGGGCGCCGGGGAGCACGTGCTGGTGGTGGAGGACGACCCCAGCGTGCGCTCCACCATCGTGGGCATCCTGCAGCGTCACGGCTACCGGGTGACCGTGGCCGACGATCCGGTGGTGGCCCTGTCCCTGCTGGACGGAGGCGTGATGCCCCCGGATCTCGTGCTGTCGGACGTGGTGATGCCCGGCATGAACGGCGAGCAATTGCTGCAGACGGTCCTGACCCGCGGCCACGAATTCCCTTTCCTGTTCATGTCCGGTTATCCCGCCGACCTGCTGCAGGGCCGCCGCCTGCTGGCGCCGGACCGGCCGTATCTTCGCAAGCCGTTCCGGCCGGACGAGTTGCTGCAACTCGTGCGTCATTGCCTGGATGTGCCCCGCCCCGGCGGCCGGCCGGCCGCGCGGACCTGAGGCGCCGCCGGTTTCCCCTGCAACCGGGGCAGGCGGGCTCCGTAGGTAGCCTGGCGTGCTCCGCCCCGACCCCCGACGAAAGGCTCGACCCATGGCCCGTCCCCGCGGTTGCCTCAAGAACACCCTGATCGGCTGCGGCGCCCTCATCGGCCTCGTGGTGATGTTCGTGGCCCTCATGGCGGCGCTGGCCTTCTTCGGCCGCGGCAAGGGGGGCAAGGTGGAGCGGACCGCCGGCCCGGCCGCCGGCGCCGAAGCCGCCGGCGACTCCCTGATCGCGGTGACCGACCCGGTCGCCCTGACCCGGTCCCATCCGGGACGGGTGATCCTGGACCTGAGCCAGGGCGAGTTCACCCTCCGGCCCGCGGAGCCCGGCGTCGGCCTGGGCGCCCGGGCCACCTACGACAGTGCCGTGCACGAGCTGGTGCAGACCTTCGCCGTGGCCCCGGACTCCACCTGGACCTGCCGCATCACCTTCCGCCGCACCATGCCCGCCCTGCAGGCCCTCTTCCGTCAGCTCCTGGGCGAGAACACCAAGGCGGCCATCACCGTGACGCTGCCGCCGGAGGTGCCCATCGAGCTGGTCGTCCGCATGGAGCAGGGAGGGGCCGAGGCCCAGATCGGAGGTCTCTGGCTGCGGACCGCGGACTTCAATTTCCGCCAGGGCGGCTTCGCGCTCGAGGCGGACCGGCCCCTGCACGAGCCGATGGCCCGGCTGCGCGTGCACGGCCGCATGGGCGGCGTCCAGGCCGAGGGCCTGGGCAACGCCTCGCCGCAGGTGCTGGACGTGGACTGCAGCATGGGCGGCGCCGACATCGGCCTGCAGGGCGCCTGGCGCAACGACTGTGACGCCAGCTTCCGGGTGGCGATGGGCGGCATCACCCTGACCGCGCCGGACGACCTGGACGTCCAGGCGGTGGGCGACCTGCCCAAGGACATGCAGATCCCGGTGCTGCGCCGCGCCGACGCCGAGGTCCCGACCCCCGTGCTGCGGGCCCGGTTCGAGGCGAAGATGGGCGAGATCGACGTGCAGCGCTGATCCGCGCCGGGGCCCACGGAAACGGCCGCCGCACCCCGCGGGGTACGGCGGCCGTCGGCTTGCCGGGTCGGCGGTTCCGCTACTTCAGAAGAGTCATCTTCCGGGTGGTGCGGAAGCCGTCGGCCTCGATCAGGTACAGGTAGACGCCCGAGTTGACCCGCTGGCCGCGGTCGTCCAGGCCGTTCCAGATCACCGACTTGGAGCCGGCGGTCATGGACTCGTTGACGAGGGTCCGCACCAGGCGGCCGCGCTGGTCGAACACGCGCAGCGAGACCTGGCTGGCCTTGGGCAGGTCGAAGGCGATGGTCGTGGACGGGTTGAACGGGTTGGGCATGTTCTGCTTCAGCGCGAAGACGCTGGGCAGGTTCGACTTCTCCGGGGCCGTGCGCTGGACGGCCAGGCCGCCGGTCACGGTCACGGTGTAGTTGCTGGTCGCGCCCAGATAGCCGTCCACCCGCAGGTAGTAGCGGCCGACCGAGGCGTTGTAGCTGCCCACCTCGGGGTTCGCCGTGGTGTAGCCGCGGGCGACCTGCGTCCCGGCACTGTTGTACAGGTACCAGTCCAGGTCGGCGCTGCCGCCGATGGCCAGGCTGATGTTGACGTTGCCGGCCGCGGTGACGTCGAACCAGAAGTAGTCGTCGTCGCTGCTCGAGGAGAGCGTGCCGGTCACGGCCGTGCCCGTGCCCACCGGGCCGTTGGCCGAGGCGATGTCGCCGTTCGGCTCGGTCTCGGACGTGATGCCCGTGCCGCCGCCGCCGCCGCCGCCCACGCTGACGCTGACGTCGTCGAAGGCCATGCCGTCGGTGGAGATGGCGTAGTTGTCGTACTGCTCGAACCGGACCAGGAAGGTCGAGGACAGCGAGAGACCGTTGGCCGAGGCCAGGGCGTCGACGTCCAGGGTGACCTGCCGCCACACGTTGTTGCTGTAGCTGCCGGGGTTCAGGCTGTAGACCTTGGTCCAGCTCGACCCGTCGTTCGCCGAGAAGTAGATGCCGTCCTGGGTCTGGGTCTCGTCGCCGAAGTCCTTCCACCAGAACGACAGGTCCACCTGGGTCTGGCCGGTCAGGTTCAGCGCCAGGTCGGCCGTGTTGGTGGCGTAGGTGCCGTTGGTGACGGCGTCCATCGTCAGGTGGTAGCTGCCGGAGTGGGGCGTGTTGGCCGTGGTGTCCAGGATGCGCCCGTTCGCGGAAGACGTCGCCGTCCAGTACTGGTCGAGCGAGCCGCCCTCGAAGCCGGTGCTGTACGGCACCGTCGCGTAGTCGCCCGCCGGCGGGGTGTAATTGATGGTGAAGTTGGCGTTGCTGATGTCGTTGACGCCGCCGCCGGTGACGCGCACGCGGCCCTGGGTGGTGGCCACGGCGGGCACGGCCCAGGTGTAGGAGCCGTCATTGGCGGTGCCGGTGACGACCGAGGTCCAGCTCGACCCGCCGTTCGCGGAATAGTCGATGTCGACCGTGGAGATCGACCCGGTCGACGTCCAGGTGACGTTGGCCGAACCGCCGCCGGTCAGCGTCTCGCCGCCGTTGGGGTAGGTCACCGTCACCGAGGGCGCCACGTAGTTGATGGTGAAGTTGGCGTTGCTGAGGTCGCTGGCGGTGCCGCCGGTGACGCGCACGCGGCCCTGGGTGGTGGCCACGGTGGGCACGGCCCAGGTGTACGAGCCGTCGTTGGCCGTGCCGGTGACGATGGACGTCCAGCTCGAACCGCCGTTGGTGGAGTAGTCGATGTTGACCGTGGTGAACGACCCGGTCGAGGTCCAGGTCACGTTGGCCGATCCGCCGCCGGTCAGCGTCTCGCCGCCGTTGGGGTAGGTCACCGTCACCGAGTCGACCGGCGGCGTCGAACCGGCGACCGAGATGTCGTCGAAGGCGAAGCCGTCGGTGGAGATCCCGTAGTTGTCGTACTGCTGGAACTTGATCACGAAGGTGGAGCTCAGGGACAGGCCGTTGGCCGACGCCAGGGCGTCCACGTCCAGGGTGAACTGGTTCCAGTTGTTGTCGGTGTAGCTGGCGCCGTTGAGGTCCTGCACCTTCACGAAGGTGCTGCCCCCGTTGGCCGAGAAGTACACGCCGTCCTGGCTGTGCGTCTCGTCGGCGAAGTCCTTCCACCAGAAGTTCAGGTCCACCTGCGACTCGCCCGAGAGGTCCAGGTGCAGCCAGGCCTCGTTCTGGCTGTAGGTGCCGTTGGTGGCGCTGTCCATGGTCATCTGGTAGCTGCCGCTGTGGGGCGAGTTGGCCGTGGTGATCAGCACCCGGCCCGCGCCGCTCGACGCGGTCGTCCAGTACTGGCCCAGCGAGCCGGACTCGAAGCCGTCGCTGAAGGGCAGCGTGGCGTAGCCGCCGCCCGAGGGCACGGTCACGGTGAAGTTGCTGTTGCTGATGTCCTGGGCCGTGCCGCCGGTGATGCGGATGCGGCCCTGGGTGGTGGCCGTCGAGGGCACGGTCCAGCCGTAGGAACCGTCGTTGGCCGTCGACGAGGTGATGAAGCTCCAGCTCGTCCCGCCGTTGCTGCTGTACTCGATGGAGACGGTGGTGAACGAGCCGGTCCAGCTCCAGGTCAGGGTGACCGGGTCGCCCGCGGTCAGGCTCTCGCCGCCGTTGGGGTAGGTCACGGTGACGGCGTCGGTCGGCGTGGTGCCGCCGGAGGTCGCCGCGTCGGCGTCCACCATGCCGTAGCCGGTGTAGCGGTCCCAGCCCGAGCCCGACTCCACGCTGGTCACGTCCTGGGCCGTGCTGGTCAGCCGGTCCCGGACCTGCGCCGGCGTGAAGGAGGGGTTGGCCGCCTTGATCAGGGCGCAGACGCCCGCCGCGTACGGCGTGGCGCAGGAGGTGCCGTTGAAGAAGCTGCTGTAGTCGCCGCTGGCGTAGCCGGCCGAGCCCAGCAGGTCCGTGGTCGGCAGGATGGTCGGCGCGATGATGTCCACGGCGCCGGCGGCGTCCCGGGTGTTGACGCCGTAGTTGGAGCCCCACCAGCGCTCACCGTCGCAGGTGTAGCCGTTGGGGTCGGCGCTCACGCCCGGGTTCAGGTCGCCCGAGCTGCTCGACGAACGCTTGCGCTCGCCGCAGGGCGAGGCCGCGCCCACGCCGATCACGTACGTGTTGATGGCGGGGTAGCTGATGGTCGAGGCGTTCTCGTTGCCCGTGGCCGCCAGGATCGTCACGCCCGCGTTGTGGGCGTAGAGGATGGCGGAATCGGTCGCCGAGTCGCTGCTGATGGCGGCGCCCAGGCTCATGCTGATGATGTCCGCGCCGTTGTCCGCCGCGTAGTAGATGGCGTTCTGGATCGCGGAGAAGTACATGCTCCCGGCGCTGTTGGCCGCCTTCAGGGGCATGATGCTGCAGCCGCCCGCGATGCCCGCGGTGCCCAGGCTGTTGTTGGCCATGGCCGCCGCCACACCCGCGCAGGCGGTGCCGTGGCCGGGGCTGGACGAGTTGTCGTCGGGGTTGGAGTCGTTGTCGCCGAAGTCGTAGCCGGTGACCTGGCGCAGGTCGGGATGGCCCGCCGCGACGCCGCTGTCGATGATGGCGATGATGATGCTGCTGTTGCCGTAGCCCTGGGCTGTTGTCCCAGGCGGCCTGGGCGTTGGCGTCGAAGCCCGGCGTGCCCACGGTCGTCGACAGGGTGTGGTCGTAGGTGCCGCCCCAGTCCAGGCCGGGCAGCTGGGCGGTGTTGTTGTGGCCCCAGTGCTGGGAGTGCATGGGGTCGTTGGGCACCGCGGCGGGGAAGGCCCGCCAGTCGACGGTGGCCTCTTCCACGTTGGGGTCCTTGGCGAACCGTCGGGCCAGGACCAGGGCGTCCTGGGCGCCGTCCGTCTCCATCATGTACCAGCGGTCCAAGCCCAGCTCGCGGGCCAGGTTCACCTTCTTCGGGGTGATCCAGGGCCGCGAGATGCGCTTGACGCCGGCGTCGGCGCACAGGGCGTCGACCGTGGCCAGGCCCGTGCGGGCGTCGGGAGCGATTGCGCCCTTCTCCTGCGCGATGGCCAGGCTGCTGCGTTCGATCGCGTCGGACTTGAGTTTCACGAGGACCCGCGAGGGGTGGTAGGGCAGTTCGTAGTTCGGCGAGGCGTTGAAGCCGTCCTGGACAGGAACGAAGGGGCGGGGGGCGCCCGGTTCCGCGGCCAGGGCCGTCGCGGCCATGACGATGAGGGCCAGGACGGCGAGGATCGGCAAGTGGGCTTTGATGTTACGTAGCATCTTGGACTCCTTGTGGGTGTTTTCTGGTTGGCGAGATGAAATCAGAAAACGCGATCTCCTGCCGGTGGCTCGACCACCGCCGGGGGAATGTCCGGGATCTCCTTGTCTGCTGGGGTCGATGCGGTGGATCCTGCGTCGCGCAATGCGATACGGCCGAGCTGCAGATCCGCGAGGAAGGGAGCATACAGCGGCCGCCGCAACCGTTGCAAGATATTTAGTTTAACGGCTTTGTGACCATTTTTGTGTTGTCAAACTCACACCGTGAGCGTGGGGCGGCGTGCCGCCGGGGGCGATGCAACACGCCGATCTCCGGCGTCGTCCAGCCAATGGCGGAGATATTCGGTCCGGACCCATTGCCCCGGACCTGCCGTTCATGGTATCCTTAGGGATGAAAACGCAATCGGGGCGTCCCTGACGGCGAAAAAGGATCGCAGGTCCATGCGGTCTTTTTATGATTTATCGTCAGAACCCCGCCGGCTCCCGCCCGGAGGCCCATCGCCCGCCCATGAAGATCCTTCCCGTCATCGCCCTGTCGTTGCTCGTGGTGGGCGCCGGTTCCGCGGCGGCGGGCACCTTGGCGCCCGGGCTTGAGCATCAGCTCCAGTCCACGGCCGCCGACCAGCCCGTGAAGGTGCTGGTGGTGCTGGCCAAGCAGGCGGACCTGCCCGCCCTGGACCGGGAGCTGCGGGCCGAGAAGGCGGCCACCAGCGACCGCCACCGGCGGGTGCTGGCCGCCCTGCACGCGGCGACCGCCGGCAGCCAGGAGGCCTTGCTGGCCTCCCTGGGCGCCGACAAGGCGGCGGGCCGCGTGCTGGGCTGGACGCCCCACTGGCTCATCAACGGCGTGGTGGTGACCGCCACCCCCGACGCCATCCGGGCCATCGCCGCCCGCCCGGACGTGGACCGGGTGGAGGCCGACCTGGTGCCCGAACTGATCGAGCCCATCCCCGGCACCAAGGACCCCGTGACCGACAAGGCCGTGCCGGTGGGCATCACACCGGGCGTCCGGGCGGTGAATGCCCCGCGGGTGTGGCGCGAGCTGGGCATCGACGGCACGGGCGTCGTGGTGGGCATCCTGGACACGGGCGTCGACGGCACGCATCCGGCCCTGGCCTCCCGCTGGCGCGGCAACTACGCCCCGGCGTCCGAGTGCTGGTTCGACGGCGCCGGCCTGGGGGACGCCGTCCCCATCGACCGCCACTACCACGGCACCCACGTCATGGGCACCCTGACGGGCCTCGCCCCGGGCGACACCATCGGCGTGGCGCCGGGCGCCCTGTGGATCGCCTCCAACGTCATCAACAGCAACACCGGCGGCGACGCCTTCGACAACGGCATCCTGGCCTCCCTGGAGTTCATGGCCGATCCCGACGGCAACCCGGACACCTCCGACGACGTGCCCGCGGTGGTCCACAACAGCTGGGGCGTGAGCGAGCAGCTACGGCGGCTACCCCGACTGCGACAGCCGCTGGTGGGACGCCATGGACGCCGTGGAGGCCGCCGGCGTGGTGCTGACCTGGTCCGCGGGCAACGAGGGGCCCGACGCCGGCAGCCTGCGCTCGCCGGCCGACCGGGCCACCACCGCGCTGAACGCGTTCTCCGTGGGTTCGGTGGCGTCGTTCTCCCCCTTCGCCGTCAGCAGCTTCTCCAGCCGCGGCCCCTCGGGCTGCGGCGGCGCCTACGCCATCAAGCCCGAGGTCGATGGCGCCGGGCGAGAACGTGCTGAGCGCCCGGCCCGGCGGCGGCTACCAGTTCCTGAGCGGCACGTCCATGGCCGGCCCCCACGTGGCGGGCATCGTCGCCCTGATGCGCGCCTCGAATCCCGAACGCGGACGTGGCCACCATCAAGCAGGCCCTCATGGACACGGCCCACGACCTGGGACCCGTCGGCGAGGACAACGCCTACGGCTGGGGCCTGGTGGACGCCTACGCCGCGGTGATGGCGGTCATGGACGGGGTGGGCACGGTCGCCGGCGGTCATCCGTGACGGCGGCACGGGGCTGCCGGTGGCCGGCGCCCTGGTGCATCTGGACGGCGGCTACCACCAGGCGACCACCGACGCCTCCGGCTGGTACCGCATCGTCCTGCCGGCCGGCGACGCCACCTTCACCGTCACCGCCTTCGGCTACCACGACGGCAGCCTGCCCTTGGCCGTGCCCGACGGGGGCGCGGTCGTGGGCGACCTGGACCTGGATCTGCGGCCCCTGGCCACGGTCAGCGGCAAGATCACCGGGCCCGACGGCGAGATCGTCGCGGGCGCCACGGTGACCGCCGCGGCCACGCCGGTGGCCGGCGTCGTCACCGACGCGGCGGGGATCTACGCCCTCGAGCTGCCCGCGGGTGCGGATCGCATCTACAATCTGCGGGCCCGGGCGGACGGCTACGGCAGCGCCCTGGTGACCGTCACCCTGGCCGGCCCCCTGACCGCGGACATCGAACTGCCGCCCCAGACCGCCGAGGACTTCGAGTCCGGCGGCTTCGCCAGCTACGGTTGGCAACAGGGGGGCGACACGGGCTGGATCATCGACACCGCCGCGCCTACGAGGGGACCCACTGCGCCCGGTCCGGCGCCGGTGGGGGACCACGGCGTCAGCCGCCTCTCGCTGGTCTACGACGTCCTGGACGAGGGCGACCTGGCCTTCCAGGTGCGGGTCTCCAGCGAGCCGGGTTACGACAACCTGCGCTTCTACGTGGACGGCGTGCTGCAGCAGTCGTGGTCCGGGGACATGGCCTGGTTCCCCTGGGTGCAGCGCCTGACCGCGGGCCGCCACACCCTGCTGTGGTCCTACGAGAAGGACGAGTCGGTGAATGGGGGGGACGATGCGGCCTGGCTGGACATGATCGAGTTCCCCGCCCAGGCCACGCCCGCGCTGCCGGCCATCGGCGTGGCGCCCGGCGCCCTGGCAGCCACCGTGCACCCGGGCGGGAGCAAGGACCTGGCCCTGGCGGTGAGCAACTCCGGCGACGCCGACCTGGCCTACACCGTCAGCACGGGTTCGCTGCCCACGGTCCTGGCGGTGGAGAACCCGGTCAAGCACCTGGTCCCGGCCAAGAACCAGGCCGACGCCCGCGCCGCCGTGGCGCCCGGCGGCGACATCGGCGGACCGGACGTCTTCGGCTACACCTGGCGGGGCAGCGACCATCCCTACGGTCCCGAGCTACGCCTGGGTCGACATCAGCGGCGACGGCATGCCGGTCGCCCTGGACGACGACCAGAACGTGGGCCCCTTCGACCTGGGCTTCGCCTTCCCCTTCTACGGCCGGACCTACGAGCCAGATCCGGCTCTGCTCCAACGGCTTCCTCAGCTTCTCCACCACCAGCAACGCCTGGGCGAACCAGGGCATCCCCGACGCCCAGGAGCCCAACAACCTGATCGCCCCGTTCTGGGATGATCTGGCCCCGAACCAGGGCGGCCAGGTCTACGTGCGGGCCGACGCAGGACCGCTTCATCGTCCAGTTCACGGACGTGCCCCACTTCGGGGCGCCCGGGGTGACCGAGACCTTCGAGGCCATCCTCCACGCCGACGGTTCGATGTTCTTCCAGTACGCCGCCGTGGGCAGCGACGCCGGCTGCACCGTCGGCATCGAGAACGGCCCGGGCGCCGACGGCCTGCTGATCCAGTTCAACAGCGCCGCCAGCCTGCACGCCGGCCAGGCCATCCGCATCGCCGCCGACCCGCCGCCGTCCTGGCTGACGGTCGACACCGCGTGCGTCCACGGTGCTGCCCGGCGGCGCCGGCAGCCTGGCCGCGTGCACTGCGACGCCACGGGCCTGGCGCTCGGCGTGTACCAGGCCTTCCTCAGCCTGGTCGAGCAACGATCGCGACCATCCCGTGTTGGCGGTCCCGGTCACCCTCACGGTGACGGACACCGCCGGCCGGCGGCGGCGAACCGGACCTGCCGGCGGTCGTGACCTTCGGCGGCGCGGTGCCCAACCCCTTCAATCCCGCCACCGAGCTGCGCTTCGCCCTGCCCGCGGAGGCGCCGGGTCTCCCTGCGGGTCTACGACGTGGCCGGCCGCCTGGTGCGGTCGCTGCGTTGCCGGTGCACCTGCCGCCGGCCCGCACGCGGTCCGCTGGGACGGCCGCGACGACCGGGGCCGCGGCGCCGCCTCCGGCACCTACGTGGCGCGGCTGGTGGTGGACGGCGTGCCGTCGAACCGGGCCATGACGCTGCTGCGCTAGCTGTTCGCCGGCTGCGTGCGACGACCACCGGCGATCCGCGGGGATCGCCGGTGGTTTTTTCCGGGCCCGCACCCTAAACTCAGGAGGCGACCGCCACCCCGCAGCCCCGGAAGGACCGTCATGACCCGACTGCTCCGCGTCACCTGCGCGCTCGCCCTGGCGTGCGTCATCTGCACCGCCGCCGCCGTGCCCGCCGCCGCCACCGAGGTCACCGCCGGCTGGGTCCGTTCGGACCTCGGCCTGGACCAGGCGGGCGACGGCCTGTTCGTGGGCGTGGCGGGCACCTGGGCCCTGGGGACCGGGCCCTTCGACGTGAGCGCCGGCGGCGCCTTCGTGCGCAAGCGCGGCGTGCAACCCTTGCTGGTGGCCAACCCGGATCTGGGCCTGGTGCGCTCGGACGCCGAGGTCACCCTCACCTGCCTGCAGCCCGAGGCCTCGGTGGGCTGGAACCTGCCGGTGGGCCGCTGCGCCTGCGCCCCTACGCCGGCGGCGCCATCTCCATCAAGCTGGACGAGACCTGGGACCGCACCGCCGGCACCATCGCCCGTGACTACGCCTACGACGACGTGGACGTGATCGTCCACGCGGGCCTGCAGGTCCGCTTCGCCGGGCGCTACCTGGTCGACGCCCGCTACAGCCGCGGCCTGCTGGCCCAGGTGGTCAGCCGCGACGGCCCCGGCTTCACCAAGGCCATCGACCCGCTGACCGGCGCCGAACTGCCCGAGGACGGGGCCACGTTGTCGTGGGTGCAGGTGGGGGTGGGGGTGGCGTTCTAGGGGTGGCCGGGATGGCGGTGCGGGCGGTTGCGCTGCGGAGTGCCGCGACCGCCGCGCCGATAGAGGACATACATGTCGTATTTATAATACAAAGGGGGATAAGTGATTATGAGAAGACTGCCCCCCGGGGGATTTTCCGGGAGCCGGGACCGGCTCGCGGCTGCCGCCGTCGCCGTGATCGCCGTCGCCTGGATCGCGGCCGCCGCCGCGGGTCCCCGCCCGTGCGAGTACACCGCCCAGGGCGCCACGACGGGTGCCTGCCTGGTGCGGGAGTGGGCGCCGGCCGGCAACCCGCCGCCGCCCGCGGTTCCGGAGCGGGGGACCGGCCCCGTGTCGCTGTTCGAGCGACTGCCCTTTCCCAATATCCATTCCAGCCCGATCTGCGCCCTGGGCGTGGCCGACTCGGCCCGCGTGCAGGTGGACATCCTCGGTCCGGGTGGAGAGCCGCTCGACAGCTTCGCCTTCCCCGTCGTCGAGCCCGGCTGGTACCAGTTCACCATCGAGGGTCGCCTCGGCGGCACGGGGATGGCCACCATCGTCGCGGGGTGTCCGGGCGCGCCCGCGGATTCGCTGGCCTACTCGCTCCTGTGGCTGAACCGGCTGATCAAGTAGGCACCGCCACTCTACCCCCGCACCAGCAGCATGACCCCCAGCACCGCCAGCGCACCGGACACCAGCCGCCGGAACGCCGGCTCGCTGAGCTGCAGGTGGATGCGGTTGCCCAGCCAGGCGCCCAGCGCGACGGCGGGGATCACCGTCACCATCGACACCAGGCGCGGCACCGTCACCAGGCCCGACACGGCGTAGACGGGCAGGCGCACCAGGCCCATCAGCAGGAAGAGGGTCATCAGGCTGCCGCGGAAGGCGGTCTTGTTCGGGCGCGGTGAGGTGGTACCAGACGATGACCGGCGGGCCGCCCGCGCCGAACAGGCCGTTCAGCACCCCGGCCACCAGGCCCGTGGGCACCGCCAGCCAGCGGGGCAGGTCGCGGTCGCGGCGGGCGGGCAGGCGCAGGAACACCAGGCCCACCGCCACCAGGAACCAGCCCAGCACGGTGATGGCCAGGCGGGTGTCGGTGGTCTGCAGCAGCCGCGTGCCCACCGGGATGCCCACCGCCACGCCGGCGCCGATCAGAGCGATGGGCCGCCAGCGCACCTGGCGGCGGGCGCGCCAGCTGATGGTCAGCTCCGTGGGCAGGTTCACCAGCAGCAGCAGGACCACCGGGTCCTTCAGGTCGGGGAAGATCAGCGCCAGCAGGCCCAGCGCCACCAGGCCCGAGCCGAACCCGAACAGCACGTACACCAGCTGGGCGAGCACGAGCACGCCGCAGGTCAGGGCGTACTGCACGGGGCCGGTGAAGACGGTTGCGGGCACGGGTGCTCCGGGGCGGAAGGGGGCGGCTGACGGCGATGCGGACGACCGGCGGGGAACGCCGGAGGCCGGCCGCGGCATGATGCCACGGCCGGCCCCGACGGGCAAGATCGCGGTGCGGGCTACTTCTCGCGCGTCCCGGCCCAGGCGGGCAGTCCTCGTCCGCCTTCAACCGGGCGGCTTCGCGGATCGAGCCGGGCCAGGTCGGCGGCCTGCTCGTCCAGCTTCTCCGTGCCGCGCGCCTCGGCGGCCACGGCGTCGGCCACCACCGCCAGATCGTCCAGGTCGGCTCTCCTTCGCCCAGTAGCTGCCGCGCAGGATCTCGGCGAACTCGGCGGCCACGGCCTGGACCTTGAAGTGGATGTCGCCGTCGGCGAACGTCGCGCTTGAGGTCCTTCGCCTCGATGGGCCGCTCGATCTCCGTCACCTCGCCGGCGTGGGCGGTGTCGTGGGCCGGGGCTTCCCAGCGCAGGCGCACCGTGCCCAGCCGACCCTTGGCCTTGCCCTTGAGCTTGATCTCGTAGAGGGCGGTGACCCGGTGGCCGGCGCCGATCTCGCCCGCGTCCACGTCGTCGTTGCGGAAGTCGCGGTCGGCCACGTCGCGGTTCTCGTAGCCCAGCAGGCGCCAGCGGTCCACCTTCTCCGGATCGAACTCGACCTGCACCTTGGCCTGGCGCGCGATGGTCTGCAGGGTGCCGGTGAGGTTCTCGCGGAAGACCCGCTCGGCCTCGTCCCTGCGGTCCACGTAGGCGTAGTTGCCGTCGCCCTTGTCGGCCAGCTTCTCCATGAGCGCGTCGTTGTAGTTGCCCATGCCGAAGCCCACGGTCGACAGGGTGATGCCCGCGTCGGTGGACTCGCGCACCAGCTTCAGGATCTCCTCGGCCTTGGTGCGTGGCGCCGTTGTTGGCCACGCCGTCCGAGCAGAGGATCAGCCGGTTGATGCGGCCCGCCTCGTAGGTGCGGCGCGCCATGGCGTAGGCCAGCTTCAGGCCCTCGTAGCAGTTGGTGCTGCCGGCCGGGCGCAGGCCGGCGATGGCGGCCTTGATCTTCTCGCGCTGCTCGATGCCCGTGGGCTCGAGCCGGACCTCGCCGTGCGACCCGTAGACCACCAGGCCCACCCGGTCGCCCTCCTGGAGCTGGTCCAGCAGCATGGTCAGGGCCCAGCGCACGGCGCCCAGGCGGTTCTCCCGCTCCATGGAGCCGGAGACGTCCACCACGAACACCAGGTCGGCGGGCTTGCGCTCGCTGGCGTCGATGACCATGCCGGCCAGGCCGACGCGCAGCAGCTGGTAGCCCTGGCCGAAGCGGCTGGGGGCGCCGTCGGCGTGGATGACCAGCGTCTTGTCGGACTGCGCGCGGTAGCCGGGATCGAACGCGTTGACGAACTCTTCCACCCGCACCGCGTCCGGCGGCGGCAGGGCGCCCCGCTCCAGGTAGTTGCGGCACAGGGTCCACGAGCCGTTGTCCACGTCCACGGCGAAGGTGGACAGGGCGTCGTCCTCGGTGGCCACGAAGGGGTTGACGCCCTCGTGGGAGAAGTACATCAGCTCGAACTTCTCGCCGTTGGGGGGCGTGGTGCCGCCGGTGACCGAGCCGGGGGGCAGGGTGCGGTCCGGCCGCCAGCGCCCTGTGCGGTCGCGGGACTTGGTCTCGCCCCAGGCGCCCGGCCGGGCAGCCGCGGCGTCCCTCGCCCCGGGCCGCCGCGGCCGTTCAGGTCGGCCGGCGCGCTTGACGACGCCGTCCTGCTTCTGGCGCGCGGCATCGGCCGCGCTGTCGATGGCGTACTTCTCGAAGGTCTCGGCGGTGACCCTGTGCTCGCTGACCGCGCTCTTGACGCTCGACCATGTACTCGGCGCCCTCGACCTCGAAGGACTGCAGGGTCTCGACGATCTTCGACGCCATGGCCACCTCGACCGTGCCCAGGCCGGTGTCGGGGGCCGCGATCGTCACGTCCACCGGGTCGTAGCCCAGGTAGCGGATCTGCAGGGCCACCGAGTCGCCGGGCGCCACGCCGTCGATGCGGAACAGGCCGTTGCTGTCGGACAGGACGCCGCGGTCGGTGCCCGCCAGGGTCACCGCGGCCTGGGACAGGGCCTCGCCCGACTCCTTGTCGTAGATGCGGCCGCCGACGGCCACCTGGGGCGGAGTGGTCATGGCGACGAACGTCTCCGTCTCCGCGGACAGCGCCTGCGGTGCCGCCTCGGCGGCCACCGGCGCTTTCCGCTCGGCCGCCGGACC
Organism: Candidatus Krumholzibacteriia bacterium; assembly: GCA_963825035.1. Classification (GTDB taxonomy): domain Bacteria; phylum Krumholzibacteriota; class Krumholzibacteriia; order LZORAL124-64-63; family LZORAL124-64-63; genus JACZKN01. The sequence continues at coordinate 93,154 of CAWGRT010000023.1, read as the reverse complement.
GGCCGCATCCGCCGCGACCTGGGGCGGCAGGGCCGCGGTGGTCCCGGCCGCGCGGTCCGCCTGCGGTGCCGCCGGCCGGGGTTCGCCCACCTTGGCCACGACCCGAGTCTCGGGTTGCGGCCCGCGCGCGGCCTCCGGCACGACGGGCTCGTGCAGCCCCGCCCACCAGACCACGGCCAGGCAGGCCGCCGCCGCGGTCAGGCCGAAGGCGAAGGCGGGCGCGAAGGCGCGCCGCCGGGGGCGGATGCCGCCCGGGTCGCCGCCCACGGCCCGCCAGATCTCGTTCTTTTCCCCATCGCTCAGGCGATAATGGTCGTGCTTGAGGAGCCGTTTCATGCCTGGCCTCCCGCGTTGCCGTCGAACATCAGCTGCTCGCCGCCCTCGAGGGCGCGGCGCATGGCCGCGCACGCCCGGTGGTGGTGCACGCGGGCCGTGGCCTCGCTGCACCCCAGGACGGCGCCGATGTCGGCGAAGCTCTGGTCTTCCATCTCCCGCAGGAGGAGCACGGCGCGCTGGCGCGGCGACAGGCGGTCCAAGGCCGCCTGCACGCCGTCGCCAAGCCCCGGGAACGTGGCTTGAGCGTCCCCGGACCCGAGTGCCGCCTGCTCGCGCGCGAGCGCCGCGAGTTTGCGGAGCCGCAGCGACGCCCTCCGCCGCCAGTCCAGACTGCGCCGCAGGGCCACCGACCGCAGCCAACCCAGCAGGGACCCGTCGCCGCGGAAGCCGTCCAGGCGTTCCAGGGCGGTCAGGTAGGTCTCCTGCAGGAGGTCGCGGGCGGCGTCGCGGTCGCCGGTCTGCCAGCAGAGGAAGTTGAACAGCGGCTGGCAGGTCTCGTCGTAGATGGTGCGCCACGCCGTCGAGTCGCCCAGGTGGGCGGCGCGGGCAAGCTGGAGATCCCTGCCGTGGTCGGATGCGTTGTGCCTGTGCGCTCATCGTGCCCCTCCTCGTGTGTGGCTGGAGACGGGCCCCGGAGGGAATCCGTTTACAGCATCCGCGAGAATCGACGAGCGAGGTTCCGGGCGAGGGGACGGCCGCGGGTGGGGAGGGGCGGCGTCGCTGGATGACGATGCGGGCGCGGCGGCGGCGTTGTCAAACCGGCGGCCGCGCCGCGCCCTCGTTCCGTTCGCTCAGAACCACCAGCTCAGGCCGGCGTTCATCCAGGTGGAATGCCCCGAGTCGCCGGACGGGTTCCGCCAGGCCGTCGGGGCCGACGGGGGGCAGGTTGGCCAGGCCCAGGTCCAGGTCGGCGGGGCCGACGTGGACGAGCGAGGCCGGCGCTGAGGGGGACGTCGGTGACGCCGTCCGCACCGCCGAGACGCGCCTTGCCGGTCGGTGTGCCGGTAGCCGCGCCGCCAGCCGCACCGAGAGCAGGGCGTGCACGCGGGCCTCGACGGCGAGGCGGAGGTTCCAGACGGTGTCCGTGGACCAGTAGCCGTCGGGTGACCGAGTCGTGCCGGGTGTCCCGCAGATCCACGGCCAGCAGCACCAGGTGATCGGGGTCGGGCAGCCAGGTCAGGCCGGCGCCCGCATGCCACAGGCGGGCGCTCGATCGTCGCCGCTGTCCCGCGGTGCGGCGGATACTCCCGCCGGTACTCCAGGACGGGCACCAGCACGAGGCCGTCGTCCACCTGGACGAAGGCGCGGCCGCGCAGGCCGTAGAGTTGGCGGTGCTCTCGGGTCGAGCAGGGAAAGTTCGGATGCGATCGGATCGATCTCCGTGGCGGACGATCTCGCCGGCCAGGTCCAGGTAGGCCGTCGGCGACAGGTCCAGGCGCAGGCCCAGGCCGAACTCGTCGCGCATGGTGTCGGAACGTCGGTCCACATGTCCTCGAACCGCCCACTGCCGTGGCGGATGGAGAACGCCCCGGTGAACCCGCCGAGCCGGCGGGCGAACATCAGCTGCCAGGCGTCGGCCAGGTCGTCGCGCTCCAGGGCGCCTGGCGCCGCCGGCGGCGCCGTGCGAATCCCACCAGATCGCGGCCGTGCCGACGTGGCCGTCCGGCGCCCAGCGGGACGAAGGCGCCCGCGGCCGGGCCGGTGAACTGCCGGTCGGGCCAGGTGCGGCCGTAGCCGTCCACCTGGTCGAACACCCCGGACTCCACCGCCAGCCAGCCGCCCGCGTCGGCCAGGCTCCCGTACCAGACGCGCGCGTTGAGCTGCGTCCTCCAGGTAGGCGCCGTCACCGCCCAGGGCGAGCAGACGGGGGCCGGAGGCCAAGGCGGTGCCGACGGCGCCGGCGCATGCGACGACGATCAGGACGAGGCGCAGGGAACGGGACGACATCGAGCTCGATCCTCCAGCTCAGTACAGGTAGCGCACCGACAGGGTGGCGTAGTTGGCCGCTTCGCGCGGGGCGTTGGCGTCGGGCGCGGTGGTCAGCGACAAGGGTGCCTGATCGTTGTAGGCGGCGTCCAGCAGGAAGCGGCCGGTCCTGGCGGTCACGCCCACGCCCAGGGGCGTGTTCACGCCGATGTGGCTGTCATAGCCGTACCGGACCGGCAGTTCGGGATCGAGCCAGGTCAGGGTCGCCCGGTCGTCGAAGCGCCGGTACTGCAGCGAGATCCGCGCCGTCAGCCACGGCCGCACGTCGCTCTCGGCGGCCGCGCGCACGACGATCGTCCACCACGTCCGCCGCTGGCGGTCGAAGTCCCGGTACAGGCTGCCGAGGCCGTCCTGGTTCTCGGCGGCGTCCAGGTACTCGGCCGAGAACACCAGCCGGTCGCCGTCGGGGCGCACCACGTTCCAGCCCAGGCCCAGGCGCAGCTGCCAGGCGTCCTCGCCGGCCACGTCGCCCAGGGGCTGCGAGTAGACGGTCTGGATGTCCCGGGTGTAGTCGCACAGGGGGATCATCGTCACCTGCGGCGACAGTTCCAGGTTCGCCCGGGCGCGCACGCCGAAGCTGCGGTGGCCGGCTTCCTGGACGGAGATGTCGCGGGCCTGGTCTTCGTAGGCGAACTGCACGTCGCGCACCTCGCCGGCCACCTCCACCCGGGCGCGGGAGGAAAGGCGCCGCTGCAGGCCCACGCCCCAGTCGTGCCGATAGTCGGTGCGGCCCATGATGACCGTGGCCTCGTCGTAGCCGAAGTCGGAACTGGTGACGCCGCGGAACCCGGCGCCCACGGCCCAGCCTCCCCAGGCCGCGGGCCCAGACCATGCTGAACGAGCCGCCGGGATAGTCGGCGTGGATCTGGGTCGGCGCCGCCTGCACGGCGTCCGGTGTGGAAGTAGGCGGCCGCCGTGCCGAAGCGCCCGTCGCGGCCCAGGCGCGCGTGGACGCCGCCGGACTGGGCGGTGATGCGGTCGCTCCAGGGCCTGCCGCCGCCGCCGGTGTCGAAGCGGCCCAGGTCGAAGGCGGCCACGCCGTCGTAGTCCACGCCCGAGGCGTACCAGCGCAGCACCGCGCGCTCGTCCCGCACGTAGTCGGCGTTGCCGCCCAGGGCGGCCAGGCGGGCGGTGTCGGCGACGGCGTTCGTCGCCGCGGTCGCGAGCAGCACGGCCAGGGCCGCGCACAGCCGGATTCTCATTGCCACAGTCCGGTTCCTCCGGTGTCGAGGTAATGGATGACGCCGCTGCCGGCGACGGTGTAGTAGCCGCCGGTGGGATTGCCCGCGATGCTCTCGATGGGGATACCCGCCGCGGTGGCCGGGTGGGGGATGGATTCCCAGCCGCCGTCGTGCCAGTGGCTCAGCATCCCCTGTTCGACGACCAGGGGCGCACCATCGGTCCCCAGGGCCAGCCAGGTTCCGAACCGGGGCATGGCTGCGATTCGTCGGCTCTCCCGGGGGCCGGCGATCACAATGACTGGTCGCACTGCCACGCCGCCGACAGTGGCATCGACGAGGCAGCAAACGCCCGAACCGTCGGGCGCCAACGTGACGCCGTAGCCTGGATAGGCTCGTTCGGATACGACCTCGATCAACTCGTGGCCGTCCCAGTGGTCCACGCCGTTGTACCCGACCACGTAGGCGTCGTCAGGACCGGTGGCGCGGATCTCGAGTCGGTAGTCCAGAGGCGGTGCGAACATGCGGCTCCAAACAGAGCCGTCCCGGCGCCAGACGTCGCCGCCGCCGTAGACCCATAGGGCACCGCCCGGTTCGCACCACAGGCTCGATACGGCGATCCCGTCCGGCAGCGCGACCGGTTCGTGGCTGCCGTCGGCGCGCAATCGCAGTACGCCGCCGCCGGAAGCGAGGGCGTAGACGGCGTCCGGGTCGGTTCCCGCCACTGTGCGGACCAGAGAGCCTCCGGTGCCGACGCTGTCGACGACGTCGGCACGGCCGCGAAGCACGGCCCGTGTCGAGAGATTCCAGCCGAAGAATCCGCCGGACGGCAGGACCAGCAGGGGGCCGGGGCGGATCGGCACCCCGCCGGCGATCCGCGTCAGGATGGGTCCGTCCGGCCTGTGCACCGACCCGTACAGGCCTGCGAAGATGGTGCCGAAACCGCCGCCGAAGACCAGGTCGTCGGTGGAGTCGCCCGGTTGCGGCACAACCAGCAGGGTGCCGGTGTCGTGGCCGCGAATCGTCGCCAGATCCTGTTCGAATACGCCGACCACGTGGCAGCCGTCGTCTTCCCCGGTGAGGGCGTAGGCGTCCCAACTCCCGCCGGCTAGATCGAGGATCCTTGCGCCGAGGTCGGATTCGTACCAGTCGCGGCGGCCGTCCGAGCTGTAGAGAACGCCGTACGCGGTTGCGATCAGGAAGTACTCCTCGTCGTCCCACCGGTCATCGTAATGACAGACGGCGACCGGCCGGCCCGAGCCGTCGCCCAGGGCTATGGGCGAATCCCAGTGGCCCGCGGTCCAGCGGACCATGACCTCGTCACGGCTGACGGCCAGGTAGCCGTCGCGCGTCTCGGTCAACCAGTGGCCGCTGGCACCGTCGGCGCCCATGTCCCCCTGTGTCCAGGACGCACCGTCGTAGTGGAAGGTGACACCGTTCCTGGTGGCGACCATGACGTCGTCCGGAGCCCGGCACCAGACCCGCGTACCCTCGTCCAGCGGTCCGGGCCCGGTCCGCGACCAGCGGCGGCCGTCGAACCGGTACAGGCCGCCCGCGGCCACGACGTAGATGTGCTCCCAGTCGCAGCCGTGGATGTCGTACAGGGATTCCGTGGTGGGCGGCGGAGCCTGCCGCCAGGTGGACCCTTCCTTGACCAGCAGCGCACCATAATCGCCGACGGCCATGGTCCGCAATGTGACCGGGTCGGCCCACATGGCGTTGATGGTCACCGGGAACGGCCGCGGGGTGACCAGCCGCCAGGCGTCGGCGGTCGCGGCGCCGGGTGCCTCGGGCACCGCCGGATCGCTGCCGCAGCCGGCCGGGCCCAGGGCGGCGATCGCCGCCAGGACGACGACCGGCGCCAGCAACCGGTATCCTCGCCTCCCGCTCACGGTTGCCCCCCGTCCATCTCCAGGCGGTAGATGCTGCCTGTGTCCAGGGTGACGAAGACCCCGCCCGTGGGATCGGCGGCCAGGCTGCTCATGGCCTCGGCGCCCCGGAAACCCCCGGGCAGAGCGACGCTCGACCACTGCCCGTCCCGCCGGACGCTGGCGCCGAAGAAGTCGTCCGTCCAGACGGCCCCGCCCGGTCCCGCGTAGGCGCGCCGGGGCAGGCTGTCGGGCGCTCCCAGGGACTCCCAGGCGCCGGGGCGACCGCGCAGGACGACCCGCGGACTGCCGCCGTCCGGGCGGCAGACGAACAGCAGGTCGTCGCCGTGGCCGCCGGGCTCGATGGCGTAGCAGATGTGCACATCCGCGGGCCCCGCGTCCACCCAGGCGGCCCCGTTCCAGCGGCCCAGGGCCGAGTCGGACATGGCGAAGACCTCGCCCGAGGACAGACCGACGATGTCCAGGACCGCGTGGCCGCTGAGCGGCCAGGGGTAGGTGGTCCAGGCCGCGCCGTCCCAGTGGTACAGCTCCTGCCAGCCGCTGACCCAGAAATCGTCCGGGCCCAGGCCGCCCACCTCGAAGACGTTCTCGCCCGGTGACGGCGGGACGAATTTCGGCGCACCGTCGCCTGCGAACTGCACCACCAGCCCCGGGGCCGTCACCTGGATCAGCCCGGGCGCGGGCAACCAGAGATCGAGGTCCTGCACCGGGACGAAGTCCAGCAGCGACACGTCGCCGGGCCGGCCCCGCAGGATCCGTCCGTAGCCGTCGGTGGCGGCGAAGCTCCCGTCGTTGGCCAGCCTCAGGGACGAGGCGCCGAAGGGGATGCCCGGCAGGACCGGCGTCAGCTTGCCGCCGTCGACGGTCCCGGTCAGGATGGTGCTGAACGGGCCGCCGGCCACCAGGACATCGTCGCCGCCGTCCCGCGGGAAGGCCCGCGCGGCCGCCGAGCGCAGGTCGGGCACGGGAATGTCGGCGCCGCCGGACCTGCGCAGGGTCAGGCGGCCCGTGTCCGGATGGCGGGTCACGGGGTAGATGGTGCTTCCCGCGGCGGTGCCGCCGTAGAGGGCCGGAACCCAGGAGAACTCGTAGGCCCAGAACCCGTCCACGTAGACCGCGGTCATGACCTCGGGGATGCGGGTGATCTCCAGGACGGCCCGCCAGTGGCCGTCCGGCGCGGGGATCCAGGCCACCGACTCGAAATCGATGTTGTCGTCCCGGGTCTGCACCTGGACGATCCAGCTGCTTCCGTTCCAGACCGCGTAGGTGCCGTTGCGGCCCACCGCCATGTAGCGGCCGTCCGGGGCGCCGCCCAGCCAGTCGCCGTGGACCACGTCCGGCAGCATCTCCAGGGGATGTTCGGTCCAGCGTTCGCCGTCGAAGTGGAATGAGCGCTGGTCGCCGGTCACCAGCATCACGTCCCGGGGCCCCACGGCGAAGACCCGGGCGCCCGAGGCCAGCTCCAGGTCCAGCACGCGCCGCCAGTTCCGGCCCCCGAAGAACCAGAGGCCGTCCTCGGCCACGGCCCAAACGTGCTGCATGTCGCTGCCGTGGATGTCCCAGAAAGCGGCGGTGGTGGGGGAGGGGGCCTCGCGCCAGGCGCCGCCCTCGCAGGCCAGGATGCGGCCGTGGGCGCAGACGGCGAACATCCGGTCGGGCGAGACGCCCCACAGGTCGGTGATCCGCACGTCGAAGGGCTGCGGGTTGACCAGATCCCAGGTCAGGTCGGGCCCGCCGGCGGACGGCGGCGTCAGGTCCGGCGCGGAGCAGCCGCCGGCCAGGACGAGCGCCGCCAGGCAGACGGCCGTCGCGGCCGGACCGGCGACGGCGCCGGCGCGCAGGATGGAACGGGACGGGCGCAAGGGATTCGGGATACCTTTCTCAGGGGCCGTCCGCGTAGGATAGCCCGCCGGAGGTCCGGCGCGCAACCCGGCAATGGCCGGGCAGACGCCCCTTGCCCGCCGCCCCGTTCCGTCATTGATTGTCGGCCAAGCGTCCGCCGCCGCCCCGAGCCCCGGAGAGCCCCATGTTCGACCCGTCCCAGCGCCCGGAAATCACCTATCCCGCTCCCTGGTCGTTCAAGGTCATCGGCACCGACGAGGACGACGTCCGCCGCGCGGTGAAGATCACCCTCGCCGTGTGCCTGGACCGCAACTCGGGCGAGCGCGCGTACGAGCTGGGCGTCTCGCGCACCAGCGCCAAGGGCAACTACGTCAGCCTCGAGCTCAGCCTCACCGTGGTCAGCGAAGCCGAGCGCGACGCGCTCTTCACCGGGCTGGCCGACTGCCCCGAGATCCGCATGGTCATCTGACCGCCCCGTCCCGTTCCCGGTCCCGAAAGGAGCCCCATGAGCGGCCGCCTGGAGAGCTTCCGCGCCGAGCGCGAGAAGATGAACGCCCGCATCCTCGAGACGGGCACCACCACCACCAAGCGCTTCTTCAACCTGGACACGGCCACCTACCGCGACGGCGCCCTGGACGCCCTGACCAAGGAGTTCGCGGGGCTGTCGGCGTCCATGGTGCTGCGCTGCGACGACTGCATCGCCTACCACGTCATCCGCTGCTTCGAGCTGGGGGCCACCGAGGAGCAGATCGTCGAGATCTTCGACGTGGGGCTGATCGTGGGCGGCAGCATCGTGATCCCGCACCTGCGGCGGGCGCGGGCCCTGCTGGACGAGCTGATCGCGGCGAACGGCTAGCGGGGCGGGGGCGGGCGGTCGGCCAGCAGGTCGGGCCGCGACAGCAGCAGCTCGGCGTCGTCGCCGGGCAGATCCGCCGCCACCGAGTCGGGCACGGCCGCCGGGTCGCGGGGCACCAGGCGGGTGTAGGCGCGCCAGCGGGCCAGGATCTCCTCCACGTAGTCCACGGTGCGGGTGCCCCGGTAGAAGCCGTGGCGCATCTGGCTGAACCAGCGCTGCTGCTCCAGCAGGGGCAGGGTCACCGTCAGCGAACCCTCCCACTTGTTGGGATCCTTCCCCATGTCCATGGCCAGGCGGCGGGCGTCGGTCAGGTGGCCGTTGCCCGCGTGGTACTCGGCCAGGGTGAAGCGCACGCGCTCGAGGCTGTCCAGATAGGCGTAGCTGCTCCAGGTGGCCTTCATCAGGCGCAGGCCGGCCCGGAGGTTGGCCTCGGGCACGTACAGGCTGTCGGCCTGGGGGCCGGCGAAGGCGGGCAGCACCTGCATCAGCCCCCGGGCGCCGGCCTTGCTGCGGGCGTAGGGGTAGAAGCGCGACTCCTGGTAGACCAGGGCGGCCACCAGCCGCCAGTCCAGGCCCGCGGCCTCGGCCTGGGTCTGGATCATGTCGTCGTAGCGGGAGATGCGGCCGCTCTTGTCGGGCCGGTGGGCCGGCTCCTGGAAGCCGCGGATGGTGTCGGCGTTGCGGAAGTAGCGGTCGTAGATGACGCCGTAGGTCTGGCTGCGGCGCACGCGGCCGGACGCCGCCACGTAGAGCTGCTTCTTCAGGTACAGGTTCAGGGCCTTGCGCAGCTCGGGGCTGTTCTGGCGCACCAGCCACACGGTGGGCCGCTGGTCGCCCAGGCGGGCGGCGACGCGGATGTTCTCCAGGTAGGACATGGCGGCCTGGGCCACCACGTCGTCCACCACCACGGCCTCCAGTTCGCCCCGGTCCAGCTGGGCCAGCAGCTCCTCCGGCTCGGCCAGGGGGCGGCCCTCGGCCACGCGGAAGCGGGCGCCGGTGGTTTCGCGCAGGTGCTGCAGTTCGGCGCGGAAGGGGTCGTCCGCCGGCACGGTGAGGGTGGTGCCGTTCCACGCGGCGAGGTCGCCGCCGCGGGGGTCGTCCGACCGCACCAGCACCGCCTTGCGCACGAAGTTGGTGGGGCGGGTCCAGGACACCCAGCGCGCCAGATCCTCCACCGGCGTCCAGCCCGTGCAGACCACGTCACCCTCGCCGCTGTTGAGCAGGGAGATCTCGTCGTCGCCCGGCTGGGGCACCACCACCTCGACGGTGAGGTTGTGCTCGCGGGCGAACCACACCAGCAGCTCGTAGTCGAACCCCGCCTGGCCGCCCTTGTGCACGAAGTAGCTGCTGGAGTTGTAGCGGGCGATCATGCGGATCACGCCCGCGTGCGCGATCTCGTCCAGGTCCCGGTCCACCTGGGGGTGGGGCACCAGGGGGGCGCGGTCGCCCCCGTCGCGGGTCCCGGCGGGATCGATCCGTTCGCCGCAGCCCCCCAGCAGGGCGGCCAGGCACACCACGGCGGCGAGCGCCGTGCGGCGGGCGCCGGGGCGGCGCAGGCTGGCGGGGAGGTCGGGCCTCATGGGCATCATCCTAGTCGAGTCCGGGGCGGCCGGGCAAGCCGCCAGCGGCGGCGGGGTCGCTTTTCCGGGTTTTCGGCCGGAACCGGCGGGGCTTTTGCGCCGATCGCCGCCGGGGCGGCGCGCGACCCTCGATCGATCATGACAATCGACTGGTTTTCCAGTACGTTTGGCCCACGTTGGAGGCGACCGTGGACGACGTCCGCATCTACACCGGCACCCTGGTGGCCGACCTGATCCTGCCCGAGGCCCACAGCCTCAAGGACCGCCGGGGCCCCCTGCGGGCCCTGGTGCAGCGCCTGCGCAACCGCGACCTGGCGGTGGCCCAGGTGGGCCCCGCCGACCTGCAGCAGCGGGTGTTCCTGGCCGTGGCGGCGGTGTCCGGCAGCGAGGGTGCCGTGGGCGAGTTGCTGGACGGCGCCGAGCGCACGATCTTCGCCTCCGAGTTCGCGGTGGGGGCGGTCACCCGGGAGATCCGCGTCGACACCTTCGCCTCCGGCACCTGACCGCCCGCGTCGGCAGCCGAAAGGACGACCCGTTGCACCTGATCGATCTGAGCCACACCATCGTGCCGGGCATGGCGCAGTGGCCGGGGGACGACCAGACCCTGGCCATCCACCGGCGCAGCGAGCACGGAACGGACAGCCACATGTCCAGCGCCCTGGAGTTCGGCTGCCACGTGGGCACCCACATCGACCTGGCCCTGCACTTCCGGGCGGGGGAACCGCCCCTCGAGGAGCTGCCCCTGGCGGCCTTCGCGGGGCGGGCCCGGGTGATCCGCGCCGGCGACGGCACGGCGGCCGGCCCCCTGGGCGCCGATCTGCTGGACGGGGTGGATCTGGCCGGCCTGGACTTCGTGCTCTTCGCCACGGGCTGGGACCGCCACTGGGGCACCGGCCGCTACTACGGGGAGTGGCCCTGGTACGGCGAGGCCCTGGCCCGGCGCCTGGCCGGGGCCGGGCTCAAGGGCTCGGGCCTGGACACGCCCAGCCTGGATCCCTACGCCGGCCACGCGGCCCACGACATCTGCGCCGCCGCGGGCATGATCAACATCGAGAACCTGGCGGGGCTGGGCCGGCTGCCGGATGCGCCGTTCACCCTGCTGGTGCTGCCGCTGAAGCTGGCGGGCACCGAAGCCTCGCCCGTGCGGGCGGCGGCGCTGCTGGATCCGGCCCCGGGAGAGCGGCCGTGATCCTCACCCTGCTCCTGTTCGCCGTGGGGGTGGTCATCCTGGTGGTCGGCGCCTGGGTGCTGGTCAGCGGCGGCACCCGGGTGGCGGCGGCGCTGGGTGTGCCGGCGGTGGTGGTGGGCCTGACGGTGGTGGCCTTCGGCACCTCGGCCCCGGAGCTGTTCGTGTCCCTGGTGGGCGCGATCCGGGGCAACACCGGCATCGCCCTGGGCAACGTCATCGGTTCGAACGTGGCCAACATCGGGCTGATCCTGGCGGTGGCGGCCCTGCTGCAACCGGTGAAGGTGGAGGCCGGGCTGCGGCGCCGCGAGGTGCCCCTGATGCTGGGCATCTCGGTGCTGATGACGGCGCTGGTCTGGGACGGCACCCTCGGCCGGCTGGATGCGGCGGTGCTGGTGGTGCTGTTCGTGGTCTTCCTCGAGTGGACGCGACGGGGAGCCCAGCGGGGCGAGACGACGGTGCCGGCGGCGCCGGACGTGCACGTGGACCCGCGCCACAAGGTGCGCGAGGTGGTGCGGGGCTCGGTGCTGGTGGTCGTGGGCGTGGGTGCCTTGGCCGGGGGCGGCCAGCTCATCGTCAACGCTGCGGTGGACCTGGCGCTGCGCCTGGGGGCCAGCGAGACCCTCATCGGCCTGACCCTGGTGGCGGTGGGCACGAGCCTGCCCGAACTGGCGACGACCATCGTGGCCGCGTCCCGCAAGCAGGACGACCTGGCCCTGGGCAACATCGTCGGGTCGAACATCTTCAACATCCTGGCGGTGGCCGGGCCGGTGGGGCTGGTGCGGCCCCTGACCGAGAACTCGGGGCAGTTACGGCTGCAGCTGGCCTGCATGGTGGGGCTGGCGTTCATCCTGTTCGCCATGGTGACCCTCGGGCGCGGCGACGTCGGGCGACGCCGGGGGCTGCTGCTGCTGCTGGCGTACGGGCTGGTCATGGTGATCTGGACCACCGGCGCCTAGGGGTGTCCGGCGGAGCGCGGGGGAGCGAACGGTGAGCAAGAAGGTCGGCAGGAAGAAGCGCACCTGGACACCGGTCGAGCCGGCCGAGCCGGTCGAGCCGGCTGCGGCGGCGCCGGACACCGCCGGCGCGAAGGCCGCCGCGCCGGTGCCCTGGCGGCCGGCCCGGAAGATGGGCCTGGCCCGGGCCCTGCAGCAGGCGGGCTGGGGCACGCGGCGCCAGACCGAGCACCTGGTGGGCACGGGGCGGGTGGCCGTGGACGGCAAGCCCTGCCTCGACCCGCGGCGGGCCGTCGAGCCGGGCAGCGTCGTCGCCCTGGACGGCAAGCCTCTGACGAAATTGAAGTTCCGATACTTCGCCTTCCACAAGCCGGCGCGGGTGGTGTGCGTGCCCAGCGACGGGCCCAACCGCCGCCTGGTGGCCGAGTATCTGCCCGTGGGCGTGCCCGGCCTGCGCGCGGCCGGTCGCCTGGACGGCAAGACCACCGGCCTGCTGCTGGTTTCCAATGACCCGACCTGGAACGCCGGGGTGGCCGGCAGCGCCTGCCTGGAGCAGGAATATCGCCTGCAGCTCGAGGGCGAACTGACGGACCTGGAGGTGGGCGTGCTGACCGCCGGCGTGCATCTGCCCAACCTGGGGGTGTTCCGACCCCTGTCGGTGCGCATCATCGAGCGCATGGCCGGCCGCACGGTGCTGGCCCTGGTGGTGCGCGAGGGCAAGATCCGCCAGGTGCGCCGCATGTTCGGCACCCTGCGTCACAAGATCACCCTGCTGCGCCGGGTGCGGATCGGCGAGATCCGCCTGGGCGAACTGGTGGCCGGCGGCCTGCGCGACCTGACCGAGGCCGAGGTGGCGTCGGTGCGCGAGGGGGCGTCGTCGCCGTCGCCGCGGGACGACTGACCGCCCAGCCCCCCGGCAGGGTTCCCCCTGGACCAGCCCGATATTTTTTTCACACCGCTGAGAATCGTTCTCAATGAATCTCCAACTGGAGTTGTCGATCTTCATCTCAACAACCTAATGAATATGCGATATTTAAAATAGGATGGTTTTCATCAATTAAATCGTTGGGGACGACTCGGCTCCTCTATTGGACAAGATGTTTGTTTTCAGTGGGATTCGATGTTTGACCCCTCCCCGGCATCGACACAATCATTGGGTGTTGCCGAACATTCGTCAGGCCCCTGTCGCCACCGGGAGAAATCCGCGATGCTCATCGACGCCTTCAAGCGAGTCCTCGCCTTCCTCATGCTGCTGCTCGCGGCCGTGGCCCTGGGCACGGTCCTGTCCGGGCCCGCCATGGCCCAGGACGCGGACGAGTGCCTGCAGTGCCACGAGGACCAGGACCTGACCAAGAACGTGGACGGCAAGGTCGTCTCCCTCTACGTGGACATCGACAAGTTCGACGGGTCGATCCACGGCGAGGCGGGGATCACCTGCGTCGACTGCCACGCGGACCTGCAGGGCTTCGAGGACTGGCCCCACCCGGAGCAGCTGGCGGACGTGGACTGCGCCCAGTGCCACGAGCGCATCGGCCAGATCTACAAGAACAGCCTCCACGGGCAGATGGTGGCCCAGGGCGAGAAGCTGGCGCCGCGCTGCTGGTCGTGCCACGGCGCCCACGACATCCGGCCCCCCAGCGACCCCACTTCGACGGTGAACCGGTTCAACATCCCCATGATGTGCGGCCGCTGCCACAAGGAGGGCAGCCCCGTCGCCGACTTCTCGGACATCGAGCAGGACAGCATCCTGACCCACTACAAGATGTCCATCCACGGCGAGGGCCTGTACAAGCGGGGCCTGACCATGGCCGCGGTCTGCTCGGACTGCCACACCGCCCACGACGTGCGCGACAGCCACGATCCCCGTCGTCCATCTCCCGCGAGCGCGTGGCCCAGACCTGCCAGCAGTGCCACGGCCGCATCGAGGACGTGCACCAGAAGGTCATCGAGGGCCGGCTCTGGGAGAGCGAGCCCCACAAGGTGCCCGTCTGCGTCGAGTGCCACCAGCCCCACCAGATCCGCCGCGTCTACTACGACGAGGGCATGAGCGACAAGGACTGCCTGGTCTGCCACAGCAAGCCCGACCTGGTCAGCCAGATGCCCGGGCGCGAGGGCGAGAGCATGGCCGTGGACCACGCCGAACTGGTGGATTCGGCCCACCAGAACGTGCGCTGCATCCAGTGCCACACCGGCGCCACCCCCAGCCACGAGCGGCCCTGCGACACGGTGCCCTCGCGGGTGGACTGCGCCATCTGCCACGCCGGCGTCGTCGACGTCTTCATGACCAGCATCCACGGCAAGCTGAAGAACCAGGGCGACCCCGACGGGCCGGACTGCCGCAGCTGCCACGGCAGGCACAACATCAAGAAGCACGACGACCCGACTTCGCCGACCTTCGTGCGCAACGTGCCCGACCTCTGCGGTCGCTGCCACGACGAGGGCGGCGTCGCCGACAAGCGCTACGAGGGCACCCAGCACAGCATGGTCAAGAACTACAAGGAGAGCGTGCACGGGCGGGCCCTCAGCTCCAGCGGCCTGGTGGTGACGGCGACCTGCATCGACTGCCACACCACCCACCACATCCTGCCCAGCAAGGACCGGGACGTCCAGCGTCAGCCGCGCCAACGTGGCCGACACCTGCGGCCACTGCCACCAGGGCATCGACGTGGAGTTCCGCAAGTCGATCCACTTCACGGGCAAGGCCACGGACGGAACACCACCTGCCCATGTGCAACGACTGCCACACCTCGCACCAGATCGCGCGCACCGACGCCGAGGGCTTCCGCCTGCGCATCGTCCAGGCCTGCGGCAGCTGCCACGAGGACGTGGTCGAGACCTACTTCGAGACCTACCACGGCAAGGTCTTCGCCCTGGGCTACACCGAGACGGCCGACTGCGCCGACTGCCACGGCCAGCACAACGTGCTGCCGCCGGAGCGATCCCAACTCGACCCTGTCGCGCGAGAACATCGTGGCGACCTGCGCCCAGTGCCACCCGCAGGCGCACCGCCAGTTCGCGGGCTACCTGACCCACGCCACGCACCACGACAAGCACAAGTACCCGTTCATCTACTGGACGTGGCTGTTCATGACGTCGCTGCTGGTGGGCACCTTCACGGTGTTCGGCATCCACACCCTGCTGTGGATCCCGCGCTCGGTCCAGGCGCTCGAAGCACTCGCGCCAGCTGCGGGAGCAGGCCAAGGGCCAGAAGCAGTTCC
This sequence comes from Candidatus Krumholzibacteriia bacterium, assembly GCA_963825035.1. Lineage (GTDB taxonomy): Bacteria > Krumholzibacteriota > Krumholzibacteriia > LZORAL124-64-63 > LZORAL124-64-63 > JACZKN01. Next base: position 78,127 of record CAWGRT010000023.1, on the reverse strand, counting down.
GGCGCTTCAACCGCCTGACCCGCACCCTGCACATGCTGGTGATCATCAGCTTCCTGACCCTGGCGACCACCGGCATGACCCTGAAGTTCAGCTACCTGGGCTGGGCCCAGTGGCTGGCCCACATCCTGGGCGGCTTCCAGTCGGCCGGCACCCTGCACCGCCTGGCGGCGCTGGTGACCTTCTTCTACTTCACGCGCCACATCATCGACTTCAGCCACCGGCGCCACATCTCCGGCAAGTCCTGGAAGGAATTCATCTTCGGGCCCGAGGGGATGATGTTCAACAAGCGCGACGGCGAGGAATTCCTGGGCACCGTCAAGTGGTTCGTGGGCAAGGGCGAGCGTCCCCGCTACGGCCGCTGGACCTACTGGGAGAAGTTCGACTACTTCGCGGTGTTCTGGGGCGTGGGCATGATCGGCTTCAGCGGCCTGATCCTGTGGTTCCCGGAGTTCTTCACCCACTTCTTCGCCGGGCTGGTTCATCAACGTGGCGACCATCATCCACTCGGACGAGGCGCTGCTGGCGACCGGGTTCATCTTCACGATCCACTTCTTCAACACGCACTTCCGGCCCGACCGGTTCCCCATGGACCCGGTGATCTTCACCGGCCGGATGACCCTGGAGGAGTTCAAGGAGGACCGGCCGCGCGAGTACGAGCAGCTGGTCGCCGAGGGCCGCCTCGAGGAGCACATGGTCGAGCCCCTGCAGGAGGGCTTCGTCAAGGCGCTCAAGACGTTCGGCTTCATCGCGCTGACCATCGGGATGTCGCTGATCGTGCTGATCATCTACGCCGTGGTCTTCCGCTACCGGTAGCGGACACCGTACGGGGCGGGCGCTGCCGGCCCGCCCCGCGCGCGCCCCGAGGGGAGGATGTGACGATGCGCAGAGCGATCCCGATCCTGGCGCTGGTCCTGGCGGCGGCCGCCGCCGGCCGGCGCGGCCGCCGAGCCCGTCGTGGGCAGCTGGTGGTACGCCCTCGACCACGTGACGACGGTGGATCCGGGGGCCCGCATCGTGCTGTGGGCCACCCTGCCCGCCCAGTGGCACGGCCAGGACGTGAAGGTGACGGGCATCGACCCCGCGCCGGTGGCCGTCCTGGAGGACGCCCACTCGGGCAACCGCGTGGCCGAATGGGTGATCGAGCCCGAGCCCGGCACCACCGGACAGATCTTCGTGCACTACGACTTCCAGCTGGAGGAGAAGCCCCTGCACGGGGTGGTGGACCCGGCGGCCGTCAAGCCGTACGACACGCGCCTCCGAGCTGTACCGGCGCTACACCGCGCCCGAGACCTGGATCCAGACCGACGGCCGCGTGCTGGACCAGGCGCGCCGCATCGTCGGCGGCGAGACCGATCCCTGGCGCCAGGCGCAGCTCGTCTACCACTGGCTGCTGGCGAACGTGGCCTACACCGGCCCGGGCACGCCGGAGCGCGACGCCGAGTCGGTGCTGCTGGCGGGCCGGGGCGACTGCAGCCGGATCGGCGTCCTGATGACCGCCCTGCTGCGGTCCGTGGGCATCCCCGCACGCACGGTCACCTGCGCCTTCACCACCGGCGGCGCCCACGTCTTCACCGAGTTCTGGCTCGAGGGCATCGGCTGGGTGCCGGCGGACGCCGCCCTGGGCCAGATGCTCGCTCCGGACCACGCGGGCCGCACCAGCGACGCCGTCAAACGGGTCCTGGACGGGCACGATCTGCCCCAAGGCGATCCCGACTGGCTGCTGGGCAACCTCTTCGACGGGCGCCTGGTCTGCACCGTGGGCAACAACATCCGCTTCGATTCGCCCACCCTCGGGCACACGGTCGTGCTGCAGCGCATGGAGCCGGGCGGCCGCGACGCCTCGCCGTCGGGCGTGGAGATCACCGGACTGAACCGGGACATCGTCCACGGCGGCTTCTGGGTCTTCGGCCGTCGCCTCGCGAACGCCGACGAGGCCCATACCATGACCCACCGGAAGCTGGCCAACTCCTACTTCCGGACCGGCCTGTTCGACGTGGTGGACGACGTCTGCCTGCAGTCGGTGTCCGCCTACGACGGCGGCGTGCAGTCCTGGATCAACATGGGCAAGGTCTACCTGCACAAGGGCGACTACTACAAGGCCGAGGCCTCCTTCCGCAAGGCGCAGATGGAGTCCTCGGACGCGCGCAAGCCGCAGGACGATCTCCTGGCCTGGACCCACAACTACCTGGGCAACTGCTACGACCTGATGGGTCAGCGGGAGATGGCCCTGAAGGAGTACCAGGCCACCATCGACCTCGGGCACGATTTCCGGGGGGCGGTGGAGTACGCCCGGATGTATCTGGCTGCGCCTTTTTCCCGCGGCAAGTAGGCCGGAATGGACGAAGGCCCCGCCCTGGCTTCGCGCAAGCGAGGCGCCAGGACGGGGCCTTCGTCCATTCCGGCCTGCAACGGGGAAGAGGGATGGTGGAAAACGGACCGGTGGCGTAGGATATCGGTTCGCGTTCTGGCTTAAAATACTCGGGGGGAGAGAGTCATGAAGAAGACAGTCGGGATCGTGGCGTTGGTGATTCTGGTGGCGGCGGGGGTGGCCTGGGCACAGGACGGGGCGGACGCGGCGGACGCGGCGGCCATGCAGGAGGCCTGGCTGAAGGCGGGGACGCCGGGGCCGTTCCAGGCCTTCCTGGCCAAGAAGGCGGGGAACTGGAAGATCGAGGGCAAGACCTGGATGGCGCCGGGGGCCGAGCCGGAGACCAGCGAGAACACGGGCACCGCGGAGATGATCCTGGGCGGTCGCTATCTGCAGGAGACCATGCACGGCGAGACCATGGGCATGCCCTTCGACGGGATGGGGCTGACCGGCTACGACAACACCACGGGCCTGGTGACCTCCATCTGGATCGACAGCATGAGCACCGCGACCGCCGTCATGACGGGCAAGTGGGACAAGCCGGGGGCGCCCCTGGAGACCTCCGGGACGATGACCGATCCGGCCAGCGGTCAGGAGATGCAGCTGCGCACGGTGACCACCTTCATCAGCGACGACGAGAGCCTGTTCGAGTACTTCGGGACGGTGGGGGGGATGCCCGAGATGAAGATGATGGAGCTCCATTACATCCGGGTGCCGTAGGCGCTGCGGGCCGGACACGGAGACACCCCCGCGGGGCTTGACGCAAGCGATGCGCCCCGCGGGGGTGTCTCCGTGTCCGGCCCGGACCGTCTGCGGTACGCGCGGTCGCTCGGGGGGGGCGGGTTGTCAGGCGGGCGCGGAGTTGGTAAGGTTGACGTGATCACAACCCCTGAACACAGCTTCGGAATTTCGACAGCCGGCCGGGCGGCAGGAGGTTCGTGGTGCGTTGGTATTGCATGCTGCTGCTGGCGGGGCTGGTCCCGGGCGGATGCTCCGATTCGACGGGACCGTCGCCCGTGCCCCCGGCCGATCCCGATGCGGTGAACCTGCGGCGCGTCGATTTCCAGTGGGCCGGCCGGCCGCTGGCGGCGACGACGCCGACCTCTGGCCCGCGACGGCCTGGGGCGGCATCACCCGCGGATCCGGATTCGCCGGGCGCGACCTGCGCGGCACGGACTCCGTCGAGATCTGGGTCAACGACGGCATCCCGGACCGGGAATTGCGCCACGGCCGCCTGCACATCGACCTGGGCTGGATCGACGAGGACGGGTTCCGGCCCCGTGCAGCCGGTGGCGACTCGCTGGTGACGGGCACCTGGGAGGGGGAGGACGGCATCATCCCCGGCACGGTACCCGACGGTATCTTCTCGTCGACGGAGGACATCGGCCTGGACGGCCTCGGCTGCGACGGTCCCCAGCGTTATGACCCGAGTACGTCGACGACAGCAGTCCCTACCCGCACATCAACGGCACGGCGTGCAACAACCGTATGGATACCGAGGACCTGGACGGCGACGATCGGTTGAACCTGACGGATGCCTATGCCGAAGCCGTGATCGACCTGCGCACGAGCAGCGCCGTGGTGGACGTCCGTGCGGACTACGGGGACCTGGCGGACATGCCCGACAGCCAGGCCTGGCGGTTCTACCGCATCCCGCTGACGGCGTTCGCGCCGCCGGCTCACCGGCGGTGCGCCTGCAGGTGGCGGGCCTCCGTCTGGCCCAGTATCCCCAGCCCGATTGACGGAGCCGGAGACGGTCCGGCACCTACTTGGCCTGGACCATCTCCAGCTCCAGCTCGATCTCCACATCGTTGCCCACCACCAGGCCGCCGGCTTCGAGCACCTTGTTGTAGGTGAGGCCGAAGTCGCGCCGGTCGATGGTGGTCTCGGCGCTGAAGCCCATGCGGACGTTGCCCCAGGGATCGGTGATCATGCCGGCGTATTCCAGGTCGAAGGTCACCGGCTTGGTGACGCCGTGGATGGTCAGCTCACCCGCGAGCTTGCCCTTGTTCCCGTCCATGGTCACGCCCGTGGACCGGAACGTCATGTCGGGATACTTCTCCGCGTCGAAGAAGTTGGGGCTGCGCAGGTCGTTGTCCCGCTGCTCGTTGTCGGTGCTGAGGGACGCCACCGCCACCTTGGCCGTGGCCTGGAAGGTGGCCGGCTTGCCGGGTTCGCCGGTGGCGTCGACCGCGTACTTCTCGAACTTGCCCTTGATCTTGCTGATGGCCATGTGGCTCACCTCGAAGGTGATGCTGCAGTGGGCCGGGTCGGCGTGCCATTCGGCGGCGATCGCGGGCAGGGCCAGCAGGATGGTGGCGCTCAGGGTCAGGATGGCCAGGGTGGTCCGGCGGATGGTCCTCATGGTTCGCTGGTCCTCTCGGCAAGGCCCCGGCCGGCGGCCGGGGCCCGGGGTGTCGGTCCGTGTCCGTGGGTCAGGCGGCCTGGAAGCTGGCGGCGATGCGCTGCTCGTTCAGGCCCGTCCAGAAGGCCTCGACGCCCGGCGAGCATCTCGCGCCCGCCCTTGAGGAACTTGTCCTCGTCGAAACCCTCGGTGAAGAACAGCTCCTCCAGCTCGTCCATGACGTGGCCGGCGTGCTGCTCCTCGATGCGGTCGTGCCAGGTGAAGAAGGCCAGGGGCAGATCGGGCTGCTCCCGCTTCTTGAAGGCGTCCAGCCCGGCCACCAGCTGCTTCCAGAACCCGGCCGCGGCCCAGTTCTCCACGGCGAAGCTGGCGCCCTCGGCGATGTTGGGGTCCTCGTTGCCGTAGATGGCGGCCAGCTGGTCGCAGAAGAACAGGGTGGACGGCGTGCCGTGGCGGCGCTTGCCCATGTCGCTGAAGCCCAGGTCCAGCTTGTCGCCGAGGCGCAGCAGCCACTCGAAGTGGGCGGCGCGGAAGCGGAACGTGCCGCCGTCGACCGAGCCCTCCACCGAGACGATGTCGGGGTCGCCGTCGCGGTCCGTGTCCTGGACCTCGCCCAGGCTGCTGCCGGGCTTGTTGAAGATGACGCCGATCTCGTTGGCCAGGATCTCCTTGGACGCGCGCATGCCCTCCAGCGAGCCCGCGTTGATGGTCTTCAGGAGCTGGGCGATCAGGAAGAGGTTGGAGAAGACCGAGAACTGGATGACGAAGTGGCGGACGTTGTCGCGGGTGACGTCGCCCTGGGCGAACCATTCGCAGTACTTGTTGTCGGTGATGACCGGATGGGTCATCAGTTCCTCGTTGCACCGCTGGACGAAGGTGCTGAAGCGGTCGGCGTCGGCCCGGGTGATCTCACCCTCCTTGACCATCCGGCCGACCCGGTCGGAGACTTTCAGCTGCATCGAGGACCTCCCCGGAGTAGGACGTGGATAGACGCTGTCACACGGTCCGGGGGCGGAACCCGGACAACAGGTTTACAGGATAGTGACAATCCCCGAATACCGCACCTCTGCGGTGTGGTATAGCGCGATCCGGTGAAACCGTCCTTTCCCCCGGTGCGTCATGCGGGGATAATGGCGTCCCGGACCCGGACGCCCCGGGTCCCCAGCAAGGAGCGAGACATGGCCGGAACGGGACGCAAGTGGCTGGTCGGCTGCGGGATAGGCTGCGGCGTGGTCATCGTGCTGATCATCGTCGTGACGGTGGGGGGCAGCTTCCTGGCCATGCGCCCGTTCAACCGGGCCGTCCACGCCCAGCAGGAGCTGACCAAGGCCTTCGGGGAGCGCGACGCCTTCACCCCGCCCCTGGAGATCTTCGCCGACGACCGGCTGGACGTCTTCGTGGCGGTGCGCGGCGACCTGATGCCCCTGTGCGGGGAGTTCGAGGGCATCGGCGAGCGCTTCCGCGCCATGGAGGACCTGGACAAGCAGGATGACGTCTCGGGCAAGGAGGCGGTCAAGACCGTGCTGCCGTTGATGGGCACGGTCTTCGGCATGGTGGGGAACATGGGCCGCTACCTGGAGCGCCGGAACGTGGCCCTGACGGACCACGGCATGGGCCTGGGCGAGTACATCTGGTACTACGTGCTGGTCTACAACGCGTGGCTGGATCATCCGGCCAGCGTCGAGTTCGACGAGCCCGACTCGACCGGCACCTACAGCCGCGCCGATCGGCGGGTGCTGGCCGCCCTGCTGGCCAACCAGGCCGCGGTCCTGCGCGAGGCGGGCCGCCTGGACGAGGCGAAGACCTGGGAGACCCAGTCCGACGCGGTGCTGGACTCGCCGACCGGCGTGCCGTTCGGCCCCGGGGGGCTGCCCGCGGACGTTGCGGCGCGGCTCGAGCCCTGGCGTGATCGGCTGGAAGCGGTCTACTGCGGCGCCACCGGCAGCCTCGAGTTGGGGCAGATCCACAAGAAGGGTCTGAGCATCCAAACCGACTAGCACGTCCGGGGCCGTTGCGGAGTCGCCGACACCGGTTTATGCTTGCAGGATTGGATCCAGCCGCGAACGGCGGCGCTCGCCCCTCTCCAGGAGCCGTGACGTGCAGCGTATCGCCGTCATTTCGGATATCCACAGCAACCTGCAGGCCCTGGAAACGGTACTGGCGCGCATCGATGCGCTCGGCTGCGACGGTCTCTACTGCCTGGGCGACATCGTCGGCTACGGCGCGCGACCGGCCGAGTGCGTGGCGCTGGTGCGCGGGCGCGACGCCGTCTGCATCCAGGGCAACCACGACGCCCTGGTGGCCGACGGTTCGCTGGAGCTGGGCTTCAATCCCCGCTCCCTGCAGGCGGTGGCCCACAACCGCCAGCAACTGGACGATGCGACCTTGGCCTGGCTGGCGGGGCTGCCGGTGCGGCGCGACCTGGACCGGGGCACGGTGCTGGCCCACGGCTCGCCCCAGGACCGGGACCGCTACCTGCTGTTCGCCCGCGACCTGGAGCTGGTGCGGCGCGACCAGGAGGTTCAGCTGGGAGCCGGCATCACCTTCTTCGGCCACACCCATCAGCCGGTCTGCTACGCCGGCGCGGGCTTCGCCGCCCAGGGGCCGGGCGCCATCGAACTGGGCGGGCAGGGGCGCCTGCTGGTCAACCCCGGCAGCGTGGGGCAGCCCCGGGACGGGGATCCCCGGGCCGCCCTGCTGATCTGGGACGTGGCGGCCGATCAACTGCGTTTCGAGCGCCTGGACTACGACATCGAGACCGCCCGGAGCGAGATCATCGCCGCCGGCCTGCCCGAGCGGCTGGGCGACCGGCTGCGCGAGGGGCGCTGAGCCGCCGGGACCGCCGCAAACCCCCGCCCATGGCCCTGTCTGCCGGGTTTCTCCACGAATTTCCCGGGATAAATCTCTGCGCATATCCTATATTGGGCCCGTGCAATCGGGTGTTTGGCGGCCGTCGGGACCGCCGCGGAGACGTTCGCCCCGCGAGGGGTCGAGGAGGATGATCGACATGGCCATCGAGACGACCAGGGACATGGTGAGCAAGGTTTACGAGACGTCGCGGCGCAACCTGGACGTGGTGCGGCAGCGGCTGGGGCGGCCGCTGACCCTGGCCGAGAAGATCGTGCTGGGGCACCTGTCCGACCCCGCCGGCCAGAAGCTGGCCCGGGGCGAGGCCACCCTGGCCCTGCGTCCGGACCGCGTGGCCATGCAGGACGCCACCGCCCAGATGGCCATCCTCCAGTTCATGCAGGCCGGGCGCGACGAGACGGCCGTGCCCACCACGGTCCACTGCGACCACCTGCTGCTGGCCCACAAGGGCGCCGACTACGACAAGATGCACGCCCTGGACGCCAACAAGGAAGTGTACGAGTTCCTCAGCTCGTCGGCCGCGCGCTACGGCATGGGCTTCTGGAAGCCGGGCTCGGGCATCATCCACCAGGTGGTGCTGGAGAACTACGCCTTCCCCGGCGGCCTGATCATCGGCACCGACAGCCACACCCCCAACGCCGGCGGCCTGGGCATGATCGCCTGCGGCGTGGGCGGGGCCGACGCCGTGGACGTGATGGTGGGCATGGACTGGGAAGTGAAGCATCCGAAGCTGATCGGCGTGAAGCTGACCGGCAAGCCCAACGGCTGGACCGCGCCCAAGGACGTCATCCTCAAGCTGTGCGGCATCCTGACCGTGAAGGGCGGCACCAACGCCATCGTCGAGTACTTCGGCGAGGGCGCCGAGGCCCTGAGCTGCACCGGCAAGGCCACCATCACCAACATGGGCGCCGAGCTGGGGGCCACCACCAGCGTCTTCCCCTACGACGCCAGCATGAAGCGCTACCTGGAGGCCACCCGCCGCGGCGACCTGGCCGAGCTGGCCGAGGCCAACCGCGACCTGCTGGCCGCCGACCCCGAGGTGCTGGCCGACCCGGCGAAGTACTACGACCGCATCGTGGAGATCGACCTCTCCACCCTGGAGCCGCACCTGGTGGGCCCGCACACCCCGGACCTGGCCCATCCCGTGTCGCGGATGGCCGCCGACACCGACGCGAACGGCTACCCCGAGGTGCTGACCGCGGCCCTGGTCGGCAGCTGCACCAACAGCAGCTACGAGGACATCGGCCGCGCGGTGGACGTGGCCAAGCAGGCCCAGGCCAAGGGCCTGAAGATGAAGTCGACCCTGTGGATCACCCCGGGCAGCGACCAGATCTACGAGACCATCAAGCGCGACGGCATGCTGGAGGTGCTGGAGGACGTGGGCGCGGTGGTGCTGACCAACGCCTGCGGGCCCTGCATCGGCCAGTGGCAGCGGGACGACATCAAGAAGGGCGAGCCCAACAGCATCATCACCTCGTTCAACCGCAACTTCGCCAAGCGCAACGACGGCAACCCCGAGACCAACGCCTTCATCGGCAGCCCCGAGATCGTCATGGCCTACGGCCTGGCGGGCACCCTGAAGTTCAACCCGCTGGCCGACACCCTGACCAACGACAAGGGCGAGCAGGTGAAGCTGGATGCGCCCAAGGTGGCCGACGAACTGCCGCAGTCGGGCTTCGTCTTCGACGAGAAGGGCTACCAGGCCCCGCCGGCCGACAACAAGGGCGTGGCGGTGATCGTCGACCCCGAGAGCGACCGGCTGGCGCTGCTGGAGCCGTTCAGCAAGTGGGACGGCAAGGACTACACCGGCCTGCCGCTGCTGATCAAGGCCCTGGGCAAGTGCACCACCGACCACATCTCCATGGCCGGTCCCTGGCTGAAGTACCGCGGGCACCTGGACAACATCAGCAACAACATGCTGATCGGCGCGGTGAACGCCTTCACCGAGGAGACCAACAGCGTCAAGAACCTGGAGACGGGCGAGTACGGCGAGGTGCCGGCCGTCGCGCGCGACTACAAGGCCCGCGGCCTGCGCTGGGTCGTCGTCGGCGACGAGAACTACGGCGAGGGCTCCAGCCGCGAGCACGCCGCCATGGAGCCGCGGCACCTGGGCTGCGCCGCGGTGATCGTGCGCAGCTTCGCCCGCATCCACGAGACCAACCTGAAGAAGCAGGGCATCCTGCCGCTGACCTTCGCCGACCCGGCCGACTACGACAAGGTGCAGCAGGACGACCGCATCGACCTGCTGGGCCTGGCCGGCCTGGCCCCGGGCAGCAAGGTGACCTGCGTGCTGCACCACGCCGACGGGAGCGAGGATCGCTTCGACCTGGCCCACACCATGACCGACGAGCAGGTCACCTGGTTCCGCTACGGGTCGGCGCTGAACAAGATCAAGGCAGGCGCGTAGGGGCGCGCGGGTTCGTCCCGCGCCACCAACGTCGTCACGCAATCGGCCTCCCTCGGCCGTCCCCGGGTGGGAACCCGGCGGCCGGGGGAGGCCGTGCCGTATCCGCGGGTTGCCGGTCCCGTGGGCGCCCTGCCCCGGGGACCTCGCTTGCGCGCGCCTGGCCGGCCCCTGTATACTCAGGGAAGTTCGCCACTTGCAGCACGGCAAAGCCAAGGGGGGCCGTCATGCTCGCTCGATCCTCGCTCCGCGGCGGTGTGTCCGCCGTCGTCCTCGCCGTATCCGTTCTTTTCCTGTTCATGCTCGCGATGCCCGCCGGGGCCGCCCGCCCCGCACCCACCGATCTGCCACGCCTGTCCAGCGGCGACGTCCGCGTCCTGGGCGGCGTCGTGGACGCGCAGAAGGCCGGCCGGGACACGATCCTGGTCATGGGGCCGGTGGGCAGCGGCGCGCCCTACCTGGGCGGCTTCCAGGACGCGGCCGGCAACCCCGCCTGGAACGGCTGGACCAGCGTCGACCTCACCCTGGGCGACAACCACTGGCACGTGGACACCTACCAGGTGATCTCCGGCCAGTACTCGGCCTGGTGCGGCGAGAACCTGCCGTCCTGCGGCGCGGGCGATCCGGCCGGGGGCTACGGCAACAACTGGGACGATTCCCTGGAATGGCGGGGCACGGTGGCCGACCCGGCCCTGCCCTGCAACGTGGACGTGGCGGCCACGGTCAGCTACGACGTGGAGCTGGGCTACGACTACGTCTACCTGAATCTCGACACGGCCGGCGGGCCGGTGACCCTGTGGCAGAACGACGGCAAGGGCGTGGGCGTCCCCGTGTCGGTGTCCCACCAGCTGCAGCCCGGCGACTACATCGGCGACGGCAATGATGAGGTGGTCGTCTACTTCCGGGTGAGATCCGACGGCGGCTGGTCCGACGCGGACTGCTGCGTCCCCACCACCGGCGCCATGCAGGTGGACGACGTGACCATCTCCCTGGACAACGGGACCGGCACGAGCTGGGACTTCGAGGACGGGACCCTCGGGCCGTTCACCCTGCGCGCCTCGCCCCACGTGGGGGACTTCGCCAAGATCTGGACGGGGCTCGAGGACGACGACCTCTGCAACACCAACTACTCGCCGCAGGTGGCCTTCATCGACGACGGCGTGGTGGTGCCGGGCACCGGGGGCTCGCCGTGCGTGAACTGGTGCTACGGGCCCTCCGGCTACATCGTCACCACCACCGGCGGGCTGGCCGGTCCGGACTACCATCTCAACAACGCGGTGATGTCGCCGCTGCTGGACTGGCCCGCAGGCTACGATGCCGCGCAGCTGGACTTCTCCGTGTACGAGCACGAGGACCTGGACGCGGACGCGCCGGGCATCTTCTACACCTGGGAGATCCGCAGCGGTCAGAACGCCGCCGCCATGCAGCCGTGGGAGGACCGCAATTTCCTCTACTACGGCGGACCCCGATACCGGCGCATCGGGGAATCGGTGGGGGACCTGCTGGTCCCCGACGCCCGCTACGTCCAGGTCCGCTTCACCGTGCAGGAGCTGGGCTGGATCTGGGGCTGGGTCGGTGACGACGGCTACCCCGCGCCGTACTTCGACAACGTGCGTCTGGCCGCGTCGCCGCAGATGGGGCCGACCATGCAGGCGGACGAGGAGCACCTGGCCCAGGACGGCTTCATCGCCGCGGGCAGCTTCGATCCGGCCGACCCGGGCGCCGCGAGCGTGCGCTTCGACATGGCGGCCGACATCGCCATGCCGGACGGGGCACCGATCGATCCGGGCGACTCCCTGGTCATCGACGTGGTCGCCCGCAACGGAGCCGACGTGCTCGGACCGCCCCGGATGCACTACCGGCTGCGGGCCAATCCGGTGTTCGACACCTACCGTACCAGCGGCCTGCCCGCGATCGGGTCCGTGGTCTGCGACTCGGTCCACAGCTCTGCCGGCCCGACCATCCCCGGCCGCTGGGCGGCCGACCTGCCCGACACCGGCTTCTTCTTCCCGGGCGACGTGCTGCACTACTACTTCGAAGCCGAGGACGACCTGGCCGGCGACGTGCAGGTGGCCCGCCTGCCGGCCGACACCACCGGCTTCAGCGCTTTTCCGCACGGCTGGGACTTCTGCCGACCCCCTACGACCGGCGGTTCGAGGTGCGCGCGCTGCCCTCGATCGACAGCTTCTCGGCGACCTACGGCACCTACGACCAGCCGAACCTGCTCCTGTGGTTCGACAACCGGTCGGATGCCGACTGGGACACCTGGTGGTGGATGGTCTACCAGCTGTGCCTGACCCAGGGCTCCAGCTTCGACATCTACACCACCCGCGCCCCGTCGCGCGGCGTCGGCAACGGCCTGGGCGCACGGGCGTCCGTGGCGCTCCTGGACAAGTACCGCGCGATGCTCTACTCCTCGGGTGACCTGACGAAGGCCCTGGGGATCGGCGAGCCCAACGACGACCCGTCGCCGGACGTGCAGCTGCTGGCCGCCTGGCTCGACGGCGGCGAACACGGCCTCTTCGCCTGCGGCGACGGCCTGGCCACCTCCCTGGTGGGGTCGGCGGTCGGCACGGCCTTCCTGCGCGACTACCTGGGCGGCGACCTGGCGGCGAGCGATCTGCGGCCGTACGTGGGCAGCCAGTACTCGCCGGGAGTGGCGGCCGTCACGGGCAACCCGGTGTTCTGGCTCAGCAACCGCTGGCTCGCGTTCGGCGGCTGTCCGACCGTCCGCACCTTCGACGCGGTGCTGCCGTACGGTTCGGGCGCGCGGATCGCGGAGTTCACCGACCAGAGCGGCAACCCCGGCGGCTACCCCTACGCCGCCGCCCTGATCAATGATCTGGCCGGCAGCGGCTCGCGCTGCGAGTACCTGCCTTACGAACTGGCGCGGGTCCAGACGGATCCGGCCGCTCCCGACCAGCACAGCTACGTGACCGCGAACACGGCCGTGCTGAGTGATGTCCTCGGTTCCCTGGGCAATTTCCTCGTTGCGGACTGCATCGGGGACGCCCCCGACACGCCCCCGGCGCCGCGGTTCGGCGCACAGGCCTATCCCAATCCCTTCAACCCGAAGGTGCGCATCGACTACACCATCACGCACGCGGGCCGCCTGACGGTGAAGATCTTCGACCTGCGCGGCCGGCTGGTGCGCACGATCCTCGACGACCACGTGACGGCCGCCGGCTCGCTGGACTGGGACGGCACCGACGCCCGTGGCGCCGCGGCCGCGTCGGGCGTTTACTTCTACGAGGTGCGGATGGACAATGAGGTGGAGGTGGGCAAGCTGGCGCTGATCCGCTGACCGGGCGAGCCGGCGGCGCGCGGCGCCGATCGACAGCAGCGGAGGTGACACCATGACGATCTCGATGGCGGGCCGCCGCGCCCTGGTGACCGGAGCCAGCAAGGGCATCGGGCGGGCGGTGGCCCTGGTCCTGGCGGCCGAAGGGGCGAAGGTGGCCGTCCACTATGGCCGCGACGAGAAGGCGGCCGAGTCCGTGCGCCGCGAACTGGCCGGCAACGGCCACGCGGTCCTGGGCTGCGACCTGGCCGATCCCGCGCAGGCCGCGGCCCTGGCCGACCGGGCCGCCGACGCCCTGGACGGCCTGGACATCGTGGTCAACAACGCCGGCGTCTACATCCGGCACGACCTGCACGATCCGGGCTGGCTGGAGACCTGGAACCGCACCCTGGCGGTGAACCTGACCGCGCCGGCCCTGGTCATCGCCGGCGCGCTGCCCCACCTGGAGCGGTCGAAGCGCGCCCACATCGTCAACATCTCCAGCCGGGGCGCCTACCGCGGCGAACCCGAGGGCCCGGCCTACGGCGCCAGCAAGGCGGGCCTGAACGCCCTGACCCAGTCCCTGGCCAAGTCGTTGGCGCCCAGGCACATCGCCGTGGTGGGCGTGGCGCCGGGCTGGGTGCTGACGGACATGACGCGGGAGTACCTGGACGGACCGGAGGGCGACGGCATCCGCGCCCAGAGTCCCGCCGGCCGCGTGGCGACGGCGGCCGAGGTGGCGGCGGTCGTGGCCCTGGCGGTGTCCGGCCGCGCCGACGCGCTGCAGGGCGCGATCATCGACGTCAACTGCGCGTCGTACCTGCGCTGACGGGGCGGAGGCTCAGTCGGCGGCGTAGCTGCCGCCCAGGCCCACGGGCATGTGGGTCATGGTGCCGAAGGTGACGCCGAAGAGCATGCGGTCCTGGTCGCTGAGGGCCACGAACACGCCCGGCTTGAACGGCCCCGCGGGGATGGCGCCGGGGTAGAGGTTGAAGCGCCAGCGGATCTCCTTGGTCTTGGCGTACTGCACGCTGGCCAGCAGCGAGTTGTGCACGTCGTAGAAGATGCCCGCCGAGGTGGCCAGGTCCGTGGTCTTGCTCAGCGCGTCCACGTTCTTCAGGTTCTTGGCCACCAGCCCCAGGCCCCACGAGAGGCAGCGGCCCCGGTGGTCGGTGAAGCTCATGCCCAGCTCGGCGTGCCCGCCCCAGCGGTAGAAGATGCTGCGGTGGCCCTCCCGGTCCAGGTGCCACTTCACCGCGTAGTTCTGGCCCATGTTCTGCAGTTCCTCGCGCCAGGGCATGAACACGGGCTGGTAGGACCAGTCGGTCATGTGCAGGTTCTCGCTGAAGAAGTGCGAGACGCGGTCGCTGCTGAAGAGGATGATCCCCGCCGGATTGAAGATCCAGAAGTCGGCCACCGGGTCCGGGTTGGGCCCGGTCATGCGCCGGTCGTTCTCCACGACCTCGTTCAGGAAGTGGTAGGCGAACATGGTCACCCCGGCCATCAGCTTCGGGTGGCGCCACTCGTGGTAGCGGTAGTACTCCACCATCATCCGGTAGCTCATGCCGCCGCCCAGCAGGTGGTTCATGTAGTTGGGCCAGTACTGGGCGTTGCCGCCCTGCAGCGAGATGGGGATGACCTCGGTGGAGAAGAACTTCCACACGCCCCGCTGGGAGATGGACCAGCCGGGGAAGGCCAGGTTGCGCGCCACGTTGCGGGCGCCCACGGCGTAGGAGATGCGCCCGGGCCGGTTGTCCATGTTGCTGATCTGCATGATGCCGAAGCCGCCGTTGATGATCAGCCGCAGCGGGTGGATCAGCGAGGCCGAGCCGTAGTCCAGCCCCCGGTAGAAGTAGTAGCTCCCCTCGTGGCCGGGGAGGGTGTCGGTCCAGCCCGCGTTCGCCGAAGGTGATGTCGGTGTAGTGGACGGGCTGCTCCTGGGCGGCGGCGGGCGCAGCCCAGCAGGAGCAGGATGCGATGGCGGCGGCCCGTCCGTGGGCCGGGGACGTCCGTGTCATGTCACACCAAGTCCACGATGGATCCGTAGTCGGGGTCGAACAGCCGCTTGTAGATGCGGCTGGCGAAGGCGTCGGTCATGCCGGCCAGGTAGTCGCAGATGATGCGCGCGCGGCGTCCGGGGTCGTCGCCGGCGGCGCCCATCTCGGCCTCGAAATCCCGCGACAGCAGGGCCTGGCGCGCACCGTCGTCGTCCAGGTAGTTCTCCTTCAGGGCCGGAGAAGATGCGTTCGAGCATGAAGCCGCCCTTGTGCTCCAGCTGGCAGACCTGGGGCGACTGGAAGACCACCTCGCGGGCCAGGCGCGCGTACAGCGTCTGCTCGCGGACCACCGCCGGATCCAGCTCGATGCCGAACCGGTAGCGGTTGGTCAGGTCGTTCATGAAGGTGGTCGCGCTCGGTCAGCCGGCAGGCGCTCCACGAAGGTGCCGATCTTGTGGTTCATCATGCGCTCGAGCGCGATGGCCGGTGACCGCGTCGATCAGGTCGTCGATCACCCGGCGGTCGACCGCGTCCAGGTCCTGCGCCGCCGCCCACCGCTCGACGGCCTCCACGTGCAGGAACCCGGCGTTGGCGCTGTCCACCAGGTCGTTCAGGGAGTAGGCGGTGTCGTCGGCCCAGTCCATGATCTGGCACTCGACGCTGCGGAACGCGTTGCGCGGCTTGCCCGGCGTCAGCTCCGCCGGGAACGGCCGGTCCCGGAACACGAACGTCCAGGAACGGCGCCTGGTCGTCGTAGATGAAGTGCCGGCGCGGGTCGTCCCACTCGCCGAACAGGGTCTTGTACTTGAGCACCCCGTCCATGAAGGCGCGGGTGGGGTTCATGCCCCGGCGGCTGCGCCCGCTGGTGAAGATGATCTCGGTGATCAGGCGCAGGGTCTGGGCGTTGCCCTCGAACCCGCCCCAGCGCTTCATCAGCTTGTGGAGGGTGGCCTCGCCCGCGTGGCCGAAGGGCGGGTGGCCGATGTCGTGGGCCAGGGCGCAGGCCTCCACCAGGGCGATGTCCAGGGCGAAGTCCGGCCTCAGCAGCGGGCTGCTGCTGTTGAGCCAGCGGGCGATGGAGCCGGCGATCTGGCTGACCTCGATGCTGTGGGTCAGGCGGGTGCGGTAGAAGTCGTACTCGCCCGAGAGGAACACCTGGGTCTTGGCCTGCAGGCGCCGGAAGGCCGCGTTGTGGATCAGCCGGTCGCGGCCCCGCTGGAACACCGAGCGGTAGTCGGGCTCGCGGGGGTCCAGTTCCTCGCGGTCGAAGTCGTTGTAGAAGGTGTTGCGGTCGGCAGCGGTCATTGCGCTTCTCCTCGGGCGGCCCGGCGCTGGCGCACGGCCTCGTAAAGCAGCACCGCGGCCGACGTGGCCACGTTCAGGCTGTCCCCGGCGCCGGCCATGGGGATGGCCACCCGGTCGCCGGCCGCCGCCAGCCAATCCGGCGACAGGCCCTCGTGCTCGGCCCCCAGGACCAGGGCCACCGGGCCGGTCAGGTCCACCGCATCCCACGGGCGACCGCCCTCGGGGGTGGCGGCCAGGATCGTCACGCCCCGCGCGGCCAGCCAGGCCGCCGTCTCCGCCACCGGCGCCACCACCGCGGGCACGGTGAAGGCCGCGCCCCGGGACGCCCGCAGGCAGTTGGCGTTGCCCGGGTCGGCGCCCGCCCCGGTGCAGATGACCGCCCCGGCCCCGGCCCCGTCGGCGATGCGCAGCACCGCGCCCAGGTTGCCGGGCTTCTCCACGTTCTCCAGCACCACGATCAGCGCCGGCGGGTCCGCGGGCAAGTCCAGTTCGTCCAGGGTGGCCTCGACGCGCGGGCGCCACCACCAGCAGGCCGTCGCCGCCGTCGCGGTAGGCCACCTTGTCCATGACCGGCGGCGGCACCTCCACCGCCGGCACGCCCAGGGCCGCGATCTCGGCGTAGAGGGCGGCCGTGGCCGTGTCCATCTGCTGCGGGCAGGCCCAGACCTCGCCCGCGGCGACGCCCGCGGCCAGGGCCCGGCGGATGACCAGGGGCTCCTCGATGATGATCACGCCCGCGCTCCCGCCGCTCCCGGCGGTTCCGCAGCCGCACCAGGGCCTTGACCCGCGGGTTGGCCGCGCTGGTGATGACCAGGGGCGGCCTCACGCGGGCGCCCCGGCGTCGCACACGGCCGCCACCGCGGGGGGCAGGGGCACGATGCGCCGGGCCTCGTAGTCGAAGGTGACCATGCCGTTCTCCACCAGGGCCACGGCCTTGCCGTCGGCCGGGCGGGTGACCCGGTAGGCCAGGCGGAAGCCGGCGCGGCCCGGCTCGCAGGCGGCCACCTCGAAGCGCAGCACGTCCCCGGCGAAGGCCTCGGCCTGGTAGACGATGGCCGTGTCGCCCATGATCAGCGACGCGCCGCCGCAGTCCAGCTCGCTCCAGCCGTGGTCGGCCAGGAAGGCCACCCGCGCCTCGTGCACCAGGGACAGCAGGCGGTCGTTGCCCAGATGGCCCCCGTAGTTGAGGTCGGTGGTGCGCACGGCGATCTCGACGGCGAAGGGGTACGCGGGGCGGGGTTTGAGCTGGACGCGGGGCATGGGACTCCTCGGATTCGAATGTTCGGACTCTGCAAAATCTAGCGGCAGGGGGTGGGGGCGGAAAGGGAAAATCCCCGCACGGGGGCGCGGTCGTCGCGCAGTCCTCGTTGCCGCGACCGTCGTGCCGGACCCCGCGCGATCCCGGTTCAGCGCGCGGCGATCGCCCGCCGGTAGCAGTCTTCCAACCGCGCGACCAGCGTGTCGAAGCTGTAGCGCTCGCGGATGACGGCCGCCGCGGCGCGGCCCAGCCGCCGGCGCCGCGGAACGTCGGTCGCCAGGGCGGCCAGGGCGACCGCCAGGGCGTCGGGATCGCCCGCGGGAGTGGTCAGGCCGGTCTCGTCCGGGGCCACCAGCTCGTTCACCCCGTCGATGGCGTAGGCGACCGTGGGCAGCCCCGCGGCCATGGCCTCCAGCAGCACCAGGGGCAGGCCCTCCCACAGGGAGCTCATGACGAAAACGTCGGCCGCGCCCATCACCTGGTCCAGGTCCGTCAGGTTGCCCGGCAGCCAGACCCGGCCGGCCAGGCCGGTGGCGGCCACCTGGGCCTCCAGGTCGGGGCGGTCCTCGCCGTCGCCGGCGACGACCAGGCGGAAGGGGACGCCGTCGGCGGCCAGGCGCGTCGCGGCGGCCACCAGGTCGCCGAAGTTCTTCTGCTCGCAGAAGCGCCCGGCCGCCAGCAGCAGCACCTCGCCGTCGCCCACGGCGTAGCGGGCCCGCAGGGCGGCGCGCCGGTCCGGGTCCAGGGGGGCGGGCAGGGGCACGGCGTTGGGCACGACGGCGATGCGGTCGGCCAGGTGTCCGCCCAGGCCGAGCTGGCGCACGATGCTCTCCTTCACCGCCGCGGACACCGCCACCACGCCGCAGCGGCGCACGATCTGCCCGTAGGCGGCGCGGCGCAGGGCCGCGCGCACGGGGTTGTCGTGCTCGCCGTAGCGGAACTCCTCGTTGTTGTGGATGGTGGCCACCACGCCGCAGGCGCTGCGCAAGACCAGGGCCAGGCCCCAGAAGTTGGCGCCGGGCAGATGGGTCTGCACCACCTCCAGGTTCTGGGCGCGGACCACGTCGGTCAGGCGGCGCAGTCCGCCCAGCACCGACCCGCCGAAGGCGAACACGGTGCGGATGGGCGCGCGCTCGATGCCCAGGTAGTGGACCCGCACCGCGGGGGCGATGCGGGCGCTCAGGGGGCCGGGCGTGCCGGCCACGATCAGGTGGGACTGGTGCCCGCGGGCGGCCAGGGCGCCGGCCACCTTCACGGCCAGGTGCTCGGCGCCGCCCACGTTCATGGACTCGATGAGCTGGGCGACGCGCAGGGGGCGCCCCGGTGCCGCCGCCTCGTTCACGAACCGGGGCCGATCAGCACGCCGGCGATGGTGGCGGTCAGCCACGAGGCCAGGGCGCCGCCGAACATGGCCTTCAGGCCCAGGGCGGCCACGTCGGCGCGGCGGCCGGGCACCAGGGTGCCGATGCCGCCGATCTGGATGGCGATGCTGGAGAAGTTGGCGAACCCGCACAGGGCATACGTGGCGATGATCACGCTGCGGGGCGACAGCAGCCCCGCGTCCTTGGCCTTGACCAGCTCGACGTAGCCGAGGAACTCGTTGACGGCGATCTTCGTGCCCAGCAGGTTGCCGAAGGTGGAGCATTCCTTCCAGGGCACGCCCATGACCCAGGCGATGGGGGAGAAGATCCAGCCCAGGATCTGCTGCAGGGTCAGGTGCGCGAAGCCCAGGCCGTAGTTGAGCATGGCCACCAGGGCGATGAACGCCAGCAGCATGGCGCCGATGTTGGCCGCCAGCTTCAGGCCCACGCCCGCGCCGCCGGCCGCCGCGTCCAGCACGTTGGCGTACTCGCGCTCCACCGCCAGGGTCACCGTGCCGCGCGTGGGCGATTCCTCGGTCTCCGGGATACATGATCTTGGCGATGACCAGGGCCGCCGGCGCCGACATGACGCTGGCCGACAGCAGGTGCCCCGCGTCGATGCCGAAGCGCACGTAGGCGGCCATCACCCCGCCGGCCACCGTCGCGAAACCGCCGATCATCACGGCCATCAGCTCGCTGCGGGTCATGGTCGGCAGGTAGGGGCGGATCACCAGGGGCGCCTCGGTCTGGCCCACGAAGACGTTGGCCGCGCAGGAGAAGCTCTCGCTGCCGCTGGTGCCCATGGTCTTGCGCATCACCCAGGCCATGCCGCGGATCACCACCTGCATCACGCCCAGGTGGTAGAGCAGGGCCATCAGGCTGGAGAAGAAGATGATGGTCGGCAGCACGTGGATCACGAACACGGTGCCGATGGGGATCATCTGGCCGGTGACCGAGTCCATCACCTCGATGTGGCCGCGCGCGGGGTCGACGTACTGCACCAGGTCCTGGCTGGTGCGGTAGAGGTTGCCCCACAGGAAGGACGCGCCCGCGTCGGTGAAGCCCAGCAGCCGGGTGACGAAGGTGCGGGCGCCGGCGAACACGGCCTCGCCCCACGGCGTCTTGAGCAGGAGCACCGCCAGGCCGGCCTGCAGGCCCAGGCCCCACAGGACCACACGCCAGGGGAAGAGGCGGCGGTTGTTGCTCAGCACCCAGGCCACGAACACGAGCACGACGATGCCGAAGAGGGAGATGACGTTCTGCAAGGAGGAGCCTCCGGTGGGCGGTGCGCGGGCGGTGTCGAGCGGGGATTATCGCCCACGCGCGGGCGCGCGTCCACTCGCAAACCGGGGACGGCTCAGGGTTCCTGCAGGGTGTAGACCAGGGGTGGTCCGCCGTCGGGCCGGGCGCAGACGCCGACGGCCAGCACCTGCTGGTCGGGACCGAGGACCGCGTAGTTGAGTCCGTCCAGGTTGAACAGGACCTCGCGCCCGTCCAGGCGCAGGGACGCGGGGGCGTCGTCGTCGGCGCCGCCCGAATCGACGGTCAGGTCGCAGGCCAGCCGAAGTGGGCCGAAGCCCTGGCCCCGGCTGCCCTCCACGTGGATGGGGCGGGTCGGGTCCATCTGCTCGAACAGGGGCCGGCCGCCCGCCAGCACCGCCACGTAGGCGCCGCCGGCCGGCAGGGCGCCGAGGTTCGTGCCCCGGGCCGCCAGGGCCTGCCCGTCGCCGGCTGCCAACCGCGCCGTGATGTCGCCCTTGGCCGCCAGCACCACCGT
Organism: Candidatus Krumholzibacteriia bacterium; assembly: GCA_963825035.1. Taxonomy (GTDB): domain Bacteria; phylum Krumholzibacteriota; class Krumholzibacteriia; order LZORAL124-64-63; family LZORAL124-64-63; genus JACZKN01. The sequence goes on along the minus strand of CAWGRT010000023.1, from coordinate 57,144 downwards.
GGCGCCGCCGGTGCGGTCCAGCACCTCGGCCAGGCCCGAGGCGAACACCCGGTAGGCGCGCTCGGGCCGGTAGCCCCCGTCCCGGGCGAAGCACACCGGGAAACCGTCCAGATCGGTGCAGACGAAGCGGTCCCGCAGCTCGGGGTAGCTGGCGGCGAAGTAGGACCGGCGCAGCACGTAGACGCCGCGGGGATCGGCGTGCACCTGCAGCAGCTCCTGCAGGCGCTCCACGCCCCCTTCCCGCGCGCTCTGGAACAGCCGCGCCGAGTAGCCTGCCGACGTGGGGATGCCGTGGCGCAGGGCCAGCTCGCACAGGTCCACGAAGTCGGACTCGACGCAGGTGTGCTTCATCTGGGGCGGGTAGGTCCACAGGGCGTCGGCGCCGTCCAGGGCCCGATCCCACTCGGGCGACTGCAACCGCGTCGTCCACCGCTTGGCCGCGTAGACGGCCCGCTGGTCGAGCACCGGCAGCAGGTCGACCGTCTGCAGCGCCGCCAGCACCACCAGGGCGCCCGCCGCCAGGCGCCGCCGGGGCAGCCGCGACCAGACCGCCAGCGCCGCCAGCACCAGCCCGTAGTGGACGGGCCAGACGAAGCGGGCGCTGGCCCGGAACGGCGCCGCCAGGGCGGCGAACCAGCCGGGCAGGGTCCAGGCGGCCAGTGGCCGGTCGTCCAGCACCAGCCGGCCGCCCAGGGCGAACAGCAGGCACCCCGCCAGCACCACGGCCAGGGGCAGGTGGCGCCGCCAGCGGGGCCGCGGCGTCCGCCGCAGCACCAGCAGGGCTGCCGCCCCCGCCGCCAGCAGCAGCAGCCCCGCGCCCAGGGCGTTGAAGGACTCGATGTCGTTGGCGATGGCGATGGACCGCGCCGGCAGGATCAGCGTCCGCCCCAGCCCGTTCCAGGCGAAGTCCAGGTTCAGGTACGAGCGCCCGTAGATGCTGGACGACGACCCGGCCACGTTGCCGGCTTCCAGGAAGCCCACGCCGAACCAGCAGCCCAGGGCCAGGGCCGCCATCAGGGCCAGGGTGCCGACGGCGGGCGCCGGCCGCAGGGTCCGCTCGAGGCCGGCCTCGCGCACGGCCCAGGCCGCGCCCAGGGCCATGACCATCACGCCCAGGTAGGTGTGGGTGAGGCAGGCCACCAGGGTCAGCCCCGCCCAGGCGGCGACCCGCCGGGCCGGCCGGTCCCCGGTCGGCTGCAGGTAGAGCCAGAACGCGGCCAGGAGCTGCCAGTGGGCGCTCAGGGAGATGTGCACGTGCCGGTCCAGGAAGGCGGGGGACAGGAAGAGCAGGGCCGCCGCCGCCGCGCGGCCGGCCGTCGCCAGCGGCAGCCGCCGGGCCAGGAGCCAGGCGAACACCGCCTGCAGCACGTGGGAGAGCAGCAGCCACCCGCCGAAGAACTGGAAGCCCGCCGGCAGCAGGAAGCCCAGCAGCTTGGCGGGCAGCGCCAGCACCGGCAGGGAATCGGTCAGGGCGATGGTGGTGCCGCCGGGGGCCATGTAACCCGAGACGTGGCCCAGGGGCAGGGTCCAGGGCTCGCCGCGCCAGAATCGCCAGGCCAGCCAGGGCATGGCCGTGTCGGGGGAGGCCAGCTGCCAGGCGCTGTTCAGGGGCCAGACCACCCGCACGCCGAAGCGCAGGACGAACACCACGGCGCCCGCCAGGGCGGCCGCGGCCACGCCCGCCCGCGGCCCCGCTGCCAGGGCGAGGCGGCGGGCGCCGCGGGCGGGTTGCCGGTCCTGTCCCACGCGGTCGGTCTCCTGTCGCCTCGGCCGGGGCCCGGGAAGGGAAGGACGCCCGGGGGCGGTCCGGCGCTGCCGGACCGCCCTCCCGCGGGCGCTTGCCGAGGCGATTATCAGGGGCGCCGGGCCGGGGGTCCAGCCGGAAACCCGCGCTACTCCACGAGGGTGATCTTGGTGACGGCCCGGGCGCCGCCGCAGCGTAAGCTCACCAGATAGACGCCGGCGGCGGCCGCGCGGCCGCCCGTGTCGACGCCGTCCCAGCGGGCCTGGTGGTGGCCGGGGGCGGCGCCCGCGGCCAGGGTGCGCACCAGCCGGCCGCGCAGGTCCAGGATCTGCAGGGTCACCGGACCGGCGGCGCCCTCGGGCACGGTGTAGGCGATGGTGGTGGCGGGGTTGAAGGGGTTGGGCCAGGCCGGCCCCACGCCGAGGACGTCGGCCCCGGGGACCTCCAACAGGATGGGCGCGGTCCACAGGTCCGACGGATCGCTCATGGCCGACTTGCGGCCCAGGGCGTCCACGCCCCGGACGCGCACGCAGTAGGTGCAGCCCGGGGTGGGGTCCTGCTGCAGCCAGGTGGTGTCGTTGACGGCGGCGACCAGGGATTCCGGATCGCCGTCGCAGACCGCGAAGACCTCGTAGTAGAGGGCCGGCGCCAGGGGGTTGCCCTGGACGTCGACGGTGGGGCTCGGGTTCCAGTGCCAGGTGACGGCGGGGGCAGCGGCGGCGGTGCCGGCCGCAAGCAGGACAATCAGGATGATCGGCAGGTTGCTCCGGATGTGCATGTCGGGTCACGGCTCCTTCTGGCTAACAAGCCCGCTCCGCGGGGATGTGGTTCACCGTGATCCAGGCAAGGAATGTACGCGTTTTCTTTATAAAAGAATTGCCCTCAACAAGGGGCGGCAACCCCCCGGCACCGGGGTGGTTACGGGCCTCGATGAATTTCAGATGATAAGATATTGCAGGCAGTTATCATCGACTCGGGGGGGGAATAGCCGGCATATCGGGTTCGATGGGACACATTGTGTCATTGTGGACACGGTGCGGGTGCGGACCCTGTCGGGGGTGCCGGATTGACAGCCCCCGGTCTCACGGATATCTTCGCCCCATGAATGGACCGGAGCACCATCCTTTTCCGCCCGTGATCATCGGCGTGGCCGGCGGCTCGGGGTCGGGCAAGACCACCGTCGCCCTGCGCGTCCAGGAGGCGTTCCCGGGCCGGACCGTCGAAATCATCCATCACGATTCCTATTATCACGACAATTCGCACCTTTCCTTCGAGGATCGGGCGAAGATCAACTACGACCACCCCCAGGCCTTCGACACCGATCTGCTGGTGCGGCACCTGGCCGCCCTGCGCCGGGGCGAGGCCGTCGAGGTGCCCCGCTACGACTACGCCACCCACAGCCGCCGGCCGGACACCGAGCGCCTGGAGCCGGCGGACATCGTCTTCGTCGAGGGCATTCTGGTGCTGGAGTGCAAGGCACTGCGCCAGCTCATGGACATCCGGCTGTACGTGGACGTGGACGCGGACGAGCGGGTGCTGCGGCGCCTGATGCGCGACACCCGCGAGCGCGGACGCACCGTCGAGTCGGTGGTCGAGCAGTACCTGACCGTGGTGCGGCCCATGCACCTGCAGTTCGTCCTGCCCAGCAAGCGCTACGCCCACCTGATCATCCCCGAGGGCGGGCACAACAAGGTGGCGATCGACCTGATCGCCACGAAGATCCGGAACATCATCGACGAACGCGACCGGCTGCGCGCCGCCAAGGCGTCGGATCCGGCCGCGTCGGGAGGCTGACCGTGACCTTCGACGACCAGGAATACCTGCTGCGCTACCCCATGATCGACCGCGTGCTCATCTCCAGCGACGAGATCACGCGGCGCATCCGGCAGCTGGGCAACGAGATCAGCCGCGACTACGAGGGCTCGACGCCCATCTTCGTCTGCATCCTCAAGGGGGCGTACCCGTTCCTGGCCGACCTGACCCGCTGCGTGTCGGTGGACCACGAGGTGGACTTCATGGCCGTCAGCAGCTACGACGGCGGCACCCAGTCCACGGGCGTGGTGAAGATCGAGAAGGACCTCAAGAGCAACATCACCGACCGCGACATCATCCTGGTGGAGGACATCATCGACACCGGGCTGACGATCAGCCACCTGATGGAGCTGCTGCAGACCCGCAACCCGCGCAGCATCCGCGTGGCCTCCCTGCTGGACAAGAAGGCCGCCCGCAAGAAGGACGTGCGCGCTGCACTACGTCGGCTTCGAGATCCCCAAGGAATTCGTCATCGGCTACGGCCTGGACTACGACGAGAAGTTCCGGAACCTGCCGTTCATCGGCATCATGAAGGCGTAGGAGATACGATGAGCGACCAGCGCCCCGCCCCGCGCGTGATCCGCGAGGCCCTGACCTTCGACGACGTGCTGCTGGTGCCGGGCTACAGCGAGGTCATTCCCAAGGACATCGACACCTCGACGCAGCTGACGCGCACGATCCGCCTGCACATCCCGTTCCTGTCGGCGGCCATGGACACGGTGACCGAGGCCGACATGGCCATCGCCGTGGCCCGCGAGGGCGGCATGGGCGTGATCCACAAGAACATGGAGCCGCGGACGCAGGCCGGCCGAGGTCGAGCGGGTCAAGCGCTCGCGAGTCGGGCATGATCACCAACCCCATCACCCTGGGGCCGGACAAGAGCCATCGACGAGGCCCTGGCGCTGATGAACCACTACCGCATCAGCGGCGTGCCCATCACCGAGGGCGCGAAGCTGGTGGGCATCCTCACCAACCGCGACCTGCGCTTCGTCCGGGACACCCGCCGGCCGGTGCGCGAGGTGATGACCAGCGAGAACCTGATCACCGTGCCCGAGGGCACCACCCTCGAGGAGGCCGCCGAGATCCTGCACAAGCACCGCATCGAGAAGCTGCTGGTGGTCAACGGCAAGGGCGAGCTGCGCGGGCTGATCACCGTCAAGGACATCCAGAAGAAGCTGGACTATCCCGACGCCTGCAAGGACGAGCGCGGGCCGCCTGCGCGTGGCCGCCGCCGTGGGCGTGGGCGCCGAGACCATGCTGCGCGCCGAGCTGCTGGTGGAGGCGGGCGTGGACCTGCTGGTGGTCGACACCGCCCACGGCCACTCGCGCAACGTGCATCGACACGGTGCGCCGCAGTGAAGGCGCGCTACCCGCGGGCCCAGGTGCTGGCCGGCAACATCGCCACCGGCGCGGCGGCCGCAGGCCCTGATCGACGCGGGCGCCGACGCGGTGAAGGTGGGCATCGGCCCCGGCTCCATCTGCACCACCCGCGTGGTCGCCGGCGTGGGCGTGCCCCAGATCACCGCCATCGCCGACGTGGCGGCGCGTGACCCGCAAGGCCGGCATCCCGCTGATCGCCGACGGCGGCATCCGCTACAGCGGCGACCTGGCCAAGGCCATCGCCGTGGGCGCCGACTGCGTCATGGTCGGCTCGCTGCTGGCCGGCACCGACGAGTCGCCGGGCGAGAAGATCCTCTTCGAGGGCCGCGTCTACAAGCTGTACCGGGGCATGGGCTCGCTGGGCGCGATGCAGCAGGGCAGCAAGGACCGCTACTTCCAGGGCGAGATCACCGAGGCCGACAAGCTGGTGCCCGAGGGCATCGAGGGCCGCGTGCCCTACAAGGGCCGCGCCCGCGACGTCATCTACCAGATGGTCGGCGGGCTGCGCAGCGGCATGGGCTACTGCGGCACGCCGGACCATCGCCGAGCTGCAGGACGGCGCCGAGCTGGTGCGGGTGACGGGCGCCGGCGTGCGGGAGAGCCACCCGCATGACGTGCACATCACGAAGGAAGCGCCCAACTACGGGAAGGGCGTCTAGGGTTCGCGAGGCAGACGACGACGGTGGGCAGGCCGCCTGCCTTAACGCAAGTGATGCGTTGTGCCTAGAGGATTGTGCCCGGCCCGGTCCCTGCGACCGGGCCGGGTATGTTCACCCCCAAGCAGCACCATCCGACCTGGCGCCCACCCTTCTGCCCCAACCCCAACTGCCCATACCACAGGCAGTTGACCGCGGGCTGGCGCTACAAGAAGACCGGATTCTTCCGGCGACAGGCCCGCCCGCACCGTATCCAGCGGTTCACATGCCTCCACTGCCGCCGCTCGTTCAGCTCCCAGACCTTCTCCACCACCTACTGGCAGCGGAAGCCCGAACTCGACGCCCTGATCCTCACCAAGACCGTCGGCTGCATGGCCAACCGCCAGCTCGCGCGCGACCTGGGCGTCGCGCCGGCGACCATCGACCGGCGGCTGTCACGGCTCGGCCGCCACTGCATGCACTTGCACGCCTTGCAGATGCAGTCGGCGCCGCCGGCGTCCCAGATCGTCATCGACGGCTTCGTCACCTTCGAGCGCTCCCAGTACCAGCCGTTCCACCACCATGTGGCGGTCGAGAAGGACACCGACTTCTTCCTCTACTTCACCGACAGCGAGGTGCGGCGCAGCGGCACGATGACTCCCGCGCAGAAGAAGCGGCGGGCCGAACTGGAGCGGTTGTACGGCCGGCCCGATCCGCAGGCGGTGCGCAAGGACGTGCGCGAGCTGCTGGAGGTCGTGATCGGTGGCCAACCGGAGGTGACGATCTACAGCGACGACCACAAGGCCTATCCCGCGGGCGATGCGGGGTCTGGCGCCGCATATCCATCACCAGGTGACGTCGAGCAAGGAGCGGCGTGACAACCGCAACCCGTTGTGGGAGGTGAACCTGCTGGACCTGTTGATCCGGCACTGCAGCGCCAACCACAAGCGGGAGACGATCGCGTGGTCGAAGCGGCGGCAGTGCAGCGCCGAGCGGCTGGCGATCTTCCTGGTGTGGCGGAACTACATGAAGGGTCGGCGGGAGAAGCAGCGGGGAAGTCCGACGCCGGCGATGGCGCGGGGGATGGTGGATCGGCCGTTGACGGTCGAGGATGTGCTGGCGGAGAGGCTCTTCCCCGACCACGTCCCGTTGCCGCCGCGGTGGGTCAAGTACCGGGAACGTGCGGTCCGGACTCGCGCCATTTCGCAGGCCGGGGGTTAGGTTGTGAACCTCCGGGGCGGTATGCCAAGGCCCGCGATGATTCATCGCGGGCCGGGCACAATCTTCGCGGCACAACCCAGGCGGAGAGGAGGCGCATGGCGGTGGCGGGGAGGGGATCACCGCGGCCTCCCCGTCCCGGGCCGCCCGTGCTAGAATTGTCGCCGGCCGGCCTGCGGAGCCGGCCGTTTTGTCCAGGCGGACCGAAGAGCGGTCCGTGACGACTCCCGCCGGGCCGCGGCCCGGCTATCTCCAGGGCGGTGGCTGTGCGCGGACGGTGGGATCGGCTGACGGGTGCGGTGCTGGCGGCGCTGGCACTGGGCATGGGCGCCCCCGCGGCGGCCCCCGCCCAGCCGGCGCCGCCCGACTCGCTCTTCGCCCGCGCCGACCGCCTGCTGCGGGCCGGCGCGCCGGACTCGGTGCTGGTCCTGGTGGGGCCGTTGATCGAGCGGGCGGTGGCGACCGGCGACTCGCTCCTGGAGCTGCACGGGCGCCTGCACCAGGCGGGGGCCCTGGCCCTCTCGGGCCGGCTGCGCGAGGCCGAGGCCACGGCCAACCTGGCCCGGGGGCTGGGTGAGGCGCTCGGACAACCGGGAGCGGTGCAGATGGCCTCGCGCTGGCTCGGCTACGCGTTGCTGGGCCAGGGTCGCACCGACGACGCCCAGCGCACCTACACCGAGCTGGGCGCCGCCGCCGCCGCCGCCGGCAACCGCCGGGAGGAGGCCTACGCCCACATGGGCCTGGCCTACCTGGCCCTGGGCCGGGGCGAGACCGCTGCCGCCCGCGAAGGTTACGAACAGGCCGCCCCCCTCTTCGACGCCGTGGGCGAGAAGGGCATGGCCCTGGACTGCCTGGTGGGCCTGGCGCGGACCCTGGGCCGGGACGGCCGCTACGGCGAGATGCGCGACCTGTATGAGCGGATCGTGCGCGAGGGCGAGCAGGCCGGCCTGCAGCGGGTGGTGGGCTTCGCCCTGAACAACCTCGGCACCTACGAGTACCAGACCGGCGACCCGGGCCTGGCGGTCGCCTACTGGCAACGCGTCCTGGAAGCGCGGCTGCTGGGCGGCGACGCCACCGCCACGATCACGCCCCAGCTGAACCTGGCCTTGGCGCACATGGAGATGGGCGATTTCGACGAGGCGGTCGGGGCGTTGCGGGACCTGGGCGAGCGATGCCGCGAGGGCGGCTACCGGGCCAAGGAGGCCGCGGTGCTGGCCCAACTGGCCTCCCTGGAACAGGCCCGGGGCAACCGGGCCGGGGCCGCGGACCTCTGGCGGCAGCTGATGTCCATGACGGAGGCGGGCCAGGACGGGCGCCTGGAAGCGGCCCTGAACCTGGCGCGGGCGCTGGGCCACGGCGGGCGGTCCGGCGAGGCGCTGGCCCTGGCCGACACCATCGCCGCGGGGATGCTGGCCGGCGCCACGCCCCAGCAGCGGGCGGAGTTCGACCTGGTGCAGGCGGTGCCCCTGGCGGCCCTCGGGCGCGACGCCGAGGCCCGGCAACTGGCCGAGCGGGCCTACCTGGCGGTACGCGGTGCCGGTTTTCGCCAGACGGAGATGGCGGCGCTGCTCGAACTGGCCGCAGCCGAACGGGCCCTGGCCGCCGCCGACCCGGCCGCCGCGGCCCTGGCCGACAGCGCCCTGGCGCACCTGCGCGCCGCCCAGCGCCGGTGGGCGGACCTGCGCGCAGCCCCCCGCGACCCCCGGTGGCGCGAGCAACGGGGCGCCGTAGGCAGCGCCATCCACCTCGCCCTGGCCACGGCGCTGCTGGGGGATGCGCCGCAGGATGCGGCGGACACCAGCGTGCGCGAGGCCTTCGACGCCCTGCAGGGCTACAAGGCGCGCACGCTGCTGGAGCGGATGCTCGGCCCGGACGCCTTCGCATCCGAGCAGGTGGCCGCGAGGCCGCCGACCCTGGCGGACCTGCAGCGCGGAGTGCTCGCGCCGGACGAGGTGCTGCTGGATTTCTACCTGGGCGACGAGTCCTCGCTGATGTTCGCGGCGACCCGCACGGGCTGCCGTGCCGTGGCCCTGCCCGGGCGCGCGGCCCTGGGGTCGCAGGTCCGGCTCTTCCTGGACCTGGTCGCCGTGCCCCCGGACGCCGGCGCCGACGTCGTGGACCACCAGCCGGCGGCGCGCCGCCTGGCCGGCGAATTGTTCGCGCCGGTCGCCGCCGAGCTGCAGGGCTCGGCGCGGGTGGTGATCGCCGCCGACGGCCTGCTCAACCGCCTGCCCTTCGAGCTGTTGCCGCTGGATCCGGCCGCGGATCCGCCGGTGGCCCTGGGCGACGCGCGCGAAGTGGCCCGCGTGCCCTCGGTCATGGTGCTGGCCCGCCTGCGCGCGGGTGCCCTGCCGCCGGGGGCGCAGGGGGTGCTCGTGCTCGAGAGCACGGACGCCGACGGGCCGGACGCCCTGCCCGGGGCCCGGGAGGAGGGTCGCCGCCTGCGCCGTCGCTACCGTGACGTGTCCGTCGTCCATCCCGGCTGCGGCGCCGCCGACGGGGCCTGGGCGGCCGACCTGGCCGGCCGCGCCGTGCTGCACGTGCCGGGCCACACCGAGACCTTCGACCAGCGGCCCTGGAACTCCCACATCGAACTGGGCTGCGGTGCGGACGGGGAGACCTGCTGGCTGACGAGCGCCGACGTGGCCGGGCTGCACCTGGAGCCCGGCTTGGCGGTGCTGTCGGGCTGTTCGTCGGCCGGCGGGCGCGCCCTGTCGGGCGAGGGCATGCTGGGGTTGACCGGGGCTTTCCTGGCGGCCGGTTCCCGTGCGGTGGTGGCCTCGCTGTGGGACGTGGACGACGCGGCTACCGCCGCCTTCATGGCGCGCTTCTACGCGGCGCTGGCCGACGGCCGCACCGCGTCCGGCGCCCTGGGGGCCGCGCGCCGGGACCTGGCCCGGTCGGCGCCCACGGCGGCGCCCTGCTACTGGGCCGGCTTCGTGGTGGTGGGCGACGGTGGCCTGCAGGTGCGCCTGCAGAAGCGTGCCGCCGGCCGGCCCGCACTGCTGCTCGCGGGGGCGGCCGTGGCAGCCGTGTTCGTGAGCCTGCTCTGGGTCCGCAAGCGACGGCGTGTGATTCCCGGGCGCGGACGGTCTCTCTCATGATGGGATGGAGGAGCCTGGAGAGCGCTGCCGACGCGGAACTGGTCGACCGGGTCCGCGCCGGCGGCGCCCCGGCCGAAGCCGCCGCGGGCGAGCTCTTCGGCCGCTACCGGGGGCGCGTCTACGCCTGGTGTCGGCGCTACACCCGGGACCCGGACCTGGCCCTGGACCTGGCCCAGGACGTGCTGCTGGTGGCCTACCGCTCCCTGCACACCTGGCAGGGCAAGGCCCCGTTCGGGGGCTGGCTCTTCACCGTGACCCACCACGCCTGCCTGCGCGCCGTGCGCAGCCGTCCGTTGGTGCGGGACCACGACTTCGTCCTGGAGGATCTGCCGGACCCGCGGCCCGACGCGGCGACGGCCCTGGAGGATGCCCAGGAGCGCACGGCGCTGCTGGACATGATCGGTCAGCTGGATCCCCTGGAGCAGCGCGCGGTCTGGCTGCGCTGCGCCGAGCGGATGCCGGTGGACGAGATCACCCGCGTGCTGGGCCTGGACACGGCCTCGGGCGCCCGCGGGCTGCTGCAGACGGCGCGCCGCAAGCTGAAGGCGGCGCGCGAACGACGGAACGACGAACCGGGCCCGCGGCACGGCGGACCCGGCGGCCGGGAGGGCCCATGAGCCACCGTTGCCACGCTGCCGAAGACTTGGCCGCCCTGGTGGGCCTGCCGGCCGACGATCCGCGCCGCCGCGACGTCGAAGCCTGCCCTCGTTGCGCCGGCCTGCTCGCCGAGGTCACGGCCTTCCTGGCCGGGGATCCCGAACTGCCGTCGGACGAGCTGGCCCGGGCCGAGCGCCACCTGGCGGCGAGCCTGGCGGCGTGCGCGGCCGATGCTGCCGCCGGGACGACGACCGTCCCTGCCGCCCCACCGTCTCGCCGCCGGCTCGCCGATGGGCGCTGGCGCCTGGGCGCGGGCCTGGCCCTGGCCACGGCGGCGGTGCTGGCGCTGGTCGCCCTGCTGCCCCCGGAGCCCACGGCGCCCAGCGGGCAGGTGCGTGGGGGGGGGCACGTCACGGGCGCGGCCCTCCTGGGTCCGGTCACGGTGGCCGACACGACGGCAACCGGCCTTCCCGCCGGGAGCTTGCGCCTGGACTGGCCGGCCGTGGCCGACGCCGACCGCTACCAGATCGTGCTGATCGGCGCGGCTCTGGACACCCTGGGCACGGTCGGTCCGCTGACCGCGCCGCCGGCGGTGGTTGACGGCGACCTGTTGGCCGCGGCTACGGACGGGGTCTATGCCCGGGTCCGGGCCTTGGCCAAGGGAGCGACGCTCGCCGAATCGCGGCTCGTGCCCCTGACGGCGCGGTAGCGGCAACGCCGAATCCAAAAAAACCCTTCCAGTTTCGTGTGATTTCCAGAGCGAGCCGGTCTCCCTATGGACAAGCCGCGGTGTGCGGCCCCTCGTCGCTTGCCAAACCGGAGGCTTCGCCCATGTTCTCGTTCCCTGCATCCGCCGGTGGCCGCCCCGTCCGCGCGCGCGGTCACGTGATTCCCATCTTCTTGTCGATGTTGCTGTTGTCGGCCATCCCGGCCGTCGCGGGCGGGGGCCCGACCGGGCCGTTGTTCGTCCCCGGAGCGGCCCCGGAAGCGGCCCGACCCGAGCTGCCGGCCCGGCCCCCGGCGCCGGCGTCGGCACAGGCGGACAAGAACGTCTCGGACACGGTGGATTGGACCTACCTGGCGGGGCTCGATTACTCCCTGCTGGGCAAGGCGGTCTGCACCGTGGGCGACCTGAACGGCGACGGTTTCAGCGACGCCGCCGTGGGGGCGCCCAACATGCGCGACCTGACCTCGTCGCGGGTGGGTGCGGTCCTGGTGTTCTACGGGTCGGCGACCGGGCTGCCGGCCACGCCCAGCCAGACCCTCTACGGCCCCCATTTCGCCAGCAACTACGTGGAATTCGGTGCGGCCCTGTCGCCGGCGGGCGACGTCAACGGCGACGGCTTCGCCGACCTGCTGGTGGGTGCGCCGGGCTACGGCCTGGACGGCGGCGTCTTCGTGTACCTGGGTTCGGCCGGCGGCCTGCAGACGTCCTACGCCTGGACCTGGAGCATCGACTCCCCCGGGTCCGACGTGGCCCGCCTCGGCGCCGTGGTCAGCACCGCCGGGGACGTGAACGGGGACGGCTACGACGACATCCTGGTCGGCGCCCCGGACGCCTGGTCCGGTGCCCGCGGCCGGGCCGCCTTGTTCCTCGGCGGCGCCTCCGGCCTGGCCCTCACGCCGGCCTGGGACCAGACCGGCGCGGCACTCGGCGACCACCTGGGCGCCAGCCTGGCCACGGCCGGGGACGTGAACGGGGACGGCTACGACGACGTGGTGATGGGCGTGCCCGGCGCCACCGGCATCTACCCGCCGGTGTGGGACACGTTCTACGGCGAGGTCATGATCTTCCACGGCGGGCCGTCCGGCCTGGGCGTCACGGCGGCCACGACGCTCTACGGCACCCAGTACGGCGGCGGCTTCGGCGTGTCCGTCAGCGGCGCCGGCGACATGAACGGCGACGGCTTCGCGGACATCGGCGTCGGCTCCCCCTCCTGGGACAATGCCTGGGCCGCCGATTCGGGCCGGGCCCAGGTCTACCCCGGCTCGGCGGGCGGGATCGTGGGCACCCCCATCTGGGAGGATTTCGGTAGCGCGGTCAACGACCTGTTCGGCCAGGCGCTCGCCCCCGGCGGCGACGTCAACGGCGACGGTCTCGGCGACATGCTGGTCGGATCGTACAACTACAGCAACGGCGGCGGCGGCCGCGGCTTCGTCGCGGTCGTGACCGGGTCCCGCGTCGGCTCCATCTTCATGCCCTGGTACCGCTTCGACACGCAGCAGGTGCTGTTCGGCGGCGCGGTGGGCACCGCCGGCGACGTCGACGGCGACGGCTTCAGCGACGTGCTGGTCGGATCGTCCGGATACACCGGCACGCTGACCCAGGAGGGCCGGGCGCAGCTGTTCCGCGGCGGGGCGGACGCCCCCGCGCCGGCGGTGGGCTGGTCGGCCCACAGCGGCGTGAGCGGATCGTTCTACGGCTGGGCCCTGGCGCCGGCCGGCGACGTCAACGGCGACGGCTACGACGACGTGCTGGCCTCGGCGCCCAACTACTCCTTCGCCGCGGCCAACGACGGCCTGGTGGTGCTGTTCTACGGCTCGGCGAGCGGTCCCACCAGTTCGGCGAACTGGTATGCCTGGGGACCCTACGCCAACGCCAGCTTCGGCTATTCCGCCGCCTGCGCCGGCGACGTCAACGGCGACGGCTACGACGACATCGTGGTCGGGGCTCCCGACTACGGCAACGAGGGCTTCGCCCAGCTGTGGTTCGGCGGCCCGACGGGCCCGCGCCTGGGCGCCCCCGACTGGGCGACCGACGGCTTCCAGGCCGATTCCCATTTCGGCATCTCCGTGGCCGGTGCGGGCGACGTCAACGGTGACGGCTACGCCGACATCATCGTCGGGGCGTCCCAGGACGACGGCGACGACTTCGGAGGCGCCGGACCGGTCAACGAGGGCAAGGCCTACCTGTACCTGGGTTCGGCCAGCGGACCCGGCGCCAGCGTCTGGTCGGCGCGGGGCGGCCAGGCCAACGGGAACCTGGGCAACTCGGTGGCCGGCGCGGGTGACGTCAACGGGGACGGCTTCGCCGACGTGATCGTCGGCATGGAGGCCTGGGACCAGCCGGTCGGCCCCAGTTTCTTCGTCCTGGATGTGGGCCGGGCGCTGGTCTACCACGGCTCGGCCACCGGCCTGGAGGCGGCTCCGGCCACCACGCTGCAGGGCAGCGGCAACGGCAACTTCGGGCACTCCGTCAACACCGCCGGCGACGTGGACGGCGACGGCTACAGCGACGTGATCGTGGGCGCCGTCTACGACGACAACCAGGGCACCGCCGCCGTCTACCGCGGCTCGGCGGGCGGCGTGTCGACCACCGCGCACTGGACCATGACCTCGGCCCAGCCCAACTCGGCCTTCGGCTGCTCGGTGGGACCGGCCGGCGACGTCAACGGCGACGGGCTGAGCGACGTGATCGTCGGCTCGGTCTTCGGCGACACGGGTGGCCTGACCGACAACGGCCGGGTGTGGGTGTTCGCCGGCCCCCTGACCGGCACCGCCGTCTACCCGCTGCGCGAGTGGGCCGGGGTGCAATCCTGGGAGAACCTCGGCAACGTGGTGGCGGGCGTGGGCGACGTCAATGGTGACGGCTTCGCCGATGTCGGCGCCGGTTCGCCGGGCTACACCGGGGGCGTGGCCCAGGAGGGCCGCACGGTCATCTGGTACGGCAACAACCGCTACCAGGCCTACGACACCCAGGCCCGGCGGCCCCAGCAGTGGCGCGGCGACGCCTCGGCGCCCCTGGCCCTGGGCGACATGACCGCCGGGGGCAACGATTTCCGGCTGCAGGCCTGGACGGCGAATGCCGCCGGCCGCACCGACGTGCGCCTGGAGTGGCAGGTGGCGCCCCTGGGCACGCCGCTGGGCGGCGGGGTGAGCGCCGGGCCGTGGACCGACAGCGGCAGCGCCGGCACCTCGAGCGCCCTGCTGTCCTCGCCCATCGCGGTGCCCGGTGGGGGGCCGGCCTACTGGCGCCTGCGGGTGGCCAGCCGCTCGCCGTACTTCCCCCATTCGCCGTGGCTCTCGCCGGCGCGCAACGGGCGCCTGGAAACCGACCTGCGCCGGCCCTCGGTGCTCTCGGGCGTGGGCGACGGCGACGTGGCCGGGCCCCCGTCGCCGTCCCGGCTGTGGGCGGCGCCCAACCCCTTCAACCCGCGGACGCGGCTGTCCTTCGTCCTGCCCCGGACGGGCCACGTCCGCATCGCCCTGTACGACCTGGCCGGTCGCCGGGTGGCCATGCTCGTGGATGCCGAGCGGCCGGCCGGCGCGGTGGAGGCGGTCTGGGACGGCCGCGACGACGGCGGCCACGCGGCGCCGTCGGGAGTCTACCTGGTCAGGGCCGAGGGCGGCGGCGCATCCGCGACGGCGAAGATTTCCCTCGTGCGCTGAGCGGACCCGTGGCTGACGAACTGCCGGGCCGGCCGGAACGCCTGCGGGCGATCGCGGCCGGCCCGGCGCCTTGGTCCTCCGGGGGCGCCCCTTGCCGCGGGCGGGAAGTTGAACGATCCTGGAAGGGGGCGGGGAAGGTTAGCAACTCCTTTTGGAGGCAACGCCGTGAAATCCCGTTGGACCATCCCGACCTGCATCGCCCTGACCGTGATCGCGGCCGTCTCCCTCGCGCCGCGGCCGGCTTCCGCCATGGACGCGGACGAACTCATCGCCAAGCACCTGGACGCGTCCGGGGGCCTGGCCAAGCTGCGGGGCGTCCAGTCCGAGCGGGTCACCGGCACCTACCTGACCCAGGGCATCGAGATCCCCTTCACCATGCTGCAGAAGCGGCCGGACCGGCTGCGCATCGACGCCACCATCATGGGCGTGCACACCATCCAGTGCTACGACGGCAAGGAGGCCTGGCAGATCAACCCCCTGGCCGGCTCGTCGGACCCCCGGCCCATGCTCCCCGCGGAGACCAGGAAGCTGAAGACCCAGGCCGACCTGGACGGGATCTTCGTGGACTGGCAGAAGAAGGGCTACCAGGCCGACCTCCTGGGGGAGGACGGCGTGGACGGGACGCCGGCCTACCGGCTGCGCATGGACCTGGGCGACCACATGACCATGCTGTTCTGGTTCGACAAGTCGTCGTACCTGATCCTGAAGCAGGCCACGATCTTCGACATCGACGGCAACCCCATCGAGACCGACAGCTTCCCCAGCGACTACCGCGACGTCGACGGCATGATGACCGCCTTCACCGTCGTGACGAAGCGCGGCGCCGACGTCATCAACCGCGTCAGCATCGGCTCGCTGGAGTACGGGGTGCCGGTGCCCGACGAGGTCTTCGTCAAGCCCGCGCCCGGCGAGCAGCCGGCCCCGGTGCCCGCACCGGCGGACTCGGCGCGCTAGGAGCGGCGCGGTGGCGGGAGGCGGCGGTCGTCCCTAGACTTTGCGGCGGAATCACGCCGCCACCCACGCGAGCAAGGAGACGAGTGCCATGATCCGCGCCTATGCCACGAATGCCCCGGGCGGCAAGCTCGAGCGCTTCGAATACGATCCCGGGCCGCTGGGCCCCGACCACGTGGAGATCGACGTCCGCTTCTGCGGCATCTGCCACAGCGACCTGTCCATGCGCGACAACGACTGGGGCATGACCGCCTACCCCTTCGTGCCGGGCCACGAGGTCATCGGCACGGTGGCCGCGGTGGGGGACCACGTCACCCGCGTCAAGGTGGGCGACACCGTGGGTCTGGGCTGGTACTCGGGCAGCTGCATGAGCTGCGCCCACTGCATGGCCGGCGACCACAACCTGTGCACCACCTCCGAACACACCATCGTCGGCCGCCACGGCGGCTTCGCCGACAAGGTGCGCTGCAAGGCCGAGTGGGCCGTGCCCCTGCCGGCGGACCTGGATGCGGCCAAGGCCGGGCCCCTGTTCTGCGGCGGCATCACCGTGTTCAATCCCATCGTCCAGTTCGACGTCAAGCCCACCGACCGGGTCGGCGTGGTCGGCATCGGCGGGCTGGGGCACCTGGCCCTGCAGTTCCTCAACAAGTGGGGCTGCGAGGTGACGGCCTTCACCTCCACCGACGCCAAGGCCGACGAGGCCCGGGCCATGGGCGCCCACCACGTGGTGAACTCCCGGGACGCGGCCCAGCTGGACAAGGTGGCCGGGACGCTGGACTTCATCCTCTCGACGGTGAACGTCGACCTGGAGTGGGACAAGTACCTGGCCGCCCTGGGGCCGAAGGGCCGGCTGCACACCGTCGGCGCCGTGCCGTCGCCCATCCCGGTGCCGGCCTTCACCCTGCTCACCGGCCAGAAGAGCGTCTCGGGCAGCCCCATGGGTTCGCCCGCCACCACGGCGAAGATGCTGGAGTTCTGCGCCCGCCACGGCATCGAGACCGTGACCGAGATGTACCCCATGAGCCGGGTGAACGAGGCCTTCGCCCACCTGGAGGAGGGCAAGGCGCGCTACCGCATCGTGCTGGAGAACGACTTCGGCTAGGCCGGCCCGGTCCGGCGGATGCGACGCCGCGCCGCGGGGGTCCGTCCCGCGGCGCGGCGTCCTGCGGCCCGGCCCGAAATGTCCTGACACCGGCGCGGCCGGACGCTACAATGCCATGGACCATCTCCGGCCCGACCCCATTCCTCACCGGGAGACGTCTCCATGACCCAGAGTGGCCTGACCTGGCGCTATCCCCGCATCTTCTGGACCGGCAACGCCGCCGAGCTGTGCGAACGCGCCGCCTACTACGGAACCTTCATCGCCCTGCGCACCTACCTGATCCGCGTCGTCGGCCTGGACGACGTGCAGGCGGGGGTGACCGCCGGCATGTTCGGCGGCTGGATCTACCTGATGCCCTTCTTCACGGGCGCGGCGGCCGACCGCATGGGCTTCCGCGGCGCCCTGATGCTGGCCTTCGCCCTGCTGACGCTGGGCTACGGGATGCTCGGCCTGTTCTCCACCCTGGGGCCGGTCATCGTCGGCCTGGTCCTGATCGTGCTGGGCGGCGCCATCGTCAAGCCGGTCATCACCGGCACGGTCAGCAAGTCGTCGGACGAGACCAACCGCGCCCGCGCCTTCAGCGTCTTCTACATGGTGGTGAACATCGGCTCGTTCACGGGCAAGACGATCGTGGCGCCCATGCGCATCAACCTCGGCGTGGAGAACGTCCCCTGGTTCTCGGCCGGCGCGGCGCTGGTGGCCCTGATCCTGGTGGCTCTCATCTACCGCCCGGAAAAGGAGGTGGGGGACGTCCACGTGCGCTCCATCGGCGACACCCTCAGCGGCATGTGGATGGCCCTGAGCAACCTGCGCTTCCTGGCCCTGATCCTCATCACCGCGGGCTTCTGGGCCATCCAGGGCCAGCTCTACGCCTCCATGCCCGATTACGTGCTGCGCATGGCCGGCGAGACCTACAAGCCCGAGTGGTACGCCAACATCAACCCGCTGGTGGTGGTGATCTTCGTGGTGATGATCACCCAGCTCGTGCGGACCTGGAAGCCGGCCAACGCCATCCTGGTGGCCATGTGCCTGATCCCCCTGTCGGCGGTGTCCATGTCCCTGTCGGCGTGGATCCACCACCACGTGACGGTGTTCGGCGTGTCGCTGCACCCCATCACCCTGATGATGATCATCGGCATCGCCATCCAGGGCCTCGCCGAGTGCTTCCTCAGTCCCAAGTGGCTGGAGTTCGCCTCGCTGCAGGCGCCCAAGGGCAAGGAAGGCACCTTCCTGGGCTTCGCCCACCTGAACACCTTCTTCGCCTGGATGTTCGGCTTCATCTTCTCGGGCTTCCTGCTGGCCCGGTACTGCCCCGAGCCCTCGACCCTGTCGCCGGCGCTGCAGGCGCAGCACACGGCGGCCCTGGCCGGTCAGGCGCCCATGCCCGAGGTCTACGCCCAGGCCCACTACCTGTGGTACGCCTACGCCGGCGTGGGCCTGATCTCGCTGGTGGCGCTGCTCGTGTTCATGGGCGTGACCCGGTACCTGGACCGGGACAAGGCCGCCGCGGCATGACCGGCCCCCTGGAGACCACCCTGGTCCTGGGCCGGCCTGTCCGCTACCGGGTGCGCCGCTCGCCGCGCGCCCGGCGCATCGGGGTGCAGGTCTCGAGCCGCGACGGCCTGGTGGTGGTGCTGCCCCGGCGCGCGGCCAAGCACGAGGTGGCGCGGGCCCTGGAACAGTGGGCCGCCTGGATCGACGTGCAGGTGGAGAGGCACGGGGTGCGCCACGGGCCGCGGCGGGTGGAGTTGGTCACCGGCTCGCCCTTGATGGTGTACGGCGAGCCCCGCACCCTGGTGCTGCGCCCCTTGCCGCCGGGCCGGTCGCGGGCCCGGGTGACCCTGGGCGACGACACCCTGACGGCCGAGTTGCCGGCCGCCGACCTGCTGGCGCCGCGCCCCGTCCTGGAACGCTGGCTGCGCCGGGAAGCCCGCCGCGATCTGGAGGCCGCGCACCGCCCACTGGGCCGACACCCTGGACCGGCAGCCGACCGAAGGTGGTGGTGGGTGAGCGCACCAGCCGCTGGGGCAGCTGCTCGCGCACGCGGCACCCTCTCCTTCTGCTACCGGCTGGTGATGGCCCCGCCCCGGGTCATCGATGCGGTGGTGGCCCACGAGGTCTGCCACCTGGCCCACCTGGACCATTCGCGACGGTTCTGGGCCCTGCTGGACAGCGCCTGCCCCTGGCACCGGGACGCCAACCGCTGGCTGGTCGACCACGAGGACGAGCTGGCTCTGTAGCTCGCGGCACCGGCTTCCGTGCGGGTCCTCCGTGTGCTATCATTCCTGCGTCCAAACACTTGCGGAGGAGCCGATGGATCCCCTTTACGATCGGGCCAACACCCTGGCCCTGCTCCACGAGCACACCCTGACCGACAGCCTGCGGCGCCATGCCTACGCCGTGGAGGCGGCCATGCGCGCCGCCGCCCGGCGCACCGGCAACGATGAGACCTACCTGGTCGGCCGTGGGCCTGCTCCACGACTTCGACTACGAGGAGTATCCCGAGCCGCCGGACCACCCGCTGAAGGGCGCGGAGATCCTGCGGGCCAAGGGCTATCCCGAGGAGTTCGTGCGCACCATCCTCTCGCACGCCTCCTACACGGGCGTGCCGCGGGAGAACGACTGCGCCCGCTGGCTGTTCGCCGTGGACGAGCTGTGCGGCTTCTGCATGGCCTGCGCCATGGTGCAGCCGGACCGGAAGATCGCCTCGGTGCAGGTCAAGTCGGTGCGGAAGAAGCTGAAGAAGAAGGACTTCGCCGCCAAGGTCAGCCGCGAGGAGATCGCCGAGGGCGCCGCGGACCTGGGCCTGGAGCAGGACGAGCTCATCGCCCACGTGCTGGGGGCGCTGGAGGAGGTGAGCGCCGAGCTGGGTCTTTGACAACGACGGCGACCGCGCGCCGGGGAGCGGCCGGACCGTGGGGAGCGGCACACGGGAGGTTCGTGATGGTGGGCAGTTGGCGGCTCAGCCGCAAGCGTCTGATCTGGATCGTGACGGTGCTCGTGCTCTTCGCGGCGGTGACCGCGGCGAGGGGCGTTCCTTCACCCCGAAGCTGGTGGGCGTGGTCCTGCTCTGCTTCTGCTGCGAGCTGGTGGACAGCTCCCTGGGCATGGGCTACGGCACCGCCCTGACGCCCATCCTGCTGGCCTTCGGCTACTCGCCCCTGCAACTGGTGCCGTCGGTGCTCTGCTCCGAGCTGCTGAGCGGGTTCGCCGCCTCCTACTTCCATCACGACTCGGGCAACGTGGACTTCTCGCGGCGGACGCGGGATTCGCGCGTGGCCCTGCTGCTGGCCCTGGGCAGCGTGCGTGGGCGTGGTGGTGGGGGTGTCCATCGCCGTGCGGGTGCCGACCCAGGTGCTGAAGATCGTCATCGGCGCTCATCATCACCGGGGCGGGCGTCGTCATCTGGATCTTCCACGCGCGCACCTTCGCCTACCGCACCTGGAAGATGTTCGCCCTGGCGTCGGTGGCCTCGTTCAACAAGGCGCTCAGCGGCGGCGGCTACGGCCCCCTGATGACCAGCGGGCAGGTGCTCAGCGGCATCAAGGGCAAGGCGTCGGTGGGCATCACCTCGTTCGCCGAGGGTTTCACCTGCCTGGTGGGGGTGATCCTCTTCCTGGGCAAGGGGCAGCGCTTCGACTACGACCTGCTGGTGCCCATGGTCACGGGCGCCCTGCTGTCGGTTCCCGCTGTCCACGGAGATCGTGCGGCACATCGACGAGCTGAAGCTGAAGCGGCTGATCGCCGCGGTGACGGTGGTGCTGGGGCTGTTCACCCTGGTCAAGGCCGTCACCTAGTCCGGACCCGCTGTGGTACGCTGGCGGGGTCCGCCAATCCCCGGAAGGAGCGACCGCGCCATGATCCACTGGCCCGATTCCCGCGTCACCGCCCTGTTCGGCAGCGAGCATCCCATCGTGCAGGCGGGGATGGTCTACAACAGCGGCGCGAAGCTGGCCGCCGCCGCGGCGGACGCCGGCTGCCTGGGGCTGATCGGCGCCGGCAGCATGCGCCCGGACCTGCTGCGCGAGCAGATCCGCAAGTGCCGCACCCTGACCGACCAAGCCCTTCGGCGTGAACCTGCCCCTGCTCTACGGCCACGCCCGCGAGGCCATGGAGGTGGCCCTGGCGGAGGGCGTGCGCATCTTCGTCACCTCGGCCGGTTCGCCCCGGCGGGCCATCGGGCCCCTGAAGCAGGCGGGCTGCACCGTGGTCCACGTGGTGGCCAGCCCCGACACTGGCGGTCAAGTGCCAGGACGCCGGCTGCGACGCGGTGATCTGCGAGGGCTTCGAGGCCGGCGGCCACAACGGGCGCGAGGAGCTGACCACCATGGTGCTGGTGCCCCAGTGCGTGGCGCGCGGTGTCGATCCCGGTGATCGCCGCGGGCGGCATCGCCGACGGGCGCCCAGATCGCCGCGGCCCTGGCCCTGGGCGCGGCGGGCGTGCAGATCGGCTCGCGCTTCGCCGTCACGCGGGAGTCGTCGGGCCACGCGGCCTGGAAGCAGGCGGTGGTCGACGCGGGTCCCGGGCGACACCATGCTGGTGATGAAGAAGCACATCCCGGTGCGGCTGCTGCGCAATCCCGTTCCGCGAGCGGATCACCGCGGCCGAGGAGGCGCGGCGCCTCCCGCGAGGAACTGGAGGCTCTGCTGGGCACCGGGCCGCGCCCGCCGGGGCATGCTCGAGGGCGACCTGGCCGAGGGCGAGCTGGAGGTGGGCCAGGTCGTCGGGCATGATCGACGACGTGCCCACGGTGGCCGACCTGGTGGACCACCTGGTGGCGGGCTACGCCGCGGCGGTGGACCGGCTGGCCGGCGCGCGGCGGCCGTGACCGCCGGCCGCGCCGCACGCCCATGCCGCCGCCGGTGGCCGTGGTGCCCGCGAACTGGCCGCGGAGCTGGCGCGGCTCTGTCCCGAGCTGGGCATCGACCTGGCCGGGGCGGTGGCTCTGCCCGGCGGCGCTGCCCCACGGCGACGCGCTTCACCCGCTGGCTGGCCGATGGCCGCCACGGCGACCTGGACTACGTGACCCGCGACCCGGAAGCGCGCCTCGATCCCACCCGGGCCAACCCCTGGTCCGACAGCCTGCTGGTCTTCGCCCAGCGCTACACCGACGGCTGGCCGGCGGACGGCGCCGACCCCTCGGCCACCGGCCGGCCCGCGCCTGACGCGCCCTGGACCGCGCGGGTGGCCCGCTACGCCCGGGGCCGCGACTACCACGACGTGCTGCTGGCGGCCATGAAGCGCCTGATCGCGCGCCTGGCCGAGCGCTGGCCGCGGGCTGACGGCCTACCCCGCCACCGACACCGGCCCGTACCTGGAGCGGGAGTGGGCCTGGCTGGCGGGCCTGGGCTTCCTGGGCCGCAACACCTGCCTGATCCACGAGCGCCTGGGCTCGGGGCTGTTCCTGGGGGTGGCGCCCACGAACCTGCGCGATCGCCGGGCTGCCGGCGCCCGGCCGGGCGGCGACCGAGCCCCTGTACGCGGTCGTGCCGCGGCGGCGCCATCCCGTGGACCGGGCCGTCGCCACCCGCTGCGGCACCTGCACCGCCTGCCTCGAGGCCTGCCCCACCGACGCCCTGGACCGGGAAGGCGGGCCTGGACGCCCACCGCTGCCTGTGCCACCTGGACCATCGAGTGGCGGGGCCGGGCGCCGGCCGACCGGCGCGCCGACCAGGGCGGCATCCTCTTCGGCTGCGACATCTGCCAGGCCGTCTGCCCCTGGAACCGGCGCGCGGCGGGCCGGGCGGCCGCGGGCCACGGCGCCGCACCTGGGCGACGCCTACGCCGTCGATCCCGCCCACCGCGAGCTGGACCTGGCCGGGCTCATCGCCCTGGCGGCCGACGGAGTTCCGCGCGCGCTTCCGCCGCACGCCCCTGTGGCGGGCCCACCCCGAGGGCCTGCGGCGCAACGCCCTGGTCGTGGCGGCCAACACCGGGCGGCGCGATCTTGACGGCGAGGTGGCCGCCGCCGCGGCATCGCCCGATCCGGACACCGCCGCGACGGCCCGCTGGGCCCGGGACCGGCCGGCGAAGGGGATCGGCCGTGACCGTCGACCGCCGCCGCAGCCTGGTGGCATCCGCTGCCCAACGGCGCAGGCCGCCTGCGACCTGTGCCCCGTGGGCTGCCGCCTGCGCGAGGGCCAGGCCGGCCCCTGCGGCACCCGCGGCCAACCGCGGCGGGCGCATGGTGCCCCTGCAGTACGGCCGCATCGTCTCGGCGGCCGTCGACCCCATGGAGAAGAAGCCCCTCTACCATTTCCACCCGGGGCAGCCCATCCTCTCGGTGGCGGCGCCCGGCTGCAACCTGCACTGCGCCTTCTGCCAGAACTGGTCCATCAGCCAGGAGCACGCCGCGCCCACGCGGCCGGCCTGCGCCCGGCCGACGTGGTGGCCCTGGCCCGGCGCGAGGGCTCGGTGGGCATCGCCTACACCTACAGCGAGCCCCTGGTCTGGTACGAGTTCGTGCGGGACACGGCGCGGGCTGGCGCGGGCGGCGGGGCTGGTGAACGTGGTGGTGAGCAACGGCTACCTGTGCCCGGAGCCCCTGGCCGAGCTGCTGCCCCTGCTGGACGCGGCCAACATCGACCTGAAGTCCATGGACGACCGCTTCTACCGCAAGGTCTGCAAGGCGCGGCTGGCACCGGTGCTGGCGGCCATCCGGCAGATCCACGCGGCGGGCGTGCACCTGGAGCTGACCAACCTGGTGATCCCCGGCCACAACGACGCGCCGGAGCAGATCGACCGGCTGGTGGACTTCGTGGCGGGCCTGGACCCGGACATCCCCCTGCACCTCTCGGCCTACCATCCGGCCTGGAAGCTGGACGCGCCGGCCACGCCGCAGGCCACGCTCGAGCGGGCGCTCGGGCAGGCGAAGCGCAAGCTGCGCCACGTCTACCTGGGGAACACGGCCAGCGGCCTGGGGCCGCGACACGCTGTGCCCGGACTGCGGCGCGGTGATCATTGCCCGGCGTGGATTCCGCGCGCGAGGTGCGGCTGCGCGACGGGCGGTGCCCCGCCTGCGGCGCGGCCGCTGCCCGTGGTCGGCGCCTAGGCGTTCTCCCAGTCCTCGTCCGTGTGGCTGACCGTCACCCAGGTGGTGATGCCGCCGCGGACGAACCACTCGCCCCGGATCTCCATGAAGCGCGGCTTGCAGGCGGCCACCAGGTCGTCGAGGATCTGGTTGGTGACCTTCTCGTGGAAGGCGCCCTCGTCGCGGTAGCTCCACAGGTACAGCTTCAGGGACTTCAGCTCGATGCACAGCTGGTCCGGGATGTAGGAGATGCGCAGCTTGGCGAAGTCGGGCTGGCCGGTCAGCGGGCACAGGCAGGTGAACTCGGGGCAGTCGAACTCGATCTCGTAGTCCCGGTCGGGGCTCGGGTTGGCGAAGGTCTCGAGCTGGCGGGAGGGCTTGGTGGCCATGGCGTCCGTCCTCGGGTTCGGGTTGGCGGCGTCGCGTCCGATTGTAACCGCAGCCGATCCGTCGCGCCAGACGCCGGGATGCCCGGATTGTCCTGATACGCGCCGGCCGCCGCGGTTCCGCGGCGGCCGTCGTCGGTGCGAGGCCGGTGAGTCGCGGCTACTTCACCAGGGCCATGCGGCCCACGGCCCGGTGGTCGCCGCTGGTCACCAGGTAGAAGTAGACGCCCGCCGCCACCTGGCGGTCGCTGTCGTCGCGGCCGGTCCAGGTCACTTCCTGGGCCTGGGCGGGCAGCGTCGGCGTTGAGCAGGGTGCGCACCCGGCGGCCCTTGACGTCGAAGATGGAGACCACGGTGTGCCCGGCCTCGGGCAGGGAGAAGCGGATGGTGGTCCGCGGGTTGAACGGGTTGGGGAAGGCCTGGTCCACCGCGGAAGGCCGCCGGCACCGCGCCGTCGTCCGCCCGGCACGGGCGAGCCGCCGCAGCCGCCGTTCAGGGCGCCGATCAGGCCGCAGGCGCCGCTGTTGTCGGGGTGGCAGGGCGACGTACGCGGCGATGTTCCAGTTGTCCGCGGCGCAGAACTGGGGTCGGCCGAGATGTTGCCCGCCGTCCCGGTGGGGTCGGTCACGCCCGAGTAGTCGGCCGTCGCGTTGCCGAAGACGTCGTTGCAGGCGAAGGTGGCCGCGCCGGCGACCAGCGCGAAGCCGTTGGCGTAGGCCGCGCCGCCCGTGTTCTGGGCGATGATGTTGTTCTCCGACGGTGTTGCTGTCGCCGGCGCAGGTAGACGCCGCCGCCGCCGGCCGAGGTGGCGGCGTTGCCGGCCACCGTGTTGCCCGACAGGGTCAGCGCGGTGTTGTTCTGGCAGGCCAGGCCGCCGCCGAAGAAGCCGGCGGTGTTGCCGGTGACCACCGAGTTGGCCCAGGGCGGCGTCGGCGCAGCCGTCGAACATGCCGCCGCCGCCGACGTGGGCCTGGTTGCCCGACACGGTCAAGCTGTCCAGGACCGCGGTGGCGCCGTTGACGTAGAAGCCGCCGCCGTTGCTGAAGGTGGCGGCCGCGGTCTTCGAGCGTTGTCGGTCAGCGTCACGCGGTGCATGTCCAGGGTGCCGCCGGCCTGGTACAGCCCGCAGCCCTTGGCCGAGGCGGCGTTGCCGCTGATGGCGCCGCCGGTCAGGTGCAGGGCCGCTGTGGTGTTGTAGCCCGCGGCGTAGATGCCGCCGCCGTCCACCACCTGGTCGTGGCCGCTGACGGTGCAGTCCTCCAGGGTCAGGTCCGAGTCCAGGACGTGCAGGCCGCCGCCCCGGGGCTGCTGGCTGCTGTTGTCCGACCACCGACACGTTGTCTGCGGATGGTGCAGCCGCGCAGGGTGCTCGGTGCTCTGGAAGGCGAAGAGGCCCGCGCCCAGCACCGCGGCGTTGTCCTCGATGGTCACGTTCTCCAGCAGCGAACTCGAGTTGTAGAGCATGACGCCGCCGCCGCAGCCCAGCTCGGTGGAGGACTGCCGGCCGAGTTGCCGCTGACCACCAGGTTGCGCAGGGTGGGCGAGGTGGCGTTGATCATGATGCCCGCGCCGTAGCGCGCGAAGTAGGGGATGCCGGAGAAGACCATGCCGCCGCCGCCCTGGATCTGGAAGCCGTCCACCTCGGTGCCGGCGCCGACGCCGCCCAGGAAACGCAGCACCGCCGTGGTCGAGCGAGCCCTGCAGCACCGACGGGTTGCCCAGGGGGTCGCGGCTGCCGTAGTCGGCGCTGTAGCCGCCGAAGAACTTGATGTCCCGGTTGGGCAGGGTCACCGACTGGGTGACCGTCACGCCGCCCTCGACGCCCACGGTGTCCCCGGATGCCGACTCGTTCAGGGCGTCGAACAGGGTGGGGAACTCGGACGGGGTAGCGGTGCATGTTGTCGCCGAGGGCCTTCAGCAGGTTCACCCGGCCGGCGCCCAGCAGGCCCTCGTAGCCCGGGTTGACGGCGTCGATGTTGTCGGCGCTGCTCATCAGCAGGTTGGCCGACCTGGGTGTAGGTCCAGCCCGGGATGGGCCGACCAGACCAGCGCCGCGGCGCCCGCGGTCAGGGGCGAGGAGAAGCTGGTGCCCTGCACGGTGGCGTAGGTGTCGGTCTGCGTGGTCGAGTTGTAGGCCGTGGTGTAGATGGCCATGCCGGGGGCGGAGATCTCCACCCAGGTGCCGTAGTTGGAGAAGCTGGCCTTGCCGTCGCTGGACTCGGTGGCCGCCACCGCCAGCACGCCCGGATAGGTGGACAGGTAGCTGGGCACGCCCAGGTTGGGGTCGCTGGCGGTGTCGTCGTTGCCGGCGGCGGTCACGATCAGGATGCCCGCGCCCTGGCACACCGACACGGCGTTGGCCAGGTAGCTGGTCGAGCCCCAGCTGCCGTTGACGATGGAGGCTCCGTTGGCCGCGGCGTAGATCATGGCCTGGGAGACGAAGTCCATGCGCACCACGCCCTGGGACGAGCCGTTGGGCAGGTAGCCCGCGCGCAGGGCCATGATCTTGCACCCGGGGGCCGTGCCCGACGATGCCGATGCCGTTGTTGGTGATGGCCGCGGCCACGCCCGAGCAGTTGGTGCCGTGGCTCTCGTAGTCCATGGGGTCGTTGTCCTGGCCGCTGGTGTCCTCGTCGGGCCAGCCCGCGCCGGGCGCGTTGACGAAGTCCCAGCCGCGGATGTCGTCGATGTAGCCGTTGTGGTCGTCGTCCACGCCCGGCGTGCCGTAGTACTCGGTCCAGTTGGTCCAGATGGCGCCGTTGACCTTGTCCGGGTGCGGCCCGCCCAGGTCGGGGTGGTGCCAGTCCACGCCCGAATCCACGATGGCGATGATGACGTTGCTGTCGCCCAGGGACTGGTTCCAGCCGCCCACCGCGCGCACGTCGGCGCCGCCCACGTTCATGTTGCGCAGGTACCACTGGTTGCCGTTGATGCCGGGGTCGTTGGGCAGGTAGGACGCGTAGCGGCAGATGTCCACCGCGCGCACCTCTTCCACCTCGGGCAGGGCCGCGAAGGCGGCCTTCACGGTCTCCAGGCCCATGGCCGCCGGGAAGTCGAAGGCGTAGGTCCGGTCCAGCCGGTCCAGGGCGGCCAGGCCCATGGCCTTGTCGGTGCGGGGCTGCGCCTCGATGCGCTTGGCCGCCGGTCCGGTCAGGCCGGCGTACAGGGCGTCCACGTCGCGGACGGCGAAGCGCCGCACCAGGGCGTCCACGCCGGCCAGGCCGGTGGCACCGCCGGCGGCCTTGGCCGCGTCCAGGGTCACGCCCGGGCGGAAGGTGACCACCACGCGGTCGGGCACCTGGCCCACGACCGTGCCGTTCTCGTAGGTCTGGGCGGCCGCGGGCAGGGCGGCAGCGAATAGAAGGATGCACAAGAGGGCGAACGGGAGCGTCTTCATGCGGCGAATCCTCTCCTGGGCTGTCGGGACATCGCGAACCGGCGCGGCGAGCTTGCCGGCGCGTTTCGACCGTGCCGGGCGCGAGAGGGCGGACCGGCCGGCCGGAATTGTCTTATCGAATGTCGTGAAATACATTATATAGGATTGGTACGATCCCATCAATAGCCGGACCATCCGCAATCTGCCGCCCGGCCGCCCCGGGGCCGGGACCATTGGGGCCCTTGACCTTGCGCAACATCCTCTTTCTCGAACCCTACGACGGCGGCTCGCACCGGGCTTTCCGGGAGGGACTGGCGCGCCACAGCCGCCACAGCTTCACGGGGTTGACCCTGCCGGCCCGCTTCTGGAAGTGGCGCATGCGGGGCGCGGCCGTGTGGTTCGCCGACCGGCTGGCCGCCGATCCCCCGCCAGCCTGCGACCTGATCCTGGCTACGGATTTCCTGAACACCGCCGACCTGCGGGGGCTGCTGCCGCCGCCCCTGGACCGGACGCCGTTGCTGCTGTACATGCACGAAAACCAGCTCACCTACCCCCTGTCGCCGCAGGAGGAGTTCGACTTCCACTTCGGCTTCACCAACATCCTGAGCGCCCTGGCTGCGGACCGGGTGGTGTTCAACTCGGCCTGGCACCGGCAGCTGTTCCTGGACTCGCTGCCCGACTACCTGGCGCGCATGCCCGAGGCGGTGCCGTCGGGGGTGCGCGCGCGGCTGGAGGCCCGCAGCGGCGTCGCGGCCGTGGGGCTGGAGCGGACACCCCTGCCGGCGGGCCACTACTCGCGCTACCGGGGCGGGCGCTGCGCGCCGGACGCCGGTCCGCCCTGGCCCCGGGGCGAGCGGCCGCTGCTGCTGTGGAACCACCGCTGGGAGTTCGACAAGCGTCCCGGGCTGTTCGCCGCCGCGGTGGACCGCCTGCTGGACGCGGGCCTGGACTTCGCCGTGGCCCTGGTGGGCGATGCCCGGGCCGAGCTGCCGGAGTTCGCCGCCCTGCGGGAACGCCTGGGGGACCGCTGCGTCGCCTGGGGCCACCTGCCGGAACGGGCCGACTACGATCGCCTGCTGGAGCGGGCGGACATCGTGGTGTCGTGCGCGGCCCAGGAGTACTTCGGTATCAGCGTGGCCGAGGCCGTCCACGCCGGCTGCTACCCGGTCCTGCCGCGGGGCCAGGTCTATCCCGACCTCTACGGCACCCGCTGCCAAGGGCGCCACTTCTATCCCGATGGCGACCTGGACGGGCTCGTCGGCCTGCTGGGCGACCTGGTCACCGGTGATTCCTGCGGCCACGTCTGCTCCCTGGACCGGGACGTGGACGCCTTCTGCTGGCCACGGCTGGCGCCGGTGTGGGATGATCTGCTGGACGAGGCGGCCTCCGCCGGCCGCGGACCCCGATCGGGAGACCGTCCGTGAGAAAGCCGACCCCCGTGCGCGCCTGTCTGGTGGACATCGAAGGTGTCCTGGTCCGGGACAAGGCCTATCGGCCCCTCGCCGGCGCCGTCGCCTGGCTGGAGGACCTGGACCGCCGCGGCGTGCCCTGGTGCCTGGTGTCCAACAACACCACCGACGTGCCGGAGAACCTGGTGCGCCGGTTGGCCGACGCGGGCTTCCCCGTCACCGGGGAGCGTTTCCTGGGGGCGCTGGAACTGGGCGTGCGCCGGCTGCGGGAGCGGGGCCGCCGGGACATCCTCTGGCTGGGGCATCCCCAGCTGCGCGGCTGGTGGGAGGAGCAGGGCTTCGCCCACGCCGGCGCCGACACCTGCGACACGGTGGTGCTGGGTCTGAACCCGGAGCTCGCCGTGGCCGATCTGGACGCGGCGCTGCCCGCCCTGCTGGACCGGGGGGTGGAGTTGCTGTGCCTGCACCGCAACCTGTTCTGGCTGGATGCGGAAGGCCGGCGCCGTCTGGGCCCGGGGGCGTGGGCGGCCGCGCTGGAGGCCCTGGGCGGGACCGGCGGCATCGTCACGGTGGGCAAACCCGCCGAGACCATCTACCTTGAGGCTTTGAAAAGGGTTGCCGCGGCTCCGGCGGACACCCTATTTATCTCCGACGACCCGGTGGCCGACCTGGTCACCGCGGGGCGCCTGGGCTTGCGCACCGCGTTCGTGCTGTCGGGCAAGCATGCCGACCACGCGGTGCTGGGCCGCCTGGACCAGGACGACTGGCCCGACCTCGTGTGCGCGAGTCTGGCCGACATCGACATCGACGAAGCCGGCGCTCCGGGGCGCGGCTGAGAGGACGACACGACCATGGCGGAATCCCGCGAGGGCGACAGGCAGAGGACACCGGCGCGCGACGGCGGCGGCCGCGGCAGCCGCGGGGGACGCGGCGGCGGACGGCCCCAGGTCCGTAGCGGCGGCGGGCGTCCTTCCGGCGGGCGCAACGGCGGCAGCCGCGGGCCCGGCTCCGGCATGCGCGCCGGCAACGCCGCCGCCGAACGGCGCGACGCGCCGCCGACTCCGTCGGCGGCCACGGCGCTGGCCCTCTCGGCCTGGGACCTGGCCCGCACCCGGAACAGGCTGCCGGACACCCCCCGCGGCCAAGTCATGACCCTGCGCACCCACAAGCGCCTGCTGGACACCTTCGAGGCCGAGCGCGAGATCCCCGACGCCGACCGCAGCTACGTGCGGGTGCGCGAGGACGCCCTGGGCGGCGTCCTGCTGGTGCACGGCATCTCCACCCGGCCCGGCGACCTGCACGTGCTGGCCAGCGTCCTCCACGACGCCGGCTTCAACGTCTACGCGCTGCGCCTGCCCGACTACGGTCGGCCGCACCACACCATCAGCGAGATCTCCTGGGAAGCCGCTCTCGAGCAGGTGCGCCAGTGCCACCGGCTGCTGGCCCGGGGCGGCGGCAAGGTGCACGTGGTGGGGCTGGGCTTCGGGGCGACCCTGGCGTTGCTCCTGGCGGCGACCGACAACGTGGCGTCGCTGGTGCTGCTCTCGCCGGCCATCATGCCGCGCGAGTCCTTCTTCCATCGCCTGCTGGTGCGGCTGAAGCTGCACCGGGTCGGCTTCATCCACCGCTGGATCGGTTGGGACGCGGACCTGATGGAGGGGATGGACGCTGCGCGCGGCCGGCTCAACAACCTGAAGGTGCCGGTCTTCGCCGCCCAGTGCGAGGACGACGAGCGGGCCAGCCCCGACTCGGTGCGGGTGCTGCAGCGCAAGACGCACCACCCGGCCTCCCGCTTCCGCATCTTCGGCGAGGGCGGGCACGCCATCCTCACGGTCCACGGCGAAGAGACCTTGTACGCCGAGATCCGCGATTTCTGCCGGGGCGAGTAGGCGCTAGGCCGCAGCCAGGCCCAGCCGCCCGGGGTCGATGCCCAGGGCGACAGCCCGCGCCCGCAGCTCGGCTTCGCCCGCGGGCGAGGGGCGGGACCGCCAGGCCGACAGGGCGTCCAGCAGGTCATCCACCGTATCGGCGGCGGCCGGCGCCGTCGCCGCCGCGGCCACGCCCGCGTCGGCCAGCCGGGCGACGGCCCCGTCGTCCAGCCGGGCTCCCAGCCCCAGGCGTCGCGTGGCCAGCACCGCCAGCACGTGCACGTACTCCTCGAAGTGTTCCGCCAGCAGATCCAGCACCCTCGCCAGGGCCGCCGGCACGTTGCGGTCGGCCGCGGCCAGGTCCGCCGCCAGCCGGTAGCAGGCCGCGCCGTGGGCCAGGTCGCGGGCGCGCACCTCGGCCGGGTCCACGCCCCAGGGCACGGCGCGCCGGCGCAGGCCGTCGCCCCGGTCCAGCAAACCCAGCATCAGCAGGCGGTGGTCGCCGTTGACCCGGTAGTGATCCATCCGGGCGCGCCGCGGCAGGGTCCGCGCCGGCGGCAGCAGCAGGGGCCAGGCGCCCCCCTGGACCCGGGGATCGGGCCGCCCCCCCAGGAAGCCGGTCAGCAGGTGGATGAGGTAGATGTTCACGTCCTCGTCCCCGGTCAGCAGGTTCGTGCGGAACCCCGAGGCATTGCGGGCTTCCAGGAATTCATGGGCGAAGAACCAGCGGACCGGGTGGGGACCCGACCAGTCGGGGAAGAGGGTCCGATAGCGGACCTCGGGCGCGGTGCGGCGGACCGTGGGCATGGGAGGCTCCTTCCTCGGATTCGGGTGCCGAGGAACGCCTTGCAGGGACCGTGCCCGCCCGTGTGGCCGTAATGTGTTGTCGATAAACAGATTAAAAACAAGGCGGCTGTGCCGTCGGCCTCCGGCTGGCCGTCCTTGGTCGAATTCGGACCAGCGGAGCCGCCATCTTCCCGACGCTGCCGAGATTTGGGCTTTGGTTTCCCCGAATGCCGCCGAAGACAACACCTGTCTCAGCGCCCGCAAACGCGTCGGGGGCCCGTCGGCCCATCGGCGCGCGCCGCGAATGTGAACGGAACCGGGGGCCTGGCCCGCCGGCGTGCTCACAGGGGAAAGGATTCGCGAATGAGCAGCAACGACCACAACGAGTGGAACGACAGCCTGGACTTCGAGGCCCTGGCCGACGAGCAGGAGGCCGGCGGGTTCGCCGATCTCGCACCGATGCCGGAGGACGAACCCTCCGTCGAGGCGCCCTTGGACCAGGACTACGCCGACGCCGAGGAGCCGCTGGAGGAGCCCGCGGCCGAGGCGATGCCGGCGCCGGAGCGCGGCCGTCCGCGGCCGCCCAAGCGGTCCCGGGTGTCCGGGACCGGGATGGGGTTCCTCTTCGGATTCTCCACCCTGGTGGCCGCTGTCGGCCTGGCTGCCGCCGTGGTCACGGCCCTGGGCATCGACCCGGTCAGCCTGTGGCACCCCGAGGGGCTGCTCCCGTGGGACAAGATCATCGACTTCCAGACCAACCCGCTGAACCTGCTGTACCTGGTGGGCGTGGGCGTGGTGTTGCTGGCGATGCTGGGTGCCGGATCGGTGGCCCGGGCCGTGCGCCGCGTCGGCACCGACGCGTCCCGCGACGCGCGGCTGCTGGACAAGCTGGCGGCCCTGCGCATCGACGACGAGAAGGGCTGGCAGGATCCCCTGTTCAAGCAGCACCCGACCGCCGCCGCCTTCGTCAACGAGAACGTGGGGGCGTGGCGCCTGGCCGAGGCGCGTCAGCGCCGCTCCACCGGGCTCGAGGGCGAGCTGCAGCGCCTGCTGCGGGCCGCGTCCAGCGGGTCCCGCGACGGCCTGAACGACCGTTTCGACAACCCGACCGTGGGCAGCCTCGCCGACGAGCTGCTGCGCTACCACGACGAGCGCGAGTCCGCCGTGCAGGAGGCCGCCGCCATCCGGGCCAAGGACCGGGAGGAGGCCGAGCGCCTCATGACTCTGCTGGTGGAGGCCTGCAGCTGGACCACCGCCGCCACCGACAAGCTGGGTGTGCAGGGGGCCGCCGTGGACCGGGTGGCCTCGTCCCTGCGCAAGCTGGCCGACAGCCTGGGCGCCCGGGGCCAGGAGGATCCCGTGGCCCGGGCCGCCGCCTCCGTCGCCTCCCTGCGGGGCAAGCTGGGCACCGCCCTGCGGGCCCCCGAGCCCGCCGGCGGCGTCGACCTGGAGGACCTGGTCGACCGCAGCAACAAGCTGGCCTTCCAGATCGCCATGGAGGTGGCGCGCCTCGGCCCGCGCGGCGAACGCCTGCTGCCCATGACCCAGGCCCTGGAAGAGCTGACCACCGAGTTCCGGCGGGCCGCCGACGCGGCCGTGGGTCCGGTGGTTGCCGACGATGCCTTCACCGCCGCCGACCGCACCCTGGCCCAGGTCCAGACGGCCCTGGAAGAGGCCAGCGCCGGCGCCGAAACCTGGCGCAAGACCGTGGGCGAGGCCGCCCCGGCCACCGCCGAGGCCGCCCTGCAGCTGACGGGTCTGGCCTCGGGGTTCAACGGCCAGTCCGAGCGGCTGAACCGCGCCGGCGACGCCTGCGCCCTGATGACCGGCCTGGACTTCAACCCCGCGGCGGCGGCTCCCATCGACCCGGTGGAGGCTCCCGCCCCCGATCTGGGCTTCACCCGCTTCGATCCCTTCGGCGGCAAGGGCGCGTCCCCGGCCGAGGCCGACCTGGACGGTCCCGTCGAGGCCGATCCCTTCGCCACCGACCACGCAGCCGAAGCGGATCCCTTCGCCGCCGGCTCCGTCGAGGACGTCCCCGCGGACGACTTCGGCTTCGGCGACGAGTCTTCGTCCGGTCCGCTGCAGTTCGACACACCCGAGGCCGAGATCGAGCTCACCCTGGACGCGGCGCCCGAGGCGGCGTCGGAGGCCGTGGCCGAGGCGGATCCTTTCCTGGCCGACGACGAGGGCCCCGTGTATGATCTGAGCGGCTTCGGGGCGGTTTCCGCCGGCGACGAAGACGCGGCGCCGGCTGCTCCGGCTGCGGCCGCCGAAGAGGTCCTGGACCTGGCGGCCTTCGGTGCGGTGCGCCTGGACGAGGACGCGCCGGCGTTTGCCGCTCCCCAGGACGGCGGCACCGAGGACCGCATCCACGAGTTGATGGAGTTCGGGGCCGTGCCCCTGGACTGAACCGCGACCGGTTGCCCGCCGGTCGCCGACCGGCGGGATCTCCCGCGGAGACGGGACGCATGACCGGCCACCATCCCATCGCTGACGGACCCGCCCTGGCGGGTCGGGACCTGGCGGAGCTGGCTGACCGGCTCCGCCTTCGTCCAGGTGGCGGGGTCACGGGCACGGCGCCCGCCTGGATCAGCCGCCTGCTGGCGGCGGCGCGGCTGTGGCGTGTGGTGGGGGACGAGACGGGACTGCGGGGCTGCGGCGACCTGGCCGCGGGCCTGGAGGCCTTGGCCGAGGCCGTGCACGTGGGCGGTGCCCTGGACGACGCCGCCGCGGCGCGCCTGGCCCGCCTCGACGCCGGACTGACCGACCTGCTGGCCCGCCGGGACGCGGGCCTGGACCCCGGGCAGCTTGCCGCCGACCCCGCCTGGCGCACCCTCGTCCGGCACCACGCCGAGCACGGGCCGGCGCTGGGTGCCGCGGCCCCGCCGGCCGTCGAATCCGCCGTGGCCCTGCTGGTGGCCAGCCCCTTCCTGCGCGAGATCCTGGCCTCCCGTCTGGCCGCCGCCGGCCACCCGGTGGCGGCCGCCGCCGCGCCGGCGGACGTGCCGGCGCTGCTGGCGGGGCCCCGGCCGCCCGCACTCGTGCTGTGCGACAACGAGGAACCCACCAACCATCTGCGCACCCTGCGGCGGCTGCTGGCCGGCGCGTCGGGCCCGGCCCCGGCCCTGGTGCTGGTGGCGTCGGGGGTGGGGCCGTCCGCCGGACGCGTGCGCCGTGCCCGGGCCGCGGGCGCCGACGGTGTCTGGCCCGAACCGTGGCGCGCGGAACAGCTGCCGCTGCCGCCGGCCGCCGGCGGGCAGGTCTGACCGGGCCGCCGTGCGGATTGCAACGGGTCATTGATTCTTGCGGTATCCTGCACCGGCGGACCCGATCCGGATGGTCCCGAACGCTTCCGCGACGTTCCTCGTAAATCCATCCGAAACAACGAAAATACGGTTTCTCCGCGAACACGTCCCAGGGGCACGGTGCTTGCTGTTTGGTGATGCAACGCGTGTGGCACATGCGAGAACACAATCCACTGGGAAGGAGTCCACCCATGCCCGACTACAGGGACCACTCCAGGATCTACATCGGGGGGGACGATCCGATCGGTCAGGTGATGACGTCGGTGGAAGCCGCGGAATACCTGAAAATGCACGTAAAGACCGTCTGCAGATTGGCGAAAGAAGGGAAGATCCCGGCGAAGAAGGTCGGCAGCGAGTGGCGGTTCCTCAGGTCCGTGCTCGACAACTGGCTGGCCGAGTCGCTGGTCTGAACCGCGTGAGCCGGCGCCGGGGGAGCGCCGGCGGCCGCGGCCACCCGGGCGGCCCGACGGAGGGCCGCCGCGCCAACAGATTCAGGAGCAACCCATGGCGACCCGCTTCGAACCCTTGAAACTCGCGCATCCGGCCCTGTTCGGGGTTCGTGTCGCCGGGACCGTCGGTCCGGGCGACAAGGACCGCCTGCGCGAGCTCGCCGACAAGTGCCTCGAGCGGGGCAAGCTGCGCGTGGTCGTGGACCTGGCGCAGATGACGGCGGTCGGCGGCGGCGGTGCCCGCGCGCTGGCCGACTTCCAGCAGCGGCTGGTGGACGCGGGGGGCGAAGCCGTCTTCTGCGGGGCCAGCGACCTGGTGTCCCGTTTCATGGAACAGAAATTCTCGTCCCTGCCCCTGCGCTTCTATCCCGACGTGGAGTCGGCCGAGGCCGTCTGTGGTCCCGAGGCGTCCGCGGGCGCCGACGGTCCCGACGTCGTCGCGGAGGATGCCGAGGACGAGTTCGAGGTCGGCGCCGTCGCCTGCGGGGACGACGACGCCGTCGACCCGGTGATGGAAGACGTGCTGCAGGACCTGTCGGCCGTGCCCACCCTGGGCGGCCGGCGCAAGGACCACCAGTACATGTCCCTGTCCGACGCCGTGGCCTCCCTGGGTCGCTGGACCGACCACGACGACAAGGCGGCCTTCGCCCGCGACCTGGGCAACCTCCTCTTCAGCCACGGCCTGGCCGAGGAGACGGTGCTGATGTCGCGGCGCGGCGAGCAGATGGTCGACCCCGCCGGCGAGCGCCGGGTCCACTGCGACTGCGGCCTCGTGCGTGCGGTGGCCGCCTCCGGGCGACCGCTGACCCTGCTGGACATCGGCGCCGACGAGCTGGGCGAGGAGGACACGGCCCTGCTGGAGGCGGTCGATCCCGACATCATCCTCCCGGTGAACCTGGACGACGGCCTGGCCGCCATGGTCCTGCTGCGCCGCGAGGGCGACGACCGCGAGTACTCGGTTGCGGAGAACTTCGCCCTCGAGCTGCTCATGCGCGTCCTCACCGCCAAGGACGAGGGCGTCCTGGCCGAGACCCGCTTCGACGACGAGGTGGACGCGCGGGAGCCCATGTGGGAGCCCGACGGCACCACCGCGGCCGAGGTGCTGCTGCAGCTGGCCCTGGACCTGCCCGAGGCCGTGGACCGGCCCCACTTCTGGCGCATCTTCGCCCGCCACTCCTGGCCCGTGCTGCCGGTGATGCAGATGGGCTTCCTGGCCGCGGACCGCGGTCGGCCCCAGGTGATGGTCGGCGGCAACGACTCGTGGATGGGCATGGACCTGGGCAGCGAGAAGCTGCAGATGTTCTTCTCGTCCATGGAGCGTCCCGTGGCCGTGGAGAACATGCCCGTGTTCTTCAAGTCGACGCGCCAGGAGCTGCGCGACGCGGGCGTGGACTGGATCGTGGCCTTGAAGTGGGACGGCGAGCACCTGGGCACGGTGCTGCTGGAACTGAACCAGGATTTCTACTGCAACGACGCCACGGGCCTGCTGGAGGAGCTGTTCACCGAGACTTCGCGCCTGCTGCACCGCTACGACGGCAGCAACGACGTGGCCGACGTGAATCTGGAGCTGGTGCGCATCCTGGTCGCCCTGCGCGAGAAGCGCAGCTTCGGCACCGACGCCAACGCCACGGCCATGGTGGCCCACGTCAACCGCCTGGCCCGGGTCATGGCCTTCCCGCCGGACCAGGAGCGCGACATGATCTACGGCTGCCTGCTGCGGGACATCGGCCTGTTCGACAAGCACGACGAGACCGCCACCGCGCCCGAGTCTGCGCGAACGCTTCCGCCGCCACCCCGACGAGGGGGCGGCCCTGCTGGCGGGCCTGAACCTGTCCACCAGCATCATGGAGGTGGTCCGCTGCCACCACGAGCGCTTCGACGGCAAGGGGTTCCCCCGCGGCCTGAAGGGCCGGGACATTCCCCTGTCGGCGCGGGTGGTCGCCATCGTGGACCACTACACGGCGCTGGTCACCGGCACCCTGGGCAGGACGGTCCTGCGTCCGGAGGCCGCGGCCGAGGTGCTGCGGGACAAGAGCGGCACCGACTTCGATCCGGAGCTGGTGGAGGTGTTCCTGCGGGCGGTGCTGCCCACGGCGATCCGGCGGCGCGCCGGCGGGCGCCGGCCCCTGGAGCCGGTGGCCTGATCCCGCCCGACCGGCGATGACGCAGAAGGCCCGCGCCAAGGCGCGGGCCTTCCGTCGTTCCGGTGCCGGCGGCGTCCTAGGAGGCGGCCGGCGAGTCCCCGGGCGTATCGCCGGGCCGGTCGGCCTTCCGCCGCCGCCGCCCGCCGCCGCCGGACTGGCGCAGGAAGATGCGCTCGATCTCCACGCGCAGGTCGTCCGGGGTCAGGCCGCGCCGGATCTCGCCCCCGTGGGCCACGCTGATGGCCCGCGTCTCCTCCGACACCACGATGACGATGGCGTCCGACTGCTCGCTGATGCCCAGGGCCGCCCGGTGCCGGGTGCCCAGCACGTAGCCCAGCTCCTCCCGGTCGGTGATGGGCAGGATCACCGCCGCAGCGGCGATCTTGTCGTGGCTGATGATCACCGCCCCGTCGTGCAGGGGGCCGGGCACCGTGAAGATGGCCTCGATGGTGGGCGCGGTGATCTCCGCGTCCAGGCGCACGCCCTTCTTGATCCAGTTGTTGAGCCGGACCTCGCGCTCGATGACGATGAGCGCGCCCAGGCCCCGCTTGCTCATGCGGGCGACGGCCTGCAGCAGCTCCTCCTCGGCGGGCAGCTCGGCCGTCGGCTGGAACAACCCGAAGCCGCGCCGCAGCCCCAGGTTGGTCAGGGCCGCCCGCAGCTCCGGCTGGAAGATGATGATGAAGGCCACCACCCACACCGTCTGCAGGGTGCCGATGATCCGCCCCACCACGATCATGCCCAGGCCGTGGGCCAGGTAGGACAGCACCAGCAGCAGGCCGAGGCCCACGAACATCTGGATCACCCGCGTGTCCTTGATGAACACGATCAGGCGATACAGCAGATAGGCCACGATCAGGATGTCGAGGACGTCGATCAGCGGACTGCTGGTGATGGCTTCCCACATGGTGGCGTCAAGCTATCACCGGACACCGGGTTTCTCAACCGGAATCGCCCCGGCAGGCGGCCACCGCGGCCGTGACCTCGCCCAGGAAGGCGCCCACCGCCGCTATCGCCGCGTCCGGGCCGTCGGCGCCGGCGATCACCCGCTGCAGGGCGCTGCCGATGATGACCCCGTCGGCGGTCCGGGCCACCCGCGCGGCCGACGCCGCATCGGCGATGCCGAATCCCACGTAAAGGGGCAGGCCGCAGTGCTCGCGGACCCGGGCCACGTAGCCGTCGATGTCCTGCCCGACCCCGGCGCCGGTCACGCCGGTGGTGGAGACCAGGTAGAGGAAGCCCGTCGCCTGCCGGCCGTAGGCCGCCAGCCGCTCGGGTCCGCTGGTGGGCGCCACCAGCTCCACCAGGGACACGCCGTGCTCGCGGAGCAGGGCGCGCAGGCCGGCCGCCTCCTCCAGGGGCAGGTCCGGCACGATCACCCCCGCCACGCCCTGCCGGGCGCAGGCGGCGGCGAAGCGCTCGGGCCCGAAGCTGAGCACCGGGTTCAGGTAGCCCATCAGCACGGGAGCGAGGCCCAGGTCGCCGGACGCCTCGCCCGCCAGCGCGAGGGCGCCGGCCAGGGTCATGCCCCCGTCCAGGGCGATCCGCGAAGCCGCCTGGATGGCGGGCCCGTCGGCCACCGGGTCGCTGAAGGGCACGCCGATCTCCACCAGGCCGCAGCCGGCGCCGGCGGCCGCGGCCAGCAGGCGGCGGCTCGTGTCCAGGTCCGGGTAGCCGGCGGTGAAGAAGGGCACCACCGCGGGGCGGCCGGCCTCGCGCAGTTCGCTCACGGTGCGGGACAGCCGGGTGCTCATGGCGCGACCTCCGTCAGGCCGGCCATGTCCTTGTCGCCGCGCCCGGACAGGTTGACGATGACCAGCGGCGCGGCGTCGGCGCCCGATTCGGCCAGCTGCCGCTTGCAGAAGGCCAGGGCGTGGCTCGATTCCAGCGCGGGGATGATGCCTTCCAGCCGCGAGACCTCGGCGCAGGCGGCCAGGGCCTCGCCGTCGTCCACGCCCAGGTAGACGGCGCGGCCGGTGTCCCGCAGGTGGCTGTGCTCGGGACCCACGCCCGGGTAGTCCAGGCCCGCGGCGACGGAGTGGGCGGGGATCACCTGCCCGTCGTCGTCCTGCACCAGGTAGCTGTAGGAGCCGTGCAGCACCCCGGGCCGACCGCGGCCCAGGGCCTGGCTGTGGCCCAGCTCGCTGCCGGCGGCCTCCACGCCGAACAGGTCGACGGGATCGTCCAGGAAGCCGCTGAAGATGCCCATGGCGTTGCTGCCGCCGCCCACGCAGGCGATGATCCGGTCGGGCAGGCGCCCCTCCTTCGCCAGGATCTGCGCCCGGGCCTCGCGGCCGATCACCGCCTGGAAGTCGCGCACCAGGGTGGGGTAGGGGTGGGGCCCGACGGTGGAGCCGATGATGTAGTGGGTGTCGGCCACGTTGGTCACCCAGTCGCGGATGGCCTCGCTGGTGGCGTCCTTCAGGGTGGCGCTGCCGGCGGTGACGGTGACCACCTCGGCCCCCAGCAGTTGCATGCGCGCCACGTTGGGGGCCTGGCGGGCCACGTCGACGGCGCCCATGTAGACCACGCAGCGCAGCCCGGCCAGGGCGCAGACCGTGGCCGTGGCCACCCCGTGCTGCCCCGCGCCCGTCTCGGCCACGATGCGGGTCTTGCCCATGCGCCGTGCCAGCAGGATCTGGCCCAGGCAGTTGTTGATCT
This sequence comes from Candidatus Krumholzibacteriia bacterium, assembly GCA_963825035.1. Classification (GTDB taxonomy): domain Bacteria; phylum Krumholzibacteriota; class Krumholzibacteriia; order LZORAL124-64-63; family LZORAL124-64-63; genus JACZKN01. Next base: position 16,794 of record CAWGRT010000023.1, on the reverse strand, counting down.
TGTGGCTGCCGGTGTGGTTGAGGTCCTCGCGCTTGAGGTACAGGCGCGCGCCGCCGGGAGCCCAGGCCGCCTCCAGCCGCCGCGCCCGGTACAGGGGCGTGGGGCGGCCGGCGTAGTCGGCCAGCAGGAGCTCGAACTCGGCGGCGAAGGCGGGGTCGCCCGCGGCCGCCAGCCGGGCCTCGTCCAGTTCCAGCAGGCAGGGGATCAGGGTCTCGGGCACGAACTGCCCGCCGTAGTCGCCGAAGCGGCCGGGGCCGCCGGAGTCGAGGATGCTGCGGGTCACGGATGCACCTCCCGGCCGAGGTCGGCCAGCTTCTGCGGGTCCTTGCGGCCCGGTTCGCTCTCCACGCCGCGGCACACGTCCACGCCGTCGGGTGAGGCGGCCAGGGCCTGCCGGATGTTGCGGGAATCGAGGCCGCCGGCCAGCAGCACCGTGCGCCCTTCGGCGCGCAGGACCGCGGCGGCGGCCGTGAGCTCGGGATCGACCGTGCCCTCGGGCAGCGCGGGGGCGCCCTTGGGCCGGTCCAGCAGCAGGTAGGCCGTGTCGTAGGTCCGGGCCCGTGCCAGCAGGTCCGGGCCCGCGTCCAGGGCCTTGATCACCGGCAGGCCGGTGTGGTTGCGCAGGTCGGTGCACGCGGCCGGCGACTCGGCGCCGTGGAGCTGGATCAGGTCCAGGCCGCAGGCCTCGGCCACCTCGGCCACGCGGGCCGGGGCCTCGTCCTTGAACACCCCCACCAGGCGCGCGTCGGGCGCGGCGTGGCGCACGGCGCTGGCCTGGTCCAGGTCCACCCGGCGCGGGCTCTCGGCGAAGATGATCCCCAGCAGGTCGGCCCCGGCGGCCGCGGCCGCCCGGGCGTCGGCGGCGGTGGTCAGGCCGCACACCTTCAGCAGGGGCGCGTCCTCGGCCTCGCGTCCCAGGAGCTGGCGCAGCTTGCGGCCCGGATCGGGATGCTTCAGCAGGGCGTGCCCCACCAGGAAGGCGTCGGCGCCCCGGGCGCCCAGGTCGGCCACCTGGGCGAAGCGGTCGATGCCGCTCTCGGCCACCCGCACCACGTTGCCGGGCACCAGGGGCAGCAGGCGGGCGGTCAGGCCCACGTCCGTGGTCAGGGCGTCCAGGTCGCGGTTGTTGAGGCCGACGACGGCGGCGCCCGCGTCCAGGGCGGCACGGACCTCGACCTCGTCGTGGCATTCGACGAGGGACTCCAGGCCCAGGTGCCGCACGTGGGCCAGCAGCTGTGCCAGGCGCGCGGGCGTGAGCATGCGGGCGATCAGCAGCACCGCGTCGGCCCCGGCCGCCCAGGCCGCCTGGACCTGCACCTCGTCGATGACGAAGTCCTTGCACAGCACCGGCAGGCCGGTGGCCGCACGCACGGCGGGCACGTCGTCCAGGGAGGTGCCGAAGTGGTCCCGGTCCGTGACGATGGAGACGGCGGCGGCGCCGCTGCGCTCGTACACCGCGGCCAGCCGGTCGACGGCGGCGTCCTGGCGGAAGGTGGGGTCGCTGGGGGAGCGCCGCTTGACCTCGGCGATGAGCCGGCGGCCGCCGCGCAGGGCCGCGGCGAAGTCCCGGGGCGCCGGGCCGCGACGCTCGGGCCGGGCGACGGCGTACTCCTCGCGCAGGTTGGCCACCTCGCGCTCCTTCAGCGGGCGGATGCGGTCGAGGAAGTTCACGACGCCTCCTTGTCCGCCGGGGTGGTGGCGGCCACCAGGCGCGCCAGGAGGGCGGTGCCGCGGCCGTCGGCGAGGGCGTCCCGGGCCTGGGCCACGCCCTCGGCCACGGTGGCGGCGCGGCCCGCGGCCACGGCCACGAAGCCCGCGTTCAGGGCCACCGCGTGGGCGGGGGCGCCGTCCTCGCCCGCCAGCAGGTCGCGGACGATGGCGGCGTTGCGGGCGGGTTCGCCCCGGCCAGCAGGGCCGGATCGCAGCGGGGCAGGCCCGCCTCCTCGGGGGTGAAGGTCCAGGTGGTGACCGCGCCGTCCTTCAGCTCGGCCACCAGGGTCTCGCCGCAGGGGGAGACCTCGTCCAGGCCGCCGGCGCCGTGGACCACGAAGGCCCGCTCGCTGCCCAGGCCCTGCAGCACCCGGGCCACCGGTTCGCACAGGCGCGGGTCGTACACGCCCAGGAGCTGGCGGCGGGCGCCGGCCGGGTTGGTCAGCGGGCCCAGCAGGTTGAAGACCGTGCGCACGCCCAGCTCGCGGCGCACGGGCATGGCGTGGCGCATGGCCGGGTGCAGCGCCGGCGCGAAGAGGAAGCCGATGCCCACCTCGCGGATCAGGGCGGCCACCCGGGCCGGTTCGACGTCCAGGCCCACGCCCAGGGCCTCCAGCACGTCGGCGCTGCCGCTGCGGGACGACACGGCCCGGTTGCCGTGCTTGGCCACGGGGATGCCCATGGCCGCGGCCAGCAGCGCCGTGGCGGTGGAGATGTTGAACGTGCCGGCGCCGTCGCCGCCGGTGCCGCAGGTGTCCACCAGGTCGGGGAGGTCCCCGGCGGGTATGGTGACCGCGGCCGCGCGCATGGCCTCGGCGAAGCCGGTGATCTCGTCCACCGTCTCGCCCCGCAGGCGCAGCGCGGTCAGCATCGCCGCCAGCTGCACCGGCGGCACCTCGCCGGCCATGACGCGGCCCATCAGCGCGCGGGCCTCGTCCCGGTCCAGGACGGCGCCCTCAAGAAGCCTGGCGAGCATCGCGGCCCCCCTTCGGCGAGGCCTGGGCCAGGAAGTTGGCCAGCAGGTGCGGGCCCTCGGTGGTGAGGATCGACTCGGGGTGGAACTGCACGCCCTCGATGGGGAGGTGCGGTGGCGCACGCCCATGACCTCGCCGCCGGCGGTGCGGGCGACGATCTCCAGCTCGGCGGGCACGTCCTCTTCGCGCACCAGCAGCGAGTGGTAGCGGGTGGCGATGAAGGGGTTGCTCAGGCCGGCGTAGATGGTGCCCCCGTCGTGGTGGATGCGGCTGGTCTTGCCGTGCATCACCCGCTCGGCGCGGCTGATGCGCCCGCCGAAGGCCGCGACGATGGACTGGTGCCCCAGGCAGATGCCGAGGACCGGCACCCGCCCGGCGCAGGCGCGGATCAGCTCGACGCTGACGCCCGCGTCGGACGGGGTGCCCGGTCCCGGTGAGATGATGACGCTCTCGGGGTCGAGGGCCAGGGCTTCGGCCACGGTGATGCGGTCGTTCCGGACCACGGTGATCTCGGCGCCCAGCTGTCCCAGCGCCTGCACGACGTTGAACGTGAACGAGTCGTAGTTGTCGATCATCAGGTGCATGTCAGCGCTCCTCCTCGGCGATGGCCACGGCGCGCACCAGGGCGCGGATCTTGTCCAGGGTCTCCTGGTGCTCCCGGGCGGGATCGCTGTCGGCCACGATGCCGGCCCCCGCCTGCACGCTGAAGCGGTCGCCCTGCATCACCAGCGTGCGGATGGCGATGCACATGTCCATGTCGCCCGTGCGGCCGAAGTAGCCCACGGCGCCGGCGTAGGGCCCCCGCCGGTCCGGCTCCAGGTCGGTGATGATCTCCATGGCGCGGATCTTGGGCGCGCCCGAGACGGTGCCCGCCGGGAAGGTGGCCGCCAGCACGTCGAACATGTCGCGTCCGGCCTCCACCTCGCCCGACACCCGCGACACGATGTGCATGACGTGGCTGTAGCGCTCCACCGACATGAAGTCGTCCACCTGGACGCTGCCCTGCACGCAGACCCGGCCCAGGTCGTTGCGGCCCAGGTCCACCAGCATGACGTGCTCGGCCCGCTCCTTCTCGTCGGCCATCAATTCGTGTTCGAGCGCGTGGTCCTCGGCCGGGGTCGCCCCGCGCCGCCGCGTGCCGGCGATGGGGTTGACCTGGGCCCGGCCGTCCTGCAGGCGCACCAGCATCTCCGGCGACGAGCCCACCAGCTGGGCGTCGCCGAAGTCCAGGTAGAACAGGTAGGGGCTGGGGTTGAGGATGCGCAGGGCCCGGTAGATGCGGAAGGGGCGGCGGTGGTGGTGCCGCTCAGGCGCTGGGAGAGCACGATCTGGAAGGCGTCCCCGGCGGTGATGTGGTCCTTGGCCCGCTGGACCCCGGCCTCGTACAGGGCCTGGTCCATGTTGGCGGTCAGGGCGGGATCCACCGCACGGTCGCCGCTGCCCAGGGGCCGGTGGGCGTCCGCCGGCAGGGGCGTGTGCAGGGCGCCCAGCAGCCGGTCCAGCTCGGCCTGGGCGGCGCGGCGGCCGTCCACGTTGTCCGTGGCGGGCGTGGTCAGGAACTCGATCTCGTTGCGCACGTGGTCGAACACGGCGATGGTCCCCGGCACCAGGAAACGGTAGTCGGGCAGGTCGGCGTCGCCCGGCCGCACCGGCAGGGGCACCTGCTCGAAGTACCGCACCATGTCGTAGCCGATGTAGCCCACGGCGCCGGCGTAGGCCGGGGGCAGGGGCCCGTTGTCGCCGTTGGCCCGCACCGGCCGGGCCAGCTCGGCCCGCACCGGGGCGAAGGGGTCGGCCGGGTCCACCGGGACCGCCGTGGTGGCGACGCCGTCCGGTCCGAACCGCTGGACGACGACCGTGCCGTCGCGCAGGCTGAACGCCGCCCGCGGCCCCAGCCCGATGAACGAGTAGCGCCCGGCCTGGATGCCCCGCTCGACGCTCTCGAACAGGAACGAGGCGCCCAGGGGCTGCAGCTTCAGGAACACGGACACCGGCGTCTCCAGGTCGGCCGGGATCTTGGCCCGCACGGGGGGCGCCAGGGGGGCGGCGTCGGTCAGCGAATTCTCCACGATGCTCTCTCCTTGGGACGACGGTGCCGCATCCGGCCGGCGGGCACGAAAAAACCCGCCGGTGGGGCGGGTGGCGCGTCGCTTCGGGTCTGGTGTCTCGGATCGCTAGAACTGGATTCCGGAACCTCCCGCGGCGTTGCCACCCGTGCGCCAGGCACGCCAAGCCCACCAGCCCCAGGTGAGGCCGGAGTTCAGGGTGGTGGTGATCGCGTCGCGGTGCATGGGGCTCCTCGCAGGGCTCCGGTGAACGGTTTGATCCATGATGATATCCGAGGAGAGGGGTCTTGTCAATGGGGCAGCGGAGGGCCCTGCGGGGCGCCGGTCCCGGCCCGCCGGGTCAGCGCTCCAGGAGCGCCGTCCAGTTCTGGATCAGCCGGGCGCCGACCTGGTCCCGGTTCGTCGCGGTCATCTCGTTGGTGAGGATCCTGCTGGCCGTCCCGGCCCAGGTCGTAGGCCGCATTGACGGAGCTGAGGTTCAGGCTGAACAGGTACTGGGGCGTGCCGAAGGTGAAGCCGTCGGCCGTCGCCACGGGGACGGCGATCAGGGCGCTGCCGCGGACGTACATGAGCTCGTGCCCGTCCCCGCGCCACCGGGGATGGATCGCGCGGCCGGCGATCCTGTCGCCGGAGACCATCCAGCGACCGGCGGCAACGGGATAGGACTGGACGTAGATCTGCATCTGTCCGGACTCGTCGGAGCCGAAGGCGAGATACCTGCCGTCCGGCGACAGGCTCGCATCGGTCTGGTTGGCCGATCCGGTCAGGAGCGCCGCCGCCTTGCGGCTCTCCATGTCCAGGACCCAGACATCGTCGCCGTTCTCGTTCGTTTCCAGGCGGTTGAAGAAGACGTGGCGCCCGTCGCCGGACCAGTCCGAAAGGGCGATCTGGTTGTCCCCGCTGTAGATCAGCTCGGCGGCTTCCTGGCCGGAGACCGGACGCAGATAGATCTCGCCCGCGGCCCCCTGCCCGGAGGTGTAGAGCGAGACGACGGTCATCCGGCGACCACAGGGGTGAGCGGTCGTCGGCGGCGCCGAAGCTGAAGCGGGTCTGCATGCCGCTCTGCAGGTCGTGGATCCAGATGTCCCCGACATCCGTGCCCTCGGCGACGGCCAGGCGCTTCTCGTCGTGGGAAAGCCTGGGCTCCCAGTAGCCGCCGGGGTCACCCAGCGTGCCCACCACCTTCCCCGTGCGGTCCTTCCACTGCAGGACCGTGCGCATGACCCCGGCCCCGCGCATGTGCACCAGCAGTCCCGACTCCGAGACGCCGAACTGGGCGCCGCCCCACGAGACGGCGCCGCCGGGGATGTCGGTGGCCACGGCGACCGGATCGCCGGCCGGGCGTCCCTTCGCGGCGTCGAACGGGTGCGCCATCAGGGTCGACCCGGCGCGATAGAGCAGATAGCCCCGGGAATACAGCGCGCGCGACTCGGTCCGCAGCACCATCCGCGTCTCGTCGGAATCGAGATCGCCCAGGTAGATGCCGCTGTGTTCGTTCGCCTGCGGGTTGGTCGTGCAGGCGACGAAGTAGAGGAAGTGGCGGCCGTCGGGGAGGAAGACCGGCCAGCGGTGCGCGACATCCAGGCGTTCCGGATCGAGAGTCGTGAGCGGCCGGGCGGTGCCCCCTCCGGCCGCGACCCGCATCAGGCCCTCGCTCCAGTTGCGCTGGAAGATGATGACGCCGTCCTTGCTCCAGCTGCCGCCGCGTCCGTCGTTGGCGTCGCACAGCGGGATGACGGGGCCGCCGTTCGACTCGATCTTGTTGAGCTTGCCGTTGGCGAAGAAGCCGAGCCAGCGGCCGTCGGGCGACCAGAACGGGTACGCGTCCCCATCCGCCGCCGTGAGCTGCCGCGGTTCCGCGGCATCCAGGTCGCGGATCCAGATGGCGTTCATGCCCGTTCCCTGCTCGGCGTTGTCGGGCCGGGCGTAGGCGACGTAGGCGATCCGGTTGCCGTCGGGGCTCACCGCGAACGGCGCCGCCGCGACGAAGTTCCAACCCGGAGGCGAGAGCATGGTCGACTGGATCAACGGCGGATCCGGCGCCCCGGGGCGCAGCAGGGCCAGGCCCGCGACGGCCGCCAGGGCCCCGCAGAGCAGCGCGATCCACACGCCGCGTTCGCGCCGGAAGCCCCGCGCCGCCGGTCCGGTCGGCCGGGCTTCCGGGTCGCCGCCGCGGCCGGCCTTCAGGTCCTCGAGGGCGACGCGCGCCTCGCCGATGTCCCGCAGGCGCGTGGCGGGATCGCGGTCGAGGCAGCGCTTGAGCAGGCGGCGCAGGGTCTCGGGCGTCCCGTCCGGGAGGTCCTCCCAGGCGATCTCGCTCTTCATCACCTCGGCCATCGTCTCGGTCGCGGTCTCGCCCTTGAACAGCCGCCGGCCGGTGAGCAGCTCGTAGAGGATCACCCCGTACGACCAGATGTCGGCCCGGCGGTCGACGGAGCGGCCCTTCGCCTGCTCCGGGCTCATGTAGGCGGCGGTCCCGAGAATGACGCCGACCTGGGTGAGGGCGGCGGTGATCGTGGGGGAATTCAGGAGGTTGCTCTCGTCGGTGGGCTCGCCGGTGAAGGCGCGCGCGAGCCCGAAGTCGAGCAGCTTGATGTCGCCCTGGGCCGTGATCTTGATGTTCGCCGGTTTGAGATCCCGGTGCATGACCCCGTTGTCGTGGGCGAACTCGAGTCCTTCGGCGATCTGGATGGCCGCCGATACCACGTCCTCGACCGCGAACGCACCGCCCGCCTCGAGCCGCGCGGCCAGATCCTGGCCTTCGACGAGCTCCATGACGAGGATCGTCGCACCGTCGACCTCCTCGATGCCGAACAGGGAGGCGATGCGCGGGTGGTGCAGGGATGCGAGGGTGCGGGCTTCGCGGCGAAAGCGGGCCAGGCGTTCCACGTCGTCGGCCAGTTCGGGCGGGAGCAGCTTCAGGGCGACCTCGCGGCCCAGCTGGGTGTCCGACGCCCGGTACACCTCGCCCATGCCGCCCCTGCCGAGGAGCGCGGTGACTTCGTAGTGGGCAAGGGTCTTGCCGATCATCGGGGGACTTTCGCCGGAGTGCGGACGCTCCAACCGGAGGGGGCATGATAAATCCAACCTGATCGGTCGTAAAGGCCGGTTTCCCTTGCCGTCGTTGTCGCCCGGCGCTCGCGGCCCCCGGCGCCCCGTCGGCCTTCACGGCGGCCCTGCTGAACCTGCCGGGCCGAGGTGCTAGGCGTCCCCGTTCTCGACCAGCCGTCTCAGGGTCAGGTTGTCCCGGGATGCCGCCGCCTGCTCCAGCAGCGCGCGCCAGTGGACGGCCACCGCGCCCAGGGCCGCCTCGGGCACCAGGTCGGCCCCGTCGCCGTCGTCCTCGTCCAGGCCCTCGCGGTCGCGGACGGATCGGTCGTAGGCGCCGGCCACGTCCAGGATCGTCATGCTCCCCGGGTCGCGGGCCGGCTGGTAGGCCGGGGACTTGCGGGCGTCGTGGTGGATTTCGGCCAGCACGCCGCCGGCCGTCAGCACCGACAGCACCGCCTGGACCAGGCGCAGGGGCACACCCGTGCCGTCGGCCAGGTCGCCGGATGTCGGCGGCGGCTCACCCCGTACGAAGCGCCGGGCGCAGGCGACGGTCAGGCCCAGGGCCAGCAGCCGTCGCCGGTGATGGCCGGCCCGGCCCACGGCGCGTTCGCGCGCGTAGTCGCCGGCGTTGTCCACCGCGAACGAGACCTCCGCGCCCACCAGCACGATCAGCCAGCTCAGGTGCACCCAGATCAGGAACAGGGGCAGGGCGGCGAAGCTGCCGTAGATGGCGTTGTAGCGGGACACGCCCACCTGGAACTGGACGTAGCCGAACTGCAGGAACTGGTAGAGGGTGCCCGCAACCACCCCGGCGGCCAGGCCCGCGCGCCAGCTGACCGAGGTGTTGGGCATGGTCAGGTAGAGCACGGACAGCAGCAGCCAGATGAACACGAAGGGCACGAGTTCGAGGCCTGCCCGCACCAGGGCCCCGGACGGCTCGAGCACGCCCAGGTCGGCCAGGGCGGCGGAGACCCGCCCGCTGATGAACACGGTGGCGCTGCTGCTGACCAGCAGCAGCAGGGGTGCGACGATGACGAAGGCCAGGTAGTCGGTGAGCTTGCGCACGGCGCTCCGCGGCCGCGTCACGCCCCAGATGGCGTTGAACGACTTCTCGATGTTCCCCAGCAGGCGAATCAGCGACCACAGCAGCAGAGCCACGCCCACCCCGGCCACGAGCCCGCCGCGGGTCTCGGCCAGCAGCGAGTGGGAGAAGGCGATCACCCGGTCGAGCACCACCTCCTGGCCGGCCAATCGCTGGCGCAGGGTCTCCTCGAGGGCGGCCTCCAGGCCGAAGCCCTTGGCGATGCCGAAGGCCAGGGCGGCGGCCGGGACCACCGACAACAGCGAGTAGTAGGTCAGGGCGGAGGCCCGCAGCTGCAGCGCGTCGGCGGCGAATCCCCGGGTGGCCAGGACCACGATCCTCGCCAGCCGCAGCAGGAACGAACGCCGGCCCGCCGGCAGCTGCTCGGGCAGGTGCCACACGTCGTGCTGGACGAACCGCTGCACGCGGCGCCATGAGCGACGGGGATTCACGGCGCGCAGCACCTCCGGGGGGCGGGGGACGGGGATCGGATCGTGTTTCCGCATACAGGCTAGCCCGACCGGTGCGCGGCGGCCACCGGCCCGAACCCGCGAGCCGGGGGAGGCGAACAAACAGGAATCTGGCTATCCTGTTTCGACATTCCCCGACCTGACCCGTCTCCCCAACTCGCAAGGGACGACCATGATCGGCACGTCGCTGCTCCACTACGAGATCAAGGAAAGCATCGGCAAGGGCGGCATGGGCGAGGTGTACCGCGCCCGCGACACCAAGCTGGGCCGCGACGTGGCGGTCAAGATCCTGCCCGCCGACCTGAGCGGCGACCCGGAACGCGAGGCGCGGTTCCAGCGCGAGGCCCGGGCCCTGGCCACCCTGCAGCATCCCAACGTGGCGTCGGTGTACGGCTTCGAGGAAGCCGACGGCACCCGCTTCCTGGTGATGGAGCTGGTGTCGGGCGCGGACCTGACCGGGCGCATCAAGGCCGGGCCGTCGCCCGTGGACGAGGTCCTGCCCATCGCGCGCCAGATCGCCGCGGGTCTGGAGGCGGCCCACGAGAGCGGCATCGTCCACCGCGACCTGAAGCCCGCCAACATCATGCAGACCGACGACGGGGACATCAAGATCCTGGACTTCGGCCTGGCGCAGGCCTGGCTGGGCGACGGCGCCGCCGACAGCGGCTCGTCCTTCGCGCCCACCATCACCGCGGCCATGACCCAGGCGGGCGCGGTGCTGGGCACGGCGGCCTACATGAGCCCGGAGCAGGCCCGGGGCAGCCGGGTCGACCGCCGCACCGACATCTGGGCCTTCGGCGTCATCCTCTTCGAGCTGCTGACGGGCAAGCAGCTCTTCCAGGGCGAGACCGTCAGCGACACCCTGGCCGCGGTGCTGCGCGCCGAGCCCGAGTGGGAGGCCCTGCCCGTGGCCGAGGCGCCTGGGCTGTGCCACCTGATCGAGCGCTGCCTGGTGCGCGACCCGAAGCAGCGCCTGCGCGACATCGGCGAGGCGCGCATCTTCCTGCAGGACGGCGACGCCAGCGGGTCCCACCTGGGGCTGTCGCGGTTGGACCTGGGCGCGGCCGCGGCGGAGCCGGCGCCCGCCGGATCCCGGCTGGTGCGGACCGCGCTGCTGGCCGTGGCCTGCCTGGCCGTGGGCGCGCTGCTGGGCTGGAAGCTCCTGGACCGGCCGACGCCGGCGCCGGTCCTGCACGCCATGATTCCCCCGCCGCGGGGCACCGACTACGATCTGAACCCCAACCAGCCGGGGCCCGCGGCCATCTCGCCCGACGGTTCCATGGTGGCGTTCACGGCCGTCGACACCGCCGGGACCACCCGGCTCTACCTGCGCCACCTGGACCAGGGCGAGTCGGTGGCCATGTCGGGCACCGAGGCCGCCGCCTATCCCTTCTGGTCGGCCGACAGGCTGGTGATGATCACGAATCCCTGGCACGGCGCCTTCATGACGCCGGTCGTGGGAGGGGCCAACGTCTACCAGCCCTTCTGGTTCGCGATGGCGCTTCCGAACTATGGGCTCGTCCTGGCAGCCCTCGCCGTCGAGATCGTCGTGGCGCGTCGGGTTCGCCGGCCGACCGTTCGCCGGCAGGCCCTCTTCCTGATTGCCGCCAGCAGCGTCACCCTGACCGGGAACCTGGCGTACGTGACCGGCCTGGCGCCCGTGGACCTCACCGCGGTGGTGCTCTCGGTCTCGATCGCGCTGCTCCTCGTCGGGATGGCCCGGGAGGGGCTCTTCGGGGTGATGCCCGCGGCGATGTCGGCCATCGCGGCCGATCATCCCGACGGGATCATCGTGATCGGGCCCGACGGATACGTCGCCTTCGCGAATCGGCGCGCCCATGAGCTGCTCGCGCCCGTCCCCCTGCGTCGCGACCGGCCCTTCCTGGAGATCCTTCGGAACTTCGCCCTTCAGCCGGAGCCGAGTCTCCCGACCGGCCCCGACGCCGACCGGGAATGGTGGCGGGTACTGGGCACACCGACCGGCGTGTTCTTCCAGCTTCGGGACGGCAATGGGCAGCGATGGCTGCAGGCGGTCTCCAGCCCGATCGGGGACGGCTCGAGCGCACCGGGTCGCCTGCTGCACCTGCACGACGCCACCGCGCGCCGCCAGGCCGAGCTCCACGCCGGGCAGCAGCGCAGGCTCGAGAGCGTCGCCGCGCTGGCGCTCGGCGTGGCCCGCGACTTCCAGGGGGCCTTCGCGATCGTCCGCGGCAATGCCGACCTCCTCGAACGAGAGCTGGAAGGCGATCCCGCCCAGCGTCATCTCTCGCGCATCTTCGAGGCGACACGCGTGGGGTTCGATCTCGCCCACGAGCTGCAGCTCTATGCGGGCAGCATCCACTCGGTCCACACCACCCTCGACCTGTCCCACGCGGCCACCGAGACCTGCGACTGGATCGCGTCGGAGCTGCCTCCCGGCGTCCGCATCCTGCGCCGGCTGGCCAGCCGGCTGCTGCCCGTGGAGGCGGATCCGATCCAGCTCCGAGACTGCGTCTTCCACCTCATCCAGAACGCCGTCGAGGCGACCGCCGAGTACGGCGGAAGGGTCGAGGTGTCGACGGGGATCGAGCGCATCGACCCCAGCACCCTCGAGCCCCTCGTCTGGGGACGAGACGAGCCGCCCGGCGACTTCGCCTACGTGCGGGTCCGCGACGAGGGGGGAGGCATGGACGAGGAGACGGAAGAGCGGGCCTTCGAGCCCTTCTTCAGCACCCGCCACAAGGACCGGGGCAGCGGACTCTCGGCCGTTCTGGGGATCGCGCGCACCCACGGCGCGCTGCTCGAGCTCCAGAACGATTCCGGCAAGGGCTGCAGCTTCGCCCTCTACCTCCGGCTGATACCGGGGGCGCCGCCGCCGCCGGCGCGCTGAGCGCCACGGAATCGGCGATCCGGAAGCGGCGCGTGCTCAGCCGCCCACCGGGTTGCGCTGGCGGTAGAGCCTGGGGTCGACGATTCCCGCCATGGCCTCGGGGATCGGCGCCGGGCCGGCCGCAGGGCCGGTGTTGCGGAGGAACTCGGCGACCCTCGCCGCCGTCGCCCCGGGATCGGCCAGGGCCCGCTCGTGCGCGACGAAGCAGGTTCGCACGTTCTCGCGCTGTCCCAGCCAGATCTTGACCTGACGCAGCTGTCGGGCGAAGGCTTGCTTCAGCGCGGCTTCGCCCGCCCGGTCCGCCTCCGCCGCGGCCGGGCGGGTCGCGAGGCGCGAGAGCATCTTGCGCTGGGACGCCAGGATCTCGTCGAGATCGCGTTCCATGAAGACGACGCGATAGTCGTGGTCGCTCGGCAGGGAAGGGAGCAGGGGCGCGACGATCTTGATCGCGCGTCCCCGGATTCCGGCGAGGAAGGCTCCCTCGGTGCGGAGCCTCTTCACGGCCTCGTACTCGTAGTAGCCACGGGGATTGTCGGCGTCCGCGACGCGCTTCGCGTCGCTGGCGATCTCCAGGCCGGCGGCCTCGAGCATCTGCATCATCATCGAGGTGCCCGAACGCGGCAGGCCCGACACCACGGTGATCATGCGATCCGGGTCGAGCGCGCGCCGGCTCGCGACCGGCGCCGGACGCGAACCGGCGAGAGCCGCCCGCTCGGCCTTCGCCCGCCGGGGCTTCGCGACCGCCTCGCCGTGGTCCGTCTGCGTTCCTTTCTGGAGCGCTCTCACCCGCCTGCGGTGGTGCTCGGCGCGTTCCACGTCGCAGCAGGGGCCAGTATAGAGGCGCACGAGCCGGGCGTGGCTCTCGAGCGAATTGGGGTTCAGGGAGATGGCCGTCCGGAAGGCAGCCTCGGCGTCGCCGTAGCGGCGCAAACGCGCGAGAGCCACGCCCAGCACGTGGTGCGCGAGGGGATAGTGGAAGAGCAGGCCCACCGCCTCCAGCGCTTCCTCGGCGGCCTCGCGCGGGCGACGCTGGCGGAGCCTCGCGCGGGCCATGCCGAGGTGGGCGTGGGGGTTCAGCGGGTCGATCCCGATCGCGTGCTCGAAGGCGCGAACCGCGTCCGCGGGGCGTCGCAGCTGGAGATACGCCTCGCCGATCTGGATCGGGAGTCCCGGCCTCGTGGGCTCCGCCTGCTCGGCCTTCTGCAGGTGCTCGAGCGCTTCCTGCGCCCGCCCCTCGGCGAGACACACCCAGCCGAGCAGGTACTCGAGATCGAACGGGCGAACCTGCGCGAGGCCGCGGAGGCGCCTCCACTCCGCTCGCCCCGCCTCGTCGAGCAGCTTCGGGTCCAGCGGGGTCGGCTGCGCTTGGTCGCCCGCGCCCGCGTCGCCGGGATCGCTCGGTCCCTCCGCGGCGTCGCTTCCGCTCGCTTCGGCTTGCTTCGTCCGGGCCCGGGAACGCCATTCGTCGGCGAGCCGCCGAAGACCCTTGCGCGCCTCCACCGCATCCTCCTGGCGCTGTCTCGTGATGCGCTCCACCAGGCCCCGCAGCGCCACCGGCTCCTCGAGGGCCCGGAGGCACATCGCGAGCTGGATGCCGTAGCGATACTCCGAGGGATCCTCGTCGTACAGGTGCTCGAGCAGCTCGCGCGCCTCCACGTAGCGATCGGCGTCCATCCAGGCCCGGGCGAGGTTGTATCGCAGCTCGCGGGCAGTGCGCCGCACGGCGCGCTCGCGATCGGCGCCGAGCTCCTCCACGTAGCCGAGAGCCACGAGCTGGTCGAGCGCTTGGCGCGCCGCGATGGGGTCCGTGGCGATCTCGGCCGGATGCCGTGCGGCGTCGCCGGGGACCTCGTCCCAGCTCGGGATCGTCTCGACCGGGGGCGGCTCCTCGAAGGCGTCCACGAGGGGCTTGCCTTCCATGTCCTCGCCCACGGGCAACCCGTAGACGGCGAGGATCGTCGGGGTGACGTCGAGCAGCGAGGCGCCGTGCAGGAACGCGTCCTTGCGAATGCCCGGTCCCGCGATGAGGAACACCCCGTGGTCCCGGTGCTCGACCGCCGGACCCGCAGGCTCGTGGGGAATCTGGCGCGGGCGCAGATGGTCCGGGTGGAAGCCGTGGTCGGAGCAGAGCACGATGGTCGCATCGGGTCCGGCCAGCTCCACGCAGCGTGCCCGAGCATCAGCGTCGTGATAGACGTACGCGGTGTCCACGACGTGCCGGTAGATCTCGAAATCCCGCTCAGGAACCCAGCTCTGGCGCGGTGCCCGATAGCGCATGAAGCCGTGGCAGAAGTGATCGATGGCGTCGTAGTAGATCGCGTGAAGTCCGCGGCCCGATTGCGCGAGGAGCCACGTCGCACGGTGTGGACCGTCACGCACTCGGCCAGGGTCTTCATGACCGAAGCCAGTCGACTGTCCGCGTCCTGGTCGATCTCCGCCGCCTTCGGCACGAAGGGCAGGATCTCCTCGGGCCCGAGCTCCATCGGGTGACGCGCAGGGCCGCCAGCGGCCGAGCCAGCTCGGGCGGATGCACGCTGTGCGGCAGCACGGGCCACGGCTCCTCCGGCGGTCCGACGGCGGTGTGGAAGTGGTCGGACACCATGGCACCCTGAGCGGCTCGACGGGATGGGACGGCCACCACCCGACGACGTTGAGAGGCCATGCCCTGCTGGTTCAGGATGTTCCAGAGCGCCTTCCTCTTGCGGGACAGCGCCGTCATCGGCTGAACGCTCCCGCCGTCCGGCGTGGGTTCGGTGAAGCCCAGGATGCCGTGGTTGTAGGGGCGCTTGCCGGTGGCGATGGAGGTCCACAGCATGGGCGAGAGGACGGGCGAGGGTCGCAGTTCGCCATGGCGCCGCGTCACCAGCCGTGCGATGTCGGCATGCGGCCGGCGTCCATCAACGGATGGATCACCTTCCAGTCCGCGGCGTCCCAGCCCACGAGGACGACCCGGGGACGGCCGGGCGAAGGCTTGCCGACGGTGGAGGGCAGGAGGTGCGTCCTAGGCGATGGGCTCGTCGTCGCCCGTCTGGTGAGAGCGCCGCCGCCGCCACGTGAGCGCCCCGGCGGCCCCGGTGGCGAGCAGGGTCAGCGTCCCGGTCGACGGCTCGGGAACCGTCTGTCCGGCCTCGATGGGCGCGCCCGCGACGCTCTGGTATGCCCAGTCGACCACCGTGACACGATCGGACGCGCCCTCGGGACCGTCCTTCAGCGAAGAGAGATCTTCGAGCTGCAGGCGGATCCAACCGTAGTGCACGTCGCCGTCGCGCTGGATCTGCACGCCGAGGAAGCCCGTGCCCGATCCGGGCCAGCTTCCGGGGAACGCGGGGTTGTGGTACTCCGAGTAGTAGTTCAGGCGCAGCCCGTTGCCCCGGAAGACCCCGCCGGAAGAGATCGTGTCGCCGGACGAGAGACGCTTCGCCTGGAAGGTGCTGTTCTCGAGGATCGCGGCGCCGTTGGGTCGGGCGCCGACATGGGCGGCCGCCCGATTCGTGTAGAAGAAGTAGGTACTGTACTGACCTCCGCTGATGCGGGAGTACTGGTACCAGGACACCGCCAGCTCCACGTCGTCGCCGAACGCTCCGTCGAGATCGATGAGAGCGCCATCGAAGGTGGGTGCTCCGCCCGGATTGTCCTGGATGGTGATGTTCTGGACCCCGCTGTAGATGACCGACGCCTCGGCGCCTCCGGCGATTGCTAGCGCCGAGGCGGTGGCCGCCGCATACCGGGTGACCTGACCCCCGCCAGTGGCGATCGGACTCGACCGGTGGTGCTCCGATAGTGGACGAGGCGCTCGTCCAGGTCTCGCGGGTCGTCTTCGAGAACGGTAGGCATCGGATCTCCTCCCCGGGCGCTCCCTCGCCATCCTATCATGAAATAGAAGGCGCCCGACACCCTGGCGAGTCGCTGGCCGAGACGTGGGCAAGTCGTTGCTCTCGTTCGCGAATCAGCCGTCTCGGGTGCGAGGCCATCGCGGGCTTGCCGAGGGGCCCCAGGGTGTCCCCCCGCCCGCCGACCGGCGAGCTCCCCAGGGCCGGCGCGACCGCCTCAAGGGCCCCGAGCCGCCAGCCGAAGGGTCCCCAGGTGGAGCCCGACGGGACGCATCAAAGGGACGGCCATCGCCGAGGTCGTGAGCGACGTCGAGCGCCTGCTCGAGCGCGGAGCGATCGCGCGCGACGAGCTCGAGGTGCGCCTCGAGCCGGCGGACCTCGCGCTACTCGAGAGCAAGGTCCAGCCCGCATTGTGGTACGACAACCGCTGCCACGCGCGCCTCACCGAGCTGCTGCGGGACGTCGAGGGAGGTGGTCGGGCCGGGTACGTGGTGGGCCGCGGTGCCGCCACCGCCGACCGGCTGCTCGAGAGCGGTCTCCCCCAGCAGCTCCAGCTCGCTCGCGGTGAGGACGCGGTCACCGACGATCCCGCGCCCTGCGCCGCGCGATCCGGCTGCTGCTCTCGCTCTCCGGGGCGATGTACGACTTCGGCAGCTGGAAGCTGCGCGCCAACGCGGAGGCGTCGAACGAGCTGTGGATCGACGTGTTCGAGGGGGCGGAAGCCCTCAGGAGTAATCGGCTCA
>CAWGRT010000022.1:0-274433 GCA_963825035.1 Candidatus Krumholzibacteriia bacterium | reverse complement strand
GATCCAGCCCGGCGACCGGATCCACGCCGTGGTGCCGGTGCGCGACTTCGACGAGGACCACTTCCTGGCCTTCGCCACCAACCTGGGCGTGGTCAAGCGCACGCCGCTGAAGGACTTCTCGCGGCCGCGGCAGGCGGGTATCCGCGCCATCAGCCTGCTCGAGGGCGAGCACCTGGTCACGGTGCGCGAGACCGACGGCAGCAGCGACCTGATCTTCGCCTCCAGCGGCGGCATGGCCATCCGCTTCCGCGAGACCGACGCCCGGCCCATGGGCCGCACGGCGCGCGGCGTGCGCGGCATCACCCTCGGCCCCAAGGAGGAAGTGGTGGGCATGGTCGTCGTGGGCGCCGACCAGGAGGAGGGGACCCTGCTGGCCCTGACCCAGAACGGCTACGGCAAGCGCACGGCGCTGGCGGAGTACCGCCTGCAGCGGCGCGGCGGCAAGGGCCTGATCACCGTCAAGTGCAGCGAGCGCAACGGACCGCTGGTGGGCATCCGCGATGTCCAGCCCGGCGACGAGCTGATGGTCATCACCCGCGGCGGCATCATGATCCGCATCGCGCTGGACGACGTCAGCGAGCAGGGCCGCATCACCCAGGGCGTGCGCATCATCAACCTGAACCAGGGCGACGTGGTGGGCGGGTTGGCCAAGATCAGCCAGGACATCGTCGAGGACAACGGTGACGAGGCGGCCGCCGCCGAGGCGGCGACGAACCCGCCGCCGCGGACGACGGGGAGGAGCCCGTCGCCGAGTGACCGGCCGACGGCCGGGGCGCGGGGCCGGAGAGGCCTGGGGCGCCCCGGCCGTTCGCATGCAAGCGGGCCCGCCGACTCAAGTTGTGGGAACAGCCGGTCCGCCCCCTTGCCTCACCCCGAAAAACAGGCCTAGTATCACCACCATGAGTGCCGTCAAGAGGATCCAGCAACTCCGGAAGCCGCGCGGCCCGCGCACCCGGTCGACCGCCCCTTCGAGGGCGGTGCTTTGTCTTGCCCTGCTGCTGGCCGGCGGGGCGGCGGCGGCCGAGCGCCAGCCCGTCAGCAGCAGCGAACTGCTGCCCGGCGTGACCGCGCGCATCGGCGCCGACGGAACCTTGCGCATCCTGCAGGACGCCGCCGCGGACGAACCGCTGCTGGCGACCCGGATCCAGGCGCCGGAACCGGGCGGGCGCTTCCGCACCGCACCCGGCACCAACACCAGGCCCCTCTTCCTGGGCCGCGCCGCCGAGGGCTGCCCCGGTGGCCATCGGGGCCTGTCCGCCAAGGCCGACGACGACCGCGACGGCCTCGTCGACGAGGACCCCCTCGACGGCGTGGACAACGACGGCGACGGCCTGGTGGACGAGGACTTCGCGGCCGTCAGCGACGCGATGATCGCCATCTCCGGCGGGTCCGCCGCCGGCGACGCCCGCCTCGAGTACTACCGCTGGGGCTACGCGCGCCTGCGCGGCACCGTCTTCGCCACCGTCGGCGCGGAGCAGGGATCCCGCTGGGTGGTGGATACCGGCGGCGCCCCCTGGGCGGACGTGCGTCTGGCCACCACCGTCCACTCGGTCACCGGCCGGTCCGTGTCCCTGGCGGTCAGCGCGTTCGTCTCCCGCCTCGATCCGGGCACCGACTGCCGCGCCGGCGGCCGCTGGGTGGGCGTGGCGGTGCTGGACGATCCCCAGGACGACCGGCTGGGCCGCGCCGTGCTGGACGGCCGCAGCCTGGCGGTGGACGTCGGCCCGCGGCCGCTGGCGGTGGCGGTGTGCACCGCCGATTCCTGGCTGCAGCTGACCCGCCTGCTGGCCGGCGCCCGGCGCATCCGCGACGGGGTGGCCGATCCGGTCACGGGCGAGCGCACACCCTGGGTGGTGGCGCCGGCGTGCCCGGCCTGCCGCGATGCGGCGGCCCCGGCCTTCACCTGGCGGGTGGCGCGCGACGGCGACCTGGTGCTGTCGGCCGTCCTGGCCAAAGGGCGCGACGCCCTGCCCGATCCGGACCTGCTGCGGGTGGGGGACGAGCGCCTGGGGGCGCCCATGAGCCTCGACTGGCGGCCGGACGAGGGCGAAGGCGAGGAGCGTGGCGTGGCGTGGTCCTGCGCCACGGCGGCGGGCCTGGCGCGCGGCGGCGGCCACGGCACCGATCCCTACGCCGCCCTGGACGGCATCCGCCGGCACGGGGCGACGGGCCGCCTGGAACTGCGCTACCTGGATCCGGACCCGGCGGTGATCCGCGACCTGTCCGGCGGCGCGGCGGGCGAGCCGCCCGCCCGCAAGGTCGCCCTGGTGACCCTGGACGGCCGCCGGCTGTCGGCCGACCTGCGCCAGGACCTGGACAGCGGCGACGCGGCGCACGCGGCGGTGGCCCTGATGCGCGCCGGCACCGAACCGGAGGCCGAGTCCCCGGCCCACCAGTCCCAGCTGCTGCGCTCGGGCCGTTCCCGGCCCCAGCTGGCGCCGGACCTGCTGCAGGGGGGCCCCAACCCGTTCCGCGACGTGATCTCCCTCCGCTTCCGGGTGCCGGACACCATCGGAGACGCCTTCATCTGGGATGATCCGGAGGAACGCCCCACCGGCCTGGACCTGGCGGCGCCGGTTCCCTGGCGCAACGGTGCGCCCCGGGCCACGGTGAAGGTCTACTCCATGAGCGGCCAGGAACTGGTGACCCTGTACACCGGCGAAACGGGCAGCGGCGAAACGACGGTCACCTGGAACGGTACCGACTCCTTCGGGCGCGCCATGGCCTCGGGTACGTATTTCTGTAAGCTGCAACTGGACGACTGGAGCGTCACCCGGCGCCTGGTGTACCTCCGCTGAATACCTGTCCCACCCGATTTGAACTTTTGGGGCATACTTCTCTTCTAGCCCCGCATATCCGCTTTTACCTAACTCATTCAGTCGGAAGCACCATCGGTGACGTGACAAACTCGTGAAACCCGTTCGTGCGAAAAAAATGTCAATAATCTTTGTTTTTTCATAGACAGGGCATGAGGTCGGATCGTAATATAGATTACGTCCGGAGCGGAATTTTGAGAATTCATACACCTTTGCGCTGCCCAACATGACGTCCATGCTGGGGGGTATTTAACGTGGAAGAACGTTTGCAAGCAGTACGGGAGCCGTGGACTAGCTTCCTGGTCGAGTTTCCGACCATGCCGAAGCAGATGGTCCAGGGTCGGGAGGAGGTTCAGAAAATCCTGTTCCTTTGCCCGCAGATGGAGCCGAACCCTACGGAACTCTGCCTTGCGCTCTTCGGATCCCAAATCCTCATGCACAAGCTCCAGAACGGTGATGCGTCGACCGTCCAGACGGGCGTGTCCATGGTCTTCCTCTATGCGGCCGAGACGCCTGGTGCGCTGCAGCGCGCTCTCGAGCCCTATGAGGCGGCCGGCACGTCCCCGGTGATCGTCGCTCGCAAGACCAACGTGGTGAAGACGGCACATTTCGTGACGGCGTACCTGGCCGGGGCCCTGTCCCAGGCCGCGCACGCCGCCGGGTCTCCGTTCGGCATCGGGGAGGAGGCGGTGGCGGGACTGGACCCGGCGCTGGTCTCGTTGCCCAACGACACCGAACTGTGGGCCGAGAACCTGCCCGACATCACGCTGCTCGACCAGGAAGGCAACACGGTGCACGCGGCCTCGTCGCTCCAGGACTACCGCGCCGAGTATGCGTGCCGCTTCGTGTTGGCCCATTTCCACGAGAACATCAACCGCGACAAGATGGCCGAAATGGTCAACCTGTCGCCGGGGTATTTCTCGAACCTCTTCCGTTCGGAAGTGGGGATGAGCTTCAGCGACTACCTGATCCAGGTGAGGGTGGAGAACGCCAAGTGCCTGCTGAAGCGCTTCGACCTCTCGGTCGAGGCCATCAGCAAGAAATGCGGCTTCAACAGCCTGGCCCATTTCTCGCGGACCTTCAAGGACCGCTGCGGGCAGTCGCCGTTGAAGTACCGGAAGAGCCCGCAGCCGGTGAACTGAGCCGGCGGGGCGGAGCAGAGAGCGTGAAAAGGCCCCCCGAGTCCGGGGGCCTTTTCTTTTGGGGCGTCTCCGTCGGCGGGGCGTGGTGGGAGGGGCCGGGGCTCAGCGCTCGCCGCTTTGCGGCTCGCTCGGGCCTTCGGCCCGATTCGCCCCGGACCCTCCCACCACGCCCCGCCGACGGAGAGGCACCCAAGGAGAAGAGGTGCCCGGGGGGAGGGGGGAACGGGTCGGAAGGCTTCCGCTCGGGGAAACGCCGCGGGAGGTATGTTGGGGGGGCTCGTCGCTTCGCGACTTGCTTGGCGCCTTGGCATTTGGGGGGGTGGCCCACCTTCCGCTGTTGCGGCATTCGTCGCCGCGTTAGATTGTACGTCCCTGCCCGGGCCGGGGGCACCTCCACGCCATGCACCATTGTTGGTCAGGAAAGGACGAACGTGTCCCTCGTCTCGCTCCAGGACGCCCATTTCGACTACGGACGCGAGCGCATCCTGCGCGGCGCCACCGTGGCGCTCAACGCCGGGGTGAAGAACGCCCTGGTGGGGGCCAACGGAGCCGGCAAGACCACGCTGCTGGGCATCCTGGCCGGGGAGATCGACCTGCAGGGCGGGACGCGGCAGGTGGCCGGGCGCACGCGCATCCGCACCCTGCGCCAGGAGACCACCCTGGAGGCCGGGAACGGCTCCGGGGCGCGGCTGCTGCTGGACGCGGTGGCGGGCCTGGCCTTCGCCCGCGAACGGGCCATCGAGCGCGAGCTGGCGGACCTGGCCCGGCGGATCGCCGCGACCGCCTCGGCGGACGAACAGACCGCCCTGGCCCGGGAACAGGGTCGCCTGCAGGACGAATTCGAGCGCCGCGACGGCTACGCCATGCAGGCGCGGCTGGAGGCCACCCTGCGGGGGGTGGGGCTGCTGCCCCGGAGCTGGGAGACGCCGGTCGACCGGCTCAGCGGCGGCGAGCGCCGCCGCGCCGCCCTGGCCGCGGTGCTGCTGGCGGACGCCGACCTGCTGCTGCTGGACGAGCCCACCAACCACCTGGACCTCGAGAGCTGCGAGTGGCTGGAGAATTTCCTCCTGCAGGGGGACACCGCCGCGGTCATCGTCTCCCACGACCGCCAGTTCCTGGACCGGGTCACCACCCGCACCCTGCACCTGGACCGGGGCCGGGTGGTCAGCTACAGCGGCAACTACTCCTTCTTCGACGAGCAGAGCCGCCTGCGCTACGAGCAGGACCTGGCCGCCTGGGAGCGCCAGCAGGCCCGCTTCCGCCAGACCGAGGAGTACATCCGCCGCAACATCGAGGGCCAGAAGACGCGGCAGGCCCAGTCCCGCCGCAAGCAGATGGATAAGGAGGAGAAGCTGGAGCGGCCCGGCGCCGAGCCCGGCCTCTACCGCTTCCACCTGCAGCCGGTCCGCCCCAGCGGCGGCACGGTGCTGGAGGCCCACGGCCTGGGCAAGGGCTACGGCGGGCGCGCCCTGCTGGACGGCTTCGACCTGCACCTGTCCCGGGGCGAGCGCCTGGGCATCGTCGGGCCCAACGGCTGCGGCAAATCCACTCTCCTGAAGATGTTCGCCGGCAAGGTGGTGCCCGACGCCGGGCGCGTGGTGGTGGGCCACAACGTGGACCTGGGCTACTATGACCAGGAGCTGTCCAGCGTCGCGGACCACAACACCGTGATCCAGGAGATGGCCGCCGTCGATCCCCTGGCCGCCCTGGGCGAGCTGCGCTCGTTCCTGGCGGCGTTCGGCTTCGGCGAGGACCTCTTCGACCGGCCCGTGGGCAACCTGTCCGGCGGCGAGCGGGGCCGCCTGGCCCTGCTGCGCCTGATCAAGGAGGGCCACAACACCCTGTTGCTGGACGAGCCCACCAACCACCTGGACATCCGCAGCCGCGAGTCCCTGGAGGCGGCCCTGGCCGAGTACACGGGCACCATGGTGGTGGTCAGCCACGACCGGCGGTTCCTGGACAAGCTGGTGGAGAAGCTGGTGGTGTTCCCGGCGGCCGACGAGGAGGGCGAGCCCCGCCTGGTGCTGGGCAACTGGGCCGCCTGGGTGCGGCGCCGGGCCGAGCGGAAGGCGGACGAGGCCGCGGCCACGCCGCCTCCGGGCGCCGCGACCGAGCGCGCCGCCGGCGCCGGCCAGGTGCGCGAGACCCCCGGCGGCGCCCTGAGCAAGAACGAGCAGGCCCGCCGCCGCCAGTGGATCGCCGAGGTGGAGGCGCGGATCCTGGCCCTGGAGACCGAGAAGGACGAGGCGATGGCGACCATGGGCTCGGGCGAGGCCCCGCCCGGGCAGCTGGCCGGTCTGGGCCGGCGCTGCCAGGCCATCGAGGCCGAGCTGGCCGAGTGCCTGGCGCGGTGGGAGCAGTGGAACCTGGAGATCGAGGAAGGGACGGCCGGTAACTGACATGGGCACGCGCATCGATCATCAGCAGGGCTTCGTCACCGAGACGCCGCGGGAGCGCGCGGTGCTGGTGGGCGTGCACCTGCCCGAAGCCTGGGCCGGGGGCATGGGCGGCAACGCCGACCTGCCCGAACTGGAGCGCCTGGTGGACACCGCCGGGGCCGACGTCGTGGGCGGGCTGGAGCAGCGGCGGGTGCGCCCGGCGCCGTCCACCTTCCTGGGCAAGGGCAAGCTGGAGGAGCTGAAGGAGCTGGTGGCGGACACCGAGGCGGGCATGGTGGTCTTCGACAACGACCTCTCGCCGGCCCAGGGCCGCAACCTGGAGAAGACCCTGGACTGCAAGGTGCTGGACCGCACCGAGCTGATCCTCGACATCTTCGCCGGCCACGCCCGCACGCGGCAGGCCCGGCTGCAGGTGGAGCTGGCCCAGCTCCAGTACCTGCTGCCGCGCCTGACCCGCCTGTGGTCCCACCTGGAGCGGCAGGCCGGCGGCATCGGCACCCGCGGCCCCGGCGAGACCCAGCTGGAGACGGACCGCCGCATCCTGGGCCGCCGCCTGGCCCAGCTCCGGCGCGACCTGGCGGAGATCGAGACCACCCGCCAGACCCAGGTGCGCGCCCGCGACGGGGTGTTCCGCGCCGCCCTGGTGGGCTACACCAACGCCGGCAAGTCCACCCTGATGAACGGCATCACCGGCGCCGACGTCTACGTGCAGGACCAGCTCTTCGCCACCCTGGACGCCACCACCCGCCGCGTGGACGCCGACGAGCGCCGCCGCTTCCTGCTGACGGACACCGTCGGCTTCATCCGCCGCCTGCCCCATCACCTGGTGGAGAGTTTCAAGGCCACCCTGCAGGAGGTGCGCGACGCCGACCTCATGGTGCACGTGGTGGACGCCTCGGCCGACGACCCGGCGCAGCAGATCGAATCGGTGAACCGGGTGCTGCGGGACATCGTGCCGGAGGAGAAGGCCATGATGATGGTCTTCAACAAGATGGACCTGGTGGACGGCGAGCTGGTCCGGAACCGCTGGCGGCGCACCTACCCCGACGCCATGTTCGTGTCCGCGCGCGAATCCGACGGCCCGGCCGGGCTGCGGGACGCCCTCACCGAGCGGCTGCTGGGCAACGAGCTGATCCGCACCGTGCGCCTGCCCATCACCAACCTGCACGCCATCAGCGCCTTCCACCGCACGGGCTCCGTGCTGGAGCAGACCTTCCACGCCGGCCTGTGCGACGCCACCCTGCGCCTGACCGAACAGGAGCTGGGCCGCCTTCTCAACCGCGAGGGCGCGACCCTGGTCGATGCCGGCGGCGACGACGCGGACTGATCCGCAGGCACGCTCCCTGCAGGGGATTTCGCGGGAACCGCAAACCCGTGCCAGAACGTGCAGACCGCCCGCGCCGAAGGGGGCGCGGGTTGCATTTTGCACCCCCGCGGCAATTCCTGCCTGGCCAACCTGCCCAAACTCAACGGTTTGAACCACCTGCCGGCGCCCGACCCGGGGCACGCCGATTGCTAGAATTCCCTTGAGTCCGTGGGCCCGGCGGCCGATACGAGAGCCGACGCGACGGATTTGTCGAACAATCCGGGGGTTCGGATCGATGTTGAACGACACGGCAGAGGGGCGCCGGCGACGCCGCCGGCGGGAGGGGTTCACCCTGACGGAGATGATGGTCGTCATCATCCTCATCGGGATCATGGCGACGGTCAGCGCGCCGCCCCTGTTCCGCTACATCCAGTCCAATCGCCTGCAGACGGGCACCGACCGCATGGTGGCGGACATGCAGTACGCCCGCTCGGTGGCCATCAGCACCGGGCGCATCCTGCGCTTCCAGGCCACGGCCGTCGGCTACACCTTGACCGATCCCAACAGCGGCACGGTGCTGCGCAGCCAGAACTTCGACCACGGCCTGGCCCTGGGCGCGGACGTGACCGTGGACTTCTTCCCCTGGGGCATGGCCAACGGGGCGGTCTTCAACCTCACCAACCCGGCCGGGGCGACCCAGATCGACCTGCTGCCCACGGGCATCGTGGAGGTGCGCTGATGATGCGTGAACTGGCCAGCCGCCTGCGCCGCCTGCGGGGACGCCTCCGCGGCGCCGGCGCCGCGCGCGGCGGCTTCTCCCTCGTGGAGATCATGATCGTGATGACCATCCTGGCGGTGGGCGTCATCCCCATCGCCGTGGTGCAGCACCAGGCCCGGCGCGAGGTGGTCGAGGCCGACCGCCACACCGAGGCCATCGCCCTGGCCCAGGCGCAGCTCGAGCGGCTGAAGGGCCTGGGCTTCGGCAATGCCGTCAACCAGAACGGGGTGCAGGGCACGTTCACCTGGCAGGCCCAGGTGGTGAACGTGTCGGCCGGGCTGGACCGCCTCGACGTGACCGTGACCTGGAACACCGCCAATACGGCCGAGACCCTGACGGTCTCGGATCTGGTGTCCAGGCGCTGAGGCCGTGCCGCCCGGGGGCGGCGCAGCGGGGAGACGAGATGAACACGAAGGCAATCGCCGACAACCTGCGGGACCGACGGGGCATGACCCTGGTGGAGATGATGATCGCCATCTCGGTGTTCGCCGTCATCATGGGCGTGGTCATGGGCTTCCTGATCTCGTCCCGCAGGAGCTACGCCGAGACGCGGGAGCGGGCGCAGACCCAGCAGAGCATGCGCGCGGTGCTGTCGCTGCTGACGGCCGAGGTGCGCTCGGCCGGCTGCGACCCCCAGGGCCTCGGCTTCGACACCTTCGGCGTCGCCGACGCCGCCCAGATCCAGACCCGCGCCGACCTGAACGGCGACAACGACATCGTCGACCAGGCCCCCGACGAGACCGTCACCTACACCTACAATCCGGCCACCGACGAGCTGTCGCGGGACAACGGCGCCGGTGCCCAGGTGATCCTGCGGGGCGTGACGGGCGTGACCTTCAGCTACTTCGACGCGAACGGCGCCCCGCTGGCCGCCGTGCCCCTGAGTGCCGTCGACCGCGCCCTCGTGCGCTCGGTCCAGGTGCAGCTGCAGGGGCAGACGGACACGGGCGAACCGGTGGACTACACGACGCGGATCTCGCTGCGCAACGACTAGCGCGGCCGCCGCGGGGAGAGGGGAGCGACGATGCACAACAACGCACGGACCCGCGCGGTCCGCCGCGAGGGACGCGAAGGCTTCGCCCTGGTCACGGCCTTGCTGGTCGTGCTGGTGCTCAGCGTGCTCGCGGTGGGGGTGGCCTGGATCGCCACCTCGGAGAAGAAGACGACCTTCGCCGAGAGCGTCCACGTCCGCTCGCTGTACTCGGCCGATGCGGGCACGGAAGCGGGCATCAACCTGATCCGCATGGCGGACGCGCCCCTGCAGGGCGTCTCGTTCGTGGACAACACCGTGCACGTGCAGGCCGACACGCCCCTGGACGGGTCCCAGACCTACGCCTACGCGACGTTCTTCGACGGGGCCGCCGGCATACCGGGCTGGAGCAACTCCACGAACGCCGGCTATTTCGACTACAACTACCACATCAATGCGGACGGAACCGCGTCCCGGACCGGGCGCGCGAGCGTCGACGTGCAGGTGACGCGCGTGTTCAAGAAGGGCTATTGATCGCGATGTCGACGGGGGATGACATGAACAGCCGGCATCGTCCCGGGACCGAGCCGGCGGGAGATGAAACCATGAGAAAGACGAAACGAACGCACACCCTGCGCGCCGCAGCCGCCCTGGCGGCGGTGCTCGCGGTCGCGGTGATGGCCGCGCCCCCGGCGCAGGCCCAGGCCACCTGCGAGATTCCGCTCTTCGTGAAGCAGAGCCTCGTGGGCGCCAACGTCATGTTCCTGGCGGACAACTCCGGGTCCATGAACGAGGCCATCTACCACCTGGACTACGACGCGAACACGACGTATTCGGGGCCGTTCTACTCGACCTCGACGTACTTCATCGCCAAGGACGGGTGGTACGAGCCCCGGGACTTCTCGTGGTCCCTGCCCACGACGCCGTCCATCTACCTGGTGAACTCGGACAACGGCGAGGACGGCCGGTACCAGGGCAACTACCTGAACTGGATGTACTACCACGCCACGGCGGCCCAGCAGGCCTCCATCCCCACCGTGACCCGCATCCAGGTGCTCAAGCAGGTGATCGTCAACGTGATCAACCGCTCGAACCGCCTGAAGATCGGCCTGACCGTGTTCCAGTACGATCACGGCGGCAGCATCATCGGCAAGTGCGGCGTCAGCTACACCTCGCTGCAGGCCCAGGTCAACGGCCTGACCGCCAACACCTGGACGCCCCTGGGCGAATCCATGGAGACCATCCTGGACTACTTCTCCTACGACGGCCCGGACGCGGCCATCCAGGTGCCCTGCCAGTACAACTTCTGCATCGTGGTGACCGACGGCCTGCCCACCATGGACCTGGGCGTCAGCAGCTACCTGCGCGACGCCGACGGCGACGGGCATGACCCGGGCAACTGCGCCAGCATCGGCGCGCCCTACCCCGAGTCCAACGACTGCAGCGACTACTTCGACGACGTGACCTACTACATGGCCCACAAGGACCTGCGGCCGGACCTGGAAGGCGACCAGACCGTGTCGACCTACGTGGTCGGCTTCCACGAGAAGGGCAATCTCCTGAAGGAGGCCGCCGACAACGGCGACGGGTTGTTCTTCCAGGCCGAGAACGCGGTCGAGCTGGTCATGAGCATCGAGTACGCCATCCAGGACATCCTGCGGCGCATCTCGGCCGGTTCGGCGGTGGCCGTGGTCTCCACCGAGCGCGGCGTCGACGACCGCCTGTACCGCGGCAAGTTCATGCCCATCGACTGGGACGGCTTCCTGGAGTGCTACACCCTGCCGTACACCAACGGCGACCCGGCCGTCTGGGAGGCGGGCGAGATCATGCAGCACACCAGCCCGGCCAGCCGCCGCATCTTCACGGCCGTCGACAAGGACGTCTACGATTTCGACGAGAGCCAGGCGCCCAAACTGAGGGCCGCCATGGGCGCGGCCACCGACGCCGAGGCCGAGGCCCTGATCCACTGGGGGCGCGGCAATCCGACCGCGGGGCTGCGCAACCGCCAGGGCTGGTTCCTGGGCGACATCGTCCACTCGACCCCGGTGGTGGTGGGAGCGCCCTCCAACTTCCAGTTCACCCAGGACTACCAGGACTTCTACAACGCCAGGCAGAACCGCCGCAAGATGGTGTACGTGGGGGCCAACGACGGCATGCTCCACGCCTTCGACGCCCAGAGCGGCGCCGAGCAGTGGGCGTTCGTGCCCGAGTTCGCGCTGCCCCAGTTCGCCGCCATGGCGGACTCGGGCTACTGCCATACCTACACGTGCGACCAGACGTCGTCGGTGGAGGACCTGGTCATCGACGGCAACTGGCGCACCGTGCTGGTGAGCAACGGCCGCGAGGGCGGGGCGGACCTTTTCGCCCTGGATATCACCGATCCCGACAGTCCCGCAGTTCATGTGGCAGGACACGGCGCCGGACGGGATGAGCTACCTGTCCGAGGTCACCATCAGCCAGATCGGCGATCGGCCGGTGGCCATGGTGGGCAGCGGCCTGGACGCGGCCGGCGGCTACTCCTACATCTACGTCTACGACCTGGCGGACGGGACCCTGCTGGGTGAGCGGCAGCTCAGCAAGATCAACGACCGCAACAAGGCCACCCGACCGGCCGCGGTGGACCGGGACCTGGACGGCAACGTGGACCTGGTCTACATCGCCGACATGAGCGGCGACCTGTGGCGCTTCGACACGCGTCAGGATCCCGATCCGACCGTCTGGTCGTCCAGCAAGCTGTTCGACGGCTCGGATCCCATCACCGCCAACCCGGTGACCGCCCTCGGCGAGAACGGCAAGATCTGGGTGTACTTCGGCACCGGCGCCTACGTCGATGACGACGACATGGTCTCGGACGGCCAGCAGTACTTCTACGCCGTGGCGGACGTGCACGACGGCGGCACCGCCACCTACAAGAACCTGACCGACCAGACCACCAACCCGGGAGCCATCGACAATAACGACCGCGGCTGGTACGTGGAGCTGTGGGGCGCCCCGGGCGAGCGGGTCATCGAGCAGGCCGTGGTGGTGGCCGAGAACGTCATCTTCACGTCCTTCGCCCCGTCGCTGGACGCCTGCGTGGCCGGCGGCGAGTCGTGGCTCTACCAGATGGCCTACGACACCGGCAACAATCCCAAGTCCGAGGAGGGCAACTCCGGACGACATGCGCCAGACCTCCCTGGGCGACGGCGTGGCGTCGTACCCGGTGGTCGACCTCGGCCAGGGCAAGGTGGTGGTCCAGTCCAGCGATGCCAGCATCAAGATCGAGGACATCGCCGCGGACATCAGGACGCATGAACGTGCGGGCCTGGCAGGAGAACTACGACAACGTGGCGGACGTGCCGCCCGCCCAGTAGGCATACCGACGCCGGCGCCGCTCCGGCGGCGCCGGCGACGAGAGGAGCAGCGATGAAGCGCACCCTGACCATCCTGGCCCTGCTGGCGGTCGCGGCCCTGGTGACCGCGCCGGCCGAAGCGGGCCTGTTCAAGAAGGACAAGCACAAGACGGCGCCCGAAGCCGACCCAGTCCTGGCGCTATGACCGCCTGCCCACCATGGCGTTCGCCAAGGGCGAGATGCGCAGCGAGGGTCTGGGCCAGTGGAAGGTGGGCAAGCTGAACCTGCAGCTCGCGCCCAACTGCCAGGTGGTCGGCGCCGACGGCCCGGCGGACCTGCAGCCCGGCCAGATGGCCGTGGTCATGGGCCCGCGGGTCGGCGACACCGTCGTGGCCTGGCGGATCACCATGCAGAAGCGGCTGCCGCGCCAGCAGTCCGCACGACAGCGACGTGAAGATCGAGTGGAGCGATGCCAATCCCAACGTCGGCCTGGGCACCGCGCCCAACTAGACACCGGCGGTTCCGGACAGAGCGGCGCCGGTCTCCCGCGGGAGGCCGGCGCCGTCGCGTGGGGGCCCGCGGTCAGCCGGCCCGGGCGATGCTCTCGCGCAGCCGGGCCACCCGCGCCCGCTCGGCGTCGGTCAGGGTGTGCAGCGCCGCGGCGTGCTCGGCCGCCGCGGCCGCCGCCGCCCGGTCCCCCGCCTGCAGCTCCACCAGGGCCAGGTTGTACCAGCCGTTGAGGTAGACCGGGTAGTCGCGGACCAGGGCCTCGCAGCACCGCGCGCGCCTCCTCCAGGCGCCCGTTCTCCGCCAGCAGCGAACCCAGGTTGGCCCGGATGCGCCGGTTGCCCGGCGAGCGGTCGTAGGCCGCCGCATGTCCTCCAGGGCCTC
Source organism: Candidatus Krumholzibacteriia bacterium (assembly GCA_963825035.1). Classification (GTDB taxonomy): domain Bacteria; phylum Krumholzibacteriota; class Krumholzibacteriia; order LZORAL124-64-63; family LZORAL124-64-63; genus JACZKN01. The sequence continues at coordinate 260,799 of CAWGRT010000022.1, read as the reverse complement.
GGCCAGCCGGCCCAGACGGCGCAGCACCAGGCCCGTGCGCAGCCAGGGATAGGCCCAGTCGGGCGACACCGTCCATGGCGTGGCGGTAGGCGGCCAGGGCGGCCTCCGCGTCCCCCGCCTCCTCGGCGATGCGCCCCACCCGGTACTGGATCAGGCGGTTGTCCGGGGCCCGCACCGCCGCCTGGGCGATGGCCGCGCGGGCCTCGGGCCAGGCCTTCAGGTCCTCCAGGTGGCGGGCCAGCAGGAACGAGGTCTCGGCCATGCCCGGCCGCGCCTCCTCGGCCGCCCGGCCCCGCGCCAGGGTCGGTGCGGAGGTCGCCCAGCTGGGCGGCCCGCGACGCCTCGTGCAGCTTCACCTGCCAGACGACGTTGGCCCAGGGCAGGGCCGTCCAGGCGGGCCACAGCAGCAGCACGAGCCCGGCGGCCGCGCCGGCGCGCGACCAGCCGCGGGCCCTTCCGCGCCGCGGGCCGGCGCCAGCGGCAGCGCGTCGCCGACCAGGGCGCACAGCGCCACGGCCGCGGACGCGGCCAGCAGCGGGCGCGATGGGCTGCCGGTAGCGCGAGGTGGGGAAGAAGGGCAGCAGGGACAGGAAGTAGGTCATCACCAGGATCACCACGCACCCGCCGCGGCCGCGACGGCAGGAACGCCAATCCCACCAGGCCCAGGGCGCTGAGCAGGGTGAAGGGCACCGGCAGCAGCTTCAGGCCGGTGAACACCCGGCGCCACCAGACGTAGGCCTCGATCTGGGGCAGCTCGTAGCCGCTCCAGAAGCGCCAGGTCTTCAGCAGGTAGAGGCGGGGCATGGCCCCCAGGTTGTCGCGGAAGGTCTTCCAGGCGCGGCCCACCAGGATGCGCGAGATCTCCGAGCCCTTCAGGTCGCGGCCGAACTCCCATTCCAGGGACATCTCCAGGGAGGGGTCGTGCTCGGCCTGGGGGCGCCTCCAGGGCCGCGGTGAAGGCGCCCTCGCCCTGGGGCTGCTGGCCGATGAACAGGTTCACGCCGCCGTTGCTGGTCAGCAGGGTGAAGTCGTGGGCGACCAGCACGTTGCGCACGGTCACCGGCGCCACCATCAGCAGGGCGCCGGCCGCCAGCACCGCCGCCAGGCGCAGCCGCGGGCGCCAGGGCAGGTCGGCCGCGGCCCAGCAGGAGCAGGGGCAGGGTGGCCACCAGCAGCAGCACGTTGCCCCGGGCCAGGCCCGTCAGGCCCACCAGCAGGCCCAGGACAAACCAGTCGCGCGCCGTGGGCTGCTGCCTGGGCGCGCACGGCCTGGCGGGCCACCAGCAGCAGGAGGGTGGTGACCAGGGTGGCCATGAGCAGGAAGCCGGCGTAGAAGACCGGGGCCCCGTAGAAGGCGTAGAGGGCCGCCGCCAGCAGGGCCGCGGGTCGCGGCCGCGTCGTCCTCGTCCCCCGTCCGCGCAGCAGGGCCAGGACCAGCCCGTGCACCAGCCACACGTTCAGCACCGTCAGCACCATCTGGATGGCCTGGACCGCCACCCCGTCCGGCCCCAACAGCCAGTAGACCAGCCGCCAGCAGGTGGGGATAGAGGGGGCCCATCCAGTAGGTCTCGTTCCAGCCCCAGTCGCCGGCGACCAGGCGCAGCGCCCAGTCGTGGTAGGTCTGGGCGTCCAGCAGGTGCACGGCCACCAGGTCGGTGCGGGCGATCTCCAGCAGGAAGACCAGGCGCACCGCGGCGGCCGCCACCAGCAGGGCGGCCAGCAGCCGGTCGTGCACGGCGCCAGCGGCGTCACGGCGTCGACGGCTCCCGGTCCAGGGGCACGGGCAGGCGCAGGCGGATGAACTCGGTGTCGTCGGGGGTGCCCGGTCGGCGCCCGGTGCTGAAGGGATAGTTGTTGTCGCAGGCCACCAGCAGGGTGGACGGATCCAGGCACGGCCAGGCACTCGGGGGTGACGTAGGGGAACGCGTAGTCGCGGGCCCAGGCCGACGGCGCCCTCCACGGACTCGGTCAGGCGTCGGGATCGTCGATGTCCAGCAGGTCCGCCGCCAGGGTCTTGGCCAGCACGCCGTCCGCGCCGGTGCGGCGCAGGTCGATGCGGTAGATGCGCTTGATCGGCGGCCTGCGCCCCCTCCGCGCCGTCGCGCTCGATCAGCACCAGCACGTCGGTCGGTCACCGCCTCCAGCGAGGCCACCGAGACGCCGACCGTATCCACGCGGTAGGTCCAGAAACGGTCGGTGAAGGCGCCGCGGGCCGGATCGAACTCCAGGATGAGGCGGCGCCGCGGGTCGGGGTCGTCCAGCAGGGCCTTCTCCACCGCCACGTAGATGTGCTTGCCGTCGCGGGCCGAGGGCCAGGCCCTCCAGGCCGCCGCTGCGGGGCAGGTTGGCCCGGGCCGCGGCTGCCGCGTCGGGCAGGCCGCGCAGGTCGGGATGGTCGGGGGTGCGCAGGTGGCCCAGGCCGCGTCCGTAGGGCACGCAGCGGGCGGGGCACCGGCACCGGCTCGGGTTGGCCCAGCAGGCCGGCCGTCGTCCCCGAAGTGGAGCAGCCAGGGGCCGAACTCGTCGCCGATCCAGAAGCTGCCGTCGGCCAGGCGCACGAAGCCCTCGGGGTCGTAGTCGCCGCCGGTGAGCTGGCGTGCCGTCGGCGGTCCCGCAGCGGCGTGAAGCCCAGCACCTCCACCCGGCCGCCCTTGCGGGGCGGGAAGTCCAGGTGCAGCCGCAGCTCGTACCAGCGCAGGGGGAAGTCGCCGCTGTTGGCCCGGGTGCCGAAGCCGTTGTCCTGCAGGGCCAGCACGTCGCCCTCGGCGGGGTCGGTGACGATGAGCGAGCTGAAGCCCTGCACCGGCACGGCGGGGAACGGCACCTTGCGCCCGTTGATCTCGCCGCTGAGGGCCGCGCCCACCGCCGGACCCAGCGGTGTAGGTGTCCGCCGGCAGCACGGCGCGGCCGGTCAGGGTGACCTGCTCCACGGGGCGGGGGCCGCAGGCGGGGATCGCGGCCAGGAGCAGCGGCAGCAGGACCGGCAGGGCGCGGCGGGGCATGGTCTCGCATCCTTTCACGACGGTGTCGCCGCACAGCTTAACACCGGCGCCGGGGCGGGGGCCACGCCGAAATTGGCCGCGCGCCGAATGTAAAACCGGCTTGACGTAAAGCCGGCTTTACTATCATCGTCTCCTGCACGCGACCCAGGAGCAGGCATGGAGGAGCAGGCATGAAGGAATCGATCCGAACCAGGTCAAGGAGTGCCGCGTCGAGCGCGGCCTGACCCAGGAGGAGCTGGCCGGCCAGGCCGGGGTCTCGCGCCAGAGCGTGATCTCCATCGAGCGCGGGCGCTACGTGCCCAGCCTGCCCTGGCCCTGCGCCTGGCCCGGATCTTCGCCTGCCCCATGGAGGAACTGTTCCGCTTGGAGGATGACCGATGAGCCTGATGGCAATGGACGAACGAGCGAACCTGCACCGCTACAAGGCCAGCAGCCACGCGGGCATCGCCTGCGCGGTGATGGTCATCGGCTGGTTCGCCTACCAATACTATGTCAAAGGTATCTTCCGGACCGACCTGGCGGTGATCGGCGTGACCACCGCGGTGCTCAAGGTCGGCTTCAGGCTCTGGTACCGGTTGCGCGACTGATGAAAGGAGAAACCATGACGAGGACACTGATGCGACGCTGCTGGCGCCTGGCCCTGGCGGCGGGGACCGGCGACGGCGGCCGGACGCGTTCGCGCCACCACGGCGTCGGCCGACGGGACGACCATCCACTACACGGTGCAGGGCGAGGGCGCGCCGACCCTGGTCTTTGTCCACGGCTGGAGCTGCGACGGCAGCTACTGGCGCGACCACGACCGGCCCTTCGCCGCGCACGCACCGCGTGGTGGCGGTGGACCTGGCCGGCCACGGCGAATCCGGGCAGCAGCGGCAGGACTACACCATGGCGGCCTTCGGGCAGGACGTGGTGGCGGTGATGGAGGCCGAGGGCATCGACGACGCCGTGCTGGTCGGCCATTCCATGGGCGGCCCGGTGGCGGTGGAGGCGGCCCTGGCCGCGCCGGACCGGGTGCGCGGGATCGTGGGCATCGACAACTTCCAGGACCTGCACCCGCAGGTCACCGAGGCGCAGATCCAGGCCTTCACCGGGGCGATGAAGGCGGACTTCCGCGGCACGGTGACGGCCTGGGTCGGGAGCATGTTCCCCGCGACGGCGGATTCGGCCCTGGTGGCGCGAGGTTGCCGGCGACATGGCCTCGGCGCCGCCCGCGGTGGGCCTGAGCGCCATGGGCCACACCCTGGACTGGATGGTGCATGCGGCCGACCGCCTGGCGCCGCTGAAGGTGGGCCTGACCACCGTGAGCGGCGAGCTGCACCCCACCGACGTGGAGGGCGCCCGTGCCGTGCTGCCGGGCTTCGAGGTCCGCACGGTGCCGGGCACGGGCCACTTCCCCATGCTGGAGAAGCCGGAGGCGTTCAACGCGCTGCTGGCGGAGGCCGTGGCGGAGTTCGGACCGCGGCAGTCGGGCTAGAAGTGCAGGACCAGGTGGGCGGGCCGGGGGGTGTCGCCGGTGACGAAGGCGCCCGTTTCGGCGAGCATGCCGATCAGGTCCAGCCCCAGGTGATGGTCGCGGCGCCACAGCACGTGGTTGTGGGCCTGCTCGAACAGGCGCCGCGCGCCCGTCGGACGGCTGGTGACGGTCTTCAGATGGGCCGCGGCGCACTGGATCACCGCCTGCAGCACGTGGGCTGCCGGCGTGCCGATGCCCGCGGCATGCCACAGGCCCTCCAGCACCTCGTGGGCCTCCCACCAGTAGCCGGCGTTGAACAGGTCGATGCCGAAGAGGTAGTGCTCGCACAGGCGCCAGTCGATGGCGTTGAGGTCGGGCAGATGGCCGGCACCGCCCCCGTAGGAATGACCCTCCGGATCGCGGGTGGGATGCGGCGTGCTCCCGGGTACGTGGCGATAGGGAGGGAACTCCCGGCTGGAATAGCGACGGATCACCGCAGGCTCGAACATCTTCCCTTCCCCGGGTCGGCGCCGACAGTGGCGCCGCCACCCCGTCCATCATAACCGAACGTGGCGATCGCAACCAGCCCCAAACCCCATTGAAACCGACGTTCAACGTCGAATCAGGCCGATTCGTGCTGACGGCGCGAGCCGGGTCCGCTGTCATTCCGCCACCCCGATCGGATCCCCCGCCACCGCCGGACGCGTTCGCGCGGATGATGGAGGTCACAGGCCTGGACGCCCGGGCGGCCACGGGCGTACTGTGGGACACGTACCCGCCCCAGTACGCGGTCTGGCTGCCGTTCGCCGCCATCGGCATGGCCGCCAACGCGGCGCTGGTGGTGTTCGCGCGCAAGGCGCGGCGATGGAGCGACATGAACGCCGAGGAGGCGACGCCATGAGAGGCAAGACGACATTCGCGGCGGCGGCCCTGGCCGCCCTCGCCCTGCTGGCCGCCGGCTGCGGCGGCGGCAAGGACGAGCCCGACACCAAGCTGACCCCGGCCCAGAAGGACAGCGTGCTGTCGGAGTCGGCGCTGCCCGGCGCCGGCGCGGTCAAGGGTGCCCTGGACGTGGCCGATTCGGCCCAGGTGCGCGCCGACCGGGAGGATGCGGCCGCCGCCGGCCGCTGAGGACGCATCCCGGACGCCCTGGAATCCGTATCTTCAGCCGGGTCCGCGTCCGTGCCGGCGGCGGACCCCGGAGGACGCCACCATGGACCGCGCGCACATCCTGTGGATCCGCTTCTGCCCCCAGGCCGGCGCGCCGGCCGAGATCCTGCGCGCCCGCCGCGAGGACGGGCGCCTGCTGGTGCAGTCGACCCTGAGCGTGCCCATCGCCCCCTGGGAGGAGTTCGAGGCCGCGGTGGAGAGTGCCATCCGGGCCGAGACCGCCGCCGGGGGCTGCCGCTGCGTGGTGGACCTGGCCCACTGCCAGTGGCTGAACAGCCAGGGGGTGGGCGGGCTGATCGCCTGGTACCAGCTGGCCGTCCGCGGGGGCGGCGGGCTGGCCCTGGCCCGGCCCAACCAGCGGGTGCGCAACGTGCTGGCGGTGACCCGGTTGGACCAGGTCCTCCCCGTCCACGACCTGCTGGAGGCCGCGGTGGACGCGGTGGTGGCGGGAACCTGAGCGGACGAAGATCCTTGCACGCCCGGGCGTTCCGCGTCACCATGACCGGGTGAGCCGGCGCGGTCAGCGACCGCGCGGCATCGTGTCCGCAGCCCGGAGCCCGCCATGGACCTCGCCGCCATCCTGGTGATCCGCCCGCTGACGACCCTGGGCGTGTCCCAGCTGCTGGTGCTGGAGCGCGCCGGTGACGGCTCCGAGACCGAGGTCCTGCGCAGGCCCGCCGCCGAGGTCGCGGCCGTGACCGCGGAGATCGCGCGCCGGATCGAGGCCGGGCCCCTGGCCGGCATCCTGGTGGACCTGGAGTTCTGCGACTGGGTGGACAGCGGGACGCTGGGGGTGTGGGTCTCGTGGCACCACCTGCTGGACCGACAGGGGGGGCGGGTGGTGATCTGCCGGGCCAACGACCGCATCCGCAACATCCTGCGCATTTCCCAACTGGACCGGCTATTCTCACTTGGTGAGACGCTCGCCGACGGCCTGGACTCCTCGCGGCCGCCCCGCCCACTTCTTAACCCGGTTAAACAAGGACGCTTCCGGGCGTGGGACACTTCGCGGTGTCCCACGATCGTCAAATGAGGCAAAAAATCACTTTTATTTGGTTTTGTGTCATGGTACGGTCACCGACGCAAGGGGGGAGTCCTTACCGGCCGCATCGATCGAACGACATCCCGCGCCTACCACGGATTCCATGTACTGATCACATCGCCAACTTTGGGGGGAGTGCCATGCTGCACGGCAGAGCACGTATTCCGTCTATCCTCCTGGTCCTGCTGATCCTCGCTACGGCGGGGACCGCCCTGGGCCAGACCATCACCCACCAGTACGTTCCCAACGAGCTGATTCTCAAGTTCAAACCGTCGGCCACCGAGGCCCAGAAGAACGCGATCCTCGCGGACCTGGGCGCCTACGACGTGGTCAACTTCGCGCGCATCCAGAGCAAGTACGGCAAGATCTCCAATGCCTCGGTGGAAACGGCCATCGAGCGCTACCGCAGCAATCCCCTGGTCGAGTTCATCGAACCCAACTACGTGGTTCAGATCAGCGAGACGCCGAACGATCCCGCGTTTCGGCGACCTCTGGGGCATGCAGAACACGGGCCAGACGGGCGGCACGGCGGGCGCCGACATCAGCGCCACCAGCGCCTGGGACGTGTTCACCGGGTCCAGTGACGTGGTGGTGGGCATCATCGACACCGGCATCGACTACACCCACCCGGACCTGGCCGCCAACGTCTGGACCAACCCCGGCGAGATCGCCGGCAACGGCATCGACGACGACGGCAACGGCTTCGTCGACGACATCCACGGCTGGGACTTCATCAACGACGACAACGACCCCATGGACGACCACGGCCACGGTTCCCACTGCGCCGGCACCATCGGCGGCGTGGGCAACAACGGCATCGGCGTCGCGGGCGTGAACTGGCACGTCAAGATGATGGGCCTGAAGTTCCTGAGCTCCAGCGGATCCGGATCGACCGCGGACGCGGTCGAAGCCCTCCAGTACGCCACCATGATGGGCGTCAAGCTGACCAGCAACAGCTGGGGCGGCGGGGGCTACTCCCAGGCCATGTACGACGCCATCGCCGACGCCCAGGCCGCCGGCTGCCTGTTCGTGGCCGCGGCCGGCAACGACGGCGTCGGACAACGACGTCAGCCCCCATTACCCGTCCAGCTACGACCTGGACAACATCGTGGCCGTGGCGGCCACCGACCACAACGACGCCCTGGCGAGCTTCTCCTGCTACGGCGCGACCAGCGTCGACCTGGCCGCGCCCGGCGTCGACATCCTGTCGACCCTGCCGGGCAACAGCTACGGCTACCTGAGCGGCACCTCCATGGCCACGCCCCACGTGTCGGGCGCCCTGGGCCTGGTCTTCGGCCGCTTCCCGGCCATCGGCGGCGCCGACGCCAAGTCGCTGCTGCTGAACTTCGCCGATCCGATCCCCGCGCTGGACGGGGTCGTGCTGACGGGCGGACGCCTGAACGTGTTCATGCCCATCGCCGAGCCCGACAGCATCGCGCCGGGCCGGATCACCGACCTCGCGGTGGTCGAGGCCGGCTCCAACTGGCTGGAGCTGACCTGGACCGCGCCCGGTGACGACGACTACACCGGCGCCGCCAGCCGCTACGACGTGCGCTGGTCCACGTCGCCCATCACCGACGCCAACTGGGACGCGGCCACGCCGGCCAACGGCGCGCCCGATCCCGGCGATGCGGGCACGATGGAGACCTTCCGCCTGTCCGGCCTGGACTTCAGCACGAACTACTACGTGGCCGTGAAGGCCATGGACGAGTTCGGCAACCCCTCGCCGGCTTCCAACGCGCCCTCGGCCACCACCCTGGGCGCGCCGGACGTGGCGGTGGCTCCGGCGTCCCTGTCGGCCGCCCTGCTGACGGGCGGCACCGACTACCAGACGCTGACCCTGAGCAACGTGGGTGCCGGCACCCTGGACTACACCATCCCGACGCCGACCCTGCTGGGCGCGCCGGCGATCCAGAAGGCCTACGAGGAAGTGCTCAAGGGCCTGGATCCGCGCCTGGGCGACCCGGTCACCGAGGCCGCCGGCGGGCCGGACGCCTTCGGCTACCGCTGGGTGGACAGCAACGATCCCATGGGCCCCGTGTTCGCCTGGGAGGACATCTCCACCATCGGCAACGTGGCCATGAGCACGGGCGACGACGCCTCGGCGGGCCCGTTCCCGCATCTCGTTCCCGTTCACGTTCTACGGGGGCGACCACACCGAGTTCAACGTCTGCTCCAACGGCTTCATCAGCCTGACCAGCAACTCGACGGCCTACGGCAACCAGCAGCTGCCCAACACGGGCGCGCCGCCGTTCCTGGTCGCCCCGTTCTGGGACGACCTGGACGTGTCCGACGGCACCGTCTACTGGTATGACGACGGCAGCCGCCTGATCGTGCAGTGGGACAACGTCGCCCACTACAGCGCCGGCGGCCCGTACAGCTTCCAGGCGATCCTGAACGCCGACGGCAGCATCGTCTTCCAGTACAACAGCATGGCCGACCCCGACCAACAGCGCCACCCTGGGCATCCAGGACGGCACCGGCAGCGACGGCCTGCAGGTGGCCTTCAACACGCCGTACGTGGCCGACGGCCTGGCCGTCCGGATCTGGGCCATCCCCCAGTGGCTGACCGTGACCCCGACCTCGGGCACGATCTACGCGCCGGCGACTCCACCACCCTGGACGTCGCCTTCGACGCCTCCGGCCTGGTGGGCGGCACCTACGACGGCTTCATCCGCATCGTCAGCAACGATCCGGACGAGCCCGACTACCAGGTGCCCGTGCAGCTGGACGTGACCGGCGCCCCGGACATCGAGGTTTCGCCGCCGGTCTTCGACTTCGGCCCCTGTTCCTGGGGGCGACGTCCAGACCGACGGACGATCGTGGTCCGCAACGCCGGCACCGACCTCTGACCATTTCGGGCATCGCCATCGAGCGAGCGGGCTTCACGGCCGACGCCGACGCCTTCGCCCTGGCGCCGGAGCGGCTCCAGGTGGTCCACGTGACCTTCACGCCGACCGTCGCCCCGGCCTACTCCGGGACCATGACCGTCACGAGCGACGATCCCTCCAACCCGGCGACGACCGTGACGCTGTCCGGGCCGGGCCTCGAGCCGCCGCAGTTCGCGGTCGATCCGACCGTCCTGGCGGCGGACCTGCTGACCGGCGAGTCGGAGCAGCAGACCCTGACCTTCACCAACACGGCGGCGCCGACTTCGAGTTCGACCTGGCGGTGGACTTCAACGCCGAGGTCACCGTCCACGAGTACGTGGAGGTGGGCAAGGACGCAGGTCGACGCGAACGCCGGCGCACCGGTGCTCGAGGGTTCGGGCGGCCCGGACGTCTACGGCTACCGCTGGATCGACAGCGACGAGCCGGGCGGGCCGACCTACGACTGGATCGACATCTCGGCCACCGGCACCCCCGTGTTCACCGGCGTGGCCGACGACCAGAACTCGGGGCCGTTCCCCATCGGGTTCGACTTCCCGTTCTACGGCGAGCATTTCTCCGACTTCAGGGTGTGCTCCAACGGCTGGCTCAGCTTCAGTTCGACGAGCACCTCGCTCTCGAACCAGCTGCTGCCCAACACCGGGGCGCCCGAGAACCTGCTGGCCGCGTTCTGGGACGATCTCCGCGTGGACGCCGACGCCGGCAACAACGTGTACTACCTGTACGACGGCGCGCGCCTGATCGTGCAGTACGAGCAGGTCCCGCGCTACAGCTCGGGCGGCCCGTACACGTTCCAGGTGCTTCTCTATCCCGACGGCACGGTCGTCTACCAGTACGCCGACATGCAGGGCACGCGCCTGAACGAGGCCACCATCGGCCTCCAGAACGACGCTGCAGGACGACGGCCTGACCGTGGCCTACAACACGGACTACGTGCACGACGGTCTGGCCATCCGGCTGCAGGCCTTCCCCGAGTGGCTGACCGTGTCGCCGACGTCCGCGGCGTCGTGCCCCCGGGCGGCTCGCTGCCGGTGACGGCCAGCTTCAACGCGTCGGGCCTGTTCGGCGGGACCTACGCCGCCGACATCATGGTCGCCAACAACGACCCCGCCGCGCCGAACCTGGCCGTGCCCGCGGCGATGCACGTGACCGGTGCGCCGGACATCGCCCTCGAGCCTGACGGCCATCGACTACGGCAATGTCTTCGTCGGCACGCCGACCCTGCGCAACCTGGTGATCGCCAACGCCGGGACCGACGACCTGCTCATCACCGGCTGGAGCCTGGACAACCCGGACTACGACACCGACCTGACGGTGCCCGCGACCGTCGGGCCGACGCAGAGCCTGATCGTCACGGTGCGCTTCACGCCGTCGATGGTCGGGACGCGGGACGGGCGTCCTCACGATCGCGAGCAACGATCCGGGTACCCCGAACCTGACGGTCGACCTGACCGGCGTCGGGCTCGACCCGCCGGTGGCGGGAATCACGCCCACCTCCCTGGCGGCCGACCTGGTGACGGGCGAGCAGCAGACGCAGGCCCTGACCCTGTCCAACACCGGCAACAGCGACCTGACGTACACCGCGCACACCCTGCTGGGTGCCGCCGACGTCGTCGTTACGCCGACGCGGTGCTGGGCAAGGACGAGCAGGATCCGCGGCCGGGCATCCTGGGCTCCGGCGGCCCGGACGGCTACGGCTACCGCTGGAAGGACAGCGACGAGCCCGGCGGCCCGATGTTCGACTGGACCGACATCAGCGCGCACCGGCACGCCGACCTTCACCGGCTACTCCGACGACGGGAACCGCGGGCCGTATCCCGATCGGGTTCGCCTTCCCGTTCTACGGCACGACCTTCACCGAATTCCGCGTCTGCTCCAACGGCTGGGTCAGCTTCACCAGCACGCTCGACCGACTACAGCAACGACCCGCTGCCGAGCACCGGCTCGCCGGAGAACCTGCTGGCGGTCTTCCACGACGACCTGAAGATCGATCCCGCCGGCGACGGCAGCAACATCTACTACCAGTACGACGGCAACAAGCTGATCATCCAGTTCGACCAGGTCATGCGCCTGAGCTCGGGTGGCCCGTACACCTTCCAGGCGCACCTGTATCCCGAACGGCGCGATCTTCTACTACTACCAGTCGATGCAGGGCGCGACCCTCAACAGCGCCACCATCGGCATCCAGAACGCGACGCGCGACGACGGCCTGACCGTCGCCTACAACACGGACTACGTGCACGACAACCTGGCGGTCAGGATCGCGCCCGTGTCCGACTGGCTGACGGTCAACCCGGCCAACGGCAGCGTGTCCCCCGGGCGGGACCGCGGAGCTGGCCGTGACCTTCGACGCCAACGAGATGTTCGGCGGCGACTACGAGGGTGCCGTGCGGCTGGAGACCAACGACCCGCAGGCGGGCCTGCTCGAGGTGCCCGCGATGCTGCACGTGACCGGGGTGCCGGTGCTGGCGGTCGACCAGCCCGCGCTGGACTTCGGCCTGGCCTACAACACCTATCCGAAGACGATGACGCTGATGGTCACGAACGCCGGCACGGACGTGTTGACGGTCGCGAACATCGTGTCGTCCAAGAGCGAGGTCTCGGCCGAGCCGACCGCGTTCTCCCTCGACCCCTTCGGCACCCAGGCGGTGACCGTGACGTACCTGCCCCACTGGACGGGCGACCGTTCCGGTGAGCTGACGCTGACCAGCAACGACCCGAACTCGCCGATGGTGGTGCCCTTCTCCGGCACGGCCGTCAACCCGCCGATCGTGGACCTCATTCCGGAGGCGACGATCGAGGGTCCGGCGGTCCCGGGCGGCACCAAGGTCAAGCAGCTGAAGATCCGCAACTTCGGCCCGACGCCGCTGACCTGGTCGCTGGCCGCCGCCGAGGGCGAGGTCAACGCCGACGGTGCAGTACCCGTTCGTCAACTACGGCAAGGAGGAGATCGACCCGCGGCCCGGCATGCTGGGCACGGGCGGTCCCGACAACTTCGGCCACTCGTGGATCGACAGCGACGAGCCGGGCGGGCCGGTGTTCGCGTGGACGGACATCAGCACCATCGGCACGGCGTGCTTCGGCGCCTACAGCGACGACGGCAACCGGGGGCCGTTCCCCATCGGGTTCGACTTCCCGTTCTACGACGGCTCGTTCAACGAGTTCAACGTGTGCTCCAACGGCTGGCTGAGCTTCACCAGCACGGCGACCACGTACTCGAACCAGCCCCTGCCCAACGCGGGCGGGCCGGAGAACCTGCTGGCCGTGTTCTGGGACGACATGGTGGTGGATCCCGACCTACGACCGGGAGATCTACTACTACAACGACGGCGAGAAGCTGATCGTGCAGTTCGAACTGCGGCGGATCGGCACGTACACCACGCCGTTCTACAGCATGCAGGCCATCCTGTACCCCAACGGCAACATCGTGTACCAGTACAACACGCTGGGCGCGACCACCAACAGCGCCACCGTCGGCATCCAGAACGGCACCAACGACGACGCCCTGATGGTCGCCTACAACGCCGACTACCTGCACGACGGCCTGGCGATCCTGTTCAAGGCGCAGCCGGCGTGGCTGACCCTGTCGGCGGAGAACGGCACGGTCGAGTCGCTGGGCATCGGCACGGTGGACATCACGATGGATGCCGCCAACCTGCCGGTGGGCGATCACGTCGGCGCCCTGACCCTGACCAGCAACGACCCGGCCAACCCGAGCATCGACCTGAACGTCCTGTTCCACGTGGGCGTGATGGAGGCGGTGGACAGCGCGGTCTCGCCGGACGTGCTGGACGAGTCGGACGGCGTGACGCTGATCACCTACCACGTGGAGCTGCCGCCGGAGATCGATCTGACGACGATCGACATCCACACGGTCATGCTCAACGGCCAGGTGCCGGCCTTCACCGGCCGCTGGTTCACCGACAGCGACTTCAACAACAACGGCATCCCCGACCTCACGGTGAAGTTCAACCGCGAGGCCGTCGAGGCCATGCTGCCCCCGGGCGAGATGACGGACATCGTGATCACCGGCGACATCGGCGACTGGATGTGCTTCCGGGCCACCGACGCCATGAGCGTGATCGCGCCGGCCCTGACCACGCCCAACGGCGGCGAGATCTACTACATCGGCTCGCCGGTGACCGTCCGCTGGAACAACCCGGAGAACACCGTGGTGGACCACGCGGACCTGTACTTCAGCCTGGACGACGGCCTGACCTGGGAGCCCATGGCGACCGGCGTGCGGAATCCGTGGTACGAGTGGCAGGTGCCGCTGGTGGCCTCGGACGCCGCCAAGGTCGGCGTGTTCATCTACGGCAACGGAGGCCTGCTGGGCTCGGATCTCAGTGACGCCAACTTCAACGTGACCACCGACGCGTCGGCGGTCCCCGAGGCGGACGTCACGGTCTACGCCCTCAAGTCGGCGTTCCCGAACCCGTGCAATCCCAAGACCACCATCAGCTTCGATCTGCCCAAGGGCGGCATGACGAGGCTGGCGCTCTACGACGTGCGCGGCCGCCTGGTGCGCGAGCTGGTCCGCGGCGAAATGCCGCGCGGCCGGCACGAGGTGGTCTGGCTGGGCAAGGACAACCGGGGCCGGCAGATGGCCTCGGGCGTGTACTTCTACCGGATCGAGTCCGGCGAGTTCACGGCCACCAGGTCCCTGACCCTGCTGAAGTAGCGGTCCCACCGGACCGGAACCCGAACCGGGGGCGGCCCAGCCGGGCCGCCCCCGTCCGTTTGACCCGCGGCCCGCGGCAACGTAGTATCCGCGGGCACATCCCGCGTGCTCCGGGCGGCCGTCTCCGGTCGTCCGCCACCCTGCAGCCGCCGCCGGCGGCGGAAAGGCGGGCAGCGATGCGATCCCGGATCGGGGCCGCGGCGTTCGTCGCGACGTTGGCCGTCCTCGTGGCCGCGTGCAACGACCCGGATCCCTTCACGCTCCCCGTGCACACGATCCCCGACGACGACGGGCCGCCGTCGGCGGCGCTGCGGATCAGCTTCGACGACCTGGTGGTCGAGGGCTACGCCTACGTGCAGTTCACCTGCAATCCCCTGGGCTCGAGCGACGACTACACCCCGCGGCACGAGCTCGCCGTCCGCTGGGACTGGGAGAACGACGGGGTCTGGGACACCGCCTTCCAGCCGCTCCAGTACCGGGCCGGCTTCGTGCCCAGCCCCCTGCCCACGGACACCTGGTCCGCCAAGTGCGAGGTCCGCGACGTCGCCGGCCACATCGTCGGCGTGGCCGACACCATCCCCATGCCCCGGCCCTGGTTCCGGGCGCCCGACATCGTGGCGCGCGCGGCCGCGATCGACACCATCGGCAGCTACTCGGAGACCGACACCGTGCGGGTGGGCCAGCCGTTCCTGGTGATGGCGAACCACCTGCGGTGGACCGAGCGGGGCACGACGGGCTACATGACCGTGGAGGTCCGGCTGGACGGCGTCATGGTGCAGCGCACGCGCCAGCCCCTGGCGCCCAACATCCACTGGGGCACCGACACGATCTCGGCCGATCAGTACTTCCATTGCGTGCAGACGGTGGCCGACCCGGGCGAGCACACGGTGACGGTGGTGGTGGACGTCCTGGATGAGCTGGCGGAGACCGACGAGTCCAACAACAGCGTCACGCGCACCTTCATCGCGGTGCCCTAGCGCCGGTCGAGGACCTCGCGCACGGCCTGCAGCAGGTCGGCCAGGCGGTAGGGTTTGCCCAGGAAGACCACGCCGGGCTCCGAGCCGGCCACGGGCAGGTCGTCGTCGGGGGCGTAGCCCGAGGCGAAGACCACGCCGACCCCCGGGGCGGCGGCCCGGATGCGCTGGGCGGCCTCGAGCCCTCCCAGGCGCGGCATGACCACGTCCAGCAGGGCCAGGTCGATCTCGCCCGCGTGCCGCGGCGGCCAGGGCCACGGCCTCGGCGCCGTCGCCGGCGGTGATCACCTTGTAGCCGGCGCGTTTCAGGGCGCGCTCGGCGAATTCCCTCACCGCCTCGTCGTCCTCGGCCAGCAGGATGGTCTCGTGGCCGCGGGCCGGTCGCCTCGGTGGAGCCGAGGGACTCGTCGGCTCGACCTCGCCCTCCGCCCGGGGCAGGCAGACGGTGAAGGTGCTGCCGACGCCGGGCTCGCTCTGCACGTCGAGGAAACCGCCGTGCTGCTGCACGATGCCGTAGGCCGTGGCCAGGCCCAGGCCGGTGCCGCGGCCCACGCCCTTGGTGGTGAAGAAGGGGTCGAAGATGCGGTCGCGGACGTCCGTCGTCCATGCCGCAGCCGTCGTCGGCCACGCTGACGGTCACGTAGGTTCCCGCCGCGGCGCCGGGCACGTCGGCCGGCGGCACCGTCAGCGTCCGCTCCCCGGTGGTGATCCGGATGTGCCCGCTGGTGCCGATGGCGTCGCGGGCGTTGACGCAGAGGTTCAGCAGCACCTGCTCCAGCTGGCCGCGGTCGGCGGACGACGGGGCCGATGTCCTGGTCGGGCCGGAAGTCCAGGGCGACGCCCTCGCCGAGGATGCGGCGCAGCATGCGCAGGAGATCCGACACCAGCGCGTTGACGTCCAGCAGCGCCGCGGCTGAGCACCTGCTGCCGGCTGAAGGCCAGCAGCTGCCGGGTGAGCTGGGCCGCCCGCTCGGCCCCCTGCTGCACCAGGTCCAGCTCGGCCTGGGCCGGGATGGTCCGGTCGCCAGCTCCTCCCGGGCGAAGTGCAGGTTGCCCAGCACCGCCTGCAGGATGTTGTTGAAGTCGTGGGCGATGCCGCCGGCCAGCTGGCCCACCGCCTGCAGCTTCTGGGCCTGGCGCAGCTGGTCCTCCAGCTCCTTGCGCGCGCTGATGTCGCGGCCGACGCCGATGATCGCCTCGACCTGCCCGTCGGCGTCGAGGATCGCCGTGTCCGACCAGGACAGCCAGCGCCAGCCGTCGCGGGTCAGGGCGCGCTGCTCGACGTAGCAGGTGTGGGGCGGCTGGGACGAGCTTGGCCATCTCCTGGGCCGTGGCCGCGCGGTCGTCCTCGTGGACCAGCGGCATGAAGCCGTGGCCCAGCAGCTCGGTCCTCGCTCATGCCGAAGGTGGAGCAGTAGCTGGGGCTGACGTAGAGGAAGCGCCCCTGGGGGTCGACCTTGACGATCATGTCGCCGGTGTGCTCCACCAGCAGGCGGTAACGGGCCTGGCTCTCGGCCAGGCGGTCCAGCCCCGCGAAGTGGGCGCGCAGCAGCAGCGCCAGCAGGACCACCAGCAGCACGCCCAGCACGGCGCCGAGATCTCGTCGGCATTGCGTCACCGCCTGGGCCGCGAGCAGCTGCGGCGACGGCGCCAGCTCCAGGCGCCAGTCCTGGCCGAAGATCGCCACGTCCGCGCCGGGTGGCGAACGGCCAGGGCCGTGTCGTCCGGGCCGTGGCGGTAGACCTGCGGCCGTCGGGGGCGAACAGGTCGGAAGCGGTAGTTGTTGCGCAGCGAACGGCTCGGACAGGCAGGAGTCCACCAGGGTGTCGATGCGGAACACGGCGTTGACGAAGCCGTCGAGCGAGCCGTCGTCGCCGTCGTGGACCGGCAGGTAGGTGGTCACCCCCAGCCCGCCCTGGAACAGGGTGATCACCGGACCGTAGGCGATCTCTTCGTTGGCCGGGCGCGGTCCATGGCGGCCGCCCGACCCCGGCCACGTGCTCGTGGACGTTGCGGCCCAGGGCCGCCTCGTTGCCCTCGTCCGGCACCACGTTGCGGATCACGCCGTCGGCATCCAGGAAGTTCAGGGCCTGGAAGCCGGGGAACAGGTCCATCAGGCGGAGGGCGTTGGCCTCATAGTTGCCCTCGACGTGGTGGGCGCCGGGCGTGTTCGTCCTGCGAACAACTTGACGGCGGCGATCGCGGTCGTCGACCCAGGCCTCCAGCCGCAGGTGGATCTGCTCGGCGGTCAGGGCGGTGTCCTGGCTGGATGGTGCGGTGCTCGGTCTCCTCGCTGGAGGCCCACAGGAGCAGCACCCCCAGGATCCCCACGATGGCGAAGACCCAGGGCAGGGCGCGGCGGGCTCGCCGCGGCATGGCGGTGACTGTGGTCACGTCTGCTCCCGCGTGGCGCCGACGCACGGGCGCGCCGGCGTCCCGATCGTATACCGTGTCGAGCCTCCTGGGCAAACAGCGATCGTCGTCAGAAGGCCTCGCCCAGGGACAGGTAGAACCCGCCGTCGTTGCGGCCCGAACCCGAAATCCATGCGCACGTTCACCTTTTCCTCGGGATCGACGGTCCAGCGGATGCCGGCGCCGAAGGTGGTCAGCCCCGACGCCATCGTCAGGCCACCCGGCCGCGGCGCCACGTCGCCCACCGCGGCGAAGACCACGCCGCCGAAACGCTTCCACACCGGCCCGCAGCGCCACTCGCCCCGCACCCAGGCGGCGGCGTTGTCCAGGAACCGGCCGCCGGGATAGCCCCGCAGGCCCTCCTGGCCCCCCAGGCGGGGCAGGGCGAAGAAGGGCGCGATCCCCGTCCACGTCCTGGTAGCGGACCTGGGCGGCCAGGGTGCCGCCCTCGCCCACGGGCAGGTAGCCCCGCAGGTCGGCCAGGTACTCGGTGAAGCGGGTGTCGCTGCCCCAGCTTTCCCGGTAGAACGTGGCGGTCGCCACCGCCCACAGGCCGCGGCGGGGGGCCCAGGTGTTGTCGCGGGTGTCCCAGGCCGCCTGCAGGCCCGGCGCCGACAGCACCGTGCGCCCGGACCCCCGGACCATGCCCGAGGCCAACCTGCCGCCGGCCTCGGTCTCCAGGAGCTGGTGTCGCCTGACCTGGTAGCCGACGCCGAGGCGCAGCTCGCCCAGCACCTCGCGCTCGACCATGGCCGCGAAGCTGAACTGCTCGGGGGTGTACTCCTCCAGCGGGTCGGCCGGCGCGTCGCGTCCGATGCCGTAGAAATCGTCGGGGAACTTCTGGTAGCCCGGCACCAGGCGGGCGTGCCAGCGGCCGTCGCCCCAGTTGAGATCGGCGCCCAGGAAGGCGATGAGCTGGTTCTTGAAGGTGTAGATGAACACCGGGCTCAGGGTCGAGGGCCGCGCGCCATCCCCCGGCGGATCCAGGTAGAAGAAGCGCAGGGCGAACGCCCCCAGGGCCAGCCCCGTGTCGGGGGTGTAGGCCACGATGGGCAGGATCACCGTGTTGCCCTTGGCCAGCTCGGCCGCGGTGGAGTCCACCGGGACCACCACGGGCGCCTCGTCCAGACGGGCCGGCGGATCGTCCTGGGCGGCGGCGGGCGCGGCGGCCAGGCACAGGAGCGCAAGGGCGCCGGTCAGGCGGAGCATCGGATCCTCCACGGGGAAAAGGGGTGCGCGGCACGATTGCGGGCCAACGTAACGCGCCGCCGCACGGGGCGCAACGGACCTCAGCCCGCCGGGGTCGGCAGGGCTCCCTCCAGCTCCAGCAGCCACCGCTTGGCTTCCAGGCCGCCGGCGTACCCGGTCAGGCGCCCGTCGCTGCCGATCACCCGGTGGCAGGGCACCACGATGGGCAGGGGATTGCGGCCGTTGGCGGCCCCCACGGCCCGGCAGGCGGTGGGCCGGCCCAACTTGCGCGCCAGGGCGGCGTAGCTGATGGTGCGGCCGTAGGGTATGCGCGCGCAGGGCGTTCCACACCGCCTGCTGGAACGGCGGTGCCCCCGGGGGCCAGGGGCAGGTCGAAGGCGCGGCGCGTGCCGGCGAAGTAATCGTCCAGCTGGGCGACGACGGCGGCGAAAGGCGCGGCGTCGGCGCGGCGCACGGCGGTGGCCGCGGCCGGGCGCACCTCCTCGGGCAGGCGGATGCGCATCAGCGCGGTGCCGTCGCTCTGCAGCTCGAGGTCGCCCAGGGGGCTGCGGTAGGTGCGGGTGTAGAGGGTGCTCATGGCCGGTCTCCCAGGGACGCCCACAGGTGCAGGGCGGCGTAGGCGCGCCAGGGGCGCCAGGCTTCGGCGCGCGCCGCCAGGTCCAGGTCGGGGGCGGCCTTGTGCAGGCCCAGGTCCCCCAGGGGGAAGGCGTCGGGCTCGCCCGCCGCCCGCATGGCCACGTAACCGGCGGTCCAGGGGCCGATGCCCGGCAGGGCGGTCAGGCTGGGCGGCCAGCATCGTCGGGTCCGCGGGGGGCGGCCAGGTCCACCGCGCCGGCGGCCACGGCGCGGGCCAGGCCGGCCAGCGTCGCCGCGCGGCGACGGTTGAGGCCCAGACCGTCCAGGTCCGCCGCCGCCACCACGTCCGGCCCCGGAAACACGTGGGTCAGGCCGCCGTCCGGTGCTGCCAGGGGCGCGCCCAGCCGCCGGGCCAGCCGTCCGGTCACGGTGGACGCCGCCGCCACCGAGATCTGCTGGCCCACCACCGTGCGCACCGCCAGCTCGAAGGGATCCCAGCCGCTGGGCAGCCGCAGGCCCGGCCGCCGTTGCAACGATCCGGCCAGCAGCGGGTCGCCGCCCAGGTGCGCGGCGATGATCCCCGGATCGGCGTCGCAGTCGAACATGCGCCGCACCCGCGCCACCAGGGCCACGGCGCCGTCGGTGGCACCCAGTTCGGCTTCCAGCAGCAGGTGGTCGGGCCCGTCGCGACCCACGGCGATCACCCCGGGCCGGCCGCCCCAGACCACGGTGCGACGGTAGCGGCCGCCGGCCACCTCCTCCACCCCGGGGATGGCCCGGCCGGCCAGGTAGGCCAGCACCGCGTCCCAGGCATAGGGCGGGCGCACGGTCAGCCGGGCCCGGAACGGCCCGCCGGCCGGGCGCGATGCCGCGGCCCGGCGCAGGGCGCTGGGCGGCATCCCGAAGGTGCTCTTCATCACCGTGTTGAACCGCCGCAGGCTGCCGAACCCCGCCGCCAGGGCCACCCGGGCCAAGGGCAGGTCGCCCTGCTCCAGCAGCGCCCGGGCGAAGTGCGCCCGCCGGGTCTGGGCCACCGCCACGGGGGTGGTGCCCAGGTGTTCGTGGAAGAGGCGGTCCAATTGGCGGGCGCCCAGGCCCAGCCGCGCCGCCAGGTCGGCCACCGCGCCCGCGTCCAGGGCGCCCTCGCCGATCAGCCGCAGGGCCCTTGCGACGGTGGCCGCGGTGCCCGCCCAGGCCGGGGTGCCCGGCGCCGTCTCGGGCCGGCAGCGCTTGCAGGGACGGTAGCCCGCCTGCTCGGCGGCCGCGGCGCAGGCGAAGAACTCCACGTTGGCGGCATGGGGGGTGCGGGCCGGGCACACGGGACGGCAGTAGATGCCGGTGGTGCGCACGGCCGTGAAGAAGCGCCCGTCGAAGCGGGGATCGCGGCTCTGGACGGCGCGGTAGCAGGTGTCGCGGTCGAGTTCCATGCCCGCAAGATAGCAGGTCGCCGGCGCCGTGCTCGCCGTTTTCGGACGTGGCCGTGGCCGGTGGCGCTACAGCCAGCGCCGCCGCCGGAAGAACATGAGCATGCCCACCCCCACCGCCGTGATCACGCACCAGAACACCAGATAGCTCCACTTCCAGGCCAGCTCGGGCATGTGCTGGAAGTTCATGCCGTAGATGCCCGCCACGAAGGTCAGGGGCACGAACAGGGTGGAGATGATGGTCAGGACCTTCATCACCTCGTTCAGGCGCTGGCTGACGGTGGACTGGTAGAAGTCGTGCATGCCCACCAGCAGCTCGTAGTAGGACTCGATGGCGTCGCCGGCCTGGATGGTGTGGTCGTGCAGGTCGCCCAGGAAGCCGGCCACGTCGTCGCCGTAATCGTCCACCACCAGGCGGGTGAAGTTGGTGGTCATCTCGCGCATGGGGCGGATGGCGCGGCGCAGGAGCACGAGCTCGCGCTTGAGGGCGTGGAGGTTGGCCAGGTGGTCGGGCTCCGGGTCGTCGATCATGTCCTCCTCCAGCGCCTCCACCCGCTCGCCGAACTGGGACAGGGCCAGCAGGTGGCCGTCGACCACGGCGTCCACCAGCGCGTAGCCCAGGTAGCCCGGGCCGCCGGTGCGCAGGCGTCCGCGGCCCCGGTGCAGCCGGTCGCGCACCGGCGCGAACACGTCGGGATCGCGCTCCTGGAACGAGAGCACGAAGTTTTCCCCCATGATGACGCTGACCTGCTCGGTCTCGGCCCGGCCGACGCTCTCGGTGAAGATGGACGAGCGGCACACGGCGTACAGCACGTCGCCGTTCTCCTCGACCTTGGCCCGCTGGGAGGTGGAGAGCACGTCCTCCAGCACCAGGGCATCCACGCCGAAGCGCGCGCCCAGGCGGGCGATCAGCAGGGTGTCGTGCAGGCCCAGCACGTCCACCCACAGGGTCTCGCCCGGTTCGGGGCCGGCGCCGTCCAGCACCGCCTCGATGTCCAGGTCGGCGATCCGGTCCGGACCGAAGGCGCGCACCTGGACGGTGACGTTGTCCACCTTCTGCTGGCCCAGGTACTCGACGGTGCCGGGCGAGCGCCCGATCCGGTCGCGGTGCAGGGAGAACACTCTTGCCATGACCGATGCTCCTTGCCGACGGGGATCCATGCTCCGCCCATTGTGCGGACGCCCCGCCGGCAGGTCAACCGGGGAAGGCGCGGCGACATGGGCGTTCCCCGGACGCCGCCGTTGGGCTAGAGTGGATCCGTGACGAGCGACCTCTCCCTGTCCCCGGAGGCCCCGCCATGCCGGACCAACCCTCTCACGCCGAGATCGGCCTGCGCCAGCCCCCGCCCCATCCGGGCCTGGGCCTGGTGCGCGCCACCGAGGCCGCGGCCCTGGCCGCCGGCCGCTGGATGGGCCTGGGCGATCGCCAGGCCGCCGACCACGCCGCCCAGGACGCCATGGCCGCCGCCCTGAACCTGATGCCCATGCAGGGCCGCATTGTCAGCGGCGAGGAGCTGCGCGTGGGCGAGCACTCGCGCCTGGACAGCGGGGCCGCCGTGGGCACGGGCAAGGGCCCGGAGCTGGACGTGGAGGTCAACGCCATCGACGGCGCCAGCCTGGTGGCCGAGGGCCGGCCGGGCAGCATCTCGGTGGCGGCCTTCGCCGATCCGGGCGCCATGTGGAAGCCGGCGCCCGCCGTGTACATGGAGAAGCTGGTGGTGGACCGCCGCGCCGCGGCCGCCCTGGGCCCCGAGGCGCTGGACGCGCCCCCCGGCTGGGTGCTGGCGCTCGTGGCCAGGGCCATGGGCAAGGATATCCGCGACCTGGTGGTGTTCATCCTCGAGCGCCAGCGGCACGAGAACCTGGTGCACGACATCCGCAAGGCCGGCGCCCGGGTCTACCTGCGGCCGGCCGGCGACATCGGCGGGGCCATCATGACCGCCGATCCCGACGGCGGCGTGGACCTGATGATGGGCACCGGCGGCGCCTCGGAGGGCCTGCTGGCCGCCTGCGCCGTGAAGGCCCTGGGCGGCGGCATGCTGGGCCGGGTGTTCACCCGGAACGAGGACGAGCGCCGGTCCTGCCGGGACGCGGGCCTGGACGTGGACCGCATCTTCGCCTGCGGCGACATGGTGGCCGGCGACGACGTGTTCTTCACCGCCACGGGCATCACCGACACGCCGCTGCTGCGGGGTGTCCGCTTCCACGGCGACAGCGCCGACACCGAATCGCTGGTCCTGCGCATGGACACGGGCACGCGGCGGTTCATCCGCACGGCGCACCGCCTGAAGTGAGCGCCGGGACGGCAGCGGAGCGCATCCTCGGGACCGGGCGCCTGCTGGCGGCCAAGGGGGCGGCGTACGTGCTGCGCCCGGCCCGCATCCTGGAGACCGTGCACCGCGCCGACCTGCTGCCCGACGCCCTGACGGGCCTGACGGTGGCCGTGGTGCTGCTGCCCCAGGCCATCGCCTACGCTTCCATCGCCGAACTGCCCGCCCAGACGGGCCTGTACGCGGCCATCGTGGCCAGCATCGCCGGGGCGCTGTGGGGCTCGTCGATCCAGCTGCAGAGCGGGCCCACCAACGCGTCCTCGATGCTGGTGCTGGCCACCCTGCTGACGGTGGCCCAGCCGGGCACCCCCGAGTTCCTGGTGGCGGCCGGCTACCTGGCGGTGCTGGCGGGCACGATCCGTATCGCCATGGGGCTCTTGCGGATGGGCGTGCTGGTGAACTTCGTGGCCGACAGCGTGGTGCTGGGGTTCACGGCGGGCGCGGGCGTGCTGATCGCCGCCAACCAGATGCGCCACCTGCTGCGGCTGGACCTGCACAGCAGCCCCGAGTTCGTGGTGACGGTGAGGGAGATCGGCCGGTCCATGGGGTCCACACACCTGCCCAGCGTGGCCGTGGGCGCGGGCGTGATGGTCCTGCTGGTGCTGGTGCGGGCGCTGCGGCCCCGGTGGCCGGCGGCGCTGATCGCCGTGGCGGCCGCCTGCGCCGTGACCGCGGGGCTGCACCTGGATCGCCACGGCCTGGTGGTGCTGGGCACCCTGCCCCGCTCGCTGCCGCCCTTGACGGCCCTGCCCCTGATCTCGGGCGATCTGTTCTTCCAGCTGGCGGCCGGCGCCCTGGCGGTGGCGGCCATCGGCCTGGTGGAGGCCACGTCCAGCGCCCGCGCGGTGGCCGCGCGCACGGGCCAGCGGCTGGATACCAACCAGGAGTTCTTCGGCCAGGGCGTGGCCAACGTGCTGGCGGGGTTCTTCTCGGGCTACCCGGTCAGCGGCTCGCCGTCCCGGACGATGATCAACCACGCCGCGGGCGCCCGCACGCCCCTGGCCAACGTGTTCTGCGGCCTGTGGGTGCTGGCGGCGGTGCTGGCCCTGGCGCCCCTGGTGCGGTACCTGCCCCGGGCGGCCCTGGCCGGCGTGCTGCTGGTGACGGCCTGGGGCATGGTCGACCGCAGGGAGATGCGGCGCATCCTGCGCACCAGCAAGGGCGACAGTGTCATCATGCTGGCCACGCTGACGGGCACCCTGGTCCTGCCCCTGGACGTGGCGGTGCTGGCGGGCATGCTGGTCAGCTTCGGCCGCTTCCTCATCAAGACCTCCACCCCGGGCGTGTATCCGGTGGTGCCCGACGAGAACTTCCGCCACTTCCTGCGCGCCGACGACCACACGGTGTGCCCGCAGCTGGGCGTGATGAAGATCGAGGGCTCGCTGTACTTCGGCGCGGTCAACCACATCGAGGAGGCCGTCCACGCCAACCAGAAGACGAACCCCACCCAGATGTTCCTGCTGCTGAAGATGCACATGGTGGACCACTGCGACGTCAGCGGCATCCACATGCTGGAGGGCGTGGTCCGCTCCTACCGCAAGCGCGGCGGCGACGTCTTTCTGGACGGCGTGCGCCCCATGGTGCGGCACATGATGAACCTGGCGGGCTTCGACCGCTTCATCGGCACGGAGAACATCCTGGACCAGGACGACACCATCGGCTTCCTCTTCCACAAGAAGCTGCATCCGGGGATCTGCATCTACGGCTGCAAGGTGCGGGTGTTCGCCGAGTGCCAGGCGCTGCCCAAGGAGGAGCACGCGGCGTCGCTGCCCGACGCGGCCGAGATCCCGGAGCACGAGATCGATTTCCTGTCGCCCAGCACCCTGAAGCTGCTGATGCTGGACCCGGACACGGACCTGCTGGTGGTGGACGTGGGGGAGCCAGGGGAATTTCGGAACTGGCACATTCCCGGGGCCCGGTCGATGCCGCTGCGGGTCTTGACGGCCCGGGCGCCGGAGTGCTTGGGGAGAAGAGCGTCTGCCTCGTCAGTCGGATGGGGCGGCGGGCGGTGCTCGGGGTGACGATCCTCAAGGACTTCGGGTATGAGCGGGTGTTCGTGCTCAAGGGGGGGATGTTGGCCTGGGAGGCGGCGGGGTATGCCATTGCGGTGGAGTGAGGCGATGGCGGGTGATTCGCTGGGTGGGCGGGGTGCCGTTGATCGCGATCAGAACACCGCGCCAAGGTGCGACCGTAATTCGAGTTCTGCATTACTTGGTCGTGGGGTCCGCGGTGCAACTGATGCTGCGGGCGGTAGAGTTCCGGTTAGAATGAGAGTCTTTCAGATGAACACTAAGCAGTTGCGGAATTCCGCCGGGACATTGACCGCGTTGCTATTGTGTGCGGGGGCTGGCGTCGTCTGCGCCTTCTCGTTTCCATTTGAAGTTGTATTCCGATCAGCGGTTGCTGAATCGGACTATGTAGTTATCGGGCATATCGTAGGCACAGCGCCTGTTGACTCCACAGTGAGCGAACGGGTCAGCTACCTTCAAGTCGATGATATTGTAGTCGGCAAGGTGATATCCAGTGAGCCTCTTCCGGTTGAATGGCACGCTGCAGAGTGGTATCCGGGGGAAGATGTGGTCGCGAGAAGAACTGATACATTTGTTCCTCTTAGCGAACTGGAGGGCGTGACCGCTCTATGGTGCTTAGGGTTTGTCAGGGACTCAAGCGCGGATCCACGAGTTATGTGGCCGCTATGCGAACCGCTACTGCTAACGCGGGACAACCTCGATCAAGTGAAATCGTGTGTCGAGGTGCTTCCCAAAGATGTTAAATTCAAACGCGTGCGGCCCGAGCCCGAGGACATGGAGGGGCGCATATTTGCCGTCTCGACGAAACTCGAATCTTGGATCAAGAGGCTTCAGTGATTGTTGGCAGGCCATTCTAACAATGGCTTCCAGCTGACAAAGCCGCTTGTCACGCACCGTGCTGGCGCACGGCCCGCGCCAAACGCCTTTGCAGCTGAAGCTAACGCTAAACCGATATCGCGGGGGTGTTCAGTGACGGAGAATTCAATAGGTATCCTGGTCGTCCATGCCGTTATCCTGGTGATTCAATTCGGGCTCGCGTGGCTGTTTCCAACTCAGAAGCGGGCGGTGTTCGGCGCGTACTTCATCCTGTTGCCGATCGGCTTCATGTTCTTTATGCCGCCACCTCCGGCGGCGGCTTTGCCGTTGGTCTTGGGAGGCCTGGTCTACATCTTCTACTTTGCGAACCGCTCAGCCGGAGGATCCGTGGCAGCGGCGGCGAAGGAAGAAATAGAGGTTTAACTACCACTTCCACCTGACAACCGCGCCAGCGACGATTGCAGGCGGAGCCAACGTTGCAAGTCGGAGAACATCACAATGGCTAGACTCCTCGGGGCGCTGTGTGGCCTCTGTATGTTGGCGTTGGCGCCGTCAATCGCGTACCCGATGCAGCCCTGGCTGACCGTCACCGCCGGCTATGCCGACCGCGGCCCCAGCGCGTTCGACGGCGCCACCTTCGAGTACCTTGGCCGCTTTTCCCGCTCCTTCGACGCTTCCCTCCTGGAGAGCGGCCCCTCGTTTGGCCTCGGCGTCGGCGCCGACCTCGACCAGGCCTGGGCGCTCAGCTTTGACTACGAGCGCCTGTTCGAGCGCACCGCCAGCAGCGGCGACAGCCCGCCCGCGGACGTCGACCTGCCCGTCCACCAGTTCAAGGTCACGGCCTGGTGGCGACCGTACGTCCGGTCGCGGGTGCGGATCGGCGTGGGCGCGGGGGTCGGCATCGGCGTGCTGTCGGGGCAGCTGATTTCGGACTACGAAGGCGACCCGTACGTCGGCGACATCTCCGAGCACAGCCTCGTCGTCGACGGCCAGGTCTCGCTCGAGTTCACGCCGGTGGACCACGTCTGGATCGTCGCGACCGCGGGGGCGCGCCACCTGCGCTTCGACGAACTGGATTTCGGCTACGTCGCGATGATCGATCCCGCGACCGGCGCCTACGTGCCGCTGGACTACAGCGGCTGGCTGGTGCGGCTCGGCGTCCGGTGGGAGCTGCCGGGCCGCCAGGGACCGTGAGGCGCCGCCGCCGTCACCCGCGGCGGCGCCTAGCACGCGTGTTCCGAGTGTCGTTCGGCGGACTAGATCCGCCCGGTGTCGCCCCCCGCCCCGGCGCTGCGGATCCTCTCCAGCGCCTGCACCCCGTTGGCGTTCTCCGGGTTCATCTGCACCGACCGCTCGTAGTTGGCGATCGCCCCGGCGCGGTCGCCGGCCCGCAGCAGCGCCTCGGCCAGGCTGTCGTACACGTTCCACGACCCCGGGTAGAACCCGGCGTTGGCCCGGAACACCGCCACCGCCAGCGGCACCTTCTCCTCGTTCAGCAGCCGGTAACCCAGCCCGTTGAGCGAGGCCTCGTCGCGGAAGTACTCCGCCGCTCCGTCCTGCACGCGCGCCAACTCGGCCAGGAACCCGGCCTCGTCCGCCATCAGCGCCGCCAGCGCGTCGGCGGCCGACCGCTGCCCCGTCACGGACGTCCACATCTCGCGGATGGTCCCGACGTTGAACCGCGGCTCGAACCCCCGTGCCTCCACCAGCCCCGGGAACCGCTCGGCCAGCGCGAA
This sequence comes from Candidatus Krumholzibacteriia bacterium, assembly GCA_963825035.1. Classification (GTDB taxonomy): domain Bacteria; phylum Krumholzibacteriota; class Krumholzibacteriia; order LZORAL124-64-63; family LZORAL124-64-63; genus JACZKN01. The sequence goes on along the minus strand of CAWGRT010000022.1, from coordinate 233,056 downwards.
CTGCGCCTGCACGGCTTCCAGGGACAGCCCCGCGTCCGCGCCCTGCCGCACCCCGTCCCACAGCGCCTGCACGTAGTCCACCCGCTTCGCGAACCCGTCCCAGGTCAGTTCGCCGTTCCAGTGGCCGGTGACCAGGGTCGTGACCTCGTCGCGGCGGTCCAGCAGCGCGTGCCAGTTCCTCAGCAGCCGCGGGAAGTCGTGGACGACGCCCGGCCGCGCCATGAACGAGGCCAGGCAGCCCGGCGTCTGGGTCAACCAGACGTCGGCCATGGTGTCGCCGGTCAGCAGCATCCTGTGCTCCGGCACCAGCACGGCGATGTCGCTGGACGAGTGCATGCCGCCGATGTACGACAGCTCGAACCGGGTGTCGCCCATGTCCAGCGTCAGGCGGTCGGCGAAGGTCCGCGTGGGCGGCACCGGCAGGCCGGCGTTCCGGCTCGCGGCCAGCCGCAGCTTGGTCACCGCCAACTCCTCGCGCAGCCTGGGCCCGTCCGCGTCGTCCGCCGCCAGCCCCGCCACCTGCTGCTCCAGCTCGGCCACCCGCCGCGTGCCCCACGCGATCATCCGCGGCTGCTCGCGGGAGATCGCCTCCATGCCCGCGGTCACCAGCTCGTGCCCGACGATCTCGCAGTCGGCGTACACGGCGTTGCCGCCGGTGTGATCGTCGTGCTCGTGGGTGTTGATGAGCACCGCGAAGTCGTCGCGGCCCAGCTCGCGGGCGACGATGCGCCGCAGCTCACGGTCCACGGCCGGATCGCCCGTCGTGTCGATGACGACGATCCCCTTGCTCGTGGCGAACGCCACCGTCCCGGTGGAGGAGACATGGTCCCCGATCCACACGCGGACGGCTCCCGAATCGAATTTGTGGATGTGGACGGGCAGGCCGGCCACGGTCTCGGCCGAAGCCCCGGTGCCGACGAACAGCAACCCCAGGCCCAACAACACGGACGCGAACGCTTTCATGGCGTCTCCTCCTCGGTGGGCGGCCAGGTCCGTGTCGGGGGTGTCGTGGGGTGCGGATGCGGCCGCGGAGGGTGATAATACGCATTCATTGCGCCGGGGTTGCCGTCGCCCGGCCCCGCCATGTGCTACTATCGCGAATGTCTGTGGAATCGAGCACAAGGGGGGTATGGCCATGGGAGACGCGGGTCGCAGGCTGTTGGGGGCCTACCAGATAGCCGCCGCCGGCGCGGGCGTCGCCACCGTGTACGGCGCCGTGATGGCCACGAACATCGGGGCCTGGCGGTTCCTGATCGTGGCCCTGGTGACGGCGATCAGCACGCTGAGCCTGATCGCGGGCGTGCAGACCCTGGAAGGGAATCCGCGAGGCGCCCATCTCTCGCTGAAGGCCCAGGCGTTCCAGGTGCCCGTCATCGTCACGGCGCCGATCAGCTACAAGCTCTTCGCCGGCCTCGACCTGTCCGCGACGATCGGCCATGCCCTCAACCTGAACTGGAATTGGGGGGCGGGCGCCACCCTCATCCTGATGGGACGGCCGGATCCCGCCGTCGGCCTCAACCTGGTGGCGCTGGCGTGGGTCATCTACCTGCAGCGGGTGACCTGGCGGATGGAGGATGCGGCACAGCGGGACGTCGCGGCCTTCGAGTAGCACCCCTTGCGCCTCTCTCCGTCCCCCCGCTACGGATGAAGGAGAAACGCCGCCCGGAAGAAGAACCCCGAATAATCCAGCTCCCCGTCCGTCGTCGCCCCCGCCACCTTCAGGTCCGTGATCTTGGCTTGCCGGTACCCCACCTGGCCCTGGAGCGACACGGTGCGCGTGCCGGCGAAGTCCATGATCAGGTAGCCGGCCGCCGCCGGGGCCGAGCCGTCCAGCCCGCCCGACTCCACGCCCACCGACGGGATCGCCAGATCGATCGACCCCGTGGTCGAGATCACGCCCAGGTCCAGCCCCGCGCCCCAGGCCACGCCGCCCTCCATGGGCGGGATCCAGTGCACGAAGGCGCTCCAGACGTTGGCGCCCACGTTGTACTCGATGGCGCCGATGGGGTCGGGCAGGTCGGTGGAGGCATCCAGGCGGGTGAACTTCAGGCCCGCGGTCAGGGATGGGCCCAGCCGCCGGCCCACGGCCGCGCCGAAGTCCACGCCGCCGTTGATCTCCTTCAGGTCGCCGTAGGTGGAGTGGTAGCCCTCGTTGATCACGGCCACGGCGTCGTTGATCTGGCCCATGGCCATCTTGGCCCAGCCGATCTCCAGGTCCAGCACCCAGGGCGAGCGCTCGGGGAAGCGATCGTCGCCGGCGGCGGCCACCGACGGGACGGGCAGGCAGGCCGCGGCCAGCAGGACGGCCAGGCCGAGGCAAAGGACGGATCGGCGCATGGGCGACATCTCCGGGATCGGGCCAGGGGGCGGGTTCGCCCTTCGACGATACGGTCGGCCGTCCCGCCGGTCAACCGGCGCGAAGCCGCTGGTCCGCGCCCCGGCCGCAGGCTACACTTCCGCCCATGACCGCCCAGCCCGTGACCAACGACCGCCGCGCGGTCATCTACGGCCTGGCCGCCGTGCTGACCTGGTCCACGGTGGCCACCGCCTTCAAGCTGGCCCTGCGCCACCTGGACCCGCTGCAGCTGCTGCTGGTGGCCAACGCCGTGTCCATCCTGGCTCTGGCCGTGGTCATGCCCGCCCGCGGGAGCTGGCGGTCCCTGCGGACGGCGACGCCGCGCCGGCTCCTGTCGGCGGCCGGCCTGGGCCTGCTCAATCCCTTCGTCTACTACGTGATCCTCTTCCAGGCCTACGACCGGCTGCCCGCCCAGGTGGCCCAGCCGCTCAACTACACCTGGGCGCTGACCCTGGCCTGGCTGTCGGTGCCGCTGCTGGGACAGAAGCTGCGGTTGCGGGACGCGGTGGCGGGCATCGTCTGCTACGCGGGGGTGGTGATCATCTCCACGCGGGGCGACCTGACGGGTTTCCACGTCGACTCGCCCCTGGGGGTGGGCCTGGCCCTGGGCAGCACCATCGTGTGGGCCCTGTACTGGATCGGGAACCGGAAGAGCGAGCTGGAGCCGGTGGCCGGGCTGTTCGTGGGCTTCGTCGCCGCGCTGCCGTTCACGCTGGCGACCACGCTCCTGTTCAGCGACCTTCACCTGACCCGGGTGGGGCTGCTGGCGGGAGCCTACGTGGGCTGCTTCGAGATGGGCTTCACCTTCGTGCTGTGGCTCATGGCCATGAAGACGGCGTCGGCCACGGCCAAGGTGGCCAACTTGATCTTCCTGTCGCCGTTCCTTTCGTTGCTGTTCATCCGCTTCGTCCTGGGCGAGCGGATCGTGCCCGCCACCGTGGCGGGTCTGGTGCTGATCGTGGGCGGGCTGTGGTGGCAGGGGCGGCGGGAGCGACCCCGCGTCACCACCTGATCCGCCGTGGGAATCCGGGAATCGGGAGGGGCCTGACGTGCGCAAGCTGCGAATCATCCTCGTGCTCATCGTGCTGCTGGCGGCCGCGGCCGCCGCGGCCCAGCCGGCCGCCGCGCCGGCCGCCGACCCCCTGCCCGCCTGGCGCGACGGCGAGGTCAAGACGGCCATCCTCGTCTGGCTGGAGGCGGTCACGGATCCGGACAGTCCCGACTTCATCCCCGTACCCGAGCGCATCGCCGTCCTCGACAACGACGGCACCTCCTGGTGCGAACGGCCCGAGGATCCGCCGGCCCGGTTCCGATCGGATCTGGCCCGGGGCCTCGCGGCCCGGGGCGTCATCGACGGCTCGGCCATGCCGTTTTCCGCCTGGTTCGCCGAGGACCACCGTGCCCTGCGCGAGTACGGCTGGGGCAAGGCCTACGCCGAGCTGAACGCCGCCTTCGCGGGCATGCCCGTGGTCGCGTTCCGCGACTCGGCGCGGGCTTGGCTGGCGCGCACGACGCACCCGCGCTACGGCGTCACCTACGACCGTCTCTACTACGCGCCCATGCTCCAGCTCATGGATGCGCTGCGGGACCACGACTTCCAGGTTTGGATCGTCACCGGCGGCAACCAGGACTTCGTGCGCAGCTATTGCGAGCCCGTGCTGGGCGTCCCGCCCGAGCACGTCATCGGCACCACCACGCCGCCGGTCTACCGGGTGGAGAAGGACGGCTCGGTCACCCTGGTGCGCGGCGCGGAGCAGGTGGACAACGGCCACGAGCGCAAACCCGAGAACATCGAGGTGCGCATCGGCCGCCGGCCCGTCTTCGCCGCCGGCAACAGCAACAACGACGAGCCCATGTGCCGCTACGCCCTGACCGGCGCCCACCGCGGCCTGGCCCTGTGGATCCACCACGACGACGGCGACCGGGAGTACGCCTACGGCAAACCGGGCTCCCTGGGAAAGCTCTGCGACGACCGGGCCGGTGCCTGGGAGGTCAGCATGCAGCGGTGCTGGGCGATCGTCTTCCCGGCGGTTCCGGCGCGGTGACGACGCGCCGGCCGACGCGGGGTGGGTCGGTGGCCCCGCTCGCCCCGGCCATATTTGTTTTATTATAATATTGCACAAACGAGGTTTTCCGCTTCCCGGTCACGTCTTGTGACCGCGCAAATGGACCTGTCTGGTCAAGTACCATGTCATTTCTGTCGCAAAACCACCCGCCCGGCGTGATGGTTGTGGCGTTGTCATTGATTGTATCGCGTTGTATTTTCTATATGTAACCTCCAGGAAGGCCGCGTTCGCGACGCCTGCGACCTTCGCCTGCCCGCCCCCGGGTGGCGCGCCCTCCCGCCGGCCGCCCGCCGCCGGGGGCCGCCCCCATGATTTTGATATTTTCTCATCGCCGGTGAGTGGGCCCAGTTGGTAGAGTTCCTCCAGCAAGGGTTCCAGGCGGACCGGGCGCCACGGCGACCGGCCGCCGACGGACCAGCGGCAGGAGTCGCGTGGGCGCCGCGGGTGCGGCGCCGGCGATGTCCTGCATCGATCGGAGCGGAGCGGGTCGATAGCCCGGCCGTCTCCTCACTTGGGGGGATCCCATGAAGAAAATGATCATCGTCCTTATCGCGCTGAGCCTCGTGGCCGGCACCGCCTTCGCCGCCGATGGCGGCCCGTTCCGCAGCATCGCGAAGCAGCCGCCGACCAAGCAGGCCGGCACGCCCGACAAGGGTACCCTCGACTGCTCGGGTGCCATCGAGATCACCTTGGACAACATCTACTACGGGGACAACACGGGTCTGCCCGACAACGTGTCCATGTACGGCTGCTCCACCTGGGACGAGTCCGGCGGCGAGGTGGTCTACCACCTGTACCTGGACACGCCCGCCATGTTCGAGGGGACCCTCACCGGCAGCGGGTGTGACCTGGACCTGGCCGTGCTCGACCAGTGCGACGAGGACCTCGGCTGCCTGATCGTCGTCGATGCGGGCGTGGTGACCAACGTGCCCGTGTCCGGGGACTTCTACTTCGTGGTGGACGGTTTCGGCGGTGCCGGCTGCCCGTTCACCTTCGAGATCAACACCGTGACGCCGGTGGAGCCCGACCCCTACTGCAGCGCGGTCGAGGACGTGTACGGCACCCACTTCACGGGCGACACCTGCGGCGGCATCAACAACTTCTCGTCCCTGGACTGCGGCGACTTCGCCGAGGACGGCCTGGAGGCCTACTACGAGATCCTCCTGCCGGCCGGCAGCAGCTTCACCGCCGACGTCACCTACGCCGTGGCCGACGGCGCCCTGTGGCTGCTGGACTCGTGCACCGGCCCCTTCAACTGCCTGGCCTACGCCGACAACACCCTCGACGGCGAGACCGAGACCCTGGCCTACGCCAACGACTCGGGCTCCGACATGGTCGTCTACCTGGTGGTCGACTCCTGGGGCGCGGACTCCTGCGGCACCTATACCCTGGACTTCGCGTCCACGGGTGGGGCGGTGCCTACGGTGAACCGGTCGTTCAGCGACGTGAAGGCGACGTACCGGTAGGCCCACGTGGCCCTTCCGTTGTGCCTCGATGATTGTTGCCGGCCCGCGGTCGAACACCGCGGGCCGGTTCTCGCTTGCCGTTTGTGTTGGTCGGTTCACGATACCACGACTCATCCATTGGTTCGGCGGCGCCGCGCTGGTCAACCAACGCAACGGGTGGCGACGGCCCGGTCGCGATACTCCGTCCACCGCGGCGGCAACGGGACGTGGTCGGGGAAGATCCTCTCCGCCAGCACATCGCCAACAGTCAGCGGCCGATCCACCATCCCCCGCGCCATCGCCGGCGTCGGACTCCCCCGCTGCTTCTCCCGCCGACCCTTCATGTAGTTCCGCCACACCAGAAAGATCGCCAGCCGCTCGGCGCTGCACTGCCGTCGCTTCGACCAGGCGATCGTCTCCCGCTTGTGGTTGGCGCTGCAGTGCCGGATCAGCAGATCCAACAGGTTCACCTCCCACAACGGGTTGCGGTTGTCACGCCGCTCCTTGCTCGACGTCACCTGGTGATGGATATGCGGCGCCAGACCCCGCATCGCCCGGAGATAGGCCTTGTGGTCGTCGCTGTAGATCGTCACCTCCGGTTGGCGACCGATCACGACCTCCAGCAACTCGCGCACGTCCTTGCGCACCGCCTGCGGATCGGGACGGCCATACAACTGCTCGAGCTCGGCGCGACGTCTCTTCTGCGCGGGAGTCATCGTGCCGCTGCGCCGCACCTCGCTGTCGGTGAAGTAGAGGAAGAAGTCGGTGTCCTTCTCGACGGCCACGTGGTGATGGAACGGCTGGTACTGGGAGCGCTCGAAGGTGACGAAGCCGTCGATCACGATCTGCGACGCCGGCGGCGCCGACTGCATGTGCAAGGCGTGCAAGTGCATGCAGTGACGGCCGAGCCGTGACAGCCGCCGGTCGATGGTCGCCGGCGCGACGCCCAGGTCCCGCGCAAGCTGGCGGTTGGCCATGCAGCCGACGGTCTTGGTGAGGATCAGCGCGTCGAGTTCGGGCTTCCGCTGCCAGTAGGTGGTGGAGAAAGTCTGGGTGCTGAAAGACTTCCTGCAGTGGAGGCATGTGAACCGCTGGATACGGTGGGGGCGGGCCTGTCTCCGGAAGAATCCGGACTTCTTGTAGCGCCAGCCGGCGGTCAACTGCCTGTGGTATGGGCAGTTGGGGTTGGGGCAGAAGGGTGGGCGCCAGGCTGGATGTTGCTGTTTGGGGGTGAACATACCCGGCCCGGTCGCAGGGACCGGGCCGGACACAATCTGCGGGGCACAACCGACAGGTTGCGGATCGGTCACGGTTTCCCCCATGTTATGATCGCGCCGGCGCCCCCCCCCCAGCCGCCACCACCCAAGGGCATGACGGGAGAACCAAGCATGAAGAACCCGGCAGACGACGGATCCGGCGATGGGACGAAGGTCCGGCCGCAGCGCGTCGTCCACCTGGTGCGCTGGTATCATCAGCCGGTCGCCGTGGGGCTGGTGTTGCTGGCCCTGCTGGTGGCCTGGAACCTGGCGGAACGGGGGCGCAGCCGGGCCCTCGGCCTGCGTGAGGCGCGGCAGGCCACGCATGGCGTCGCGGACGCGGTGGAGGCCAGCATCCAGGCCCAGGTGCGCCGGGGCCAGCTGGACATGCCCCAGACCCGCATGATCCTGGAGAATGTGGTGGCCAGCACGGAGGTGACCTTCGTCTCCCTGAGCGCCGGCGACGGCACCACCTTGACCGCGGGCGACGTGCCCGGCTGGCTGGACCCCGTCGGTGACCACGGTGGCGTGCTGCGGGACGGCCAGTACGTCCACTGGGAGGAAGTGCATCTGCAGGACTCGCCCTTGCCCTCCCGACACCGCTACCCCGACTTCGGCGCCGCCGACCCCGAGGCCGACCTCGATCTGGGGGATCGTCCCCAGCTCCTGGCCGTGGGCATGCTGGCCGGTGGCTACGTCCGCCACGTGGGCGAGGCCACCAAGCGTCTGAACGCCATCCTGGCCGTGGGCGTGCTCTGCCTGGCGGGTCTCTCCCTGGCCTGGACCCTGTCCATCCGCAATCGCGAGCTGCGGGGCCGCCTGGGTGAGGCGCGGGTGCGGGCCGAACACCTGGCCGAACTGGGCCATGCCGCCCGGGGGCTGGCCCACGAGACCAAGAATCCCCTGGGGCTGGTGCGCGGCCTGGCCCAGCGCATCGCCGGCGACGACGGCGTGCCGCCGGCCGCCCGCGACTCGGCCGCCACCATCATGGAGCAGGCCGACACCGCGACGGCCCGCCTGGGCGAGTTCCTGGCCTACGCGCGGCCGCGCTCGGCGCAGCCCCGTCCCGTGGACCTGATGCCTCTGGCGCGGCGGGTGTGCGGGCTGCTGGCGGTCGACTTCGCCGAGGCGGGTGTCCGCCTGGACTGTGACGGTGACGACGCGCGCGTGCTGGCGGACGCCGAGCAGGTGGAGCAGATCCTGGTGAACCTGCTGCTCAACAGCCTGCAGGCCTCGCCCGCCGGCACCGCCGTGACCGTCTCCGTGACCCGGGACGTGGGCGGGGTGCGGCTGGCGGTGCGCGACGAGGGCGCCGGCGTGGCGCCCGAACTGCGGGACGAGGTCTTCAAGCCCTACGTCACCGGCCGCGACGACGGCCACGGCCTGGGGCTGGCCATCGTGCGGCGGATGGTGGAGGATCACGGCTGGACCGTCGCCCTGCGTTCGCCCGCCGGGTCCGGCGGCCGCGGCACCGAGGTGGCCATCGACGGCCTGGTGCCGGCCCCCGAGCCCGTCCCCGCGGAGGAGACCCCATGACCGCCCGACCCGGCCCCCGCGTGCTGGTGGTGGACGACGACGCGGCCCACCGCGGGCTCTACGCCGCCACCCTGGGCGAGGCCGGCTTCGACGTGGTCGAGGCCCCCGACGGCGGCGTGGCCCTGGTCATGCTGGGCCGCGAGCGCCCGGCCCTGGTGGTCAGCGACGTGCGCATGCCCGGCGTGGACGGCCTGGAGCTGCTGCGCCAGGCCCGGGACTGCTGCCCTGACCTGCCCTTCCTCCTGGTCACCGCCTTCCCCAACGTGCCCGAGGCCGTGACGGCCCTCAAGCTGGGCGCGGTGGACTACCTGGGCAAACCCGTGGACCTGGACGAGCTGGTGGCCGCCTGCGGCGACATCGTCGGGTTCCGGGGCGAGACGATCGCCGACGGCCTGCCCGCCGAGGCCCTGACGGGCATCGTGGCCGAGAGCCCGGCCCTGCGCGCCGTGCTCCACGATGCCTGGCGGGTGGCGCCCAGCGAGGCCACCGTGCTGCTGACCGGCGAGAGCGGCAGCGGCAAGGAGGTGCTGGCCCAGTTCCTCCACCGCCACAGCCGGCGGGCCCGCAAGCCCCTGGTGGCGGTCAACTGCGCCGCCCTGCCGGAGAGTCTCATCGCCAGCGAGTTGTTCGGCCACGAGGCGGGCTCGTTCACCGGCGCCACCGGCCGGCGGGTGGGCCGCTTCGGCGAGGCCGACGGCGGCACCCTCTTCCTGGACGAGATCGGGGACATGCCCCTGGAACTGCAGCCGGCCCTGTTGCGGGTGCTGGAGACCGGACGCTTCACGCCGGTCGGCGGCACGGGCGAACAGCAGGTGGATGTGCGCCTGGTGGCGGCCACCAACCGCGACCTGGGGGCGGCCGTGCGCGAGGGGCGCTTCCGCGAGGACCTGTTCCATCGCCTGAACGTCATCGCCCTGGAGCTGCCGCCCCTGCGCGAACGCCCCGAGGACGTGCTGCCCCTGGCCCGCGCCTTCCTGCAGGGGACGGGGCAGGCCAAGCGCCTGTCGCCGGCCGCGGCGCGCGCCCTGCAGAACTACCCCTGGCCCGGCAACGTGCGCGAGCTGGCCAACGCCGTCGAGCGGGCGCGGCTGCTGGCCCGCACCGACGTCATCCTGCCCGAGCACCTGCCGCCGGCGGTGCGGCGGGGCGCAGGCGGGGCCGCAACGGCGTCGGCGCCGGCGGCCGCCGCCAACGGCGCCGCGTCCGAGCCGGTGGTGCCCCTGGATCGCCTGGAGCGCGAGACCATCGAGCGCGCCCTCGAGCAGACAGGCGGCAACCGCACCCACGCCGCCGAGCTGCTGGGCATCAGCCGCCGCACCCTCATCTACAAGCTCAAGCGCTACCGCTGCGAGTGACCGTGCGGCTGCCCGGCCGGTGCGCAAGGCTTTCACGCCTGCGCGGTGGTATGCAAGAGTTGCGCAGTCCAAATTTAAGATAAACAGTTTATAAACAACGAGTTGTCGTTTGGCACGCCGCCTGCGAGGGGATACGTGAACGGAAAGATCGGCCCGCCGCCCCGACGGCGCCGCGGGCCCGGACCAGGCACGAACCCCGACCCGGAGGACACCACCATGCGCACGACCCGGACCCTGACCGCCCTCGTCTTCGCGGCCCTGGCCGCCCTGACCCTGATCGGCCCGACCGTGGCCACCGCCCGCGCCGAGGGCAAGACCCTGGCCAACCTGCAGGAGGCCTTCAACGGCGAGTCCAACGCCCACGCCCGCTACACCGCCTTCGCCGTGAAGGCCGACGCCGAGGGCTACACCAAGGCGGCCAGCATCTTCCGCGCGGCGGCCCGGGCCGAGGGCATCCACGCCGAGAACCACGCCGAGGTCATCCGCGCCCTGGGCGCCGAGCCCAAGGCCGACGTGGTCACGCCCACGGTGAAGACCACCGGCGAGAACCTGAAGGCCGCCATCGAGGGCGAGTCCTACGAGCGGGACACCATGTATCCCGAGTTCATCGCCGCGGCCAAGGCCGAGGGCGTGAAGGACGCGGTGCGCTCCTTCAACTTCGCCGCCGAGGCCGAGGCCGGCCACGCCCAGCTCTACACCGACGCCCTGGCCTCCCTGGACAAGATGACCGGCAAGGCCCTGACCCTGTACGTCTGCCCCACCTGCGGCCGCACCGTGCTGGGCCTCGACGGCAGCAAGTGCCCGGTCTGCTACACCGAGAACGAGAAGTTCATCGAGATCAGCTGACAGCCCATGTCCGCTGAGAGCCGGCGGTCGTGTCCCCCGTGCGACCGCCGGCGCCCATCATCCGCGAAACCAAGGAGACCATGATCATGAGCCTGCCGCCGCTTCCGACCTGGGACGCCCTGCACCCGCTGGTGGTCCACTTCCCCGTCGCCCTGCTGCTGACCGCGCCGCTGCTGGTGCTGATGGGCCTGGCCCTGCCCCGCGCCGGCCGCGGTTTCCTGAACGCGGCCCTGGCGGTGATGGTCCTGGGCACCGTGGCCGCCTGGGTGGCCGTGGGCACGGGCGAGGCCGCCGGCGAGCTGGCCACCCGGACGCCGGCCGTCCGCGCGGCCCTCGAGCAGCACGAGGAGCTGGCCGAAACCACCCGCACCGTGTTCACCCTGCTGACCCTGACCTTCGCGGTGCTGCTGCTGGGGCCGGCGCTTCTGAAGCGCACGCCCGGCCGCCGCATCACCGTGTTGGCCGGCGGGGCCTACCTGGTCTGCTACCTGTTCGGGTCCGTCCTGCTGGCCAACACCGCCCACCAGGGCGGGCGGCTGGTCCACGGCCTCGGGGTGCACGCCCTGATGCCCGCCGAGCCGGGCGTCGCGGCGCCCGCGGTCCAGGGCAGCGGCCTGCTGCAGGCCCTGGAGAAGGGCGACGACGACTGAGCGAGGGGGGCGTCCTGCCGGTCGGACCGGATGGTGCTATCTTCGGTCCATGCCCCGGGAGGACGCCCATGCCCAGTTTCGATCGTGACCAGCTCACCCGCCTCGTCGCCCCGTACCGCGTGACCGGCGGTGCGGGCTTCCGCCTCGCCGACCACGACCCCGGTGACACCGGCGACTTCGACCCCGGCGACAAGAAGAAGGCCAAGGGCGACCTGAAGCACGGCATCGCCCGGCTGGCCGACCAGCAGGCGAAGCTGTACGCCCAGGACCGCTGGAGCGTGCTGCTGGTCTTCCAGGCCCTGGACGCCGCCGGCAAGGACGGCACCATCAAGCACGTGATGTCGGGCATCAATCCCCAGGGCGTGCAGGTGGTCTCGTTCAAGGCACCGTCGGCCGAGGAGCTGGACCACGACTACCTGTGGCGCTGCCTGAAGCACCTGCCCGAGCGGGGGCGCATCGGCATCTTCAACCGCAGCTACTACGAGGAGGTGCTGGTGGTCCGGGTGCACGAGGCCCTGCTGGCGCAGCAGAAGCTGCCGCCGGAGCTGGTCACCGACCGCATCTGGGCCGAGCGCTGCGAGGACATGGTGGCCATCGAGCGCTACCTGGCCCGCAACGGCTGCCTCGTCCTGAAGTTCTTCCTCAACGTGTCGCGGGAGGAGCAGAAGGAACGCTTCCTCGCCCGGCTGGACGATCCCGACAAGCACTGGAAGTTCTCCAGCGCCGACGTGCGCGAGCGCGCCTCCTGGGACGCGTACCAGGCGGCCTACGAGGAGATGATCCGGCGCACCGCCACCGAGCACGCCCCCTGGTACGTGGTGCCGGCGGATCACAAGTGGTACACGCGGCTGGTGGTGGCGGGCGCCGTGGTGGAGGCGCTGGAGCGGCTGGACCTGCACTACCCGGAGGCGGGCCCGGAGCGCGCGGACGAGCTGGACCGGGCGCGGGGGCTGCTCGAGGACGAGGGCTGAACGCCGCCGACATGAACGCGGAAGGGGCGCGGCCTCCGGCCGCGCCCCTTCCGGTCTTCCCTCCGCGCTGCTGTCAGTCCCAGATGCCGAGAGCCGCCTTGCCGTCCTCCGTGGCGTCCGTCCGCGGATCCCAAGGCGGGGAGAAGACCAGGTCGACGTGGGCTTCGCTCACGCCCGGGGTCTGCTTGGCCGCGCGGGTGGTCGCGGCCATGATCTGCGGCCCCATGGGGCACATGGGGCTGGTCAGGGTCAGGTCGATGTCCACCTTGCCGGCGTCGTCGATGGTGATGCCGCGCACCAGGCCCAGATCGACGATGGAGATGTTCAGCTCCGGGTCGATGACCGGCTTGAGGTAGTCCATCACGTCGTTCATGGTCGGCTTGCCCTCGTTCATCGATCCCTCTCCTTGACGTTCACGTCCATGGGGGCGCCGTCGTCGCGCACGCCCTCGGTGGAGACCGGCCGCGGCGCGCGCCCCCGCTTGTGGGCGATGATGGCGTCGAGCATGGTCACCCAGGGCAGGATGGCGCACTTGACGCGCACCGGGAACTTCTGCACCCCCTGCAGGGCCTCCAGGTCGCCCAGGTCCACGTCGGCGGGGAACTCGCCGCCGTGCAGCACCTCGCGGAAGGACTCGGCCACCTGCTCGGCCTCGTCGACGGTCATGCCCTCGATGAGGTCGGCCAGCATGGAGCCGCTGCTGGTGCTGATGGCGCAGCCGCGGGCGTCCACGCCCACGGCGCTGATGCGGTCGCCGTCGAAGTTGAGCTGCAGGGTGACCTCGTCGCCGCACGAGGGGTTGCGCCCCTCGGCGGTCACGTCCGGGTCGGCCAGCGGCTCGCGGCCGCGGGGGTGGCGATGGTGGTCGAGGATCACCTCGCGGTAAAGGTCGTCGATGGGTCCGAGGCTCACAGCGCGAACACCTTCCGGGCTTCCAGGATGCCGGCGGCCAGGGCGTCGATCTCCCCCCGCGTGGTGTAGACGCCGAAGGAGGCCCGGGTCGTCGCGACCACGCCGAGCCGCCGGTGCAGGGGCTGGGCGCAATGGTGGCCCGCCCTGACGGCGATCCCCAGCTGGTCGAGGATCGTGCTCAGGTCGTGGGGGTGGACCTGCGGGTCGTGGAAGCTCACCAGGCCGCCGCGGCGCGCGGGGTCCCCGGGACCGAAGATAACCAGACCGTCGATGGCCGCCAGTGTGTCCAGGGCGTAGCCGGTCAGGTCCTCCTCGTGGGCCCGCACGTTCGCCAGCCCGATCTCCCGGAGCAGGGCGATGGCCGCGGGGAAGGCCGCCGCCGCCCCCACGTTGGGGGTGCCCGCCTCGAAGCGGTGGGGCACCTCGGCCCAGGTGGTGCCCTCCAGGCGCACCCACTCGATCATCTCGCCGCCGCCCTCCATGGGCTCGAGCCGGGCCAGCGTCTCGGGGCGGCCCACCAGGAAGCCCAGGCCCATGGGGCCGTAGCATTTGTGGGCGCTGAAGACCATCAGGTCGGCGCCGGTGTCGGCGAAGGTCAGGGGGCGGTGGCCCACCGACTGGGCGGCGTCCACCAGGCTGACCGCGCCCAGGTCGCGGGCGCGGGCGCAGATCCGCGCCACCGGGTTGACCGTGCCCAGCACGTTGGAGATGTGGTTCACCGCCACGACCTTGACCTTGGCGTCCAGCAGGTCGTCCAGGCGGGCCAGGTCCAGTTCGCCGCCGTCGGTCACCGGCAGCACGCGCAGTTCCAGCTTCTTCCTGGCCGCCAGCATCTGCCAGGGCACGAAGTTGGCGTGGTGCTCCATCTCGGTCACCAGGATCGCGTCGCCCTCGGCCAGGTTCTGTTCCCAGCCCCGGGCCACCAGGTTGATGGCCGCGGTGGCCGAGCGCTGGATCGTCACCTGCGCCGGCGCGACCGCCAGCCAGTCGGCCACCGCCGCGCGGCAGCCCTCGTACAGGTGCGTGGCCTCGTCGCCCAGGGTGTGCAGGCCGCGGTGGACGTTGGCGTTGGAGCGGCGGTAGTAGTCGGCCTCGGCGTCGATCACCGCATCCGGCTTCTGGGTGGTGGCGGCCGAATCGAGATAGACCAGCGGGCGGCCGTTGACCGTCCGCCCGAGGATGGGAAAGCGCTCCCGCAGCAGCCCCTCGGCCGCCGCCCGGTCCGCGGCTGCGTACCGGGGATCCATCACACACCCTCGCCGAGCACGGAGAGGCGCGCGGTGACCAGGGACTCGAGGTCCTGGCGCACCGACGCCGGCACCCGGGTCAGGGTGGTCTCGACGAACCCGCGCACCACCAGGCGCACGGCCTCGTCGCGGGCGATGCCCCGGCTCTGCAGGTAGAAGATCTGCTCGGGGTCGATGGGCGCGGCGGTGGCGCCGTGGCTGCAGGACACGTCGTCGGTGAGGATCTCCAGCTCGGGGATCGTGTCGGCGCGGGCGCCGTCCGAGAGCAGCAGGTTGCGGTTCTCCTGGAAGGCCTCGCTGCGGACCGCGTGCTCCTCGATGCGGATCAGTCCCGTGTAGGACGAGCGCGACTTCTCGGTCAGGGCCACCTTGAAGTCGATGTTGCTGGTGGTGTCCGGGGCGTCGTGGCGGTGGCTCGTGTGGTGGTCGAAGCGCTGCGTGCCGCCGCCGAGCACCACGCCGACCAGCTCGCTGCCGGCCCCGCGGCCCACCAGGTCGGCACCCAGCTCCAGCTTGACGCGGTCCCCGCCCAGGGAGGCGTTCACGCCCAGGTAGGAGCCGTCCCGCTCGACGCGCGCCTTGACCGCCAGGAACCCGTGGACGCCGGCTTCCCAGCGTTCCACCAGCACGTGGCGCACGTGGGCGCCCTCGCCCACCAGCAGTTCGGTCACGCCGATCACGCGATGGCCCTCGCGGCCGTCGAAGTGCTCCTCGACCACGGTCACCTCGGCGCCGCGGCCGGCGACCACCAGCACCCGGGGCAGGGTGGTCTCGGCGAACGCCGGCACCAGCACCCGCAGGGGCTGCTCCAGCGCCTTGCCCGCGGGCACGAAGACGGCCACGCCGGCGTTCCAGGCGGCCGAGTTCAGGGACGCGAAGAAGCCTGCGGCGCTGGGGGACGCCGTCCCGAGCAGCTCCGCGTCCCCGTCGTCGTGCAGCAGGGGGGCGATGTGCAGGCCCGCGGTGCGGGCCGCCTCGTTCAGTTCGGGCGCGCGGCCGGGCACCAGCAGCACCGCCGGCTCGACCGTCGGCAGCTCGCAGGCGGTCAGATCGCGCGGCGGCATGGACGCCGGCAGGGCCTCGCCCGGCATCAGGTGCATGGGGTCGGTGTAGCGCCACAGGTGGCGCACCCGGGACGGCAGGGGCATGCCGCGGTAGTCATCCAGCGCCGCCAGGCGCCAGGCCAGGCCGGCGGGACTCTCGCCCAGCTCGGCCGACAGCCGGCGGACGTCCCCGGTGTCCAGGGCGGGCTTGCCTTCGATGCTCATGAGCGCCAGATCAACCAACGGAACCCTCCATCTCCAGGGCGATCAGCCGGTTCAGCTCGACCGCGTACTCCATGGGCAGCTCGCGCACGAACGGCTCGATGAAGCCGTTGACGATCATCAGGCGCGCCTGCTCCGGATCGATGCCGCGGCTCTGCAGGTAGAACAGCTGCTCGTCCGCCAGTTTCGAGACGCGCGCCTCGTGTTCCATGCGCACGTCCTGCTCGCCGATCTCCATGGTGGGGAAGGTGTCGCTGCGGGCCTGGTCGCCGATCAGCAGGGCGTCGCACTCCACGTTGGAGCGGCAGTGGTCCTTGCCCTTGAGCACCTTCACCAGGCCCCGGTAGCTGGTGCGCCCGGTGCCCTTGGAGATGGACTTGCTGATGATGCGGCTCGAGGTGTTGGCCGCCGCGTGCACCATCTTGGCGCCGGCGTCCTGGTGCTGGCCGTCGCCCGCGTAGGCGATGGACAGGACCTCGCCGTGGGCCCGTTCGCCCAGCAGGTAGACCGCCGGGTACTTCATGGTCAGCTTCGAGCCGATGTTGCCGTCGACCCACTCGACCACCGCGTCCTCGTGGGCGTGGGCGCGCTTGGTCACCAGGTTGTAGATGTTGTTGGACCAGTTCTGGATGGTCGTGTAGCGGATGCGCGCGCCCTTGAGCGCCACCAGTTCGACCACCGCCGAGTGCAGGCTGTTGGTGGAGTAGACCGGCGCCGTGCAGCCCTCGATGTAGTGCACCGAGCTGCCCTCGTCCGCGATGATCAGGGTGCGCTCGAACTGGCCCATGTTCTCGGCGTTGATCCGGAAGTAGGCCTGCAGGGGGATCTCCACCTTGGTGTTCTTGGGCACGTAGATGAACGAACCGCCCGACCACACCGCGCTGTTGAGCGCGGAGAACTTGTTGTCCTGGGCGGGGATCACCGTGGCCCAGTACTTCTTGACGATCTCCGGATGCTCGCGCAGGGCCGTGTCCATGTCCGTGAACAGGACGCCCTGCTTGGCGACGGCCTCGTGCATGCTGTGGTAGACCACCTCGGACTCGTACTGGGCGGTCACCCCGGCCAGGAACTTCTGCTCGGCCTCGGGGATGCCCAGGCGGTCGAAGGTGTTCTTGATGTTCTCGGGCACGTCGTCCCAGTCGTTGGCCGAGCCGGCCGAGGACTTCAGGTAGTAGTGGATGTCGGCGAAGTCGATGGCATCCAGCAGCTCGCTGTTGGCCCAGCGGGGCATGGGCTTGCTCTCGAAGATGTCCAGGGCCTTGTGCCGGTACTCGCGCATCCAGTCGGGCTCGTTCTTGTACCGCGAGATCATCTCCACGACCTCGTGACTCAGGCCCTTGGGGGCCTTCATGAGGTACTCTTCAGGGTCGGCGAAGCCGTACTTCGCCTGGTAGTCGAGATTGAGATCCTCGATGCGGCTGGTGCTCATGATCTATCAGCTCCTCGCGGCGGCCGAAGGCTCGCCGACGATCCAGTCGTAACCGCGCGCTTCCAGTTCGACCGCCAGTTCGGGGCCGCCCGTGCGCACGATGCGCCCATCCTTGAACACGTGGACCACGTCGGGCTTCACGTACTGCAGGATGCGCTGGTAGTGGGTCACCAGCAGGATGGCGTTGTCGGCGTTGCCGGCCAGGTTCACGCCCTCGCTGACGACCTTCAGGGCGTCGATGTCCAGCCCGCTGTCGGTCTCGTCCAGCAGGGCGAAGGTGGGCTTCAGCAGGAGCATCTGCAGGATCTCGAGGCGCTTCTTCTCGCCTCCGCTGAAGCCTTCGTTCAGGTAGCGTCCGGCGAAGTCCTTGGGGACGCCCAGGCTCTCGAACCCCGCGGTCATCAGCTGCCGGAACTCGCGCACCGGCACGTCCTCGCCGCGGCGGGCGCCCATGGCGGCGCGCAGGAAGTTGGCGACCGAGACGCCGGGCACCGCCACCGGGTACTGGAAGCCCAGGAACATGCCCAGGCGGGCGCGCTCGTGGGGTTCGAGGTCGTGGACGGGCTGGCCCTTCAGGAAGATCTCGCCCTCGACCCGGTAGGCGGGGTGGCCCAT
The DNA here is from genome assembly GCA_963825035.1 of Candidatus Krumholzibacteriia bacterium. Lineage (GTDB taxonomy): Bacteria > Krumholzibacteriota > Krumholzibacteriia > LZORAL124-64-63 > LZORAL124-64-63 > JACZKN01. The sequence continues at coordinate 215,107 of CAWGRT010000022.1, read as the reverse complement.
GAGGGCGGCCGCCAGGGTGGACTTGCCGGACCCGTTGGGGCCCATCAGGGCGTGCTTCTGGCCGGCCATGATCTCCAGGTCGGCGCCCTTGACGATCTCTTTCTCGTCGTCGCCGTTGCGGATGAAGACCCGCACGTCCCGGCAGGAGAACAGGGGCTGGGGACGGTCGCTCATGGCTCGGTCAGCTCCTTGATATCGTTCGTCGTTGAGTTCCGGCGCGACCCGGAGGCTGAAGCGGGTCGCGCCGGCCCTCTCACCACTTGGGATCCGGCAGGGCTGCCACACACCTGCCGTCAGGCACAGGATAATATCTTGACGGAATCAGTCAAGAATAAAAGACAGACTATTTTGGTCTGCACGAAATTTTTGGCAAAACCACCGTTTTTGTGATATGATTTGTCCGTCCGCCTGCGCAACCGGTCACCAGCGAACCCAAGGAAAGCACAACACCATGCGCCGCATTGTCCTCGCCTCTTTGCTCGCGGCGGTCGCCGCCGCCGTCGGGCTGTCCGCCGGGCCCGCCCGGGCCGACCTGGAGCCCATCGTCCTGGACGGCTGGTTCGACGACTGGAGCCGCCGTGGCGCCCCTGGCCACCGACCCGGCCGGCGACGGCGGCACCAGCGGCATCGATTTCGGCGACATCGCCGCCGCCAACGACCAGGACTGGTTCTTCATCCGCTTCACCACCGGCGTCGACGTCCAGCCCGACGAGCAGCAGGACATCCGCCTGTACCTGGACACGGACATGAACGCCGTCCACGGGCACGGCCTACGGCGGCATCGGCGCCGACCTGGTCTGGAACCTGGGCCAGCGCAACGGCGACCTTCCGGGGTACGAACATCGGCCACCCGGACATCGGCCTGCAGGTGGGCCCGACGGTCAGCAGCACCCAGTTCGAGCTGGCCCTGCGCCGCGACGCCGTGCCCGTGGGCAGCACGCCCCTGTTCCCGGGGAACACGGTGCGCTTCGTCCTGCGGGACGGCGCCTCGGGCGGCGACGTCACCGACCCGGTCACCTACACCTTCGCCGCCGGCGGCATCCCCGTGCCCAGCCTGGACCTGGGCCGCGCCGACCCGTCCAACATCCGCCTGGCCACCTGGAACGTGCAGAGCGACCGCCTCTTCGACGGCGGCTCGGCCGCGGCCGCCCAGGACCGCCTGCTGGCCGTCATGGACCCGGACATCCTGGTGTGCTGCGAGGTCTGGAACCACTCGGCCGCCCAGGTGGCCGCCCGCATCGAGCAGGCCCTGCCCAGCGGCCCGGGCGAGCAGTGGTACGCGGTCAAGGAGGACGACGGCAACGTCCTGTGCACCCGCTTCCCCATCCTGCAGAGCTGGCGCATCACGCCCAGCTTCCGCAACTCCGCCGCGCTGCTGGACCTGGGCCCGGCGGCGTCCACCGATCTGCTGATGGTCTTCAGCCACTGGCGCTGCTGCACCGCCGACGCCAACCGCCAGGAGGAGGCCGACGCCGTCGTCGCCTTCCTGCGCGACGCCAAGACGCCCCGGCGGCGTCATCACCCTGCCCGCGGACACGCCCATCCTCATGTCGGGCGACCTGAACCTGGTGGGCTGGCGGCAGCAGCTGGACACCATCACGACGGGCGACATCCAGGACGAGGGCACCTACGGCCCGGACGCCGCGCCGGACTGGGACGGCGGCGACTTCGCCACGCCCCATTCCCGCCACGCGGACCAGCGCTCGGCCTACACCTGGTTCGCCGACTACAGCAGCTACTACCCGGGCATGCTGGACTGGATCTTCTACACCGACAGCGACCTGACCCTGCAGCACCACGCGGTCATGGAGACGCGGACGATGACCGCCGCGACCCTGGCCACCTACGGGCTGCAGCAGTACGACACCACCGACGCCAGCGACCACGCCGCCCGCTTCGCCGACTTCTCGCCTGGGCTCGGCGGTCGTCGGCGGTGCCGTTGCCGGCCCCGGCCGACGGGGGGCCGGGCGCGGCTGCTGCCCAACGCGCCGAACCCGTTCAACCCGGCGACGCAGCTGCGCTTCGCCCTGGACCGCGAAGGCGACGTGACGCCTGGCCGTGTACGACGCCCGCGGGCGCCTGGTGCGCGACTTCGGGCGCCGGGCCTACGCCGCCGGCGAGCACGCCGTCACCTGGGACGGCCGGGACGACGCCGGCCGCGCGGCCGCCTCGGGCGTCTACTACGTGCGGCTGACCGGCGGCGCGGGGACCGGCCGGATCCTGGCCACCCGGGCGGTGACCCTGCTCGAGTAGGGGGCCGAGTCCCGCACCGGCCGCCGAAACGGGGCCGAAGGACTCGGGTAACGTCCTTCGGCCCCTGTCGTTTAGCGGTCGCGAGGCGGAACCGGGGTGTCCGGGGTGTCCCACGCCGGGCGGCGTGCGGGACACTTTTCCGGGACACAATCGGCGATTTTCATGTAACGTTTGGTATGTCAAATATCTCACAATATGCCATAAGTCTTTTTATAACAATCTCTTGACAATATCCTGGCGCTCGGAGGCATATTCGTTGCAATAATCCGGAGCGTGACGCCTCCTGAACCCGGTCGATGAGCGAGGGACCGGGTCACATGCAGCGGGGCCGGCCGGGCGAACCCGGTCCCGCTGCCCCCCTCCCGGGTGGACCTTTGGGCGAAGGGTTCACCCGGGTTCTTTTTTGTCCGGAACCGCCGGCGGCGACCCCGGGCGCGGGTCGCCCGGCAAGGCTTGATTTCCCCTCCCCCAACCGCCACATTGGACCCAAGGTCCCACCCCCGATACCGGGCCTGACCACCCTATTTTAGGGCCGGAGCGCCCCTCGCCCCGCGCGCTCCGCAAGACGAGGAGGACGGGATGAGCATCACGGTCACCAGGAACCCCAATCCCCCCGCCAAGCCGGACGGCGACTACGGCTTCGGCCAGAAGTTCACCCCGCACATGTTCCTGATGGACTGGAAGGACGGCCTGTGGCACGACCCGCGCATCGTGCCCTACGGGCCGTTCACCCTCGACCCGGCGGCCAAGGTGCTGCACTACGGGCAGGAGATCTTCGAGGGCATGAAGGCCTACCGCAACAGCGACGACGGCACCGTCCACATGTTCCGCCCCGACCGCAACATCCGCCGCTTCAACATCAGCTGCGAGCGCATGTGCATGCCCGAGGTCGATCCCGAGCTGTTCATGCTCGCGCTGGAGAAGCTGATCGACCTGGACCGGGACTGGGTGCCCGAGAGCCCCAACGCCCTGTACATCCGGCCGACGATGATCGCGACGCAGCGCGGGCTGGGCGTCAAGGCCAGCACCGAGTACGTGTTCTTCATCATCATCGGGCCGGTGGGCAGCTACTTCGCCGGCGGCGTGAATCCCCTGCGCCTGCGGGTGGAGGAGGAGTTCGTGCGCTCGGCGCCCGGCGGCACCGGCTACGCCAAGACCGGCGGCAACTACTCGGCCTCGCTGCTGCCCATCGCCCGGGCCCAGAAGGCCGGCTACGACAACATCATCTGGCTCGACGCGCGGGAGAAGAAGTACGTCGAGGAGATGGGCGCCATGAACATCATGTTCGTCTACGACGACAAGGTGGTCACGGCGCCGGCCGGCGACACCATCCTGCACGGCGTCACCCGCGAGTCGGTGGGCGCCCTGCTGCAGGACATGGACGTGCGCTGGATCGAGGAGCATCCGGCCATCGCCGAGGTCGTCGCCGACGCCCACAGCGGCAAGCTGAAGGAGGTGTTCGCCTGCGGCACCGCCGCGGTGGTCACCCCCGTGGGCGTCATCCACTTCAAGGGCGAGGACCACACCATCGGCGACGGCAAGGAGGGTCCGCTGACCCTGAAGCTGCGCGGGACCCTGACCGGCATCCACGCCCGGGGCGGCGGCGCCCACCCCGAGTGGACCCACGTGGTGCCGCGCGCTTGACGTGCCCGGCGGTCCCCTCCGCCAGCGAGCCCGCCTGCTCCGCCGGGCGGGCTCGTTTGTCTCGACCGCGGCCTGAAAACGTGGGAACATTTTCGACGAGTGGCGGACTAGAATCGTCGGATATTCACCCGGGCACATCTTCGACACCCCACGCGGAAAGGCCATCATGCTGCGCAACGGACCGCTTCGGACGGCCGCCCTGGCCGCGGTGTTCCTGGCGCTCGGCGCCGCCGCCGCGGCGACCGCCGCCGCACCCGATCCGCCACCCCGTCCTCGCGCCCGCCGACTTCGCCCTGGCCGACTATGCCGGCAAGGTGCTGGTGGTGGACTTCTGGGCCTCCTGGTGCAAGCCCTGCGGCAAGGCGCTGCCCTGGCTGTCGCAGCTGGCGGCGGCCCACAGGGACGACGGCCTGGTGGTGGTGGCGGTGAACCTGGACGAGGACCTGGACTCGGCGCAGACCATGCTGGCCGGGCTGTCCACGGCGGTGGTGGTGGTCCACGACCCCGAGGGCGAGCTGGCCGGCAAGTACGACCTGCAGGGCATGCCCAGCACCTACGTCTACGACCGGACCGGCAAGCTGCGCTTCGACCACGTGGGGTACGTGCCCGCCGAGTCCGGCGACCGGGAAGGCGAGATCGCGCTGCTGCTGAAGGACAAGGAGGGTGACCATGCGCCGTAATCTCCGCACCGCCCTGGCGCTGCTGCCCTTGCTGCTGGCCCTGGCCGCGCCCCTGGCCCTGGGGGGCTGCTCCTCGATCGGGGTCAAGCCCTGGGAGCGCGCCGACCCTGGCCGAGCCCGGCATGCAGATCGATCCCGACGTCCTGGTGACCGCCCTGGACGAGCACATCTACTTCAGCAAGGAGGCCTCCACCGGCGGCCTCGGCGCGGCGGGAGGCGGCTGTGGCTGCAACTGACGGCGGGAAGGGCGTCCTGCGCACGGCCCTGGTCTCCGCCTGCGGCCTGCTGGGCGTCAGCGGCGGCACCGCCCGGGCCACGGAGCTGCGCACCGCGGCCATGGGCTACACCGAGCCCGGCCGGGTGTCGGCCTTCGAGGCCATCGGCGACCTGACCCACCAGGACGATCAGGGGCGCTCGGTCCACTTCCGCCTGGTCTACGACGCGCTGACCGGCGCCTCGGCCAACGGCGCCACGCCGTCCGCGCACGTGCAGTCCTTCACGCGGCCGTCGGGCCAGGGCACCTACACGGCGCCCGCCGGCGACACGCCCCTGGACGACACCTTCAAGGACACGCGGATCGCGCTCAGCGGCAGCGGCACCGTCAACCTGGGACGGCTCTCCACGGCCACCGGCGGGCTGTACGTCTCCACCGAGCACGACTACACGTCGCTCGGGGCCAACGCCTCGCTCACCCGCGACTTCAACAAGCGCAACACCACCCTGGACCTGCACACGGCCGTCTTCCACGACATCGGTGCGGCCCCGAGGGCGGCGTGCCCGACCCGCTGACCCCCATGGTGGCGCCGACCCCTTCGCCGGCGGCGAGGACGAGGGCGGCGGCTCCACCGACACCAAGAACACCGCCGAAGCGGGCCTGGGCCTGACCCAGGTGCTGGACAAGAAGACGGTGTTCTACGCGGGCTACACCCTGGAGCCACGTCAGCGGCTACCAGACCGATCCCTACAAGCTGCTGAGCGTGGTCGACGGCACGACCGGCGATCCGCTGCAGTACCTGTACGAGAGCCGGCCCGACGCGCGCACCAAGCACATCTTCTACACGCGGCTGGTGCGGGACATCGCCGGCAACGACCTGCAGCTCTCGTACCGGCTGCATGACCGACGACTGGAGCATCGCGTCCGACGCGGTGGAAGGCCGGCTGCGCTGGAACTTCGGGAACGGCAAGTACCTGCAGCCCCACGTGCGCTGGTACCACCAGACCGCCGCCGACTTCTACCACCGCTGGCTGGTGGACGGGGCGGCGGCGCCGGCCCACGCCTCGGCCGACTATCGTCTGGGGGACATGACCACCTGGACCTTCGGCCTGATGTACGGCACGCCCCTGAGCGACGGCCGTGAGCTGACCCTGCGCGCCGAGTACTACCGGCAGACGGGCGACGGCCATCCGGCCGAGGCGTTCGGCGCCCTGCGCAACTTCGACCTGTTCCCCGCCGTGGACGCCTACATCGTCCAGGTGGGCTTCAACTTCCACCTGTAGCGGTGGAGGTCCGGGTCGAGCGTGCCGGCGACCACCACCGGGCCTCGTTCGCGGCCATGGCCTCGCCCTGCACGGTGTTGCTGGACACGACCGACCCCCTGGAGGCGCGGCTGCTGGGCGAGGCCGCCGGCCGCCGAGGCCCGTCGCATCGAGCACAAGTTCAGCCGCTACCGCGACGACGGGGCGGTCGCCGCGGTCAACGCCGCCGGCGGCCGCCCCGTGGTCGTGGACGACGAGACCGCCGACCTGCTGGACTTCGCCGACCGCTGCTGGCGCCTCAGCGGCGGGCTCTTCGACGTCACCTCGGGCGTGCTGCGCCGGGCCTGGCGCTTCGACGGCGGCGACGCGGTGCCGCCCGTGGGCGCGGTGCGGGCGCTGCTGCCCCTGGTGGGCTGGGACAAGGCGGCGTGGCGCCGGCCCGAGCTGACGCTGCCCGCGGGCATGGAGATCGACCTGGGCGGCCTGGGCAAGGAGTACGCCGTGGACCGGGCCGCGGCCCTGCTGCGGGAGCGGACCGGCGCCGCGGTGCTGGTGAACTTCGGCGGCGACCTGCGGGCGGCCGGGGCCCGGCGCGGGGGGGGCGGCTGGGAGGTGGGCGTCGAACGGCCCGGCGCGGAGGACGAGGCGGCGCTGACGGTGCGCCTGGAGCAGGGCGCCCTGGCCACCAGCGGCGACGCGCGGCGCTTCGTCCAGCGCGACGGCGTGCGCTACGGCCACATCCTCGACCCGCGCACCGGCTGGCCCGCCCGCCAGGCGCCGCGCTCGGTGACGGTGCTGGGCGACACCTGCCTGGAGGCGGGCCTGCTGGCTACCCTGGCCATGCTGCAGGGCGCAGGGGCCGAGGCGTTCCTGGACGAGCAGGGAGCGAGGCACTGGGTGCTGCGCTGAGCCGCGTCGCCGGCCGGCCATCTTGATCTTCGGCAATCTCTTGTGATATGATCCACCGACGCACATCGACACCTCGTCGCAAACCCGCGTGCAGACACTTGCGGTGCCGGTATCACAACGGGGCTCCAGCTTTTTGGGGGATACCATGTCCGCACGATTCCGCCTCGGATTCGCCGCGGCCGTCTGCGCCTGCCTGCTTGCCGGCAGCGCCGCGGCCTGGCCCTGCCACGACTACGGCGACGGCGTCGTCCACACCGCCAGCCTGCCGTTCAGCAACGCCAACTGCTCGGCGCGGATGGGCGACCGGGAACTGATCGGCACGTCCACGGGATCGTTCGTCGTGCTGGACCTCTCGGATCCCCTTGCGCCGACCTTCACCGACACCCTCGCCCTGGGCCATTCGGTGCGCGCCATCGCGGTGGCGGGCAGCCGGGCCTACGTCGCGGCCGACACGGGCGGGCTGATGGTCATCGATGTCCCGGCCGACGGTCCGGCGGTCCTGGTCGGCTCCTTCGTGACGCCGGCCGCCGCCACCGACGTGGCCCTCGACGGGACCACGGCCTACGTGGGCGCCCGGGACGCCGGGGTCGTCGTGCTGGACGTGACCGACCCCGCGGCGATCACGCACCTGGGCACCTATACCCCGCCCGGCACCGTCGATTCGGTGGCGTTCCTGCACGGATATCTCGTCCTCTGCGCCACCGAACCCTACATCCCCCGCATCCAGTCGGTGGACATGAGCGACCCGAGCGCGGGCGTGGTGGTGGATGAGATCGTGGGCTCGGGCGAGACCTACGCGCCGCACGTGCGGGCCGTGGGCGACAGGTTCGCCTCGATCAGGGTGTGGTCGATGTCGCTCGGCTACGGCACGACCCTGAAGCAGTACTCGGTCGATTACCGCACCATCGCGGCGGACGGTTCGATCGTCGACGTCAGCACCTTTACGTTCCCTCAGGAGCTGACCTCCCTCCAGTCCTGCGTTCCCGGCGGGGCCGGCAACATCGCCACCATCGGCCGCAAGTACGGGGCGGTGCTGGTGAACCCGGAGACGGCCATGGAGATCGGGGCCGTGAGCCACGGGAGCCTGACCGGGGTGGCGCCCACCATCGGGGGCGGCGTCCTGGTGGTGGAGGCGTACGGATCGGTCGAGGTCTGGACGGCGGCTCCGGGCTTCGAGACGGCGGTCCTGCAGACGAAGTCAGGCGCGGCGAGCTACCCGTCCGTCGGTGTCGGCAGCGACGTCTGCGTCGAGTCCTCCTTCACCCCGGACGTGGACGACCCGGGCTTGGGCACCATGAAGATCCAGGCCTGGGCCGTGGAAGGCGACGTGCTGGGCAACCAGTTGTGGCAGATCTCGGAAATGGCCGACTCGGGCGCGCCGATCGTCGGCTTCACCCCCGCCTCGGTGGTCGTGAACGACGACAGCTGGGGCATCCTGCGGATCCTGGACCGCGCCACGGGGACCGAGACCGCCCAGCTGCCGCACGCGCGGGCGGCCGCGGTCGAGGGGTCGCGGGTCCACCACGTGACGCTGGCCGGCGCGGACTACACCTACCAGATCGACGATCTCGCCGACCCGGCGGCACCCCATGCGAAGGGTTCGGTTCTGCTGCCGGCCGCGACCGATCACCTGGCGCTCGACGGCGGGCTGGCGTACTGCACCGGCGGCTCCGCGGAGGCGGCGGTCGTGGATGTGAGTGATCTCACGGCTCCGGCCGTCCTGGGCCAGGCCTCGTTCCCCTGGAGTCCGAAGGGCCTGGTGATCCGGGACGGATTCGGCTACGCCGTGGGCGTGCAGGACGGCCTGACGGTCCTGGCCGTGTTCGACCTGAGCCAGCCCCTGGCGCCGGCCGAACTGGGATCGGTCGTCGTCCCGGACCGGACCGTGCTGTCCGGCCTGCGGGGCAGCCGCCTGTTCGCAGTGGGCGCCGGCCAGGTGGTGACGGTGGACGTGACGACGCCGTCGGCGCCGGAGATCGAGGGCTATACGGCGATCGGCGCCGTGACCATGGCCGTGAGCGACTACGCGCTGGTGGCCACGACCGCGCGCGGCCTGTCCGTGCTGGCGGCGCCCTGCGAGGCCGCCGTGCCCACCCTGATCGCCGGCTTCACGGTCACGCACCGCGGCGGCGAGGTGACCGTGGCCTGGTCGGCCCCCGGCGCCGGGGACGCCCCGCGCTTCCGGGTGGTCGCCGCCGCCGGCAGCCGGTCCTGGGACGTGGCGGTGGACGACCTGGGCGGCGCCTACCGCGCCGTGGACCGGGTGACGACGGGCGGCGACGTGAGCTACGCCGTCCAGCTCTGGCTGGACGGCGCCTGGACCACCGTGGCCTACGAGACGGTGCGCGTCACGCCGACCGCGCCGACGCTGACCCTGGCTCCGGCGACGCCCAACCCGTTCAATCCGCAGACGACGATCGCCTACGCGGTGGCCCAGGCGGGACCCGTGTCGCTGGTGGTGTACGACCTGGCCGGCCGCCGCGTCGCCACCCTGGTGGACGAGGCGCGTCCGGCGGGCCCGGGCTCGGTCGTCTGGGACGGCCGCGACGACGCGGGCCGCGCCATGCCGGCGGGCATCTACGCCGTACGGCTGGCGACGCCGACCGGCACGCGGGTGCAGAAGGTCACCATGCTGAAGTAGCCGGCGCCGTCCGCGCCGCGCCTTCCGGGCCGCCGGATCCTGACGGGTCCGGCGGCCCGCTTGCCCCGTGCACCGCCCCTCCGTATCGTCATCCGACGCGACCAGGACCGGACACCCCACATCGCCGAGGAAGTCCACCGTGGTCCGTGGTCAGTTCCGGCCGCGCCGTCGCGCCGCCCGCCCGTCGTCCCGTCTTCCCGATTCCCGCGCCGTCATCGTCGTCCTGGCCGTGCTCGCCACCGCCGCGGCCGCGCCCGTCCGCGCCTGGCAGGAGCCGCCGCCGGACGAAGGCGCCTACCACGGCGCGGGGATCCACATCACCGACGGCAGCTACATCATGAACGTGGGCCAGGTGCAGATGCACCTCACCAACTGGGGCCTCATCGGATCGGCGCCCGGCAGCCCGGCCGCGTACGCCGACAAACCGTCCTGCCAGTGGCCGGCCGGTTCCGGCATCGAGCACCTCTACACCGCGCGTCTGCTGGTGGGGGCGCGCATGCTGGGCGAGACGGTGGTCTCCCAGGGCGGCCTCGCCAGCGAGTGGCGGCCCCGGGACGAGCTGGAAGCCACCCTTTACGAGGCGCGCAACCAGCAGATCATCCGGCCGCCCGGCAACACCGCCGCCGGCGGCGCCCGCGCGCCCATGCCCAACCCAGACGACGACGACGACGGCCGCGTGGACGAGGAGGTCCTCGACGGCCACGACGACGACGGGGACGGCCGCATCGACGAGGACTTCGGGCAGATCGGCACCCAGATGATGGTGTGCACCATGTACGACAACACGCTCTACGCCCAGGAGCGCTTCCCCGACCACACCCCCATGAACCTGAAGGTGGTGCAGACGGCGGTGGCCTGGGACACGGACCAGGCCGACGACTTCATCGGTTTCGACTACACGGTCACCAACGTGGGCGTGGTGGAGCTGGAGCAGGTCTACATCGGCATCTACGCCGACGGCGACGTGGGCCCCCGCTCCGAGAACAGCTACTACACCGACGACCTGACGGGATCCTACCGCGGCATGGTGCGCTCACCCGACGGCGGCTGGGTGCCGATCGAGGTGGGCTACACCTACGACGCCGCCGAGTCGGGGCGGGTGGACGACTACTTCGGCATCCTCTTTCTGGGCCACGACATCGACCCCACCGGCCGCACGGCACCCCAGAGCGTGGGCCTGCGCACCTTCCAGAGCTTCCAGGGCAACGCGGCCTTCGAGCAGGGGGGAGACCCGACCAACGACGCGCAGCTCTACCAGCTGATGTCGGCCGCGCCCGAGGATTGGGATGCCGACGCCAACCGGCCGGCGGACTTCCGCATGCTGGTCTCGGCGGGACCCTTCAGGAGTCTGGCACCCGACGAGAGCCTGACGTTCCAGGTGGCGATGGTCTGCGGCCACGGGCGGGGCGACCCCGAAGCCATGACGGGGCTGCTGGGCAACTGCATGGAGGCCTGGCTCACCTGGCACGGGGCGTGGGCCAACGACCTGGGGTCGGTGGCGACGTACTCGGGGCGGGTGTTCGACCCGGGCCAGCGGGGACGCGAGACCATGCTCTGCCGCGAGGACTTCGGCGATGACGGGCCCGACAATCCCTTCAACACCTTCATCCCCGACTACATGGACACCACCTGCCTCGACCCCCTGTGGGCCCTGAACCAGCCGGGCCTGCAGGACGACGACCTGTTCAACCACGACGGCAAGGTCTGCGCCATGTTCAACCTGGACAACTGCTTCGAGTGCGCGCGGTCCGTGGGCCGGGAGTGCACCACCGCCGACTTCCGCGACCACGTCTGGACCTGCGGCGACAGCACGGCCACCAGCACCGTGGGCTGCACCGGCATCAACGGCCTCGACACCCAGATCCACTGGTTGGTGGGCATGGCGCCGCCGCCGCCGGGGGTGCGCCTGTGGCCGCGGGACGCGGCCATGCACGTGTTCTGGGACGACCGCTCGGAGCACAGTCCGGACGTGCGTCTGCAGAAGATCGACTTCGAGTCCTACCGGGTGTGGCGGGCCGACAATTGGGCGCGGCCCTTCGGCTCGTCCCTGGAGGGCGGGCCCGAGAGCGATCTCTGGCAGCTGGTCGCGGAATACGACCTGGTGAACGACTACGTCACCACGTCGGTCCGCGGCGGCGTCGCGGTGACGGACACCATGCCCCTGGGCCGCAACACCGGCCTGGAGGAGATCCGGTATCGGCCGCGGGTGCTCGACGATCCTGCCTACGCCGGACTGGAGGCGGCGATGCAGGCGATCGTGGACGCCGACACCCGCGGCCTGTTGCGGGAGAGTCCGCAGCTGCGGGACTCCGACGGCCGGCCCGACCCGGCGTACCTGTCGCTCCTGCCCTGGGAGACCGAACCGGACGTGCTGGACACCTTCTTCGCCGTGGCCGCGCGGCCGGCCGATCCGGACGATCCCGACGTGGTGGCCAAGCGGAGCACCACCTACTACGAGTACCTGGACCGGGACGTCCACAACGGGTTCCTGTACTTCTACGCGGTGACGGCCACGGACCACCTGCTGCCCGCGGGGGCGGACACGCCCGATGCCCTGACGCCCCAGGGGCCCGGGCTGGCGGGCAACCCGGGCACGTCCTTCACCTGGGGCACGCCGGCGGCGGCGGCCCAGACCGCCGAGGAGCGGTCCCGCCGGGGCGCCAACATCTACGTCTACCCCAACCCGGCCACCCGCGACGCCCTGCGCGAGTTCCAGCAGATGGACCCCGTCGGCGACGATCCGACCGGTGTGCGCGTGGTCTTCGCCAACCTGCCGGCGGCCCGCAACACCATCCGCATCTACACGGTGGCGGGGGATCTGGTGCGCGAGCTGCAGCACGACGGCACCGGCGGCGTGGGCGCCGCGAGTTGGAACCTGATGAGCCGCAACGCCCAGGAGATCGTCAGCGGGGTCTACCTGTACTCTGTCCAGTCGGACGACAACCGCTTCGGCGACTTCGTGGGCAAGTTCGTCGTGGTGCGCTGAAGGCGCCGCCGTCCGCGATTCAGGACGCGTCGGCGGTGTGATGCGCCACCGCGCTGTCGGCCTCCGCCAGGGCCAATTCCAGTTCCTGGCAGCGACGCTGCCACGTCTGCGCGGCCTGGGCCGTCTGCTCGAGGTGGCCCAGGTAGATGCCGGCCAGGCCGTCCTTGGCCGCCCCCACCGTGCCGGTCACGCGGCACAGGGCGGGCACCAGCGCAGGTTGGACCAGGCTCTCGATGGTCAGGCGCCAGGCCTTCTCTTCCAGCAGGCGCAGGGCCAGGAGGATCTCCTGCAGGGTGTACCCTTCGGCGATGCGCTCGCGGGCCATCTCCGCCACGTAGTCCACGAAGCGGTCGGGGTGCTCGCGCATGGACATGACGAAGTAGGCCACCAGCTTCTGGACCCGGCGCTGCAGCCGGTCGTAGTCCTCGGCCACGTAGTGGCTGGCGGTCGACTGGCGCAGGTGGGTCATGATGTCGTTGACGAACTCGTTCTCGCATTCCAGCAGCAGCTGGTACAGGCAGTCGGTCATGGCGCGTCCTTCCGGTTGGGGCGCTCGATCCCGGCGAGGCCCGCGAGCGAGGGCGTGTCGCCTCGGTCGGCAGGGCGGGTTGGGATGCCCTGTCGCCGGGAATGTGGCTGCATGGACGGGGCCAGGCTTCGCGCGGCTCGGGATGCCGCTAACACGTTGACTTATAGTGTGTTGCGTAGTGGCTGTCGGGCGGCGGCGTCAGGGGCCGTAGCGAAAACGCACCATTTGCTGGAGGTATCGGGGCGTTAGTGCTACGTTTGCCGCGGCGCCGTTCGGCGTCAGGCCCATGACCCGTACCCGGAGGTTGGCGCCATGACCCCGGCCCGGCCCGACACCCCCGCCCCATCCCTGCCGCCGGGGCTGAGCGAACTCCTCTTCGACAGCACCTCCGACGGCGTGTTCGCCGTGGACGCCGACCGGCGGATCATCGCCCTGAACCGGGCGGCGGCGCTGACCCTGGGCATCGACCGCGCAGCGGCCCTGGGCCGACCTTGCCACGAGGTGATCCGCGCCGACATCTGCCGGGAATGCTGCGCCATGACCTGTGCCCTGGAGACCGGCGCGCCGGTGGTGAACCAGCCCGTCGACCTGCTGGATGCCCACGGACACCGGGTGCCGGCGACCCTCTCCAGTTCGGTGCTGAAGGACCGGCGCGGCCGGGTGGTGGGCTGCGTGGAGACCTTCCGCAACCTGACCTGGGTCCGGGACCTGCTGCGGGACCTGGAGCAGCATCATCCCTTCGCGGAGATCGTCTCGGACGATCCCCACATGAAGCGCGTCTTCGAGGTCCTGCCCACCGTGGCCCGCAGCGAGAGCACCATCCTGGTGCGGGGCGAAACGGGCACCGGCAAGAGCCTGATCGTGCGGGCGGTGCACAACCTCAGCCCCCGCCGCGAACGGCCGCTGGTGACCGTCAGCTGCGGCGCCCTGCCCGAGACCCTGCTGGAGTCGGAGCTCTTCGGTTACCGGGCCGGCGCCTTCACCGGCGCCGCCCACGACCGGCAGGGCCGCATCGCCGCGGCCGAGGGTGGGACCCTGTTCCTGGACGAGATCGGCGACATGTCCCCGGGCATGCAGGTGAAGCTGCTGCGCTTCCTGCAGGATCGCGTGTACGAGCGGCTGGGCGACAACCGTCCCGTGCGTGCCGACGTGCGCGTGGTGGCCGCCACCAACCAGGACCTGGCGCGGCTGGTGGAGGCCGGCCGCTTCCGCCGCGATCTCTACTACCGCATCAACGTGCTCAGCCTGGAGCTGCCGCCGCTGCGGGAGCGGCGGCGCGACATCCCCCTGCTGGCCCAGCGGTTCCTGGCGCAGCTGTCGCGGCGGCGGGGCAAGCCGGTGACGGGGATCGACCGGGAGGCCCTGGACCTGTTGATGGTCCACGACTACCCCGGCAACATCCGCGAGCTGGAGAACGTGATGGAGCACGCCTTCGTGTTGTGCGCCGGGACGGAGGTCGGCCCCGACGATCTGCCGGCCCACTTCCGGGATCCGGGCGGGGCCGGGGGGCTGTCGCCCGCACCCACCCTGCGGGACTACGAGGCCCGCTACATCCTGGACGTGGTGACGCGCCACCACGGCAACCGCCAGGCGGCGGCACGGGAGATGGGCATCCACAAGACCACCCTGCTGCGCCGGGTGCGGCGGCTGGGCCTGACCCTGCCGCGGACCGACGGCCGCGCGCGGGGCGGGCGGCGCGGCTGACCGCCGCCGGCGTCCCGCCCGGCGTTGCCGCGGCGGCCGCCAGGGCGCATAATGTCGGGCGTGTTTCCGACGAAAGGTCTTTTCGCCATGCAGCATCTCGATCTGGACCGCCCCCTGGTCGCCTTCGACCTGGAGACCACCGGCGTCGACGTGGACAAGGACCGCATCGTGCAGATCGGCCTGATCCGCGTCGAACCCGACGGCAACCGGCGCACCTGGAACCAGCTGGTGAACCCGGAGCGGCCCATCCCGCCCGAGGCCACCGCGGTGCACGGCATCCGTGACGAGCACGTGCGCGACCAGCCCACCTTCGCCCAGCTGCGGGCCGACGTGGAGCAGTGGCTGGGCGGCGCCGACCTGGCGGGCTACAACTCGGTGCGCTTCGACCTGCCGCTGCTGCAGGCCGAGCTGCGCCGGGCCGGCAGCACCCTCACCTTCGACGGCGTGCGCCACCTGGACGCCATGAGCATCTTCCACCAGATGGAGCGGCGCGACCTGACCGCCGCCTACCGCTTCTACTGCGACAAGGCCCTGGAGGGCGCCCACGATGCCCTGGCGGACGTCACCGCCACCCTCGAGGTGCTGGACGCCCAGGTGGGGCGCTACCCCGAATTGCCCCGGGACCTGGACGCCCTGCACCGCTTCTGCAACCCGGACGAGGGCCGCTTCGTGGATCGCACCCGCAAGTTCGTCTGGAACGACAAGGGCGAGGCCGTCTTCACCTTCGGCAAGTACAACGGCCGCAGCCTGCAGGAGACGTTGGCCGACGCCGGTGGCCGCGGCTACCTGGAGTGGATGCTGAACAAGGACTTCAGCGAAGAGGTCAAGGGCATCCTGCGGGACGCGTTGGGCGGCGCCTTCCCCCGCCGGGGCGGCGCTTGACCGCCGGCCGCCTGCGGCTGCTGATCGGCGCCGCGGCGATGCTCTGGCTGATCGGCCTGGGCGCCTACCCCCTGCTGGAGAGCACCGAGGGCCGTTACGCCTCCATCGCCTGGGACATGGCCCACGGGGGCAGCTGGATCGAGCCCACCCTCAACGGCGATCCCCTGTTCAGCAAGCCGCCGCTGGCCTACTGGGCCGGCGCCGCGGCCCTGGAGGCCCTGCCCGATCGCGCGTGGGCGGTGCGCCTGCCCGCCACCCTGGCGCTGCTGGCCTGCGCCTTCCTGACCCGGGCCCTGGCCCTGATCGCGGGCTACGACCGCCGGCGCGCCCGCTGGGCGGGACTGCTGGCGCTGCTGGCGCCCCTGGCCACGGTGCAGGGGCGCATGACCACCGGGGACATCTTCCTGTGGACGGGCATCCTGCTGGCCTATACGGGGCTTCTGGACCAGGCGAAGCCGCGGACGGTGCGCGCGGCCATCCTGGGCCTGGGCCTGGCCCTGGGCTTCATGGCCAAGGGGCACATGGTGCTGTTCTGGGTGGTGATTCCCGCGGTGGCCTGGGCCGCCGTGCGCGGCGTATCCTGGACGCGGCCCGCGCTGGTGGTCCACCCGGTGACCCTGCTGGTCTTCCTGGGCCTGGCCGCGCCCTGGTTCGCCGCCGCCCTGCACCGGCACCCCGAACTGATGGACTACTGGCTCAGGAGCGAGACGGCCGACCGGGTCATGGCCTCGACCCACGGACGCACCGAGCCCTGGTGGTACTTCCTGCCCCAGCTGCCCCTGCTGATGCTGCCGTGGTTGCCGGAGCTGGGACGGGGGCTGCGCCGGGGCACCGTCGAGCCCCGCTGGCGCCGCCTGTGGCTGGTGTGGGTGCTGGTGCCGCTGGTGGTCTTCTCCGTGGCCCATTCGAAGCGGCCCAACTACCTGCTGCCCATGGTCACGCCCCTGGCCCTGCTGGCGGTGGGCGGCCTGCCGGAACGGACCGGCCGCGGCCTCGCCTGGCGGACGGGCGGCTGGGCGGCGGTGGTGCTGGCGGTGCCCTTCGTCATCGGCGGCTTCCACCTGGCCCCGCCGACGCGGGCGGCCATGCGGGCGGTGGCGTCGGCCCGGGTGCCCTTGGCCGCGTTCCACGAAGCGCCCAGCGCCCTGGTCTTCTACCACCACGGCGCGGTGCCCAGCGTGCCGCGGGCGCCGTTCCCGCCGGGGACGCCGGCGCCCGACGACCGGGACGCCCTGCGACGGGTGCTGGACGAGGGGGGCCTGGTGCTGACCCGGCCGGAACACGTCCCGGAGCTGCAGGACCTGGCGGGCGCACCGCTGGCGACGGCGGGGACGTTCGGCAAGCTGGTGCTGGAGAAGAAGGCGGCGCCGTCGTCGTGACCGGCGGGTGGCGGCCGGCGTCCTAGGCGGGATCGCGCTTGACGACCAGCAGCGTCGCGTCGTCCGTGGGCGGTTCGCCCCCCGCGTGGCGGCGCACCTCCGCCAGCACCGTCTCGGCGATCAGGGCGCTGTCCGCCTCCCGGTGGCGGCGCACCACGGCCAGCAGCCGCTCCACGCCGAAAGGCTCCTCGGCGCCGTTCTCCATGTCCGTGATCCCGTCGCTGTAGATCAGGAGCAGCTCGCCGGGCGCCAACTCGGCTTCGCCGGCCTCGTAGCGGAACTCCCCGAGCATGCCCGCGGGGATGCCCCCCGTCTCGAGCCGCGCGCGCACGCCGCCGTCCGGCGCCAGGATCAGCGGGTGTTCGTGGCCGGCGTTGCAGTAGCACAGGCGGTGGAGGGCCGGGTCCAGCACGCAGAAGAAAAGGGTGGCGAAGCGGTCGGCCGCGGTCGAGCGGTGCAGCAGCCGGTTGCACCAGGCCATGCCGTCGTGGCAGGGCAGGCCCTGCAGGGCGACGCCGCGGAGGGTGGCCTGCAGGTTGGCCATGAGCAGGGCCGCGGGGATGCCCTTGCCCGAGACGTCGCCCAGGGCCAGGCCCCACCGGCCTTCGGCGAGGGCGATGTAGTCGTAGTAGTCGCCGCCCACGTCCCAGGCCGGGCGCGTCGCGCCCGTGATGTCGTAGCCAGGGATCACCGGCGAAGAGGCCGGCAGCAGCCCCCGCTGGATGTCCGCCGCCATCAGCAGGCCGGCGAGGATGACCCCCGTCGTCTCCCGGGCGCGCAACCGGGCCAGCACCTGGGCCGACTGCCCCGCCATGATCGCCAGCAGCCGCACGTCGTCGTCGTCGAAGCCGCCGTCGCCCTGCTTGTTGCACACGGTCAGCACGCCGATCAGGCCGTCACCCACGATCAGCGGCACGCAAACCAGGTTCCGCAGGTCCGGGTCGAGGTTGGCCCGGGCCAGGGCCAGGCGCTCGTCGTGGTGGGGGTCGTCCATCACCACGGGGCGGCGCAGGGCCTCGATCATGCCGGTGATGGCCCCGCCCAGGGTGAAGTGGCGGCCCCGGCGCCCGATGTTGGTCTTCACGAGGGTGCCCTCGGTGACCCGGTCCTCGGGCCGGACCGGGTGGATCATGGCCTCCTCGGCCCGCACGGCGCGCACGGCCCGGTGGACCACCACGTGCATCGCCTCCTCCTCGTCCGCGGCGGCGGCGATGGCCTGGGCCAGTTCGTTCAGGACCGCCAGCTCCTCCACGGCGCGGCGCAGCCGGCGGATTTCCTCTTCATATGCTCTGGTATCCGGGTTCTTCGTCACGGTCGGTCCCCCTTGCGTCCGGCAGTCGTGGCGATCCTACCACGTCTTCGGCCGCGCGCGGCGATCGGGTCCCGGTCAGCGCCCGGCGCTTGCCAGCTGCCGCGACCGGTCGCGGCCCTCGACCAGGGTGGTGTCGCCGTTGTCGTCGAAGCGGATCGCCGCCTCCCAGCGGTCGATGGCATCGCCGTGGCGGCCCAGGGCGTCCAGGGCGCGGGCGTGCCAGGCGCAGGTGTAGCTGCGGAAGTAGCGCGCCGTGGGATTGCGGGGCTCGCGGGCCAGGACCCAGGCCAAGGTCTCGTCGGCCTTGTCGAACCAGGGGAGGGCCGCGGCCGGCTGCTCACGCCGGGCCTCGAGCTCGCCGAGATTGGTGTAGGAGCTGGCCAGCTTGAGCCGGTAGTCGACCACCGCCGGATGGTCCATCACCAGCGACTCGCGGGTCGCCAATTCGTGGTGGTAGGCCGCAGCCGAGGCGGCGTACTGCCCGCGGAGCATCTCGACGCCGCCCAGGTTGCTGTAGACCGCGGCGACCACGTGGTTGTCCTCGGCGTCGCGAGGATGATGGGCGACCAGGCTGTCCCCGCGCGCGGTGGCGTCCGTCAGCAGGGCCCGGGCCTCGTCCAGCCGGCCCTGCCGGGCATACAGGCTCGAGAGATTCACCACGCTCATGAGGGCGGCGTAGACGTACGCGGGCTCGTCCGGGGCCGCCGCCGCCACGGCCTGCCGCAGTTCCAGTCCGGCCTTCTCGTACGATTCCGCCTCCACGCCGCGCCCCAGCTGTTCCAGGAGCTGGCCCAGGTTGTCCAGGTTGTTGCCGTGCTGGACCCGGGTGATCCGGTCGGAGCCGTCCTCGGCCAGGAGGCTGTCCTCCAGGGCCAGCGCCGTGTCGTACTCGGCTTCGGCGGCGGCCCGCTGCCCCGACTGGTTCAGTGCCAGCGCCAGGTTGCCGTGGAAGGCCGCCACGCGGCGGCGATGGTCACGGTCGGCGCGGGCCGCCGCCGGCATGGCCGCCAGGGCCGCCAGCCCGCTGCGATACTCCCGCTGCGCGCCCTCGTTGTCCCCCACCAGCCGCGAGATGTCCCCGAGGCGGAGGTGGCTCAGGGCCAGGTCCTCGGCCAGGGCGTCGCGCCCGTGCTGGCGGCCGGCCAGCTGGCCGTAGAAGTCCCGGGCCGTGGACAGGAGCTGGTGCCGCAACTCGGCCAGGCCACCCTGCTGCAGCTCCGGGCTCTGGGCCACGTTGGTCAGGTAGCGGTCCACCGCGCCCTTGGCCAGGTCGAAGTTGTCGCGGGCTTCCCCCTCGGCCGCCAGGGCCCGGCGGTAGTTGGCGTCGGCGCGCCCGTAGAGCACGGCCATGCCGGCACCGAATCCGACGACCGTCACCAGCAGCACCGCCAGGAAGGCCGCCGGCACCCGGTGCCGCGCCACCAGCTTGCGCAGCTGGTAGGTGGTGCTGGGCGGCCGCGCGACAATGGGCTGGGAGGCGAGGAATCGGTCCACGTCCTCGCCCAGGGCGGCGGCGCTGGCGTAGCGCCGGTCCGGCTCCTTCTCCAGGGCTTTGCCCACGATGGTCTCCACGTCACCGTCGATGCGCAGCCGCGGGCCCACGGCGCGGCCCAGGGGCCGCGGCGCCTCCTCGCAGATGACCCGCACCGCCTCCAGCAGGACCGACTTCTCCAGGTTGTAGGGACGGACGCCGGCCAGCATCTCGTAGAGGATCACGCCCAGGGCGTAGACGTCGGCGCGCACGTCGACGGCGTCCACGTCGCCCCGGGCCTGCTCGGGGCTCATGTAGGACAGGGTGCCCTTGATGACGCCGATCTCGGTCAGCATGGACGGCGCCTGCAGGTCCTGGTCGATGATGCGCGCCAGGCCGAAGTCCAGGATCTTGACCGCCGGCAGCCGGACCACCGTCGACTCGCCGCCCGTCAGGGAGACCTGCTCGTCGGTCACGACGATGTTGGCGGGCTTGAGATCCCGGTGGATGACGCCGCGCTGGTGGGCGTAGTGGACCGCGTCGCAGATGGTGCGGAACAGGCGCAGGCGGAACCGCAACTCGTCCCGGTCGGCGGCCGGACCGCGCGCGGCGAAGAAGGCGTCGAGGGTCGGCCCGCGCACCAGCTCCATGGCGAAGAAGTGCTGTCCGTCCGCGGTGTGCCCGGACTCGTAGATGGCGCCGATGTTGGGATGCTTCAGGCGCGCCAGGGTCTCGGCCTCGCGGCGGAACAGCCGCACCGTCGAGGCGTCCACGTGCTGCCCGCCGCGGATGACCTTCAGCGCCACGCGCCGGTGGGGCGACTGCTGCTCGGCCTCGTAGACCACGCCCATGCCGCCCCGGCCGAGGACGCCCAGGATGCGGTAGGGCCCGATGGCCGCGGGGGGGGGCGGCGCGGCATCGCGTTCGCTGCCGGCGCCCGGGGCGATGGTCGGAGCGTCCACGTCGCCGTCGTGCGGTGCGACGAGCGTCTCGTCGTCCGGGAACGGTTCGCCGCCCTGCGGTCGATCGGACCGGGTTTCGTCGCTCAACGGAAGCCCCCCACGGCAGGAGATCGTGGACGGGCGTCCGGCCCGACCGGCCCACAATGTAATCGCGTCCGCGCCCGATCCGCAGGGGGGGCCGTCGACCGAAGTGGAACGGCCATTGCAAGCAGGGGCCGAACCGGGGGCGGCTGCGAGCGCCCCGCGGGCCGTCAACGGCCCGGCCGTTCCGGCGCGAGAAAGGCCTGCGACCATGTTCAATATTGCCAACAAAGGATTTACGAGGCTGGAGACGGCCTTGGGCCTCGGCGTCGTCATCGCCGTCCTGGCCATTGGTGCGCCGCGGGTGTGGCGGGGAACTGGCCAGGGCCGGCATGCCCGGGCCGAGCGCGATGCCACGAAGCTGGCCGCGGCGGTGCTGGATTACCGGCAGGAGACCGGGCGCTGGCCCGCCGAGACGGGGCCCTGCCTGGACGTCACCTGCCTGACCGAGGCGCCGCCGCCCCGGCCCCGCGCGGTCGCCGCCGCCCAGCTGGGCGGTACCGTGACCGGCGCCCTGGTGGTGGGCGCCTCCGACGCGGCCCCGCGGCCGTGGCTGGACGCGGTGCCCGTCGACCCCTGGGGCAGCCCCTACCGGGTCTACCTGGTGACCCTGGACGAGTCCGGCGGCCGCCCGACCCTCGCCGTCATCTCCGCCGGACCCGACGGCGAATTCCAGACCAGCGCCGGCCGCGCGGGACACGGACTGGCCGGCGACGACCTGGGCATCACCCTGCCCACGACCCCCGACGGAGGATCTCGCCCATGACCGCCGCCGCCCCCATCGTCGACCCCAAGTGGCGCACCGTGCGCTTCGACGTGCTCGAACGCATCGAGGAGATGCCCAGCCTCAGCCGGGTGGTCACCGAGTTCCTGGCCCTGGCCCGGCGCGACGTGTACTCGGCCCGCGACTTCGAGATGGTCCTGAGCAAGGACCAGGCGCTGGTGGCCCGGCTGCTGAAGCTGGCCAACAGCGGCATCTACGGCCGTTCGCGCACCGTGCGCACCATCCCCGAGGCGGTGGTGCTCATCGGCCTCGAGCACCTGAAGAAGGTGGTCTACGCGGTCAGCGCCGCCGGCCTGATCCGCCACGCCCTGCGCCACTACGGCTACCACCCGGACCAGGGCTTCTGGCTGCACGGCCTGGCCGTGGCCCAGGCGGCGGGCGTGGTGGCGGAGGCCTCCCGGGCCTGCCCCCTGCGCGGGGACGAGGCCTACGTGGCCGGCCTGCTCCACGACGTGGGCAAGCTGGTCCTCGACGAGTTCCTGGCCCAGCCGGCGGGCACCGACGCGACCCTGGACCAGGAGCGCGAGGCCGTGGGCCTGGACCACGCCGAGCTGGCCGAGTACATCCTGCACCAGTGGAACCTGCCCGAGGCCATCACCGGATCGGTGCGCTGGCACCACGACTATGCCTCCGGCGGCGACTGGGCCCTGGGCGCGGCCGCCCTCGACCTGGGCGAGGTCATCTGCCGCCACTGGCGCGTGGGCTACGAGCGCCCCGTCGACCTGGGGCAGGACGTGCCGCCCGAAGTGTGCGCCGAATCCATGGAGGCCCTCGGCATTCCGAGCGCCGCCTGGGGCCAGGTCATCTGGGACATCCGCCAGCGCCTGGTCACCCTCGAGGAATCCTACGCGGGAGTCTGACGTGCCCCTGGGCTTCACTTTCCTGATGTGTTCGGAACGATCGGGTTCGAACCTGGTCGCCCGCATGTTCGACGCGCATGCCGACTGCTGCGGGCCGTCGCCCACCCACCTCGTGCGCATCCTGGCCGAGAACCGCGGCCGCTACGGCGACCTGGCCGACGACGGCGCCTGGGGCGACCTCTGCCGCGACGCCGCCGACCTGCTGGCCACGGCGGTGGCGCCGGCCCGGCGGAGCTGGACCGCCGACGAGCTGGCCGCCGCTACCCCGCGGCGCAGCCTGGCCTCCCTGGTGCGTTCGGTATTCGCGGCCGAGGCCAAGGCGGCCGGAAAGTCCCACCTGTTCATCAAGGAGAACGGTCTCTACCGCTACCTGCCCTTCGTGCAGCGGGCGTTCCCCGGCGCGAAGGTGGTGGCCATGGTGCGCGATCCGCGGGACATGGCCCTCTCCTGGAAGCGGAGCGCCGTGCTGCGGGGCGGTGTGGTGCGCGCCTCGGCGATCTGGCGCGCCGACCAGGACGGCCTGCTGCACACGGCGGGGTACCTGGCCCGGGGCCGCGACCTGCACGTGATTCGCTACGAGGACCTGGTGGCCGCGCCGGAATCGACCCTGCGCGAGGTCTGCGCGTTCCTGGGCCTGCCCTACGATCCGGCCATGCTCGCCTTCCACGCCGGCGAAGGCGCGGCGGCCCAGGCAGCGGCCTCCGAGACCTGGCGCAACCTGGACCGGCCTCTGATGCGCGACAACTGCGGCAAGTGGCGCCGCGGCCTGGCGGCCGCGGAGGCGTCCTGGGTCGAAGCCGTCTGCGGGGACCTGATGCCCTTGTTCGGCTACGGGCCGGAGACCGGCGTCACCGAGGACGACCGCGAGCGCCTGGAGGCCCGGCTGCTGGCGGCCGAACCCTGGGACAAACCCGCGTGGGCCGACGTGCCCGCGGTCGAACGGGATCTGCGGCGCCGGCGGGCCGAGGTCGTGGCCCGCATCGCGGTGCGCCCGCTTTGTGCGGTCGTCTCCGGGGAGCCCGTCCATGCGTGACGAGACCCGGCGCGGCGAGCATCGCCGCAATCCCGAGCTGGAAGCCCTGCTGGGCGAGCTGGCCCGGGACCTGGCCCCGGTGGCGGCGAACCTGCACGCGCCCGCCGACGCCCCGACCCGGCCGCCCGTGTTCATCGTGGGCTGCCCCCGCAGCGGCACCACCCTGGCCTACCAGTGGCTGGCCGCCTCGGGCCTGTTCACCTACCCCACCAACTTCACGGCGCGCTTCCCCACCGCGCCCTGGCTGGCCGAGCGGGTGCAGCGCCTGCTGCGGGATCCGGCCTGCGACTTCCGCGGCGAGCTGACCCTCGAGGCGTCCGACCGGCCCGCGAGCTTCCACTCGCACCTGGGCAAGACGCGGGGGCCGTTCGCCCCCCACGAGTTCTGGTTCTGGTGGCGCCGCTTCGTGCCCGGGGGCCGGACCCACGCCCTGGACGCGGGGCAGCTGGCGCGGGTGGACACGGCCCGGCTGCTGGGGGAACTGGCGGCCTGGGAGGCGGTGCTGGGCAAGCCCATCCTGATGAAGGCCATGATCCTGGACTGGAACCTGCCCTGGCTGGCGCGCCTGCTGCCGCGGGCGGTGTTCGTCCACGTCAGCCGGGATCCCGTGCTGACCATGCAGTCGCTGCTGGCGGCGCGCGCCGAGTTCTTCGGGCATGCCGAGGACTGGTACAGTTTCCGGCCGCCCGAGTACGCTGCGCTGCGCGGCCGCGATCCCATCGACCAGGTGGCGGGGCAGGTGGCCCACACCGAGCGGGCCGTGCGTGCCGGCCTGGCGGAGCTGCCCGCGTCGCGGCGGCTGACGGTGGCCTACGAGGATCTGTGCCGGGATCCGGCGGCGGTGCACGGCGAACTGCGGGACCGTCTGGGGGCCCAGGGCTGGGTCCTGCCGGCGGACTACGTCGGCCCCGCGTCGTTCCCGGTGCGGGATGCGCTGCGGGGTACGCCCGCGGAGAACCTGCGCCTGCAGGAGGCGTGGGCCGCGGCGTCCGGATCCCGCACGGTGCCGCAACCGGCCTGAAGCCTTACCACGCGATGAAGCCGATGGCCGCGGGGGCGCCGAAGATGGTGCCGCCCGGCCCTTCGGAGATGAATGCCGGCTTGTGGATGATCTCCACACCCAGGTCGATCACCCCGTGCTCCCCGACCCCGATCAGCTTCCCGTGCCGGATCATCGGGCCGCCCTTGGTCACCGATTCGGTTCCGCGGCCGTAGCCGACGACATCCGGGCGGGCTTCGGCGATCTCCGCGGTCAGGTCCGGGCGGCGGCGGTCGGCGATCCATGCGCGGCGACGACCGCCTTGCCGAGATCGCCCCGGCCCATGGCCGCCAGCATGTCCTGCAGGTTGAGGACGGTCGTCGCGTCGGGCTCGGGACAGCACAGGGCGAGCATGGCGTTCAGGACCGCCTCGTCGCGGCGTCCGGCGTCCCAGGCCACACAGGCCAGATCGCCGCGGGCCCGCGCGCCGGCGGGGCCGGCGGCCAGGGCCTGCCGCAGCTGCGCCTCGGCCGCGATGGGGTCACCGGCGGCGTAGGCGGCCTCGGCGGCCTCGACCAGGGCATCGACCGGATCTTCCGGCGCAAGCGGCGACCAGCCCTGACCCGTGAACGCGGGCGCGATCAGGCCCGTGTCCCGGGCGTCGGCCACCAGCTCCACCCAGGCCGACTCGGCTTCGCGCCGGAAGACCTCGCTGTGCTGCACCTGCCCCGCGTGCTGGCGGAACGACGAGAGGGGCTCGGCGAACCAGGCCACGTCGCCCCGGGACATGAGCATGGTCCAGATGGACATGTCGCCGTTGCGGCGGGCGCTGCGGCCTGCGTAGCTCATCAGGTGCGGGCGGTTGTCCCGGGCGTCGGCCTTGCGGAACATGGTGGTGGTGGGCTCGCCCACCAGGTTGACGCGGTTGGCCAGGATGTGGGTGGCGAGGTTGCGTCCGTCGATGATGCCGTCGTGGTCCCGCAACGGCCGGTTGAAGGCTTCGTCGGGCAGGGGTGCGCCGTCGGCGTCGATCAGGCGCCGGTAGCTGGTCACCAGGGTCACCCGGGGGTGGCGCTGCAGCACGCCCGCCATGCGGGCCACGCAGTCGGGCGCGAGCAGGTCGTCGTCGTTCAGGTACTTCACGTAGCGGCCGCGGGCCTCGGCGAAGAGGCCCAGGTAGTTGGCGCGACCGCCGACGTTGTCCTCGTGCCGCAGGTACCGCAACTCATGGTCGGGCCGCAGGCGCGCCCGCGCCGCGGCCACCATACGGCCGATGCGATCGTCGGGACTGTCGTCGCCCACGACGATCTCCAGGCGCGGCCAGGTCTGGTCCAGGGCGCTGTCCAGGGCGGCGGCGAAGTGGGCCGGTTTGTAGGCGGGGATCAGCACGCTCACCAGGGGCATGTCCTCGACGGGATGCTCGGGGACGATCAGCACGGCGGCGCCGGCCACGTAGCGCACGGCGGCCGCGAAACCGCAGGACCAGGCCGCCCGCTCCAACTCCTCGCGGGGATAGGCGTGGATCTCCGTGCCGACGGCCACGGTCAGCATGCCGCCCGGACGCAGCAGGCGCCGGGCCCGGCGCAGCTGGGACCGCCGCATCGCCTCGGGCACCCGGGCCAGGCGCGCGCCGGTCAGGGTCATGGCGCCGACGCAGCCGCCGGCCGCCGGCAGCATCCCCTCCGGACGGGCGGTCACCGCCACGCCGCAGGGCAGGGACAGGGTCACGCGGGGGAAGCGGTCGGATCCGGAGAGGTCCAGGTTCAGCACCACGTCGCGGCTCACGGCTGCACCTCCGCGGCTGCGGCGCGGCGGCGCGCCAAGGCGTCGGCCACCGCCGGCCCCCGGGCCACGATGTCCGCCAGCAGCGTCCCCACCCGCGCGATGGCCTCCGGCGCCACCGCCGTGCCCGTGGGCAGCACCATCACCCGCGCGGCCACGTGCTCGGTGGCCGGCAGGTGCCAACCCCCGGCCGGCGGCTGCGAACGGTAGGGCTCCATGCGGTGGCAGCCCGGGTGGAAGTAGCGCCGGGCCAGCACGTTCTCGGCCCGCAGGGCCTCCACCAGGTCATCGCGCGTGATGCCGGCCGCGTCCGCATCCACCTCGCACACCACGTACTGGTCGTTGCGGCGCTCGTGCTCGCCCCAGTGTTTCAGTTCGATGCCGGGCAAGGGCGCCAGCGCCTCGGCCCACAGGCGCGCGGTTGCGCGCGTTGACGGCGACCCACTCGTCCAGGTGTTCCAGGGAGGTCAGGCCCACCGCAGCCGCCAGTTCGTTCATCTTGCCGTTGACCCCCAGGGCCTCCACCGTGTCCAGCCCCGTGAAGCCGAAGTTGTGCATCAGGCGCACGCGCTCGGCAATGCGGTCGTCGTTGGTGACCACGGCGCCGCCCTCGGCCGTGTTCAGGAACTTGGTGGCGTGGAAGCTGAACACCTCCAGGTCGCCGAAGCCGCCGATCATCCGGCCGCGATGGCTGCAGCCGAAGGCGTGGGCGGCGTCGAACATCAGCTTCAGGTCGTGGCGTTTCGCGAGGGCCTGCAGCCGCGACGCCGGCGCCGGCCGCCCCCACAGGTGCACCGCCAGGATGCCCGTGGTGCGCGGCGTGATCAGGGCCTCGATGCGGTCGGGATCGATGCCGTGGGTCTCGGGGTCGATGTCGCAGAACACCGGCGTGATGCCCTGCCAGGCCAGGGCGTGGGGCGTGGCCACGAAGGTGAAGGCGGGCACGATGACCTCGCCCGCCAGGTCCAGGGCCCGCGCGCCGATCTCCAGGGCCACGGTCCCGTTGCACATGGCGATGCAGTGCTTCACTCCCACCAGATCGGCCACCCGTTTCTCGAACAGGCGGACGAAGGGGCCGAAGTTGGACAGACGCCGCCCCTCGAACAGGGCGTCCAGCCGCCGCATCAGGGCCGCGCGGTCGCCGATGTTGGGCGCGCCCACGTGCAGCGGGCTGGCGAAGGCGGGCTCGCCGCCCAGCACGGCCAGGCGCCGCGCGGGGACCGCCGCCGGCGCGGGAGGGGAGACGAGGACGGGTTCAGCCAAGGTCGGCATGGAGTGCCTCCGCCGCGGCCGCCGGGGCGGGCGCGCGGTACAGGGGAAAGTAGGTGCCGGCGCGGCCGGCCGTGAGATGGGCGTAGGCGGCGGGATCGAGGACCGCGCCGCCCAGCCAGGCCGTGGCGGTGCGGGTGGCCCAGCCGGCCTTGAAGCGGGCGAGGCCGTCGTCGGGATCGTCGGCCAGGCCGGCGCCGCCGCCCAGATCGGCCACGGTCACGCCTTCCTCGCGCAGCCTGGCGAAGGCGGCGGCGAAGAGGCCGAACGAGGCGCCGACTTCGTAGCCCGCCCGGCCGTGGGCGCCCAGGTGGTACCAGGCCCGCGCGCCGTCCACGAACCACAGCTGCATGCCGACCACGGCGCCGCCCGCGCCCACCGCCCGCAGGAGGCGGGCGCCGGGCAGGGCCAGCTGCCGGCGGAAGGAGTCGCGGGAGAAGCGGGCCGGTCCGGCCATGGCGTGGTGGTCGGCCAGCTCGCCGTAGAGCCGGCACCAGTCGTCCAGGTGGGCGACCGGATCGGCGCAGACCTCGAGGGTGGTCAGCCGCGCGCAGCGCCGGGCGTAGCGCCGGTGGTGGGTGCAGGCCGCCTCGTCCAGGGGCACGTCCAGGTCCACCAGGTGGTGGCGCTTGTAGGGCACCAGGGCGCCGTCGAACCAGCGGGCCAGGTCCGCGCGGGGCGGCGCCGTCAGCGGATCGGCCACCAGCACCAGGCTCACCACGCCGTCCCGGCGCAGGGCCGCCAGGTCTGCGCCCAGGCCGGACCAGTCGGCGCAGCGGAACAGGGGGTAGCAGCCGACGGCGTCCCGCAGGCCCGGGGCGCCCGGAACCGCCCGTTCCAGCACCCAGCCGCCGCAGGCCGGCAGACGCCGGGGTGACCCGAAATCTGCCAGGGACTGGGCATATTGGGCGTGGGCGTAGCTCACGGACGTCCTTCCGGTCGCGCGCGCCTTGACAAGGCGTTGCAGGACAACATGTTGAATTCCGGGCGGCGAGGACTGGACAGGCCGTCCCGCCGCGCCCCGGATCCACCGCAAGGACCGGACCGCCCCGACGGTCCCGCCAAGGGAAAGGCCCCGCCTCCGGGGGGAGACGGGGCCGATCGGGCCGGGTCGCGGGGACCGTCAGCGGCGCGCGGACAGCAGCCGCAGGATGTACCAGAACATGAGGGCCACCGAGGCGAACAACTCCAGCGCCGCGCCCACGTAGCGGTCGTCCGGCCAGGCATCGACGATCTTCTGGGTGTCGTGGAGGATGGCGGCGCCGGCCAGGCCGATCATGGCCAGGGAGAACCAGGCGCCCAGCTGCCAGTGGAAGAACACCCCGCCCGCGATGGCGCCCAGGGCCAGCAGGCCGCCCCAGCGCAGCAGGCCGCCCAGCCAGCGGAAGTCGCGCCGGGTCTGCAGCACGATGAGCGTCAGGCCGGTGAAGCCCAGGAGGGTCAGCACCGCGGCGCTGCCGATCACCCCGCCGCCGGTCTTGTAGTCGGCCACGACCAGCAGGGGCGTGAAGATGATCGCGTTGGCCGCCACGTACAGCAGCAGCCCCGCGTACTGGGTGCCCAGGCCGGTCGCCCGCAGGGCCAGGCCGCGGGCCAGCCAGCCGGCCACCATGAAGCCGCCCAGCACCAGCATCCAGTTGACGCCCAGCAGGCTCCTGGCCAGCTCGTCGGCGCGGCCGCGTGCGGAACAGCCAGACCTCGATCAGGACGAACAGGGCCACCGCACCGAGCAGGTGCCCGTAGACCCGCAGCAGAAAGCCGGTGCGGTCGATGGCGGCCTCGCCCGAGTAGATGGCCTCGGCGGCCATCGCCCGGGTGTCGAAACTGGAATCGCGGTCTTGGCGCATCGTGTCACCTCGTCACGGTTGGGTCGGCGTCGGACCCTCGCCCTGGGCTGTATCCGCCCCCCAATGTAGGCGAAACCCGTTCCTTGACCACCGGGAGAACCGCCCCGGGGCGGTCCACCCGATCGGCCGAGGAGAGGCGGGCCCCGGCGCGATTGCCATGCGGGCGCAGCGGCGCTAGTCTGGGGGTATCGACCCGATGGCCCGAATTCGCCAACCCGACCGGAGATGCCGCCATGAGACGCCCGACCCGCCGCCTCGCCGCGGTCCTGCTGGCCGCGATGTTCGTCTTCGCCGGCTGCGCCACCGTGCCCCTGACGAACCGGAGCCAGCTGAACCTGATCCCCGAGAGCGAGATGAACAGCCTCAGCTTCCAGCAGTACGACCAGGTGATCGCCGAGAGCCAGCTGAGCACCGATCCCCAGGCCACCGCCATGATCAAGCGCGTGGGCGCCCGCATCCAGGACGCGGTCGAACGCTACTTCCAGCAGGCGGGCCAGCCCCACGCCCTGGACGGCTACCAGTGGGAGTTCAACCTCATCCAGAGCGACCAGGTCAACGCCTGGTGCATGCCCGGCGGCAAGGTGGCCTTCTACTCGGGGATCCTGCCCATCTGCCAGGATGACACCGGCGTGGCCGTGGTCATGGGGCACGAGGTGGCCCACGCCATCGCCCACCACGGCGCCGAGCGCATGAGCCAGCAGATGGTCGCCCAGCTGGGCAGCACCGCCCTGGCCCAGGCCCTCCAGAACAAGTCCGAGCAGACCCAGGCCATCTACATGACGGCGTTCGCGGTGGGCGCCCAGTACGGCGCGTTGCTGCCCTTCAGCCGCACCCAGGAGAGCGAGGCCGACCACCTGGGCCTGATCTTCATGGCCATGGCCGGCTACGATCCGCGCGTGGCGCCGGCGTTCTGGGAGCGCATGAGCGCCCAGGGCGGCGCCGCGCCGCCGGAGTTCCTCAGCACGCACCCGTCGGACGCGACGCGCATCCGCCAGCTCCAGGACTGGCTGCCCGAGGCCCTGAAGTACTACCAGCCGTAGGGCGAACCGAACAACGGCACGATCCCCCGGGCGGCCCCGCGCAGCCCGGGGGGTCGTCGTTTCAAGCGGGGAGGTCGGCGCGCAGCCACCAGCGGCGGCGGCGGAACAGGGCGACCAGGAACGCCAGCGCGGCCGCCCCGCCGTAGATGGCCGCCGCCAGGGCAGGCGAACCGAAGATCCCGAGGGCGTGGCCAGCGTAGAAACCCATGAAGATGAACGGGATCGGGAGGGAGCAGCGGGGCCGGGGCCGCAGCGCCAGCGCGAACCAGCCGAAGCAGGCCGCCAGGGGCGCCACCCAAACACCATGCAGCGGGGCGACTCGGAAGTGGCGCAGCTCGCCGTGCCAGGTCACCGCCGGCATGAAGCCCGCCAGCGTCCCGGAGACCGCCCTGATCAGCAGCGCGGTCGCCACGGACACGAGCATGGTCATCAGCAGCACCGACGTCTCGGCCCGCCAAGCGATGCGCCGGGACGCCCCGGTCATGGGTGCCCCCAGGAAGCTGGTCGCGAGATGGAAGAAGGGGAAAAGGGCCACCTGGTAGACCAGGCCGCCGTACCACGCCGGGTCCTCGGGATCCCGGCCGGACACGTAGGCCGTGACGATCATCATGGCCAAGGTGGCAACGGTCACCAGAGGCAGCATCCACCAGCGCGGGCTGGTCTCGACCGCCGTGTTGACCGCCATGAGCCGCCAGCGCTGCGCCGCAAGGACGTCGCCGCGCCGCCGCGCGGCGGCCGCCCGCCCCGTGATTCCAGCCAGAAGCCGCCCCTGCAGCCGCGAGCCGCCCCCGCGGCGGTCGCGCCGGCGATGGCGGTCCTTGTACTCCTGCACCCGGCTCGGTCGGAAGATGGCCTCGGGCCCCAGCACGATCGTGTCATGGAGTCGCCGCTGCAACGCCCGGGACGAGGCGTACCGCACCAGCAGCCACGCGGACACACCGCCGCCGACCAGCCAGGGGATGGGCTGGTGTGCGGCCGCGACCATCCTGTCGGCCGTGGCGCCGCCCCGGATGAACGCCGGGATGAAGAAGATGTAGAAAGCGAACGCGGGCAGCTGGAACGCCCACCACAGGCGGTATGTAGCCAAGGACAGCGCCGCGTGGACCATCATCATCAGCCCGAACGTCGACAGGAGCACCGCTGTACCCATGCCGGGGGCGAGGACCGCGTAGACCAGGGTCGTGACCGTCGGCACCATCATTGCCCAGAACGCCTGGGCCTGACCCGCGCGGCGGCCCAGGCCGGGACGGAAGTACGAACTGGTGGCGGCCAGCATCTCTTTCTGGCCCTGGGCCAGGGCCAGGGACGCCTGGCCGGCGATGAACACCAGCACCAGCAGCAGGCTTTGCCGCGGCACCCCCTTGATCAACAGCGCGAAGAGGATGAGGATGGGGACCGCCGACCAGCCGGCGATCCGCAGCGCCGTCCACTCCGGCCGCGGCAGCAGGTCGCGAGGCACCAGCGTCGGGATGCTCATACCTTCCTCCCGTCCGACGTGGCGATCAGCCGGTAGATCTCCTCGAACTCCAGGCCGCGCACCCGCACGTCCGCGCCCAGGGTCTGCGGCCGCCGTCTCCACCTCGCGCCGGGGCACGTGGCCGCACACCGCCATGGCCCGCCGGCGGTCGCCGGTCACGGTCAGCAGGCCGGGCAGCGGCAGCGGGTCGGGCAGTTCGCCGCCCACGGCCTCCAGGTCGACGCGGTGGTAGGTCTCGCGCAGCTCGTCCAGGGGCTGGTGGCAGTGCACCCGGCCGCCGTTGATGACCAGCACCGTGTCCACCACCTTCTCCACGTCGCTCAGCACGTGGGACGAGATCAGGATGGTGCGGCCCTCGGTCTGGATCAGCTCCATCAGGAGCTGCAGGAAGTCGTGCCGCGCCACCGGGTCCAGCGACGCGGCGGGCTCGTCCAGCAGCAGCAGGTCCGGCTGGGGCGCCACCGCCACCAGGATGGCCAGGCGCTGGCGCAGGCCCGGCGACAGGCCGCCGACCGCGCTGGTCCGGATCCAGGGCGAAGTCCTTCAGCAGCCGCCGCGCCAGGACCTCGTCCCAGCGCGGATGGCCGGCCCGCACGAAGTCCATGGTCTCGGCCACGGTCAGCCAGTCCATCAGCCGCGGCTCCTGGCTCACGTAACCGATGCGGGCCAGGGCTGCGTCGTCCAGCTGCGCCGCGGGCTGTCCGAAGGTTTCGACGGTGCCGCTCGTGGGCAGCAGCAGCCCCGGCAGGTGGCCCATCAGGGTGGTCTTGCCGCTGCCGTTGGGCCCCAGCACGCCGACGATGGTGCCGGGCATGATGTCCAGGCTCACGTCCCGCAGGGCGCGGGTGGCGCCGAAGTGCTTGCTGACCCCGCGCAGGCGGGCGACGGGCTGCTCACTCATGGTCGTGTCCTTCCTCTTCCTCGCGGCGGAACGTCCGCATGTGATCGCGCAGGCGGCGCGCGGCCTCGGTCTCGTCCACGTCCAGCTGCACCAGCAGCGCGGCGGCGCTGCGCAGCTCGCGGTCCAGCAGGTCCTCGCGGTCGTCCATGGTCGTCCTCTCCACGGCGGCGGCCACGAACAGGCCCACGCCCCGCCGCCGCTCCAGCACCCCGGCGTCCACCAGCGTGCTGTAGGCCTTGCTCACGGTCATCGGGTTGACGTGCACCCGGCCGGCCAGGCTGGCCACCGACTCCAGCTGGTCGCCGGGGGCCAGGCTGCCGGTCATGACCATCCGCTTCACCTGATCGATGATCTGGCGGTAGATGGGCGTGCCGTCGCGGGGGTCGATGTGGATCACGGTTCGGGTCCTGACTGTCGGGTGGTCGCACCGTGCCGGTATATTAGTAGGCTAATATACTAGATCCGGGGAGGAATGTTGCGATGAAAATCCGTGCCGGGTCAGAAAGGAACCGCGGCCAATATAACTTATTGTTTCGCAATATATTAGTGCTTTGGTGCCCCCCGGGCATCACCCCGAATCCGCCCCCAGCGCCGCCAGCCGCCGCATCCCGCCGGCGGTCCAGGCTCCGTACCAGGTCAGATCCTTGCCGTCGCAGGGCAGGACGGTGCGGGCGATCCCGGTGGCGGCCAGCTCCGCGGCCTCGTCCGGCGTGAACCGCCAGGGCTCGTCCGGCAGCAGCAGCAGGTCCAGGTCCAGGCCGCGCAGCTCGTCCAGGGTCACGGTGGGGTAGCCGGTCCGGTCGCCCAGGGCGTTGTCCAGGCCCAGCGCGCGCATCAGGCCGTCGGCGTGGCAGGCACCGCCCACGGCCATCCACGGCCCTTTCCAGATCAGCGCGGCGGCCCGGCCCCGCAGGCGGCCGGCGCAATCGCGCCGCGCTGCGGCCAGGTCGGCCCGCAGCCCGTCGGCAGCGGTCCCGGCGTCCAGCAGCTCCCCGTACTCCGCCAGCAGCCGGTCCACGTCGTCCAGGTTGCGGGGCATGACCGTGTGCAGGGTCACCCCGGCCGCGGCCAGGGTGTGGCGGTGCTCGGGTTTGTTCTCCTCGTCGCAGCACAGGGCCAGGTCGGGCGCGAGGGCGAGGATGCGCGCGATGTCCGGGTTCTTGGTGCCGCCGCAGGCGGGCACGTCGCGCAGGGCGTCGCGGGGTTCGATGCAGTAGATGGTGCGCGCCACCAGGCGGTCGACCGCGCCCAGGGCGCAGACCGTCTGGGTGAGGCTGGGCACGAGGGAGGCGACGCGGCGGTGGGCCATGGCTCGGCAACTCCTTGGCGGCGGTCGCGGTCAAGATAGCGGAGACGGCTTCCCGCCGCGCCCGGGTCGGCCTATGATGCGGGGACGACCCGACCATCCCCAACCGCCGAGGTGCCGTCATGTCCCGTGTCCCGTCCGTCCTGGCCGCCGTCCTGTTCGTGGCCGCCGTCGCCGTCGCGGCTCCCGACCCGTCGGGCCACTGGGAGGGCGCCATCGAGACTGCCCGGCCAGGCCCTGAACGTCAAGGTCGACCTGGTCGCCGCCGGCGGCGGCTGGGCCGGCACCATCGACATCCCCCAGCAGGGGGCCAAGGGGCTGGGGCTGACGGGCATCCGCGCGGTGGGCGACTCGCTGGTCTTCGCCATCGACGCGATCCCCGGCAACCCGCTTTCCGGGGCGTGATGGGCGAGGACGGCGTGCGCGGCGACTTCAGCCAGAACGGCATGACCTTCCCGTTCCGCCTGGGGCGCGGGACCACGCCGCCGCCGGCGCGGCCCCAGGAGCCCAAGCCGCCGTTCCCCTACCACAGCGAGGACGTGGGCTACGAGAGCGGCGACGTGCACCTGGCCGCCACCCTCACCCTTCCCGAGGGCGAGGGGCCGTTTCCCGCGGCGGTGCTGCTGACCGGCAGCGGGCCCGAGAACCGGGACGAGGAGATCTTCGGCCACAAGCCGTTCCTGGTGCTGGCGGACTACCCTGACCCGCCACGGCATCGCCGTGCTGCGGGCCGACGACCGGGGCGTGGGGGGTTCCACCGGTTCGCAACGCCTGGCCACCACGTCCGACTTCGCCGACGACGCCCTGGCCGGCATCCGCTACCTGCGGACTCGTCCGGAGATCGCCGGCGACCGCATCGGCCTGATCGGCCACAGCGAGGGTGGGCTCATCGCGCCCCTGGCGGCCACGCGGGATCCCGGGACCGTGGCGTACATCGTCATGCTGGCGGGGCCGGGCGTGCCCCTGGGCGAGATCGTCGTGCGGCAGACCGAGCTGATCCTGCGGGCGTCGGGGGCCGACTCGACGACCATCGCCGGCCAGGTCGCCCAGACGCGGATCGCCATGGACCTGCTGGCCGCGGGAGCCGACAGCGCCACCATCCGCAACCGGCTGGCGGAGGGGGCCCGGGCCGAGGCCGCCGCCACGGGCGAACCGCTGGACGAGGCGAAGCTGGCCGCCGCCCTGGACAGCCAACTGCCGGGCCTGCTGTCGCCGTGGTTCCGCTATGCCGTCACGCTGGACCCCCGGGATCTCCTGCGCCACGTCACCTGCCCGGTGCTGGCCCTGAACGGGACGCTGGATCGCCAGGTGGATCCGGAGCAGAACCTGCCGGCGATTGCCGCGGCCCTGGCCGAGGCGGGCGACCAGGACGTGACGATCATGCGGATGCCCGGGCTGAACCACCTGTTCCAGACCGCCACGACGGGCGCGCCCGCGGAATACGCGCAGATCGAGGAGACCTTCGACGCGGCGGCCCTGGCGACGATCGCCGACTGGATCACGGCCCGGTTCGGCAATCGTTAGGCGCCAGAACTTTCGCTTTTTTTTCGTCATCGGTCGTGCTAGATTGGCCGTCCGTCCCCGACCACCCGGCGCAAGCCGAAGCAAGGAGATCGCCCATGAAGTGGACTGTTCTGCTCAACGAGGCCATCGCGTACAACTACGCGGTGACCGACAACCTGATGGCCATGGTCGGCGACGCCGACCTGGGCTGGAAGCCCGCCACCGGCAAGAACTGGATGACCACCGGCCAGCTGCTGATGCACCTGACCATCGCCTGCGGCGCCTGCTGCAAGGGCTTCGTCACCGGCGACTGGGGCATGCCCGAGGGCGCCGAGTGTGACGACAATGCCGGCTCCGGGTCCATGCTGCCCCCGGCCGAGGCCCTGCCCACCGTCGGCACCGTGGCCGAGGCCCGCGAGCTGCTGGCCAAGGACAAGCAGGTGGCCCTGGCCATGGTGGCCCAGGCCGGCGAGGACGACCTGGAGCACAAGACGCTGACCGCCCCTTGGGACCCCGGGCACCCGGCCGTGCTGGGGCAGCATCTGCTGTCCATGGTGATGCATCTGCAGACGCACAAGTCGCAGCTGTTCTATTACCTGAAGCTGATGGGGCGGGACGTCAACACCATGCATCTGTGGGGGATGTGAGGGGCGGCAGCGCGGGGGCGTGAGGCCCCCTGCCGGGGACCGAAGGCCGGGGCCATCCGTGGCCCCGGCCTTCTCGCGTTCCGGTCCGCTCCGCCCTCCGTGGCTCCGCGAACCTCCACACGCCCCCGGCAGGGGGCCTCACGCCCCCGCGCTACCGCCCTGCACGTCCCCGACGGGGTGCGCTGACCGGTTCCGAACCGCTCGGCGAGATCGGCAAGGTGGGACGATAGCCGCTGCTCCGCGGGCCGGCACAGGGAGCTCCATGGGGGCGTCGGGAGGCCGGCGGAGCCATGGAGGGCGGAGCGGCCGGAAGTCGAGCAGGCCCGCACCAGGAGGGCGCCGGCCCGCGTCCCCCAGGGGGCTCCCTGTCCCGGCCCGCGGCGCTCCCCGCTACCGTCCGACCATCGCCGTGAGCCGCTCCGACACCGCCCGCAACCCGGCCCCCATGGTCTTGAGGTTCCCGCTCGATTGCTCGCTCTCGGCCGCCATGATCACGTTGCTCTGGCTGACCTGGTCGATGCGGGCCACGGCTTCCTTCACCTGGCCGATGCCCTCGGCCTGGTCGGTGCTGGCGTGGGCGACCTCGGCCATCAGGCGCGCGGTCTCCTCCACGTTGCCGGTGATTTCCTCGATGATGCGGGCCACCTGGGACGAGGCATCGACGCCGTGGTCGGCGTTGGCCTGGCTCGACTCGATGAGGGCCGACGTCTCCTGGGCCGCCGCGGCGCTGCGCTGGGCCAGGCTGCGCACCTCCTCGGCCACCACCGCGAAACCCTTGCCGGCGTCGCCGGCCCGGGCCGCTTCCACCGCCGCGTTCAGCGCCAGCAGGTTGGTCTGGAAGGCGATCTCGTCGATGGTCTTGAGGATGGTCACGGTCTGGTCCGACGACGACTTGATGGCGTTGATGGCCTCGACCATCCCGCCCACGGCGCTGCTGCTCTGGCGGGCGCTTTCCAGGGCACGCCGGGCCCGGTCCTGGGCCTGGTCGGCGTTCTCGGCGTTGGAGCGGGTGCGGTGGGCCATGGTCTCCAGGGACGCCGAGGTCTCCTGGAGCGACGCCGCCTGGTCGTTGGCGCCGTCCACCACGCGGCGGCTGGACTGGGCCAGCTCGCCCGCGGCGTCGGTCAGGCCGTCCACGTCGTCCAGCAGGCGCCCGGCCACGTGGCGCACCGGCACGATCACCAGCCGGTTGATGACGAAGCCCAGCACGCCCGCGGCCAGCACCACGGCCAGCACGGCGGACACGGCGGTGTTCACGGTCATGCCCGCCAGGGCCTTGTCGGCGGCGGCGGTGCGCAGGGTGACGTTGGCCACCCCCATCACGTCGCCCACCTTGTGTTCCTCGTGGCAGGAGATGCAGTGCTCGCGCGCGATCACCGGCTGCACCGAACGGTAGGTGTGGGCCTTGCGGTCGACGATGACCTGCGCCTTGCCGGAACTCAGCGCCGCCCGGTCGATGTCGTCCACGGGCGCGGCGCCCTCGCGGTCGCCGAACTCCGCCACCACGTCGGGGGCGCGGACGCCGCGGACCTCGAGCACGTCGTCGTCCTCGCGCACGTAGTCCATGAACGCGCGCAGGCCGTCCATGTCGCCGATCTCGCCGAAGGTCTCCATGGCCTTGGCGATGCTGCCCGCTACCAGGCGCGCCGAACTCGCTTCCTGGTTCCGCGCCATGCGCCGCGTGGCGAGGGCGTTGTAGGCCGACGATCCGCCGAGCACCACCACCAGGCAAGCGACCACCGACGCAATGACCTTGTCCCGCAGATTCATTTCGGTCCTCTTCCTGCAAGATCGATATGCCTGTAAGAACAGTTAAAGAACCGGCCGCGCTTGGCGTACGGCTCATTCCATATCATCGACAAGCTGAATGGGACATTGAATGAAAAAACGCACTGCGCAGAAATTTAACAATTCAGTCAATGACGATTTAAGTCATTGTCCTCTTTGCTGTTTCGGCAGTGTCGCGAGCAGGATGGCCATGCCCGCGACGGCCGCCAGGGCCGAGGCGCCCAGGACCCCCACCTTGGCCGCATTCAGGGCCGGCCCGTCCAGGGCCAGGCCGGCGATGAACAGGGCCATGGTGAAGCCGATGCCCGCCAGGAAGCCGCCGCCGGCCAGGGCGGGCCAGGTCAGGCCCTCGGGCAGACCGCGGGTGATCAGCTTCACCGCCAGGAACGACGCCAGGAGGATGCCCACCGGCTTGCCCAGCACGAGGCCCGCCATCACGGCCACCGCCACCGGATCGGCGAAGTCGGCCGGACCGAGAAGGCCACCCCGGCGTTGGCCAGGGCGAACACGGGCATGATCACGAAGCTGGACCAGGGATGCAGCCGGCCCTCCAGGTACTCCAGGGGCGGGATCACCTCGCGCACCGCGCCGGCCAGGGTGCTGACCTTGTCGGCCCGGTGGTCCGTCTCGGGCCAGGCGCCGCCGTGCAGGGTCTCGTGGGCACGCCGCAGCAGCCGGCTGAGGGTGCCCTGGGACAGGTAGGTGGAGGCCGGCGTCAGCAGCCCCAGCAGCACGCCGGCGATGGTGGCATGCACCCCCGACTCGTGGAAGCCGAACCAGACCACGGCGCCCACCAGGATGTAGACGCCGAAGCTGCGCACCCCCGCCCGGTCCAGCAGCCACACCGCCAGCAGCCCCGCGCCGGCCAGGGCCAGCATGGCCAGGTCGACCGACTCGGTGTAGCCGATGGCGATCACCAGGATGGCGCCGATGTCGTCGACGATGGCCAGGGACAGCAGCAGCACCCGCAGGATCCTCGGCACCCGCGGCCCCAGCACCGCCAGGCAGCCCACCACGAAGGCGATGTCCGTGGCCATGGGAATGCCCCAGCCCCGGGCCGCCGAGCCGCCCCCCTGCAGCAGCAGGAAGACGGCCGCCGGCACCACCATGCCGCCCAGGGCCGCGGCCACCGGCAGGGCCGCCCGCCGGGGATCGCGCAGCTCGCCGTGCACCAGCTCGCGCTTGACCTCCAGGCCCACCACGAAGAAGAACACGGCCATCAGCCCGTCGTTGATCCAGTGCTTCAGGGAGTGGACCATGGCGAAGTCGCCGATGGAGAAGCCGACCTTCGTCTTCCAGAAGGCGGCGTAGGCGTCTCCGGCCGGGCTGTTGGCCACGATCAGCGCCGCCGCGGTGCAGGCCAGCAGCAGCACGCCGCTGGCGGCCTCCACGTGCAGGAAGCGGGTGACGGGTTCGACGAGGCGATGGATGGGCTCGCGGGGCAGCAGGGGATCGTGGTCGGGCCGGGCCATGGTCTCCTCCTGGGTTGGCCCCCAGACTAGCGGGAAACGGGGCCGTCGGCCACCCCCGCCGCGTCCCGGGGGCGGTAGACGATCACCTCGGGCACGTCGGCGGCGCGCGCGGCAGCCGTGGCGAGCGCGACCAGGAGGACGAGGGGACGCAGCATGGTCGGTCCTTTCCGCGGGTTCGCCGAGTCTACCCCACGGAACATCGGCATTCAACTCCGCGCCGCCGCTTCCGGACGCACTGCGGCCCCGGACACCACCGTATCCGGGGCCGCGTTCGGTCCGGCCGTGGGCCGGGTCGCTTCAGCACTTGGCCGCGATGGCCTCCGCCATGTCGGTGGTCGTGCTCTTGCCGCCCATGTCGTAGGTGCGAACCTTGCCCTCGGCGATGACCGCGGCCACGGCCTTTTCCAGCCGCACCGCCATGTCGGTCTCGCCCAGGTGGTCCAGCATCATCTTGGCCGACAGGATCATGGCGATGGGGTTGACCTTGTTCATGCCCACGTACTTG
Organism: Candidatus Krumholzibacteriia bacterium; assembly: GCA_963825035.1. Lineage (GTDB taxonomy): Bacteria > Krumholzibacteriota > Krumholzibacteriia > LZORAL124-64-63 > LZORAL124-64-63 > JACZKN01. Next base: position 175,005 of record CAWGRT010000022.1, on the reverse strand, counting down.
GGCGCCGAGCCGTGGCTGGGCTCGAAGATGGCCACCTGGTCGCCGATGTTGCCGCTGCAGGCGAAGCCCAGGCCGCCCACCAGCTGGGCGCACAGGTCGCTGACGATGTCGCCGAACATGTTGCTGGCCACCAGCACGCCGTAGTCCTGCGGGTTCTTCACCAGCCACATGCACATGGCGTCGATGTTGGTCTCCCACAGGGCGATGCCCGGGTAGTCCTTGGCGATCTTGCGGGCCTCGCGCACCATCAGGCCGCTGGTCTCGCGCACCACGTTGGGCTTCTCGACGACCGTCACCGACTTGTAGCCGAACTTCTTGGCGTACTCGAAGGCGTCGCGCACGATCTCCTGGCAGCCCTTCCGGGTGAAGATGCGCGTGGAGACGGCGATGTCCTCGTTGGCCGTGTCCGCCAGCCGCTTCATCTGCGCCGGGTGCGTGCGCTGCATGACGTCGCGCACCTCCTGCGGCAGCGGGTGCCACTCGACGCCCATGTACAGGCCCTCGGTGTTCTGGCGGAAGACCACCAGGTCCAGGTCGTCGCGGTAGTTCAGGGGGTTGCCGGCGTAGGCCTTGCAGGGCCGCAGGTTGGTGCGCAGGTTGAACTCCTGGCGCAGGCGCACGATGGGGCTGCGGTAGACGTGGCCCTTGCCCCGCAGGCGCGGGGTCCAGCTCGGCCTCGGCCTCCTCCTTGGGCTTGCTGGTGATGGCGCCGAAGAGGGCGGCGTCCACGCCCTTCGAGCATCTCGATGGTGCGCGCCGGCAGGGCGTCGGCCTCGGTGCGCCAGATCTCCCAGCCGATGTCGCCGTGGACGTACTCGGCGTCGAAGCCCAGCTTGTCCAGGACCGACCTTGGTGGCGTCCATGACGTCCACGCCCACGCCGTCGCCCGGCATCCAACCGATCTTGTACTTGGCCATGTCCGATCTCTCCTTGTGGCAGGCTCCGCCGGATGCCCGCGCGGGCATCGTCGTCTTCCCGTGGCGGCCAAAGATACTGCCGGCCCGGGGCGAATTCCACCCCGGGCGCGCTGAAAGTGGGAACTCAGCGGCGGCAGGTCTCGGCGGTGGCCATGCGCATGGCGATGGCTTCGGGGGATTGCGCCAGGTGCACGGTTGCGGTCGTGCAGGCGGGCGGTCAGGCCCAGGGCGATGAACACGAAGGCCAGCGGCGCCAGGTACGGCACCCACCGGCGCGAGGGCCGCGCCCTCAGCAGGCCGGCCGTGCCCACGGTGCCCGCGGCCAGCACGACGCAGAAGCCCGACCGACGTCAGGTAGAGATGGCTCAGGTTCAGCCAGAGCCCGCGTCCGACTGGTCGGTGAACGGCAGCACGGTGATGAACGTCCAGGCGATGAAGAAACGGATGGCGCGGCTCCCGAACACGAAGCCGAAGAAGCTGTAGGAGACGATGGCCAGGGCCAGGAGGGTGCGGATCACCGTCCGCGCCTCGTAGGCCCATTCCACCCAGAACGGGGCGTTCTTCAGCAGCGGGCTCTCTGCAGGGGAAAGAACATCATGTTCAGGTAGCGGAACAGGTTCTTCACCGACATCAGGGAGAAGCGTTGGATGGGATGCTGGTCGGTGAACACCGTGGGCATGCGGTACCCCCAGCGGCCCTGGGCCCAATAGAACGCCAAGGCGACCAGCCAGGAAGATCAGCACGTCGGCCGTCACGATCCGACGGCCCCGGAACCGGTAGAAGAACGCCTTGTAGGCGATGAGCGCCCCCACCAGCGAGAACGAGGTGGCCCGGGTCAGTCCCGTCAGCAGGAACAGCCCGAGGCCCAGGACGTAGACCGGCGACAGCACGCTTCCCCCGTGGCGGAAATCGTTGCGGATGAACGCGTACATCACCAGCAGGTGCAGGCCGGCCAGCAGCAGGTTCTCCTGCTGGTGGATGGCGCTGAAGACCCGGCCGTAGCTGCCCACGCCGAAGGCGAAGAGCAGGGCGGCCAGCAGGGCCAGCCGCCGCCGCGGGAACAGCATGTTCACCAGCATGTAGACGATGAACGCGTTGGTGGCGTGGATCGCGAGGTTGACCGCCAGGTAGCCCGGTCGGGTCCAGGCCGAACAGCGCGGTACTGCGCCAGGAAGGCCAGCTGCAGCACCGGCTGGCTGAAGTAGAAGCCGATGTGGGTGAACATGCTGACGGGGTCGCGGCTCAGGGCGTGGGCGTCGCAGAGGATGTCCGGGCGTCGGTCGTGTCGTACAGCGGCACGGCCATGATGCGCCCGAACGCAACGAAGACCACCGCCAGCAGCAGCAGGTAGATGACGCCGTGGGTGCGCAGGCTTCTCATCGGTCGGTGCATCGTGCGTCCGGATGACGGTGCCCGGTGGGCCGGTCGTCGTCCCGCGGTTGCCTGACGGGCCGGGGCCCGTTATGAATAGCGGGATCCGCGCTCGTCGCCGCCCCTGGACACGATCAATGATAACACGTGGGAGCGTCCTGCATGACCTCCAAATGCCCCCGGCCGGCCGATTCGGCCTGCTGCTGGTCATCTTCCTGGCTCCGCGCTGCCGACTCCGGCCGGCGCCGGCCGCGCCGGCCTGGAACCTGACCATCTTCCACACCAACGACACCCACAGCGCCTTCCTGCCCCGCCCGGCCTCCTGGCGGGACGACGGGCGGCCCATCGGCGGCGTGCGCGGCCCTCTCGGCCCATCTGGCGGACGAGCGCCGGCACGCCGCGCCGGACCTGCTGCTGGACGCCGGCGACTTCATGACCGGCAACCCCGTCTGCCGCCTGCGGGAGGACGGGGTGCCCGGCGCGGCGGTGGCGCGCATGATGAACGCCCTGGGCTACGACGCGGGCGTGATCGGCAACCACGAGTTCGACATCGGCTACCCGGACCTGCGTGCGGCTGGTGGCCCGGCTCGGACCACCCGCGTGCTGGCGGCGGACCTGCGCCTGGCCGACGGCCGCCGCGCCTTCGCCGCCGGGCCCCTGGTGCTGGAGCGCGGGCGGGCTGAAGATCGGCATCATCGGCGTCTCCTGCGCCGGCATGACGGGCGTGGTGACCCCCGAGCGGCTGGGCCCGGTGACGCTGGCGCGACCAGGACTCCCTGATCCGCGCCCAGGCCGCCGACCTGGACCCGCGCACCGACCTGATCGTGCTGCATCACCCACGACGGGATCGAGCGCGACCGGAGCCCTGGCCGCGGCGCCTGGAAGGCGCCGGCGTGGACGTGATCGTCGGCGGCCACAGCCACACGCGGCTCAAGGAGCCGGAGGTCGAGGGCGGCATCATCATCGTCCAGGCCGGCGGGAACATGACCAACCTGGGCCGGCTGGACCTGCTGGTCGCAGGACGACCGGGTGTCGCCTACAGCGGCGCGCCTGGTCGACCTCTGGGCCGACGACGGCACCGCGCCCGCTGGCCGACCCCGCGGTGCGTGGAGCTGGCGACGCGTTACGGCGCCCGGGTGCATGAGAAGTTCGGCCGGGTCGTGGGGACGCTGGCCGCGGACCTGCGCCGGGGCCGGGGCGAGACCAACATCGGCGACTTCATGGCCGACGCCCTGCGCGGGCAGGCGCAGGCCGACGTGGCGCTGATCAACGCGGGCGGCATCCGCAAGAACGTGCCCGCCGGACCGGTGACCGCCCTGGACGTGCTGGAGGTGCTGCCCTTCGGCAACGCCCTGGTCACCGTCGAGCCTCACCGGCGACCAGGTGCGCCGGCATCGTCCAGACCAACGCCGATTCGGCCGTGGGCGGCGCACCACGGCATCCTGCAGGTCTCGGGGCTGACCTACGTCTACCGCCAGGCGGCCGCACGGGAACCCGGGGCCGAGGTGGTCGAGGTGACCGTCGGCGGGAAACCCCTGGCGCCCGAACGCGTCTATACGCGTGGCGATGCCCGACTTCGTCGCCCAGATGACCGACGTCTACCTGGGCGTCGGGCCGGTCGCGGCCGCCGGACACGGGCTGACCCTGGACGAGGCGGTGATCGCCGAATTCACGCGCCGGGGCACCGTCGACGCGGTCAGTCGAGGGCCGCATCGTGCGCATCGGACACCAGCGACACGCAGCGGCGGCCCCGCGCCGCCGGGAGAGGAGCGGACCATGGCCCACGACATCGACTACGAGATCATCGGCGACGACATGCAGGCCGTCGTCATCACCCTGGACCCCGGCGAGGCGGTGCAGGCCGAGGCCGGCGCCATGCTCTACATGGACGAGGCGATCCGCATGGACACCGGCGCCGACGGCGGGCTGTTCGGCGGGCTTGAAGCGCGTCGTCACCGGCGAGAGCTTCTTCATCACCAACTTCCTGCACGCCGGCCGTCGGCGGCCGGGCGAAGGTGGCGTTCTCGGCGCCCTACCCCGGCAAGATCGTGCCCATGGACATGCCTGCGCTCGGCGGCACGATGCTCTGCCAGAAGGACGCCTTCCTCTGCGCCGCCAAGGGCACGGACATCTCCGTGGCCTTCACCAAGCGGCTGGGCGCGGGCATCTTCGGCGGCGAGGGATTCATCCTGCAGAGGCTGAGCGGCGACGGCCTGTGCTTCGCCCACGCCGGCGGCACGGTCATGGCGAGGGATCTGGCGCGCGGGCGAGGCCGTGCGCGTGGATACGGGCTGCCTGGTGGCCTTCCAGCCGTCCGTCGACTACGACATCCAGTTCGTGGGCGGCTTCACCAACGCCCTGTTCGGCGGCGAGGGCCTGTTCCTGGCCACCCTGCGCGGCCCGGGCCGCGTCTACCTGCAGACCCTGCCCTTCAGCCGCCTGGCCGACCGCATCAAGGCGGCCGTCGACCGCAACCGCGGGCAGCACCGGGGCGTCGCCGGGCTGGGCGGCGGCCTGCTGAAGGACATCATCAGCGGGGACTGGATCGTGTTCGGGGACTACGACGACGCCTATCGCACCGCCGGCTGGTTCGGCACCGAACCGTCGCGGCTGCTGACCGACCACCTGGACCTGCTGCCCGCCGGCGCGCGGGTGCTGGACATCGGCATGGGGCAGGGGCGCCACGCCCTGCCCCTGGCCCGCCGCGGCTGCCGCGTGACGGGCATCGACACCTCCAGCGTGGCGGTGCAGACGGTGGCCGACGTGGCCGCCGCCGAGGACCTGCCGGTGGCGGCGCTCCGGCAGGACTACCGCGCGCTGCCCGACCCGGAACGGCCCTGGGACGCGATCCTCTGCTTCGGCCTGCTGCCCATGCTGCCGGTGGCCGAGGTGGGGCCGCCTGACCGAACGCCTGCGCCGCTGGGTGGCCCCGGGCGGCCTGCTGTTCCTCACCGGCCTGGCACACGGACGACCCCGCCTTCGCCGCCATGCCCGAACCCTGGGTGCCCACCGGCCCCCGGTCCTTCCACGACCCGGACGCGGACCGCCACCGCTTCTTCCTGCACCCGGACGAGATCATCGACCTGTTCGCCGGCTGGGAGGTGGTCGCCCACCGGGAGGGACTGGGCGAGTCCCATCGCCACGGGGATGGCCCGGTGGAGCGCACGGCCTGGTGGAGGCCCTCTTCCGCCGGCCCGCAGGGCCGCCTGGTGGACGTGCCCACGGTCCTTTACGGCTGAACGGCATTTTTCACCGCCGGAATGCGGGCCTTCGTGCTAGAATGAATGCTGTGGATCCGGGTCGGATCCCGGATCCGCATGAACCTTTTTCCGGCGCACTCGTAAGTCTGGAATGTCCTCCGACAACCGCAGGCCGTAGGCCTCGGCGCTCAGACCACGAGACGGACTTCGGAGAGGGTCGGCGGGCCCGGAGCCGGTAACCGGGACCTCCTTCCCGCGAGCAGCCAGAGACCGACGGCGCGAGGCGCCAAGAACGGAGCCGCTCCCCACGCGGTTCCAGTCGGCACGACGGCATGCCGCGAAGCGAAGGAGGGCAGTCATGGCTGCCACGATCTATTCCGTCGACTACTACTACACCACCGTCGAGGACCGGCCCGGCCAGGGCTGCCGCTTCCTCGAGACGCTGGCCTCCGAGGAGGTCAACCTCCTGGCGTTCAACGCCTTCCCTGTCGGCCGCGACCGCACCCAGCTGGTGATCTACCCCCTGAACGCCACCTGGCTGGGCGACCTGGCACGGCACGCGGGCCTGCGCCTGATCGGGCCTCACCACGCCTTCATGGTGCACGGGGACGACGAGCTGGGGGCCCTGGTGACCATCCACCAGAACCTCTGCGACGCGGACATCAACGTCTCCAGCAGCAACGGCATCACCGACGGTCGGGGCGGCTACCGCTACATCATGCACGTCCATCCCGAGGACTACGAGCGGGCGATGTCGGTGCTGGACGTGGACCAGGCGGTGCGGCCCGTCGCGGACTTCCGCCTGGAGATCAAGCGGCGGTTCGCGGCCAAGGGGTAGGGACGGCCGCTCGATCCGACGGTCGGGCGGGGCCGGGGGAGCCCCGCCGCGCCGGGCGTCGCCGCCGCCCCGCTTGCCGCCCCCTCGCCCCTCTGCTAACTTTCGCCCAGCGAACAGCTCTCGCCGCCCCGGTCCCGACGGCCGCCGCGGCGCCCCCGCACCGAGGACCGGTCCATGGCCCCGCAGGATCCCCACCCGCAACCTCGCGTCGTTCCTGCGCTTCCTGGAGGAGCGCGGGCGAGCTGCTGCGCATCGCCGAGCCGGTGGATCCGTACCTGGAGGTCACCGAGCTGGCCGACCGCTTCGTCAAGGCGGGCGAGCATCCGGCGCTGCTGTTCGAGAACCCGATGCCCGGCGAACGCGGCCGGGCCGCCGGCCGCACCGAGGCCGCCAAGGGGCCCGACGGGCGCCCGGTGCCCCTGGTCATCAACCTGTTCGCCAGCCGGCGGCGCATGGCCTGGGCCCTGGGCTGCGAGAGCATCGACGCAGGCGGTGGCCCGCATCGAGGAGCCCCTGGGCATGGGGCCGCCCGACGGCCTGTGGGACAAGGTGCGCATGCTGGGCAAGCTCAAGGACTGGGGCGGCGCCACGCCGAAGACCGTGGCCAAGGGGCCGTGCCAGGACGTGGTGGTCGAGGGCGAGGCGCTGCGGAAGACCGGCCTGCTGGACCTGATGCCCGTGCTGACCACCTGGCCCCGGGACGGCGGGCCCTACATCACCACGCCCCTGGTGATCACCCGCAACCCGGAGAACGGCCGCCGCAACATCGGCATGTACCGCATGCAGGTCTTCGACGGCACGACCACCGGCATGCACTGGCAGGTCCACAAGACCGGCGCCGCCCACCACGCCGAGTACGAGAAGCGCGGCGAGCGCATGCCCGTCTGCGTGGCCATCGGCGGGCCGCCGGCCTTGACCTACGCCGCCACGGCGCCGTTGCCGCCGGACATCGACGAGGCCCTGTTCGCCGGCTTCCTGACGGGCGAGCCGGTCACCATGACGAAGGCCGTGACCTGCGACCTGGAGGTGCCGGCCGAGGCCGACTTCGTCATCGAGGGCTACGTGGAGCCGGGCGAGCGCCGCCTGGAGGGCGACTTCGGCGACCACACCGGCTGGTACAGCCTGGCCGAGGAGTTTCCCGTCTTCCACGTGACGGCCGATCACCAGCCGGCGCGATCCCCACTACCTGACCACCATCGTGGGCAAGCCGCCCATGGAGGACGGCTGGCTGGGCTGGGCCACCGAGCGCCTGTTCCTGCCCCTGCTGCGCATCCCCCTGCCCGAGGTGGTCGACTACCACCTGCCGGTGGCCGCCTGCTTCCACAACCTGGTGATCGTGGCCATCCGCAAGCGCTACCCGGGCCACGCGCGCAAGGTGTGCCAGGCCCTGTGGGGCACCGGACAGATCATGTTCACCAAGAACGTGATCGTGGTGGACGAGGACGTGCGATCCGCAGAACCTGAACGACGTGCTGTGGCGCGTGACCGGCAGCATGGATCCGGCGCGGGACGTGTTCTTCAGCGAGGGCCCGGTGGACCAGCTGGACCACGCGACCAACCTGGCCTGCTACGGGGGCAAGATGGGCATCGACGCCACCCGCAAGCTGGCGGGCGAGGCGGGCTACGAGCGCACCTGGCCCGACCTGGTGACCATGGATCCGGCGGTGCGCGACGAGGTGGCCCGCAAGTGGTCCGGCCTGCTGGATCGCCTGAAGGACGGGCGATGAGCGGCCTGCGACCACATCCACGCCCGCGACCGCGACAGCTGGCAGGTGGCCGAGCCCGATGCCCACGGCCGCCGGGTGCGGTCCATGTTCGCGCGCATCAGCGGCGTCTACGACTTCATGAACCACTTCCTGAGCCTGAACCGGGACAAGGCCTGGCGCCGCGACGTGGTGGCGCCGCCTGGACGCCGACGCCTGGGAGGTGCTGGACCTGTGCGCCGGGCACCGGCGACCTGGCCCTGGAGGCGGTGCGGCAGGGACGCGGACGCGCCTGGATCGCCGCCGACTTCTGCCCCGAGATGCTGGCCGGCAGCCGCGGCAAGCGCGGCGCCGAGCAACTGCAGCTGGCCGCCGCCGACGCCATGGCCCTGCCCTTCCGCGACCGCTGCGTCGACGCGGTGACCGTGGGCTTCGGGGTGCGCAACTTCGCCGACGTGCGCCGCGGCCTGGCCGAGATCACCCGCGTGCTGCGGCCGGGCGGCCAGGTCCTGGTGCTGGACTTCTTCCGCGACGATCCCGCCGGCGCCGGCGAACGCCGCGGCGTGGCCGGGCCGGTGCGCGTGGGCCTGAACACGGTCGTGCCCCTGCTGGGCCGGCTGGTGGGCCGCGACGGCTCGGCCTACAGCTACCTGCCCGGGAGCATGGGCGAGTTCCTGACGCCCGGCCGAGTTCGCCGACGCTGCTGGGCGATCTGGGCTTCCGCGACGTGCAGGTGCGGCGCCAGACCTTCGGCATCGCCCACCTGGTGAGCGGGAGGTGGCCCGCATGAGCGCGGCGGCGCCCGGCCATCGGCGTCGGCTGGACCGGGGCCAGCGGCATCCCTACGGCGTGCGCCTGGTGGAGGTGCTGCTGGGCGCCGGCCGCGACGTGCACCTGGTGGCGTCCGACGCCACGGCCCAGACCGCGCCGGTGGAGCTGGGCGAGCCCCTGGAAGCGGTGATCGCCCGCCTGCAGGCGGGCGGGCCCGGGCCGGCTGCGGGTCTGGGGCCGGACCGAGTTCACCGCGCCCCTGGCCAGCGGGTCGGCCCGCGGGGGCCCGCTGGTGATCATCCCCTGCTCCATGGGCACGGTCGGCGCGCATCGTCGCCGGCACCAGCGAGACCCTGCTGCTGCGGGCCGCGGACGTGTGCCTCAAGGAGCGGCGCCCGCTGATCGTCGTGCCGCGCGAGACGCCCATGGCCACCCACCACCTGGAGAACCTGGCCCGCCTCAGCGCCCTGGGCGCCCTGGTGCTGCCGGCCGCGCCGGGCTTCTACCACCGGCCGCGGACGGTGGCCGACCTGGTGGACTTCATCGTGCAGCGGGTGTGCGATCACCTGGGGGTGGACGTGGACCTGGCGCCCCGCTGGGGCGATCCCGCCTGAAAGCGACGGCGGCCGGACCGCCGGGTCCGGCCGCCGCCTCGTCTTTCGCGCGCCGCCGCCTAGACCGGCACCGCCGCGCGCCTTTCCATCAGCTCGAGCATGGTGTCCAGCAGCTGCCCGGCGTTGATGGGCTTGGTCACGTATTCATCCGCCCCCGACTCCAGGCAGCGCTCCCGGTCGCCCACCATGGCGTGGGCGGTCAGGGCGATGACCGGTATGCGGGGCAGCCCTTCCTCCTGCTCGCGGACCCGCAGCAGCTCGGTGGCCTGCAGGCCGTCCATTTCCGGCATCTGGACATCCATCAGCACCACGTCGAAGCGGGACTCGGCCAGGGCGTCGAGGGCTTCGCGGCCGTTCTCGACGATGGTCACCGTGTGGTGATGGCGCTCGAGGATGCGCCGCACCACCACCTGGTTGACGCGGTTGTCCTCGGCCACCAGCACGCGCAGGTTCCCCGAGGCGGCGGCGGCGTCCTCGCCGGGTGCGCCGCCGTCCTGGGCCGCCTGCTGGGGCCGGTCCTGGACCAGGCTCCGCATGGCCCGCATCAGTTCCTTCTGCTTGACCGGCTTGACCAGGTGGGCGGCCACCAGCGGGTCGTTGATGCGCCGGGCCTCGGACATGCGGCCGAGGGTGCCCAGCACCAGCACGGCGGCCGGTGCGCGGTCGCTGTCCTTGACCGACGCCACCAGCCGCTGGGCGTCCGGCGACGGGGGCGCGTGTTCGCAGATCGACCACGTCGTACGGCCGGCCGGCCGCCGCGGCGTCCTTGATCATGGCCAGGCCCACGTTGCAGCTGTTGGCGCCGGTGGCGCGGGCGCCGGCGGCGTCGAGGATCTCGATGACGGCGTGGCGGTGGCGCGAACTGCCGTCGATCACCAGCACCCGGGAACCCAGGGGCGCCGTCTCGAGCGTCTCCACCGCGGCGGCGTCGATCTTCAGGCACGCCGTGAAATGGAAGGTGGCGCCGCCGTCCACGTTGTTGGTCACGCCGATCTCCCCGCCGAACAGCTCCACCAGCCGGGTGCTGATGGTCAGGCCCAGCCCGGTGCCGCCGTGCTTGCGGGTGACCGAGGCGTCGGCCTGGCTGAAGGGCTCGAAGATGCGCTTCTGCACGTCGGGGGAGACGCCGCCGCCGGTGTCGCTGACGGTCAGCCGCAGCTGCACCTCCTCGCCCACGCGCTCGATCTGGATGATCTCCACGGAGACCTCGCCGCGCTCGGTGAACTTGATGCCGTTGCCGATGAGGTTGATCAGCACCTGCTTCAGCCGGTGCGAATCGCCCACCAGATTGTCGGGCACGTCGCGGGCCACGCGGCCGGTCAGGTCCAGGCCCTTCTGCTCGGCGCGCAGGGCCAGGGTGCGGATGGTGTCGTCCAGCAGGTCGCGCAGCTCGAAGGGGTGGGGCGACAGCTCCAGCTTGTCCGCCTCGATCTTGGAGAAGTCGAGGATGTCGTTGAGCAGCTCCAGCAGGCCCTGGGCCGACAGCGAGACGATGTCCAGCGACTCCTTCTGGTCCGGCGCCAGGGGCGTCTCCCGCACCAGGTCGGTCATGGCGATGATGGCGTTCATGGGCGTGCGGATCTCGTGGCTCATGTTGGCCAGGAACTCGCTCTTGGCCTTGCTGGCGAGGTCGGCGGCCTCCTTGGCGCTGGCCAGCTCGCGGGTCTTCTCGTTGACCATGAACTCCAGCTCGACCTGGCGGCGCTGCATCTGGCGGTAGCGCCAGGCGATGGCGCCCGCCGTCACGCACACCAGGGCCAGCAGGCAGAGCAGACGGAACCACACCGTCTCGTAGAAGTAGGGCAGCATGCGCAGGCGCGCCGAGGCGCCGGTGCGGCTCCACACGCCGTCGGCGTTGCGGGCCGATACGTGGAAGGTGTACTCGCCCGGGGGCAGGTTGGTGTAGTAGGCCGTGCGGCGGGAGCCGGCCTCCACCCAGTCGTCGTCGAAGCCGTCGAGGATGTAGCGGAACCGCACGCCCTGCGGGTTCCGGAAGCTGAGGCCGGTGTAGCCGATCTCCAGGTCCCGCCGGCCGGGCTTGATGTGCATGAGGTCGGCGCCGTGCATCTCGGTGCGGTTGACCAGCACCGACTCGACGACCACCGACGGCGCCACCGAGTCGGGGCGCACGTGGGCGGGATCGAACTGGATGGCGCCGCCGTTGGTGGCGAACCAGATCTGGCCGTCCCGGTCCGCCAGCACCGACGGCTGCGAGCCGCCGTTGCACTCGGTGCCGGGGAAGCCGTTCTGGTTGCCGTACATCACGTAGGGGATGCGGTCCAGGTCTCGCCGCCAGGTAGCGGGCGATGTCGCTGCGCTCCACCCCGTACACGCCCTTGTCGCAGGGCATCCACAGGCGGCCCAGGCGGTCCTCGGTCACGGCGTAGATGATATCGGTGAACAGGCCGTCCTTCTGGCCCAGGGTCATGGCCTTGCCGTTCTCCCAGCGGATCGAGCCCGTTGCCGTAGGTGGCCAGCCACTTCACGCCGGACGCGTCCTCGTACATCTGCATGGAGTAGAGCTCGGACATGTCCAGGTCCGACGGCATCGGCTGGAGGCGGCCGTCCTTCCACAGCGCCGGCCCGCCCTCGGTGATGATCCACAGGTCGCCCGACCGGTCCTCGGTGATCCAGCGCACCACGTTGTCGGGCAGCCCGTCCTCGGCGGTGTAGTTGACGATGGTGCCGTCGCTGATCACCGAAACGCCGCCGCCCTTGGTGCCCACCCAGATGCGGCCGTCGTGGTCCTCGCAGAGGGCGCGCACCTTGTCGTGGACCAGGCCGTCGGCGGTGCTGTAGCAGGTGATCTTCCCCTTGACCAGGTGGCCCACGCCGCGGTCGGAGCCCAGCCACAGGCTGCCGTCGCGCGGAGGCGCACAGGGAGTGCACCACGTTGCCGGGCAGCCCGTCGTCGGTGGTGTAGGTCCGCACCACCGACTCGTCCCTGATCTCCACCAGGCCGCCGGAGTCGATGCCCACCCACAGGGTGCCGTCGGGTGCCCGCTCGATCACGCGCACGTTGTCCGTCGGCATGCCCGCGGTCGTGTCCATGGCCACGAACGGGCGTGTCGCGCAGGCGCGCCACGCCGGCGTTGGTGGTGCCCACCCAGAGGGAGCCGTCCCGGTCCTCGTACATGGCGTGGATCGAGTCGTCGCGCAGGAAGCCGTTCCTGTCGATGCCCACCAGCTTGTCGCCGTCCAGCCGCAGCAGGCCGGCGCCGTAGGTGCCCACCCACAGCACGCCGTGGCGGTCGCGCAGCATCACCTGCACGTAGTCCCAACTGCGGCCCGCCGGCGCCGCGTACTCCCGGAACTCGGTGCCCCGCTTGACGACCAGCCCGTGGGGCGTGCCGAACCACAGGGCCGAGTCGGCGTCCAGGTGCAGGCCCGAGACCTCGTGCTCGCCGCCGCAGGGCAGGTGCACCTGGGTCCACACGCCGCCCTCGTGCTTGAGCAGGCCGCGGGAGGTGGCCACGTACACGGTGCCGTCCCGCGCCTCGGCGATGGAGTGGACGCCGGCGTCGCGCCAGGCGTCGGGGATGCCCGCGCTGTGCAGGGTCTTGCCGTCCCAGTAGAAGAGGCCCTCGTCGTAGGTGCCGATCCACAGGCTTGCCGCTCGGCCCCACGCAGAAGGAACGCACGTTGGAGTTGGGGCCCAGCAGCCCGGGCACGTCCACCCGCTCGCACACGTCCCCGCGCAGGCGCGCCACGCCCCCGCCGTAGGTGGCCACCCACAGCCAGCCGTCCTCGGTCTCGGCCAGGGCCTGGATGTCGTCGTGGAGGATGCCGGGAGTGTTGGCCGAGTTGTGGGTGACGAAGCGCACGCCGTCAAAGCGCACCAGGCCGGCCTGGGTGCCGATCCACATGTAGCCGTCCTGGGACTGCTGCACGGCCTGCACCGTGTTCTGGGGCAGGCCTTCGAGGGAGGACCAGACGTCGACGCCCACCTGGCGGAAACCGTGCTCGGGATCGAGAGCGCGGGCCCCGGGGGCGTTGAGCAGACCCAAGACGGCGACGACCCACATCAGGCGAGATGGTGTGACGGTGCGCATGAAGGCTCCTGAGGATGGCGAGTGACGCGTCCTTCCTTGACGTCTTGATATCGGACAACCAGATCCGGACTTGAGCGCGAACCCCCCGGCGGCATAGACGGTTGACGGGGCGGCGGCCGCCTCCCATCCTGTCGGCGACGCCCCCGCGGCCGCCCGCGCCGCCTGTCGCCAGCACCGGAGTTCGAGGCATGCCGCTGATCCGCCGTTACTTGTCGCTGATCAAGTTCGAACACACCATCTTCGCCCTGCCGTTCGCGCTGATCAGCCTGCTGGTGGCCACCGGCGGCCGGCCGCCCCTGGCGGTGCTGCTGTGGGTGCTGGTGGCGATGGTGGGCGCCCGCAGCGCCGCCATGGCCTTCAACCGCCTGGCGGACAGGCACCTGGACGCCGCCAACCCCCGCACCGCCGACCGCCATCTGCCCGCCGGCACCGTCTCCGCCGCGGGGGCCGGCGTGCTGACCCTCATGGGCGCGGCCCTGCTGGTGCTGGCCGCGGCCCTGCTCAATCCCCTGTGCCTGAAGCTGTCGCCCGTGGCCCTGGTGGTGGTGCTGGGCTACTCGTACCTGAAGCGGGTGTCGGCGGCCTCGCACCTGGTGCTGGGGCTGGGCCTGGGCGTCGCGCCGGTGGGAGCCTGGCTGGCGGCCCGCGGCACGTTCGCACCCTTCCCCCTGTGGCTGGCGGCGGCGGTCACGTTCTGGGTGGGGGGCTTCGACACCATCTACGGCATCCAGGACGTGGAGTTCGACCGCAGGGCCGGTCTGCATTCCCTGGCCTCGCGGCTGGGCGTGCACCGGGCGCTCGTGCTGTCGCGGGTCTTCCACGTGCTGGCGGTGGCCTGCACCGCGGCGGCGTTCCGCCGCACCGACGTCCTGGGCCCCGTCTCCCTGGTGGGTGTGGTGGTCATGGCCGGCCTGCTGGCCTGGGAGCAGGCCATCGTCCAGGGCGGCGACATGCGGCACATCGACAAGGCCTTCTTCACCATCAACTCGTGGGTGGGGATGGTGCTGCTGGGGATCGTGGCGGTGGACCTGTACCTGGTCTAGACGCCGGCGCCGACCGGCGGGTCCGGTCGGCGCGGCGCGGCGGCTGCCGGCGGCTATTCGGCCAGGAACGCCTCCAGCATCCAGATCTCCTTGTCCAGGTGGTCGATGACCGGGTCCAGGAGGTTGGCCGTGCCGCGGTCGTCGGCCTCCTCGGCCGTGTCGATGCCCGCGCGCACCTTGCCGCGGAAGTCCCGCAGATCGGTCCGCAGGCGCTCGACCATCTCCAGGGCCTTGGGCACGGCCGTCGTCTCCTCCACCGTGCTCAGTTCCCGGGCCTGGCCCAGGGTGGCCAGGGGCTCGCCGCCCACCATCAGGATGCGCTCGGCCAGGCTGTCGCCCAGGTCGCCGAACCGGGCGTACAGCTCCTCGAACTTGGCGTGGAGCTGGAAGAACCCGCGGCCCTGCACGCGCCAGTGGAAGTGGTGCAGTTTCTGGTTCAGGACGATGCTGTCGGCCAGCAGGTCGTTCAGGCTGGCGATCACGTTGCTGTTGCTCATGATCTCACGCTCCTTCTTGGTTCGAGCCCCCTGCGGGGCGGGATGACGCTTGATTCGCTCAAGATAGAGCAAGCGGCGGACCGCGGGCTTCTTGTTGTGTAAGTGTTTTATTATCAACATAATAACAGAAATTCGACATTGATGTATACTGTATCCACCTATATATCGTTGTAGGTGGTGGTGATATTTCGGTGGCCAACGATATTTGGGTGACCAAAGGAGCCTGCCATGCCCACCCTCTACGACGCCACCCGCGACCTGCGCGACCTGGCCGTGCTGGCCGCCGAGCCCGCCTCCCTGGAGGACATGATGGGCCGCGCCCTGGAGTCGCTGCAACAGCTGGTGCCCCACGACCTCGCTGCCGTCCTGGCCCTGGACGGGGACGAGCTGCGGGTGGTGGCCGCCCGCGGCAGCCTGGCCGGAGACGCGGTGCGCCGCCACGTCCTGGACCTGCGGACCCACCCCACCATCCGCCGGGCCCTGGAGAGCCGCCGCGCCCTGGTGCTGCAGGAGAGCGACCACACCGGGGCGGAGAAGGATCCGTACCACGGCATCGTCGACCTGCCCGACGACCACTCCTGCATGGTGGTCCCCCTGCACGCGGCGGGTCGGCTGCTGGGCTTGATGACCTTCGACCGCACCGTGTGCGGCACCTACGACCAGGCGGTGGTGGACCTGGCCGAGGCCTACGCCCAGATCATCGCCCTGGCCCTGCGCTACGCCGAGCAGAACGACCTGCTGGCCCGCACGCGCCGGCTCCTGGACGAGCGCTACCGCCTCTTGGCCGACGACGGCGGCGTGACCGAACGGGCCGTCGGCCAGCTCGAGCGCGCCCGCTCGCCCCTGCTGCAGGGCCTGGTGCGCCAGGCCCGCCAGGTGGCCCTGACCGACGCCCCGGTGCTGATCACCGGCGAGACCGGCACCGGCAAGGAGGTGCTGGCCCAGGCCATCCACCGCTGGAGCGCCCGGCGCGGGGGGCCGTTCCTGCAGTTCAACTGCGCGGCCATCCCCGAGACCCTGATCGAGAGCGAGCTGTTCGGCCACGTGAAGGGGGCCTTCACCGGCGCCACCGCCGACCGTCCCGGCCGCTTCCTGGCGGCCAACGGCGGCACCCTGCTGCTCGACGAGATCGGCGACATGCCCGCCGCCGCCCAGGCCAAGCTGCTGCGGGTGCTGCAGGAGGGGACCTTCGAGCCCGTGGGCTCGGACCGGTCGGTGAAGGTGGATGTGCGCATCCTGGCGGCCACCCATCGCGACCTGGCGGCGCGCGTCGCCGACGGGCGCTTCCGCGAAGACCTGTTCTACCGGGTGAACGTCTTCCCCCTGGCGGTGCCGCCCCTGCGGGAGCGGCCCGAGGATCTGCCGGTGCTGGCCGCGGAGATCCTCGAATCCATCGCCCGGCGCAGCGGTCGCGGCCCCTGGACGCTGGGGCCCGGGGCGGTCGGCGGCCATGGCGGCGCGGGCCTGGCCCGGCAACGTGCGGCAGCTGGTCAACGTGCTGGAGCGGGCCACCATCCTGGTGCCCGAGGGACGCCTGGACGCCCGCTTCTTCGCCGCCGCGGACGGGGCCGCGCCGGCGGCCGTGCGGCCCGCGGCGCCCGTGCCGGCGACGCCCGCCGTCCGGCCGCTGGCGGACGTGGAGAGAGAGCATCTGCGCAAGGCGCTGGACGCCACCGGCGGCAAGATCTACGGCGCGGACGGCGCGGCGGCCCTGCTGGGGATGAAGCCCACGACCCTGCAGAGCCGCCTGCGCAAGCACGGGATCCGGCGATCGTCCTAGGACGGCAGCCGCGCCAGCACCACCTCCAGGGGCTCGGCGTCCCCGGGGTCGGCCTCCGTGTCCGCGTCGCCTTCGCCCGCGTCGCCGGCGGCCTGGGCCGAATCGAAATTGCGGACGATCAGGAACCGGGTGCCGTCCAGCCACAGCAGCGCGTCCTTCTCCGGGTCGAAGCCAGGGAAGGTCACCGTCAGCTTCTCCAGGTAGGCGCCTTCGGGCGAGAGCACGTCCCACCGGCCGGCGGTGCCCGCATCCAGCCGCGGGCGGGTGTCCCAGCAGGTGGCCACGAAGATGCGGCCGTCGGCGGCGGCATTCACGCTGTCGACGGCGGGGTCCGTGTCCAGGGCGGTGACCTCGGGCACGACGCGCCGCCCGTTCATGACGATGCGCATGTCCGAGCCCACCGCGGCCTTGTCCTCGGCGGTGCGCTTGCGGGGATCGAAGGGCTGCTCGATCACCCGCAGCAGGTTGCCCTGCAGGTCCCGCACGTTCAGGGCCCAGCGGTCCCGGGTCGCCGCCGACCAGATGCGGCCGTCCGGGGCCACGCACCAGGCCGACTCCTCGCCCCAGTTGTCGGCCTCGATGAACTCGAACTTCTGGAAGTTCTGCTCCGCCTGGTGCTCGGCGAAGCTCGGCCAGCACCTGGCCGTCGTGGTCGAGCACCGCAAGCCCGGTGGTCATGGCGGCGGTACCCTTCTCCATGTCGAAGACGCTGCGGCCGCTGGCGGCCACCAGCTTGTCGCCGGCGGGCCGGACCCCGCGCACGAACCGGAAGCCGCCCTCGGTGCCGTCGCTGATCTTGGCCACGCCCGCGGGTGTGCCGTCGGTCGCCAGGTACGTCACCTGGCCCGGGAAGCCCTGCACCACGCCGACCCCGTCGGCGGTGACGAACACCCCGTGGGGTCGTTGCAGCTCGCCCGGGCCCTCGCCCTCGCGGCCCAGGGTGGCGACCAGCTCGCCGTCCGGCCCGATGACCAGCACCTGGGAGAGCTGCTGGTCCACCAGGTAGACGTTGCCCCGGTCGTCGCGATCGCCGGCCGTGATCAGGCCCATCAGGGGTGCGCTCTCGTCGTCGCCGCCCAGGCGCCAGACCTCCTGCAGGGCGACCGTGCGCGCGGACGGCGCCTCGGCGGGCAGGGTGACGGTCTCGGCGGCGGCACCGCCCGCCAGCAGGCAGGCGGCGGTCAGGCCGACGACGGCGCGGGTGCGCGGCAGGAATGCGGAAGGCATGGCAAGACCCCCGGAGTGGCGGGTGGACGGTCGGTCGGGGGCAACCGGTGACGATGAGGTCGGCGGCCCAGGCAGGACCGCCGACCTTCTCCAACGCAGGAACGGGCTGCCGGGTTCCGGCGTCCGGTCAGAAGTTGACGCTGGCGGTCACCCCGACGAACACGGTGTCCGTGTCCTTGCCGGCGTCCTTGGTGGCCGTCTTGGCGTCGCCCAGCAGGGTCGCCCAGCTCACGTGGGGCTCGATGGTGACGAAGGGCAGCCCGTGCCAGGGCAGGCTGGCCGAGATCAGCAGGTCCGACGCGCCGGCCTTGGCCACGCCGAAGTAGCCCGTCTGGTAGCCCTCGCTCCCGTAGCCCAGGTCCGCGCCCAGGCGCAAGGCCACCGTTTCGGCCAGGCCGTAGTCGTAGGCGCCGCCCACGCTGACGTAGGTGCCCTTGACCTGGTCCACGTCGTGGTAGATGGCCGCATGGGGCGAGAGCAGCACGTTGGCCTCGGCGTTCACGTAGACCTCGGACGTGCTGTTGGCCACGCTCGTGGGGTAGTCGTAGTAGATGAAGCCGGCGCCCAGGCTGACCAGGGGCAGGGAGAGGGCGTAGCCCACGGTGTAGTCGGTCTCCAGCAGGGAGGTCTTGCGGTTGTTGACGTCCGTCAAGTCGACGTTGCTCCACACGCCCACGCTCAGGCCCATGACGCCCAGCTCGAGCGAGGGCTGCAGCACGGGATCCGGCGTGGCGATCTGGCCGCGCCACACGTACTTGCTGTGCAGGCCGACGGATGCGTCGACGTCCAGGGGCCCGAGGGCCAGCGCGGGTGCGGCGGTGATGACGAGCGCGGTGAGCAGGACGGCGGCGGTGAGTCTGGTCATGATCGATTCCTCCGTGAAGCGGTTCCGGCCTGGCGTGGCCGGAGTGACCGTGACGGGTCCAATCTAGCCACAGGATCAAGCCACGGTAAAGGAAAGGCTCGTTCGGCCGATGACGGAAGCAAGAACCGGTTCCGCTTCCCGATCCCGAAAGGGGTTCGACCGTGACGATCCAGCTGACCCTGCCCGGACCCGACGTGCCCGTCATCGACGAGAATCGCCTCATGAGCGAATTCGGTGGTTCCCCGGAGATCCTGGCCGAGCTGCGCGACCTGTTCCTGGAGCACGCCCCTCCCCTGTACGAAGGCATCGGCCAGGGCCTCGATAGCGGCGATCTGGCGTCGATCGTGGACATGGCCCACAGCCTGAAGGGTGCCTGCGCCACCTATGGCGCCGCCCGCCTGGCGATGGTCTGCAAGGACCTGGAACTGTCCGCCCGCGCCGGCGACCTGGACACCGCGCGCCTGTGGCGCGCCGGCCCTGGACCAGGAGTACGCCGCCGTGTTCGCGGCGATCGGCGACATCCGCGTCTGACGCGGTCCGACTGCCCGGATTCTGAGCCGGCGAGGGGGGAAATCGACCACCCCCGCCGGCTCGTTCGCGTCCGGACCCCCCGCCTAGACCGGCTCGTCTTCCCGGAAGAGGTCGTCGGGAATCGTCCCGTCGAACTTGGGACGGCCCAGGGCCCGCAGGATCCGCTTGCACAGGATGTGGTAGATGTGGGTCTCCCAGTTGACGATCCCCGCCCGCTGGTGCAGCTGCCGCAGGTAGGTCAGGAACTTCCGCCGCTCGTGATCGCTGTAGTCCACCGCGTCCATGACCGCGGCCAGGTGGGCGTACATGGTGTCCAGTTCCCGCTGGTCGGGCAGCCGGGTGGAGCGGTGCGGGTGGCGCACGCGCATCTCGGGCCGGCGCACGCCGGCGCCGCGGGGCGCCAGCTCGTTGTGCGCTGGCCGCGTCGGCGCCGGCGCGGGTCAGGCCTGCCGGATCTCCCAGCTGTACAGCATCACCGCCTGGGCCAGGTTCAGCGACGGCTGCTCGGGCGCCGTGTCCACCGTCGACAGGTAACGGCAGATGTCCGCCTCGTCGTTGGTCAGGCCCGTGCGCTCGGTCCCGAAGAGGATGGCCACCTTCGCCGTCGCGGCTGTGGTCGGCGATGTGGTCGCTCATCTCGGCCGGGGTCAGCAGGGCGTGCTTGCGGAGCTGCCGGCGGCGGGCGGTGGTGCCGGTGACCACCGCGCAGTCGCCCACCGCCTCCATCAGGGTGTCCACCACCTCGGCCGCCTCCAGGATGTCCTCGGCGCCGTGGGCCAGGGCCCGGGCGCTGCGGCCCTTGGGGTTCAGGGGGTCGATCAGGCGCAGATGCGTCAGGCCCATGGTCTTCATGGCCCGGCAGGCGGCGCCGATGTTCATGGGCTCGGTGGTGCGCGAAAGGACCACGACGACGTTGTCCAGGCTGGGGGCGGGGCGCGTATCGGTCACGGAGCGGGTCCTTTCGAGGGCTGGGGCGCGAAGAAGGGCATACCACGGCGCCGGACGTCGGACAAGTTACGGGATTCCGCGGGATTCCGAATAAAGTTTTCCTTAAGTCCCAAGCCGTACGCCGTCCGATACCGGCGGAACCAAGTTCCCGCCGTCGCCGGTGCCGGCGGCCAGTCACGAGCCCTGTACCCGCGGAGGGTCGTCATGAATCTGAGTCTGAGGAACCGGTTTCTGCTGCCGACCTGCGGCGCCCTGCTGGTGGCGTTCAGCGTCTACATGGCGGTCACCACCCACAAGGCGGGCGACGCGCTGAAGACGGCCGTCTACGAGGAGATGGACCAGTCCGAGCCAGCTCGTGGCCGGCCAGGTCGAGAGCTGGATCGCCCACCGCGACCAGGACGTGGCCGCTGGGCGGAGCTGCCCGCCATCCGCGCCGCGGCCACCGCCGGCGGCGGGGCGGCGGCCGACGAGCTGCTGCACGCCATCGCGGACCACGCCGAGGACTACGAGGCCGTGCATGTGATCGGCGCCGACGGCGAGCGTCGCGTCCAGCCTGGACGGCACGGTGGGCACCCTCGACGTCAGCGACCGCGGCTACTTCCAGGAGTGCAAGCGGACCGGCCGGCCCAGCTACTCGCCGGCCCTGGCCAGCAAGGTGACGGGCGAGCCCATCGTGGTGGTGTGCCATCCCGTGCCGGGCGCCAACGGCGCGCCCTCCGGTGCCATGGTGCTGGGCGTGGTCGACCTGGGCCGCTTCACGAAGAACCTGATCGACCCCATCCGCATCGGCGCCACCGGCTACGCCTACATCTGCGGCCCGGACGGAATCTTCCTGGCCCATCCCAAGAACGAGCTCATCCTCAAGAAGAGGATCACCGACTGGGACTTCGGCAGCAAGCTGCTGGCCATGAAGGAAGGGCGCCTGGAGTATGAATTCAACGGCGTGCGCAAGCAGGCCTCGTTCGTCACCGAGCCCAAGCTGGGCTGGCTGGTGGCGGTGACCATCGACAACTCGCAGATCTACGCGGCGGCCCGGCAGATGCGCATGTTCGGCATCCTGCTGACGGTGTTGTCGGTGCTGGGGGTGGCGACGGTCATCTTCTTCGTGGCCCGCAGCGTCACCGGGCCCGTCAACGCCATGATCGACGACCTGAACGCCGGCTCCCAGCAGACCGCGGCGGCGTCGGCCCAGATCTCCGACGCCTCCCAGACCCTGGCCATGCAGGCCAGCGACCAGGCGGCGGCCGTGCAGCAGACCGCGGCCAGCCTGGAGGAGATGACCGCCAACGTTTCCAGCAGCAGCGAGGCGGCGGGCCATTGCCAGGAGCTGATGCGCCAGGCGGCCGCCACGGTGGAGACCGGCCTGCAGTCCATGCAGGAGATGGTCGAGGCCATCGGCCGCATCCGGGGCAGCGCGGACCAGACGGCGCAGATCGTCAAGACCATCGACGAGATCGCCTTCCAGACCAACCTGCTGGCGCTGAACGCGGCGGTGGAGGCGGCCCGGGCCGGCGACGCCGGCAAGGGCTTCGCCGTGGTGGCCGAGGAGGTGCGCAACCTGGCTCAGCGCTCGGCCGAGTCGGCCCGCGAGACCAGCCGGCTGATCGAGGAGTCGGTGGCCCACGCCGCCAACGGCGTGCAGGTGACCGAGCGCACGCGCGAGGCCTTCGAGGCCACCGCCGAGAACGCCCGCAAGGTGTCGGTCCAGGTGGACATGATCGCCAACTCGGCGCGGGAGCAGTCCACCGGCATCGGGCAGATCAACGGTGCGGTGGAGCAGCTGGACCGCAACACGCAGGGTGCGGCGGCCACGGCCGAGGAATCGGCTTCGGCGGCCGAGGAACTGAACGCCCAGTCGGAGCAGCTGCACGCGGTGACCGACCGGCTGTACGCCCTGGTGACCGGTGCCGGGCGGCGGGGCTGATCCCCATCGGCAAACCGGGGACTTGACGATGCGGCGGGTGCTTGCCCGCCGCATCATTATCCATTAGACTGTTTGACTGTTCCCCGCCCGAGGGCTCCGGAGAACCTGCATCAACCTGACTTGGCACGTGAACCCCTCGCTCCCACGCGCTCGAACTTCGGCGGCGGACCCCTGTCGGCCCGTCGGATCGGAGCGTTTCCCATGGCGACCCATGCCCACCGCAATACCCTGATTCCCGACAGCCGCAAGAAGAACAAGACCCGGAACGCCGGCGCCCGTCAGGCTGCCGCGGCCGCGCCCGAGACCCAGGAAGAGCCGAGCCTCTACACCAGGAATGCGGCGCCCCTGGCCATCTCGTGGTTCCTGATCCCGATGCTGCTGCTGATCCTGTCGGCGCACTTCGGCTGGGGATTCTGACCGCCCTCCCGGGACGGGCGGTTCCTGTCGACGCGAAGGCCGGGAGCTGGCGCCCCCGGCCCGTCGTCGTGGCTGCGGCGGAGGGTACCGCAGGCGTCGTCCCTGCCTAGAAGTTGTTCCAGAGCATCTGGTTGGTCACCTCGTGGTGGAACGAGATCTCGGCCCGCTTGATGCGGTTGCCCAGCTCGCGGGGGCAGCGGTGGGCGGACATCTCCTTCAGGTCGTGGTACTTGGCGTGGGACTGGGCGCCCAGCATCTCCTTCACCCAGGCGCTGCGGTGGTAGATGCCCATGGCGTCGTAGATGTTGCCCGGCAGCAGCCGCTTGCGGACGCGCTTGGGCTTGGGCGTGTTCGGGTCCGGCGCCGGCCCCTCCAGGCCCGTGCGCAGCAGGGCGTAGATCAGCATGTAGGGATTGGCGTCCGGGCCCACCGAGCGCACCTCGATGCGCTGGCCGGCCTTGCCCGCCAGGGGGATGCGGACCATGCTGCTGCGGTTGGTGGGGCTGGCGGCGATCTCGTTGGGCGCCTCGTAGTTGGGATCCAGCCGGCGGTAGGCGTTGACGCTGGCGTTGAGGATCAGGCACAGGTCTTCGGCGTTGTGCAGCACGCCGCGAGGTGAAGTCGCGGCCGAAGTCCGACATGGAGTCGGTGCCGTGCTCGTCCCAGAACAGGTTCTCCCCGTCCCGGCCACGCTGATGTTGGTGTGCATGCCGCTGCCGTTGACCCCGGTGATGGGCTTGGGCAGGAAGCTGGCGGTCATGCCCATGCTCTGGGCCACCTGGCGGCACAGCAGCTTGTAGAGCTGGATGCGGTCGGCCGCCACCAGGGCCGAGGCGTACTTGAAGTTCATCTCGAACTGGGAGGGGCCCACCTCCGGGTGGTCCTTCTCGTTCTCGAAGCCCATGGCCCGCTGCACCTCGGCCGCGGTGTCGATGAACTGGCGCAGGGAGTCCTGGGGCAGGCTGTGGTAGTAGCCGCCGCTGGAGATCAGCTCGAAGCAGCCGTGCTCCCGGTAGCTGCGTTCGGCGTCGCGGTGGGCGAAGAGGAAACCCTCGATCTCCGCCGAGACGTTGGCCACCGTGTTCTGCTCCTTGTGAGCTTCTCGGTGTAGTGGAGCAGGCGGCTGCGGAAGTCGGCGTCGTACGGCTGGTGGTCCCGGTCCAGCACGTGGCCGAAGACCAGCACCTTGCCCGGGCCGAAGATGTCCGCCGGCATCCAGTAGAAGGCCCGCCAGTCGATGCCCAGGCGCAGGTCGCTCTCGGCGATGCGCGTGAACCCGCGGATGGACGAGCCGTCGAAGGTCAGCTGGTCCGCGCCCAGCAGGTACTTCTTGTCGTAGTCCAGCATGTGCAGGCGGCCCTCGAGGTCGCTGAAGGCCACGGTCACGGCCTTGATGCGCTTCTCCTTGGCCAGGTACTCCCGACGCTCGGCCTCCACCTGGTCCATGTCGGCCCACTGCTCCTGGTAGGCCTTGGACTGCAGATTCAGCTCCTCGAGCTTGTCATAGGGAATCTCCAGGAATTCGCGCAGTTCGGTCCGGCTGAACGTGTTCATGGCTCATCACACTCTTTCGTTGGGAGACCGCGGTGGCCGGGAAAAGGAGATTATAAATCTTATTTCGGCCTGTGTTAAGCTAAAACTTAGAAAAATTTTCGCATTGGCCACGAAAAATCCAATTTTTAAGGCTAAATAGTAGAAATTTTAGGTAAATGACGCGGTTCTGCGGTATGCGCACGCGCAACCGGGCGCAACGGCGCCGGCGCCGGTACCTGGCCGGGACTGCCCGGGGGGTGCCTAGGCGTTCCGTTCCAGCAGCAGCAGGGTCTCGATGTGGGCGGTCTGGGGGAACATGTCCAGCACCCGCAGGCGCGTCGGGGCGTAGCCGGACTCGGCCAGCAGCGCGGTGTCCCGGGCCAGGGTGGCCGGATCGCAGCTCATGAACAGCACCTGACGGGGAGCCCGGGCCGCCAGGGCGGCCGCGCCGTCCTTGCCCAGGCCGGCGCGCGGGGGATCGACCACGCAGCAGGCGTTCCGCCAGGCCTCGGCGTCGGCCAGGTCGTCGTCCGCCACGGTCCCGGCCGCCGGGCCGGGGCGCACGACCACCTTGCCGCGGGCCGCGGCGTCCCGCTGGACGTTGTTCTCCAGGTCGCGGCAGGCGCCCTCGTCGCTGTCGATGGCCACCACCCGGTCGAAACGGTCGGCCAGGCCCAGGCTGAACAGCCCCACCCCGCAGAACAGATCCCCCAGCAGGGGGCCCAGGCGGTCGGCCGCGGCCAGGTCGTCCAGCCAGGCGCCGGCGACGGTCAGGGCCTCGGCGGCCACGGCGTGGTTGCCCTGGAAGAAGCTCTGGGCGGCCACCTTGTAGGTGTGTGCCGCCGACCTCGTGCACCAGGTAGTCGTGGCCCCAGGCGGGCAGGTTGTTGTAGAGGACGCCCGCGCAGCCGGGGGCCGGCGCCTCGTCCGGGCCCAGGGCCGCCAGCATCTTGCGCAGCATCTTCAGGCGGTTGGCCGGGCCGAACATGGAGACCAGGAAGCGCCCGCGCCCGTCCAGGCGCACCAGGATCTGCTCCACCGGCGGCAGCATGCGCAGCCAGGGCAGGATGTCCCGGTTGAACTGCTCGGGCATGAGCAGGCAGGCCTGCAAGGGACCACCTGGTGGGTGCCCCGGCGCATCAGGCCGTAGGGACCGGTGGGGTGGGCGATACATGCGGATGCGGTTGCGGTAGCCCAGATCGTCGCCGACGGCTTCCGGCCCCTGCAGCAGCTCCGCCAGGTCCAGGTGGCCCAGGCGCCGGAAGCAGTCCAGCACGATGGCGGCCTTGGCCTCCCGCTGGCGCGCCGGCTCCAGGTGCTGCAGGTCGCAGCCGCCGCACTCGCCATAGTAGGGGCACGGGGCCTCGCGCCGGCCCGGACCCGGCTCCACCACCTCCAGGACCTCGGCCTGCAGGAATCCTCGCTTGCGCTGCACCACCCGGGCGCGCACCCGGTCGCCGGGAGCGGTCAGGGGTACGAAGACGGCCTGGCCGTCGTGGCGGGCCAGCCCGGCGCCGCCGGTGACCAGCTTGTCGATGACCAGGTCCAGGACCTCGTCCGCCGCCGTGTCCGGGGCGTTGCCTTCGGGGCGTTCGTCGTTCATCATGGCGGAACAGTAGCACGCACAGCACGACGGAGCCAGAAACCCGTGTCCCGGCCCCCCGGACGCAAGGATGCCATGACCCGGCCGCCCCGAACCTCCCGTCCGTTTCCCCGGTCCGTCGGCGCCCTCCCGTTGTTGGCGGCGACGGGGCTGCTGGCGGCCGCGGTGGCGGGCTGTGCCCCCAAGCGGGTGGTGAACGGGACGGCCGTGGCTGGGGCTGCGGCGCCGGCGCCCACCCGCAGCGCTCCGCGCCCGGCGGCGGCTCCCCGCCCGGCCTCCCCGGCGCCCACCGTGGTCCCCGGCTTCGTCATGCCCGACCTGCCCGCCCCGCGCCCCCGCGGCCCGTCGGGCGCCGAGCTTCCCGAACGCCGTCCCGAGAGCGTCAGCCTGGGCGCCGAGGCGGCGGCCCTGGCCCGGGAGGAGGTGGGCAAGCCCTACCAGTGGGGCGCCGCCGGCCCCGACGCCTACGACTGCAGCGGCCTGGTGCAGCACGTGTTCGGGCAGCTGGGGATCGACCTGCCCCGGGTCTCCCGGGACCAGGCGGCGGTCGGGCAGGAGGTGCGGCGGAGCGAACTCCAGGCGGGCGACCTGCTGTTCTTCTCCATCGACGGCGGCGACATCGACCACGTGGGGATCTACGTGGGGGACAGCGAATTCATCCACGCGCCGCGGCGCTACGTGCCGGTGAGCGTCGAATCCCTGCACAACGCCTGGTGGCGCCGCCACTTCCGCCAGGCCCGGCGGGTCCCCTGACGGCGCCCCGCCTCGCCCCGCATTCCGTATCCCCCCGACCCGGTGGCACGCATGTTGCCCCGGTTCGGGTGCCGGAGGTCTCGGTCGGCGCGCCGCCCCCACGGACGGCACCCGACGGACCACCGGCCCGGAAGGATCGCAAGTCACGCTCCGACAACGCATTGACGGATGCATGGTCGCGACAGGAAGCCCGGGAGGCTTCCGGCCTTCCCCCCGAATCACCGCGGTCCCCGCGCCGCCCCCACCGGGCGGCGGCCAGAAACCTGACGGACCGCACCGGAACCCGGCCGCCCGCGCGGCCGGCGCGCCTGCGGGGCGCGCATCACGGAGGTCGACCGCATGACTGCCGCTACCCTCGCGAGGACCGCCCAGGCGGGCAAGTACCTCGCCTTCGAACTGGCCCGGGAACAGTACGGCGTGGAAATCCTGCGCGTGCAGGAGATCACCACCGCCGCGGGCCTGACCCCCGTGCCCGGCCAGCCCGCGTGCACCGCCGGCGTCATCCGCCTGCGCGGCCGCACCATCCCGGTGGTCAGCCTGCGCAAGCGCCTGGGCCTGCACGGCGACACGCCCCGGGATCGCGCCTGCGTGGTGGTGGTGGACGTGGCGTCGGCCACGGGCATCCTGGCCGTCGGCCTGCTGGTGGACGCCGTCGTCGAGGTGTGCCATTTCGAGGCCGCGGCCATCGACGCTCCCCCGGGCCAGGGCGGCGGCATCGAGGACGGCGACTGGATCGGCGGCATCGGCCACAGCGGCGACGAGAATGTCTGCCTGATCGAGGTGGATCGGCTGCTGACGCGGACCGAGCGCGAGCAGATCGCGCTGATCGCCGCGAGTGCCCGGGCCAACTGATACCGAATGGATTCCCGCGCAGGAAGCGGAAGAAGGAGCGCGCCGTGCCCGACAAGTTGACGATCCTCAGGCAGATCCGAAACGTGCCGTCGCTGCCGTCGGTGGTCATCAGGATCCGGCAGTACCTGAACGACCCCGACGTGAACTTCGACGCCCTGGCCAAGGTGATCGAGCACGACCCCGGCCTGACGGCCAACATCCTGCAGCTGGCCAACTCGGCCTACTTCGGCTGGTCGCGCCGCATCAAGACGGTCAAGGAAGCCATCACCCGGCTGGGCACCAACCGCATCTTCCAGATGGTGCTGTGCATGTCGGTGGCCCCCCTGGTGCGCAAGCCCATCAAGGGCTACGACATGGAAGCGGACGCCCTGTGGGAGCACTCCTTCGCCACCGCGGTCACCGCCGAGAAGATGGTCCAGCTGCTCAAGCTGCGCGGCCGCGAGGAGGCCTTCACCGCCGGGCTGCTCCACGACATGGGCAAGGTGGTGCTGGGCACCTTCATCGAGGTGGACGACCAGCCCATCAAGGAGCTGGTGGCCACCCAGGGCATGACCTTCGACGAGGCCGAGCGCCGCGTGGTGGGCATGGACCACGCCGAGGTGGCGGGCGAACTGCTGTCCTCGTGGAACCTGCCCTCGGAGGTGGTGGCCGCCGCGCGCTGGCACCACGCCCCCGAGCAGGCCGAGGAGCACCAGCAGGCCGTCGACCTGATCCACCTGGCCGATGCCCTGGCCATGCGCGCCGGCTGGGGCGGCGGCGTGGACATGGGCCTGTACCGGGTGGACGACGCGGCCGTGATGCGCATGGGGCTGACGGCCGATCTGGCCGCCGAGATCACGGCGAAGGTGGAGCCGGAATTCCAGGAGCTGCGCGACCTGTACCTGACCGGGCCGCGCGGCGCCGGCCGTCCGCGCGAGAAGGTCTGATCCGTCGGTGGTCTAGGCGAAATTGAAGACCGACAGCACCTGGGCCATGTCCTCGGCGGTGAAGGGCCGCGCCAGCAGGAACACCGCTCCCGCCTGCTCCGCCTCGGTCAGCATGTCCCTCGTCACGTTGGCCGTCACGAAGCCGAAGGGCACGTGGCCGCCCCCACTGTTCAGCTCCCGCAGCAGTTCGATCCCCGACATCTCCGGCATGTGCCAGT
Organism: Candidatus Krumholzibacteriia bacterium; assembly: GCA_963825035.1. Classification (GTDB taxonomy): domain Bacteria; phylum Krumholzibacteriota; class Krumholzibacteriia; order LZORAL124-64-63; family LZORAL124-64-63; genus JACZKN01. Next base: position 146,422 of record CAWGRT010000022.1, on the reverse strand, counting down.
CGGACAGCACCAGGTCCGGCGACTCGACGCGGATCAGCTCCAGGGCCCGGGTCCCGTTCTCCGCCTCGACGATGTCGCTGTCGGCATAGCCGGCCTGGCCGATCGTCCGGGTGACGATGCGGCGCATGGCTCGGGAGTCGTCGACGACGAGGATCTTCATGGGTCGCGCCTTGCCTGCCACGGCGGCTGGGCGTTGCGGCCTGGGCGGGGCCGAACGCGGGTCCTTCCCGAATGGATCGACCGTGCCGACCCCGGGTTGAGGTTGAATCACGGGCGGACCACCACTTTGGCCGCCGCGGCCATGGCCTCGGCCACCGCCTCGTCCAGCTTCATCTCCTCCGAGTAGCGCAGCAGGTCCTCGGCCCTGGCCCGCAGGACGGGCTTGGGCGAGCGGATGGAGCAGCAGTCGCGGTAGGGCAGGATGGACGTGGCAAAGGCGCCGATCTCCTTGGACCAGGCCGTGATCTCCATCTTGTCCAAGCCCACCAGGGGACGCAGGATGGGCAGCGTCACGTCCGGCGCGATGGCGCCCAGGTTATCCACCGTCTGGCTGGCCACCTGGCCCAGGCTGTCGCCGGTGACCAGGGCCTTGCAGCTGCCGCGGCGGGCCAGGCGCTCGGCGGTCTTCACCATGAAGCGGCGGAACATCACCATGTCGTGGTTGTCGGGGATGGCGCCGATGGCCCGCAGCTCGTAGGGCACCACCGGCACCAGCCACAGGGTCAGGGCGAAGGGGGCGTAGCGGCCCAGCAGCCGCACCAGCTCCTCGATCTTGCCCGCGTCCGCCTCCTCCGCCGTGCGGCCCGAGTAGAAGTGGATGAACTCGGGGCGCACGCCGCGCCGCATCATCAGCCAGGCGGCCACCGGCGAGTCGATGCCGCCCGAGAGCAGCACCATCACCCGGCCGCTGCTGCCGGCGGGCAGGCCGCCCCGGGCCAGCTCCTTGCGGGTGAAGACCAGCACGTGCTCCTTCAGCACCAGCACGTTGACGGTGAAGTCGGGATGCCGCATGCGGCCCGGCAGGCCGGTGGCCTCGTGGACGACGTGGCCCACCTCGGCGCTGATCTGCAGGGAGGTCAGGGGAAAGGCGCGGTCGCTGCGGCGGGTCTCGACCTTGAAGTTGGCGGCGGCGCCGCGGTCGCGTTCGGCCAGGGCCAGGGCGATCTCCGCCCACGCCGCGATCAGGCGGGGCGTCGCGCCGGCGGCCAGATCCTCGGCCAGCTCGGCGTCCACCTCGCTCCGCGGCACCACCACCGCCGGTGACACCCACACCAGGCCGAAGACCCGGCGCAGGCGCGCGGCGGCCTCGTCGGCCGCGTCCGCGTCGGCCATCTCCACCACCACCCGGCTCTCCACGTGGCGCACGTTCTCCACGGGCAGGCCCTTTAGAGCAGCTGCGGATGTTGTTCAGCAGCCGGCGCAGGAACATGGCGCGGTTCTTCCCCTTCAGGGCGATCTCCGCGTAGGTGGCGACGATGACGGGCGAGGCCAGGTCCATGGGTGCTCCTGCCGGGGCGAACGCGGTTGCATCCTGCGGGCCCGGCGCTATGCTGGGCGCCGTGGCGGCCGCAGGACCGCGGGAACTGGAGAATTAAGCCGCAGGGGCGCCGGGCGCAAGGGCCGTGCCGTAGGAACCGGATGGACGCATCACCGGCATCCGCCTGGACCGTCGGCGGCACCGCGGACATTCCTGCCCGCCGCGGACCTGGACGCCCCGGCGCAGCCCCGGGGCGGCGGCGGCGGCGGCCGCAACCTGGACGGCCTGGACGACCTGGCGGGCAAGCCCCTGGACGAGATCAACCGCCGGGCCTTCGCGGCCTCCCGCACCGCCTACCTGGTCGGCTGTTTGCCGTGAACGTATTTCCCTGCAATAGCTTACACGGTTCTCGGTGGACGCCTTGATCGACCTGTTCGAGAAGGCCGTGGGCGTCAGCGGGCGGCCCCCGGGAAGGAATCCCTGCGATCAGCCGGGGGTGGCGGCCTCCAAGCAGGAGATGTTCCACCTGCCGGGCAAGACTTCGGCGTGAATGCGCATTGATCCGGCACCGGCAAGATCCTATTTTGGGCGCACGCAGACCGCAACCCCCGGCCGGGCCCGTGGGCGCCGCCGGGGACGGCCATTCCGGGAGGATCGAACGTGAAGAAGCTGTCCCTGATCGTCATCGTCGCCCTGGCGGGCATCCTGCTCGTCGTGGCCGGTTGCAACAAGAACGAGGCGCCGCCCAGCAGACCGCCCCGCCACCGAGGCCGCCCCGGCCGCAGAGACCGCCGGCGCCCCGGCGCCACGCGTCCGCGCCGCCGCCGGCAAATGTGGACGCGGCACCGTGGCCGAGACCATGGACGCGTCCAAGTACACCTACATCCTGCTGGACCGCGGCTCGCGACAAGATCTGGGTCGCCGGCCCGCAGACCCAGGTGGCCGTGGGCGACAAGGTGTCCATGGCCCCCGGCATGGCCATGCACGACTTCGAGAGCAAGGCCCTGACCGCACCTTCGACACCGTCTACTTCGTCGGCGCCATCGATGAAGGGCGACGCCCCGGCCATGGGCGGCGGCAGCGGCGGCCAGCCCGCCGGCGGCATGGACATGGGCGGCGCCATGGGCGGCGCCATGGGCGGCGACGCCAGCAGCCACATGGCCACCGACGCGAGAAGATCACCGGCATCGACGAAGGCCGCCGGCGGCGAGACCGTGGCCGAGTGTCTTCGTGGACGCGCGCCGCTCAAGGGCAAGGACGTCAAGGTGCGCGGCAAGGTGGTCAAGTTCACGCCCAACGTCATGGGCAAGAACTGGATCCACATCCAGGACGGCACCGGCGCCGAGGGCATGCATGACCTGACGGTCACCACCGCCGCCACCGTCAAGGTGGGCGACACGGTCGTGGTCGAGGGCCCCCTGTCGGTGGACAAGGATTTCGGCGCGGGCTACCGCTACCCGGTGATCATCGAGGACGCGAAGGTCACGGTCGAGTAGCCGGGTCCGCGGCCGCGCCCAGGCGTTCGGCCAGCGGCCGAGCCGAACAGGCGCACCGTGTCGGCCCAGCCCAGCCGGGGCAGGTGCACCCGCACGATGGCCACCGCGGCGTCCGGCAGGTCGGCCGGATCCAGGTAGGCCAGGTGCACGGGTTCCCAGCGGGGCCGGAAGCGTTCCTTGAAATCGAAGAGCGACCGGAAGCTGTAGTAGGTCTCGAACCTGCTGGCGATGATCCCCGTCACCCGCGGCACCAGCGAGGCGGAGGATTCCCGGTCCAGATCGGCCAGCGGCGCGGCGGCCAGGCTCACGAAGCGGTCGCCGCGCTGCTGGAACGCCAGCAGCGACATGGCGATCAGGTATTCCATGACGCCGTTCATGGCGTCCTCCCGCCGCCGCATCAGGTCCAGCACGTGGCCCGCGCCCACCGGCACCGGCAGCCAGTCCACGAAGCCGTGGACCCGCCCGTCCGCGTCCACCGCCAGGGCCACCTCCACGTCGGGATTGCGCACGTCCTCGGTCCGGCCCAGGGTGAACTCCAGCGGCGGCAGGGTCTGGGCCCGCTCCCACTCGCGGCCGATGGCCAGCACCTGGGCCTCGTGGTCCGGGTCCAGCCGCCCGCCCTCCGACCAGGACGAAGCGCATGCCCTCCTTGGCGGCCCGGTTCAGGGCCGTGCGCACGTTCTGCCAGGCCTTGCCCTTGAATTCGAGACCCTGCAGGGGCAGCACCGCCTCCTCGCCGATCTGCAGCAGCGGTAACCGGCCCGCTCGTACAGGCCCGCGGGCCGCCTTCGGTGGCCGCCAGCACCACCGGCGACCAGCCGTTCTGCCGGCAGAAGTCGCCGAACCCCTGCAGGGTCTCCTCGCGGGTGTCGGGCGGGCCGGTGGGGTCGCCCAGGGCCACGGCGACGGCCCCCGAGACCCGGTAGGGCATGAAGGCCTGGCCGCCGGCCCCGAAGAAGAGGGCGTTGCCCGGGGCCGTGCCCATGTAGGCGGTGCCCGTGGCGCCCCAGGCCAGGGCCAGCCGGCGGGCGCGCGCCTGGTCGTCGGGCGCGGCGTGGGGCGTGGCCGCCGAGCGCAGCACGTGCACGAAGGTCATCAGCAGCGCGGCCCAGAACACCGCCGGGGCCACGTCCACCAGCCACAACGCGGCGCGGGTGGTGGGGGCCAGCGCCTCCGCCGGCAGGAACACGACGCGCCGCAGCACGTCCTCGCCCGCGGCCAGGGCGCCGGGCCAGGGGGAGAACTGGGCCCGCAGCGCCAGCACCGCCAACCAGGTGACCACCGGCGCGGCCGCCACCACCGCGGCGCCGGCCTTGAGGGTGGCCCGCGACCGAGGCGACCCTCGCCTCGGCCCGGAAGTCGTCCTTCCACGACACCAGCAGCACCAGGAAGAGCAGGGCGAACAGGGCCTCGATCTTGGTGATGCCCACCTCGAGCTGGGCGAACAGGGTCAGCAGCATCACCAGGAAGGCACCCCACCAGGCGTTGCGCTGGCCCCGGGCCAGGCCCGCGGCCAGCTGCAGCAGCACCAGGCCAGAAAAGAGCAGCAGGTGGCGCGGCGCCTGGGCCACGCCCAGGGGCAACAGCGCCTCCAGCCGGTCGAAGCCCGCGTGGTGGGGCAGCAGCAGGGGCGCCAGCACGTTGACCAGGCCCATGCCGCCCACCATCCAGGCCATCAGCCGCGGCCGCTCCCGGTGCAGCAGGTTGATCGGCGCGCCCAGGCCCGGGACGCGCCGCGCATCGCGCCGACGGAACAGGATGCCCAGGCCCGCGCCGGCGGTGAAGGCGATGGTGTGCTGCACGTCCCAGAGCTGGTTCTCCACGACGATGGCCCCCAGCAGGTAGGAGGCGAACACCACCAGGCCCACGTTGCGCAGCGACCGCGGCAGGAACAGCAGCAGCGCGCCCGCCGCCCCGAAGGCCCCGTTGGACGCGCCCACGTCCCGCAGCACCGCCAGCTCCGCCGCCCGAGGCCATTCCCAGCCGTCCCAGCAGGTCCAGCAGCAGCATCGCTCCCACGTAGCCGACCACGTGGCAGACGCCGAAGACGATCATGGTGCGCCGGGTGTGCATGACCAGTTCGGCCGTGCCCACGAAGAAGAGGATGATCGCCGAGATGGTCAGCGCCATGTAGGGCTTGAGGATGAGGGTGGGCGCACTGATCAGGCGCCACAGGTCGCCTCGCAGCAGGTCGCCCAGGCCGAAGCCCCAGCGGGCCAGCTGGGCGGGATCCAGGGGCTTGCCCAGCAGGCCGTGGACGGCCGAGATCACCAGCACGGTGGTGATCAGCAGGGTGGTGAAGGGAATGCGGCGGGCGGTGCCCCGGAATGTGCGGCCGCGGGGAAGGAAGCGCAGGCTCCCGTCGCGGGATCGGTTTGCATCTCGGGCCACGCTGTCCTCCTGGTCGCTCCAGACTAGTCGTTTGTCGCCGTTGATGCCAGCTTCATCGGGAGCGCACGGCCCGGCGACGTGCCCGGCCCGCTCCGGGTTTGTCCCCGCCAATACGGACTTTACAGGAGTTCGCGGTACGGCGAGGATGCGCGGGGCGGGGCATCGTCACCCGGACGGCTCACGATCCGTCGCCCCGCTTCCCGTCGCGGCGGCACCTGTTCCGTACGACCTAGGAGAGGGCCATGTCGAAACGATTGACCGCCGAGTTCTTCGGCACGTTCTGGCTGGTGCTCGGCGGCTGCGGCAGTGCCGTGCTGGCCGCGGCTTTCCCCGGCCTGGGTATCGGCTTCCTGGGCGTGGCCCTGGCCTTCGGCCTCACCGTGGTCACGATGATCTACGCGGTGGGCCACATCTCGGGCGGCCACTTCAACCCGGCGGTGACCCTGGGCCTGGTGGCCGGGGGCCGCTTTCCGGCGAAGGACGCCGCGCCCTATGTCGTCGCGCAGGTTGTCGGCGGCCTGGTGGCGGCCGCGGTGCTCTGGGTGATCGCCAGCGGCCAGGCCGGTTTCGACGCCGCGGCCGGCGGCTTCGCGTCCAACGGCTACGGCGCCCACTCGCCGGGCGGCTATTCCATGACCGCCGCCATCGTCTGCGAGATCGTCATGACCATGATGTTCCTGATGGTGATCATGGGGGCGACGGACGAGCGCGCGCCCGCGGGCTTCGCGCCGCTGGCCATCGGCTTGTGCCTGACCCTGATCCACCTGATCTCCATCCCCGTGACCAACACGTCGGTCAACCCGGCCCGCAGCACCGGCGTCGCCGTGTTCCAGGGCGGCTGGGCCCTGGGCCAGCTCTGGCTGTTCTGGGTGATGCCCATCGTGGGGGGCATGATCGGCGGGCTGACGTACGCCAAGGTCGTCGGCAGGAAGAGCTGACCGGGCCCGCCTGGGGCGACCGCCGCGACGGCGAGGCGGAATGCCGCGGAATCCGCTGGCGTCCGCGTCCGGTCGCGTTCCAAACTTGATCCGTTGCCGAGTTTCCCCGGTACCGGACCCTTCAAGGAGGCCATCCATGCCGCGCCGTCTGCTCTCCGTCCTGATCCTCATGGTGCTGTCCGCCGCGGCGTCGGCCCCGGCGGCCGACCTGCCCGCCTACACCCCCGACGCCAACGCGAGCCGCGACCAGGTGCCCGACGCCTACAAGTGGGACCTGACGCCCCTGTTCGCCGACGACGCGGCCTGGGCGGCGGAACTGCAGGCGGTCTCGGCGGCCGTGCCCCAGCTCAAGTCCTTCGAGGGCCGCCTGGCCGAACCGGCGGCCTTGGCCGCCTGCCTGGACCTCTACTTCTCCCTGCACGACCGCGCCAGCCGCGTGACCCAGTACGCCAACCTGGCCCTGGCCACCAACCTGACCGACGAGGCCAAGCAGGCCCGCAAGCAGCGCAGCCTGGCCCTCATGGACGAGGTCATGGCCGCCAGCGGCTTCATCCGCGGCGAGGTGCTGCGGCTGGACGACGCGGCCGTGCGCAGGGCGTACGAGCACGCGGACGTGGCCAAGTACCGCACCGTACCTGGACAACCTGCGCCGCCGCGCCAGCCGGCTGCTGCCCGCCGACGGCGAGCACGTGCTGCAGCTGGCCGGCGACAACCTCTGGGCCGAGATCGACCTGAACGAGATCCCCAGCGGCTACGAGGACGCCTTCGGGGCCCTGCTCTCGGACATCGCCTGGCCGGTGATCCATGACGCCGACGGCAACGAGGTGCAGATGACCCTGTCCAGCTACGCGCGCTTCCGCGCCTCGCCCGACCGCCGGGTGCGCGAGGAGGCGGTGGCGGCCTTCTTCGCCACCCTGCGCGAGTTCCAGCACGCCTTCGCCGCCACCCTGGCCGGCCAGTTCGGCCTGGACGTGCTCTACGCCCGGGCCCGCGGCTACGACACGGCGCTGCAGGCCTACCTGGACAAGGACAACATCCCCGTCGCCGTGTACGACAACCTGATCACCGCGGTGAACGCCAACCTGGAGCCGCTGCACCGCTACGTGGAGCTGCGCAGGAAGGTGCTGGGCCTGGACGACCTGCACGTCTACGACCTGTACGTGCCCATGGTGGCCGCGGCGGAGATGGACGTGCCCTTCGCCAAGGCCACGGAGATCCTGCCCGAGGCCCTGGCGCCCCTGGGCGACAAGTACGTGGACCTGCTGAAGCACGGTCTCGATCCGCGCAACGGCTGGATCGACGTCTTCCCCAGCGACGACAAGGAGAGCGGCGCCTTCAGCGCCAGCGTCTACGGCCGCCATCCCTACGTGAAGGTGAACTACCAGGACTCCCTGGACGACCTGTCGACCCTGGCCCACGAATTCGGCCACGCCCTGCACAGCGACCTGGCCATGACCCACCAGGAGTACTGGAACTACCGCTACGTGCCGTTCCTGGCGGAGATCGCGTCCACCTGCAACGAGGCCCTGCTGTCGGACTACCTGGCGAGCAAGGCCGACTCCAAGGCCGCCAAGGCGGGCATCCTGGCCGCCGAGCTGGAGAACATCCGCCAGACCATCTACCGGCAGACCCTGTTCAGCGAGTTCGAGCGCGCCGTGCACACCTTCGTGGAGGAGGGCACGCCGGTCACCGCGACGCTGCTGGACCGGACCTACCGCGACCTGGTGCAGAAGTACTACGGACCGGGCTTCACCGTGGACGCCGACGACGGCATGGAGTGGGCCTACATCCCGCACTTCTACTACAAGTACTACGTCTACAGCTACGCCACGGGCCTGAGCTGCGGCATCGCCATCGCCGAGAACGTGAAGGCCCACGGGCAGCCGGCGGTGGACGGCTACCTGCAGATGCTGTCGGGCGGCTGCTCCGAGCCGCCCCTGGACCTGCTGAAGAAGGCGGGCGTGGACCTGACCCGGCCCGATGCCATCGAGGCGGCCCTCAAGCGCTTCGACCGCACGATCACCGAGCTGGCCGATCTGCTGGGCGTGAAGATGTAGATTTACCGCCCCCCCTTGCCGGGGGCACCGATCCGGTCTATGTAGCGGCGGCCCTTCGCCATCTCTCGGCGGGGGGCCGCCGCCGTTCCCATCGGGATCCAGGCGCGCATGTTGTAGTCAGGAGGTAGGTTATGTTGAACGTTACCCACGCGGCCAGGCGGATCCCGCTCGTGCTGGTCATCGCCGTGGTGCTTGCCGGCCAGGCCGCGGGCCAGGATCTGAGGACGAATCTCTTCGCCGAGGCGGATGCCCTGATGGCCCAGGGCAAGGATGCCCGCGCCGACCTGCTGGCGCCCAAGAGCTGGGGCAAGGCCATGGAACAGTACACCGCGGCCGAGCGCAAGCTCACCGACGGCAAGAACCTCGACGACATCCGCAAGGAGCTGTCCGCCGCCGCCGGGAACTTCAAGGACGCCGTCAAGGCCACCGACCTGGCCCGGGTCACCCTGGCCACGCCCCTGAAGGCCCACGACGACGCGGCCAAGGTGGATGCGGCCCACGGCGCGGCGGATCCCTGGAACCAGGCCGAGGCCAAGTTCGCCGAGGCCGGCCGCAAGCTCGAGGAGGGCAACGTCAACGACGCCCGCAAGCGGGGCGCCGAGGCCGAACGCCTCTACCGCGACGCCGAACTCGCGGCCATCAAGACCTCGTTCTTCGACGAGACCCGCACGCTGCTGGCCAAGGCCGACCGGGACAAGGTGGAACGGTACGCGCCGCTGACCCTGGCCCGTTCGCGCGCGCTGCTGGCCGAGGCCGAGGGGGCCCTCAACGAGAACCGCTACGACACGGATCGGCCCCGCTCCCTGGCCATGGAAGCCCGCTACGAGGCCCTGCATGCCCTGCACCTGGCCAAGCTGGTGAAGATGACCGACGACAAGGTCGTCACCCGCGAGGAGCTGGTCCTCGAGGCCGAGAAGCCGTTGACGCGCATCGCCGGCGCCCTCGATCTGCAGGTGGGGTTCGACGAGGGCTTCACCAAGCCCACGGAGATGATCGTGACGGCCGTCGAGGCCCGGGACGCCGAGCGCGACGGGCTGGCCAGCGAAGTGCGCGACCGGGATGCCCGCGTTGCGGGCCTGACCGACCAGGTCACCCAGCTGGAGACCAGGCTGGGGGGCGCCTCGGAAGCCCAGCAGGCCCTGCAGGTCCAGGTGGAGGCCCAGGAGATGGCCAGCCGCCGCTTCGCCCAGGTCGAGCAGAAGTTCACCCGCGACGAAGCCCGGGTCATGCGCGAGAGCGGCGACGTGGTCATCCGCCTGGTGGGCATGAACTTCGCGTCGGGCCTGGCGACGATCCAGCCGGACCACTTCGCCCTGCTGACCAAGGTGAAGGAAGCCATCGCCATGTACCCCGGGGCCCTGGTCCGCATCGAGGGCCACACCGACGCCTACGGCACCGACGAGGCCAACCTCAAGCTCTCCCAGGACCGCGCCGGGGCGGTGGCCCAGTACCTGCTGGCCAACTCGAACCTCGAGCCCGGCCGGGTGCAGGCCGTGGGCTTCGGCGAGACGCGGCCCATCGCCAACAACGAGACCCAGGAAGGTCGCGCGAGGAACCGGCGGATCGACATCGTCGTCACGCCGGCGGGAATCGCTAAATAGGCGACCTGACAGCGCCGATATGATGCGTCGGAGGGACGGCGGGATTCGCCGGGCCCGGGCCGGGTGGTCCGGGTCGGAACGAGAGACGTATCATGAACGAGACGCTGACACCGGAGCTGGCGCCCGGCGACGAGGCCCGGCGTATCGACCCCCAGGCGGTGGCCGACCTGATGGGCGCGCTGGAGCGCGTCATGCGCATCGGGGTCTACTACCCCTCGGGCCACATCATGTGCGACCAGGCCGCGGCCCATTTCCTGCGCGCCCTCGAGCGCACCCTGGGCAAGTCGCCGTCCCTGCGCTTCGGCCTGGCCGGCGGCCGCCTGCACGTGCAGGACGTGCCCCTGGACGAGGACCTGCGGGGCGTGGCGGGATTCCGCGAGATCCTCACGCTGCTGGGCATCAGCGCCGTGGTGATCGACAGCAACGTCACCGCCGTCGAACTGCACGACTTCGTCACCCGGTTGCTGGCCTACCGCAACCAGGTCAAGGGGGCCCACCGCTTCCAGCAGGTGAAGGTGGAGGGGCTGCCGGCGAGCATCGCCGTCGAGCACCTGGAGTTCACGGCCCGGGACGCGGATCCGGACGTGGACGGCGACGGGAGCGACGGCAACCACACCGGCGACCGCGGCAATCCCACCCTCGAGGCCCTGCTGACGGCCCTGGCGCGGCGGGGTCTGGGCCCCGACGAGCTGGAACGGTGCCGCCGGCTGCTGGAGGCCATCCCCGGGTACCTCAAGGAGAACCGCCTGGAGACCGCGGCCATGCCCCAGGTCAGCTGGCAGGACGTCGAGAAGCTGCTGGTGCGGGCGGTCCAGTCGGCGTCCGAGCCGGCGCCCGCCGCAGCCGGGCACGGCGGCCCGCCCCGCTCCGGCGGCAACGTGAACCTCGACGCCCTGACGGCCATCTTCAAGAAGCTGGGCGAGCGGGCCGAGGCCGAGAATCCCCGCCACGCCATCGACCTGCTCCTGTCCCTGTCCCACCGGGGGGCCGCGGCGCCCGCCGGGGACGACGGGGAGGCGCCGCCCAAACCCCGCCCGAAGCGCAGCGACGAGGCCCGCGAGGTGCCCGTGGACGAGCTGCGCGCCGCCCTCGGCCGCCTGCGCCGCCCAGGCCGACGGTCCGCCGGATCCTGGCCGGCGGCAGCCGCTGCGAGGAGCTGGTCATCCTGCTGCAGATGCTCGGCTCGCGATCAGAAGCTGCCGGTGCAGGTGCGCATCCAGAAGCGGATCCGCGACATCGCGCGCACGGGCCTGGACGCCGGAGGAGTGGGCCATCGCCGTGGCGGGCATGCGCGACCTGGCCGATCCGGAGCAGGAGGAGCGCCTGTTCGGTCCGCTGGTCATCCTGACCGACGCCCTGCGCGCCTCGGGCGAGGCCTCGGTGCTGGCCTTCCTGCGCGACGTCTGCGCCGACGGCGACTCGGCCCGCACCGCCCTGGTCTGGCCCTTCCTGGTCAACGAGATCCTGCTGGAGGGGCGCCACCGGGACCGCGCGGCCTTCGCCGACGCCTGTGCCCTGGCCGCGGCCGTGGACGACGAGGCCATGCAGGCGCGCCTGCCCCGGCTGGAGTCCCTGGCGGCCCTGCGCGAGCGCCGCTGCGTGCGCGGCGCCTTCACGCCGCCGCCGCCGGGAGCTGGACCGGGTCTTCGCCCTGGTGCTGGGCTCCCGCCACGCCGACGTGGTGGGCGAGCGCCTGCTGGACGGCATGCGCCACCATCCGCCCAACTGGCTGGCCGAGGCCGTCGTGCCCCTCCTGAAGCGCTACCAGGCCAAGTACCGCCGCTTCCTGATCGAGGTCCTGCGCATGCGGGACGACGATGAGCCGGCGCAAGGCCCTGCTGGAGAGCGCCGCGCGCATCGTCGCCGACCACCTGCCGGCCGCTGACCTGGCGCGACGCCGACGTGGAGTGGCTGCCCCGCACCCTGCGCGCCCTGGCCGCCCTGCAGCGTGCCCGGGGGCGAGGCGCATGCTGCACGAGATCGCACGACCGGCGCCGCTGGTTCATCATCCACGCCTGGCCCGAGAACTGCCGGCAGGCCGCCCGCGACACCCTGGCCAGCTGGCGGGAGCGGGACGCCCACGCCCGGGCCGCCCGCGCCGAGGCCGGAACCGCACCCGACCCCGGTGCCGCCGGCGACGGGAACGCTGCATCCGGAGAGGAGACTCCGTGACCACCCAGCCCAAGCTTGACCGCATCGTCATCCTGCTGAGCAGCGGCATCGCCCAGCGCCGCCTCTACTTCGCCGGCCATCCCAAGGTGCGCAGCCTGGGCCGGGAGTTCGTGGCCCTGCTGACCGCCTTCCTGGACGAGGCGGAGCCAGGACGAGCTGTTCCTCGGCGTCGTGGACGGGCAAGCTGGTGTACGAGGGGCGCTTCCTGGTGGGTCCGAGCATCGCCGGCGGCCAGCTGGTGCGCTTCGCCGCGGTGCTGCACGGGGGCGGCTTCGCCTTCGGGCGGCGCACGCGACCCCCGAGGAGGTCACGGCGCTGCTGGGCCTGGCCGCCGACCTGCAGGATCCGGCCGGCGGCCTGGCCGAGGCCCGGGCCCTGCTGGCGGCGCGCGGCGTGGACAACGTGCGGGTGGCCGCCGAGTACCACGACGAGACCGCCCTGGGCGCCGACGACGAGCAGGTGGCCTGGCACGGCCGCGACCAGGGCGGCGGCCACCTGGAGTCGCCCGTGCTCATCTACCAGGCCCTGTACGACGTGGTGCTCGTCGGCCCATGCCAACGCGGCCCTGGACCGGATGCTGGACATCGACAACGCCCGCTCGGTGAGCGAGTACCTGCTGCACAGCACCCGCGAGAGCTTCACCGACATCATCCAGCTCATGCACTACCCCGACTACGACAGCTACACCGTGGGCCACTCGGTGCGGGTGGCCACCCTGGCGGTGCACCTGGGCGACAAGCTGGGCCTGGCCGAGGAGGACCTGCTGGAGCTGGGCACCGCCGGCCTGCTGCACGACGTGGGCAAGAGCAAGATCCCCGACGAGATCCTCTTCAAGCCCGGCCGCCTGGACAAGGAGGAGTTCGCCGTCATGCAGTCCCACGCCCGGCTGGGGGCGGAGATCCTCCTGGAGCACAAGACGGCCACCCCCATGGACGTGGCCGCGGCCTGGGGCCACCACCTGCGCTACGACGGCGGCGGCTACCCCGAGGCACCCGCCTGGGCCCGGCGCGACGGCGTGACGGCCCTGCTGCAGGTGTGCGACGTGTTCGAGGCCCTGACCGCCATCCGCCCCTACAAGGCGCCCATGACCCCGAGCGAGGCCTACGGCATCATGCTCAAGGACGAGGGCGCCTTCGATCCCGCCATGCTGAACGCCTTCATCCGGACCCTGGGGCTCTACCCGCCCGGCAACCTGGTGCGGCTCACCGACGGCCGCCAGGGCACCGTGAGCACCGCGGGCGCGGATATCGAGCGGCCGGTGGTGAAGGTGCTGCTGGACGCCGCGGGTCGCGAGCTGACGTCGTGCGACCAGGAGACCGTGGACCTGGCCGTGGACGACGGGCGCGGGCTGGCGGTGGCCGAGCTGCTGGCGGACGGTGTGGTCACGGTGCAGGACCCGAGTCTGACCCCTGTTGACAAGAGCATTTCATTGTGGCAGTCTCGTCGTGTGAGGGGAATCACACGCAGCAGGAGTATCTGCCATGCACAAGAGACCCCTCGCCATTCTCTTTGCCCTCGTCTGCCTGACCCTCGTCATCACCGCCTGTTCCGAGTCCACCGCACCGGTGCGCGAATCGACGCCGGCCGCGCTCGAGACCGCGCCCCAGGCCGGGACGCCGATCGAAGGCAGCTACATCGTCGTCTTCAAGGACCGGTCCTCGCTGGCCCAGAAGAGCTGGGACCTGGCCAAGGCCCAGAACCGCCAGTTGGCCACCACCGTCATGGGCGAGCAGGGCATCGCCACCGATCGCGTGGACCGCGTCTACTCGCGCGCCCTGTCCGGGTACTCGGCGAAGATCAGCGCCGAGCAGGCCGAGCTGCTGCGGCAGGACGATCGCGTCGCCTACGTCGAACAGGACCAGGTCGTCTCGCTGGTCGGCCGCGGCGGACGGCGGAGCCATCTCGGGCCCCGTGCCGGAGACCACGCCGTGGGGCATCACCCGCGTCGGCGGCGCCGTGAACTACACGGGCAGCCACGTGGCCTGGGTGCTGGACACGGGCATCGACCTGGACAACCTGGACCTGAACGTGGACGTGTCCCGCTCGGCCAACTTCATCGATCCGCTGGTCAGCGCCGACGACGACAACGGGCACGGCACGCACGTGGCCGGCACGATCGCGGCCATCGACAACGACATCGACGTGGTGGGCGTGGCGGCCGGCGCGACGGTCATCCCGGTGAAGGTGCTGGACCGCCGCGGCAGCGGCTCGATGACCAGCGTCATCGGCGGCATCGACTACGTGGCGGCCAACGGCAGCGCCGGCGACGTGGCCAACATGAGCCTGACCGGCGGCGTCTACACCGCGCTGGACGACGCCGTGGTCAACGCCTCGAACCACGGCATCTCCTTCGCGCTGGCGGCCGGCAACGACTCCGACGACGCCAACAACTACTCGCCCGCGCGGGCCAACGGCACGTACATCTACACCGTGTCGGCCGGCGACATCAACGACAACTGGGCCTACTTCTCCAACTACGCCAATCCGCCGGTGGACTACAACGCGCCCGGCTACAACATCGTCTCGCTGAAGCCCGGCGGCGGCGTGGCCACCATGAGCGGCACGTCGATGGCGTCGCCGCACGTCTGCGGCCTGCTGCTGTCGACCGGCGGCAACATCCACGGCGACGGCTATATCAACGGCGACCCGGACGGCACGCCCGATCCGATCGCGCACCGCTAGACCCGAACCGGCTCGTCGCCGAAACGGACCCCGGGGCGGGAAACGCCCCGGGGTTCTTGTTCGGGCTCAACGGGGCCCGCGCTCGATAGTGGACTTAGTTCATCCGATTATCCTTGCAGTGAATCCCGATGATCCGGTAGGATATAGGGTGGAATCGGCTCGGCAACCGCCCACGGTCAAGGGGAGCCGCGACGCGCGCCGACCCCGTCTTCGGAATGGAATCTCGCCCCACGTCCGGAGGTCCGTCGTGAAGATCCGCCGCGTGCACCTGCTCGCCGGCCTGGCGGCGCTTGCCGTCGTCGCCCTGGCGCCCGCCTTGGCCGCCGCCGCCTGGCTCGGCGGCATCACGTTCTCCCAGCCCACACCCAGCTTCCTGCCCCACGGGCAGCACGTGGAGGTGAGCGTCGACTACAACCACGCCGACGCGGGCGGGGCGCGCATCTTCGTCGTACCCCTGACCGGCGGCGGCAACACGCCGGGCCAGGGCAATTCGGGCAGCACCGTGGTGCCGGCGGGGACCGGCACCGTCACCCGCTGGTTCACCGTCACCTCGGGCAGCCCGACCGTGGACCACGTCCGCATCACCATGACCAGCGCGGACCAATCGGTGACCTACTTCAGCTTCGAGGTGCGGGTCCACTACGAGTTCGGCCCCAGCGGCATCTACAACATCCATTTCAGCGAGGGGAACCACTCGGTGCTGGCCCAAGGCACCGACCTGACGATGACCTTCGACTACGCCACCACCGCCTCGCCCGACGTGCGGGTCTACGCCCGGCCCTGGCGGAACAACAACCTGGTGACGGGATACTACGCCTCCGGCGGCTACGGGACCGCTCCCAGCGGCAGCGGCAGCCAGTGGTTCAACTACGCGTCGACCGATGCCGACGTGAACCAGGTGCACTTCACCATGTACGACGGCACCCTGTCCACGGTGCTGCTGGAGTTCAACGTGGCCGTGGACTACCACTGGCGGGAGGTGGGGATGACCAACGTCGTCTTCAACAAGCCGTCGCCGGCGTCGGCCAGCCTGAACGAACACATCACCGCGTCCTTCGCCTACGACAATCCCACCGGCGAGAGTGTCTACTTCTGGGTCGTGCCCCAGCACGCGAACGCGTTCCCGGGCGCCTACGGCTCCTACCAGGGCAGCTCGTCGACGGCGCCGGGCTCGGGCTGGAACGCCCGCTACTTCCTGGCCACCAGCCCCGGCGACTACGATGCCGTGCGCCTGGTCTGCCGGGGCGTGAGCAGCGGCACCGAGTACGTGAACGTGCCCGTCCCCGTCAGTTACCACTACGACCACACGTCGGTGGACAACATCGTGACCGTCCCCGCGGAGCCGGCCATCCTGGACGTGGGGACGCAGCTGCAGGCGAGCTACGACTACCACACCGACCACGCCGGCAACATCCTGACCTGGGCGCTGCCCTGGTTCGAGGGCGACTGGCCCGTCCTGGACTTCAACTTCGCCGCCGCCAGTCCCCTGCCCACCGGCGACGGCAGCGTGGCGCGGGGTGTCACCGGGAGATACAGCGGCGTGGCCATCGACCACCTGTACTTCCTGGTCACCAACGACGATCAGAGCGCCACGCTGCTGGAATACTACCTGCCCCTGACGGCCTTCTGGAGCGGCACTGCCCAGACCTCGCCGGTGCCCGAGGCGGGTCTGGCCGCGCCGGTGGTGCTGGGCCAGAACTACCCCAACCCGTTCAACCCGGTGACGACCGTCCCCCTGGATCTGGATGCCACCCGCTACGTGAAGCTGTCGGTGTTCGATCTGCGGGGGCGGCGCGTGGCCACCCTGGTGGACGGCCTGGTGGCCGCGGGCCACCACGAGATCGCCTTCGACGGGACCAAGCTGGCCAGCGGCACCTACATCTGCCGGGTGGAGGGCAAGGGCGGCGCGAGCCGGCCCATGACCCTGGTGAAGTAGCCGCAGCCCGGCGCGACGACGCGGACGGCCGGCCCCGGGCAGGGCCGGCCGTCGCGTGTCCGGCCGTGGCCTGAGCGGCGGGAATATTCCACCATGGTCCCGGATTTGTGATATGGTACCCCCATGAGGCTGAGGGCAGCCGGCGTTCCTGACGGATCACATCCTCGCCGGTTGCCGCCGCTAACATCCACGGACGGTATCTCTAACCACATCCCGGGGGTTGTCATGAAGCGTCCGCACGGTCGCATCCCGTTCCTGTTTCTCCTGTTCCTGTTCTGCACGGCGGCGGTGCCGGCGGCGGCGCAGTGGCTGCCCGGCAACCTGAACCGCCGGGCCGTCGACGTGACGAACCCCTGCGGCACCGAGCTGGTGGACCAGGAGGTCCGCGTGCTGCTGGACGCGGGTTTCGACTTCGCCCAGGCGGCCCCGGACGGTGCGGACCTGCGGGTCACGGCGGCCGACGGCCTGACCGAGCTGGCGTTCTGGATCGAGTCCTTCGAGCCCGGCCTGGGCTTCGCCTGCCTGTGGGTGCGCCTGCCGGTGCTGCCGGCCGGCGGGACTTCGGTCGACATCTACTACGGCAACGAGGGGGCCGCTGCCGCCGGCGACGCGGCGGGGGTCTTCGCGGCCTACGACGGCTTCGAGGTCGAGGCCTCGGGCAATCCCGGCGAGTGGAGCCGCTACGCGGGCAACCCCCTGATCACCGAGGGGCCGGCGGGCGCCTGGGACGACCACGGCGCCACGTTCGCCAGCGTCATCCGTGACGACGCCGCCGGCGAGTACCGCATGTACTACCACGGGTTCAGCGGCAGCACGCACCAGATCGGGCTGGCCACCAGCCCCGACGGGCTGACCTGGACCAAGTACCCGGGCAACCCCATCGTCACGCCGGGACCCGAGGCCTGGGACAGCGGCTCGGTGCGCGTGCCCATGGTCTGGAAGGAGGGCGCGGACTACCACATGATCTACACCGGCGCCGGCAGCGGCGGCTTGCAGGTGGGCTACGCCACCTCCGGTGACGGCATCACCTGGACCAAGAGTCCGGCCAACCCCGTGTTCAACGACCCGACCTGGGCCGCCGGCGCGACCGAGAACTGGGGCGTGATGAAGGTGGGCGACGAGTACCTGATGTGGTACAGCGATTTCGGCGTGCGCCAGGCCGGACTGGCCGTCTCGACCAATCTCGTCGACTGGACGCCCCACCAGACCGACCCCGTCTTCGCCACCAGCGGCGATCCGGGCGACGACCGCTACTCCCAGTTCTGCCCGTCGTCGTTCAAGTACGGCGACGACTACTACGTGCTGGTGCCGTCCTACGACGCGGGGGCCAACTACTCCAAGTACTACCTCTACCGGTCGTCCAGTCCCTACTTCCCGGCCGCCGATCGCGAGTTGGTGCGCATCGCCCACACGGTGGGGCCGGCCGGCGCCTGGGACAGCCACGACTCGGACACGCCGCTGGTGCTGACCCTGGACATCGAGCGCACCCAGTTCCCCAACGACGAGCTGTGGTGCTACTACGCCGGCGAGGGCGGCACCGACCACTGGAAGGTGGGGCTGCACATCGAGCCCGACATCGCCGCGGCGCTGGCGCCGGTGGCGCCGTCGCCGGCTCCCTCGCTCACCTGGGCGGTGGTCGGGGACGTGGCCCGATCCGACGACCCGGTGCGCCAGGGGGTGGGCAGCATGGTCCTGACCGACGGATCGGCCAGCGCGTCCACCCAGCTGACGGGCACCTTCGCCGCGCGCACCGCCGGGGTGGCCGAGGCCTGGCTGCGCCGCGACAACACGACCGTCGGCGATTTCGACATCTACCTGTACGGCGCCGGCGGCGCGCCGCTGGCGGTGGTGGCGGACTCGGCCGCGACGGTGACTTCCACTACTGGAACGGCTCGTTCCAGCCCACGAGCGTGGCCTGGGCGGTGGACACGTGGTACCTGGTGAGCCTCGCTTTCGACGGTGACGCGGGCACCTACGACTTCACGGTCCGCGACGCGTCGCTGGCGGAGATCGTGCGGGTGGAGGGCGTGGCCTTCGGCAACGCGGCCGCATCCCTGGACCGCCTGATGGCCTACACCTCCTCGGGGTTCGTGGGCCACGGCGTGGTGGACGATGCGCGGGTGCGCGCCTGGTGCGGGCACGAGCCGGTCGCGGCCGTCGGCAGCGAGGAACTGAACCCCCTGTCCGGCGTGCCGGCGGCGGGCGCCCCGGGGCCGGCGGCCCTGGGCCAGAACTTCCCGAATCCGTTCAACCCCGTGACCGTCATCCCCGTCGACCTGGATGCCGCGCGCCACGTGACGCTGGCGGTGTACGACCTGCGCGGCCGCCGGGTGGCCACGCTGGTGGACGGGACGATGGGGGGCGGGCACCACGAGATCCCGTTCGACGGCACGAAGCTGGCCAGCGGACGCTATGTCTACCGGCTGGAAGAGGGCGGTCCGGGCCGGGCCATGACCCTGGTGAAGTAGCCGCCGCCGCGGCGCGGACGCGCGACGGCCGGCCCCGGGCAGGGCCGGCCGTCGCGTGTCCGGCGGGGAGGTCGCCGGCGCCTAGTCCGCCAGGTAGTACTCGATGGTCGAGACCACCCGCACCTTCTTGATGTAGGGCGTGTTGGCGTCCCGGTCGCTGATGGAGAAGACGCCCTGCTGCGCCTGCTTGATCTTGCCCAGGCGGCTGTCCGAGTCGGTGGCGAACTTCTGGGCCACCTCCCGCGCGTTGCGCGTCGCTTCCTCCACCATGCCGGGCTTCAGGTCGTTCAGGCCGGTGTACAGGTACTGGGTCTGGCCCTGGTAGTCGTTGCCGGTGATGACCAGGCCCTGGCGGCCCAGCTCGGCCAGGCCCGACTTGGCCTTGCGCACCACGTCCACCCGCGTCGTGTAGACGGTCACCGTCTGGGTGGCGGTGTAGCGCAGGCCCACGTCGCCGCTGCCGCCCCACTGCTGGGCCAGCTTGTCGGTGACCGCGGGGGGCGCCACGGTGATCTCTTCCGTGGCGAAGCCCTGCTTCTGGAGGTAGTCGGTCAGCTTCTGCTCGTCCGCCGCCAGCTGGGCGTAGACCTGGCCCAGGTCGTTGCCGGCGGTGGTGAACATCACCGGCCAGATGGCGATGTCGGCGGGGACCTCCCGCTCGGCCAGGCCCTTCACGGTCACGGTGCGTTCGAACTCCTTGAACCGGATCAGGCTCGAGCCCAGGAGCCAGCCCAGCAGGGCCAGGCCGGCCACCAGGCCGACGGCCAGCACGGCGGCGTCACGGGTGCGGGAGGTGCTGTTCATGGGTTTCCTCACTTCTCCATTTCGGCCAGGGGCGTCGAGGTGAAGGCCAGCACCTGTCCGTCGCCCAGCAGCATCAGGCCGTCGGCACCCAGGCGGTAGGCCTTGACCGCGGCCAGGCCGGCCAGGAACGCATCCTCCACGGCCATCTTGTCCTTGGTGCACATCATCTTGGTGATGCCGACGGGCCCGATGCGCAGGCTGTCGCCCTTGACCCGGTACGAGGCGAAGTAGCGGTTGCAGCCGGCCAGGCCGCCGATGCGCCCGTCCTGGAAGCGGACGGTCACGGCCACGCTGTCGGGCAGGGCCTTGTCGGCCAGCCCGTTCAGGGACCAGGCGGTGTCGGCCAGGGGGTCGGCGTTCTCGGCGGCCTTGTGGCCGCCGCAGCCGGCCAGGGCGGCCAGGGCGGCCAGCAGGATCATCGGCACGAGGACGAGGCGGTTCGGCATGTCGCGCTCCTTCGGTGGACGGGGACGGTCATCCGTCCCAGGCCAGGTTCGGGCCGGAATCAGGGCAAATATAACATCATTGCCATCAGGACCTTGCATCTATCTCACCCGACATCGTGTCCCCGTGGACACGGCGGGCCCGTGCCCGCGGGGCCACCCTGCTTCAGTCCAGCAGATCCTCGTAGCCCTCCCGGTAGCTGGGGAAGAGGAAGGTGTAGCCCAGGTCCCGCAGCTGGTCGTTGCGGCAGCGCTTGTTGCGGGAGGCGGCCGGGTCCGGGGGCAGAGCCGGCGGGCGGGGCGCGTCCAGCAGGTCGGCGATGTGGCCGAGGACGTCGGCCAGGGGCGCCGGATCGTCGTCGCTGGCCACCAGCAGCGACGGCAGGGCCTCGCCCGCCAGGCGCCGGACAGCAGCCAGGCCAGCACCCGGGCGCCGTCGTCCCGGTGGATGCGGTTGGTGTAGGCGGGCGGATCGGTCTGCACCGGGTGCTGCCGGCCCGCACCCGGTCCACCAGCCAGGTCCGCCCCGGTCCGTAGATGCCGCTGAAGCGCACCACCGTCACGTCGGGCCGGGCGGCCAGGGCGCGTTGTTCCGCCTCCAGCAGCACCCGGCCGGTGGCGGTGGCCGGCGCCGGCGGCGTGTCCTCGTCCACCCACGGCGCCGTCGTCCTGGCCGTAGACGCCGGTCGAGGAGACCAGCAGGACGGGCAGCGCGGCGCGCGCCCAGGGCCGCCAGCAGGTTGCCGACGCCGTCCACGTAGACCTCCCGGTAGGCGGCCTCGCTGCGGCCGCCCGGGGCCAGGGCACAGACCACCGCGTCCAGGTCGCCGGGCAGGGCGGCCAGGGTCTGCGGGGCGGGTCACGTCCGCGGCCAGCCAGGCCAGGCCGTCGGCCCGCCACCGGCGGCGTGCGGCGCAGGCCGGTCACCCGGTGGCCGGCGCTGACCAGCATGCTCGCCCAGGGCGAGGCCGACGTAGCCGGCGCCGGCGATCAGGACATGGGCCATGGAACTCTCCCTCCGTCGTCCCGGCCAATCTACCATCGTCGCCGCGAAGCAGAAAGGGCCCGCCTCGGTGGAGGCGGGCCCTCGCGTCGCGCCGGGCGCGGACTAGGCGTTCTTGCTTCAGGTAGCTGGCCACGCCCTCGGCGGTGGGCTTCATGGCCTCCTTGCCCTTCTCCCAGTTGGCCGGGCACACCTCGCCGTACTCCTCGAGGTGCTGCAGGGCGTCCACCAGGCGGATCATCTCGTCGATGTTCCGGCCCAGGCCCAGGTTGTTGATGGTGCTGTGCTGCACGACGCCGTCCTTGTCGATCAGGAAGGTGCCGCGCAGGGCCATCCCGCCCTCCAGCAGCAGGCCGTAGTCCTGGCTGATGGTCTTGTCGAAGTCGGCCACCAGCGGGAAGCTGGATCTGGCCGATGCCGCCGTTCTCGCGCGCCGTGTTCTTCCAGGCCCAGTGGCTGAAGTGGCTGTCGGTGGAGACGCCGATGACCTGCACGTCGCGGTCCTCGAA
This sequence comes from Candidatus Krumholzibacteriia bacterium, assembly GCA_963825035.1. Classification (GTDB taxonomy): domain Bacteria; phylum Krumholzibacteriota; class Krumholzibacteriia; order LZORAL124-64-63; family LZORAL124-64-63; genus JACZKN01. The sequence goes on along the minus strand of CAWGRT010000022.1, from coordinate 124,445 downwards.
CTCCTTCGAGCTGCTTGTCGAAGGCGATGATCTCGCTGGGGCACACGAAGGTGAAGTCCAGCGGGTAGAAGAACAACACCACGTACTTGCCGCGGAAGTCGCTGAGCGAGAACTCCTTGTTGAAGCTGTTGTCCGGCATCACGGCGGTGGCGGTGAAGTCGGGGGCCTCGATCGAGACCAGCGGCACGGGGATGAAGTCGAAGTCCAGGTTCTCCATGGGAGAGTCTCCTTCTGCTTGTCGTTGACGGTTCGGCGGCTCGGGCCGCACTGTGACGGACATCCAGGCAGCGGGGCGCGGCCCGCGGGCCGCGCGCGATTCGGTTCGGAGATCAGCGTTCCCGGGCGGCGGCGGCCGCGCGGCAGTCCGGGCAGAGCCCCTGGTACTCCAGGCGATAGCCCGCGATGGCGAAGCCCGCCGCCTCGGCCGGCAGCGCCGGGGCGGGTGGGCACCGTGCCGGCGGGCAGGTCGCGCACGATGCCGCAGGCGGTGCAGCGCACGTGGTCGTGGCGGTGGACCTGGCCGTCGTAGCGGGTGTCGGCGCCGGCCAGGGGCAGCTGGCGGGCCAGGCCGTCCTCGCACAGCACCTCGAGGTTGCGGTACACCGTGCCCAGGCTGATGCGCGGCAACCGCTGCCGCACCAGCGCGTACAGCTCCGCGGCCGTGGGGTGCGTGTGCAGCGCGTGCAGCTCGTCCAGGATCACCTGGCGCTGGGGCGTGTGGCGGCGGCGCTTGGTCGGGCTCATGGTTCGGCCTTTCGTCGGTGGCGGCCGGGGCCGCTGCGGCGAGACGGGATGAAATTAATCAGGAATGATTCCGACTGTCAAACAATAATTGGCCGCCGGTGGGGATCCAGGCCGGAACATTCTCTCCGGGGGCGCTAAACCCTCCGGGGGGCGGCGGTCGTCTCAATTAAGAAGCGATTCCCCGACTTCGCCAGCGGACCGGAAGGACGGACGGTGCCAGGACCCGAACGGACAGACCCGCGCCCGGACCTCCGCCCGGAGGCCGACCACGCCGCCGACCTCGCCCTCTGCGGGCGGTCGGTCGCCGGCGACCGGTCGGCGTTCGAGCAGATCTACCGGCGCCACGCCGCGCGGATCTTCGGCCTGTGCCTGCGCCTGACGGCCGACCGGGTGGAGGCGGAGATCCTGGTCCAGGACACCTTCGTCAAGGCCTGGTCCTCCCTGGCCGGCTTCACGGGGCAGGGCAGCCTCGGCGGCTGGCTGGGCCGGGTGGCGGTGAATCTGTGGCGGGATCGCTTCCGCGCGAAGAACCGGGGCAAGCGGCTGCTGGATCGGCTGGCCGAGGAATCGGCCGGGGACGAGGCCGTCCGCACCGCCGCCGCGGGTCCGGGGTCCACGGCCGGGGGCGTCGTCGTCCCCCTGCTCTTGGCCGTGGACCTCGAGCGCGCCGTGGCGCGGCTGCCGCAGGGGGGCCGGACGGTGTACGTCCTGCACGATGTCGAGGGCTACACCCACGCCGAGATCGCCCAGATGCTGGGCGTGGCCGTCGGCACCGTGAAGGCCCACCTGCACCGCACGCGCCGCCTGCTGCGAACCATGTTGACCGAAGGAAGGGAGGCAGCCCATGGAGCGTGAACGGGACAGCCAGCTGGACCGTCTCGCGGCCCAGCTGCGGGAAGAGGGCATTCCGCCGGAGCGGGACCTGTGGCCGGATATCGACGCCGCCATCAGCCGCCGCGAAGGCCGCGGATTCGCCCGCCGCACGCCGCCCTGGTGGCGGCTGGTCGCCGCCGTGGCGGCCCTCGTGATCATCGCCGTCGGGATCGGCACCCGGGTGCCCGATCGCGGCGGCCCGTCGGAGGCGTCCCTGCCGGTCTACGACCTGGCCCAGGAGACGTCGCAGCCCACCGTCCAGGTGGGGATGGCGGCCATCGACCGGGCCCTGGTGCAGCTGGAGAAGTCCCTGGCGGCGGACCCGGACAACCTGAGCCTGTCGCGGCTCGTGCTGATGGTCCACAAGACCCGCAGCGAGCTGCTCTGCAAATCCCTCACCTCCGGCCTGCGGGTCGGTTGAGCGAAAGGAACGACCATGAAGAGCATGCACAGGACGCTGACCGCACTGGCGGTGCTGGCCGCCCTGGCCCTGATCGCGAGCGTGCCCGCCACGGCGACGGCCCGCGACGTGGACCAGACGGTCAAGGCCGCCAAGGACGGCCGCGTGTCGGTGGAGAACATCGCCGGCTCGATCCGGGTCGAGGGCTGGGACAAGGGCGAGGTGCAGGTCACCGGCACCCTCGGCGACGACGTGGAGGACGTGAAGATCAAGGACGAGGGCAGCCGCACGCGCATCAAGGTGATCTACCCCAAGAAGAAGCGGAACATCGACGAGGGCGCCGACCTGGTGATCAAGGTGCCCCGGGGCAGCAGCCTCGAGGTGGAGTGCGTCAGCGCGCCCATCGCCGTCGACGGCGTCGAGGGGGAACTGGACCTCTCCAGCATCAGCGGCAGCGTGACGGCGGCGGGCAAGTGCCGCTCGATCGAGGCCGAGACCATCAGCGGGGACCTGAAGGTGGACTGCGACGCTCCCCGGATCACCGTGCACAGCATCAGCGGCCGGGTGACGGCCTTCGGCGACAAGGCCGAGGTGGAGGCCCAGTCCGTCAGCGGCGACATCGACCTGCAGTTCAACACCTTCCAGGAGCTGACGGTGGAGTCGGTGTCGGGCGATGCCGACGTGGCGGGCGCCCTGGATCCGGCCGGCACCTTCAAGTTCGACCTGCACGGGGGCAACGTCTCCCTGACCGTGCCGGCGGACGTGAGCGCCGACTTCCGCGCCGAGACCTTCAGCGGCGACATCGTCAACGACTTCGGCGCCAAGTCCGACCGCGCCGGCAAGTTCACCCCCGGCAGCAGCCTGGAGTTCGAGACCGGCGGGGGCGGGGCGCGGGTGCGCATCAACACGTTCAGCGGGGACGTGGCGATCCTCAGGAAGTAGGGCGCCGCGGCCGTCGCGCACACAAGGGCGCCCGGGGAGTCCTCGGCCTTCGGCCTGCGGGATTTCCCCGGGCGCCCTTGTGCGCGCGACGGCCACCCACCGCCTGCCGGGGATCGGCACGTCCCGCCGTTCGCACGTGGAGAGGGCAAGAAGAACGGGCCCCGCCGAAGGCGGGGCCCGCGTCGTCTCGTCGTCGTACGGTGGCTTCTAGTAGTTGGTGAAGAAGCCCAGAATGATCGAGCTGTAGGTCTTCTCTTCCTTGCCGTTCACGTTGAACGGCACGTCCGGCTTGAAGGACTCGAAGCCCAGCTTCATGTTGGCGCTCTGGCCTTCGAAGAAGTAGGACACGCCCGCGCGGAACGTGTGAAGTCGCCCGGCGTGTTGCCGTTGCCGTTGGCCTGGGCGTCCGAGCTCCAGCTCTCGTACGCGACCCAGGGCTGGAAGCCCGAGGCCAGGAAGTAGCCGGCCTGGCCGTAGAAGCCATTGCCCTGGCTGGACATGAAGTTCGGGTTGTCGTCCATGTCCAGCTTGTTGTAGCCACCCTCGACCGTCAGGGCGTTGCCCTGGGAGTTGGGCAGCTCCAGGAACACGTCGGCCGACAGCAGCGCGTACTTGGTCGGCACCATGTTCGCGTCGGTGTCCATGTAGGACGAACCTCGTCCTGCATGTCGTAGGACACGCCGATGCCCAGGGTCTTCTTCTTGCCCAGGTAGGTCGAGCTGTTGTAGTAGCCGCCCTCGGCGTCCCACAGGTTGTACTGGGCGCGGAAGGCGAAGTGGTCCTTGTCGTTGCCCGCGACACCGGTGGTGTTGGCGCCGTTGTACATGCCGGCGTAGTACTTCAGGTGCCCGTTGTCGCCCACGTCGCCCGAGCCGAACACGGTCAGACCGTTGTCACGGACGGCGTCGTTGCCGGTGTCGATGCCGGTCCCATGAACGTGTTGGCTGTCGAAGGCGTACTTGTACCGGGTCCCCCAGTTCAGCGCCTTGTAGACCTGGCCCGGACGGTCCATGGCCATCAGGGCGCCGGACGTGGTGGTCGCCTGGCGGCTCGACGGGGCCATGTTGCGGCCCATGTAGAACTGCAGCCAGGGATCGGCCTTGTAGGTCACGAAGGCGTCGATCATCTGCATGTTCTTGCCGCCGACTGACGTCGGTCTGCAGGAACATGCTGATCTTGTCGTTGATGACGCCCTTCATCCGGAGCCGGGCGCGACGCGTGGAGAAGTTCCGCATGTCCTCGAGGCCGTCCCAGTCCGTGCCGGCCGTGGCCGGGTCGAAGTCGGCGTCTGGTAGCTCATGAAGTACGTCTGCAGGCGATAGCCCAGATCGATGTACGCGTCGTCGTTGACCTGGATCTTCGCGCCGGCCAGGGCAGTGCCCGCGGCCGCGACGAACGCCAGGACCATCAGCAAGGTGAGCATCTTCTTCATGTGATTGGACCTCCTTGAAATCCACTCGGGTTGTTCCCGGGTGCGAGGCTCCCGGGAAATCGACTGCTCCGCCGCGGCGGAACATTCGCAATCATCCCCGCGCACACCATGCCCGCGGAGACAATCCTTCCGCCACCCCGTGTGGTGGCAACTCTCTCCCTGATCAGCGTCGTCCCGGCCACGCCCCGATACAGCCCGACCGACCGCTGAACAGAACTCGGCGACGACCGACTCTACCCGGGAGCCGGCGTCGACCGTATTCGCATCAAACAGTGCCAGTCTGCATCTGCCCTCGTCCGACGGGACCGGGCTCCCCCATGGAAGATGCCGGTTGCCGGATCTGGTCGGGGCCGTGTTCAGACACGACCTGTGCCCACCGCAATTCTCCGGAAACGGGTGAACATGTCAACATGTTCTTTGAATTTTCTTTTCCACGAGAACCGGTCGCGGGCCCCCTTTGACCGCCCCAAGATCGACGGTCGACAGGACGGGAGCAATCTTTTTTTGTTGCAGCGAAGTCCATGCTGCGCAGGGGCTTGGTTGAAAATGTGCTTGCATATCCTGCGGATCGACCGATCCTCGTTCCCACGCGCACCCTGCGCCGCGGGGGGCGCCACGGACCCAACCCGACCAAGGCGGTGGCGGCATGCGGAGGGACATTCACAGGAAGGCGACGGGCGTTGCGCCGCGGGAACGCGGCCGGCGTGCGGCGGTGCTGGCGGTGCTGGCGGTGCTGGTGGCGGTGGTGCTGGGCGGTCCGGCCGGCGCCGCGCGGGGGGCGGACCTGCCGCCCACGCCGTGGGCCGACTCGGGCGGTCTGCGCACCCCGACCTACGCCGAGACCGTGGCCTGGTGCCAGGCGGCCGCCGCGGCCAGCGACCAGCTGGCGTGGTCGACCTTCGGCGTCAGCGGCCGCGGCCTGGCCCTGCCCCTGCTGGTGTGGGACGGGCGCGGACGCTGCACGCCGGAAGATCGGGAGGGCCGCGTGGTCGTGCTGCTGCAGGCCTGCATCCACGCGGGCGAGAGCTGCGGCAAGGACGCGGGCATGGAACTGCTGCGCGACCTGGTCTCCGGCCGCGTACCGGGAGAAGTACGGCACCGGCCTGGACGACGTCACCCTCGTGTTCATCCCCATCTTCAACGTGGACGGGCACGAGCGCTTCGGGCCCTACAACCGCATCAACCAGAACGGCCCCGAGGAGATGGGCTGGCGCACCAACGCCTCGCAACCTGAACCTGAACCGCGACTACCTGAAGGCCGACACGCCGGAGATGCAGGCCTGGCTGCGGCCTGTGGCGGGCCTGGAGCCCCGACTTCTTCATCGACGCCCACAGCACCGACGGCGCCGACTACCAGTACGCCCTGACCTACAGCCTGGACCCGTACCTGGGCGCGGACCCCGACCAGACGGCCTGGGTCGACCGGTACGAGGCCGCCATGAAGGAGGAGCTGGCGGCCGACGGCTGGCCCATCATCCCCTACGTGACCTTCCAGGAGCGGCACGATCCCCGCAGCGGACTGCGCGCCTGGGCGGCGACGCCCCGCTTCAGCCAGGGCTACGCGGCGGTCCGGCACCGGCCGGGCCTGCTGATCGAGACCCACATGCTGAAGGACTACCCGACGCGGGTCCGCGCGGCCGGCGCCATGATCGGCCGCACCCTGGCCTGGGTGGACGGCCACGCCGACGAGTTGATCGGCGCTGAACGCCGCCGCCGACCGCCGCGCGGCCGCGCCGGCGTTCCGGCGAGGCGTTCCCCCTGCGCTTCCGGGCGCGGGCCCCGACTCGACCCTGGTGGACTTCCTGGGCGTGGCCTACCGCGAGACCACCAGCGCCGTGACCGGCGGCCGCTACTTCGTGTTCTCCGACCGGCCCGGAGACCTGGCGCCTGCCCTACTGGGGCACGCTGGTCCCGCGACGGTCACGGCCGCCCTGCCCGAGGCCTACCTGGTCCCGCCCCAGTGGACGGAGGTGATCGCCCGCCTGGACGCTCCACGGCGTGGCCTACCGGCGGCTGACCGAGCCCGTCGACCCTGCCGGTGCGCACCTGGCGCCTGGCCGATCCCCAGTGGCAGGAGCAGCCCTACGAGGGGCATCACCCGGTCACATACACGCCCGAGCCGCTGGTGGAGACCCGCACCTGGCCCGCCGGCACGGTGGTGGTGGACCTGGCCCAGCCCGCGGCGGGCGTCGCGGCCCACCTGCTGGAGCCCGACGGCCCCGACGCCCTGGTCCAGTGGGGCTTCTTCGACCCCATCTTCAGCCGCACCGAGTACGTGGAGAGCTACGTCATCGAGAAGATGATCCCCGACCTGCTGGCCGCCCACCCCGAGTGGCGCGCCGAGCTGGAGGCGAAGAAGGCGGCCGACCCGGAGTTCGCCGCCGACCCCCGGGCCATCCGCGACTGGTTCTACCGGCGGACGCCCTACTTCGACTCGCGGGTGGGGATCTATCCGGTGGGGTGCCTCGATTCGCGGGCGGCGGTGGCGGCGCTGCCGGTCGACTGAGGGGACGGGTCGGCTGGCGTCAGGGGCGCACCCGGCTTAGCGCAAGCGATGCGCCTGGTGCGCCCCTGACGCCAGCCGACCCGTCCCTGCAGCCGGGCGGGCAGGGCCTCTGCCTTCGACGCGGGGCATGGAAGAGATTTGGATGACGGAGGGACAGCGATGAAGAGGACCATCGTGATCATGGCCGTGGTCGCGGCGCTGGGGGCGGCATCGGCGCAGAACCGCTACCAGGCGGTGGGGACCGGTGTGGGGGTGGCGGCCGGCTGGTCCACCCACGACGGCCTGACCTTCACCCCCCGCGGCGGTGAGCACCCTTCCTGAAGGTGCCACCCGCCTTCCAGACCCCCAACATCCAACTTCCGCCGGCGAAAGCATTCATTATAAGTTGTTCTATTGTTGTATCTTAAGCGAATAGTCCGTAACCGCCCCGGCGCCGCAGGCACCGACACCGGTGCTGGTCCGGAAAGCAGGAAGGGCCGGTCTGGGCGCATCGCTCGCGCTAAGCCCAGGCCGGCCCTTCCTGCTTTCCGGACCCGACAGCGGCGTCAGTCCCGAGTCAGCCGCCGATACTTGATCCGATGCGGCTGATCCGCATCCTCCCCCAGCCGCTCCCGCTTGTCCGCCTCGTACTCGGAGAAGTTCCCCTCGTACCAGCGCACGTCGCTGTCACCCTCGAAGGCCAGGGTGTGGGTGCAGATGCGGTCCAGGAACCAGCGGTCGTGGCTGACCACCACCAGGCAGCCGCCGAAGTCCAGCAGCGCGTCCTCGAGGGCGCGCAGGGTGTCCACGTCCAGGTCGTTGGTGGGCTCGTCCAGGAGGATGAGGTTGGCGCCGCTCTTGAGCAGGCGGGCCAGGTGGACGCGGTTGCGCTCGCCGCCGGAGAGGGTGCCCACCTTCCGCTGCTGGTCCGACCCCTTGAAGTTGAAGCCCGAGCAGTAGGCGCGGCTGTTGACCATGACCCCGCCCAGGTCCAGCTCCTCGGCGCCGCCGGAGATGTTCTCGAAGACCGAGGCCTCGGCGTCCAGGTCGTCGCGGGCCTGGTCCACGTAGGCGATCTGCACCGTCTCGCCGACGGTCAGCTTGCCGGCGTCGGGCTGCTCCTGGCCGGTGATCAGGCGCATCAGGGTGGTCTTGCCCGCGCCGTTGGGGCCCACCACGCCCACGATGCCGCCCTTGGGCAGGTGGAAGTCCAGGTCGTCGAACAGCAGCTTGTCGCCGTAGGCCTTCTTCAGGTGCTCGGCGCGGACCACCACGTCGCCCAGGCGCGGGCCGGCGGGGATGCGGATCTGGGCGGCCTTGCCCCGCAGCTCGCGTTCCTGGCTGACCAGCTGCTCGTACTGGGAGACGCGGGCCTTGCTCTTCTTCTGGCGGGCCTTGGGCGAGGCGCGCACCCACTCCAGCTCGCGCTCGATGGTCTTCAGGCGCCGCTCGTCCTTCTTCTGCTCCTCCATGCAGCTTCTTCTGCTTCTGCTCCAGCCAGCTGGAGTAGTTGCCCTCCCAGGGGATGCCGTAGCCCTGGTCCAGCTCCAGGATCCAGCCGGTGACGTTGTCCAGGAAGTAGCGGTCGTGGGTGACGATGACCACGGTGCCCTCGTATTCGCGCAGGTGCCGCTCCAGCCAGGCCACCGACTCGGCGTCCAGGTGGTTGGTGGGCTCGTCCAGCAGCAGCAGGTCGGGCTTCTCCAGCAGCAGGCGGCACAGGGCCACGCGGCGCTTCTCGCCGCCCGACAGCGTGGTCACGTCCTGGTCGCCCGGGGGGCAGCGCAGGGCGTCCATGGCGATCTCCAGGTGGCGGTCCAGGTCCCAGCCCTCGGCCGCGTCGATCTCGGTCTGGAGGTTGCCCATCTCCTCCATCAGCGCGGCCATGGCGTCGTCGTCCATGGGCTCGCACATCTGCACGGTGATCTCGTTGAAGCGGTCGACCTTGGCCTTCAGGGGCGCGACGGCCATCTCGATGTTGCCGCGCACGTCCTTGGCCGGGTCCAGCTCCGGCTCCTGGGGCAGGTAGCCGCGGCGGATGGACGGGTCGGGGAAGGCCTCGCCGATGAAGTCGTCGTCGATGCCGGCCATGATCTTCAGGAGCGACGACTTGCCGGCGCCGTTCAGGCCGATGACGCCGATCTTGGCGCCCGGGAAGAACGACAGCCAGATGCCGCGCAGGATCTCGCGGCCGGGGGGGACGACCTTCTTCAGGCCCTTCATGGTGAAGATGTACTGCTGAGCCATGGGATACCTTTCACGGGGATGACCGCAACGGGCGGTTCACTTGCGACGGCCGGGGCCCTATGATCGTGCCGAAGGGGAGCGGCGGCAACCCGAATCGCCCGGGCGCGAATAGGCCGCCGCCGGTCGGGGTACGCCAGCCGTCCCCCGACCCGACAAACCAGAAGGAGAGGCAAGACATGGCTTCCGGCGCGCGCAAATGGCTGGTGGGCTGCGGCATCGGCTGCGGGCTTCATGCTCCTGGCGGCAGGAGGCATCGGCACCTGCGGCTACGTGGGGGTCAAGAAGATCAAGGATCGGGCGGACAAGCTGGACGCCAGCTGGGAGCAGGTCCGAGTCGCGGTTCGGCCGCCCCGCCGACTTCGTGCCGCCCGCCGACGGCGTGGTGACCGCGGCGCGCGTGGACACCTTCCTGGCGGTGCGCGAGGCCATGGCGCCGACCCGCAACGAGCTGGCGGCGTCGCTGATCGCCCTGGACGAGGACACCAAGGGCAGCTCGCGGCGTGCTCGACGAAGGTGCGCGCGGGCCTGACCCTGGTGCCCGCCTGCTGGACTTCGTCGACGCGCGCAACCAGGCCCTGGTCGACCACGGCATGGGCGTGGGCGAGTACCTCTACATCTACAGCACCGCCTACTACTCCTGGCTGGGCAAGGACCCGGCCGACGGACCCGACTTCGCCGTCAGCGACGCGGGCGACGGCGACGACCACGCCGGACCCGGCGAGAGCCGCCGCTTCCGCTGGACCGCCGATGCCGGCGACAAGGATCCGGCCGAGGTGCGCCGCCGCCGCGAGGCCGAGGTGCGGCGCTATCTCAACCGCATCGAGACGCCCATGCTGGCCAACCAGCTGGAGGCCGCCCGCGCCGCCGGCCTGGACGCGGCCTGGCTGGCGACCCTGGACAGGAGCACGCGGCCATGGAGGCCGACGACCAGCGCCTGCTGTGGCAGGACGACCTGCCCGCGGCCATCGCCGCCGGCTTCGAGCCCTTCCGCGACCGCCTGGAGGCGGCCTACACGCCGGTGATGAACGCCGTCGAGGTGGGCATGGTCGAGCATGATTGACGGGAGCGCGCCGGGACGCCGCCGGCGCGCGCGCCTGGATCGGGGCCGCTGCGCTGGCGGCGCTGCTCGGCGCCTCGCCGGGACCGCAGCGGCCGCCGGCGGCGCCGTTGCCCGACCCGGGCATGGCCGTCTCGGTCACCTGCCAGTACCTCGGCGCCCTGCGCGCCGGCGATCTGGCCGCCGCCCGCGCCGCCTGGCGCCCGGCCGACCTGGCGCGGGCCGCACGCCTGGGCATCCGCTACCGGGACCTGCCCCTGAAGATCGACGGCGACGGGTTCGCGGCCCGGGCACCCGGCCGCGACGCGGACCCCGCGAGGTCCTGCCGCCTGGACGACGCGGTGCCCGCGCCCCTGGCGGCGCTGCTGCCCGGCGACCTGGTGCTGGCGAACGTGCGCGTCGACGGCCACCGCGGGCGACGGCGGCGTCGCCTCGTCCCACACCTACCTGCTGGCCCGCACCGACGGCGCCTGGCGCCTGGCCTCGCCCGTGGCCGTGGCCCTGGAGGCCTGCGCCGCGCGCCCCGGCGCCGTGGCCGAGGGGCGCTACGTCCGCACGGTCACCGCCCCGGGCATGGAGGGCCGCGCGCCGGCCCTGGCGGCGCTGGATTCGTTCACGGCGGTGATCCTGGAGCGGCTGGGGGTGCCCGACGAGCGATGCCGCCTGCTGGAGCGCGAGAAGATCGACTACCTGTTCGCGCCGCCGGATCTGGTGACCGAGCTGGCCGGCGCGCCCACCGTGGGCGTGGCCAACCTGCAGGTGGACGCCGTCGTGACCAGCCAGTCCTGCCACCTGCACGAGCTGGTCCACGAGCTGGTGAACTTCCGGCTGCAGGATCTGCCCCTTTACACCCTACCGGTGCTGCAGGAAGGCCTGGCGGTGGACCTGGGCGGGCGCTGGGGGCGCGCGCCGGCCAGCCTGGCGCCGGTGGGCCGGATGTTCCTGACCGAGGGATTCGTGGACGCCGCGGACCTGCTGACCTGGGACGGCTTCCGATCGATGGGCGCGGATATGAGCTATCCCGCGGCCGGCGTCGTGGCCGGCTGGCTGCTGGACACCCGGGGTCCGGACGCGCTGCTGACCGCCTACCGGACCCTGTCCGGGCCGCCCGACAGCCTGGCGGCGCTGACCGCGGACCAGGTGGCGGCCGCCCTGGGGGCGGGGGACGCGGCGGCGTTCCGGGATACACTGGCGGCATATCTGGCCGACGCCCCGCCCAACCCGCTGCGGGCGGCGGCGGCCGGGGACATGCCCGCCCCGGCACCGGACCGGGTCGTGACGGGCGACGGTCTGACGATGGAGCTGTGGCGGCGCGGCGATCTCGTCTACGCGGCCGTGACCGCGGCCGACGGCGGCGAGCCCCGCGGCGCCCTGCTGGTGCCGGGCGATGCCGCGACCCCGTCCAGCGCCCTCTACGCCGAGCAGTTCCCGGAGGCGGAGGGTCCCACGCCCCGGGGTGCCCTGCGCTTCAATGCCGAGGAGGCCGGCTGGTACGACTACGGCCGCGACCTGCTGCTGGCCAAGCACGTGACCTCGTTCTGGCCGGAGCCGCCGACGTACGACGCGGCGACCGGGGTGCTGCGGCTGGTGTGGGCTGCGGATGCTGTGCCGTGGGACCTGGCGCACGCCCCCTGCGGTCTGCGGGCGGACCCGGCCGACTGACACCTCGGGACGGGGCAGCCTACGACGCCCCCCCCACCGCCCTGCCCAGGGCCCCGTCCAGCTTGGACGCAGCCGCCGCATCCACCAGCCACACCAGCTCACCGTGGTCCGGGCGGACGAGTGCGGCCGGCGGCGCCTCCGTGCCGTCGCCGGCCAGCACCCGCCGCAGGGCCGACGCCTTCTCGGCACCGACCACCAGGAAGATGATCCGGGCGGCCCGCTTCAGCACGGGCAGGGTCAGGGTCACGCGCCAGGGGCCGTCCGCGGGCCCGCGCGCCACCACCGCCAGCCGCTCGCGCTCGGTCAGGCTGGGTTCGCCGGGAAAGAGACTGGCGGTGTGGCCGTCGGGGCCCAGGCCCAGCAGCACCAGGTCGAAGCGGGGGACCTCGCCGCCGGCGAATCCCCGCAGGGTGCGCTCGTAGGCCAGGGCCGCAGCCACCGGCTCCTCGGCGCAGGGGATGGGATGGATCTGCTCCGCGGGCACGGGCACGCCGGCCAGCAGGGTCTGGGCCACCAGTTGGTGGTTGCTGCGGGGGTCGTCGTGGGGTACGCAGCGTTCGTCGCCCCAGAACAGGTGGGTGCGCGACCAGTCCACCCGGTCGCGCAGGGCGGGCGCGGCCAGCCGCTCGTACAGGGTGCGGGGCGTGTGGCCCCCGGACAGGGCCACGGCGAAGCGGTCCCGGGCGTCGATGGCCGCGGCGGCGCTGGCGGCGAAGAATTCTGCGGCGGCGTCGGCCACGGCGGCTGCGTCGGGCAGCACGCGAATCATGAGGTCTCCTTCCGGGCGGGGTCCTCTGCGGCGTCTCCGGTGTCGGTGGCGGGGGCTTCGGCGGCGATCGAGGGCTCGACCCAGCTGCGGCCGTCGGCGGCGATCAGCCGGGCGGCCGCGTCCGGGCCCCAGGTGCCGGCGCGGTAGTCGGGGAAGTCGGGGGGTGCGCCCCCGGTCCAGGCGTCCAGGATCGGCTGCACCACCTTCCAGGCGCCGTCCACCTGGTCGGTGCGCTTGAAGAGGGTGGCGTCGCCCACGGCCACGTCCAGCAGCAGGGTCTCGTAGGCCTCGGGCGGCGTCTCGTCGAACCAGTCGCGGTAGCAGAAGCGCATCTCCACGGGGGTGAGGCGCACCGCCTGCCCCGGGCGCTTGGCCAGGAAGCGCAGCAAGATGCTCTCGTCCGGATGCAGGCGGATGACCAGGCGGTCGGGGGACCAGTCGCCCGCCGCGCTGCGCGGAAAGGCCCGGTGGGGCACCGGCCGGAAGACGATGACCACCTCCGAGCTCTTGGCCGGCAGCCGTTTGCCGGTGCGCAGGTAGAAGGGCACGCCCTGCCAGCGCCAGTTGTCCACGTGCAGCTTCAGGGCGGCGAAGGTCTCGGTGGGCGAGTCCGTGGCCACGCCCTCCTCCTCCCGGTAGCCCCGCACCTTGTCGCCCTCGCTGCCAGCCGCCGCGCGTACTGGCCGCGCACGGCGCAGTCGGGCACGTCGTCCGGGGTCAGGGGACGGATGGCCCGCAGCACGTCCACCTTGCGGTCGCGGATCTCGTCGGCGTCGAAGCTGACCGGCGGCTCCATGGCCACCAGCGACATCACCTGCAGCAGGTGGTTCTGGATCATGTCGCGCAGGGCGCCGATGCCCTCGTAGTAGCCGCCGCGGTGGCCCACGCCCACGCTCTCGGCCATGGTGATCTGCACGTGGTCGATGTAGCGGCGGTTCCAGAGGGGCTCGAACAGGGCGTTGGCGAAGCGGAAGGCCAGGATGTTCTGGACCGTCTCCTTGCCCAGGTAGTGGTCGATGCGGTAGATCTGGCTCTCCTGGAACACCGCGCGAGACGCGCGCGTCCAGCTCGCGGGCCGAGGCCAGGTCGTGGCCGAAGGGCTTCTCCACCACCACGCGGGTGGTGTCGGGCTCGCCGGATAGGCCGACCTCCTTCAACCCCTCGACGATGGGGCCCACCAGCGACGGCGGCACCGCCAGGTAGTGGATGCGCTGGACCGGGCCCTCCCAGCCGGAGGTCAGCTCGTCCAGGCGTTTCTTCAGCGCCTGGAAGGCGTTCGGGTCCTTCGCGTCGAAGCCCAGGTAGCCGAGGTGCTCGGCGAAGGCGTCCCAGTCCGCGGCGGCGGGCGGGCCGCTGCGGGAATTGGCCTCGACCCCCTCGCGCAGGTGCGTCCGGTAGGCGTCATCGTCCAGGGGCTTGCGGCCCAGGCCCAGGATCGCCAGGCGCTCGGGCAGGTGCCCGTCCAGGTGCAGGTTGTAGAAGGCGGGCACCAGCTTGCGCCAGGTCAGGTCGCCGCTGCCGCCGAAGATGATGAAGACCGTGGGTGCGGTCGCGCGTTCGCTGCTCATGACTCATCACCCCAATCGGCGTGGAAGTCGCCCTCGCGGTCCCGCCGGCGGAAGCCGTGGGCGCCGAAGACATCGCGTTGGGCCTGGATCAGGTTGGCGGGCAGGCGCGCGCTGCGCAGCCCGTCGAAGTGGGCCAGGGCCGCGGCGTAGGCGGGGGCCGGGATGCCGGCGGCGGCGCAGGTGCGGACGATGGTGCGCAGGGCGTCCTGGCGGCAGCCCACGGCCGGGCCCAGGTCCGGGTCCAGCAGCAGGTGCGGCAGATCGTCCCGGCTTCCGAGGGCCTCGGCGATGGGCGCCAGCAGCCGCGAGCGGATGATGCAGCCGCCGCGCCAGACCCGGGCGGCCACGGCCGGGTCCAGGCCGTAGTCGCGTTCGGCGTCGGCGGCGCGCAGCAGGGCCAGGCCCTCGGCGTAGGTGATGATGGCGGCGGCGTGCCAGGCGTCGCCGGCGGCCCGCACCAGGGTCTCACGGTCACCGCCGGTGCGGGGATCGGGACCGTTGAGGCGGCCGGCCGCCTGCAGCCGCAGGTCACGGCGGGACGAGAGGTTGCGAGCCGACACGGCGGCATCGATCACCGGCGTGGGCACACCCAGATCAAGGCTGTCCTGGGAGGTCCACTTGCCCGTGCCCTTCTGGGCCGCCTGGTCCAGGATGGCGTCCAGCAGCAGGCCGTCGCCGCGGTCGTCGGGAGTGCGCAGCACGCGGGCGGTGATCTCGGTCAGGTAGCCGCCGGCCGGGCCCTCGTTCCAGCGGTCGAAGACGTCGGCCAGGGCGGGGGCCTCCAGGCGTGCGCCCCGGTGCAGCAGGTCGTAGGACTCGGCCAGCAGCTGCATCAGGCCGTACTCGATGCCGTTGTGCACCATCTTCACGTGGTGGCCCACGGCGCCGCGGCCCAGCAGGGCCACGCACGGTTCGCCGTCCACGTGGGCGGCGGCCTTCTCCAGCATCGACTTCACCCGGTCGTAGGCCTCGGGGTCGCCGCCGGGCATCATGCTGGGGCCGTGGCGGGCGCCGGCCGCGCCGCCGGAGACGCCCATGCCGATCAGGCGCAGGCCCCGGGCCGCCAGGCGCTCCTGGCGCGCGGCGGTGTCGGTGAAGTGCGAGTTGCCGCCGTCGATGACCACGTCGCCGGTCTCCAGCAGCGGCGTCAGTTCGTCCAGCACCGCGTCCACGGGCTTGCCCGCCGGCACCAGCAGCAGCACCGCGCGGGGGCGGCGCAGGGAAGTCACCAGGTCCTTCAGGCCGCCGCAGGCGCGGATCAGGCCGGCGGGCCCCGCCTGGTCCAGGGCGGCGGTTTTGGCCTCGTCGCGGTCATAGCCCGACACCGGGATCCCGTGGTCGGCCAGGTTCAGCAGCAGGTTGCGGCCCATGGTGCCCAGGCCGACCAGGCCCAGTTCACGATCGTTCTCCATCACGCGCCTCCCTCGTGCGCCCGCGCCGCGGGCAGGGTGGTGGCGGTCAGCTTCAGGAGCGAAGCCAGGCCCTTGCGCGGGTCGTTCCCCAGGTCGATGCGCAGCACCGGGCGTCCGCGCCGACGCAGGGCGGCCAGGTCGCCGTCGGCCTGCGCCCGCTCGAGCACCCCGAACGTGTAGCTCCGCTCCGGGACCACCACGTCGATGGTGCCGCCGGAGACCAGCTGCAGGAACAGGCCCGTGTCCGGGCCGCCCTTGTGGAGCTGCCCCGTGGAGTGGAGGAAGCGCGGCCCGTAGCCCAGGGTCGCCGCCGTCCGCAGCCGGTCGCGCAGGCCGCGGCGCAGCTCCTCCAGGCCGGCGGCCAGCTCCGCGTCGTCGGTGGGCAGATAGGCGCCGATGGCCAGGTAGCGGCCGGATCCCGCACCGCGGGCGAAACGGCGCAGCAGGGTGCCGGCGTCGGGGGCGGCACCGTCGGCGTGGAAGGTCAGGCCGCCGCTGCGTGCGGTGGGCGCGGCGTCTGCGGGAGCCTCGCCGGCGGCGCCCTGCTCCAGCAGGCGCGCGGTGTTCTCCTTGCTCTCCTGCACGTTGGGCTGGTCGAAGGGGTTGATGCCCAGGCAGCGCCCGGCGACGGCCACCGCCAGCTCCCAGCGGAAGAACTCCTGGGCCGTGTCCAGGGCGTCGGCCAGGTCGATGGTGATCAGGGGATGCCCCGCGGCCGTCAGGGCGGCCAGGGCGCCGTCGATCCGCGCGTCGCCGGCGCCGCGTACCCGGAAGCGCACGAACACCCGGTCGTCGCCGTACACGCGGGCGATCGCCCAGGGGTTCGCCGGCCACCGGCACCAGGCCGCGGCCCTCCTTGCCCGTGCTCTCGGCCAGCAGCTGCTCCAGCCACAGGCCCAGGTTCGCCAGCTCCGGCGGCGTGACGAAGGTGATCTTGTCGCGCCCGGCGCCGGCCAGGGCGCCCAGGGCCGCGCCCAGCTCCAGGGCCGGGTTGTGGTCGGGCGCCACGTCGGGCCCGCAGGCCGGCGATCATGGCCTCGGCCCGGTCCAGCAGCGCGGCCACGTCCATCCCGTGCAGCGCCGCCGGCACCAGGCCGAAGAACGAGAGGGCCGAGTAGCGGCCGCCGATGTCGGCGGGATTGAGGAAGGCCGCCGCGGAAGCCCTCGCGTCGCGGCCAGCTCGGCCAGGGGGCTGCCCGGGTCGGTGATCACCGCGAACGAGCGCGCCGGCGCGCTCGCCCAGTTCTTCGCGCACCGCCGCCAGGAACAGGTCGCCGTGGCAGCGGGTCTCCACCGTGGTGCCCGACTTGCTGGCCAGCAGGAACAGGGTCTTGTCCAGGGGCAGCCGCTGCCGCAGCCGGTCGATGGTGCGGGGGTCGGTGGTGTCCAGCACCGTCACCTCGGGGGCGCCGTCGCCCCGGGGCAGGCCCGGGTCAGCACCAGGGGGGTCATGCTGCTGCCGCCCATGCCCACGTGCACCACGTGGGTGAAGCCGTCGGCGCGCACGCCGCGCACGAAGTCGTCGATCTCGCCCAGCCGGTCGCGCATGGTCGCGGCCACGTCCAGCCAGCCCAGGGCGCCGGCGATGACGCGCGGCAACCTCGGGGTCGTCGGTCCAGACGGTGGTGTCCCGGCGCCAGATGCGCGCGGCCACGTCGTCCGAGGCCAGCTCGGCGCCCGTCTCCTCCACCAGCCCCAGGTAGCGGCCCCGCCGCCATGCGCTGGGCCGCCGGGGCCTCGTCCCGGGCGCTCGCGGCGGCGGTGCGGCGCTCGTCCAGGGAGCGCGATCAGCTCGTCATAGGGCTTGTTGAACTTCTCGACGCCCTCCTCGATGAGCTGCGCCGTCACCTGGTCCAGGTCGATGCCCAGCTCGGCCAGGTCCGCCAGGACCCGCGCCGCGCGCGCCCCTCGTGGCTCCTCCAGGCGGCGGGCCGGTCGGCCGTGGTCGCGGTAGGCGTCCAGGGTCTTGCCGGGCAGGGTGTTGACCGTCTCCGGGCCGATGAGCGCCTCCACGTACTTCACGTCGGCGTAGGCCGGGTCCTTGGTGCTGGTGCTGGCCCACAGCAGCCGCTGGGGCCGGGCGCCGCGCACCGCCAGGTCGCCGAAGGCGTCGGGCGCGAACATCTCGCGGATAGATGCCGTAGGCCTCGCGGGCGCTGGCGATGGCGGTCTCGCCCCGCAGGTCGCGGGCGCGCTCGCCGGCCGCGCCGCTCGGCTGGCCGCGATTCGTCCAGCCGCGCGTCCACCAGGGTGTCGATGCGGCTAGAGGAAGAAGCTGGCCACCGAGGCCACCCGCTCCAGGGGCAGGCCCCGGCGCGGCGCGGTCCCGCAGGCCGGCCATGTAGGCCTCGGCCACCTCGCGGTAGCTGGTCCAGGCCGAACAGCAGGGTCACGTTGACGTTGATGCCCTCGGCGATCAGGGTGCGGATGGCCGGCAGCGCCCTCGCGCGTGGCCGGGCACCTTGATCATCACGTTGGGCCGGTCCACCGCGGCCCACAGCACGCGGGCCTCGGCGATGGTGCCCTCGGTGTCGCGGGCCAGGTGGGGGTCCACCTCCAGGCTGACGAAGCCGTGGGCACCTTCGCCGTCGTCGTGGAGCGGGCGCAGCAGGTCGGCCGCCCGCTGCACGTCCGCGACCGTCAGCTCGGCGGTAGATCTCCAGGGTCGTGGCACCCGTCACGGGCCAGCTTCGCGATCGGCCCCGTCGTAGGCGTCGCTGTCGGCGATGGCCTGCTTGAAGATGGCCGGGTTCGAGGTCACGCCGTGCAGGCCGTCCTCGTCGATCAGCCGCTGCAGCCCGCCGTCGTCCAGCAGGCGCCGGTCCAGGTTGTCCAGCCAGACGCACTGGCCGTGCTGCGCGGATGCCGAGCAGGGGATTGGTCTTCATGGCGGCTTCATCTCCTTCGGTGGCTGTCGGGCCGTTCGCGTCCGGCGGCGTCCGCCCGGATGGGGCGGGTCATGCCTGATGGTCTCAGTGGGCGCCCCGTTCGACGGCGTCGACGATGGCGTCGGCGTCGATCCCCTCGTAGGCCAGCAGCTGGGCCGGTTTGCCGCTGCGGGGCTTGCGGCGCACGGCCAGGCCGTGGACCACGCCCAGGCCGCCCACGGCGGCGGCCACGGCCTCGCCCAGGCCGCCCTCGGGGTAGTGGTCCTCCACCGTGACAGGCGGCCCGTCTCGCGCGCGGCCTCCCGCAGGGTGTCCCGGTCCAGGGGCTTGATGCTGTAGAGGTCGATCACGCGCACGTCGAAGCCCCGCGCGGCGCAGGCGCTCGTGGGCCTCCAGGGCCTCGGCCACCGTCACGCCCGCGGCGACGATGGTGGCCTCGTCGGCGGCGCTGCGGCGCAGCACCTTGCTGCCGCCCACGGGGAAGGTCTCGTCCGGGCCGTAGAGCACCGGGCGTGCCCCCGCGGGTGGTGCGCACGTAGACGATGCCGTCCGTGGCGGCGGCGGCCTCCACCAGCCGTTCGGCGGCCACGGCGTCGGCCGGGTAGAGCACCGTCGAGTCCAGCACGGCGCGGAACATGGCCAGGTCCTCCAGGCCCATCTGCGACGGCCCGTCCTCGCCGATGGACACGCCGGCGTGGGAGCCCACGAAGACGATGTCGGCGTCCGAGCACCCGCGCCATGCGGATCTGGTCGAAGGCCCGGGTCAGGAAGGCGGCGAACGTCGAGACGAAGGGCCGCAGCCCGCGCCGCGGCCAGGCCCACGGCCACGCCCGACCATGTTCTGCTCGGCGATGTACATCTCCAGGAAGCGGTCCGGGTGCTCCTTGGCGAAGGCTTCGGCCCGGGTGGAGTTGCCCACCTCGCCGTCCAGGCAGACGATGCGCGGGAAGTGGGGCAAGATGCGGTTCAGCGCCGCCGCCGTAGGCGTCGCGGGTGGGCACCTTGGTGCCCAGGTGCGTAGTCGGGACCGCCGGTGACGGCGCCGGCCGCGGGCCGGCTCGAAACGCCGGTCCTCGGGCGGCGGCCACCTGGCCGCGCACGTCCTCGTCCACCGGGCCGATGGCCTCCAGCGCCCGCGCCAGCTGGTCCTCGTCCAGGGCCACGCCGTGCCAGCCGTTCTTGTCCTCCACCTCGGGCACGCCCTTGCCCTTGATGGTGCCGGCGACGATCAGCGTCGGCCGGTCGGTGGTGCGTTCGGCCTCGGTCTAGGCGGCGGAGACCGCGTCCAGGTCGTGGCCGTCGGGCACGACGACGGCGTGCCAGCCGAAGGCCTCGGCGCGGCGGGCGTAGGTCTCCAGATCGCGGCCCAGCATGGTCTCGCCGCGCTGGCCCAGGCGGTTCACGTCGAGCATGGCCGATCAGGTTGTCCAGCCCGTAGTGGGCGGCGATCTCCATGGCCTCCCACGACCGAGCCCTCGGCCATCTCGCTGTCCCCCAGCAGCACCCAGGTGCGGTAGGGCAGCTTGTCGAAGCGTCGCGCCGCCAGCGCCGTGCCCACGCCGATGGACAGGCCCTGGCCCAGGGAGCCGGTGGCCGCCTCGGTGTAGGGGAAGCGCGGGGTGGGGTGGCCCTCCAGCGCGCTGTCGAAGCTGCGGTAGGTCAGCATCTGCTCGGGGGTCACCTTGCCCGCGGCCAGCCACAGCGCGTAGAACAGGGGCGAGGCGTGGCCCTTGGAGAAGATCAGCCGGTCGTTGTTGGGGAAATCGGGGCTGTCCAGGTCGTAGCGGAAGTGGCCGTCGAACATCAGCGCCGTGGTCAACTCGACCGCCGACAGGGAAGAGGTGGGGTGACCCGAGCCCGCGGTGGTGGTGGCGACAAGGATCTGCTGGCGGATGAGGCGGGCGATGCTCTCCAGCTGGCGGCGGTCGGTCATATGGTCGTCCTCCCGGGTTCCCATGCGCGGCGGCATGACGATCCTGCGGAGCGGACTCTCCGGCGACCTGGGGCGGGATGGCGGCGGGGGCGCGTACGGAGCCGGGGCGTGCCGCGGCCGGGTGGCCGTCGGGTCGGACGCCGGGTCCGTTCGCTCCCCCGCTGCCGGTCTCGCGACCTCCTGATGCGCATCGTGTCGCGGCGGATGTCGCGTCCGCGTATCTGACGTCCACACGGTAACGGAAAACGGGAAAGCCACCACCGCGGACGTCGGCGGTTGCCGGCGTGCGGGGGGGCCGTCGCGGGCCGTCCTTGCTATCGTGGCTGCAAGCCGCGACCTGAACGATCCGGGAGGAGATTGACGTGAACATCGCCTTGCAGCGGGCGGTCCTGATCGGGGCCACCGGGCCCACGGGCCATTACCTTGCCGACGAACTCCACCGCCGCGGCGTGGCGGTGCGGGTGGTCTCCCGTTCGCGGAAGCGCCTGGAGGCCGCCTTCCCCGACCCCGCCTTCGAGAAGGTGGCCGCCGACGCCCTGGACGCCGCCGCCATGGCCGCGGCCGTGGCCGGCTGCGACCTGGTGGTCGACGCCATCGGGCTGCCGCCGGACCGCATGGCCGACCACGCCGCGACCGCCCGGGTCATCGTCGCCGCCGCGGCCGCCGCCGGCGCCCGCCTGCTGCAGATCTCCAGCTACTGGTCGTTCCTGCCGGTGCGGAGCCTGCCCCTGGACGAATCCCATCCCCGGGAAGGGGGCAGCTCCTACGCGCAGGCCCGCCGCGCCGCCGAGGATGTGATGCTGGCCGCGGGCGCGGCGGTGGCCCACCTGCCCGACTTCTTCGGTCCCCACGTCCACACCAGCACCCTGCAGCTGCCCCTGCAGGAGGCCGCCGCCGGCAAGGCCATGACCTGGCTGGGCTCGGCGGACGTCGCCCGCGAGTACGCCTACGTGCCCGACGCCATGTCCATGGTGGCGGACCTGGCCCTGCGCGCCGAGGCCTACGGCCGCTCGTGGGGCCTGCCGGGCAGCGGGCCCCTGGATGCCCGGCGCACGGCGGCCCTGGCCGGGGCCCACCTGGGCCGCACCGTGAAGGCCTGCGCGCGGTGCCCCGCTGGCTGCTGAAGGTGCTGGCGCTGGTTTCGAGGGACGTCAAGGCCTTCGCCCCGGTGATGGACGACTACCTGCAGCCGGTCGAGCATCGACGCGAGTCGGCTGGAGGGGCTGCTGGGGCCCCTGACCGTCACGCCCTACGAGACGGCCATCCCCGCCACCCTCGACTGGATCGCCGGCCGCTGAGGAGCTCGTCAGGCACCGTCTTCGCCGGCGCCGAACAAACGCTCGCCCGCCAGGTAGCGGTTGCCGATGACCGCCGCCGCCGCGCTCCAACCCATGGGGTGCGTGCCCTCGGGGGCGTAGGACTTGCCGTGCAGGTACTCGGGGAAGCTCCAGGCCTCGTCCGTCCATGGCCAGGCGGTTGGCCCGGTGCAGCGCCGTCCAGGTAGCGGCGCGCCCGATCGTCCCGGCCGCGGCGCGCGAGGCTGGCCACGTAGAAGCCCGTGACCATGGGCCAGCGGCCGCCGTTGTGGTACTCGTAGGGCTTGTTCTTGAACTCGTAGTTGAAGATGGTCTGCAGCTCGTCCCACTTCTCGTCCTTGGGCGTGATGACCGGCCAGAAGGCGGGCAGCAGCGGGCAGTCCTCGTCGTGCAGCTCGCTGGTCGATGAAGTCGTCCACGGCGGCGTCGTGCTCCTCGTCGGACGACGCCCAGCAGGGAGACCAGGGTGTTGGCCAGGGCGTCGAAGCGGTAGCCGTAGCCGAAGGGCGTGAAGAAGGGCATCCAGTAGTGCCCGGCCCGGTGGGGCGCGGCCTTGCGGCCCTTCTCGTAGAGGACCTCGTGGTAGACGTGGCGCGGGCACGTCGTCGTCGGCGCGGAACCAGAAGTTGGCCCGGATGAGCTGCTCCAGCCGGGTGACCCGCTCCTCGAGGCGATGGTCGCCGCGACCCGTGCAGGTGGCGGTGGAGCGCGCAGAACTGCCGCTGCGCCTCCAGGTACAGAGCCTGGTCATAGAGCACGTAGCCGCTCTGCACGTACTCGTCGGCCCAGTCGCCGGTCGGCGGCACGTAGATCAGGCCGCGGTCGTTGAACTCCCACGCCCCCAGCAGCCGGCGCACGTTCTCCAGGGGCGTCGATCATCCGCTCGCAGGAACGCGTCGTCCCCGGTGCGGCGCCAGTACTCGCTGCAGGCCAGCACGAACCACAGGTCCGAGTCCACGCGCCCCACGGTGCCGCCGTAGCTGACGCGGTCGGTGCGCCGGGTCCACGTTGCTGGGAATCTCGCCGTGGGGGCCCTGGTGCGCGGCCAGGGTCTCCAGGGTGCGGCGGCAGCCATCGATCAGCTCGGCGTCGCCGATGAGCAGCGCCGCCAGGCCGACGATGCAGCCGTCGCGGCCCCAGATCCGGCGGTAGTTGTCGTGCTCGGTGGGCGAGGCCCAGAAGCCGTGCTCGGCGTTGCAGCGGTGCAGCAGGCGCAGGGCGCTGGTCGTAACCCTCGGCCATCAGCGCGTCGTCGGGCCGGGACGGCGGGGTCCGGAGTTCATGATCCCATCTCCTCGAGCCAGTGGCGCGATGCCCTCGACGCACGCCGTCGGCGTAGGACGCCGCGGCCAGGTAGACCCGGTCGCGGCCGGCCAGGGCCTTCAGGTCGTCGTGGGCGTTGGCCACGACGATGCCCGCGAAGCCGTGGCCCATGAGCGCGCGCGTCGTTCAGGGAGTTGCCGGCGCCCAGCACCGCGTCCGGGGCGTAGCCCAGGCGCGCGGCCAACCAGGCGGCGGCGCGCCCTTGTCCACGCCGCCGGGCAGCACGTCCAGGTCGCGGCGGGAGCTGTACACCAGGCCCGCCGCCACGCCTGCGGCCTCCAGCCGGGCGGCGACGGCGTCGCAGGTCCGCCGGTTCGGCGTCCTCCAGGTACGCAGCTCACCTTGTAGGGGGACTGATGCTCCGGGGGCTGGGGTTCGAGCCGCGGGACGCCGGCCAGGGCCGCGACGCACCGTGTCGGCGGACCAGCCGGCGCCGATGCGCTCCCACCAGGCGCGCACCGGCTGCCGCTGCGGGATAGCTCCAGATCTCGCTGCCCACGCCGCCGATGGTGGCCGCGGGCTCGGGCAGGTCCGTGTGGTCGATGCGCTCCTGGATGGACGTGCAGAAGCGTCCCGACGCGTAGACAAGGGCCACGCGGTCGCGGTGGGCGGCGTGGAAGTCCCGGAAGCGGGCCAGGGCCTGGTCGTCGCCCAGCAGGGTGTCGTCCAGGTCGCTGACCAGCAGGAGTCTGACGGTCCGCGGGGTGGCCATGGGTGTCGTCTTCCGGTTCGTCGGCCCGCCGTGACGGAGCCGATCGGGTCCTGTATCCAGGCTAGGGGCGCCGGCGGAGGACCGCAACCAGGTGCCGGGCCGGCCGGTCGCCGGCGTAGCCGGCGCGCCCGGGGGGGCGGCGGCCGGACTGGCGATGTCGGCGGGACCGGCCTTGGTTGTCTCCAGGGCCGGTACGATCCACCCGGAGCAGGCGCCGGACCCGGAACAGGAGGTTCACCCCATGCTGCGCTGGGCCATCACGTTCTTCATCGTCGCCGTCGTGGCGGCGTTCTTCGGTTTCACCGGCATCGCCGCCGGTGCCGCCGTCGTCGCCAAGTTCCTTTTCTTCCTCTTCGTCGTGTTCTTCGTGATCTCCCTGATCGCGGGACTGGTGCGACGCCCGCCCGTCTAGGGCCGGCCCGACGCCGCGCGACACCCCTGTCGGCCGATTCCACCAACCGGGAGGAAACCATGCGACGCATCCATCGCTTCGCCGTCCTGATCCTGGCCGCCGTGCCCCTGCTGGCTGCCGTTCCCGCCCGCGCCGCCGGCTGGGGGCCGCGGGCCGGCCTGACCTCGGACCCCGACCAGGTCCACGTGGGCGTCCACGCCGACTTCGGCGACGTGTTCGCGCCCCGTGTCCGCTTCCAGCCCAACCTGGAGGTGGGCTTCGGCGACCATCTGACCACCACGGCCCTGAACTTCGAGGCCGCCTACCGCTTCGCGAAGAACTGGGACGCCTGGTCCCCCTACGCGGGCGGCGGGCTGGGCCTGAACTGGTACTCCTGGAACAACGACGTGGTCGGCCGGGGCGACACCAGCATGCAGACGGGCCTGAATGTGCTCGGCGGCATCGAGAAGGGCATCGGCCGGGGCAACCGCTTCTTCATCGAGTTGAAGCTGGGCCTGGCCGACAGTCCCGACCTGAAGGCGACCGTGGGCTGGACGTTCTTCTGATCCGGACAAATACGGACCATGATGTACGCCGCACTACGTTAGGTCACATAAGGGCCATAGACGGTGTTTTTGGTAAAGGCATTGCGTAAATGTGCGACAACTGGGGTCGGAGTGCAGCGACCCCGCTGCGCTTCGTCCCAGGTCTTTCAAGGAGGATGAGTATGCGCACGTTCGTCTTGACCGCTGCTGCGGTGCTTCTGCTGGTCGCCGCCGTCGGTCCGGCCCTGGCCGGCGAACCCGCGCCGGACAGCGTCAAGCAGCTGGCCGCGGACAAGCTGGCGGCCTACGGCCAGGACCCCGTGATCGTGGCGGCGGTGAAGGCCGCCAACGCCGAGGGCCGCACCCTGGCCCAGATCCAGGCCCGCGACGCCGAGTGGATGGCCACCCCCGGCCTGGACGCCGGCATGGAGGCCATGCATGACCTCCGCCTGCGGCAAGCTCCTGCAGAAGCTGCGGGACGCGACGCCCTACTTCTCCGAGATCTTCGTCATGGACAACCAGGGCGCCAACGTCGCCATGAGCGACAAGACCTCCGACTACTGGCAGGGCGACGAGGCCAAGTTCAAGAACTCCTACGCCGACGGCCAGGGCGGTCTGGACATCGGCGACGTGAAGTTCGACGACAGCTCCCAGGCCTATCTGGTCCAGGTGTCGGTGCCCGTGAAGGACGGCGACGCCGTGATCGGCGCCGTCACCTTCGGCATCGACGTGGACAAGCTGGCCGAGGGCGGCGTCTAGATTATGGCGTCGGGGGCGCGGAGCCGTCCGCTCCGCGCCCCGACACGATATCCCCCAGAGGAGATGGCGATGAACTGGTTCAGCAGGTTGACGGTCGGCGGGCGCCTCGTCGCCGGGTTCGTGGTGATGGTGATGATCACCGCCGTCGTCGGGTTCCAGGGTCTGCGGGGCAGCGCCCAGATCCACGCCCAGCTGAAGGACATCTACGACGTCCACATGAAGAGCATCGACTATCTCGTGGAGGCGGACCGCGACCTGCAGCAGCTGCTGGTGGCGGAGCGCTCGATGATCTTCGCCAACTCCAAGTCCGACGAGTTCAAGCAGCTGGTCAAGGACTACGAGGAGAACCGCACCCAGGCGTGGGATCGCTGGACCAAGTACAAGGACCTGGCGAGCACACCCGAGGAGCAGAGGCTCCTGCCCGCCTTCGAGACTGCCTGGCAGCAGTGGTCGGAGGTCTCCCGCCGCATCGTCGACGACCGGACCGCCGACACCCGCGAGGGTCGGCGCGAGGCCCTGGATCTGTCCCTGGGCCAGGCCGCCACGCGGTTCGAGGCCATGCGCAACGGATCGACGCCCTGACCAACGTGAACCTGGACCTGGCGGCGCAAGCGGCCGAGAACGCGGACCACATCTACCGCCAGGCCCGCTGGCTGCAGCTGGGCCTGGGCCTGGTGGGGCTGGTCGGCGGCCTGGGCCTGGCCTGGCTCATCCGCCGCTCCATCGCCGGGCCGCTGCAGCGCGTGATCGACAGCCTGTCCGAAGCCTCGTCGCAGCTGGCGGCGGCCTCCAGCCAGATCGCCTCGGCCAGCCACGGCCTGGCGCAGGGCTCGTCCCAGCAGGCGGCGGCGGTCAGCAGACCAGCGCCTCCCTGGAGGAGATGGCGGCCATGACCCGCCAGAACGCCGAGCACGCCCGCCACGCCGACGGCCTGATGCAGGAGACCAACGAGGTGGTGGCCACCGCCGACGGCGAGATGGAGGAGCTGGACCGCTCCATGCAGGAGATCACCACCGCCAGCGAGCAGACCCAGAAGATCGTCAAGACCATCGACGAGATCTCCTTCCAGACCAATCTGCTGGCCCTGAACGCGGCGGTCGAGGCCGCCCGGGCCGGGGACGCGGGCAAGGGCTTCGCCGTGGTGGCCGAGGAGGTGCGGGGCCTGGCCCAGCGCGCCGCCGAGGCCGCCCGCACCACCGCGGCCCAGATCGACGGCACCGTGGCCAAGATCCACGCGGGTTCCGAGCTGGTCGGGCGCACCATCGCCTCGTTCCGCAACGTGGCCGGCAACACGGGCCAGGTGGGCAAGCTGGTGGCGCGAGATCGCCGCCGCGTCGGACGAGCAGGCCCAGGGCATCGAGCAGATCAACCGGGCCGTCACCGACATCGACGCGGTGACCCAGTCCACCGCCAGCAGTTCCGAGGAGTCGGCCAGCGCGGCCGAGCAGATGACGGCCCAGGCGGCGCACCTGCGCGGTTTCGTCGGCGAGCTCCAGGACCTGGTGGGCGGCCGGGACGGCCACGCGGAGCGCGCGGCGGCGCCGCGGGTTGCCCGCAGCCGCGCGCCCGCGCCGCGGCGGCCGGCTCCCGCCGCGCGTCCGACGACCCTGCGCCGGCCGGCGACCGCGGGCGGCGCCGACACGCCGCCGGTGGACGACGACTTCTTCGCGGAGCTGGGCAACGCCGACGCTGACGACGACGCGGTGGTCCGCTCCTTCTAGATCCGCGCACCCGGCGCGACGGCGAGCCCGGAACCCGAGGCGGTTCCGGGCTCGTCGGTCGGCGGAACCGGAACGCCGTGAAGTCCCGCTTTTGTCGCGCCGGCACGTTTATTAACTTGATCCCTGTTCGCCCGCGCCATGCCCCGGTTCCCCAGCTCGGCGGCTTCGTCCGCCCGGAAGACGGCCCGCAACGTGTTCTCATCCGCGCGCCTCGACCGTGGACACGCCCTGCCGGCGGCCGTGACGGCCCTCGGCCTGCTCTGGTTCTTCCTGACCGCGGGGGCGGCCGTGCCCCGGGACGTGCCCCTGAACTGGGACATGGCCGGTCACCTGCTGGCGGGCCAGGAATTCCAGGCCGCTCTGCAGGCCGGCGACGCGGGCCGGGTGGTGGCCCTGTGCCGGGTTTGGAGCGTGTATCCGCCTCTGTGGCACCTGTCTCTGGGCGCCTGGTTGGCGTCGTTCGGCGACGGCGGTCTCTCGCTGAGCCTGTTCCGGGCCGCGTTCCTGCTGCTGGCGCTGGCCGGCTGCCGGCTGGGCCTGACCGCGGGCGGCCCGCCCCGGGCCGCCTGGGGTTTCGCGGTCGCGGCCGGCCTGTTGATGGGATCCGCCCAGCTCGGCACCCTCTTCCACGCCTACATGCTGGACGCCCCCGCCGTGGCCCTGGCGCTGCTCGCCCTGGGCCTGCTTTCCCGCTGGTACGCCGGGCCCTCGCGACGGCGGGCGCTCGCCGCCGGCGCGGCCGTGCTCGCTACGGTGCTGGTCAAGTACAACGTGGGACTGTTCCTGCTGGCGGCGGTGGCGGCCCTGGCCCTGAAGGCGCTCCTGGCCCGCGACCGGCGCCGCGTCCTGGTGCTCGTGGCCCTCGGCGCCACGGTGCTGGCCGCGTGGGCCGCGTTCCTCACCTGGAAGATCGAGGGCTGGCACGCCTTCCGCTCCTTCGCCACCAACCGCGCCAACACCCTGGACTGGTCCACGGGCACCCGGGCCCTGGCCTACGTGCGGCTGTACGCCCGCCTCAATTTCGGCAGTCCGGCCGTGGCGGTCGTGGTCGCCGGGCTGGTCCTCGCCGGCGCCCGGCAGTGGCGCCATCCCTTCTGGCTGGCGACCGCAGCCTGGGGCGCCGCCGTGTTCGCGGCGGCGGCGCGGCATCCCTATTTCCTGGACCGGCTGCTGCTGCCGGTGGTGGCGGCCCTGGCCGTGCTGGCGGGCTTCGGCGTGATGACCCTGGTCGCCATAGCGGGCGCGCGGCGGCCCGGCGCGGACCGTCTGGCCGGCGGCGTCGCGGTCGCCGCCGCGGGTGCGCTGCTGCTGCTGAACGGCGGGGCGCTGCGCCGCGACATGGCGGACCAGTTCCCCGCCCGCAACACCCGGCTGGCGCCGGTCAGCCGCCACCTCCAGGACCTCCTCGGCGGCGGCGGGCGGATCCGCGTGGTGGGCACCTTCAACAACTTCAGCGAGAACTGGGTGCGCATCCTCTGGTGCCGGGCGGGGGCCCGCGGTCGGCTCTCCCTGGAGTATCCCTACTTGGGGACCCGGAACCGCACCGGCCTGGACGCGTCGTGGACGCCCCTCTATTTCGACCGGCTGCAGACCTGGCTGGACGACGACCCGCCCGACCTGGTGGTGGCGCTGGTGCCGGACGACCCCTCGCCCTGGCGGGACACCGACTACCGGCACTGGAACGCCTGGAAGCTGGACTACGTGCGGGCCCTGGGAGTGAGCCCGGCGCTGGTGTCGGCGGACGATCGCCACTTCACGGGCGCCGGGCTGACGGTGCGGTCCTTCGTTCCCGACCGGCGCCGGGTGGCCTTCGGCGCGGGCTGGGGCAAGCTCGAGGACTGGGGGCGCTGGGCCGTGGGGAGCGAGGCCCTGCTGGCGGTGCCGTGCGCGCCCGGGCCGGCGACGCTGGTGGTGCGCGCGGCGACCTTCGACAAGGCGGCCCGGTCCCAGACCTGCCGGGTGTACGCCGGACCGGCGCTGCTGGGCTCGTTCACCACGGCGGGCGAGGCCTGGCAGTGGCGGGACTACCGGGTGGCGCTGCCGTCGTGCGCGACGGACACGCTGCGGCTGCGGCTGGAGTTCGGAGGGCTGTACCGGGGCAGCGAGACCGATGCGCGGCGGCTGGCGCTGCCGGTCCGGTCGATCCGTGTGGAGACGCCCGATCGTCCCTGAACCGCCCGCGCCGGTCTAGGCGGGGCCCCGCCCGCAGAGGAACGTCCGCACGTGGTCCGGCCTTCCGGCCAGGACCGGGAAGTCCAGCGGCGGCGCCAGCTCCTCCACCGTGGCGAAGCAGGCCGCCAGCTCCGCCTGGTACCGCGCGTGGTCCCCGCCCCGGTGGTTGTTGGCGAACACGGCCCGGCCGTCCGGCGCCAGCAGGCCCGCCACGCCTGCCGCCAGCCGGGGCCACTCGTCCTCCACCGCGAACACGCCGCCGTCCTTGGCCGAGGCGAACACCGGCGGGTCGCACACCACCAGGTCCAGGGGCACCCAGTCGTCGGGGCGCTCGTCGCGCCGACGCTCCTGCCGCGCCAGCCAGCGCCGCGCGTCCTGGCGGATGAACTTGCCGCGGCCGCCGGCGCTCAGCCCGTTCAGCTCGAAGTTGGTCTTGCCCGTCTCCAGGCAGGCCTTGGCCGTGTCCACCGAGAACACCACCTCGCAGCCCGCCGCCGCGGCCGCCACCGCGAACGAGCCGGTGTAGGCGAAGAGGTTGGCGACGCGCGCGCCGGGCGCCAGGAGCGCCACCCGGCGCCGGGTGTCGCGCTGGTCCAGGAACAGCCCCGTGTGCTGGGTGCGGGTCAGGTTCACCTCGTACATGAGGCCGTGTTCGGCGACCACGAAGGCGTCCGGCGGCGGCTCGCCCAGGACGCGGCGCTCGCCCAGCAGGCCGCGCCGGTGGGGGTCGCGGTGGTGCATGCGCAGCACGGCGCCGCGGCAGCCCAGCCGCGCCGCCAGCGCGTCCAGGTACGGGCGCAGGGCGGCCTCGGCGTCGTCGGTGGCGGCGGTCTCGTCGAACCAGGCGGCGGACAGCCACGGGCCGTACACGTCCACCGCCACGGGCAGGTCCGGCAGCTCGTCGCGGTGGACGCAGCGCCAGGCATCGCTCACCGCGGCGGGCCAGCCGCCGCGGCGTTCCAGGCACGCGGCCAGGTGCAGGTCGGCCACGGTGGCGGCGGAGAACGAGGGCGGTTCGGGAGCCGCGGGCGGCGTCACGTCGGGCCAGCGGGCCTCGGCCGCGTGCAGGGCCAGGCGCGGCCAGGGCGCGCCGCCGTGCTCGCGATCCCCCAGCACGGGAAGGCCCGCGGCGGCCGCATGCCCGCGCACCTGTCCCGCGACCGGCGTCGCCGCGACGGCTCGCCACAGGGTGACGGCCCGTCCGGCCACGGTGCGGTTCTCCACCCGCTGGAAGAGGGTGCGCGCCTCGGCGCCGGCGATGGGCTCATCGCGCCGGAACTCGTCGGCGGCTGCCGCCGCGGCCGCGGCGTCGGTCAGCAGCAGGTGGCTGATCACCGCCAGGCCTTGGGGCCGCGATGCGCCCCGCCACAGGGGCAGCGCGCCGCTGGCGCCGTCGTCCAGCGCGGCCGCCGGCGTGCCGCCCAGGCCGCGGTGCAGGTCGAGCCAGGCACAGGCGTCCGCCGCCGCCAGGCCGCAGGGCTTGTCGGCCACCAGGCGCCCGTCGTCCTCGTGCAGGATCACGCGCCGCCGATGCGCTTGCGCAGGAGCGCGCAGAATTCCTCGTCCAGGGACTTGCCCCGGTCGCGGCCGTACCACAGGTGCAGCCGTTCGAGGATCTCCGGCTTCTCCAGGCCGCCCTGCTTGGCCGCGTCGAACACCACCTGGGCGGCCGCCGGACGCGGACCCCAGCGGCCCACCGGCCGGCCCGCGGGATCGAACATGGCCACGACGGGAATGCTGCGCTTTCCCGCGGTGAGGAATCGGTCCATGATGTCGAGGTTCTTGTCCCGCTGCAGCACGTGCAGCTCGATGTTGGGCTGCCGCTCGGCCATCACCGCGATGCAGGGCAGGCACTGGGCCGAATCCCCGCACCAGGGTTCGGTCAGCACCAGCCACTGCTCGGGCTCGGTGATGGTCTGCAGCAGGGTGGCCAGCTCGTCGGACGGCATCCAGTTGCGCGCGATGCGCTGCGAACGGTGCAGGTTCAGCTTCACGTACTCGTGCTTCTCGGCGGCCTCGGCATCGCCCGCCGGCGGATCGGCCGCGGCCTGGGCGGCCATCAGGTCCATGTAGGCGGCGTAGGTCAGGGCTTCCAGGGGGCGCCGGCTGGCCAGGAACTCGAACTCCAAGTGTGCAACCTCCGCGAAAGGACGGGTGGCGTGGCGAGGCGGATCGGGTGGCCGAACGGGCTGCTGGCGGCGGTCGCGGCCGTCGTGCTGGTCGGTTGCGGCGTGCCCACAGGATACGCGCCGTCCGGCGTTCCCGTCTACTGCGGGCCGCCGCCGGCGGCGCCCAGGCCCCCCGCGGCTCCCGACAGCCTGACCGTCGTCACCTGGAACATACGGTACGGGCGCCACCTGGACCGGGCCCTGGCCGAGCTGCGTGCCCACCCGCGCCTGGCGGCCGCGGACGTCCTGTTCCTGCAGGAGATGGACCGGGCAGGCACCGCGGCCCTCGCCGACAGTCTGGGGCTGTCCTGGGTCTACGGCCTGGCGGCCGTCCATCCCCGCACGGCGCGGCCCTTCGGCGACGCCGTCCTGTCGCGGTTCCCCATCCTCGACCACCGGGCGCTGGTGCTGCCCCACGCGACGCCCGTGACCGGCCACCACCGCATCGCCGTGGCGGCGGACCTGGACCTGGGAGGCGGCATGGTGCTGCGGGCGGTGTCGGTGCACACGGCCACGGTCATCGTCGCCCAGGAGCGGCGCCTGGCCCAGGCGGCCGCGGTCCTGGACGATCTGGGCGGCCCCGGGCCGACCGTGATCGCGGGCGACTTCAACACCGTCACCGCCTGGGACGCCACCCTGCTGCGCCGGGCGGCCCGCCGGGCCGGCTACGCCCCGGTGCGCCTGCCGCCGGGGCCGACCATCGCCAACCGCCTGGGCACCCTGGCCGGCGCCGACCTGGTGCTGGACCACGTCTTCGTGCGGGGACTGGCGGCGGGCGGGCGCGGCGTCGTGCGCACCGCCACCGCCAGCGACCATTTCCCGGTGTGGGCGGTGGTGGCGCGGCCCCGCGCCGGAGGCGGCTGACATGGGGCTGCGAAAGCGCTTAGCCGTATCATCCCGACGCGGAGTGCCGTATATTGAAAGCCGCCGGCCCGCCGACCAGGAAGAACGCCGGCCCCGTTCCAGCATGACGAACCGGAAATCGCAGCGATGAATCGGCCATCCCCCTTCGCCCCTCCGTTTCGCCTGGGCGAGTGGACGGTCCAGCCGGCCCTGAACCGGGTCAGCGGTCCGGACGGCGAGGTG
Source organism: Candidatus Krumholzibacteriia bacterium (assembly GCA_963825035.1). GTDB lineage: Bacteria > Krumholzibacteriota > Krumholzibacteriia > LZORAL124-64-63 > LZORAL124-64-63 > JACZKN01. The sequence goes on along the minus strand of CAWGRT010000022.1, from coordinate 91,840 downwards.
CGCCTGGAACCGCGGGTGATGGCGGTGCTGGTGCGCCTGGCCGAAGCTCCGGGCCAGGTGGTCAGCCGCCTCGACCTGCTGGACCAGGTGTGGGGCGACGCCGTGGTGGGCGAGGAGATCCTGACCCGGGCGGTCAGCGAGCTGCGCCGCATCTTCGGCGACCGCGCCCGCGAACCCCGTTACATCGAGACCATCATCAACAACGGCTACCGGCTGATCGCGCCGGTGGAACGGCTGCCGGAGGAGGAACCGGAACCGGCCGCAGCCGCGCCGGCGGCGGTGCCCGACCCGGCACCGGCACCGGTGCCGCCGCCCGCGGTCCCGGACCGGGAGCCGGCGCCGGAATTGGCCGCGACCGTCCCCTTGGCCGCCGTCCCGGCCGAAGCGCCCGCCGCCCCACCGCCGTCCCAGGGCGGCCTGCGGCAGGTGATGCCCTGGATCCTGGCGGTGCTGGCTGTCGTGGCGGTGGTCGTCACCGTGGTGCTCCGCTCGGCTCCCCACCTTGCCGACAAGCCCGCGTCCCTGCCGTCCGCCGGCGCCAGGGCCGTGCCCGTGACCGCATACCCGGGCCACGAGCGCCAGCCCGCCGTCACCGCCGACGGCCTGCGGGTGGCCTTCGCCTGGGCCGGCCCGGAGGGGGACCAGGAGGGGATCTGGGTCAAGCAGCGCAACGCCGAGACCCCGCTGCGCCTGAGCCGCGGTCCCGGCTTGGCAGCCTGGCCCGCCTGGTCGCCCGACGGGCAGACGGTGGCCTTCGTCGCCCTGCGCGGCGGCCGCTCCCAGCTGCGCACCGTGCCCAGCATCGGCGGCGCCGAGCGCACCCTGCTGGAGGTGGCCGGCAGCGTCGTGGGCCTGGACTGGGCTCCGGACGGTTCGGCCCTGGCCTTTGCCGCCCGGGACACGGGCAGCGGCGTCCACCGCCTCATGGCCCTGGATCCGGCCACCCTCCAGGTGCGGACCCTGGGCCCGGCGGCCCAACCCGGCGGCGGCGAGGTGCAGCCGCGCTACTCCGCCGACGGCCGGCGCCTGGCCTGGATCGTCCTGGGCACCGACGGCACCAGCAGCCTTTGGGTGGGCGATCCCGACGGCGGCGACGGCCGCCAGGTCCTGGCCGGCCGGGCCGGCCTGGCGGGCCTGGCCTGGTCCGCCGACGGGCAGTCGTTGGTGGTGGGCATCGACCACGCCGGCACCTTCGGCCTGTGGACGGTCCCGCTGGACGGCGCTCGTCCCCGCCGCCTGACGGAAGCGGCGGAGTTCGCCTGGAATCCGGCCGTGGCCCGGGGGACCGGGGAGCTGGTCTACGAACAGGTGCGGGTGGACCAGGACCTGTGGCGCATCCGCATCCTGGGCCGCGATCCCTGGCAGTTGGCCACCAGCCGCTTCCTGGCCTCCACCCGCTGGGAGTACGCGGCCGCGTACAGCCCCGACGGCACCCGCGTGGCGGTGGTCTCCGCCCGTTCCGGTAGCCCCGAACTGTGGGTGTGCAACGCCGAGGGGGGCGACCTGCAGCGGCTGACCGACACCGGCGAGGCCGCCGTGGCCCGGCCCCGCTGGTCCCCCGACGGCCGGACCATCGCCTTCCAGGTGCGGGACTGGGACCGGGTCTGGACGGCCGAGGTGCCCGCGGGGGGCGGCCCCGTGCGGGAGGTGGCCGCGGCCGAGGTGTCCGCCTGGGATCGGACGCCGGACGCCGCCGGCGGGTCCCTGCCGCCGGACCTGGCGCCCGCGGACCGGGACACCTGGAGCCGGGCGGGCGACGAGGCCTTCTGGGTGATGCGGACCGGCGGGCAGGCCTTCCTGATGGTCCGCGGCGCGGGAGCGGCCGCCGACGCCGTCGTCACCGACCTGCCGGGCTACGCCGGCGGCGGTCTGACCGTCGCTCCGGACGGTTCGGCGGTCATCTATCCCCGCCTGGGCGCCGCGGAGGGCGACCTGATGCGCCTCGTCAACCCCTGACGGATCGATTTTCCAGGAAAAATTTTTAGAGTTAAACCATTATCGATAAACGACATCCGTGGAAATCTACCCGCCTTCAGCCATCCTTCAGGCGCCCTTCAGGCGCGGCCGGTGGGAATGTCGTTTCCTGCCTACGTGAACGCGACCGAGCGGCACCCCGTCCGGCACGAACACAAAGTAGTCAGGAGGCCGAGATGCCACGCTCCGAGACGTTACCTGCGAACGGGATCCCGTTTCACCTGGTCGCCGTCTGGATCCCGGGGCGGATCGGAACCGGCTCGGATGAACAGCAAGTCGGGTTACATGCCCCCCCGGCGAGCCGCTCATCGCAAGGTCGGCAGAGGCACTCGGCCTCCTGATGAAAACACGAACCCGATTCGGCCGGCCGGCGCGGTAACCGTCGATTCCGATCCCCCTCGGCCAGACGTCAGCGCCGGCCGCCGGAATTCAACGAGAACAGGTTCCGCTTCCGCGAGGTGGGCGAGCGGACGACGGCCCGGGGCCGGCGAACCCCCGGGCCGTCATCTCGTTCCGCCCCGACCGGTGATCTCAGTTCCCCAGGAACTCCGCCAGGACCGTCCCCCGCGAACCCGCGCGGATACGCGCGAAGGCGCGGTTGCGCAGCTGCCGCACCCGCTCGCGCGACAGGTCCAGCCGGCCCCCGATCTCCTCCAGGGAGAGGCGCGCCGCGTCGCCCAGGCCGTAATACTGCTCCAGGATTTGCTGCTCCCGCGGGGACAGTTCGGCCAGGGCGGCGGCCAGGGCCGCCTCCAGGGCCACCCGCTCCACCCGCGCGGGCTCGGACTCGTGCCGCTCGTCGGGCAGGACGTCCGCCAGGGTCGGCCGGTCGTCCCGGGGGGCCTCGTCCAGGACCACGTTGGGCGCCGACGCCGCGCGGATGCGCACCACGCTGGCCAGGTCCACGCCGGTGGCCTCGGCCAGCTCCTCGTCGGCCACGGCGCCCAGGCGCCGCTGCTCGAGGGCGCGTTCGGCCCGGGCGATGCGCAGGGCCTCCCGGGCCCGGTTTCCCGGCAGCCGCACGGTGCGGGTCTGCTCCTGCAGGGCTGCCCGGATGCTCTGGCGCACCCACCATACGGCGTAGGTGATGAAGCGGAACTCCCGGCGCTCGTCGAAGCGGCGGGCCGCGGTGATCAGGCCCACGTTGCCCTCGGCGATCAGGTCCATGATGCCCAGGCCGCGGCCCAGGAACTGCTTGGCCACGCTCACCACGAAGCGCAGGTTGGCGTTGACCAGGCGGTCGAAGGCGCCCTGGTCGCCGGTGCGGGCCCGGCGGGCCAGATCCACCTCTTCCCCGCGGCTCAGCAGGGGATGGCGGGCGATGGTCCGCAGGTAGTGCTTCAGGGCCTGGTCGGTGCGGCGGTCGCTGTCGAGTTCGACTTCGAACATGGGCGCGGCTCCCTCGTCTGGCGCGGAACGGTCGGTGGTGGTCGGTCGCTGCCAGGTGGTACGGAAGCACCCGGGGCGGTGTGACAGCGCGATGCCGGAATTGATCGTTGGTGGTCGGAAAATTATCTCGTCCTTCACTTTACGTTTCGGGAACCGAGCCTATACTATCGCGGTAGGAGTTCAGTCTTCCCCATCAGCCTGACCATCACGGGGCCCCGCCCCTGGCAACCCGATACCGGGCGCACGACCCGGTCGCGAAAGGACCGATCATGAAGCGCATCTCCTTTGCCTTGCTGGCGGCGCTGGCCCTGACGGCCGTGCTGTCCCTGGCCGCCTACGCCGGCGGCCCCGCGTGTTCCGCCAAGGCGGCCCAGGCCAAGGCCGGCGAGAAGACCGCCTGCTCCGCCACGGACAAGGCCGCCTGCACGGCCGCGGACAAAGCCGCCTGCGCCGCCGCCGGCAAGGCCGGCTGCACCGCCGAGATGGCCGCCCACTGCACCGCCGCGGACAAGGCCGCCTGCGAGACCGCCATGGCCGAGGCCAAGGCCGACATGCACAAGTGCTGCGCCGCGGCCCTCGCCGAGGGCAAGGGCTGCTGCGGCAAGGACGCCGCCGCCCTGAAGGCCGAGTACCAGACCAAGGTGGCCCACTTCGCCGCCGTCAACGAGGTCAAGGCCGGCATGCACGAGTGTTGCGCCAAGGCCCTCGCCGAGGGCAAGGGCTGCTGCGGCAAGGATGCCGCCGGCCTGAAGGCGGACTTCGAGAAGAAGGTCGCCGCGGCCGAGCAGAAGGTGGCCGCCGCCGAGACGCCCAAGAAGACCGAGGAGAAGGACGCCACGAACATGTAGTTCGCGGCGCGACGGTGTGGGCCAGTGGCAGCCGGCCCCGACGAGAACGGGCGCCCCGCCGGGGCGCCCGTTTCGCTTGCGGTCCGGCGGCGCGCGGCGCTCAGCCGCCGCCCGGCAGCTGCCCACGCGCCCGGGCCAGGTTCTGCCGCGCCGACGTGTCGGCGGGGTCCAGGGCCACCGCGTGCTCGAAGGCGCGCACCGCGCCGGCGGGGTCGCCGGTCCCGCCCAGGGCCGCGCCCAGGTAGTTCCAGGCCGCCGCGTCGTCGGGGCGCAGGCGGATGGCCTCCTGCAGGTGGGTCAGGGCCTTCTGCGGCTGGTTGGTCTGGAGCAGGGCCAGGCCCAGGTCCCGGCGCACCAGGCCGTCGCCCGGATCCAGGCGCGCGGCCCGGGCCAGGGGATCCACCGCGCCGCCCGCCCGCCGGTTCATCAGCAGGATCTTGCCCGCGTCGTACCAGCCCCGGACGTTCTCGGGATTGGCGCGCACCGCCTGGCGGAGCTCGTCCAGGGTCTGGTCGAAGTCGGCGGGCCTGCCGGTCCCGCTGACGACGCCCGCCACCGCGTCGGTCAGCAGGCCGGCGGCGGTGATGTCCCGCAGGTTCAGGTCGCGCGTGCGGTGGGCCAGGTCCAGGACGGCCGGATCCAGGGCGGCGGTGTCGCCCACGACCGCGGCGAAGGGCGACAGCCGCGACCGGATGCGCTCGGCCAGGGGCTGCTCCCGGTGCTGCCAGGGCTCGGCGTTCGCGGTGGCGTAGGCCAGCTCGGGCCGATCGTCCCGGTAGACGGCGCCGCCGGCGGCCAGGGCCCGCAGGTCGTCGCCGGCGGCCAGGAAGCCGCCGAGCAACGCGCCGGGATGGTCCAGCTGGTAGGCAGGCCCGCCCCAGTGGCTCCAGTCCAGGTCGGCGGCGGCGGCCGCCGGCAGCCCACCCTCCTGCAGCAGCGCCGGGTCCAGCCGCGGCGGTCCGTCGGCCGAGCCGATCAGCAGCAGCTCCTGGGTGTTGTACCAGAGCACCGCGTCGGGGAAGACCTCCAGGAACGTCGCCAGCACCGCGGCGAACTCGTCGGGCCCGAAGAACGCCAGCGAGCAGAACTGGGCCACCAGACCGTCGGGTTTCAGCAGCTCCCGCGCCTCCTCGTAGAACTCGCGGGTGTAGAAGGCGTCCACCCCCGGCCGGAACACCTGGCCCACCTCCACCGAAACGATGTCGTAGCGCCGGTCCGTGTGGGCGGTGAAGGTGCGCCCGTCCTCGGGCACCAGGGTCACCCGCGGGTCGTGCATCCAGGTGGTGGGGAAGTTGCGGTCGATGAACGGGAAGATGGCCGGCTCGATGTCCACGCAATCCAGGTGATCGATGCCGTACAGGAGGAACCGGCCGGCCGTCTGGCCCACGCCCACGCCGATCACCAGCACGTCCTTGGGATCGCCGCCGTGGAGCAGGGCCGGCACGTGGGCCGCCATGATCTGGTGTCCCTTGCGGTCGCTGCCCTGCCACAACCGGTCGATCTGCAGCTGCAGCCGGTCCTCCGTGCGCACGGCCGCCAGGGTCGCACCCCGGCCCTCGGTCACGTCCACCAGCTGCCCCGACGGGGCCAGATGGGCGTCGGGCAGGCGGATGCCCGTCAGGGCGGGCAGACCCCAGGCCGCCGCCACCGCCACCGCGCAGCCCGCCACCCGCACCGCCAGGCCGCCGCCCGCCAGCCACAGGGCCGCGCCGCCGGCGACCAGGGCGAACCCCGCCAGCAGCCGCACGCCCAGATCCATGCCCAGGTGGGGCAGCACGGCGAAGCCCACCACCAGCGAGCCGAAGATGCCGCCCACCGTGTTCAGGGCGGTCAGCCGGCCCACCCCCGCCGCGCTGCTCGCGGCATCATCCAGCACCAGCCGGTTGGCCAGGGGGAACAGGGCGCCCGAGGCCGCCGCTCCCGGCAGCATCAGCAGCACGATGGGACCCAGGCCGTGGCCCAGGGCCTGCCACCAGGCGACGGGCAGGAACATCACCACGGCCAGCATCGCCCCGGCGAAGAGCTGCAGCAGGCCGTACCAGGCGGCCCGGTCGATGCCCAGCACGCGCTGCCGGTCGGCCACGCGGCCGGCCAGCCAGCTGCCCAGCACGATGCCCGCCAGCACCACCGCCAGGGTCAGCGTGTAGGTGATGACGCTGTTGCGGATCACCAGGGCCAGGAAGCGCGACCACAGCACCTCCGCGCCCACGGCTGTCAGGCCGGCGGCGAAGAACAGCGCCGGCATCAGGCGCCGCAGGGCCGCGGGGGTGGCCGCAGGACGGTCGGCGGTGCGGGCCGCGGCGGCCGCCTCGCGGGGCGCCACCGCTGCCTGCAGCTTCACCGTCAGGGCCAGGGTGCCGGCCAGCACGTTGGCGGCGGCCGCCACCGCAACGGCGCCGGTGATCCCGATCCGCGGCAGCAGCAGGAAGCCCGCGGCCAGGGTGCCCGCCACGCCGCCCAGGGTGTTCAGACCGTACAGGAAGCCCACCGAGGCACCCAGCCGGTCGTCGTCCACGGTGAACTGGCGCACGAACAGGGGCAGGGTGCCGCCCATCAGGGTGGTGGGCACCAGCAGCACCACGACCACCAGCAGGAAGCGGAGCAGCGCCAGCAGCGGACCGGCCGTCAGCCAGGTCAGGCCGTCCGCGCCCGTGGTCGCGTTCAGGGCGCCGCGCCAGGCGTCGCCGTAGGGCCCGTCCACCAGGCCGAACAGGGCCAGGCTGGCCAGGGCGCCCGCGGCCACGCCGAATTCCAGCAGGCCGTACCAGCGCAGGGGCCGCGGCGTGCGCAGGGACAGCCGCCCGAACAGCCAGGCGCCCAGGGCCAGGCCGCCGAAGAACACCGCCAGCACGGTGCTCAGCGCCGCGGTGGTGGACCCGAAGACCAGGGAGGCGCGCCGGATCCAGGCGATCTCGTAGACCAGCCCCGCGAACCCCGACACGAAGAAGCAGGTGTGGACCAGGCGGCGCGGCATGGCATGTCCCGGTTGGAGGTCGGCGCTCGGCGCGAACCGGCACAGGATACCCCGCCGCGGGCGGCGCGTAAACCGCCCGGGGGCCGACGTTGCCCGGGGCGCGACGGTCTGCTATCGTGACGTGAATATCGTTCTCCAACAGCCATCGCGAACCGGCGCTTCCCGCGCGGCGGAAGGCGACGACGAGGTGACTGCATGACTCCGTCCGCCAAGCCTCGACTGCTCATCATCGACGACGACCACGACTTCGTCCTGGACCTGGCGCCGTTCCTGGCGGGCGCCTTCGCCGTGGAGGCGGTGCACGACGGCGAGGCCGGCCTGGCCGCGGTGGCCGGGGCCCGCCCCGACGCGGTGCTGCTGGACATCAATCTGGGCTGCGAACCCGATGGGTTCACCGTGCTCGAGACCATCCGCGCCCAGGAGGGCGCGCCGCCGGTCATCATGCTCACGGGCGAGCACCGGGAGGACATCGCGGCGGTGGTGCGTTCCATCAAGAGCGGGGCCTACCACTACGTGGCCAAGCCCCCCAACGTGGCCGAGCTCATCAACGTGCTGGAGAAGGCCCTCGCCGAGGACGACCTGCGCCGCCGCCTGGCGGACCTCCACGAGGAGCTGGCGGACCTGCGGGGCGACATGGTGATGGCCGACCCGGTGTCGGAGCGGCTGCTGCAGGACATCGCGCGCATCGCCCGGACGGACGGCTCGGTGCTCGTCACCGGCGAGAGCGGCACCGGCAAGGAGCTGGTGGCCCGGCGCATCCACGAGCTCAGCGCCCGGGCGCGGGGCCCCTTCCAGGACATCAACTGCCCCGCGGTGCCCGAGAACCTGATCGAGTCCGAACTGTTCGGCCACCTGCGGGGCTCGTTCACCGGCGCCGAACGCAGCCGCCTGGGCAAGCTGGTGCGTGCCGACGGCGGCACCCTCTTCCTGGACGAGATCGGTTCGTGCACCGACGCCTTCCAGGCCAAGCTGCTGCGGGTGCTGGAGGAGCGCAGCTTCGAGCGCGTGGGCGAGGACCGCAAGGTGGTGGTCGACGTGCGCGTCATCGCCGCCACCCGCATCGACCTGCAGCAGGCCATCGCCGACGGCCGCTTCCGCGAGGACCTCTACTACCGCCTGGCGGCGTTCCAGCTCCACCTGCCGCCGTTGCGGGAGCGCCCCGCCGACATCATGGCCCACGCCACCGCCTTCCTCCACCGGGCGGCCCGGGCCCAGGGCAAGGCCATCGCCGGGTTCAGCGACGGTGCGCGCGCCCTGCTGGAGGGCCACACCTGGCCCGGCAACAGCCGCGAGCTGCGCAACACCGTGGAGCGGGCGGTGGTGTTCTGCGACGGCGACGTGATCGGCCCCGCCGATCTGCAGGTGGGCCACGCCCAGACGGCGCGCGGCTTCGGCGACTACAAGGGCGAGAAGGACCGGGCCGTGCTGGACCTGAAGCGCCGCTTCGTGCCCGCCAAGCTGGCCGAGGCCGGGGGGGACGAACCCAGCGCCGCCGCCCTGGCCGGCCTGCCGGTCAAGACCTTCCGCGAGTTCATGAAGCAGATCGGCCTGGACGGCAACGCGGACTGACGGCCGGGCGCGGCCGTGACGGCCGCCGAAAACATCAAACATCACTTTCATTGAGCAAGAATCGCCGGATCTGAAGATCCGAAGCATAACTGGTTGCGGGGCAACAGGTAGCCGCCGTGGTACCCGGGCGCGCGGATCTCGAAGCGCTCCGGGGTGGCTCGGCGCAAAGATCAAGAGTTGCGCCGTGTAGTTTTAAAATGCCTGATCGCAATCAATAACCAGATTCACGTTGATTCTCGCCTTCGCGCACGGTCTTTGCAGTTCCATGCACGAGGGGGACCTTCGTTCATGCCGGAGGGACCACGGGGCCGGGGGGGAGAGACGCGCTGGATCAAGTGGGGGATACCGAATTCCATCAGAACGAACTCCGCTTCCCGACTTCCGGGAAGCCGCGAAGCGGAGGATAGCTCATCAATCGAAGTGGCAGGCGCTCTCTCCCCCCTCCCCGCACGACCGACCCGCGGGGACCCCCGGGATTCAGGTGAACTCACATGCTTTCTCGGGCGCGGGCAGGGGCGACGCTCATCGTGAGGGTCGTCCCTGTCCCCGCCTGGCTGGCGGTCACGGCCAGGCTGCCGCCGTACTTGCGCAGCAGCCGCCGGCTTTCGGGCAGGCCGAGCCCGCCGCCCTCCCGTGACGACAGGCGGGTCTCCAGGACCGTCTCCCAATCGTCGGGTGCGATGCCGCAGCCGGTGTCCTGGACCTGCAACAGGATCCGGCCGTCGGTGCGTCGGGCCGTCAGCGTGAGCTCACGGCGAGCGCTGGCGGCCATGGCGCGCAGGGCGTTCTCCACCAGGTTGTCCACCACGAAGACCAGCTCCTCCTGATCGATGCGGCACCAGACGGGCGCCTCGAGGCCGACGGTCGCCACCGCCACGCCGCCGGCGGCGACGGTGTCGGCGTGGGCCGCCAGCACCCGCGCGGCCACCCCGGCCAGGTCGGCGGCGAAGTCGGCTTCCAGGTCCCCGCGCAGGCTCCTGAGGGTGGTCTCCAGGAGGGTGCCGGCCCGCTGCAGCTCTTCGTCGCGCTGCCGGTCGGCGTCCAGGCCGGTTTCGGCCAGGAGATCCTCCAGCCGCTGGTGGGCGCCGCGAGCCTGGGCGGTCACGGCGTCGTCGCAGCCGGCCAGCTCGGCCAGCTCGACGATGCCGGCCAGGTCCGGCAGCATGTGCTCTCGGCACTCGCCGGCCAGGGCGCGCAGCCGCGCGTCCAGCTCGGGCGCGGCGCCGTCGGTCTGGCCGCGGGCCTCCAGCAACCACACCAGGCGCCGCAGGCTGCGCAGGGCCCCGATGGCCCCGTGGCCCGACAGTTCCAGCCGGCCCAGCAGCTGCAGACGCAACTGGCGGCGGGTGGCGGGGCTGGCGCCGCGGCGGCGGCGGCGCAGATACCAGGCGGCGGCGCCGGCGATCGGCACCAGGGACAGGGCGCGCCAGGGAAACTCGCGGGGGTTGGCCCGGAAGCCCACCATGTAACCGGGCCCGCTTGCGGCTGCCGAAGACCACCAACGCGGCGCTGCGTCCCGCTTCCGGCACGACCGTCATACCCGCGGCCATGGCTGCGGTGGGTGCGTCTTCCAGCAAGGCCTGGGGGTGCAGGTCGCGGTCCAGGATGCAGACCCGGCCGTTGCGACTGGCGGCGAGCACCTGCCGTGCGTCCGCGCGCAGCAGCGGTTCCAGGCCGAAGACCCGCCACTGTTCCGTGGCCTGGACGGCGGCGGTGCGGCTCAGTTCCCGGCCGTCGAAGCGATACCGGACGAGGCCCACGCCGGTGCACCCAGGTACAGGTCCACGCCGTCGCGGTCGGCCGCGCCCACCAATCCGCGGGGCAGTCCGGCCAGGAACGTCGTTGCGACCGACGCGCCCGTCACCCCGTCCAGCACCAGGATCTCCGACCGCCGGTCGCCCTGGCCGGCCGCGGCAACGACGACCAGCGTGCGCCCGCCCAGGCTCACGACCCGCATCCAGCCGTACACCAGGCCGGACAGCACGCGGACCCAGCGCCGCCGGCCGTCCGCGCCGACGGCGACGACCGTGCAGTCGTCGTCGTCCAGGCCGTTCACCGGCGCGGGCACGTTCTGGACCGCCGTCCCCACGTAGACGATCTCCAGCAGCCCGTCGCCGTCCACGTCCGCGCACGCGGCCTGCTCGACGTACGGCTTGGCGCCGCCCCAGTCGGTCCACAGCACGTCGCCTGTTGCGACATCGACGGCCTCCAGCCCGCGGGGCGACCAGTCCAAGCCGGCCTGGCCACCACCAGGTAGGCCCGCCGCGGACCGTCAGGCGTGGGCACGTCGGTGACCCCACGCACCTGTACGACCCGTCCCAGCCGTCGCCCGGGCGGCGGTCCGGGCCGCCCGCCAGTTCGACCTGGCCGACCAGCCGGCCGTCGCCGACGGCGAGAGCCTGCACCAGCCAGCGGGCGCCGTCAGCGGTGCGGCCGACGATCACCAGGTCTCGGCTGCCGTCCGCATCCACGTTCCACAGGCCCTCCAGCGAAGCGCAGGGGCCGGGGTCCGCGTGAACGCGCCGGGCAGGTTGTGCTGCCACAACGTCGTGGAGAGATCGCCGCTCTCATCGTTGCAGACGATGCCCAGTTGGCTGGCTTCGAACAGCAGCGCGGTGCCGCCGATCGTGGCGGGGAGAACGGGCCGCAGCCAGCCGCGGGGCGACACCACCGCATAGTCCCGGACGGTTTCCACCACGGCGGTGTAGGGCAGCCGGTCGGCTTCGACGGCGTCGAGATTCGCGTCGCCGGCGACGGCTGTTGCGGAGCCCGCCGCGAGGGCGAGTGCGGCCAGCAGGACCGCGGAATCGGCGGCGGCGGCAGACGGCTTCAGGCATGGGCGCAATCCATGGCTTCCCGGGCGGCGATCGGCAGACCGGACCCATCGGTGCAGATTCGCGGCATCCCCAACAGGTCCCCCACGGCGAGGCGATGACAGTTCGATATCGTTCGTCTACGATGGCCGGAGCATAGCACATCACCCCGCCCGGCACGAACAACGGAGGCCCTGCCCATGCGCCCCGAGCGTCGATCGTCCCCGCCTGACCTTCCACGGCGCCGCCGGCACCGTCACCGGCAGCCGCCATCTGCTGGAGGTGCCGGGCTGCCGCCTGCTGGTGGATTGCGGGCTGTTCCAGGGCCTGAAGGAGCTGCGCCAGCGCAACTGGCAGGATCCCGGCTTCGAGCCCGGCTTCCTGGACCACGTGGCGCTGACCCACACCCACGTCGACCACATCGGGTGGGTGCCGCGGCTGCTCCGGTACGGCTACCGGGGCCCCCTGCACTGCACGCCGCCCACCGCCGAGCTGGCCGAACTGATCCTCATGGACTCGGCCCACCTGCAGGAGGAGGACGCGGCCTACGCCAACAAGCGGGGCTTCTCCCGGCACCATCCGGCCGAACCTCTCTACACGTCCATCGACGCCCTGGCCGCCCTGAAGCTGCTGAGGCCCCTGGACAACGGGGACTGGCGCGACCTGGGCGGCGGCGTGCGCCTGCGCTTCCACAATTCGGGCCACATCCTGGGCGCGGCCTTCGCCGAGGTGCGCGTGGCCGGTGCCGCGCCCGCCGGGGGCGAAGGAGTCAACCCGGGCGAGCTGACGGTGATCTTCGGCGGGGACCTGGGCCGTTACGGCGTGCCCCTGCACACGGATCCCGATCCGCTGCCGCGGTGCGACGCCCTGGTCCTGGAGTCCACCTACGGCGACCGTGACCATCTGCGCGAGCCTGTCCTGGACCAGATCCGCGAGGACTTCGCCCGCACGGTGCACCGCGGGGGCGTCGTGCTGATCCCCAGCTTCGCCGTGGGGCGGGCCCAGCTCATCGGGCTGATCCTGCGGGAGTTGATGCGCGGGGGCGATCTGCCCGAGGTGCCCATCCACATCGACAGCCCCATGGCCATCGATGCGACCCTCATCTACTCGCGGCACCTGTACGACGGGAACCTGGACGCGGACATCACCGAGGACGGGCGCAGCCGCCTCTTCCCGCGCAACGTCACCCTGCACCGCACGGTGCACGAGTCGAAGCAGCTCAACGCCATGCGCGGGCCGCGGGTGATCATCGCGTCGAGCGGGATGATGACCGGCGGCCGCATCCTGCACCACCTGGTGCGGCGGCTGCCCGACCACAACAACCTGGTGCTGCTGACCGGCTACCAGGCGGTGGGCACCCGCGGCCGCGCCCTGCAGGAGGGCGCCGCGACCCTGCGCATGCATGGGCAGAACGTCCCGGTGAACGCGGAGGTGAAGACGGTGGAGGGCCTCAGCAGCCACGCCGACCGGGGCGAGATCCTGCGCTGGCTGGCCACGGCGCCGCAACCGCCGCGCCGGGTGTTCGTGGTGCACGGCGAGCCCGAGGCGTCGGCCCACCTGGCGGAGCGGGTGCGCGCCGCCGGCGTGCCCGAGGTGGCGGTGCCGCGGCTGGGCGAGGCCTTCGACCTGGGCTGACCCGCGGGCCGGCCCAACGGAAAAGGCGCCCGTGCGGGGCGCCTTTTCGCGGATCCGGACCGGATGGTCCGCGTCAGTCCTTGTACGCCTCGCTCAGGTTGAACCGCGCGATGCCCCGCTTGGTGTTGGGGTCGCCCGCGTAGCCCAGGGCCGCCCAGTCCATGCGGCCGTCCTTGCCGTGGCAGTTGGCGCACTTCAGGGCCATCTCCTTGGGCGCCACCGTGTGGTTGATCTTCCACCACGATTCGGTCTCGGCGAATCCGTACTCGCCGCTGTACTCCTGGCCCGCGGCCTCCATGCCCTGGCGGATGGCGTCGTTCCAGTCGTAGGTCTTCCAGTAGCCGGTCTGGCCGAACAGCTTGGGGATGGCGATGACGTTGCGGCCCTTGTCGTAGGGCTGCGTGCCGTGCATCACCTTGAAGGGGTAGATCTTCGACTTGGGGTCGTTGCGGTTGCCCTGGGGCCAGTTCAGCTGGGTGACCCCGTCCGGGTTCATGGCGTTGCCCAGCATGTACTGGCCGCTGACGCCGTCGTACCAGGTGTAGGTGGGCACCACGTTCTTCGCCCAGGTGAACGAGCCCTTCTTCTTGTCGTAGTGGGGCTTGCCGTACTTGTCGGTGGTCGCGTCGCGGTCCTCGCCGGCGTCCGACCAGTCCCACCAGGTCTTGGTGGGATTCTCCCGCGCGAAGGCGGGGATGTGGCAGGTCTGGCAGGCCACCGACTTGGCGTGCCAGTTGAGGATGCGCTTCGTGTGCACGTCGTCGCCGTGGCAGGCGGTGCACTCCAGGTGGTTGCGGCCGCCCGGCGAGGCGAACATGGCGTTGCCCTGGATGGCGTGGTCGTGGGTGGTGTGGCACTCCTGGCACTGGAAGCCGCGCGCCGTCGGCGCTCATGTGCACGTCCAGCTCGCGCGCGGGATTCAGCAGGGCCGAGCCCATGTCGCCGTGCTTCACGTTGTCGCCGCCGCCCCCGTAGAAGTGGCAGGCGCCGCAGTTGGCGCGGGTCGGCGTCCCCACCGAGCGCGCCAGGCTGGCCAGGTCCACCGGCTCCCAGATCTTGCCCTCCCATTCGGTGGGCTGTACACGGGATCGCCCGCGCCGGTGGGGAACTTGCGGTACTTGCCGGTCTGGTCGTGGCAGACCAGGCAGTCCACCTTGGTGGCATCGCTGAAGTCGAAGCTGTCGTCCTTCCAGCCGTAGCCCGCGTGGCAGCTGGTGCAGCGGGGCCAGTTGGAGGTGATGGCGATGCAGAAGTTGTTGATGGTGTTCTTCTTGCCCAGGGTCACGACGCCCTTGCCCACCACGTTCTGCGTAGGCTCCCAGGTCCAGTGGGAGGTCTTCATGAAGGCTTTGGCCGCGTCTTCGTGGCAATCGAGACAGGCGGTGGTGACGGCCGACCCGTCGGCGTAGGGCCCGCTGAGCTCCTGGTGCTCCTCGATCGTCTTCATGGCGCTGGCGGGCCCGGCGGCCAAGGCCCCCGCGATGGCCGTCAAAGCTATGATCAACAGCGACTTGCGCATGATATCAGCCTCCGCTCAGGTGGGTGGCGGGCCTGCCTGCAGTGGCCGCCGCGATCCAGGGCCGCCGCCGTCGCCGTCACGGTGGCAGGCTCCCCGTCCCGACAAATGTCGGATCGCGAAGTTTCAGGATCAAGAACTATTATGACAATCCCGTGACAAAGCCGACCAAGTTGGTAGGGAATTAACAGGTGAGACGGGGGTCAACCGGTGGACCCGCGTGTCGATAACCTGTCCAGGACCAAGGCGAAGGAGCGATGCGTGACGGATTTCTGCGAACACCTGGAGGACTACGGCGTCCAGTTCGTGCGGGCCGAGGCGGCCTACCGGGCCCTGCTGGCCCAGGTGGACCGCGTGGCCGCCGGGAGCGTGGACGACGCGGCCCTCGAACTGCTGGAGCGCATGACGCGGGACTGGCAGGACGAGGTCCGCGACCTGCGCAAGCGCATGGTGGACATGGTGCGCCACGGCCGGGCGGAGGCTCCCGCCGACGGGGACGAGGGCGTGACGCTGCAACCTCTGCGGCGCCGTCCTGCCGCGGCTGGTCTTCGCCGACTTCGCCGGCGACGAG
This sequence comes from Candidatus Krumholzibacteriia bacterium, assembly GCA_963825035.1. GTDB lineage: Bacteria > Krumholzibacteriota > Krumholzibacteriia > LZORAL124-64-63 > LZORAL124-64-63 > JACZKN01. The sequence continues at coordinate 76,551 of CAWGRT010000022.1, read as the reverse complement.
GATGGGGAGCCCGCCTACCGGGGGCAGCCCCTGACGGTGCCCGCCACCGTCTGAGCGGGATCCGTCACGTTCGGTCGTCCTTGCGCGACTCCCCTCCGCCGGAGAGGAGCGACCAGCCCAGCAGCGCCCCCATCAGCACCATCAGGACCGGATTCGAGGTGATGCTTCAGCCGCCGCCGTGGCAGGTGATCCACCTGTTGAGCAGATATCCGGCGCCGCCACCCAGGACGGGGCCGGCCAGGTGGCGCAGCAGGGAGGATCGGGTCATGAAGCGCTCCGGGAACGGGATGGACGGGACGGGCGTTCGCCTCCAGTATCGGCCGCGGGCGCGGGCGGGGCAACCCCCGGCGCTCCGGATCCCGCCGCACCGCCAGCCTGGGGAGAGTGATTCCTTGATCCGCGCCGCCGTCCTCGTCGTCTGCCTCGTCCTGGCCCTGGGCGCCTGCGCCGCCGATCCCGACGGGCAGGCCGCTCGACCGCGCCCTGGCCTACAACGGCGGACCCGTCGCCGCCGCCGGCCCGGACGGTGCGCCGATCGATCCGGCCCTGCCCCTGCCCGCCCGCGTGGGCGCCTGGGCCCGCCGCTTCGTGGCCGCCGACCGGGCCACCTACTGCTTCGGCCTGGCCGACAGCGGCTACGTGAGCCTGGGCCGCCTGGTCCTGGACCGTCGGCAGGACTGCATCAGCCTCATGTACCGGACCACCGAGCTGGCCCGGGCCCCGACGGCCGCGACGCCGTGGCCTGGGCCCTGCGCACCCGCTTCGCCGGCGCGCCCCCGCCGACGTGGTGGACCCGCCGGCCGCGTCGACTACGACGACCCCGCCCACCTGGACTACAGCCTGGACATGGTGCGCAGCGGCTGGTGGGGCGACGACGTCACCGCGACCCTGACCGGCGTCCGCCCCGACAGCCTGGGCACCGCCGCGCTACCCGGCCGGCTCGTACGCCTGGGTGCCCGAAGGGGCGCTGGTGCCGTCGGAACTGCACGAGGGTGACATCGCCTGGCTGGTGCTGGATCCGGCCGACGCCAAGGCCCGCGCCCTGCGCGACGAATACGGCCTGGTCGATCGGCCACGTGGGGATCGTCATCGTCCGGGACGGCGAGCCCTGGCTGGTGCACGCGGCCAGCAAGCCCTTGCCCGGCTGGTACGAGGGCAACGCGGTGGTCAAGGTGCCGCTGGCGGTCTACCTGCAGCGGGTCGAGCGCTACGGCGGGCTGATCGTCACCCGCTTCCCGGCCGCCGGCGGCTGACCGCGCCGCCTAGCGCGCGGCCGGCTGCACGTTCACCGTCACCGACGCCGTGGCCGTGTTCACCACCGAGTCCACCGTAGTCGGTGGACCAGGCCCGCGCCCGCAGGATCACCGGCGTCGCGGCCGTGACCACCGGCACGTCCCACATCAGGTCCCAGGAGAGGGTCCCGTCGGATCGCGCCAGCCCTCGCCGTCGCCCAGGTCCACCCGCACCGAGTCCACCGCGGTCGGCCGAGCCCGAGCCGGCCAGGGCCGTGCCGCGCACCTGCAGGGGGTGCCGCCGGGATCAGGGCATCGCCGTCGCCGGGGGCCAGGATCGTCACGCCCACCGGCTGGCCCACCACGTCCACGTACTGGGTCAGCACCGTGCGAATCGACCCAGTCGTTGCGGAACTGGGCGTAGAGCACCTTGCGGCCCTCGCCCGGCCGAGAGGGTGACCGTCGACGGAGGTCGCGTAGGGCTGCCAGGGCGTCCCGGCGAAGCAACGGGCTCTCGCCGATGCGCATCAGGGTGGCCACGGCGCTGTTGAGGCAGACCACCTGCGGGTCCGGCGATGACCCGGTCGGCCGGCACGTCCAGGGCGAAGGAGGCCTTGCTCAGGTCGTTGGGCGTGACGGTCAGGGTGGAGGTGGTGTCGTAGCCGAAGTCGCCGCTGAACTCGCCCCAGATCTTCTGGGGGTTGGCCGATTCGGCCAGCATGAAGCCGCGGCAGGGTGTCGGCCGGGGCTAGCCAAGGGCGCCGTGGCCAGCGATCGGCGCTGTCCAGGGCGAAGCGCATGGCCGTCACGCCTTCGGAGGGCACCACCAGGTCGAGGCTGCGGCGGGCGATGGTCGCCGGCTTGCCCGGCAGATAGAAGCGGGGCAGCGAACCCGGCGGTGAAGATCCAGCTTGACCCGGTTGGTGACGGAGTTCCCCGGACCGAAGACCCGCAGGAAGACCGAGTCCACGGCGCCGTAGTGGCCCGGGCCCAGATCCCAGGGCACGGTCTGGGGCACGCCCAGGGCGTCCACCGGCAGGCGCCGGGGATTCTGGAAATAGCGTCGTCCGCCAGCTCGAGGGTGTCGCCCAGGTTGACGGTAACCTCGAGGTCCAGGTAGCGGCTGGGCCGCAGGCGGCCGCCGGTGGCCGGCACCATCAGGGGCGGAGCCACCACGGACGCGGCCGGGGAGTAGCTGATGAGGCTGTTGCTGGTCCCGGTGAACGCCTCCACCCGGAAGTAGTGCGAGCACCGACGGCTCCTTATAGGCGTAGGCGTAGAAGCCCCGGTCCTGCGCGGTCTGGGCCGACGTGTCGATGGCCGCCCATTCACCGCCCAGGTCGGTGGTGTGGCTGATGATGTACTCGACGATGCCCATGTCCTGGGGCTGGTTCCAGAACACGTAGATCACCGTGTCGGCCTGGGCGGCCGTCACCTGCAGGCCGTCGCCGTCGGTGGGCCCGCCGGGATCGAACGGGTTGTCGAAGGCGGGGGCGGCGGGCTTGCTCTCGCAGCCGGCCACCACGGCCAGGGCGCCCGCCAGGGCCAGGGCGGCCAGCAGGGCGGCAAGGCGGGGGGTGACGTGGCGCTTGCGCATGGTGTCCTCGCTCCTCGCTCCGGTCAGAAGGTCAGCTTCACGCCCGCGTGGACGCTGGTCAGGGCGAACCGGGGTGCTCCGGGCAGGTCGGGGACCTCGCCCACCCCGGCGGGCATCGGGCCCGGTCCGGCCGCCAGGTGGGGGAAGGCGATCAGGGCGTCCAGCACGCTGACGCCCACCGCCGCCGCGGCCACGATCAGGCCCGTGTTGCGCAACGATGCCGCGTCCTCCATGTCGGCGTACTTGGCCCGGCCAGGCCGCGGTAGTAGACCGCCTCGTTCCCGTTGACGGCGTGGTCGTAGGCGTCCTGCAGCACCAGGTAGTCCTTGCGCAGGTTGCTGCGCTGCAGTTCGCCGGCCAGGGCGGTCAGCAGGCCGCCGGTCTCGGCGGCGGCGTAGACCCAGCCCCGCAACCGGTTGTCCCTCGTAGAACTGGCCGAGCCCCGCGTAGAGCACGCTGCTGGTCCAGGCGGTGCGGCGGCTCAGGCGCTCCAGGCGCACCTGCAGGTGCACGTGTCCGCGTCGTCCCGCAGGCGTGACCTTCTGCGATGAAGGCCGCGTAGCCGTCCGCCGGCTCTCCACCAGGTACGACGCCGGGGCCCAGGGTCAGGGGCCCGGCCAGGGGCAGGGGACCCATGGTCCAGGCCGTTGATCTTCGAGCGGGGCTCCCGGGCGGGCCGGAGACGTCCAGGGTGGCGGCCGCGGCCGCCTGGACCGCGGCCAGGGCCAGGCTCAGGACCAGGCGCCGACGGCGGCGGGCGGCCGCGGGCGGTGCGCCGGGTCGCGGGGACGGAATGGGGCATCGTTGCGTCTCCTGGGGTCCGCGGGGACGATGATCGGTCGGGTCCGCGAGCCAGTATAAGTCATCGGGCGGGCCCAGCCCAGCGCGTTCGTGCGGCTCAGGCCCGGTGGTAGGGCCGGCCCCGCAGGATGCTCAGGCCCCGGTAGATCTGCTCGGCCAGGAGCATCCGGGCCATCTCGTGGGTCAGGGTCAGGCTGGACAGGCGCACGGTGCGGTCGGCCCGTTCGCGGGCCGCGGGCCCCAGGCCGTCGGCGCCCCCCACCAGGAAGGCGATGCCGCCGTGGCCGCCCAGCAGCCGCGGCGAAGGCGGCGCTGGTCAGGTCCTCGCCGGTCTCGTCCATGGCCACCACCAGCCCGCGGCCCCGGGCCGAGAGCCCAGGCGGGCGACCATCTCGCGGCCCTCCCGCTCCGGATCGGCAGTCCCTGATCTCGACCACCTCCACCGGGGCCAGGGGGCGGATCCGGCGCAGGTAGTCGTCAGCAGGGCAGGCCAGCCGCTCGTCCTTCATCCTGCCCACGGCGACGATCCTGAGCATCGGTCGCAACCTCCGCGCCTATAACGCCGTTCGGGCCGTTCCGCAACCAATGATTCCTTGACATGCCACCATGCCAAATATGTAATTCGCGACGTAGTTGTCGAATTTTCGTCAACTCGAATGGTCCAGTTTCGCACCGGTTTTCGCGGCGGGGACCGCATCCCGGCCGGGCGCCCGCCGCGGGCAGCCCGTCCTTTGCCAAGACGGCGGTCCGGGATCGCGTTCCGGACCCAACGGAACCGGGATCACTCCATGACAATGACTCTCCCAGTCGGGGCCGTGGACGTGGGTGTCGTCGGGACACTTCGCGACCGTCCTGGTCTTCGTCCTGGTCGGGTTCGCGTTCGCGGGCCTGGCCCTCGGTGTGGCGAAGCTCCTGCGGCCCAGCGCGCCGAACCCCAACAAGCTGACCTCCTACGAATGCGGCGAGCTGCCCCGGGGTTCCTCCTGGATCCGCTTCAACGTCCGCTTCTACCTGATCGCCCTGTTCTTCATCGTCTTCGACGTGGAGACCATCTTCCTCTACCCGTGGGCGACGGTGTTCAAGCATCTCTTCCCGGTGCCGGGCCTGGGCGCCCTCGTGTTCTGGGAGATGGTCATGTTCCTGGCGATCCTCTCCCTCGGCCTGGCCTACGTGTGGGTGAAGGGCGACCTCGACTGGGTCAAGAAGCTCATCGAGCGGCCCGACGGACGGCGGACAGGCCGTCGCGCCGGCCGACGAGGAGGTCACCGTACCGTGAGCAGCGAAAGCACGACGCCCCCCGAGGGCTACGACGTCTCCCGGGAGCACATGCTCGACTTCAAGGTCGACGACCAGCTGCTGGAGGTCGTCGAGACCGACGCCAAGAACTTCATCCTGACCACCGTCGACGAGGTCTTCAACTGGGCCCGGCTCTCGAGCATCTGGCCGGTGACCTTCGGCCTGGCCTGCTGCGCCATCGAGATGATGGCCACCAGCGCCACCCGCTACGACATCGACCGCTTCGGCGCCGGCGCCTTCCGCGCCACCCCGCGCCAGGCCGACCTGATGATCGTCTCGGGCACGGTGACGGCGAAGATGGCCAAGCGGCTGAAGCTGATCTACGACCAGATGCCCGAGCCCAAGTGGGTCATCGCCATGGGCAGCTGCGCCATCGGCGGCGGCCCCTACTTCAAGTACGGCTACCACGTGGTCAAGGGCGTGGACTTCATCGTCCCGGTGGACGTGTACGTGCCGGGCTGCCCGCCCCGCCCCGAGGTGCTGCTCGAGGGCCTGATGCGCCTGCAGGACAAGATCCGCGGCCGCAAGGGCCGTTTCGTGACGCCCAAGTGGGTCACGGACTACGCCAAGAAGATCCCCTACCGGAAGTAGCGAAAGGGCCCGAGCGACATGGACCACAAGGCAATCTACGACCTGTTGGCCGGGAAGATCGGTGCGGCGGCCCTCGCCTTCCACGAGGATCCCATCGAGCCGTGGGCCGAGGTCGCCAAGGACGGCATCGCCGCGGCGTGCCTGTTCCTGCGCGACGACCCGCGCCTGGCCTTCGAATCGCTCATGTGCCTGGCGGGCATCGACTGGGACGGCTACGACGAGAACGGCAAGGGCAAGTCGGTGGCCATCCTGGGCTACGCCGACGACGGCACCCCCGAGGCCAGCGACCGCGTGGCCGACGGCGACCTGGGCGTGGCCTACCACCTGTTCAGCCACTCGCAGCGCCACAAGTTCACCCTGCGCGTGCGCATGCCGCGGGCCGAGAACTCGGTGCCCACCGTGTCGCACGTGTGGCCCACGGCCTCCTGGCACGAGCGCGAGGCCTGGGACCTGGTGGGCATCCGCTTCGCCGGCCACCCGGACCTGCGGCGCATGCTGCTGGAGGAGGACTGGGTGGGCCATCCGCTGCGCAAGGACTACGTGATGCCGGACGTGTGGGCGGGCGTGCCCCTGAAGGGCCAGCCCTATGCGGACAACCCCTTTGCCCCGGCGGCCGACGCGCCCGCGGGCGGCGACACCCCGGCGGAGGGCTGAGAACATGGCCACCTACGGAACCGACCTCACCCACGGCGCCCACGGCTGGGCCGACCAGGACCAGGTGCCGGGGATCAAGAGCGAGCTGCTCGAGCTGAACATGGGCCCGCAGCATCCGGCCACCCACGGCGTGCTGCGCCTGCTGCTGCACACCGACGGCGAGATCGTCTACAAGGTCACGCCGGTGCTGGGCTACCTGCACCGCTGCGCCGAGAAGATCGCCGAGGGCGTGGACTACAAGCAGTGGGTGGTCTACACCGACCGCTTCGACTACCTGGCGCCCGTGACCTGCAACCACACCTACGTGACCGCGGTGGAGAAGCTGGCCGGGCTCGAGGTGCCCGCGCGGGCCGAGCACCTGCGCATCGTCACGGCCGAGCTGTCGCGCATCGCCAGCCACCTGATCGCCCTGGCCACCTTCGGCCTGGACATGGGCGCCTGGACGCCGCTGCTGTACTGCTTCCGCGAGCGCGAGGAGATCCTCAACCTGCTCGAGCGCATCGCCGGCGGCCGCATGCTCTACAACTACATGGTGCCCGGCGGCGTGCGCTACGACCTGCCGCCGGGACAACTGGGTCGAGGACGTGCTGACCTTCATCACCATGCTCGAGCAGAAGAAGCTCCACGACTACAACACCCTGCTGACCTACAACAAGATCTTCATCGAGCGCACCGCCGACGTGGGCGTCATCCCGCGCGACGTCGCCTTCGCCTACGGCTGCACCGGCCCGGTGCTGCGCGGCTCGGGCGTGAAGTGGGACTGCCGCAAGGACGACCCCTACTCGCTGTACCACAAGTTCGACTTCGAGATCCCCGTGGGCACGGGCGAGATGGGCACCGTCGGCGACTGCTGGGACCGCTACATCGTGCGCGTGCGCGAGATCGAGCAGAGCTGCCGGCTGATCCGCCAGGCGCTCGAGCAGCTGCCCGAGGGCGCCGTACCAGAGCTCGAGCTGAAGAAGCCGGTGCGCGTGCCCGCCGGCGCCGCCTTCACCCGCACCGAGACCGCCAAGGGCGAGCTGGGCCACTACATCATCGCCGACGGCGGCCAGAAGCCGTTCCGCAACAAGGTGCGGTCCTGCTCCTTCTGCAACCTGCAGGTGGTCGAGAAGATCGGCGTGGGCCTGATGGTGTCCGACCTGGTCGCCACCGTGGGTTCGCTGGACATCGTACTCGGGGAGATCGACCGCTGATGGAAGCCATGTACGCGTTCTTCATGGACAAGGTCGGCATGGGCGAGACGGGGGCGCACGTCACCGTCGCGGCCGATCATGGCGACCCTGATGTTCACGGTCATGGCCCTCTGCGCCATCGTCTTCACCTGGATGGAGCGCAAGGTCGCCGCCTTCCTGCAGAGCCGCTGGGGCCCCATGCGCACCGGCCGCTGGCAGGGCTGGGCCCAGGCCGTGGCCGACATGCTGAAGATCCTCGGCAAGGAGGACATCATCCCGGCCGAGGCGGACAAGAGCCTGTTCATGTTCGCGCCGATCCTGGTGCTGCTGGGCTCGCTGCTGGCCTGGGCGGCCATCCCCTGGGCGCCGGGCTTCGTGGCCGCGGACCTGGACCTGGGCCTGTTCTACATCTTCGCCGTCAGCAGCATGGTCGTGATCGGCATCCTGATGGCGGGCTGGGCCAGCAACAACAAGTGGGCCCTGTACGGCGCGGCGCGCGGCGCGGCGCAGATGGTCAGCTACGAGATCCCCCTGGCGCTGGCGGCGATCCCGGTGGTCATGTACACCGGCTCGCTGAACCCCCAGGACATCGTCATCGCCCAGCAGGGCGGCATCTGGAACTGGTTCGTGTTCCGCAACCCGTTCCTGTTCGTGGCCTTCTTCCTGTACTTCGTCTCCTCGATCGCCGAGACCAACCGCGGCCCCTTCGACATGCCGGAGACGGAGTCGGAGCTGGTGGCCGGGTACCACACCGAGTACACGGGCATGCGCTTCGCGTTCTTCTTCCTCGCGGAGTACGCCAACCTGTTCCTGGTCTCGGTGATCGCGGTGATGCTCTTCCTGGGCGGCTGGTGGGCGCCGCTGCCCTGCCTGGATTTCGTGCCGCCGGCCCTGACCTTCGTGATCAAGGGCGTGCTGATGGTCTTCCTGAACATGTGGGTGCGCTGGACGCTGCCGCGCGTGCGCGTCGACCAGCTCATGCACCTGTGCTGGAAGGTGATGATCCCCGCGGCGCTGGTCTGCACCGTGGGCGCCGGCGTCTGGATGATGGCGAGCGGCGCGGCCGGCTGAGCGGCGGCCGCCTGAGCATAAAGAGAGAGGCGGAGCATGGTCCAGTACTTCGCGGACATCGTGCAGGCGGTGGGCTCGGCCGTGCAGGGCATGGGCATCACCATCAAGCACATCTGGACGCAGGCCGGTGACGCTGCAGTACCCGGACGAGCGCCAGGTCATGCCCGAGCGCTTCCGCGGCTTCGTGCACAACGACATGACCAAGTGCGATGCGTGCAACATCTGCGCCAAGCTCTGCCCGGTGGACTGCATCTACATCGAGTCCGAGGGCAAGGGCAAGGAGCGCCTGATGACGCGCTACGCCATCGACTACAACAAGTGCATCTGGTGTTCGCTCTGCACCGAGAACTGCCACACGGGCTCGATCACCATGAGCCACGACTACGACCACTCGGTCTACGACCGCCGCTCGCTGGTCTACGAGTTCATGGATCCGAACGAGCAGAAGATCCCCTGCCACCGCGCCACCCGCATCGAGCACGGGCTGGTGGGTGGAGCCCAAGGACGACAAGGACACTCGGGACAAAGGAGACGACGCGTGATCACCGACCTGATCTTCGTCGCGCTGGCCCTGCTGACCGTCGTGCCGGCGGTGTGGGTCGTGTTCAGCCCCAACATCGTGCACGCGGGCTTCGCCCTGCTGTTCACGCTGCTGGGCGCGGCGGGCCTCTACGCCTACCTGGGCGCCGACTTCATCGCCGTCACCCAGGTGATGGTCTACGTGGGCGGCGTGCTGGTGCTGGTGCTGTTCACGGTGATGATGACCCGGCTGCCCCAGCACGGGAAGCGCCGCCACGGCCTGGACCGCTACGTGCCGGCGGCGTTCTTCTCCATCGCCGTCTTCGGCCTGCTCTACAAGGCCATCACGGCGGTCGCCTGGAACGGCGTCGGCCGCGCCGGCCGCAGCCCACGACGGCCGAGATCGGCACCGGCTTCATGACCACCTACATCTTCCCCTTCGAGTACGTCTCGCTGGTGCTGCTGGTGGCGATGATCGGCGCGGCCATCCTGATCCGCGAGCACCAGACGGTCGCGACGGCGACGACACCGCGCCGGCCGCGGTCCCGGACGCAGGAGGTGGCGTCGTGAACGTCGGCCTGCCCCATTTCCTGACCGTGAGCGCGGCGCTGTTCTCGCTGGGCCTGTTCGCGGTGATGTCGCGGCGCAACGCCGTCGGCATCCTGATGGGCGTCGAGCTGATGCTCAACGCCGCCAACATCAACTTCGTGGCCTTCTCGCGCTACGTGGAGCACGGCATCGACGGGCAGATGATGAGCCGCCTTCGTGATCGTGCTGGCCGCGGCCGAGGCCGCCGTCGCGCTGGCCATCGTGCTGGCCATGTTCCGGAACTTCGGGACGGTCCACGCCGACGCCGTCCAGAGCCTGAAGCGATAAGGGAGACGTAACGTTGATGAGCGACAACGCCATCCTGTATTCCGCGCTGGCCATCCTGGGGCTGCCCCTGTTGAGCTACGTGCTGACCTTCTTCTTCGGGAAGAAGCTGCCGCGCCAGGGCGACTGGATCGGCGTCACCCTGATGGGCGTCGGCCGAGCTGCTGGCGATCCGCATCTTCATCGCCTTCTGGCGGATCGGCGACCCGTCCTTCCGGGTCGGAGGGCGCCTTCAACTGGATCGACCTGGGCGGCTTCACGCATCGACGCGGGCATCCTGGTCGACGGCATGACCGTCGGTGATGCTGATGGTCGTCTGCACCATCAGCTTCCTGGTCCACGTGTACTCGACCGGCTACATGCACGGCGACCGCCGCTACGAGCGCTACTTCGCCTTCCTGGGCTTCTTCACGTTCTCGATGCTGGGCATCGTGCTCGCGAACAACCTGTTCTTCCTGTACGTGTTCTGGGAGCTGGTGGGCCTGGCCTCGCTACCTGCTGATCGGCTTCTTCTTCCACAAGCACTTCGGCCGCCAACGCCAACAAGAAGGCCTTCCTGACCAACCGCGTGGGCGACTACGGCTTCTGGCTGGGCATCCTGACCTTCTTCACGGTCACCGGCACCCTGAACTACTTCGAGCTCTTCGCCCACGTGGAGGCGGGCACCATCAAGGGCACCCTGCTGGCCTGGGCGGGCGTCGGCCTGTTCATGGGCTGCGTCGGCAAGTCGGCGCAGATGCCCCTGCACATCTGGCTGCCCGACGCCATGGAGGGCCCGACCCCGGTGTCGGCCCTGATCCACGCCGCGACCATGGTCGCGGCCGGCGTCTACATGGTGGCCCGCCTGGCGCCGCTGTTCGGCACCACGGCCATGCTGGTCATCCTCTACGTGGGCGCGATCACCGCCTTCTTCGCCGCGACCATCGCCCTGGTCAAGACCGACATCAAGCGGGTGCTGGCCTTCTCGACCCTCAGCCAGCTGGGCTACATGGTGATGTCCCTGGGCGCCGGCGACTCGGTCAACGGCATGTTCCACCTGACCACCCACGCCATGTTCAAGGCCCTGCTCTTCCTGGGCGCCGGCTCGGTGATCCACGCCGTGCACACCCAGGAGATGCCGGAGATGGGCGGCCTGCGCAGGAAGATGCCCATCACCTTCATCACCTTCCTGGCCGCGACCCTGGCCATCAGCGGCGTGCCCGGCTTCTCGGGCTTCTACTCCAAGGACGGCATCCTGGGCTCGGCCCTGGCCTTCGGCATGACCCGCGGCCACTACATGCCGTTCATCCTGGGCATCGTCGCCGCGGCCATCACGCCCTTCTACATGTTCCGCATCGTCTTCCTGACCTTCTTCGGGAAGCCCCGTGACCAGCACAAGTTCGACCACGCCCACGAGTCGGGCTTCGCCATGGCCGGCCCGCTGGTGGTCCTGGGCGTGCTGGCCATCGTCGCCGCCGGCTGGAAGACCGCCAACGAGGGCTGGTTCGCCAAGTTCGTGGCGCCCTATGACTGCCGGCCATCGCGGCCGAGTTCCACCTGACCCCGGCGACGCAGCCGGCCTTCACCCTGGCCGAGCAGACGGACATCGACGAGGGCGACGCCGGCGAGGTCGTGACGGGCCACGGCGAGGCCGCGCCCGGCGGGGACGGCCCACGGCGCGCCGGCCCACGGCGAGGCCGCCGGCCACGCCGCCGCGGCCCACGGCGAGGGCGGCCACGACGTCCACCACGTCGCCCACCATGCGCGCCATGATCATGTCGATCATCGTCGCGCTGCTGGGCATCCTCGGCCAGCTGGTGGACCTACCAGCTGCGCAAGGTGAACACCGCCGCCCTGCAGGCCCGCCTGCACGGCGTCTACACGGTGCTGCAGGGGCAGTACTTCTTCGACGAGCTGTACGCGGCCACGATCTACCGCTTCACCCTGTGGTGGGCGTCCATGTGCCGCGCGTTCGACACCTACGTCGTCGACGGCATCGTCAACGGCGCCGGCTACCTGACCCGCGCCATGAGCTGGGTCGCCGGCCTGCTCGACCGCTACATCGTCGACGGCGCCGTCAACGGGGTAGCCGCCGTGCTCCAGGGCGCCGGCGAGGGTTTCCGCCGGGTCCAGACCGGGCGGGTGCAGACGTACCTGGTGTACGCCAGCGCCTCGCTCGTCGTGCTGGTCCTGGTCTACCGAGTCCTGTAATGCAGGGATGTTGCCAACACCCGAGAGGAGCGCCACGCATGGGTGAGCACATTCTTTCCTGGATGACCTTCTTCCCGGTCATCGGGGCGGCTGTGATCGCTTTCATTCCTTCGGAGCGGAAAGAGGTCATCAAGACGGTGGCCGCGGCCGCCGCCGCCGTGCCGCTGATCCTGGCCGTCCAGCTCTTCATGAACTTCGACCGGGGCTCGACCGCCTTCCAGTTCGTGGAGCACTACACCTGGATCAAGAGCTTCAACATCGAGTACTTCATGGGCATCGACGGCCTGTCCGTGCCCATGGTGCTGCTGACGGCGCTGCTCTCGTTCATCTGCGTGATCGCCTCCTGGAACATCGACGAAGGCGGTCAAGGGCTACTTCGCCCTGTTCCTCCTGCTCGAGGCGGGCATGATGGGCGTGTTCATGGCGCTCGACTTCTTCCTGTTCTACGTGTTCTGGGAAGTGATGCTGCTGCCGATGTACTTCCTGATCGGCATCTGGGGCGGCCCGCGGCGCGAGTACGCCGCCATCAAGTTCTTCCTCTACACGCTGGCCGGCTCGGTGCTGATGCTGCTGGCGATGATCGCGTTCTACCTGAACGTGCAGGATCCGGTCACCGGCGGCCACACCTTCAACATGCTGCACATGTTCGACCAGGCCAACCACAACGCCTGGCTGCAGGGGACCAACGGTGCGCCACCTGCTGTGGATCGGCCTGTTCATCGGCTTCGCCATCAAGGTGCCCATCTTCCCGTTCCACACCTGGCTGCCGGACGCGCACGTCGAGGCGCCCACCGCCGTGTCCGTCATCCTGGCCGGCGTGCTGCTGAAGATGGGAACCTACGGCATCCTGCGCATCAGCTACCCGATCCTGCCCGACGCGGCCCTCTGGTTCAGCCACCCGCTGGCCATCCTGGGCTGCATCAACATCCTCTACGGCGCCTACTGCGCCATGGCCCAGACCGACATGAAGAAGCTGGTGGCGTACTCCTCGGTCAGCCACATGGGCTACGTGCTGCTGGGCATGTCCGCCTTCACCGAGGCCGGCATCAACGGCGCCGTGCTGCAGATGTTCAACCACGGCACCATCACCGCCATGCTGTTCCTCTGCGTGGGCGTGATCTACGACCGGGCCCACCACCGCGAGATCAACGGCTTCGGCGGCCTGGGCCTGCAGATGCCGGTCTACACCACCGTCTTCAGCTTCGCCCTGTTCGCGGCCCTGGGCCTGCCGGGCCTGAGCGGCTTCGTGGGCGAGGCCATGATCTTCATGGGCATCTTCCCGGTGTACCGGACCGTGGCCATCATCAGCGCGCTGGGCCTGATCATCGGCGCGGCCTACGTGCTGTGGATGCTGCAGCGCGTGTTCCTGGGCCCGAAGAACGAGAAGTACGACAACCTGCCCGACATCAGCGCCCGCGAGCTGTTCACGCTCGTGCCCATCGGCGTGCTCGTGCTGCTGCTGGGCGTCTACCCGATGCCGGTGCTGAATCTGATGAAGGTGTCCCTGAACAACCTGATCAAGGTCGTGGCCGGCTAGGCGGCGCAGACTGGGGAGTCATCCTCGATGGAAGTCTTGAACGCTGACACATCCCGAACTGGTCGGACCTCGCCTGGTGGCGTCCGGAGGCCATCCTCTGCGGCACCTTCCTGGCGGCGCTGCTGGCCGACCTGATCGCGCGCGGTCGCCGGCCCTGGCTGCCGTTCGCCGTCTCGGTGTTCGGCCTGGTCACCGCCGGCGCCTACGCCCTGGCGGACATGGCGCCGGGCACGCACACGATCATGGGCGACCTGATGGTCGTCGACGGCCTGGCGGCCTATTTCCGCGTGCTGTTCATCTTCGTCGGACTGGTCACGGTGCTCTTCGCCTGGACCTCCGAGGAGATCATGGGCCCCACCCGGGAGAACAAGGGCGAGTTCTTCGCCCTGACCGTGCTGCTGACCGCCGCCATGTGCGTCATGGCCGAGGCCAAGGACCTGCTGATGCTCTTCCTCTCCATGGAGGGCGTGGGCCTCATCAGCTACGTCCTGGCCGGCTACATGCGCACCAGCCTGCGCAGCACCGAGGCCAGCCTGAAGTACGTGATCTTCGGCGCCGTCAGCAGCGCCATCATGCTCTACGGCCTCTCGCTGCTGTACGGCATGACCGGGCTCCATGCAGTTCGCCGGCATCCGCGCCGGGCTGATGGCCCACGAGGTCAACGCCTTCGGCCTGCTGGTGGCCGTGATCCTGGTCATGGCCGGCCTGAGCTACAAGATCGCGGCGGTGCCCTTCCACTACTGGGCGCCCGACGTGTACGAGGGCGCGCCCACCCCGGTCAGCGCCCTCTTCTCGGTGGGCCCCAAGGCCGCGGGCTTCGCCCTGATGATCCGCTTCTTCTACACCACGCTGGCCGCGGGTCCGGACGCCGCCGCCTCGGCCTCGCTGGTGCACCAGATCAACTGGCCGCTGCTGATGGCGGTGATCTCGGCCGTGACCATGACCTACGGCAACCTGGTGGCCCTGCGCCAGGACAACGTCAAGCGCATGCTCGCCTACTCCAGCATCGCCCACGTGGGCTACCTGCTGATGGGCTTCGTGCTGCTGACCGACGCGGGCCTGCAGGCCATCCTCTTCTACCTGCTGGTCTACGCCCTGATGAACCTGGGCGCCTTCCTGTTCGTGGTGGCCATCAACAACCACCTCAAGAGCGAGCACCTGGACGACTACGTGGGCCTCGGCTTCCGGGCGCCCTGGGCCGGCGCCATGATGGTGGTGTTCCTGGCTTCGCTGACGGGCGTGCCGCCCTTCGCCGGCTTCGTCGGCAAGTGGTACCTGTTCATCGCCGTCATGGACAAGCAGTGGTTCTGGCTGGTGATCATCGCCGCCCTGAACAGCGTGGTCAGCCTCTACTACTACTTCAAGGTGGTCAGGGCCATGTTCCTGACCCGCCCGGCCGAGGGCGCGGACATGTCCCCCCTGAAGCTGCACTGGCTGCAGTACGCGCTGCTGGCGGCGCTGGCCGTCCCGACCCTGGGTCTGGGCCTGTTCTTCGGCCAGTTCACGGGGCTGGCCAACCGGGCCATCGAGATGATGACCACCGGATTCTAGGTTTCCCGCCGGGGGCAGCGGCAAACGGAGGGCCGGCAGCGCGAGGCTGCCGGCCCTTTCCGTTTCCCGCGTGGACGCGCCGCTCAGCGGCGCCGGATGACCGTCGACAGGCGGGTCGGCAGCTCGGCCTTCAGACCCTCGAGGAGGGGGAAGCGCTCCGCGTAGTCGTCGTCCCAGCGGTTGTTGCCGTAGTCGATGTTGGTCTGATGGTCCACCAGCAGCCCGAGGGTGGCGGCCAGGGTCAGGGTGTCGGTCTGGGTGAACGCCGGCGTTCCGTCCAGGGACACCTCCATGGTCTGCACCACCCGCCAGGCGTTCTTCAGGAAGAACTGGCTGCCCTCGCCGGGCAGCGTGGTCTCCGCCTGCTGGGGCAGGACCCGACCGTTCAGCTGGGCCGAGTAGCTGCCCTCGCCGGGCACGGTCACGGTGGTGTTCGAGGTCCAGGTGCCCGCGGCCAGGGGCAGGGGCAGATAGGTCAGGGGCGCGTCGAACATGGCCTTGTCCGGGGCGAGGGCCTTGTTGTTGTTGTCGAAGCCCACCCACTGGATCGCGTTGGCCGTCCGCCGGTACTGCATCCAGCTGCCGGTGGCCGTGGTGAAGCTCGCGTCGTAGCCCACGAAGCGCACGTCGCTGTCGTTCACCCGCTCGATCTGCAGGTAGTCCGTGTAGTCGTCGCTGCCGGTGGGGGTCGGATTGCCGATGGTGCCCGTCTCCCGGCTGTGATGCTCCTGATACCGGGCGCCGTCCTCCCAGGGCATGTAGTCGGCGGTGCCGGCCACCGTGGCGGACCAGACGATGTTGCCGACCATGGGGTTGCCCGCCAGGTCGGTGGCGCCGGTCAGCTCCAGGTACATGGGCAGGCCCGCCGGCAGGGTGGCGGGCAGGGGGATCGTCAGCTCGGTGTTGTCCTGGTTCCAGAAGAGGTCGCTGTACGGGTTCTGCATCAGCAGGATGTAGAACTCCAGGTTCACCCGTGCCAGGTCCACGGTGTCGGGATCGAGCGGCTCGCTGAAGGTCAGGCGCATGAAGCCCTGGTTCACGGCCACGCCCGTGGCGCCGACGGCCGGCTCCGCGCTGACCAGCGTGGGCGGCGTCGTGTCCGTGGTGGTGCCCGTGGTGAAGCTCGTGATGTGGTTCTCGGCCAGGGTGACGGCGCCCCCGGGGACCGCCAGGCCCGCCGTGATGGCCACGTAGACCTGGGTGGATGCGGGCAGAAGCGCCTGCGGCTTGAGCAGGTAGCGGCCCGTCTCCAGGTGCGTCACGTCGTAGGGGAAGGTCGCCTTGACCAGCTGGTCGGTCAGGGTGACGTGGCTCTGGAGGCTCGTCGTGTCCACGTCGCGGCTGAACTGCACGACCACGCTCGCGTCGCGCAACACGTCGCCGCTGCCTTCGGCAGGCGTCACGGACAGGACCGTCAGGGCGGTGGATTCGGTCCAGAAGGAGAAGGTCGAGGCGGCCGCCAGGGCGTTGCCGGCCAGGTCCTTCAGGCCGGTGCCGACGGTGGCGGTGACCTGCGCGCCCTCGGCCCAGTCGTCGTGGCCGACGACCAGGAGGCGGTCCGAGTACCAGGCCATGCCGGTGACGGTGCCCGCCGACAGGGTGACGTTGCCCGCGGCGGTGCTCTGGTCCATGGCCTCGCTGAAGAGCACGAACACACTGTCGTCCACGGCGACGGCCACCTGGCCGTTGCTGGGCGAATTGCCCAACACCTGGGGCGCCTGGGTATCGCCCGCCGGCGGCGTGGTGGGATTGTCGCTGCTGCTGCAGGCGGCCAGGGCGATGGCGAGGCCCGCGCAGAGCAGAGGTACGAGAACGTTGAATCGGCGTTGCATGGACTATTCCTCCTGATGGACCGGGCCCGCGGGCCCGGACGAAGATGGCGCGCCGCCGACACGGCTCGCCGATATTGGGATCCCTCCCGACCGGTATACCACGCGATTCCCAAGATGACAGTATTCATTTTCTGCCGAGCCTCGGACGTGAACTTCGTTCGCGAAAATAGTGGACAAATTCTGTCGCGTCCCCGTAAGCTCGAAATTCATCGGCGGCTGAGAGTCGGGGGACTGCTCTTGCCGCCGATGATCCAAAGGGGGCCGGACCCGGCCCCGGCGTCATCTGCACCTTCCGCGAACCGGCAGCATCACCGGGTGGACCCGTCCACCCGGCCCGGTGCCTGCCGTCTGTTGAGTTCACAGAATCAATAATGAATCCCATTCTCGGAAAAACACCGTAACTTCTTGTGGATTTGTGGCTTGCGCGCCTGCATAATGGTCGCCGCAACCTGTTCCGGACCCTGCTGTCGCCCGTCAACCGCGTCCCGCCGGCGCCCCGCGCCGGGCCCAGCCCCGAAGGAACGGATCGCCATGGTCCACTCCCGTGCCCGCGTTCGCGCCCTCGGCGTCGCCGCCTCTCGGCCTGGCGTTCGGCGGACCGGCCGCCGCCGGAACCGACCTGGTCCCGTTGGGGCCGCCGCGCCCTCCTGGTCCTTCGGCCTGCGCTCCACCGCCTACGCCTACCAGACCGAAGATGCCGCCGGCACCGCCGACGACCACCTGCGCGTCTACGAGCACTTCGCCGGCTCGGCGTCGGGCCTGGCCGGCGGGCGTCTCAGTTCCGCGCCTCGGGCCGGTTCGCCGACACGCCCGCCGACGCGGGCCCCGCCTTCGCGGCAGCGCGC
This sequence comes from Candidatus Krumholzibacteriia bacterium, assembly GCA_963825035.1. Classification (GTDB taxonomy): domain Bacteria; phylum Krumholzibacteriota; class Krumholzibacteriia; order LZORAL124-64-63; family LZORAL124-64-63; genus JACZKN01. Next base: position 58,790 of record CAWGRT010000022.1, on the reverse strand, counting down.
CTGCACACGGGCCTGCTGGAGGCCCGGCTGGGGTCGCGTCTGGCGCGTGGACGCCGGCCGCCAGTTCCTGCAGTGCGGGGTGGCCGGCCTGACCCTGGACGGCTGCGCGCCCGCTGGCACGGCGCCGCCGGCACCGAAGTGACCGCCTGGGGCGGCGCCGCCGTGCCCTTCCGCCACGCCTTCGACGTCGCCGACTTCGACCGGGACGCCGCCGCCGGCGCCCAGGTCTCCCTGCGCCCCGGCCGGGGCCAGCGGCTGGCGGCTGTCCGCCGCCTACCGCGAGCGCTACGGCCGCGTGGCCGCCCGCCCGGTGGGCCTGGAGTACACCACCACCGCCGTGCGCCGCCTGCGCGCCCTGGGCCGGGCCGCCTACGACCTGGAGGGCGAGCACTGGCCAAGCTGGAACTCCAGGGCCAGTGGCGCCCCGCCGCCGGTCGGCCCGTGGCCACGCTGCAGTTCGTGGATCGCCGTCCCTCGATCGACGCGGCGTCGTGGTTCTCCCGCTTCACCGGCCTGAAACGCATCCGCCTGGCCCGCGCCGTCGGTGCGCTGGACGAACGACGCGCGCTGGGGCGGCGAGCTGGAGTACGTGGGCTCGTTCGTGGGCGCGCGCACCAATTCGCGGATCGGCCTGGCGGCGCTGCTGCCCGTGGCGCGGATCGGCTACTCCCTGCGCACCGGCGACGCCGGCGACGAGAACAGCGTCTACGGCGAGGTGGCCTGGCAGGCCCGGCCCTGGCTGCGCCTGGAGGGCGAGGCCTCGTACCTGACCTACGCCCTGTTCGCCGACGCTCCCCGAGGACCAGGAGCGCGACCTGACCACCCTGGCGGCGCGGGCGCGGGTGCGCCTGCGCTCGGGTCTGAACCTGACGGCCGAGGTCCAGAGCCTGGACACGCCCGAATACGACAAGGACGTGCGCCTCCTGGTGGGCGTGGACCTGGCCATGGGGCGCGGCGTCTCGCGCTTCGGCCTGGACCGGGGAGGCTGGCTGTGACGAGGACATCCTGGCGTGCGCCATCGCGGCGCTGGCCGCGGCGGTCGCCGCCCCGGCCGCGGCCGACCTGCCCGACCGCATCATCATCCCCCACGACGTCCACCAGGCCAACGAGGTGGAGTGCGCCATGTGCCACGAGGGCGTGGCCGACTCGCGGTCCGCCGCCGACACCTTCCGCCCCGACATGGACGTGTGCGCCAACTGCCACGACGTGGAGGACGACGGGACCTGCAACATGTGCCACACCAACGTGGACGAGGCCGGCGACTACCCCGTGCGCGCGTTCGGGGCGGCCAAGTTCGCCCACGCGCCCCACGTGGCCGCCGGCCTGGCCTGCGGCACCTGCCACGGCGATCCCGAGGGCGCGGCGCGGCCCATCCCCGGCAAGCCCGAGTGCCGGGTCTGCCACGCCACCGCCGCCGACTACGCCGACTGCCGCCTGTGCCACGCCGACGACAACGACCTGCGCCCGGCCACCCACGTGACCGGCTGGGACGTCCGCCACGGCGCCGACGCCCGCCTCGACCAGGCGGCCTGCGCCCTCTGCCACACCCAGAGCACCTGCCAGGAGTGCCACGCGGGCGACAACGTGCGGCCCCGCACCCATCCGCTGAACTTCGCCTTCGACCACGCCGCCCGGGCGCGGGGCAACGAGTTGGAGTGCGCCGTCTGCCACACCGAGCCCGAGTTCTGCACCGCCTGCCACGCCGCCAATCGGGTGCTGCCCGCCAGCCACTCGCAGGTGGGCTGGGTGCGGGCGCTCCGACGGCGGCCGCCACGCCGTCGACGGGGCCTTCGAGATGGAGAGCTGCGTCGCCTGCCACAGCGACGGTCCCTCGGCGCCGACCTGCGTCGCCTGCCACGGAGGTTGAGCACCATGAGCCGCGCCCACCTCGTCCGCCTGACCGCTGCCGCCGCCGCCCTGGCGCTGGCCGCGGTCCTTGCCGGCTGCGCCGAGCGCGCCGACGATCCCCAGCTTGACCGCCCACCCCGACGCCTGGATGCAGAAGGACGCCGCCGACTTCCACGGCGCCTACGTCGCGGACCGCGGCCTGGGCAACTGCGGCTCCTGCCACGGCGGCCGACTACCGCGGCGGCGACGGCGTGCCCAGTTGCTACGCCTGCCACGACGGGCCCAGCGGCCATCCGGCGGGCTGGGTCGATCCCGTCGCCCACGGCGCCGCGGCCGCGGCCGACAGCGCCGCCTCGTGCGCCGCCTGCCACGGCGCCGACTACCGCGGCGGCTGGGCGGGCGTTTCCTGCTTCCAGTGCCACGACGGGCCCACCGGCCGGCACCCCGAGGGCTGGGCCGATGCCGGCGCAGCACGGCGCCTACGTGCGGGACAACACCGTCTCGTCCGTGCGTCCTTGCCACGGGGCCGACTACCAGGGCGGCACCAGCGGCGTCTCCTGCTACCAGTGCCACGACGGTCCGGGCGGGCATCCCGAGGACTGGGCGCTGCCCGCGCCCTGCACGGCACCGAGGCCGCCACGAACGGCGCCCAGCAGTGCGCCGCCTGCCACGGCGCCGACTTCCGCGGCGGCTGGAGCGGCGTATCCTGCTACCAGTGCCATGACGGCCCGGGCGGACAGCCATCCCGACGGTTGGGCCGACCCGCGACCAGCACGGCGCCGCCGTGCGCGCCGACGGCGCGGCCTACTGCGCCGCCTGCCACGGCGCCGACTACCGGGGCGGCACCAGCGGCATCTCCTGCTACCAGTGCCACGACGGTCCGGGCGGCCATCCGGTCGACTGGGCCCAGCAGAGCGCCCACGGCGCCGCGGTGGTCGCCGGCGGCGCGGACCAGTGCGCCGACTGCCACGGGGCCGACTACCGGGGCGGTTGGGCCCAGGTGTCGTGCTACCAGTGCCACGACGGTCCCACCGGCCACCATCCCGACGGCTGGGCCCAGGGCGATCAGCACGGTGCCGAGGTGCGCGCCGAGAGCGCCGTCGCCTGCCGGCAGTGCCACGGCACGGACTACCTGGGCGGCACCAGCGGCATCTCCTGCTACCAGTGCCATGACGGTCCCGGGGGCCATCCCGACGGCTGGGCCCAGGAGTCGCAGCACGGCACCGCGGTGCGCGCCGACGGCGGCGCGTCCTGCACCGACTGCCACGGTCTGGACTACCAGGGCGGCTGGAGCGGCGTGTCCTGCTACCAGTGCCACGACGGTCCCGGCGGCCACACCGCCGGCTGGGCCGACCCCGCCGCCCACGGCGCGGTGGTGGCCGCCGCGAGCGCGGCCGCCTGCACCGACTGCCACGGCGCCGACTACCAGGGCGGCTGGAGCGGGATCTCCTGCTCGGCCTGCCACGACGGACCGGGCGGCCATCCCACCGGCTGGGCCGATCCCGACGCCCACGGCGCCCAGGTGGTGGCCGACGGCTCGGACGGCTGCACCACCTGCCACGGGTCCGACTACCAGGGCGGCTGGAGCACGGTGTCGTGCTACCAGTGCCACGACGGCCCCAGCGGTCACCCCGTCGGCTGGGCCGACGCGTCGGCCCACGGCGCCGAGGTGGTGGCCAACAGCGCCGCCGCCTGCACCGCCTGCCACGGCGACGACTACCGCGGCGGCACCAGCGGCGTGTCCTGCTACCAGTGCCACAACGGCCCGGGCGGCCACTCCAACCTCTGGCAGTACTCGGCGCACGCCCAGTACGTCAACGCCTACTCGGCCCTGTCCTGCAAGGCCTGCCACGGCGACGACTACCTGGGCGGCTGGAGCGGCATCTCCTGCTACCGGTGCCACGACGGCCCGGGCGGCCACGACACGGGCTGGGCCCTGCCCGAGAACCACGGCCAGGACGTGGTCCAGTACTCGGCCCTGGGCTGCCGCAACTGCCATGGCGACGATTACCAGGGCGGCTGGAGCGAGGTCTCCTGCTATGCCTGCCACGACGGTCCCGGCGGCCACCCCGTCGGCTGGCGCGGGTCGCAACCGGCACGGCTCGTACGCCGATACCAACGGCATCGTCGTCTTGCGCGGCCTGCCACGGGTCCGACTATCGGGGCGGCTGGAGCGCGGTGTCCTGCTACCAGTGCCACGACGGGCCGAACCCGTAGGCGACGGGCACGAACGACACGAAGGCCGGCGCCCCCCGCGGGGCGCCGGCCTTCTCCGTCCCGGCCGGAACTAGTGATACAGGGACTTGACCCCGCCCCAGGTGCGCTGTTCCGCGTTCTGCAGGCAGTAGAAGCAGAACACCGGCTTGTCGAGGCTGCCCGAGGACGGCACCGCCGCCGACAGGGAGAACTCGTCGTTGTAGTCGGCCACCGCCAGGGAGCCGGCGATGGACGGCGTGTCGACCGGTGCCAGCAGGACCCGGCCGAAGGTTCCGGTGAACTCGCCCAGCGTCAGCGTCACCAGCGTGGCCGCGTCCCCCGAGACGGGGATGTTGGTGCCCACCAGGAACTCGGGCGGGCTCTTGAAGTTGGCCGACAGCGGCGGCAGCTCGGCGCCCAGCAGGAAGACGTTCGACGGCAGCTCGACGCGGAACTCGAACCCTCCCAGGCGGCTGATGGCCCCGCCCGTGTTCTCGTTGTAGGGCTGGGTGATCACCACGTAGACGGGAAAGGTGCCGGGGCTGCCTTCGTAGCTGGTCAGGTCACTGACGTTGTCCAGGTCGCGGGGCACGGCGGTGTAGAGGCCGATGGCGTTCTCGAGATCGGTGAGGCCGGCCTGGGCGGTCGGGGCGACGACCAGGCCCAGCAGCAGGGCGGACAGGAGCGCGAGCGAGCGCATGGGACCCTCCTCGGTTCGGGTCATGGCGAGCTCCATGGATATACGGAACCGGCCCGGGGACTGCAAAGGGTCCCGGCCGCGAGCCCCTAGGACGCGGGCTTGGCCAGCTGCTGCGCGATGACCCGGACCATGCGGGCGAACTCGTCCTTCTCGTAGCCCTGCCCCTGGAAGACGATGCGACCGTCCCGGTCGATCACGTAGCTGCGGGGGATGTAGCCCGAGGCGTAGCGGGCGAAGACCTCGCGCTGCTCGTCGAGGCCGAACAGCCAGCCGGCCCCGTGGTCCTTCACGAACGGCGCCACCTTGTCCGCGCCCTCCTCCCGGTCCACCGAGATCATGGCGAAGTCGCCGCCGGCGAAGCGCTCCCACACCTGGCGCTGCAGCTCGGGCATCTCCTGCCGGCAGGGCGGGCACCAGGTGGCGAAGAAGTTCACCAGCACCACCTTGCCCCGCTGCTCGGCCAGGTCGAAGCGGCCGCCGCCCACCAGGGGCACGGCGAAGTCCGGGGCCAGGTCGCCCACCCGGGTCAGGGTGGCCTTGGCCACGGCGGCGGGGTCGTCGCCCGTGTGGCCGCCGCCGGCGCAGGCGGCCAACGACAGCAGGAGCGGCAGGAGCAGGGCGGAACGGCAGCGGCGCAGCATCATCGATCGGACCTCTCGGCCTGGGGTTGCGGGTGGCGACCAGCATACCACGGACGGACCGCGGCGGCCCACCCCGCGGGTGGTCGGTTTGACAGGAATCCCGCGCTGCGGGTAAACTGGACAAGTCAGGTCCACGGCGCCGCGGCCCGCCGCGCTCAGCTGGCGGGGCCGGCGGCGCCGGAACCAAGGGGGAGCCCATGAGAGGCACGTTCGCCCGCCTCTGCCTCGTCGTCTGCCTGCCGATCGTCGCCTTCGCCCGCCCCGCACCGGATCCCGAACCGCCCAGCCTCGCCGGCGTGCGCTACATGGGCGGCCCGGCGGATCCGGCGGCCAAGGCGGTCGTCGACACCATCGTCGTGCTGGGTCCCTACGGCAGCGGCGCGACGGCCATCGGCACCTTCGAGACGCCGTCCGGGGCCCCCGACTGGAACGGCTGGACCAGCATCGACGAGACCGCGGACAACTACCTGGCCTGGCACGCCGACACCTTCCACGCCGTCAACGGCAGCTGGTCGGCCTGGTGCGGCGATCCCGACCTGCCCTCCTGCGGCCAGCCCTGGGACGAGGTGGGCGGCTACGGCAACAACTGGAACGAGATCCTGGAGTGGCGGGGCGCGGTCGACGATCCGGCCCAGCCCTGCACCGTCACGGTGGCCGCCGTGGCCAACCTGGACACCGAGCCGGGCTACGACTACGCCTTCATCACGTGCGAGAAGAGCAGCGGCGTCTTCGTCGACCTGTGGAGCGGCTTCGGCGCGGCCGATTCCGTCGCCATCGGCGGCGAGACCGTGTACCAGCCCGACGAGTACATCGGCGACGCCGGCGACGAGGTCTGCGTGCTCTTCCGCTTCCGGTCGGACGGCGGCTTCTCGGGCGAGGACTGCGCGTGGCCCAACGACGGGGCGATCCAGCTGGACGACGTGGCCATCACCCTGTCCAACGGCCCGGGCTACGCCACGGACTTCGAGGACGGCACCCTGGGCGAACTGGTGCCCGTGGCCGACGCCGGCGTGGGGAACTTCGCCGCCCTGTGGACGGGATTGGACGACCTGGATCCCTGCCGCCAGAATGCGACGCCCCAGGTGGCCTTCATCGACGACGGCGTCGTGGTGCCCGGCACCGGCGGCAGCGACCTGCATCAACTGGTGCTACGGTCCCGGCGGCTGGGTGGTCAACACCAGCGGGGGCGTGGCGACCCACCGGTTCCCCGTCGGGGGCCAACCGGACAGGGAACACTTGCACAACGCGATCATCTCGCCGCCCCTGGCCTGGCCGGACGCGGGCCACACCGGAGCCCGCATCGCCTTCGACGTCTACCGCCACGAAGAGCTGACCCCCGACTCGCCGGGCGTGTTCTACTTCCTGTCGGTGCGGTCGGTCGACAGTGGGAACCCGGCGGACCTCGAATACGCGCCCTGGCGGCGGTTCAGCCCGTGGGTCTGGGGCTACGGCGGCCCGGACTACCACCGGGAAGAAGCGGACGTGTCCGACCTCATGCGGGCGGGCGCGACCCACGTGCAGGTGCGGATGAGTGCGTACGACTTCGGCTGGTACTACGGCGACACGGGGACCGACGCCACCCCGGCCCCCTACTTCGACAACGTGCGGCTGATGGTCTACGAGCGGACCGGCCCCGACCTCATCGCGGATGCCGGCAACCTGGCCGGGGACGCCTTTCCCGCGAGCGGAACGGTCGACCTGGTCGACCTGGGAGCCAACGACGTGCCGGTCTGGACCCGGCGTACGGCGACGTCTCGGAACGGCCACTACGGACCCATGTCGGTGACCTGCGTCCCGGCGGGGCGGTTCGGCGCCTCTCCGGTCCGCCCCAGTTGCACTGGCGCCTGCACCGCAATCCGCTGTTCGACCCCTGGCGCACCTCCGGCCTGCCTGACCACGGCAGCCGTGGCCTGTTCCGCCGCCGGACCTCCAGGAAGGCTGGACCGCCGCCCTGCCCGACACCGCCTTCCTCTTCCCCGGCGACCGGCTCCACTACTACTTCACCGCCACCCAGGACGCGGGCGGAGCGGACCAGCACGGTCATCCTGCCGGCCGACACCTCGGGTTTCGCGGACTTCGCCGATTATCCCGTCTTCGACGGCGGCTACGACCAGGCCTTCAGCGTGCGGGCCCTGCCCACGGTGACCGAGAGCGTCGACGAACCGGGCACCTACGTCACGCCCAAGGCCCTGTTCTGGCACGACTCGGGCAGCGCCACCGATTGGGCCGTGTGGATCGCGCGCCTTCCACGAGGCGGGGCTGCTGTGGACCGGGGACCTGGACCTCTTCCACACCCAGGCGGCGGCCGATCGGGCTCCCCAACGGCCTGGGCGGCCGCGCCACCGACGCCCAGCTCGCCATCTACGACGCCCTGATCTACACCGGCGGCGAGATGACGACGGGCACGATCCACGCCGGATCCACTACAGCATGGCCAGCCCTGATGCCGTCCGCCTGGACACCTGGCTACGCAGCGGGGCAAGGGGATGGTCGCCTTCGGCAACGACCTGGCCAGCAGCCTGGCCCTGGGCACGGCCGCGCAGATCGCGTTCCTGGCCGACTGGTTCGGTTGCAGCGCCGATGACCGCGACGTGCGGCCCCTCATCGGCGGGCAGACGTCGCCGCGGGTGCTGGCGACCCCGACCAATCCCGTGCTGGCGACGGTGGGTTCGTGGGTCGCCTACGGGGGCGGCTGCTCCAGCCCCGAGATCGAGGAGGGTGACGGCCACCTGGTGCGCGACCGCTTCGACGCCCTGCTCCCGACCGGCCTGACCCTGCGCATCGCCGAATGGGCGGATGCCGACGGCACGCCGGGCGGCTATCCCTACGCCGCGGCGGCCGCGAACGAGGTCGTCCCGTTCGGCGCCCGGGTGGTCCTGGTGCCCACCGACTTTCCCGCAGATCCGCACCGATCCGGTCAGAGGGCGGCAAGGCCTCGGCCCCCTACGCGCCGGCCCGCACGCGCGTCCTGCTGGAGCGTCCTGCGGCTGGTTCGGCGTCCCCACCGCATGCGGACGTGTCCCTCGGTGCCGGAGGCCGCGGTCTTCGCGGTGGACCAGGCGCCGAACCCGTTCAATCCCGCCACCGTCATCCGCTGGACGGTCACCCGGTCCGGACCGCTGGCCGTGCGGGTGTACGACTTGCGCGGCCGCCTGGTGCGTCGCCTGCACGAGGGTCCCGCGCCGGCGGCGGGTTCGGTGACCTGGGACGGCGCCGACGACGGGGGCGCGGCCGTGGCCTCGGGGGTGTATTTCTACGAGGTGCGTCGCGGGGACGAGGTGCGCGTGGGCAAGATGGCCCTCGTCAGGTAGGAGGGCCGGCGGCCGCGCTGAAGAGAACGGGGCCCCGGGCGCGTGCCCGGGGCCCTTTGTCTGCGTGGAAGGTTCGGGTCCGGTCAAGTGATGGACGGCGCGGTGCTATTTCACCAGCGCCATCTTGCGGACCTCCACCTTGTCGCCCGTCCGGGCCTCGTAGAAGTACACGCCCGACGAGACCTGCCGGCCCGCGTCGTTCGTGCCGTCCCACACGACCCGGTCGGAGCCCTGGTCACGCACGCCGTTGATGAGGGTGCGCACCAGTTCGCCGCGGACGTTGAAGACCTTCAGGGACAGGTGCCCTCGCTTGGGCATCGTGTACTCGATGCTCGTGGAGGGGTTGAACGGGTTGGGGAAGTTCGAGACCGAGAACGCGGCACCCGGCACCACGCCCGAGATGTCGATGGGGTTCCCCGCGACACCGAAGTACGACAGGATGTCGTTCAGCATGTTCACGCGTCCGGTCGCGTTGGACGGCGCGTCCGGGTCGTACCAGACGTAGCTGAAGTCGTACGGCATCGTGATGACACGGCTGCCGCTGTCGGTGATGTTCAGCGTCGCGGCGCTGTAGTTGTACGCGCCCCCGCTGCCGCCGGGATCCGCGAACTGGGCCAGACGGAGGGCCGAGCTCTGCGGCACCACGGCGTCGAACGTGTTGATGGCCACGCAGCCGCCGTAGGCCACCCAGCTCGACGTCGTCGCGAACACCGGGTTGGAGGACTCGGTCAGCACCACCGGAGTGGTCTGGCTGCCGATCAGCGGCCGCAGATCGGAAGCCACCACCGACAGGCCGAACTGGTCGCCCAGGAGCGCCGCCGTGTTGGAACCGGACTGGGCCAGGTCCGCCGCGAATCCGTCGCCGGACGCGTAGAGGTCCCGGCCGCCCGACAGCAGCCACAGGGTCAGCAGGTCGGCGTCGTCGCCGGGGTCCTTGTTGTAGTCGCCGTTGGCGATGGTGAACGCGGTCAGGTCGCCGCTCGTGTACAGCATGTCGCTGTACCAGTCGAGGTCGAACTGGGACGCGCGTCCGCCGAGGCCGTTGCCGACACCCGAACTGGGACCGTTGGTGTAGAACACGTCGAAGTCGCGGCCCGCCACCAGGCCCAGGTTGCGGAACGCCGAGTACCAGTCGTTGCGGCCGCCGCGGTTGCCGAAGTCGTTCCAGAACAGCATGCCGGGGGTCTCGTAGGTCCCCGGCTCACTGGCAACCTCGGTCAGCGTGGGCAGGCCGCGCACGACGTAGCTCGGGTCGTAGTGCAGCTGGTCGTCGTAGTCGCTGAACCCGCTCGTGTCCGCCGGCATCGTGGCCGACTGCTGGTCACCCGCCACGTCGTCGGTGGCGCGGACGTAGTAGTGCAGCACGTCGCCGGGGAACAGGAAGCCGGTGTCCGGCAGGTCGAAGGCGAAGCGGCCCGGCGTGACCGTGCCGCCCTGCGCCGCCGGCACACCCTCGACGTAGCCGTCGTTGGCCAGGCCGGAGGTGCGGTACGGGTCGAACAGCGGGTTCGCCTTCAGGTGGTAGTACAGCCGCGGCATCCCGGCCAGCACCGAGCCCGTGCGCACCGCCGCGATGTCCATGGTGATGGAGTCACCCGGATCATTGCGCTGGTGGGCGGGCAGGGAGATGTTCCGGGCCATGTCGAACCGGATGCTGTTGTCGCCCAGGTTCGTCGTGCTCACCAGGCCGATCTCCGGGAAGCCGTCGTTGGCCAGGTCGATCTCCCGGGTGGCCATGCCGGGACCCGTGAAGGGATAGGCGATCAGCCGCACGTTGTCGAAGTACGGCGCCGGCGTGGCGTCGTTGCCCGTGTAGCCGAAGGCCCAACCGATCTCCCACACCGAAAGCTGGACCTGCACCCACTGGCGTCCCGGTGCGAGCAGGTCGGTGCAGTTGTCCGAGAACCGCAGGTAGTCCGGACCACCGATCTCGTAGAAGTTCCGGTCGTTCCACGACTGGCTGAGGATGTCGTTGGGATCGGTGGACGCCGTCGAACGCACGCCCCACTGGAACGCGACGCCCGGGCTGTCCGCGCTCAGGTCCTCGTGACGGTAGACGTCGTACCAGAGAGTCGCTCCGTCGTAGTCGCCGGCGGGCCAGGCCATGATCGGCGACTCGAGGAAGTTGTGCAGGTGGGCGTCCGGACCGGCCAGGCCGCCCGTCACGTTGATGATGAAGCCGTTGGGGCCGTAGCACCAGTTGATGCAGGGGCTGCCGCCGGTGCCGGGCACCACGATGCCGTCGTCGATGAAGGCGGCCTGCACGCTGGTGTTGCCGGCGCAGGGGTCGATGTCCTGCAGCCCGGTCCACAGCTTCGAGAAGTCGCCGACGCCGTCGGGGAGCACCGTGTGGAACTCGCCCAGCGTGCCGTCCTCGAAGTTCGTGCTGTAGCCCGTGCCGTTGCTCAGGGTGATGTTCACGTCATCCACCTGGATGGCGCCGTCGCCCTGCCAGCCGCAGTCCTGGTCCGAGGCGCCGCCGTCGGACGTGAAGCGGAACTGCACGACCACCTCGTCCCCGCCGGAGCCCAGGTAGTCGCCCGGCGCGTAGGAGGTCTGCTCGTTCAGGCTCACCCCGACGCCGACACCGTCGGCGATCCAGGCGTTGACGATCGGCTGATCGGCCTTCACGAAGGACAGGAAGCAGAAGTCGTACGAGGTCTCCGAGTTGTAGTTGACCACGGCGCTCACGTTCACGGTGCAACTCAGGGAGTTGTCCGCGACCGTGCCGCGCCACTCGAGGATCTCGTTCCAGTTGGTGCCGTAGCCGCCGGCGGGGTCACCGGTGCCGCACGAGGGGAACGCGATGTCGCCGCACCACGCGGAGTAGGTGCCGCTGACCACGTTGTACGTGTCGACGTGCCAGTAGCTGACGGTCGGCTGGGTCGAGTCCCAGTGGGTCCAGTCGTTCCAGGCGGGATTGCCGGAGCTGTCCTGGAACTGGCCGATGTGATCGGCCCCGCTGCCCCACGGTCCCATGATGTAGTGGGTGTCGCGGACAGCCTTGGCGAAGCTGCCGGCAGGGGTGGCGGCTTGGGCCGCGAGCCCCCGGTTGAAGTTGTCTCGGGTTTGGTCGGCATCACCTCCGAATGCGGTTGCGGCGAGAATGAGAGTCGCGACCACGAAGAACAGGGATCGCAAGCATGCGATTTTCATTATGACCCTCCCATTGGGAAGCGTCGGGGGAGAGTCGCTGAGGTGAACCTAGGGAATTGAGGTCCGGTGAGCAAGGGGTCCCAAAGGAGAAAATCGGGCCCCCCAGGAGAAAAATGAACGGCTCTTTGTCTGTGGTTTTCGTGTTATTTTCGTTTTTACCTTGACAATACAGACAAATGTCTGTTTAATGGCGTCGTGATCGTTGTGCTCCGTCAAGCCGAAAGCGAGCCCGCCATGCCCCGCGCCGCCACCGGACAGACCCGCCGCCAGGTCCTGGACTTCGTACGCCGCCGCCTGGCCGCCGGCCGGCCGCCCACGGTGCGCGAGGTCCAGCGGCACTGCGGCCTGAAGGCCGTGGAGTCGGCGCGCCGGCACCTGGAGGCCCTGGTGGCCGCGGGGCTGCTGGCCAAGGAGCCCGGCCGGTCCCGGGGGTATCGCCTGCCCCCGGTCGGTGCGGCCGGCGCCCACGGTCCGGGCGGCCTCGGCCCGGTGTGCCTGGTGCCGTGTCTGGGCCGGGTCCAGGCCGGTGCGCTGCGCGAGGCCATCGAGGATCCCGACGGGTGGATCCCGGTGTCGGTCCGGAGCGACGGCGCCCCGGGCGAGCACGAGCTCTTCGCCCTGACCGTGCGGGGGGAGAGCATGACCGGCGCGGGCATCCTGCCGGGCGACCTGGTGATCGTCCGTCGCCAGGACACGGCCCGCGACGGGGAGATCGTCGTGGCCCAGGTCCGCGACGAGGCCACGGTCAAGCGTTTGCGTCTGCGCGCGGGGCGGATCGAACTGCATCCGGAGAACGCGGCCTTCGCGCCCATCGTTCTCGAACCGGGTGCGGAGGTCCGGATCCTGGGCAGAGTCGTGGAGGTTCGCCGCCGGTTGGCCTGATCGCCCAGCCGCCGCCGGCCCACGCCTGATCCGGGTGCCCCCGTGTTCCTTCCCGGCGTCCCCAGCGCCGGGCGGCCTCATCGTCAACCGACCGCCGAGGAGGTGGGTCATGGTCGTCGCCGCCCGTGACTTGGAGTCGCCGTCCCAGCCGCCGCCGGCGCCGGAAACGCCGGCGCCGGACCAGGGCAACCTGGCCGTCGACATCTTCCACCACCCGGCCCTGGTGCGCCTGCGCGCCGAGCCCGATCCCGAGGTGCGCGGGGCCCCGGCCTGGACCCGGGCCGAGCTGGCGGGCCGCCTCTGCGAGCTGACCGCGGGCGCCGACTCGGCGGCCCTGACCCTGGCCTGCGCCCTGGTGCGCGACGCCCAGCTGGGCGGCGACCCGGTGGCCTGGATCACCGCGCGCGCCGCCACCTTCCATCCGCCGGACGCGGCCGCGGCCGGCCTCGACCTGGACGCCCTGGTGGTGGTGCGCGCCCGCGACGCCCGCACCGCCGGCCGCGCGGCGGACGTGCTCCTGCGCTCGGGGGCGTACGGGCTGGTGGTGCTCGATCTGGGGACGGATGCCGCCATGCCCACGCCCCTGCAGGGGCGCCTGGTGCAGCTCGCCATCAAGCACGACGCCGCGGTGCTGTGCCTGACCGAGAAGGCGCCCGACGCGCCGTCCCTGGGCTCGCTGGTCTCCCTGCGCGGCCAGGCCCGCCGGCGGCGCGCGCCCGACGGCTTCACCTGCACGGTGCGCACCCTGAAGGACAAGCGGCGCGGCCCCGGCTGGCGCTGGCAGGAGCGGCATCATGGCCCCCCGGGACTGTCCTGACGGTCTGGTCCCGGCCAACCGCATCGCCCGTACCGACCGGGTGGCCTGCGTGGACCTGCCGGCCCTGCCCCTGCAACTCCTGCTGCGCGACCATCCGGAATGGCGCGGCCGCCCCGCCACGGTGGTGGCCGAGGACCAGCCCCAGGCGCTCCTGCTGTGGGTGAACGAGCCGGCCCGCAGCCTGGGCGTGCTGCCGGGCATGCGCTACGCCGCCGCCCTGGCCGTGTGTCGCGACCTGCAGGCCGCGCCGGTGCCGGACGCGCGCATCGCCGCGGCCACGGAATCCCTGCACCGCCACCTGCTGCGCCATAGCCCGCGGGTCGAGCCCGCCCGCCACGAGCCCGGCGTCTTCTGGCTGGACGCCGGCGGCCTGGAGCGCCTGGCCGGCTCCCCGTCCCGCTGGGCCCATCGCCTGTGGCGCGGCCTGCACCGCGCCGGCTTCGCCGCCGGCGTGGTGGTGGGCTGGTCGCGCTTCGGCAGCTACTGCCTGGCGCGGGTGCACCGCCAGGCGGTGATCGTGCCCTCGCCCGCCCGCGAGGCCGCCGCCTGCCGCGGCGTGCCCCTGGCCCGCCTGGACCTGGACCCCCGCCTGCGCGACGACCTGCGCCGCCTGGGCCTGGAGACGGTGGGCGACCTCGTGGCCCTGCCCGCGGCAGGCCTGGCCGCCCGCTTCGGCCCCGAGACCAGACGCCTGGTCGAGCTGGCCCGCGGCCTGCGCTTCGATCCCCTGCAGCCGGTCCTGCCGCCGGAGCCGGTGCGCGCCGAGCAGGTGTTCGAGGAAGCCCCCGAGACCGACGCCTGGCGCCTGCTCTTTGTGGTCAAGCGCCTGCTCCATCCCCTGCTGGAGCGCCTGGCCGACCGCGGCGAGGCCGTGGCCCGGCTGCACCTGGACCTGGTCCTGGACGACCGCGACGGCACCGCCCGCCGCGAGAGCCTGCGCCCGGCCGCGCCCACCCTCGACCCCATGCTGCTGCTGGAGCTGGTGCGCCTGCGCCTGGAGACGGTCGACCTGACCGCCGGCGCCGCCCGCGCCGCCCTCGAGCTGGAGCCCGCCGACGCGCCGCCCGGCGTGCTGGAACTGTTCCGCCGCCAACCGCGCCGCGATCCCGCCGCCGCCCTGCGCGCCGTGGCCCGCCTGCGCGCCGAGCTGGGCGACGCCGCGGTGCAGCGCGCCGAGCTGGTGCCGGGCCACCTGCCCGAGGCGGCCTGGCGCTGGCAGCCGGTGACGTCGTTGGCCACGCCGCAGCCGTTGCGTCGGGCCGGCGGGACCACGCCCCTGGTGCGCCGCGCGCTGGTGCGGCCGCGGCCGCTGCTGAACGGCCCGCCGGACCTGGTGCGCACGGGCGGCGAGCAGCTGCTGCGGGCGGCGGCGGGGCCGGGCGGGGCGTCCTTCGCGCGGGACGGGGTGCGGTCGCACGGGCCGCACCTCGTCTCGACCGGGTGGTGGGGGAAAGAGGAGCGGCGGGTCTATCACTTCGTCGAGGGGGGGGATGGGACGGTGCTCTGGGTCTTTCATGCCGGGGGGATCTGGTACTTGCAGGGGCGGGTGGAGTGAGAGAGCGAGAGCTCCTTCTGCGGTTCAGTTCTCGTCGCGCTGGGCGTAAATTGAACTGGGAGGAATGCATCACCGACGCTCGGGCCGGGAGAGGCTGAGAATGAACAGCCCAGGGATCCTACCGCTCGTCGCTGCGATCCTGGTGATCGCCGCGCCTTCTTTGGGTGGAGTTCCCGCTGACATTGAGGGTCACGAGTCGATGGACCTGTCCGTGACGGTATCGGTCGCGCCCAGGACCGTCTGCCTCTACGGACACTGGATCAGCGGCGAGACGACCCTGGAACTGCGCGACAGCTGCGTTTACCTCGGCGGGATCAGGGTGCTTCCCAAGGTCCATGAACCCGTCGAAGTCTCCAGGGACGAAGTGGAGGAGGACTTGTTGGGGCCACTGGTCCGCCAGTGGGCCGCAAAGGCAACGGCCCTGCGCGCCGACGGCTGGTCAAAGGAACACGTCATCGCCGCAGGCAGGACGTTCTTCGGAACCAGCGAACCGGTCATTCGGCTCGAGATGCATTCGGATGGCGCGTGCACCATCTACGGACGGGACAACGACGCTTATCTCGTCCGGCTCTGGACTTCGGATCAACCGCCGGTGACCATGAAGCGGGAGGACCGGGAAGACCGCGGCACCGGACCTTTTCTGAGGATCCTCGATACGATCCACGATCATCGCGGCGTGATCGTTCTGGCCGATGTCCAAATTTGGTATCCGCGAGCGGTGGTCGAGAGTCCGGAGTTCCGCCGCGCTGTGGAAGCGATTGACGCTGCGCACGAGCCGATCGAAGAGGCGCAGTGGGATTCGAGCTACCCCATCACCTGGTTCGAGGCCGAAGCCATACGCAATCCCTTACCCGACGATCTGATCCGGAAGCCGCCGGGCGACTAGTGTCCCGATTGCCGTACTGCGTCGCTCGCCGATCTCATGCGCCACCCGATGACACCCCGAACAAAGCGTGACCAGGTTCTCCGCCGCGTTGCTCCCCCCGCGACTCCGCGCCACCACGTGATGCACCTCCAGGAACCGCCGCCGCCCGCAGCCCGGCGCCTGGCAGCGGTGGCCGTCGCGCGCCAGGACTTCGCGGCGTGTCTTGGGCGGGATCGTCGTCGTGTTGCGGCCGCCCGGCGCGGCCACCGCCGCGTCGCATTGCAACCGCTCGGCCTCCGCGCGCGACACGGCGCGTCCGTCCACCTCCACGCGCCCGCACGCCTGGCAAAGATGCGCATGGACCTGCACCGGCGGGCGGGCGGCCCCCCGGGGGGCACTCGCAGCGCAATCGTCGTCTCCACTTGCGGTTAGCGTTTCGATTGTTCCCGCCAGCGCCTCCAGCAGCACCTCGACCCGATCGCCGCCCGCCCCCTGCTTCCGCAGCTTCTCCCACAGCGCCTCCCATCGCGCGTGCTGCTCGGGCGTGAACGTCAGGCCCACGCGCACGGGCACCTCGCGGGCCAGGGCCTCGATCGCGGGCTCGGCCGGCGCCAACTCGAATTGTGCCGACGCCCGCCGCTTCGCCTTCGCCTGCACCGTTTTCACGCGATGCGCCAACTCGACCCGGCTGCGCGACCGCGCCGCCTCGGCCCACTGCGCATCCGTCCGGCCGTCGCCACCTTCACCACCTCGCGTGCCTTCGTGTAGCCGATCTCGCCCGACGGCCAGCCCGGCGCGCACCGCCGGCAAAACATCGAGCTTGCGCGCCAACACCATGAAGTCGGTCGCCTTCGACGCCGAGAAGCCCAGCGCGACCTTCGCGTACTGGGGCATCGACCCGTAGCCCAGCTCGCGGTACAGCCCGTGCCGTAGGATCTCCCCGAACCAGAGCACGGCACAGTGCCGCGCCTGGTCGGCCGCGCGGTCGGCGGCGACCAAGGCGCGGTGGGCTTCGCGGGCGGGTGCATCGGGGACGAAATCGGGCAGTTCCAGCATCGCCATGGCGGCCCCTTCCAATAGCTCTGAAATGGGAGGAAGCGATAGCGAAAATATAGCGAAATAGTGGCCGAGCCGCAAGGCGTTTCTTCTTTATTTACAAGTTCTTATCCGGCCAAATGAGCATCCGCCAAGCAAGTCGCGAAGCGACGAGCGCCGCCCCTGTTTCCGCCGTCGCCCACCAACCGCCCGGGGCGATCGGAGCCTTCCGCTTTCACCGAAAGGTCCTTCGTCCTCCCGCCCCTCCGACCCGGGTAAGGGGGCGGGGAGATGGGCGAGGGTGCGGTGGCGAATCGGCGAGCGCTGCGAGCCGAGCGAGGCGCGCAGCGCCGAAGCGCTGAGCCAACGCGACCCTTGCCCATCTCCCCGCCCCGTCTACAATGTGAGAGCAATGAAGAAGCAAGAAGACAGCCTCTACATGGTGCTCCTGAGCATCCACGGCCTGATCCGCGGCCACGACCTCGAACTGGGACGCGACGCCGACACCGGCGGCCAGACCAAGTACGTGGTCGAGCTGGCCCGCGCCCTGGGCGAGCACCCGCGCGTCGCGCGCGTGGACCTGCTGACCCGCCGGGTGGTCGATCCCCACGGTCAGCGAGGACTACGCCCAGCGCAGTCGAGCCGCTGGCCGACCATGCGCGCATCGTGCGCATCGACTGCGGCGAAGAGGGCTACCTCCCCAAGGAGCAGCTGTGGGACAGCCTCGACAGCTTCGGCGACCGCACCCTCGAGTACCTGCGCGAACAGGACCGCCTGCCCGACATCATCCACAGCCACTACGCCGACGCCGGCTACGTGGGCACGCGCCTCTCCAGGCAGCTCGGCCTGCCGCTGGTGCACACCGGCCACTCCCTCGGCCGGGTCAAGCGGCGGCGCCTGCTGGCGGCGGGCCTCAAGCGCGAGGAACTGGAGAAGCGCTACCGCATCTCGCGGCGCATCGCCGCCGAGGAGGAGACCCTCGGCCTGGCGGACCTGGTCATCACCAGCACGCGGCAGGAGATCGACTCCCAGTACGGCCTCTACGACTTCCACGTGCCCGACCGCATGCGCGTCATCCCGCCGGGCGTCGACCTCGAGCGCTTCCACCCGCCCCTGGGCGACGAGCGCCAGGCCACCATGCACCGCGAGCTGAAGCGCTTCCTGGGCCGGCCCGAGAAGCCCATGATCCTGGCCCTGTCGCGGCCGGATCCGCGCAAGAACATCGCCACGCTGGTCGACGCCTACGGCGGCTCGCCGCGGCTGCGGGAGCTGGCCAACCTGGTGGTCATCGCCGGCAACCGCGACGACATCGCGCGAGCTGGACGACGGGCGCCGAGGAGGTGCTGACGGACATCCTGCTGGGCATCGACCGGCACGACCTCTACGGCCGCGCGGCCTACCCCAAGCACCACCGCGCCGACGACGTGCCGCTGCTGTACCGGCTGGCCGCGCTGTCGGGCGGCGTGTTCGTCAACCCGGCGCTGACCGAGCCCTTCGGCCTGACCCTGCTGGAGGCCGCGGCCAGCGGCCTGCCGGTCGTGGCCACCGAGGACGGCGGGCCCCAGGACATCATCGAGAACTGCGGCAACGGCTACCTGGTCGATCCCCTCGACCCGAGGGCATGGCGCGAGCCCTGCTGCGGGTGCTGACGGACCGGGAGCGCTGGTTGACGCCTGGCGGAGAACGGCCTGGAGGGCGTGCGGCGCCACTACTCGTGGGCCGCCCACACCGCGGCGTACGTGGAGGAGATCGCGCCCCTGGCGGCGGCCACCCCGCCGCGGCCGGGACCCCAGCCCTGGTCGGGGCAGTTCCGCGATCGGGCCATCTTCACCGACCTGGACAAGAACCTGGCGGGGGACCAGAAGTCCCTCGACGAGTTCATCGCCGTCATGCGCAAGGAACGGCGGCGGTCGGCGTTCGGCATCGCCACCGGCAGGCGGCTGGACTCGGCGCTGCGGCTCATGCGCAAGCTGGGCATCCCGCGGCCCGACGTGCTGATCACCAGCCTGGGCACCGACATCTACTACGCCCCCAACCTGACGCGCGACACCCACTGGCGCGAGCACATCGACCACCTGTGGCATCCGCGGCAGGTGCGGCGCGTGCTGCGCGACCTGCCGGGCCTGGAGCTGCAGCCGGCACGGGAGCAGGGCGAGTTCAAGCTGAGCTGGTACATCGATCCCGAGGTGGCGCCGTCCCTGGACGAGATCAACCGCCTGCTGCACCAGAACGAGCTGACGGTGCACACCACCCTCTCCTTCGGCCAGTTCCTGGACGTGGTGCCGGTGCGCGCGTCCAAGGGGGCGGCCCTGCGCTGGTTCGCCGAGCAGCGGGACGTGCCGCTGTCCCGGGTGCTGGCCGCCGGCGGCTCGGGCGCCGACGAGACCATGATGCGGGGCGACACCCTGGCCGTGGTGGTGGCCAACCGCCATCACGAGGAGCTGTCCGAGCTGGCCGGCAGCCGCGACATCTTCTTCGCCACGCGGCCCCACGCCGCGGGCATCCTCGAGGCCCTCGAGCACTACGATTTCTTCGGCGCGTGCCGGGTGCCCGTCTCATGAACGGCGCACGGCAGCCCCTCCGCCCGCCGCGGCCCGTCGTCTTCGGCGAGGTCCTCTTCGACCGCTTCCCCGACGGGAGCGCGGTCCTGGGCGGCGCCCCCTTCAACGTCGCCTGGAACCTGCAGGCCCTGGGCCTGCCGCCCATCTTCATCTCGCGCATCGGCGTGGACGACCTGGGCCGGCGCATCGTCGCGGCCATGGAGGGCTGGGGCCTGGACACGGTGGGCCTGCAGCGGGACCGGCGCCAGCCCACGGGCACCGTCGAGATCACCCTGGAGGACGGCGAGCCCCGCTTCGACATCGCCCCGGCCTGCGCCTACGATTTCATCGAGGCCGACGAGCTGCCGCGGGCGGGGGCCGACGCCGTGCTCTACCACGGCAGCCTGGCCCTGCGCACCCCGGTGCCGCACCTGGCCCTGAAGCGCCTGCGGGAGCTGGCGGGCGGCGGCACCCTGGTGGACGTGAACCTGCGCGCGCCGTGGTGGGAGCGGGCCGACGTGCTGTCCCTGCTGCACGGGGCGCGCTGGGCCAAGCTCAACGACGACGAGCTGGCGAAGCTGGTGCCCCGCGAGCCGGACCGCGAGCGCCGGGCCGCCCACCTGCTGGCCCAGGCGGGCCTGGAGTGCCTGGTGATCACCCTCGGCGCCGACGGCGCCGTGGTCCACGGCCGCGAGGGCTGGGCCCACCGCGTGCCGCCGCCGCGACCGGGCGAGGTCAAGGACACCGTCGGCGCCGGCGACGCCTTCAGCAGCGTGGTCATGCTGGGCCTGGCCAGGGGCTGGCCCTGGCAGGTGACCCTGGAACGGGCCCAGAACCTGGCGTCCGCGGTGGTGGGGCTGCGCGGCGCCACCACCGACGATCGTTCCTTCTACGAAACCTTCCGCCGCGCCTGGGAGACCTGATGAGCAACCTCGAGAACGGATTCCTCGGTCGCCTGGAACGCTTCCTCGCCGACGAGCGGGGCGCGTCCCACCGCTTCTTCCACCGCCTGCAGGAGCTGGGCCGCCCCTTCCTGCTGCGCAGCGACCTGCAGGACGCCTTCGTCGCCGTGTGCGCGGAGGAGGGTGGCGCCGTCCTCTCGGAATCGCCCCTGGCGCGCCTGGTGGGCTGGGCCCAGGAGGCCGTGGTCGAGGGCGCCTGGGTCCACGTGGCCGTGCGCACCCGCGTGGCCCGCTGGGGCTACCTGAGCTTCGATCGCGACACCCTGGTCCCGGCCGAGATCGGCGTCTCGGCCTACCTGCGCTGCAAGGAGCGCCTGGTGGAAGGCCGCGGCGAAGCCGACGGCTGGACCCTGGAGGTGGACCTCGAGCCCTTCTCCCGCGAGTTCGCCAAGATGACCGAGACCCGCTCCATCGGCCGCGGCGTCGAGTTCCTCAACCGCCGCCTCTCCAGCCGCCTGTTCGAGCCGCGGGGCGAGGGCGATCGCCTGCTGCTGGACTTCCTGCGGGTGCACCGCCGCGGCGACCGCCAGCTCATGCTGGACCGGGGCGTGGCCGACGTGGCCGCCCTGCGCGCCGCCCTGCGCGAGGCCGACGACCTGCTGGAGGGCAAGCCCGACGACACCCCGTGGTCCGACCTTCGCCGCCGACCTGCGCGAGCTGGGTTTCGAGCCCGGCTGGGGCCGCGACGCCGTCGGCGTGCGCGAGACCATGCAGCTGTTGCTGGACCTGCTGGAAGCCCCCTCGCCCGACGCCCTGGAGCACTTCCTGGCGCGCATCCCCATGATCTTCTCCATCGCCATCATCTCGCCCCACGGCTGGTTCGGCCAGTCGGGCGTGCTGGGCCGGCCCGACACCGGCGGCCAGGTGGTCTACATCCTGGACCAGGTGCGCGCCCTCGAGCGCGAGATGCGCACGCGGCTGGAGGCCCAGGGCCTGGACCTGGCGCCGG
Source organism: Candidatus Krumholzibacteriia bacterium (assembly GCA_963825035.1). Classification (GTDB taxonomy): domain Bacteria; phylum Krumholzibacteriota; class Krumholzibacteriia; order LZORAL124-64-63; family LZORAL124-64-63; genus JACZKN01. Next base: position 37,333 of record CAWGRT010000022.1, on the reverse strand, counting down.
AGATCCTGGTGGTCACCCGCCTGATCCCCGAGGCCGAGGGCACCACCTGCGACCAGCGCCTCGAGCCCATCGCCGGCACCCAGGACGCGCGCATCCTGCGGGTGCCGTTCCGCGGCCCCGGCGGCGAGGTCATCCCCCGCTGGATCTCGCGCTTCGAGATCTGGCCCTACCTGGAGCGGTTCGCCCTGGACGCCGAGCGCGAGCTGCTGGCCGAGCTGGGCGGCCGCCCCGACCTGGTGATCGGCAACTACTCCGACGGCAACCTGGTGGCCTCGCTGCTGTCCCAGCGGCTGGAGGTCACCCAGTGCAACATCGCCCACGCCCTGGAGAAGACGAAGTACCTGCTGTCGGACCTCTACTGGCGCGACCTGGACGCCCAGTACCACTTCGCCTGCCAGTTCACGGCCGACCTGATCGCCATGAACACGGCCGACTTCATCATCGCCTCCACCTACCAGGAGATCGCCGGCACCGACCGACACCGTCGGCCAGTACGAGGCCCACGAATCGTTCACCATGCCCGGCCTCTACCGCGTGGTGCACGGCATCGACGTGTTCGATCCCAAGTTCAACATCGTCTCGCCGGGCGCCGACGCGGCCGTGTACTTCCCGCCCGCCGACGAGGCCCGCCGTCTGACGCACCTGCACGAGGAGATCGAGGCCATGGTCTTCGGCCAGGGCACCGCCGACGACGTGCGCGGCGTCCTGACCGATCCCGACAAGCCGATCCTGTTCACCATGGCCCGCATGGACCGCATCAAGAACATCACCGGCCTGGTGTCGTGGTACGCGGACAACGACGCCCTGCGCGACGCCGCCAACCTGCTGGTGGTCTCGGGCCACGTGGACCCGAACCGCAGTTCCGACGACGAGGAGCGCGAGCAGATCGAGACCATGCACCGCCTCATGGACGAGCACGCCCTCGACGGCCAGGTGCGCTGGCTGGGCAAGCACCTGGAGAAGGGGCTGACCGGCGAGCTTTACCGCGTGCATCGCCGACCGCCGCGGCGCGTTCGTGCAGCCGGCCCTGTTCGAGGCGTTCGGCCTGACGGTGATCGAGGCCATGAGCACGGGCCTGCCCATGTTCGCCACCTGCTTCGGCGGGCCGCTGGAGATCATCGAGGACGGCGATGTCGGGCTTCCACATCGACCCCAACCACGGCGATGCGGCGGCCGGGAAGATGGCCGCGTTCTTCAAGCGGTGCGCCGAGGATCCCGGCGAGTGGGACCGGATCAGCAAGGGTTCGCTGGATCGCGTCGCGGCGCGCTACACCTGGGCGCGGTATGCGGAGCGGCTGATGACGCTGTCGCGGGTGTACGGGTTCTGGCGGTATGTCACCGACCTGGATCGGGCGGAGACGCGGCGGTACCTGGAGATGTTCTATGGGCTGCAGTTCCGTCCGCTTGCCGAGGGCGTGCCGCGGCAGGGGTGATGGGCTCAGCGCTCGCCGCTTCGCGTCTCGCTCGGCTCGCTTCGCTCGCCGATTCGCCCCTCACCCCTGCCGCGGCACGCCCTCGGCAAGCGGAGGGCCTGCCGCCACTCGGGTCGGAGGGCCGCGGGTGAAGGCGGCCCGGATGCCCTCCGGGTTCGTTGATCTCCGTTCCGTGTTCCCATATAGTTGTTGCGGGCCCTGGGAGGGCCTGGAGACATCCCCGCTAAGCTCCCGCATTAGCCACAGAGGTCTCGCTGCCGGAACACCCCGAACCGACGGGTTCACGACGGTCTGTCTTGCGCCGTCCCGTGGGCGGTGACCGATGGGCAGGCCGGAGGAGGCGGAAGTGTGACGGGTCCGATCCGCGGATTCACGGTGGTGACCTTGCTGCTCGTCCTGACGGCCGCGGGTTGCGGCGAGGACGACGCGTCCCGCCCTCCCTTCGTGGTCGAGGGACTGGGCGTCGTCATCGCCGATGGTGCGCGCTACGCCGCGCAGGATCCGGTCCGCCTGACGATCCGGGGGGAGGCCGGCGACGTCTGCCACGTGCGGAACGTGACGCCTTCCGGCGGCGAGGATCGCGTCGTCGCACTCCAGGATTCCGTCGCGGTGATCGAAGGGTGGGACCTGGAGCCCGGCGACGGTCCGAGGATCGTCGAAGCCGCGTTCATCCGGGACGGCGATCCGGTCGGCGCCGCGCGCGACACCATCATCGTCGACACGACGCCGCCCCGCATGGCCGCCGACTGGCTCGTCGCGCCCGCCGACACATCGTTCGCGGGTACGAACCTGCAGCTGCGCTGGCGCGCCGCCGAGGACAGCCTGTGTCCCGGCAGGGATATCCGCTACATCGTGACGCTGAGTCGCGCCCGCGCCGACACCCTGGTCCGCGCGGTGGTCCGCGATACGGCGGCGGCCATCATCAACCTCGCCCCGGGCACCGAGTACGAGCTCTCGGCGGTGCCCGTCGACAGCGCGGGCAACGTCGGCATCGCGGCGAGGCGGATGCTGCGGACCTGGGATCTCGGGGTCGCCTCGCTGGCCAGGATCCCCGCCGGGGCCTTCGAGATGGGCAGCCCGACCACGGAGCCGACCCGGAAGATCGACGAACCCCTTCATCACGTCGTCATCAGCCATACGAAGGGATTCGCGCATACCGAGTTGACGGTCGACGACTACGTCGCCGCGCTCAACGCGGCGCTGGAGCGCGGCTACGTGGAGGTCTCCGACCCCTACGTCTACGATGCGCTGGGCGCGAGTCGCGTGGAACTCTGGGACATGAAGTGGGCGGCGTTCGAGTACGTGGGCGGAGCGTTCGTCCGGCGCAGCGAGATCCCCGGCAACTCGCTGGTGAACACGATCTCCTGGTACGGCTCCGCGGCGTACTGCGACTGGCTGAATCTGCTCGGCGGAAGTGAGCAAAGGCTTTCGCGCGACGCGGAGTGGCTCCTCGTCGGACCGCTGGATGCAGAAGGATACCGGCTGCCGACCGAAGCCGAATGGGAGTACGCGTGCCGGGCCGGGACGTCGACGGCATTCTACAGCGGCGACATCACGGGCTATGGATGCTGTACGGGCGACGGCCCCTGTTGCTGTGGCGACGCCGCCTTGGCTCTCGTCGGCTATTACTGCGGGAACGCGTCGTCCTGGGATTTCACCGGCCACACGAAGTGGCCCAACGAGTGGACGATCTTCGACATGCACGGCGGCTACTCCGATTGGTGCTACGACGTGTACGCGCTGGACCCCGTGGTGGCCGTCGAGGATCCGGTCGTGGAGTCGGGAACCGTACTGCGCGTCCGGCGAGGCAACCGGCCGGGAGCCGTCGGCGATCCCGGTGATTGCCGGTCCGCGGCCCGGTGGTCCGGGCATCCGGATTACGGTATCGATTACGCGACGATGCGCCTGGTCTGGTGCTGGGAGGGGCCATTGCTTCGTCAGGGACGACCTTGAATCCGCGGCCGATCCGGGACCTGTGGAGGAACAGCCCCCTTGTGCCGAGCCCGATCCCGCACGGGCGTATCCTGATACGATCATTCCGTCCGCTATTCCCAGGAGTTGCCCGATGAAATGCTGGGTCCTCACGTTCACGGCCCTCGCGGTATTGGCGGGCTGCGACAATGCCCCGGACTCCGTCACGAGCCTCGAAGATCTGGGCGTAACTCCCGGGATCACCATCGATTCCGGCAACAGGTATACGGGTCGCGAGACCGTGGACATCGAGGTCGAAGGTGTCGGGGCGGATTCCTGCCGGGTCTGGAACATCGATGAGAGCGGGCACCCCCAGGGCGCGGTCGTCTGCGCCCTCAACGACGGCGCCGCATCGCTGGTCGGCTGGCCGTTGATCCCGGGGGAAGGCCATCGCGTGGTCGGGATGCGGCTATCCGGCGAGGGTGGCCTGCTGTCGGATGTCGTCTCGGATTCGATCATCGTGGACACGTCGCCGCCGCAGAGCCCGGAATTCCTGTTTCCCGGGGCCCGCGATTCCTTGATCGCGACGGATGTCCGCTTTCGCTGGTCGAGTGCGGCCGACCGATGGTGCGCCGACGATGAGATCGTCTACTCGTTTCGGGTCATCGGTGACGACGAGCTGTTGCTCGACTCGGAGCGGTCCAACCGTGAAGCCATCGTCGAAGGTATCGAACCCGGTGCGGTGCTGACCTGGACGCTGACTGCGACGGATCCCGCAGGCAACGTCGGCGAGGCCGTCGGCGGTAGGTCGGTGACGTGGAACGTGATCCTTCCGCCGCTCACAACCATACCGGCGGGCACGTTCATGATGGGAAGTCCCGAAACGGAACCCGGCCGCAGCGGCTATGAAATGCAGCACCAGGTCACCCTGACGCGCGCGTTCGCGATGGCGAACACGCAGATGACCTACGGCCAGGCCATCGGGATCATGCAGTGGGCCCTGGATCGCGGGTACGCCTCGGTCGACGCCGTCGGCGTGCGGGACGGCATCGGGAGCGGCGGCGAGCTGTTGTGCGATCTGAGGACGTCCGGCATCGAGTTCGACGGAGCGCAGTTCTCGTTGATGATCGAAGGTCTCTCCTCCTCGATCTGCCAGGAGATGACCTGGTACGGGTCCGCGGACGTCTGCGACTGGATCAACATGGCCGGGGGCTTCGCCGCCACCTATGATCGGGCCGGGGGCTGGGCCGCGACGGGAGACGTGTACGAGGCTGCCGGCTATCGGCTCCCCACCGAAGCCGAGCGGGAATACGCGTGCCGAGCCGGAACGGAGACGACGTTCTGGAACGGTGACCTGGTTTCGGCCTGCCCCTGCGGAGGCAACCCCGACTGCTGCTGTGGGAGCGCGCTGCTGGACGAGATCGCCTGGTACTGCGCAAACACGCCGGGATACTACATCGACCTGCCCGCCCAGAAGCCTGCGAATCCGTGGGGTCTCTACGACATGCTCGGCGGCTACGGCGACTGGTGCTACGACACCAGGGCGCCGTACGCGCCGAGCGCCGTAGCGGACCCGGTCGTGTACGAAGGACCTGGGGCCCATGTCATCCGGGGCGCAGCGAACGTGGTGCCTGGCTTCCTGCTGCCGGAGCAGTGTCGGGCGGCCGTCCGCTACGAAGGGAGCGCTGGGATCAGCCGATTGGCCGCCATCCGGCTGGTCCGCACCCGGTGATCTAGCGGGTTCGGGTCATGGACGATCGGGCACCGGCCTGGCGGCTGCGGTCCGCTTCTCGCCAGTCTCATGCACCACCCGATGACACCCCGAACAAAGCGTGACCAGGTTCTCCGCCGCGTTGCTCCCCCCGCGACTCCGCGCCACCACGTGATGCACCTCCAGGAACCGTCGCCGCCCGCAGCCCGGCGCCTGGCAGCGGTGGTCGTCGCGGGCCAGGACTTCGCGGCGTGTCTTGGGCGGGATCGTCGTCGTGTTGCGGCCGCCCGGCGCGGCCACCGCCGCGTCGCATTGCAACCGCTCGGCCTCCGCCCGCGACACGGTGCGTCCGTCCACCTCCACGCGACCGCACTCCGGGCATAGGTGCGCATGGATCTGCACCGGCGGGCGGGCGGCCCCCCGGGGGGCACTCGCAGCGCAATCGTCGTCTCCACTTGCGGTTAGCGTTTCGATTGTTCCCGCCAGCGCCTCCAGCAGCACCTCGACCCGATCGCCGCCCGCCCCCTGCTTCCGCAGCATCTCCCACAGCGCCTCCCATCGCGCGTGCTGCTCGGGCGTGAACGTCAGGCCCACGCGCACGGGCACCTCGCGGGCCAGGGCCTCGATCGCGGGCTCGGCCGGCGCCAACTCGAGCTGTGCCGACGCCCGCCGCTTCGCCTTCGCCTGCACCGTTTTCACGCGATGCGCCAACTCGACCCGGCTGCGCGACCGCGCCGCCTCGGCCCACTGCACATCCGTCTTGGCCGTCGCCACCTTCACCACCTCGCGTGCCTTGGTGTAGCCGATCTCGCCCGACGCCAGGCCGGCGCGCACCGCCGGCAAGGCATCGAGCTTGCGCGCCAACACCATGAAGTCGGTCGCCTTCGACGCCGAGAAGCCCAGCGCCACCTTCGCGTACTGGGGCATCGACCCGTACCCCAGCTCGCGGTACAACCCGCGCCGCAGGATCTCGCCGAACCAGAGCACGGCGCAGTGCCGCGCCTGGTCGGCCGCGCGGTCGGCGGCGAGGAGCGAACGATGGGCCTCGCGGGCGGGGCGATCGGGGACGAAATCGGGCAGTTCCAGCGTGGCCATGGCGGATCCTTCCGGCGGGCTTGACATGGGAGGAAGATATAGCGAAAATATAGCGAAAACAATGGCCGAACGCAAGGCCTTTTTGCCGAAAATTAAAGGACTTAACCCATGCCCCCCGCCCTCTGGTGCAAGTCCCACTTCTCGTTCCTCGAGGGCGCCTCCTCGCCCGACGAGCTGGTCGAGCGCGCCGTCGAACTCGGCATCCCCGCCCTCGCCCTGACCGACCGCGACGGCGTCCCGGGCATCCCCTCGGCCTACGTCGCGGCCAAGGACCAACCGCTCAAGCTCATCACCGGGAGCCAGGTCACCGTCGACGACGGCACCTCCATCATCCTCCTGGCCGCCACCCGCGAAGGCTACGCCAACCTCTGCCGCCTGGTCACCACGGGCAAGCGCCGCGCCCCCAAGGGCGAGGGGTCGGTCGCCTGGACCGAAGTAGCGCACCACGCCCCAGGCCTGATCGCCCTCTGGGGCGGCCGCGAGAGCGCGCTGGCTGCCGAACCCGACCCGCGGGCCGCCACCGCCATCCTCCGCGACGCCTTCGCCGACCGCCTCTACGCCCTGGTCGCCCGCCACCTGGACGCGGCCGAACAACCGGTCGAGCGCCGCCTCCGCGACCGCGCCGCGGCCGCCGACCTTCCGCTGGTCGCCGCCGTCGAGGTCCTCTACCACGACCGCGCCCGCCGCCCCCTGCAGGACGTGCTCACCTGCATCCGGCTGGGCGCCACCCTCGACGCGGCCGGCACGAGGCTCCAACCAAACGACCGCCACGCGCTGCCCTCCCCGGGCCTCATGGCAAAGCTCTTCGCCGACGACCCGGCCGCCCTCCAACGCACCCGCGAAGTCGCCGACCGCTGCGCCTTCGACCTGTCCGCCCTGCGCTACCGCTACCCCGCCGAGCACCTCCCGTTCGGCATGGACGAGGCGCGCTGGCTGGACCGGCTGGTGCAGAAGGGCGCGTGCGACCGCTTCGGCGACCCGGTCCCGGCCGACATGGCCGCCCGCATCGCGCGCGAACTCGAACTGATCCACGAGCTGGACTACGAGGGCTACTTCCTGACCATGGCCGAGATCGTGCGGTTCTGCCGGGAGCAGGGCATCGTCTGCCAGGGGCGGGGGTCGGCGGCCAACTCGGTGGTGTGCTACTGCCTGAAGGTCACGGCCGTGAACCCGCGCGAGGTGGACCTGCTGTTCGAGCGCTTCATCTCGCGCGAGCGGGCCGAGCCGCCGGACATCGACCTGGACATCGAGCACGACCGGCGCGAGGAGGTGATCCAGCACGTCTACGCCAAGTACGGGCGCGATCGGGCGGCCATGGTCTGCAACGTGGTGCGGTTCCGGCCGCGCTCGGCCATCCGCGAGGTGGGCAAGGCGCTGGGCCTGCCGGCGGTGAACCTGGACCGCCTGGCCAAGCTGGTGGGCCATCACGGCGAGCCCGACCCCGAGACGCTGGCGCGCGCCGGCTTCGATCCGCGCGCGCCGCTGCACGCCCACTTCGTCCGGCTGGTGGACGAGATCCAGGAGTTCCCGCGCCACCTCTCCATCCACCCGGGCGGCTTCCTGCTGGGCCATGAACCCGTGCACGACCTGGTGCCCATCGAGAACGCCAGCATGGCCGACCGCACCGTCATCCAGTGGTCCAAGTACGACGTGGAGGCCCTGGGCCTGTTCAAGGTGGATCTCTGGGCCTGGGCGCCCTGAACCACCTGCACCGGGGCTTCGACCTGCTGGCCAAACACCGCAACATCCACCTGACCCTGGCCCGCATCCCGCGCGAGGACCGGGCCACCTACGCCATGCTGCACGAGGCCGACACCGTGGGCGTGTTCCAGGTGGAGAGCCGCGCCCAGATGGCCATGCTGCCGCGGCTGCGGCCGGCCAGCTACTACGACCTGGTGATCCAGGTGGCCATCATCCGGCCCGGGCCCATCACCGGCGGCATGCTGCACCCGTACCTGGCGCGGCGGCGGGGCCTGGAACCGGTGGACTATCCCCATCCCGACCTGGAGCCGGTGCTGCGCCGCACCCTGGGCGTGCCCCTGTTCCAGGAGCAGGTCATGCGCCTGGCCATGGAGGCGGCCGACTACACCCCGGGCGAGGCCGACCAGCTGCGCCGCGACATGGCCACCTGGCGGCGCCACGGCCCCATCGAGAGCCACCACGAGCGGCTGGTGGGGCGCATGACCGCCAAGGGCATCGCCGTCGAGTTCGCCGAGCGCGTCTTCCAGCAGATCAAGGGCTTCGGCGAGTACGGCTTTCCCGAGAGCCACGCGGCCAGCTTCGCGCTCATCGCCTACGCCACCGCCTGGCTCAAGTGCCATCATCCCGAGGTCTTCGCCTGCGCCCTCTTGAACGCCCTGCCCATGGGGTTCTACTCGCGCGGCACCATCGTCGAGGACGCGCGGCGCCACGGCATCGCCGTGCTGCCGGTGGACGTGACCGTCAGCGACGCCGACTGCACCCTGGAGGAGGTGCCCGCCCCCGCACCGCCCGCGCCGCCGCCCCGGCGCCGGCCCGTGCTGGGGGTGCGCATGGGGCTGCACTGCGTGAAGGGGCTGTCGGCCGCGGGGCCGGAGGCCATCGCGGCCGCGCGGCGCGAGCGCCTGTTCGTCTCGCTGCCCGACCTGGCCCGCCGCACCGGGCTGGCCCAGGACGAGCTGCAGGCCCTGGCCGCGGCCGACGCCCTGGCCGCCTTCTGCCCCGAGCGCCGCCAGGCCCTGTGGGCGGTGCACGGGCTCAGCCGGCGCGATCCGCCCGGCCAGCTCCTGCTGCCCCTGGACGATCCGGCGCCCGCGCCGCGCCTGCGCGCCCTGACCGACCTGGACGAGGTCAACTGGGACTGGAAGAACAGCGGCCACAGCACCCGCGCCCACCTGCTGGAGCCCCTGCGGCCCCTGCTGCGCGAGCGGGGCTGGCCCACGGCCGCCGAGCTGAACGCCCTGCCCCACGGCCGCCGCGCCGACTACGTGGGGGTGGTCATCGTGCCGCCAGCGGCCCCACACGGCCAAGGGCGTGACCTTCGCCACCCTCGAGGACGAGACCGGCTTCGTGAACCTGGTCTTCTGGGCCCAGGTCTGGGAACAGCACAAGGTGCTGGCGCGGACCCTGGCCCTGATGGGGGTCTCGGGCCGCATCCAGTCCGAGGACAACGTGGTGCACCTGGTGGTGGACCGGGTGTGGGAGCCGCGGCTGGCCGATGCTGCCGGCGACGGCGGCCAGCCGGGATTTCCACTGACCCGAAAAAAGACGCAACCCGCCCTTGCCTGTCTCCGTAGGTCGCCGTAGCGTTACTACAACTATAGTAGCACATGGACCGGCTACCCCGGGGAGAGGCCATGAACAAGCGCACGAAACGACCCAAGCTCACGCCCGCCGAATGGGAGATCATGCAGGCCGTCTGGGACCTGGGCGGCGCCGTGTCGGTGCGCGACGTGCTCGAGCACCTCTACCCCGGGGGCGAGAAGGCCTACACCACCGTGCAGACGGTGATGAACACCCTCGAGAAGAAGCAGCTGCTCAGCCGCCGCAAGACGGGCCTGGTCAACTTCTACACCCCCGTGCGCAGCCGGGACGAGGCCAGCCGCACCGAGATGTCGTCGCTGGTCAGCCGCGTGTTCGGCGGCTCGGTGCCGGCCCTGGCCAACACCCTGGTCTCCCTGGACGATGTGGACCTGGACGATCTGGCCGAGATCAAGCGCCTGATCGCCCGGCGCGAGCGCGAGCTGAAGGAGGGCGGTTCATGATCGCCACCCTGAACGCGTGGGGCGCGACCTGGGCCGCCTGGTTCGGCCCCCTGGTCCTGCAGGACACCCTCTTCCTGGGGCTGGTCTTCCTGGCCCTGCGGGTCCTGCGCGACGCGCCGCCCCGGGTGCGGGCGGCGGTGGCCACCGTCGGCGTGGTGAAGCTGGCGCTGCCCGCGTTCGTGACCGTGGTACGGCCGGCCGCCGAGGCCGTCGCGCCCGGTGCCGGCGCCGGCGCCGTGTCCACCCTGCTGCTCCCCTTCGCCGACGGATCGGCCGGTGCCCCGGCCGGGCCCGCCTGGAGCGGCGGCCTGGCCCCGGCGGCCATCCTGATGGTGGCCTGGGTCAGCGTCGCCGTCTCGCGCCTGGGTTTCGTGGCGCTGCAGACGCTGCAGCTGGCGCAGGCGGTGCGCGGCGCCGAGGACATCGATCCCCGCGACCTGCCCGCCGACGTGCGCTGCTCCGGCCTGGCCGTGCGGCGGTCGCCGCGCATCCCCATGCCCCTGAGCTTCGGACCCTGGCCCCGCACCATCTACGTGCCCGCGGCCTGGGACCGCTGGGGCCGCGCCGCCCGTCATGCCGTGCTGCGCCACGAACTGGCCCACGTCCAGCGGCGCGACGGCCTGGTGCTGAGCCTGGAGATCCTGGTCCAGGCCGCCTGGTGCTTCCATCCCCTGGTGTTCCTGCTGATCCGGCGCCTGCGCACCTGGCGGGAGATGGCCTGCGACGACCGCTGCCTGGCGGCGGACCCCGACGCGCGCGTGGCCTACACCCGCTTCCTGGCCGGTCTGGCCGAGAGGGCCCTGACCCGGCCCGTGGTCGCCGAATCGGCATCCACCCTGCTGCGGGGCCGGAGCGAGCTCCTCAGCCGGGTCACCCACCAACTCGAGGAGTCCGCCATGAAACCCGTCCCCAAGTTGCGTGTCATCCTGGTCACCGTCCTGCTGGCGATGGCCGTGGCGCCCCTTTCCCTGGTGCTGGCCGATCCGCCGCCGCCGCGCCAAGGAGGCTCCGGCGCAGCCCGCACAGGCGGCGCAAGCCGCGCCCGCCGCGGAGCCCGCCCCGGCCGCTGCGCCCGCTCCGGCCCCCACGCCCTCTCCGGCCCCCATGCCCCCGGGCGAACGCGTCGTCGCCCCCGCGGAGGCGCCATCGGCCGCCGTGCTCGAGCAGACCCTGGCGAAGGTCCCGGATGCGGACGTGGTCAGGATCCACGTGGACGGCGACGGGGTGGTGACCTGGGACGGCAAGAAGGTGGCCGGCGCCAAGCTGGCGGCCTGGGTGCAGAAACGCCTGGAGAAGCGCGCGGAGACGGTGTTCGTCCTGGGCGCCGATGGGGACACCCCCTACGGCGCCTTCGTCCAGGTCCTGGCGGGCGTGAAGGAAGGCGGCGCCAAGCGGATTGCCGTGGCGGATCCCAGTTCCTAGGGCGGGACGCCGATTTCCAGCCACAGGGCCGCGGCATCAGCGCCGCGGCCCTGTCGTTTCCCGAAAGAATTTTTCTGAAAATATTCTGGATAAGGTGTTCAGGGACGCAACCAAGCGAACGTTTCTGCATTGTGTACATGGAATACGCCTGCCCGAACAAGCGCCCGGTCCGCGGGACCGCCCGGTATCGATTCGGTATCCGGGGGGGTGATCGGGCGCTCGGGCAGGCGCGCTCCCCGGGGATGCCCCGGCATCCAACGGGCCGGAGCGATCACTTATCGCCGACCAGTACGGGACGACAAGGGACGCTCGAGACTCCAATAGCTCATCAATCCGGTCTGCTCCGGGACCCCGGATAGACCGGCTCCGGCCCCGACCTTCCCGCTCCACCATCCTCCCCCGATAGCCGTTCCGGCGAAACAGGACTAGTGTAGTCTTATAAGTCGATGCCTGTCACTGCATGCGGGCGCCGGCTTTTTAGGCTTGCCGTCGAAAGGATGGATCCCACCATGAAATGCTCGTTGAGCTTGATCATAGCCCTGGGCGCCGCCGCCGCGCCGGCCGCGGCCCAGGTGGCGACCACACCCGTCATCAGCGGTTTGCACCGCCCCCTGGACCTGACCGCCCCCGCCGGCGACAGCCGCCTGTTCGTGGCGGAGCGCGGCGGCACGGTCCTCGTGTTCGACCACGCCGGCGCCTTCCGCGACACGTTCCTGGACATCCGCGGCCAGGTCAGTGTCAGCGGCGAACGCGGCCTGCTGGGCCTGGCCTTCGCCCCGGACTACGCGACCAGCGGGCGGTTCTACGTGAGCTACACCGACCCGGCCGGCGACTCGCAGCTGGTCCGTTACCACGTGGGCGCGGGCCCCGACCGGGCCGATCCGGCCAGCGCCGCGCCGGTGCTGACGGTGGCCCAGCCCGACAACAACCACAACGGCGGCGACATCGCCTTCGGGCCCGACGGCATGCTCTACTTCGGCCTGGGGGACGGCGGCTCGGAAGGGGATCCGAACAATCTGGCCCAGAACGACCAGACCCTGCTGGGCAAGATGCTGCGCCTGGACGTGTCCGGCAGCGGCACCTACACCGTGCCGCCGGACAACCCCTTCGTGGGCGCGGCCCCCCGGGACGAGATCTGGGCCAAGGGCCTGCGCAACCCCTGGCGCTGGTCCTTCGACCGGCAGACCGGCGACCTCTACATCGCCGACGTGGGGCAGAGTGCGTGGGAGGAGGTGGACGTGCAGCCGGCCGCCTCGACCGGCGGCGAGAACTACGGCTGGCGCCTGATGGAGGGCGACGCCTGCTACAATCCGTCCAGCGGCTGCAATCCCGGCGGGCTGACGATGCCGGTGTTCGTCTACTCCCACAGCAGCGGCTCGCCGACCGGCTGCGCCATCACCGGCGGGTTCGTCTACCGGGGCTCGGCCATTCCCCAGATCCAGGGTCAGTACTTCTTCGCCGACTTCTGCACGTCGCGCCTGTGGTCGGTGACCTGGGACGGGGCCGGCGGCACCACCGGCTTCCACGACTGGACCGGTGTGGGGCCGGCCGGCGGGTTCGGCAGCATCGCGGCCTTCGGCCAGGACGCCGACGGCGAGCTGTACGTGCTGGACTACAACCCGGGCGTCGTCTACCGCCTGGTGCCCGATCCCAGCACCGTGCCGCCGGCCACCGCGCTGCACCTGGCGCAGAACGCGCCCAACCCCTTCAACCCGTCCACCACCATCGCCTTCACGGTGGATCCGGCGGGCGGTCCCTGGGACCTGCGGGTGTACGACCTGGCCGGCCGCCTGGTGCGCGTCCTGGCATCGGGGTCGGCGGCCGGCGGCGAACTGGCCGCCACCTGGAACGGCACCGATAGCGCCGGCCGGCCCGTGGCGGCGGGGGTCTACCGCTACCGCCTGACCCAGGACGGCCACGGCGAGAGCCATGGCATGGTGCTGCTGGAATAGCCGGCAGCCGGCGGCTTCGGCAGTGGCAAGCCGCGGGTCCGGCGCTATACTCGCCCGGCACACCTGACCCGGGAGGCCCGCCGTGACCGTCGAACAGAACCTGCTGCACCACCTGTTCCGCGCCCATCCCTGGCACGGGGTCGCCATCGGCGACGAGGCCCCGGCACAGGTGACGGCCTACATCGAGATCGTGCCCTCGGACACGGTGAAGTACGAACTGGACAAGCCCACCGGCCTGCTGAAGGTGGATCGGCCCCAGAAGTTCTCCAACGTCTACCCCACCCTGTACGGACTGATCCCCCAGACCTACTGCGGGTCGCGCTCGGCGGAGTTCTGCATGGAGAAGGCGTCGCGCCAGGGCATCGTGGGCGACGGCGACCCCCTGGACATCTGCGTGCTGGCGGAGAAGACCATCACCCACGGCGACATCCTGCTGCCGGTCACGCCCATCGGCGGCCTGCGCATGATCGACGGCAACGAGGCCGACGACAAGATCATCGCCGTGATGCGCACCGACGCCATCTACGGTCACCTGCGCGACATCTACGAGTGCCCGGCGCCCATGGTGGAGCGGCTGAAGCACTACTTCCTCACCTACAAGGATGCCCCCGGCACGATGAAGCGCGAGACCGAGATCACCCACGTCTACGGCCGCGACGAGGCCCACGAGGTGATCACGCGCACCATGGCGGACTACGACGAATTGTACGGCGACCTGAAGGCCGCGTTCGAGTCCCTGCGCACGCGCTGATCCCCGCCCGCGGGAACGAAAGAGGGCCCGGCCGGGCGGCCGGGCCCTGGGCATGTGCCGCTGGGTCCCCGTTAGCGGTACTGTGCCTTGATGGTGCCCCAGTCGGTGGCCTCGTCGGGCACGGCGTTGGGGTAGATGGGCGCCAGCAGCAGCCCCGGACCGCCGCACTGGTCGGCGAAGGCCGCCGGGATGTTGCAGGGCTCGGTGTGCTGCTCGTCGTCGTCCACCACGTTGGCCGCGATGTTGCTGTTGCCCTCGTCGCTCACGTACCAGGAGTGGCAGCAGGGCGCGCAGTAGTGGATGAAGCCGAAGTCGGCGATCTGGCCGGCGGGCAGGGGATCGCCCTCGGTATAGAAGGTGATGGCGCACTTCTCGGCGTCGCAGACCACGTCGAACATCCAGCCGGCGGGCATGATCTGGTCGTGGTAGTGGGTGGCGTCGGCCTCGGTGAGGCTGGTGTAGACCTTGAACGAGCGGATGCTCTCGTCCGGGTCCGGCGTGATGGTGTAGCTGTAGGCGAAGGTGGCGCCGTCGAAGCTGCTGGTCATGACCGCGGCGAAGGCGGGCGAGGCGCAGATCAGCAGCAGCAGGCTCAGGATCAGAACGTTGGCAAGGCGCATGGGTGTCCTCCCGGGACCAGGGGTGTTCGGACGAGATGACCCGGGATATCGCGGCCGCCACTGTCGTGCGTCGGCGGGTGTCCCGGGCCACGAACGTTTCCTTGCTCCGGGGTGGAGACTATCACGATTTGGTGCGGTAATCAAGACCGATTGCCATTTAAATTATTGTAATGGCTTAAGTTATACTGTTTTGATAGGAGTTTGTCCGTCCGGTTGCCGCGGGGGCCCTGCCGCGTTACGATCGACCCGTCGCCACCGGAAGGATGCCCGCCATGGCCCACCGCACCGTCAAGTCCGGCTATGCCGACCTGGTTGGCCGGCTGAACCGCGCCCCCCAGGGCGCGCCGCCGTCGCCGACCCTGGACCGCATCCTGGCCCTCATGATGAACGAGCGCGAGGCCGGCCTGCTGGCCCTCCTGCCCATCAAGCCCTTCACCGCGCGGAAGGCCGCCCGCGCCTGGGGCGTGGGCGAGGCCGAGGCCGAACGCATCTGCCAGGAGCTGGCCGGCCGCGCCCTGCTGGTGGACGTCGAGCGTCGGGGCCGTTCCATCTACGTGCTGCCCCCGCCCATGGCCGGGTTCTTCGAGTTCTCCCTCATGCGCACCCGCGGCGATCTGGACCAGAAGGCCCTCAGCGAGCTCTTCCACCAGTACCTGAACGTGGAAGAGGACTTCGTGAAGGCCCTGTTCACCGCGGGCGAGACCCAGCTGGGCCGGGCCTTCGTGCAGGAGCCGGTGCTGACCAGCGAGCTGGCGGCCCACGTGCTGGACTACGAGCGCGCCAGCGAGGTGATCGAGACCGCCACCCACATCGGCGTGGGGATGTGCTACTGCCGGCACAAGAAGCAGCACCTGGGCACCGCCTGCGACGCGCCCCTGGACATCTGCATGACCTTCAACGGCTCGGCCGAGTCGTTGACGAAGCACGGCCACGCCCGCGCCGTGGACCAGTCCGAGTGCCGCGACCTGCTGGACCAGGCCTACGAGCGGGGGCTGGTGCAGTTCGGCGAGAACGTCCAGCAGCGGGTCAGCTTCATCTGCAACTGCTGCGGCTGCTGCTGCGAGGCCCTGACCGCCCAGCGCCGCTTCGCCCACCTGCACCCGGTGCACACCACCAACTTCATCCCGCGGATCGACGCCGAGGCCTGCAACGGGTGCGGCAAGTGCGTGGACGCCTGCCCGGTGGAGGCGCTGGCCCTGGTCTCGGCCAATGACCCGGCCCGGCCGAAGCGTCGCGCCGCCCGCCTGGACGAAGACGTGTGTCTGGGCTGCGGCGTCTGCGTGCGCACCTGCAGCCGGCAAGCCCTGACCCTGCAGCGCCGCGCCGTACGGGTCATCACGCCGGTCAACGCGGCCCACCGCTACGTGTTGATGGCCGTCGAACGGGGCAAGCTGCAGAACCTGATCTTCGACAACCGCGTGCTGTGGAGCCACCGGGCCCTGGCCGCCCTGCTGGGCGCCGTGCTCAAGCTGCCGCCGCTGAAGCGGGCCCTGGCGAGCGAGCAGATGAAGTCGCGCTACCTGGAGGCGCTGACCGCGCGGCGGGTGGATTAGGCACTGTCCTCGCGGGAGGTCACCGGCGTGGGCCGTGCCGGACGGGTCGAATGGCGCAACGCGTTGGCTCCCGGCCAGATGGCAAATCAGGCCGACGGCCCCCCCGCGGCACGCCCCCTGCAGGGAGCCCGGCACCGGATCTGACGAAAGGGGAGCGTCATGACCAAGCGCCACGCCATCACCGCCGCGGCCGCCGCCGCGATCCTCATCCTCACCACCGCCGCCCTGGGCGCCGCCGGACCGCGCGACGACCGCGGGCAGGACCGGGACCGCGACCGCGATCGCACGGTCGGCAACGCCCTCGATCGCGTCGACGCCCTCTACGACCGGGGCGAGCTGGCCGGCGCGCTGGAGTGGCTGGACCGGGCCCGGGACCTGATCGTCGACGAGATGGCCGCCGGCCCCCGGTCCGGAGGCCGGGCCCGCAGCAACGCCGGGGCGCTGCTGCACGTCCTGTCCTGGTACGAGTTCGCCCGCGGCCGCGATCCCCAGCTGGACCTGGCCGCCCGCTTCCTCGGCGAACACCTGGAGATGATCCGTCTGCTGGAGTGCGGGCCCGACCGCCCGACGCACCTGGGCGACCTGGACGTGGGCACCTGGGCCGACGGCAAGGTGCACCGCATCGGCCGCGTGGACATCTCCCACTGGGCGGACGGCCGGATCCACCGCATCGGCGAGTACGACATCAGCTACTGGGCCGACGGCCGCGTGTTCCGCCTCGGCGGCATCGACCTGGACTACCGCGCCGGCGAGGACGTGCCCTGGCGGGTGGCGGGCGTCACGATCCGCTGATCGCCGCCGGGTCTCGACGCGGGCTGGGAGATCGCCGGCGGGCGCGGTACAATCCCCCCGCTCGCGTCCGCCGGCAGTCCGAGGTCGAGGGGGGACCATGGAATTCCTGTTCGTGTTCCTGATGGGGCTGATCGCCCTGGTCATCATCTCGTTCATCATGGTGCTCGTGACCCGCAGCGAACTGGGACGGCTGCGCCGTGAGCTGGCCTCGCTGCGCGAGCGGCTGGCCGCCCTCGAAGGCGGGGGATTCCGGCCCGCGCCCGCCGCGCCCGCCGCGCCGCCGCCGGCCGCCGCCGCGTTTCGGCCGGCCGCCTCCGCCGCCCCGACAGCCCCCGCGGGCCCGCCTCCCCGCCCGCGCCCCACCCTGCCGCGGCCCGGACCTGGGCGCCGACCTGGAGAAGGTCATCGGCGGCCAGTGGCTGACCTGGCTGGGCATCATCGCCATCTTCGTGGGCACGGCCTTCTTCCTGGCCATCGACCTGGGGACGTCGTCGCTGGCGGGGACGCCCCAGGTGCTGATCGCCGCGGCGGTGGCCGTGGGCTTCCTGGCCATCGGGCGCTGGGTGGCGGGGACCGTCCATCGCTTCCTGGGGCTGGGGCTGCTGGGTGGGGGCATCGCCCTGTTCTACCTGGTGGCCTACGGGCTGTTCGGTTTCCACCGGCTGGTGCCGGTCCAGGTGGTGTTCCCGGCGCTGCTGGTGGTGGCCTTCCTGGGGGCGTTGATGGCCCTGGCCCAGGACTCGCGCACCATCGCGGGGCTGACCCTGATCGGCGCCCTGGTGACGCCCCTGGTGCTGACCGGCGCCGAAGGTTCGGGCACGGTGCTGCTGCCCTACCTGATCGCCGTGGATCTGGGGGCGGTGCTGGTGGGCCGGCGGCGCGGGTGGGCGGTCCTGCCCCTGGGTTCGTTCGTGGGAACGGCGCTGCTGGTGGCCCGCTGGTGGGGGCCCCACTACGCGCCGGCCTGGCGGTCGCTGGTGCTGGTGACCACCGGGGCCATCTGGCTGCTGTACGGGATCGTGCCCTGGCTGGGGCGGTCGCGGCCGGGGTTCTGGGGCCTGGCGCGCACGGCGCTGGTGGCGGCCAACGGGGCCTGGTTCGCGGCCATCGTGTACGCGGCGCTGGGGCCGGAGCTGGACGCGGCGCGGGGGCCTGTGCTGTTCGTCATCGCGGCGGTGTACGTGGCGGCGTCGCTGGCGGGCGCGCGGGGCCGGCACGACGACCCGGCGCTCATCGCCAACTTCTACACGGGAGCGGCCCTGGCCATCATCGCGGTGCCGGTGCAGTTCGAGGACTTCACCGTGAGCCTGGCCTGGGCGCTGGTGGGGATGCTGCTGCTGGTGATGGGTTGGCGGCTGAACGATCCCCACCACCGGCTGGCGGCGCTGGCGGGCCTGTTCTTCGCCGCGCTGCGGATGGTGCTGACGGGCCTGGCCGATCCCGTGGCGCGTGACGCCGTCTACCAACCTCTCCTGAACCTGCCGTTCCTGGCGGACCTGGCGGTGGTCGCGGCCCTGGTGGTGGCGGCCTGGATCCTGCGGCGCTGCGGCCCGGCGACCCTGCCGTGGGAACGGTGGGCGGCGCGCGGATGGTCGAGCCCGCGGCGGCGGTGTGCGCCTGGTGGGCGGTGACTGCCGAGTCGTTCCGGTACATGGACGAGCACGGGGGCACCGGCCCTGCCGGTGGTGACGGTGGCCCTGGTCTGGGCCCTGTACGCCGCGCTGCTGCAGGTCCTGGGCCGGCGGCATGACCGGGGCCTGGCTGCGCGGCCTGGCCCTGGCGACGCTGGTCCTGGCGGGGCTGGCCACGGTGCTGATCCAGGTGACCCAGGCGCTAAGCGCGGACGGCCGCTGGCACCCGCTGTGGAACGCGCGGCTTCGTGCCCGGCGTGGCGGGGGCGATGGTGCTGGGCTGGATCGCCCGCACGGCGCGGCGCGGCGGCGCGCCGACGACGGACTGGGAAGTGCGCCTGGGCACCACCCTGCTGGTCGACCACCCTCGCGGCAGGCCTGCTGACGGCCAGCCTGGAGATCCTGGCGGTCTTCCACGCCCGTCACGGCGGCGACATCCTGGCCGATGCCGCGGCCCTGCTGACCTTGTCCCTGTTCTGGACCCTGTACGGCGGCGGGCTGGTGTGGGGCGGCTTCGCGACGGGGACCAAGGCGGTGCGCGTGGCGGGCATGGCCCTGCTGGGCCTGGTCATCGTCAAGGTCTTCGCGGTGGATGTGCGGGCGCTGTCCGCCGGCTATCGCATCGTCGTCGTTCGTGGGTGTGGGGGTGCTGCTGCTGGTGATCTCGCTGCTGTACCAGCGGGAGCGGCGGCTGGGGCCCGACAGCTAGGGGCGCCCGGTCGCTCTCAGTGCGGGGCGGCCCCCTCGCTCTTGATCTTGCCCCCAAGGAGCAGAATAAAGGGCAGGAAGCCCACGAACGCCATGGTCAGCATGCGGAAGACGTCGTTGTAGGCCATGACGTGGGCCTGGACCATCACCTGGCCCTCCAACGCGCGCCAGGCCAGCTGGTGGGCGGTGGTCGGATCGACGCCCGCCGCCTGGCCCAGCCCCTGGGTCATGGCCGCCAGCCGTTCCTGCAGCACCAGGTTGCCCGGGGTCAGGTTCTCCACCAGGTGCAGGTGATGGGCCTGGGAGTGGCGCGCGAGGATGGTGGACGACAGGGCGATGCCGATGGAGCCGCCCTCGTTGCGCAGCAGGTTGAACAGGCCGGTGGCCTGGCCCATCTGCTGGGGCTTGAGCCCCGCGAAGGCGATGGTCGTCAGGGGCACGAACAGGAAGCCCAGCCCGAAGCCCTGCAGCAGCCGCGACGAGGTCACGTACCAGAAGTCGACCCCCAGGTACACGTGCTGCAGCACCGACAGGGACCAGATGTTCATGCCCGCCCCGAACAGCACCAGCAACCGCGAGTCCACCTTGCCCGACCAGGTTGCCCACGAAGGCCATGGCCAGCAGCGACATGATGCCGCCCGGCGACAGCACGAGGCCGGCCAGGGTCGCCGTGTAGCCCAGCATCTGCTGCACGAACAGGGGCAGCATGGTGAACGAGCCGTACAACCCGAAGCCCAGCAGGAACATGAGCATGGTGCCCACCAGGAAGGGCCGGCTCTTGAACACCCGCAGGTCCACCAGTGGTCGCTCGGCGGTGAACGACCGCCAGATGAACAGGGCCAGCCCCAGCGCCGTGGTCAGGGCCAGGATCTGGATGTAGGGGCTCGCGAACCAGTCGTAGCGTTGCCCGCGGTTGAGCAGCACCTCGAGGCTGCCCAGCCCGACGGCGATGAACACGAAGCTCATGAAGTCGATCTTGCCCTCGGGCCGCTTCAGGTAGGGCGGATCGACGATGAACAGCAGCCCCAGCAGCACGCCCGATGATGCCCAGCGGCGCGTTGATGTAGAACACCCAGCGCCAGCCGATGGTGTCGGTGATGTAGCCGCCCAGGGTGGGGCCGATGATGGGCCCGAAGATGACGCCCACCCCGAACAGGGCCATGGCCTTGCCGTGCTCCTCCTTGGGGAAGCGTTCCAGCAGGATGGCCTGGCTCATGGGCACCATGGCGCCGCCGGCCAGCCCCTGCAGCACGCGCATGCCGATGAGCATGGGCAGCGACACCGCGCCGCCCGAACCGATGGAGGCCAGGGTGAACACCACCAGGCAGGTGAGGTAGGCCCGCTTGCGCCCGAAGTAGTTCCCCAGCCAGCCGGACAGGGGCAGGATGATGGCGTTGGCCACCAGGTACGAGGTGATGACCCAGGTGATCTCGTCGGTGCCCGCGCTGAAGGTGCCCTGCATGTGGGGCAGGGACACGTTGGCCACCGAGGTGTCGATGACCTCCATCAGCGTGCCGATCATCACCGTGCCGGCGACGACGAACTTGTTGGGCAGCGGCCGTTCCTGCACCTGGTCGGCGGTCATCAGCGCTCTCCCGGCTCCCGGGTGTCCACGGTGACCTCGGCCGACAGGCCCAGGCGCAGCCGCCGGATCAGCGGATCGCCGGGGGCCAGGTCGATGCGCACGGGCAGGCGCTGCACGATCTTCACCCAGTTGCCGCTGGCGTTCTCCGGCGGCAGCAGGGCGAAGGCCGCGCCGGTGCCGGCGCTCAGCGTGCCCACGGTGCCCTGGAACTCGTGGTCGGCCACCGCGTCCACGGTCAGGGTCACGGGCTGGCCCGGCTTGATGCGGTGGAGCTGGGTCTCCTTGAAGTTGGCGTCCACCCAGATGTGCGTCGTCGGACAGGGGGACGACCCGGCACAGGGGCTGGCCCGGCGCCCACCACCTGGCCCACCTCGGCCGACTTGTCGGCCACGATGCCCGCGGCCGGCGCGGTGATGGTGCAGTAGCTCGCGCTTGAGCACGGCGTTGTCGTGCTCGGCCTGGGCCTTGGCCACGGCCTTGCGGTCCATCTCCAGCTTGGCCTGGGCGGCGGCCAGGGTCTTGCGCGCCGCGTTGACCTGGGCGTCGGCCACCTCGGCGGCGGTGGCGGCGACCTGGGACTGGCGCACCGGGGTCGAGCCGCGCTCCTCGAGGGCGGCGTAGCGGTCGCTGGTCGGCCTGGGCCTGGCCGGCCTGGCTGCGGGCGGCGGTGAGCTGGGCCTGGGCGCCGGCGATCTGGGCCTCGTCCATGGCCAGGGCGGCCTGGGTCTTGGCCACCTCGGCGGCGGCGCGCGCCACGGCCACGTCGTAGTCGCTGGGATCGATGCGCGCGAGGACCTGGCCCTTCTCCACCGGGTTGTTGTCGGCGAAGCTCACCTCGATGAGCCTGCCCGCGACACTGCGGCGGCCACGGGATAGATGTCGCCGCCCACGTAGGCGTTGTCGGTGCTGGGGAAGATGCGCCCGTGGCGCAGGTGCAGCCAGCCCGCGATCACCAGGACGATGGCGCCGACCACGATGACCGCCAGGCCGATCCACTTCTTGTGCTTCATCCGCTCAGTCCTCCCTGCGGGCGCCGGCGGCGCCGCCGTAGAACGCGATCAGGTCCCGCCCGCGCCGCCATCAGCAGCGCGGTCTGGGCCCGGTAGATGTCGTAGTGGCGCCGCACCACGTCGTAGCGGCTGCCGGCGAGCAGGGTCTCGGCGTCCAGCACGTCGCTGGAGCGGGCCAGGCCCTCGCGGTACTGGTCCTCGACGATGCGCAGGTTCTCGCGGGAGGCCGCCACGTCGGTGCGGGCGGTGGCCAGCTCGCGGCGGGCCTGCTCCCAGCGCCGCCAGGCGTCGTCCAGGGCCACGGCCACGGCGCGCTCGGTCTCCAGGCGGTCGCGGTCCGAGGCGGCGGTGCGGGCCTCGGCCTGGCGCACGTCGGCCTGGCGGCTGCCCCCGTCGAAGACGTTCCAGGTGACCCCGGCCATCACCGCGTTCACGTTCTCGTGGACCAGGTACCGGTTCTCCAGGTAGGTGTGCTCGGCGCCCACGAAGAACGAGGGGAACCAGGCCTTGCGGGCCAGGGCGAGGGCGCTGAGCCCCGCCGCGTGGCGGGCCTCGGCCGCCTGCAGGCGGGCGTTGGCGTCGCCGGCGGACTGCCGCAGGGCGGCGCGGTCGGTGCCCAGGTCCGGCGCCGGCGGCAGGGAGTCGGGCACCGCCAGGGGCGCGGCCGGGTCGTTGCCCAGACGCCGGTTCAGATCCTGCTTGGCCACCGCCAGGCGGTCGTCCAGGGCCTGGATCTGGTCGCCGACCCGGCGCTGGCTAACCTCGGTCTCCAGCAGATCGTTGCGGGCCACCAGACCCTGGTCGAGGAGATCGCGGGCCACCTTCAGGTGCGCGTCCAGGGCGGCGCTGCGGCGCTCCAGCACGCGGCGGCTGCCCTCCAGCTCGAGGACCGCCAGATAGGCGTCCACGGCGTCGGTCTGGGCCTGCTGCACCGCGGCGGCGCCGCCCAGGCGCACGGCTTCCGCCTGCCGGGTGGCGGCCTCCACGGCCAAGCTGCGCCGGCCGCCGTCGTAGAGCAGCTCGCGGGCCTGCAGGGCGTACTGGGCGTTGTTCTTCTGCGAGGTGGAGAAGCGGAAGTCGCCGGCCGCCACCTCGGGGGTGTTGTCCCGGATGGTGTACTGGCCGGACAGGTCCACCGACGGCCACCAGTGGGACCTGCTGCGGTCGATGCCGGCCACGGCGGCCCGCAGGTCGGCGGCGGCCGCGTCGGCGGCGTGGGACTGGCCGGCCACCAGCTGCAGGAGGGTGGGCAGGTCCAGGGTGGCGGCCGGCGCGTCGGCGGCCGCGGGTGGCGGCGCGGCCTGGGCAGCCAGGGCGCAGACCGTCAGCAGACCGAGCAGCGGCCCGGTCGTCTTCAGGCGCCAGGATGACGGATTCATCGGCGGCAGGCTCCTTGGTGTGGGCTGCGGCGGTTTGATACGAAACGCTGGCACTACAAGATGGAGGCTGATGGGCGCGGCGTCGACCCGGAATTTGGACCGTTTACGGAGCGCAAAGGCCCTTTTTCGAACGCCCAGGGCTGGAAGGCCATTCACGGCGGCGGTCCGGTGGGGGCGGCGTTGACTTCGGTCAAGGGGAGCGGTGCAGTCGACGCGCCCGCAAGGGCATCGCGAACCATATGGGAATGCATCACCTTCCAGGAGCCTCGATCATGAGCGGACACTCCACCATCGGCGCGTGGCCAATGAATATAGGTCTATTGTCACAACATGTTGTGATTAAAGGACTTGTAATAATTGGACACCGCCCGCCGGTCGATCCGGGCCGGTAGAACCGGAGATCCGCGCAGGTCGAGTCGAACTCACCTGAACACCACGCTTCTCCCGGTGTCCGACAGGGACCGGCGCCGTCTTGCGTCCGCGGCGGACGCGGCGACGCCATGTCGGGCCGCACCGCTCCGCTCTGCATGCAAGCGGCCGGCCGCCGGGAGGACTCATGAATCACGCCGACGACCGTTCCGTCCGCGCGCACCCGGATCCTGCTCTCGACCGCAGCCCGCTACCCACGCTGGGCGGATGGGTGTTCGTTCCCGACGATTCGCCGGACACGGCCTTCGACTGCTGGCACGGTGACGAGCTGCTGTCGCCCACGTCGGGCGAGCCCAGGCGGGCCGAGCGCGACGTCAGTGGACGTACCCCAGCGACTTCAGCCGCTCCCGATCCGCGTCGGACAGGCCTTCGGGCAACAGGGCCGGCTGCTTGGTCAGGGGCTGCGCGGGGTCGCAGATCTTCCAGATCTCGGCGGTCAGGCGCTTGACCACGTCCGGATGCTGGGCGTGGACGTCCTGGCGCTCGTCCAGGTCGGTGCGGAGGTTGTAGAGCACCGGGTGATCCTGCCCGGCGATGCGGTGGAGCATCAGCTTCCAGTCGCCGTCCACGATGGCCTTGACGAAGAAGTCGGGGTCCGAGCCCTGTTCGGCCAGCAGCGGGCGCGGCTTGCCGGGGCCCTCGCCGCGCACCAGGGGCAGCAGGCTGCGGCCGTCCAGGCCGTCGCGCTCGGGCAGCTGCAGGATGTCCAGCAGGGTGGGCAGGATGTCCAGGGTGGAGACCCGGTCCGTGATCTCCCGCCCCGCGAACCGGCCGCCCGGCCACTTGATCATCAAGGGCACGTGCAGCGCCTCGCGGTAGGGGAACAGGTGGGTGAAGAAGAGGCCGTGCTCGCCCAGGTGCTCGCCGTGGTCCGACACGAGGATGATGCAGGCCTCGTCGTACAGGCCCCGGGCCTTGAGGTCGGCGATGACGTGCCCGATCTGCTCGTCGGTGTAGCTGACCCCCGCCGCGTACTGCTTGATGGGGTAGTTGACGTCGGTGACGCCCTCGAGCCAGTCGTAGATCTTGTCCCGCTGCAGCACCAGCGTGTTCTGGTCCGAGCGCAGGAAGTCCACGAGGGGCTCGCCGGGCGCCCGCGGATCGCCCCGGTAGTACATGCCGTCGTAGGGGGCGGGCGGCGTGTAGGGGGCGTGGGCGTCGAACCAGTGCAGGAACAGGAACCACGGCCGCGAGTCGGCGCTGCGCCGCTGCAGGAACTGCTTGCCGTAGGCCGCCACCTTGCGACCGGATTCGCCGCGTGGCGTCGTCGTCGTACTTGCGGGAGGCGGTGAAGCCCTGGCCCATGCCGTAGAAGTCGGTCAGGTAGGTGATGGTGACGCAGGCGTCGGTGGCGTAGCCGGCGTCGCGCAGGATCTCGGCCATGGTGGTCTTGTCGTCGCCCAGGCGGCCGTGGACGTAGCCCAGGAAGCCGTGGTGGTAGGGCAGCAGGCCGGTGAAGATGGAGGCGAACGACGGACCGGTCCAGGGGGCGGTGGACTGGCATTCCTTGAAGTAGACCGAGTCCTTGGCCAGGGCGTCGATGTTGGGCGTCTTGATCCAATCCATCCCCGCGCAGTGCAGGTGATCGCCGCGCAAGGTGTCGACGGCCAGGATGATGACGGGGGTGCCGTTGCCGTTGGGGGAGCGGTCGTGGCCGCAGCTGCCCAGTGCGAGGATCAGGACGAGCAGGAGCCAGTGCGGCCTGTCGGAGCGGAGCGAGCGGAGCACGGGGAATCCCTTCGGCGGCGGGACGGGGCACCTGGGCGAGGGGTGATGATAGCCGATGGGCGCGTGCGGTGGCCAGTCGGTTCGTCGGTGGTCAGCCGCGGCCGGCGTTCCGCTTGGCCGCGGCGCGCACGAGCGCCTGCAGGGCCTTGGCGTCCACCAGGTCGCCCTGGCGGAAATCTATCGCACGCCGGGTGTTGCCGTCGAGGCTGCTGTTGAACAGGCCCGCCGGGTCGTCGAGCGCCGCGCCGTGCGCGAAGGTCAGCTTCACCTTGTCCTTGTAGGTCTCGCCGGTGCAGAGGATGCCGCCGTGCGACCACACGGGCACGCGCCACTTCCACTCCTCGACCACGCCGGGCAGAGCCGCGAGGATGAGGGCGCGCAGCTGCGCCAGCAGCTCGCCGCGCCAGTCGTCCAGGTCGGCGATGCGTTCGTCGATCAGGCGGGACGGGTCAGTGTGGTCGGGGGAGGGCTTCTTCGCCATGGTGCGTCCTTCGCGGGCGGTGCGGGATGTCGAAGGCTCAGCCGCGCAATCTAATCCGGGTCGCGCGCGCCCACCACGCCGCGCAGCCCCGCGCCCACATAGCACCCGATCAGCGCGAAGGCCGCGACCACCAACACGGGGCGCGCGTCCAGGCGGACCGGTTCGGCGGTGTCCAGGTCCAGCCAGAGCGCGACCGCCTGCATGGCCGGCACGCCCACCGCCAGCAGCAGGGCCCAGCGCCAAGCGCCACGGGGCTGCAGCGTGCCGCAGAACAGGCCGGCGGCCAGCAGCCCCACGATGGGCACGGTGACCTCGGTGGTGTGCAGGTCGAGCCAGCCGATGCCGAGGCCCAGGACGATGGCCAGCACGGGGATCATGGCCGCGGCCCCGACTTGCGGATGGCGGCGGCCGCGCGATTCCCCGGAGCGTATCATGACGCTCCGAGCGCCACCACCGCTCGCAGCACCGGCTGCAGCACCAGCGGCGCCACGCCCAGCAGCACCACCACCGCGGTGAGCACCGCCAGCACCAGCCGGGAGCGCCGGCGCCATGGTCGCGCCGTCGTCCGCCGGCCGGGCCCGTGCCCCGTCCCCGGGCTGCTCCACCAGGGCCAGCACCACCCGCAGGTAGTAGTAGATGCCCATGGCGCTGCCCGACCACCAGGGCGCCCACCAGCACCCAGTGCGCCGCGCCCGCGCCCGCGGCCAGCACCTGGGCCTTGGCCAGGAAGCCGGCGGTCAGGGGCATGCCCGCCAGGGAGAGCATGGCCACGGCCATGACGACGGCGGGTCCCGGCCGCCGCCACAGCAGGCCGCGGTAGTCGTCCAGGTCCACGCGCTCCTCGTCCGCGGGCCGCCAGCGCGCCCATGGCGCCGAAGGCCGCGGCCACCGTCGCCGCGTAGGCGGTCAGGTAGAACACCACCGCTCGCAGGCCCGCCGCTGCCGCCGGCGGCGACCGCCAGCGGTCAGGTAGCCCAGGTGGGCGATGGAGGAGTAGGCCACCAGGCGCTTGACGTTGGTCTGGCGCAGGGCCAGCAGGTTGCCCAGCAGCATGGAGGCGACGCCCGCGGCGGCCAGGATGTCGGCGGCGGCCGGCACGTCGGCCGGCGCAGCGCCATCACCCGCCACAGCACGACCAGCACCGAGCCCTTGGACACCGTGGCCACCAGGGCGGTGACCGGCGCCGGGGCGCCCACGTACACGTCGGGCGTCCACATGTGCAGCGGCACCAGGGCCAGCTTGAAGAACAGCCCCAGCAGCATCAGCACCAGCCCGGCCTCGGCCAGGGGCGAGCCGCCGGCGGCCGCGTCGGCCAGGCGCAGGCTGCCGGTGGCGCCGTAGACGCAGGCCATCCCGAAGACCAGCACCGCCGAGGCCACGCCGGCCAGCACCAGGTACTTGGTCCCGGCCTCGACCGGGCCCGGGCGCGACGCCGGGTAGGCGATCAGGCCGTACAGGGCGACGCCCAGCAGCTCGAGCCCCAGCAGCAGCGACGCGAAGTGGGCCGCCGCCGCCAGCACCGACGCGCCCAGCACCGCCAGCACCAGCAGCACGTGGAACTCGTCGCCGCGGCTCGCGGTCGCGGGCCAGCTGGGCGTGGGCCAGCAGCCCCACGGCCAGGCCCAGCAGGCAGGCCAGGGCGGTCACGAACAGGGCCAGGCCGTCGACGGCCAGCAGCGGGCCCGCGACGCCGGGCGCGGCGGCGGCCGCCGGACCGACGGCGGCCGCGGCCGCCAGCGCCAGGCCGACCGAGGTGATCGTCACGGTCACGGCGAGGCGGCGCTTCACGGCCACGGCCGACAGGGCGACCAGGGCGGTCGCCGCCAGGATCAGCTGGGGCAGCAGGATCGCGGATCATGGCGCACCTCCGGCCATGGCCGCGGCCGGCGTCCCGCGCAGCAGGTCCAGGGCGGGACCGGCCAGGTGCAGCACCGGCTGGGGGAACAGGCCCAGCCAGACCAGGCCCAGCACGCAGGCGCCCAGGATGGCCAGTTCGCGCGCGCCCAGGTCGGTCAGGTGCCAGGTGCGCGGCGCCGGCCCGTGGAAGGTCCGCTGCACCAGGCGCAGGGAGTAGGCGGTGGCCGCCACCAGGCCCAGGGCGGCCAGGATCGCCGCCAGCGGCGCGGCCCGGTACGCACCCAGCAGCACCTGGAACTCGCCCACGAAGTTGGCCAGGCCCGGCAGGCCCAGCGAGGCCATGGCCAGCACCATGGTCAGGCGCGCCCAGGCGCGGCAGCGCGGGCCACAGGCCGCCCAGCTCGCGCAGGTCGCGGGTGCCGGTGCGGGCCTGCACCAGGCCCACCACCGCGAACAGGCCGCCGGTGCTCAGGCCGTGGGCGATCATCACCATCAGCACGCCGCGCCAGGCCGCGGCGTCGAAGGCGTACACGCCCAGCAGCACGAAGCCCATGTGGCTGACGCTGGTGTAGGCCACCAGGCGCTTCAGGTCGCGCTGGCCGTAGGCCAGCAGCGCGCCCCACAGCACGCCGGCCGCGCCCAGGCCCATGGCCACCGGCGCGAACCGCACGAGGCGGCCGGAAACAGGGGCACCGACGAAGCGCAGCAGGCCGTAGGCGCCGGTCTTCAGCAGCAGCCCGGCCAGCACGACGCTGCCGGCGGTGGGCGCCTCGGTGTGGGCCGTCGGGCAGCCAGGTGTGCACGGGCACGGCCGGCAGCTTGACGGCGAAGGCCAGGAAGAAGCGCCAGCATGGGCAGCAGGGCGGCCGGAGCGCCCGGCCGCGCCGGCCAGGAGCACCGGATAGGAGAACGTCAGCTCGCCGGTGGCGTGGAGGTGGGCGACGGCCAGCGCCGCGATGCCCGCCAGCAGCAGCAGGCCCGACGCCTGGGTGAACAGCACGAACTTCACCGCGGCGCGGCGACGGTTGGCGTGGCCCCAGACGGCGATCAGCAGCGCCATGGGGATCAGCATCAGCTCCCAGAAGAATGCCAGCACCAGCAGGTCGACGGCCAGGAACACGCCCGTCACCCCGGCCAGTACCCACAGCAGGTTCAGGTGGAAGAAGCCCGGCCGCATGGCAAGGTCCCAGGACGACGCCGAGGGCCACCAGCCCCAGCACGACCGTCAGCAGCACAAGGGGCAGGCTCAGGCCGTCGACAGCCAGGTGCAGCGTGCTGCCCAGTTCCGGCAGCCAGGGCAGGCGGAACTCGGCCAGCCAGCGGCCGCCTTCGTGCACGTGCCGCAGGGGGACGAGGGCAGCCGCACCCATGATCGACCAGGGTCGCCAGGGTGACCAGCCGCGGCGCCCGGGACGAGGCGCGGTCGGCCAGCCAGGCCGCGAGGCCGCCGAGCGAGCGGCAGCAGGACGAGAGCCAACAGCGTCATCGCAGCATCACCTCCGCCAGGGCCAGGACCGCGCCGGCCGCCGCCACGGCGGCGTACCAGCGCAGGCGCCCGTTCTGGTTGCGGCGGGCCACCACCTGCAGGCCGTCCACGATGCCGGCGAGGATCCGGAAGGGGGCATCGACGGGATCGGCCAGCCAGCGCCGCGCCAGCGCGCCCCAGGGCCGGACCACCAGCGCGTCGTAGAGGGCGTCGAAGCCCCAGTCGCCGGCCATCAGGCCAGCCAGGCCGCGGGCCGCGGGCGTCGCGGCCGGGCCTTCGACCCGGCGCGAGCGCCACAGGAGCCAGGCCAGCGCCGCCGCCCACGAGGACGGCGGCGGCCGCCGTCACCATCAGAGCCCACGTCCAGCCCCGCACCGGTCTCGCCGCCGGGCAGCGCCCCGAGCACCGGCTCCAGCAGGTTCGCGAAGGGATGCCATCCTCCCAGGGGTCCCGGCAGCCACGACGAAGCCGCCGATCAGCGCCAGCACCGACAGCACCCCCAGCGGCAGGCGCAGGGCCGGATCGCGCTGGGGCACGGCCTCGGCATCGGCGCTGCCGGCCGTGGAAGGCCAGCAGGATCAGCCGCAGGATGTAGGCCGCGGTCAGCGCCACGCCCGCCAGCCCCGCCAGCCACAGCCAGGGGAAGCCGTCGGCGGCGACGAAGGCCTCGTGCAGGATCAGGTCCTTCGAATAGAAGCCGGCCGTGATCAGCGGCACGCCGGCCAGGGCGGCGCCGCCGGCCAGGAAGGCGGCGTAGGCCCAGGGCAGCCGCCGGCGCAGACCGCCCATGGCGTGCAGGTCGTGCTCGTCGTGCAGGGCGTGGATCACCACGCCCGAGGCCAGGAACAGCAGGGCCTTGAAGAAGGCATGGGTCATCAGGTGGAAGATGGCCGCCGACCAGGCGCCGACGCCCAGGGCCAGGAACATGTAGCCCAGCTGGCTGATGGTCGAGTAGGCCAGCACCCGCTTGATGTCCCGCTGCACCAGGGCGCTGCCGCCGGCCAGCAGCAGGGTGACCGCGCCGATCCAGGCGGTGGCCGCCATCACCGGCGGCGCCAGCAGGAACAGCGGATGCAGGCGCGCGATCAGGTAGACGCCGGCGGTGACCATCGTGGCCGCGTGGATCAGCGCCGAGACGGGCGTCGGCCCGGCCATGGCGTCGGGCAGCCACGCCTGCAGGGGCAGCTGGGCCGACTTGCCGACCGCGCCGCCCAGCAGCAGTGCGGCCGCGGCGACGGCCACCGGGTCGCCCGCGTGCCAGGCGCCGCCCGCCCTGGCCAGCACGTCGGGGATGTGCAGGGTGCCCAGGCGGGTCTGCAGCAGGAACAGGCCGATCAGCAGCGCCGTGTCGCCCACGCGCGTGACCAGGAAGGCCTTGCGCGCCGCGTGGCCGTTGGCCGGATCGTCGTGCCAGAAGCCGATCAGCAGGTAGCTGCACAGCCCGACGCCCTCCCAGCCCAGCAGCAGCACCACCAGGTCGTCGGCCAGCACCAGCACCAGCATGGCGGCCACGAAGAGGTTCATGTAGGCGAAGAAGCGGGCGTGGGCGGGTCGTCGCGCATGTAGGCGGCCGAGTAGACGTGGATCAGGAAGCCGACCCCCGTGACCACGAGGATCATCACCAGGGAGAGGGCGTCCAGGTGGAAGGCCACGCGCACGGGCGTATCGCCGCCCAGGGAGAACCAGGTCCACAGCGGCGCGGTGACCGGGCCGCCGTGGCCCAGGCCCAGACCAGACGGCCAGCGCGCGCGGCCAGGCCCACGCTGCCGCAGCCGACGGCCGCCGTCGCGCGCCGGGGCAGGCGGCCGCCGGCGAAGGCCAGGGTCAGGAACCCGAGCAGGGGCAGCAGCGGCAGCAGGGTCAGGGCGAGGGTCACGGGTCAGCCTCCCAGCTCGACGGCGGCGTCGGGGTCGAGGGTGCGCCGGTGCGCGGTGCAGGCGCAGCAGCAGGGCCAGGCCCACGGCCACCTCGGCGGCGGCCACGGTAAGGATCAGCAGGAACATCACCTGGCCGTCGGCCTGGCCGTGGCGCGCGCCGGCGGCGACGAAGGCCAGGCCGCCGGCGTTGAGCATCACCTCGATGCCGATGAGGGTGAACAGCAGGTTGCGGCGCACCAGCACCCCGCCCAGGCCCAGGCAGAACAGCACCGCGGCCAGGGCGAAGACGTGGCTCCAGGGGACGGCGGCGGCGATCACGATGCACCTCCCGGGCGCGCGGCGGCCCAGGTGGCCGGCCGCCACCAGGCCCGCCAGCAGCAGCATGGCCGCCAGCTCCACCGCCAGGACGTAAGGCCCCAGCAGCGCGTAGCCCCACCGCCGCCGGCGCGTTGGCCGCGGCGGCGCCCCCGGGGGCGGCGGGCCCGGCGGATCGCCACGACAGCACCAGCAGCTCGCCCAGCAGCACCGCCGACAGGACGGCCGGGCCCAGCCAGGCCCGCGGCACAAGCAGGGCCTTCTCGCCGCGGCCGTCGTCCCGGGCCAGGTCCAGCAGCATCACCACGAACAGGTACAGCACCACGATGGCCCCGGCGTAGATGATGACCTCCAGGGCCGCCACCAGGGGCGCGCCCAGCAGGTAGAGGATCACCGCCACGCCGAAGAACGAGACGACGAGGTTCAGCAGCGCGTGCACCGGGTGGGTGCGCGTCAGCGCCAGCACGGTGGCGGCGACGGTCACGACGGCGGCGATCCAGAAGGCGATCATCACAAGGCTGTTCCTTTCCCGTGCGGCCGGCCGGTCACGGCAGCAGGTCGTGGGGGTCGACGGGCGGCCGCTCGTTGCGCCCCTCGCCCTTGCCCTTGACGCCGAAGTCGACGCCGGCCAGCTCGTAGAAGTCGTAGTCCGGGTACTTGCCCGGGCCGTCGATGGTCAGGTCCTCCTTCTCCCACACCAGCTCGCCGCGGTCGTACTCGGCCAGCTCGTAGTCGGGGATGAGCTGGATGGCGTAGGTCGGGCACGCGTCCTCGCAGAGGCCGCAGAAGATGCAGCGGCTGAAGTTGATGCGGAAGAACTCGGGATGGCGGCGGCCGTGCTCGTCCTCGGCCGCCTGCAGGGCGATGCAGTCCACCGGGCAGACCACGGCGCACAGGTGGCAGGCCACGCAGCGCTCGTGGCCCGAGGGGTCGCGCGTCAGCACGATGCGGCCCGCGCCAGCGCGCCGGCAGCGGCGCTTTTTGCTCGGGGTACTGGCAGGTCTGCGACGGCCGGAACAGCCGCTTGAAGACCTGCCAGGTGGTGGTGACGACGCTCAGCACGCCGGTGTCCTTTCTCTAGGGACCAGGGGCCGTGGCCAGGACGATCGCCACGGTCGCCAGCAGGTTCAGCAGGGCGACCGGCAGCAGGATCTTCCAGCCGAAGGCCATCAGCTGGTCGAAGCGGGGGCGCGGCTGCGCCGCCCGCATCAGCACGAAGAAGCTGCAGAAGACCATGGTCTTCAGCACGAACCACACCGCCGGCGGCAGCCAGGGACCCAGCCAGCCGCCGCAGAACAGCGCGGTGATCAGCGCCGGAGATGACGACGATGCCCAGGTACTCGCCCACGAAGAACATGCCGAACTTCATGCCCGAGTACTCGGCGTGGTACCCGGCCACCAGCTCGGCCTCGGCCTCGGGCAGGTCGAAGGGCAGGCGATGGGTCTCGGCCAGGCCGGCGATCAGGAAGATCGACGAACCCGGCGAACTGGGGCACGATGTTCCACATGCCCTGCTGGGCCTCGACGATGGCGCGCAGATTGAACGAGCCGGTCATGGCCACCACGCCCAGCAGGCTCAGGCCCATGAAGACCTCGTAGCTGAGCAGCTGCGCCGCCGAGCGCAGGCCGCCCAGCAGCGAGTACTTGCTGGCCGAGGCCCAGCCGGCCAGGATCACGCTGTAGGCGCCCAGGCTGCTCATGGCCAGGAAGAACAGCAGGCCCACGTTCAGGTCGGCCACGCCCAGGTCCGGGGCGACGGGGATCACGGCGAGGATCATCAGGCCGGCCAGCATCACCACCGCCGGCGCCAGGATGAAGACGCCGCGGTCGGCGAAGGGCGGAACCCAGTCCTCCTTGGCCAGGATCTTGATGGTGTCGGCCAGCACCTGCAGCAGGCCGAAGGGGCCCACGCGGTTGGGCCCGCGGCGCTCCTGCCAGAAGCCCAGCAGGCGCCGCTCCCACCAGATGAGGCCCGCGGCCATGGTCAGCGCGCCGCCGGCCACGACGACCGTCTGCAGGAGGGTGGACAGGGTGGCGCCGGGGGTCATGGCCGCCTCACCTCGCATGTCCCGGCCGCCGGCACGCGGGGCAGGCCGCGGTGGCCGACGGGCAGGCCGGCCGCGCCCGGCACCAGGTCGGGCCGCAGGCGCACCGGCAGGTCCAGCTCCCGACCTTCCAGCGCGACGCGGGCGACGTCACCGGCGGACAGGTCCAGCGCGGCGGCGGTGTCCGGGTGCAGCTCCAGCGCCGGTTCGGGCGCCAGTGCGGCCACGCCCGGGGCCAGGCGGCTCAGCTCGTCGCCTCCGAACACGGTGGGCAGCGGCACGGGCACCAGGCCGCCGTCGGGGTCGTGCC
The DNA here is from genome assembly GCA_963825035.1 of Candidatus Krumholzibacteriia bacterium. Taxonomy (GTDB): domain Bacteria; phylum Krumholzibacteriota; class Krumholzibacteriia; order LZORAL124-64-63; family LZORAL124-64-63; genus JACZKN01. The sequence goes on along the minus strand of CAWGRT010000022.1, from coordinate 3,509 downwards.
GGGCCGGCGGCGGGGCGGAATCCTTTCCCGTCGGGGCGCCGCCGACGAACAGCGGCAGTCCCCTCTCCCCGCCGCGCAGCGGCCCGGCGATCTCTTCCTGGAAGCGGTTCAAGGCCTGGATCGAGTTCCAGCCCGGCGACCAGAACTCGGACACCTCCGATCCCGGCGGCGTGCCCCGGTAGCCCTCCATGGTGAACGAGTAGGGCGCGTCGGGATCGGCCGGCGGCTGCGGTTCGTGGCGACGCTCGGCGGCGTGGATGGCGGTGCGGCCACTGGCCCGGTGGGTCTGGCGGGGCAGGGGGGCGCCGCCCGCGAGGCGATCCGGATCGCGCCGCAGCTCCGGCAGCCGCTGCAGGGCCGGTACCGCGGCGGCCAGGTCGATGACGACGTCCTCCAGCCCGTCCCAGCCGGCGGCGGGCACACCGTTGCGCCCGGCGGCCCGGGACAGGTCGCGGAGCCAGCGCCAGGAGGCGACCGCCGGGCCTGCGGGCTCGAACACCTGGACGAAGCGCTGGGCGCGCCCCTCGCTGCTGACCAGGGTTCCCGATGCCTCGGCGAAGGTGGCCGCCGGCAGCAGCAGGTCGGCGGCCGCGCCGGTGGCGTGGGCCGTGTGGTCGATCACCACCAGGGCGCCCGCCGCCTCGCGCAGCCGGCGCAGGACCGCGGCGGGGGCGCGCCAGGTCAGGTCGTTCTCCAGGATCACCACCACCGGGTCGGTGGCGGCCTCGGCGGCGGTGACCGCGTCCTCCAGGGCGCCGGCCGGACCCAGCAGCGCCAGGCCCAACGAATCGCACTCGGGTACGGTCAGGTGCAGCCGCGCGGCGTCGTCGCCCCGGGCCCGGGCCAGGGCCCGTACCACCGCGACCGCTGCGGCGATCGCCTCCGCACCCCCGGTGGCGCCCGCCACGACCAGCGGCCGCTCGGCCTGTTTCAGGTCGGCGGCCACGGCGTCCGCCCAGCGCCGCTCCTCCTGGTCCTGGTCGCCCACGGCCGGGCTCTCCGGATCGAGGGCCGCCGCCACGGCGAAACCCAGGCGCACCGCTTCGGCGGGCAGGGCGCGGCGGGTCGTGCGCGCGTCCGGGTCCAGGGCCGTGGCCGCGGGGGTGACCAGGTGCAGCGGGCCGCGCCGCTCCTGGACGATCTCGCGCACGGCCGCGTCGTTCCAGGCGGGCACGCCCACCGCGGCGGCGTCGCGTGCCGGCTGCCGGCGGGCGGCCTGGCGCAGGGCCAGTTCCAGCAGGGGCGCCGCAGCACCGGGGTCCTCGCCCAGCACGAGCACGGCGTCGCAGCGTTCGCAGGCGCGCAGGGAGGCCGCGGGCAGGCCGCCGTCGGCGAGGGCGGTCGCCACCGCGGCCACGGCCCGGGCCTCGGCCGCGGGCACGCCGGCGAAGAAGGCGTCCGGCCCGGCCAGCTGCCGCAGGGCGAAGTTGGCCTCCAGCGAGGCCCGCGGCGAGCCGATCGCCACCAGCCGGCCGACCGGGGCGCAGCAGGTCCGCGCCCAGCCGCGAGGGCCTCGTCGCCGGTCCAGGGAGACGGCCTGCGCCGTCGTCGCCGAGGGGCCGCAGCGGCCGCCGCAGCCGGCGCTCGTCGTTGACGAACTCGTAGCCGAAGCGGCCGCGGTCGCACAGGAAGTAGCCGTTGACCTCGCCGTGGTAGCGGTTGCGGACGCGCCGCAGGGTGCCGTAGCGCTCGCCGGGCATGGTGTTGCAGCCCAGGCCGCAGTGCTGGCACACCGAGGGCGCGGTCTGCAGGTCCCACTTGCGGGTGTAGTGGCGCTTGCAGGGTCTTGTCGGTGAAAACGCCGGTGGGGCAGACCTCCACCAGGTTGCCGGCGAAGGGGCTCTCCAGCGCGCCGTCCTCGCTGGCGGCCGAAGTAGACGTGGTCGTGGACGCCGAAGTCCTCGCAGGTCGTCGCCGCCGGCGTGGTCGCGGTAGAAGCGCACGCAGCGGTAGCACTGGATGCAGCGGTTCATCTCGTGGTTGATGAACGGGCCCGAGGTCCTGGTTGCGGTAGGTGCGCTTGGGGAAGCGGTGACGCGCGGTAGTCGTGGCCGGTCATCACCGTCATGTCCTGCAGGTGGCACTCGCCGCCCTCGTCGCACACCGGGCAGTCGTGGGGATGGTTGAGCCATCAGCCACTCGATGACACCGCCTGCGGAACGCCGCGCGCCTCCGGGTCGTCGATGGAGATGCGCGTGCCGTCCTGGGCCGGCGTCATGCAGGCCATGACGATCTTGCCCTGGTCGTCGTCCTCGTCCTTGAACTGCTTCGACCGCGCACTGGCGGCAGGCGCCCGACCGAACCCAGGGCCGGATGCCAGCAGAAGTAGGGCAGGTCGAGCCCCTGCTCGAGGCAGACCTGCAGCAGGTTCTTGTCGCCGTCCACGCTCGTAGGTCGTCGCCGTCGATCCAGATCGTCGCTCATGACGCGCGACCTCCAGGGGCAGCGCCTGCTCGCGCATGTGGCGGTCGAAGTCGTCGCGGAAGTACTTCAGGGCGCTCTGCAGCGGCTCGACCGCGCCCGGCGCCAGCGCGCAGAAGGTGTGGCCGGGCCCGAGCAGCCGGCACTGCTCGGCCAGCAGGTCGAGGTCCTCGTCCCGGCCTTCGCCCTGCTCGAGGGCGCCCAGCACGCTGCGCCGACCCACGGCAGTCCCTCGCGGCAGGGCGTGCACCAGCCGCACGACTCCCGGGCGAAGAAGCGCTCCAGGTTCAGGACCATGCCCACCGGACAGGTGCGGTCGTCCAGGACGATCATCGTGCCCGTGCCCAGGCGGCTGCCGGCCTTCTGCCACGTGGTCGAAGTCCATCGGCACGTCCAGGTGGTCGGTCGGTCAGGAAGTCGGTGGAGGCGCCGCCGGGCAGCAGGCCGCGGAACGCGTAGCCCGTCCCGCATGCCGCCGGCGTGCTCCAGGATCTCGCCCAGGGGCGTGCCCATGGGCAGCTCCCACAGGCCCGGGCGCTGCACCCGGCCGCTCACGCCGTAGAGCTTGGTGCCCGCCGTCGTCGGTCAGGCTCAGGTCGCGGAACCACTCGGCGCCGTGGTTGACGATGTGCGGCACGTTGCACAGCGTCTCGACGTTGTTGCACGACCGTCGGCCGGCCCCACAGGCCGCTGACCTGGGGAACGGCGGCTTGGCGCGGGGCGTGGCGCGCCTGCCCTCGAGGGCGTTCAGCAGTGCCGTCTCCTCGCCGCACATGTAGCGGCCCGCGCTGACGTGGACGTGCATCTCGAGGTCGTAGCCGGAGCCCAGGATGTCGCGGCCCAGCAGCGCCCGCGTCCTCAGCCTCGGCGATGGCCCGGCGCAGCGCGCCGCTCGGCCTCGCGGTACGCCCAGCGCAGGAACATGTAGCGCGACGTCGGCGCCGACGGCGTAGGCCGCCGAGGATCGCGCCTTCGATGCACCTGGTGCGGGTCGCCCTCCAGCAGCAGGCGGTCCTTGAAGGTGCCTGGCTCCATCTCGTCGGCGTTGACGACGAAGTACTTGGGACCGGGCGGGGCGTCGTCGCCCA
>CAWGRT010000021.1:0-13800 GCA_963825035.1 Candidatus Krumholzibacteriia bacterium | reverse complement strand
CGACCTCCTCTAGCGCGCACCGACGGCACGGCGCCCCGGGACGATCCTCCGTCCCGGGGCGCCGTCGCCGCGATCCCGCGGGCCGCCGCTACCGGCCGGCCGCCCGCTCCTCCAGGAACTGCCGCAGCTGCCCCATGAGGCAGGCGTCGGCCCGCTTGACCGCGCGGGTGAGGTACTCGTTCACCAGTTGCTGGTCCTGCCGCGACGTGGGCGTGATGGCCTTCTTCTTCTCGTACTCGCCCAGGCAGGAGGCCTGCCACACCAGGTTCCCCTGCGCGTCCTTCAGGGTCAGGCGCACCTCGGCCTCGGCCCGGTTGGTGGTGGGCACCGGCAGGGCCAGCATGCCGACCACCGCCAGGGCGGAGGCCAGCTTCGCGCGATGCGACCCGTTGTCCCCCAGGGCCATGCCCAGGGCGCCGCCCACGGCGCCGGTGACCAGGAACGCGGCGGGTGAACGCTCCAGCCGGCAGCCGAAGGAGAGCAGGTCGGCCGAGAGCACGTACTCGGCCTGCCCCTGCAGGGGCACCAGGGCGAAGAGGTTGGTCTGCTCCAGGTCCTGGGCCAGGGCCTCGGCATAGACCTGGGTGGCGGGCACCTCCCAGGCATCGTCCTTGGGGTAGGTGATCTTGAAGAAGTGCCCCTGGCCCTCCCGCTGCTCGGGGGGGCGCATGTCGGTCACGCCGTCCACGTAGAGGGTGGGCGGCTCCGCGTCCTGATAGCGGAAGTCGGGCGCCTCGTCCGGGTAGACGAAGACGATCTTGTTGCCGGAGCAGCCGCCCAAAGCCAGCGCGGCCAGCACCAGGCAGGCCGCCGCGGCCAGGGGCCGTCGGCCGGGGGCCGGGGTCGGGAGGGTCCTCGCCATCGTCCTTCCTCGCGTTGCGGGGTGTCGCGTCATCGGTTCAATCTACGGCTCGGGCACCACGAGATCCAGCCCCGGCACGAGGCCCAGCATGGCCGCCGCGTCGCCGTCGCGCACGGCGATCTCCAGGGTGCCGCCGCTGCCCCAGTACCAGAAGGGCACCCCCGGCGGGGCCACCGCGTAGGTGACCGCCGGCCCGTGGACCAGCGCCCCGCCCACGCGCACCGCCGCGCCCGCGTCCAGGCGGCGGCCCACGGCGCCGTCCCGGGGCAGATCGCTGACGGCGTTGCCGAAGCGGTCGATCCAGCGGATGGTCCAGCGGCCCGCCGCCCCGGGCGCCGGGCCCAGGACGTCCGGCGCGGCCGGCGTGCCCACCTGCGCCAGAGGCACGCCCATGGCCAGATGCGCCCCCGCCGGGGCGAACACGTCGCGGCCGTGGAAGGTGGTCGAGACCCCGGACCCGTCGGGCGCGCCCCGGTAGGGCTCGCGGTCCAGGACGGCCACCTCCAGGTCGTCCGCCTGCCGCAGCCACGACAGCAGGGGGCCGGCCGGTCCCGCGAACAGGCGGCCGAACGCGCGGCAGCCCACCGCCGCGCGCCCCGTCCCCACCCCCGGATCCACCACCGCCACGAACACCGTGCCCGGCGGGAAGTCCGGCAACAGACGCCGCAGGAACCAGGCGCCCGCCGCCGCATCGCCCCGGGGCACCCCGTGGCCACCGTCGACGATGCGCGGCCGCGGCACGTCGCCCGGCCAGCGGGCCCACACCGACAGCAGGGCGCCCTTGAGCTCGGCGACCCAGGGGTCGTTCAGCCCGAAGTCGGTGACCAGCACCACGGCGCCGCTCATGGCAGCACCGCGAAGGGCTTGCCCTCGGCGCGACGGCCCAGCCGCCACACGATCAGCAGCAGGGCGACCAGGCCCAGGGCCAGGCCCAGCCACGGCGACAATCCCCAGCCGGCGGGCAGGTAGCCCAGCACCAGGGCCACCGCCGCCACCGTCAGGGCATAGGGCAGCTGGGTGCGCACGTGGTCCACGTGGTCGGCCCCCGAGGCCAGGCTCGACATGATGGTGGTGTCGCTGATGGGCGAGCAGTGGTCGCCGAACACGGACCCGGCGAGCACCGCCCGCACCGACGCCAGGTGGATGCCGTGGGCCAGGGGCGCGGCCAGGCCCGCGTGGACGGGCAGCTCGGCGCCCAGGGGGAAGACCAGGGGCATGAGGATGGCCATGGTCCCCCAGCTGGTGCCGGTGGAGAAGCTGACCGCCGCCGCCAGCACGAACACCACCGCCGGCAGCAGCCGCGCCGAGAGCACCTGCTTGCTGGCCTCCACCAGGAAGGGCGCCGTGCCCAGGGCGTCGCAGACCGCGCTCATGGCCCAGGCCAGGATCAGGATGGTCACCGCGATCACCATGGACCGGGCTCCCTGCACCCAGCCGTCCAGGGCGTCCACCAGGGTCAGGCGCCGGCTGCCCACCGCCAGGACGATGGCCGTCACCGCACCGGTCAGCGCGGCCCAGGTCAGCACCGCGAAGCTGTCGGCGTTGTTGAGGATCTCCCGCAGGGTGGGTGCGGCCAGGCCCGCGGCCTGGGCCGCCTGCCGCCCGCCGAAGTAGATGCCCAGGGCCGTGGTCGCGATCACCGCCAGCACCGGCAGCCCCGCCAGCAGGGGGTGGGCCGGGGGCAGGTCCGGCCGCCGCTGCTGCTCGATCTCGTCCACGTCGCTGGCCGGCCGCGCTCCCGGCCGCAGCACCTGGCCCTGCTGGACGGCCCGCTCCTCCGCCCGCAGCATGGGCCCGAAGTCGCGGCCCGAGATGGCCACCATGTAGACGAAGGCCACCGTCAGCAGCGGGTAGAAGCTGTAGGGGATGCTGCGCAGGAAGAACGAGTAGGCCGCCTGGTCGCCGCCCAGCCGGGCCATGGCGTCCTGGATCAGCCCCACTTCGAAGCCCACCCAGGTGGAGATCACCGCCACCGCCGTCACCGGCGCGGCGGTGCTGTCCACCAGCCACGAGAGCTTCTCCCGCGAGATGCGCAGGCGGTCGGTCAGCGGCCGCATGGTCGAGCCCACCAGCAGGGTGTTGGCGTAGTCGTCGAAGAAGACCACCGTGCCCATGACGGCGGTGGCGGTCATGCCGCCGCGGCGGCCGCCGGTGCGCCGGGCCAACCAGTGCACCACGCCTTCGGTGGCCCCGCTGCGGGACATCACGCCCACCATCCCGCCCAGGATGGTGGAGAAGAGGATGATGGAGGCGTGGGACCGGTCGGCCAGGGCCGTGGTCAGGTAGGTGTCCCCCAGGCGCAGGAAGGCGGTGAAGGGGTTGCCCGCGATGACCGTCGCCCCCACCCACACGCCCAGGGTGAGGGCCACCACCACCTGCCGGGTGATCAGGGCCAAGGCGATGGCCAGCACCGGCGGCAGCACCGAGAGCCAGCCGTGGCCGCCCGCGGCGCCGCCGTCGGCGGCCGCGGCGGCCCAGGCGGTCGCCGGCACGAGCAGGGCCAGCCCCAGGGCGGTGCGGCGCAGGTTCATGGTTGTCCGTCCTTCCGCCCCCGGTCGGGGCAGGGGTCCGCCACCATCGGCCGGCCGGCGTCACTCATGGCCGCCTCCCGCCCCCGCGATGACCGCCAGCATGGCCGCGTGCAGGCCCGCCGGCGCCGCCACGATGCCGGCCGTCGGCACGGCCCGCTCCGCCCCCGCCGCGTCGGTCACCCGGCAGCCCGCCTCCCGGGCCACCAGGGTGCCGGCGGCCGTGTCCCAGGGCCGCAGGCGGAACTCCCAGTAGCCGTCCAGCTTGCCGGCCGCCGTATGGCAGAGGTCGATGGCCGCGCTGCCGGCCCGCCGCACCCCGTGGCAGGGCGCCTTCAGGAAATCCCGCACCAGTCCGGTGTTGAGGTCCACCAGTTCGTCCCGCACGTAGGGGAAGCCCGTGGCCAGCAGGGCCCGGTCCAGGGTCACGTCCAGCCGCGGTCCCAGGACGATCCGCGTGCCCCGCTCCGGGCGCTCCAGGGTCGCGCCCCGCCCGCGGCCGGCCAGGTAGAGCTCGTCCAGGTAGGGCGCGAACACGGCGCCCGCCAGCAGGCCGTCGCCGTCGGCGCAGGCGATGCTCACGCTGAAGAAGGGATAGCCGTGGGCGAAGTTGGTGGTGCCGTCCAGGGGGTCCACGTACCAGATGCGTTCGCCGCCGCCGCTCTCCCCCGACTCCTCGGCCAGCACCCGGTCGCCGGGGAAACGGGCGGCCAGCCCGGCCAGGATCAGTCCCTCGGCCTCGCGGTCGGCCTCGGTGACGAATTCGGTGCCTCCCTTGGCCTCCACCACGCCGGCGTGGCCCAGGCGCGCCAGCACGCCGGCGCCCGCCTGGAGGGCGAGGTCGCGGGCGGCGGCCAGGGTGGCGGACACGGCGTCGGCGGGGTGCGGTTCCGGGGCGGCGGCCATGGGCGGGGACTCCGTTCACGGGTGCGGTCGGGTGCGGCGTGCGGACCGCGGCATCCTACCAGCCCCCGCCGCCCGGGACAACGGCGATCCTGCCGCCGCCGGCGCGCCCCCGGAGGTTGACAACGCCAACCCGGAAGGTAGCTTGTGCCTGTGTCCGGGTGGTCTCGAACCGTGAAAGGAACCCCCATGATCGACCGCATCCAGGCCGTCCTCGAGGAGATCCGCCCCGCCCTGCAGGCCGACGGCGGCGACCTCGAATTCATCGACTTCAACGAGGGTGTCGTGGTCATCCGCATGAAGGGTGCCTGCGGCAACTGCCCCATGAGCATGATGACCCTCAAGAACGGCATCGAGGCCCGCCTCAAGTCCCGGATCCCCGAGGTCCAGTCGGTCGAGTCCATCTGATGGCCGAGGGACGCGGCGTCGATTTCTACCGCTTCGACGGGCTCCTGGACGACGAGGAGCGCAGCGTGCGGGCGGTGGCCCGGCGCTTCGTCACGGAGCGCTTCCTGCCGTTGCTGCGGGACCACCTGCGCGCCGGCACCTTCCCCGCCGAAGTGATCCCGGAGCTGGGCGCGCTGGGCCTGCTGGGCCCGGCCGTCAAGGGCCCCGGCTGCCTGGGCCTGTCCTACACGGTGTACGGCATCATCTGCGAGGAGCTGGAGCGGGGCGACAGCGGGCTGCGCAGCTTCGCCTCGGTGCAGGGCAGCCTGGTGATGTGGCCCATCGCCGCCTACGGCACCGACGAGCAGAAGGAACGCTGGCTGCCCGAGCTGGCCGCCGGCCGCAAGGTGGGGTGCTTCGGGCTGACCGAGCCCGACCACGGTTCGGACCCCGGCAGCATGAAGACCACCGCCACCAGGGACGGCGGCGACTGGCTCCTCACCGGCAGCAAGCTCTGGATCACCAACGCCACCGCGGCCGACGTGGCCGTGGTCTGGGCCCGCGCCCCCGAGGGCGTCAGGGGCTTCCTGGTGGAAAAGGGCATGCCGGGCTTCAGCGCCCATCCCATCCACGGCAAGTGGAGCCTGCGGGCCAGCGACACCGGCGAGCTGGTCCTGGACCAGGTGCGGGTGCCCGAGAGCAACCGCCTGCCGCTGGCGAAAGGCCTGAAGGCCCCCCTGTCCTGCCTGAACGAGGCGCGCTACGGCATCGCCTGGGGTGCCGTGGGCGCGGCCGCCGACTGCTACGAGACCGCCCTGCGCTACGCCGGGCAGCGGGAGCAGTTCGGCAAGCCCCTGGCCTCGTTCCAGCTGGTGCAGCAGAAGCTGGTGACCATGCTGACGGAGATCACCAAGGCCCAGGGCCTGGTGCTGCAGCTGGGACGCCTGAAGGACGCCGGCGTCAACGAGGTGCCCCTGGTCTCCCTGGCCAAGCGCAACAACGTGGCCATGGCCCTGGACTGCGCCCGGACGGCGCGGGACGTCCTGGGCGCCGCCGGCATCACCGACGAGTTCTCCCCCGGGCGGCACCTGACCAACCTGGAATCGGTCTCCACCTACGAGGGCACCCACGACATCCACGCCCTGATCGTGGGCCAGGAGATCACGGGGCTGCCGGCCTTCCGCTAGGCGGCTTCGGGGCGAGGGCCCCATGGAGAACGGCGCGGCCTCGGGGCTGCGCCGTTCTCGTTTCTGGCGCCGAGGGGGTCAGCGCCAGGGATTCTTGATCAGAAACAAGTCTATCAGCCGCCGGACGAAACCGCAAGACCGATCCCGGGCCCCGGCCGCCAAGAATTCACCTTCAAGCCTCGCATCAACTTTCAGCCTCGTAAACGTTTATTCCCTTGATGTTGACAAACTCGTGCAGGCCGAATCGAGCCAGCTCGCGGCCCAGCCCGCTCTTCTTCACGCCACCGAAGGGCATGCGCGGATCGCTCTTGGTGAAGTGGTTGACGAAGACGGCCCCGGACTCGATGCGCCGGGCCACGCGGCGGCCGCGGGCCAGATCGCGGGTCCAGACGCTGCCCCCCAGCCCGAAGTCCGAGTCGTTGGCCAGGGCGACGGCCTCGTCCTCGTTGGCCACCACCAGGATGGGCGCGATGGGCCCGAAGACCTCCTCGCGGGCCACGCGCATGTCCGGGGTCACGTCGGTGACCACCGTGGGCGGCAGGAAGCAGCCGGGGCCCGACAGACGGCGGCCGCCGGTCAGCACCCGGGCGCCCCGGTCCACGGCCTCGGCCAGCTGCTCCTCCAGGGCGGCCAGCTCTTGCTCGTTGACGATGGCGCCCACCTGGGTGCGCTCCTCCAGGGGATCGCCCACGTGGAGCTCGGCCATGAGTTCGGCGAACCGGCCGCTGAAGGCCTCGGCCACCTCGCGCACCACGATGAAGCGCTTGGATGCGATGCAGCTCTGCCCGGTGCAGAGCATGCGGCCGGTGACGGCGCCCCGGGCGGCCTGTTCCAGGTCCGCATCCTCCAGGACGATGAAGGGATCGCTGCCGCCCAGCTCCAGCACCACCTTCTTGAGGTGCCGGCCGGCCAGCTCGGCCACGTGCGCGCCCACGGCGGTGGATCCGGTCAGGGAGACGCCGCGGATCTCGTCCCGGCCGATCAGCTCGGCCACCGTGTCGTGGTCGGTGACGATGGTGCGGAACAGGCCCTCGGGGAAGCCCGCCTCGGCGAACGCCTCCTCGATGGCCAACCCGCAGCCGGTGACGTTGCCGGCGTGCTTCAGCAGGCTGGCGTTGCCGGCGGCCACGGTGGGCACGCCGAAGCGCAGGGCCTGCCAGAAGGGGTAGTTCCAGGGCATGATGGACAGGATCACGCCCAGGGGCTGGTAGACCACCAGGTGCTCCAGCCCGTCGGCCTGCACCGGTTCGTCCGCCAGCCAGCGGGGGGCCATCTCGGCGTAGAACTCGCACAGCCAGGCGCACTTCTCGATCTCGGCGCGGGCCTCGGCCAGGGGCTTGCCCATCTCCGCGGTCATGAGGCGGGCCCAGCGGTCGGTGTTCCGGCGCAGCACCCCCGCCAGGGGCGGCAGCAGGGCCGCGCGGTCGGCGGCCGGCTTCTCCCGCCAGAGGCGGTAGGCGGCGTCGGCCTCGCCCAGCAGGGCCATGACCGCCGGACGCGGCATCAGATCGTAGGTGCGGAGCTCCGCTCCGGTGGCGGGATTGACCGTGGTGACGCCCATGTCTCGTCCTTTCCCGAGGGCTCGCGCCCGGTGGCGGGCCGCCGTCGCGGCGGTCCGGGCGGCCCCGGCCGCCGCTTCCATGATAGGCCCGCGGAACGCCGCCGCCATCCGCGGCGACGCCGGCGCCCGGTCAGTCGCGGGCCGGCCGCGTGAACAGCCAGGGCCCGTCCGCGGGCGGCGGGGCGGCGGGCGCCCAGCCGTCTTCGGCGAAGCCCAACAGGTCGGCGGGGCGGCGGGCGCCCACCAGCAGGGCGTGGCGCAGCAGGGCGCCCCGCGCCCGCTTGGCGTGGACGGTGACGGTCTTGAGGCTGCCGTCGGGCCGCTCCTCCTTGAACACCGGCGCCAGCACCGGGCCGCGCAGGGCCGGCACATCCACCGCCTTCATGTACTCCTGGGCGGCCACCGTCACCACGGCCTCGCCGTCCCGGAGGCGGTCGTTCAGGGCCGCGGTCAGACGCGGGCGCCACCAGGCGGCCAGGCCGGCGGCGCCGGGGAGCGGCAGGTCGCTGCCCATCTCCAGCCGGTAGGCCTCCACCAGGTCCAGGGGCCGCAGCAGGCCGTACAGGCCCGAGAGGATGGCCAGGCGCTGCTGGGCGCGCCGCCGCAGGGGCGCGTCGAATCCCCCCGGCGCCAGGGCCTGGTAGACCAGGCCGGTGAAGGCGTACAGGGCGGGCCGCCGCGTGCGGTCGGCGGCGCCCCAGCGCGCCAGGGCGGCCTGGGCCGCGTCGGCCAGGGCGCCGGCCCCGGCCCCCATGGCCCGGGCCCGCCGCGCGCCGCCCAGGGCGCGCAGGCGCCTCGCCAGGTCGGCGGCTGCGGCGGCGAAGGCGGGTTCGCTGGCCCGCAGGCGCGGCGGCACGGGGCCGGACAGGTCCATCGTCTTGGTGGAATTGACCAGCAGCAACACGGGCGCCCCCTCGGCCGACGGTGAAGGTCCGGCGCGACTGTCGCCGATCGGCCGGCGCGAATCAACCGGGAAGGCGGTTCCGCGGCGGCAAACCCTGGCGAAGCTCAAGGTTGCGCGATCCCGGCCGATAGCGGGGGACGGACCGGAACGGTCCCGTTCGTCCGTTGGCGGCCCCCGGCCGCGTCACCGGCCCGTCGGGCCCTGCCAGAAAGCGACGCCTCCCATGCCCCGACGTGTTCGTCGTATCCCGTGGCCGATCGCGCTCCTCCTGCTGCTCGGGCTCAGCGGCACCGCCGCCGCCCTGGAGGATGCTCCCCGCTTCCAGCGCATCACCGCACGGGACGGCCTGTCCCAGGGCGTGGTCAACGACGTGCTCCAGGATCGCGAAGGCTTCGTCTGGCTGGCGACCCAGGACGGCCTGAACCGCTACGACGGCCACCGCATCCGGGTCTTCCAGAACGATCCGGGCGACCCCACCAGCATCGGCGGCAACTGCATCTGGTCCCTGGCCGAGGACGCCGAGGGGCGCATCTGGTACGGCACCGAGGGCGCCGGCTTCGGCTACTTCAACCCGGCCACCGAGCGCTTCGCCAACTTCCGCTGGGATCCCCACGCGCCGGCCAGTCTGGACGCCTACGAGGTCCAGGACGTGCTGGTGGACCGCCACGGACACGTCTGGCTGGGCACCAGCCAGCACGGCCTGCTGCGCTTCGACCCGTCCGACTCCAGCCTGGTCGCCTGGACCAACGACCCGGACGATGATTCGACCCTCGCCTCGGACGACGTGTGGGCCCTGGCCATGGGCACCGACGGCCGCCTCTGGGCGGGCACCGAGGCCGGCCTTTGCCGCGTCGATCCGGAGCACCCGCCAGGTGGAGCGCTGGGCCCACGACGACGACGTGCCGGGCAGCCTGGGCGACGACACCATCTACCGCCTGCACGTGGACCGGGGCGGCCGCCTGTGGGTGGGCGAGGTCAAGGGCCTGGACCTCTACGACGCCGACGCCGACACCTTCCGCCACTTCACCCACGATCCGGACGACCCCCACTCCCTGGCACACTCGTCCATCGGCGGGATCGCCGACGACCCGTCGGGGCGCATGTGGATCGCCGGCATGAGCGGCGGCCTCCAGCTCCTGGACCCGGAGACCGGCCGCTTCCGCCACATCCACCACGACCCCCAGGTGCCCATGAGCCTGGGCTCGGATCGGGTCAACCGGCTGACGGTGGACCGGGCGGGCATGCTGTGGGTGGCGACCCAGAACGGCGCCAGCCTCCTGGACCTGAACGCCAAGCGCTTCCTGCACGTGCGGCCGGGCCGGCCCGCCGAGGGGCGCCTGAGCAACGCCACGGTGTGGACCATCTGCGAGGACCACGCGGGCGAGGTGTGGGTGGGCACCGACAACGGACTGAACCGCATCGTCGCGGGCGTGGACACGGTGCGGGTGTACCGCCACGACCAGGAGGACAGCACCTCCGTCTGCAACGACGGCACCTGCGCCGTGTTCGAGGACTCCCACCAGCGGCTGTGGGTCGGCTCGGACCGGGGCGGCCTGGGCTGGTACGACCGCGCGCACGACCGCTTCGTCAACTACGCCGTCGGCGCCGACACCAGCCGCGGCCTCATCAACTCCCGCGTCTTCGGCATCAGCGAGGACCGACAGGGCACGGTCTGGGTGGCCACCCTGCGCGGTCTGGCCCATTACGACCGGGCCCACGACCGCTTCGTGGCCGACCTGCCGCCGGGCGTGTCGGGCCGGGAAGCCGCCCTGCGCGCGGTCTTCGCCGACAGCCACGGCCGCATCTGGGTCGGCACCTGGGGCGAACGGCTGCAGCGTTTCGACCCGGCCGACGGTTCCTGGACCACCTGGCAGCACGATCCCGACGACCCCACCAGCCCCACCAGCAACGTGGTGATCTGCTTCGCCGAGGATTCCCGGGGCGACGTCTGGATCGGCACCACCAACGGGCTGAACCGCTACGACGAGGCCACCGGCGGCTTCGAGCGTTTCGGCGTCCGCGACGGGCTGCCCAACGCCACCATCTACGGCATCCTCGAGGACGACCACGGACGCCTGTGGATCAGCACCAACATGGGGCTGAGCCGCTTCGCGCCGGCCACGGGCACCTTCGACAACTACGACATCAGCGACGGCCTGCAGGACAACGAGTTCAACGCCCAGGCCTGCCGCCGCGGGCCCAGCGGCCGCATGTACTTCGGCGGCATCAACGGCCTGACGGTGTTCCGCCCCGAGGAGATCCACAACAGCCGCAACCGGCCGCGGGTCGCCATCACCGACCTGCAGCTGGCCAACCGCTCGGTGCGGCCCGGCGAGCTGATCGACGGGCGCCCCGTCCTGGCGCGGCCCGCGCACCTGACCGACCGCGTGGTGCTGGACCACACCGACAACGTGCTGACCCTCGAGTTCTCGGCCCTGGACTACGCCGCGCCCGGCGCCCTGCGCTACGCCTACCGCCTGGACGGCTTCGACGACGACTGGCACGAGGTGGGCGATCGCCACCACGCCACCTACACCAACCTGCCTCCGGGCAACTACGTCTTCCGCGCGCGCGCCACCAACCACGACGGCATCTGGAGCCCCTTCGAGGCCCGCCTGGCCCTGGTGGTCACCCCGCCCTACTGGCGGACGGGCTGGTTCCGCGCCGCCGCCCTGCTGGGCATCATCGGCCTGGTGCTGGGGTTCCACGAATCGCGCACCCGCTTCATCCGCCGCCGCAACCGCGAACTGCAGCGGCACGTGGCCCTGCGCACGGCCGACCTCGAGCAGGAGATCGCCGAGCGCCGTCGGGCCGAGGCCGAGCTGCGCCAGGCCAAGGAGGAGGCCGTGGCCGCCACCCGGGCCAAGAGCGAGTTCCTGGCCAACATGAGCCACGAGATCCGCACGCCCCTGAACGGCGTGATCGGCCTGACGGGCGCCCTGCTGGACACGCCCCTCACCGACGAGCAGCACGAGTTCTGCGAGATGGCCCAGTCCAGCGCCAACGCGCTGCTGAACGTCATCAACGACGTGCTGGACTTCTCCAAGATCGAGGCGGGCAAGCTGGAACTGGAGACGGTCTCCATGGCGCCCCGCGACGTGGTCGAGGAGGTCGCCGACATGCTGGCGCTGCAGGCCTGGGACAAGGGCCTGGCCTTCACCACCACCGTGGGCGCGTCCGTGCCCGACTCGGTCCGCGGCGACCCGGGCCGCCTGCGGCAGGTGTTGCTGAACCTCACCGGCAACGCGGTGAAGTTCACCGCCCGCGGCCGCATCGAGGTGCGCCTGGCCGTCACCGGCGACGACGGCGACCCCCAACTGCGCTGGGAGGTCCGGGACACGGGCATCGGCATCCCCGCCGCCAAGCGGGACCGCCTGTTCCGCTCCTTCTCCCAGCTGGACACCTCCACCACCCGGCGGTACGGGGGCACGGGCCTGGGCCTGGCCATCAGCCGCCAGCTCGTGGAGCTGATGGACGGGCGCATCGGTTGCGAGAGCCGCGAGGGCGAGGGCTCCACCTTCTGGTTCGAGATGCCCCTGCGGGGAGCCGAACCGGTCACCCCGGCGGCCGCGCGGCCCGAACGGATCCTGGTCATCCACCACGACGCCGCCGAGCGGGCCGCCCTGGCGGCCATGCTCGAACACGCGGGCTACGGTTGCGAGGTGGTGGACGGCCCGCCGGCCGGCTTCGTGGCCCTGACCGCGGCCGCGGCCGCAGGCACCCCCTACGCCGCCGCCCTGGTGGGCCCGGCCGGGGGCATGGACGAGGCAGCCACCTTCGCCGCCGGGACCCGCCGCGACCCGCGCCTGGCGGCGACCCGCCTGGTGCTGGTGTCCGCCCTCGGCGACCGGACCGAGCGCGAGAGCTACGAGCAGTCCGGCTACCGGGAATCCGTGGCCTCCCCGGTCAAGCACCGCAAGCTCCTGGAAGCCCTGCAACGGCCGACCGCCGGGCCGGTCCGCGCCGCGGACCCGGCCGCCGTCGCCGCCTCCGTCACGGCGCCGGGCGAGCGCCCCCGCCTCCTGCTGGCCGAGGACAACCCCATCAACCAGCGGGTGGCCGGACTGATCCTGGACAAGCTGGGCTACGACCACGACGTGGTGGCCTCGGGCGATGCCGCGGTGCGCGCGGTGGCGGAGCACCGCTACGCCGCCGTCCTGATGGACGTGCAGATGCCGGGCATGGACGGGCTGGAGGCCTCGCGGCGCATCCGCGACCTGAAGGGCGACGCCCTGGACCGGGACGTGCCCATCATCGCCATGACGGCCCACGCCATGGCCAGCGACCGGGAGCGCTGCCTGGCCGCCGGCATGGACGACCACGTGACCAAGCCGGTCGAGTCGGAGACCCTCGCCGCGGTGTTGACCCGCCTGCTCTCGGTGCGGGTCTGACCCGTCGCCGCGCGCCGCCGGACAAAGGAAGGCCCCCCGCCGTGGCGGGGGGCCTTCACGTTGCGCGGTCCGGGGCGCCTAGAAGGGCAACTGCCGCACCACCGCCGCCGCCGCCGCGTGGAAGGCGTCCGGGCGGATCCCCAGGTACAGCACCAGCACCGCCAGGGCGCCGGCCGTGACCACCGAGACCCACTCGACGCCCTCGTAGCTGTCGGCCTCGGAATCCTTCATGTACATGACCACGATGACCCGCAGGTAGTAGTAGACCGAGACCAGCGAGTTCACCACGCCGACGATGGCCAGGGGCAGCAGGCCCGCCTTCACGACGGCGCTGAAGAGGTAGAACTTGGCCATGAAGCCCACCGTCGGCGGGATGCCCGCCAGGGAGAACATGGCGACGGCCAGGGTGGCCGCGGCCACGGGCCGGCGCCGGCTCAGGCCCGCGTAGCGATTGATGTCGTCGGCGTCCTCGCCCGCGCGGTTGGAGAGGATGTTCACCACGCCGAAGGCCGCCAGGTTCATGAGGCTGTACCCCACCAGGTAGAACAGCACGGCGCTGCCCGCCGACTCACCGAGGTGGCGCGCCAGCTCGGGCTGCGGACCGCCCGTCGCCGCCGGCGACAGCAGCGTCAGCACCCCCAGCAGCAGGTAGCCCGCGTGGGCGATGCTCGACCAGGCCAGCATGCGCTTGATGTTGTTCTGGACGATGGCCACCAGGTTGCCCAGGCTCATGGTGGCGATGGCGAAGGCGGTCAGCACCGCGAACCAGGCGTGGGCCAGCTCCGGCCGCAGCAGCAGCGCCACCCGGACCAGCACGGCGAAGCCCGCCGCCTTGACCGCCGTGGCCATGAAGCCGGTGACGTAGGCGGGCGCCCCGTCGTAGACGTCGGGCGTCCACATGTGGAACGGCACCATCGCCACCTTGAAGCCGAAGCCCATGAGCATCAGGGCCGAGCCCAGGGTCAGCAGGATCGTGTCGCCCCCGCCCCGGGCCACCGCCGCGGCGATGGCCGCGAACCCGGTGTCGCCGGCGTAGCCGTAGACGAGCGCCATGCCCATGAGCAGGAAGGCCGAGCT
>CAWGRT010000020.1:0-299517 GCA_963825035.1 Candidatus Krumholzibacteriia bacterium | reverse complement strand
GACCGCGCCAGCGCCCCGGAAGGTCATTTAGAACGATTCTAATAGGGGCTCCGACACCCCCACCCCCACAAAGAAGAACCCCGCCACTCCAAGAGCAGCGGGGTCCCACACCCAACCTCAGGTCGGATTGACTAACCTACCAACGGCCGCCGCCGCCGCCACCGTAGCCGCCACGGCCGCCGCCGCCGCCGCCACCGCCACGGGGCTTGTCCTGGGCCTCGTTCACCTTCAGCGCACGACCACCCATCTCGTGGCCGTCCAGCGCCTGCTGCGCCTTCACGGCCGCGTCGTCGTCCATCTCGATGAAGCCGAAGCCCCGGGGACGGCCAGTCTCGCGGTCGTTGATCAGCGCGACCGAGTGCACGGTGCCGTGGGCGCCGAACAGCTCCTTGATTTCGTCGTCGGTCGCAGTGAACGGGAGGTTGCCAATGTAAAGCTTCTTCACGGTCTTCTCTCCAGATGCCGGCGTGCCGGCTTAACCAAGCGGTCCGGTTCGCCAGCTTCTTCCGGCAGAGCCCTCGCGCTTCTACGTGGTCCGGATGCCCGCATCGGCGGTCGTCCGGACCCTATCCCCGACGGTCGGGGAACCCTGTGGTGCGCCGTCGTCGCCGTCAACCAGCGCCGGACCGGCGGCACGAATTTCAAGACTCAGACCACGATGCGCGCCCTGGTGGCGGGGTCCGAGTCAACCGTCGGGTGCCGAGACTTGCGGTCACCGGGCCCCCGCGGGTCGCGCACCTCTTTGGGGCGGCGACGCTTGGGGCGGTGCGACCGGGTCGCGGGGAAGCCGACGGGGTTTCCCTATTTGAGAACTTTGGCTCCCCGCGTGGGACGATAAAGTGGAAAGTGGGCGCAGACCGGGCGGCGGGGCCTAATCGGCTTCTCTATAAGCAGGTTATCCTGGCGGCGCCCCGAGTCGGCCCTTCCGGGCGCTCCAGAAAACTCAGACTGGACCGGGAATCCGGCCTCGAGCCACCCCCACCCCGCCCCTCAGCGGCCCAGGAACAGCGCCTTGAGCTCGCCGAGCGACTCCTTCTCCGTCGGCACCGAGCTCGTCCGGATCGGCTCGTAGTTCACGATCACGTGGATGTTCGGATCGTCGTTGCCGTCGTAGATCAGGGAGTCTAGGGCGGCGGCGTTGCTGTTGTCGAACCAGTAGTTGTTGCCGAAGTCGAGCGTCGCTGACGTGCCGTCCGGGTAGCCCAAGGTGCTAACAATGCGAGTCGCACCGACACCGGCTTGGATATCATTGTTATGGGCGGAAACCGTTGCATTGTACAAGATCGAAGTTCCAGTAGTCCGTAGGCGCAAGAAACGAGTTCCTTTCCGCACACTGTATTCGCCCAACCAACCGTTATGTTCGTCCCGCCGCCAGCAATCGTATTGTCGTACATTTCAACTGTTAGACGCTGTCAATGTAGATACAGCTGTGCTATCTCTGCACTGCGTCTCGACAGTCGATCTATTGCTACCACCAGAATTTGAATATGTTGCAAACTCCCCCTTCGGTGACGATACAGTCTCGAATGTTTGCATTCGGAGTTTCGCCAAAATATATCTGGGCATTGGTAAACTCGCAACTCGACGACCTCCGCATATGTCGCTCGATATATTGCAGAACTGCGTTATCGGAAATCCGTGAATGTACAATTACTAACGATGCACGTATCGGCGTTGCGACATATACTCCGACGTCGCCTGTATCGAACCGCCTCCATCTACATCGACGTACCCCTTCGCCCGACCACAACTGCAAACAGATTTACAAAGGTGACATTTTCGACTCGCACATCCGCCTGTTCTGTGCTGATGGATTCCCTTGTGGTCCCGTTCCCAACGGCACGTAGCTTGTCGGCCCAATTATCACGCTATCCGCATTCATGCCGATGAACGTCAGCTTTCGACTATCGTCCCACTCGCGCCACACATACGACCTGATTGGCGCCCCGTGGCTGCAGGTCATCGTACCGCCCCGGACCGATCAGGATCGTGTCTCCGTCTGCTGCCGCATTGACCGCATCCTGGATCAGGACGTAGTCCCCGATCCGTCCTGCTCGACGTGCAACACACCGGCGGTCGCCAGGGAAACCCCTAAATGAGCTGCCAGGAGAGTGATCAGGAGCCGTCGCATAGGGGCCTTCGTCCGATAGGGCCGTGAAGTCGTTTAGGGGTTGAGTATACACCAGGCGGGAGCGACGCGGAGGGTCAATTCGGACCCTAAGTGACCGGCCGGCCTTGCCGGGCCCCACCCCCACCCCGCCCCTCAGCGGCCCAGGTAGAGGGCCTTGAGGTCGCCCAGGCTCTTGTCCTCGTTCGGCACCGGCCCCGTAGCGAACGGCTGGAAATCCACCGTGCACTCCAGCGGCGGCCACATCACGTCGTTCCCGTCGTGGATCCAGGCGGCGATGCTGTCCGGGTCGGTCGTGCCCCACCAGTTGTCCGTCATGTCGAGGTGGTAGTTGTCCGGGCCGGTGTGGCCGATGATCTCGACGGCCAGGCCCGATCCTCTCAAGATGTGATTGTTGTAGAACTCGTGATCCAGTCCACGCGTATACATCCGCATGGTCGACAAGGACCCGGTGCTCTGAAGAATGTTGTCCCTCAACGTGAGGGCTTCCGAATCACTAAACAGGCAGATACCATAGGTATCGACGGTATTCCGGAGTATCTCCGGGTATACGTGCCGAAGTACAGTTTACGGCCTGAGCCAGCCCGCTGAAATCGGAGTCGTAAACGCCACCTCCCGACCCAAAGAAGACGACGCCGATAGCGTTGACAGCCGAAGTTGCGTTGAAGGTGCAGTTGCGCACCACGCCGCGGCCAATTGACTGGAATAGAACACCTTGCCCGTTCGTGCTATAGTCGAAAGACAGTGTTGGTAACGATGCACGAATCTGCCGGTGACTTGGACGCGATACCCCACGTGCGTCCTGCCACTTCGCAATCGGTAACGGTCGCGGACACAAACGCATCCACGCCATATTCGCCGCCGCCGCTGAACGAGCACATTCGCTTACATGGAGCGTCGCCAGCGTTCTCGACGTAGATCACCGGTACACACGTTCTCATACGCCATGCCGGCAGACATTGATCGCACCGTCAGTCGGCTGCGCAATGCAAATCGACCCCCGCGGGATCGGCTCGCTTCCATCCCAATTGTACGTCTCGGGCCCAATGATCGTCTGGTCAGCGCCCGCACCGATCAGCGTCATCACCGGCACCTGGATCATCGCGATGACTGCCTGCAGCCCGCCGTTCGTCTGATAATTCGCGGAAGTCCTCGAACCGCCCCGGACCTATCTGGATCGTGTCCCCAGAAGCCGCGGCATCCAACGCATCCTGGATCACCGTGTAGTCGCCACTGCCGTCCTTCTCCACGCGCCACGTCCGCGCCTCGGCTCCCGCTGAGATCCCGACCACCAACGCCACCAACAGCCAACCCACGGTCTTCATGTCCGTCTTGCTTTCTCGGGGCCCGGCACCCTTCAATGGACACCGGGCCCCGTCTATCGCTACGACCTCTACTTGATCAGCATCACCCGCTGCGTGAACAGCTGGCCCGTCGTGGTCATCTTCACGAAGTACACCCCGCTCGGGACCCGCTGCCCTCGGCGGTCACGGCCCTCCCAGCGAACCGTGTGCTCGCCGGCCGCGTAGACCTCGTTGGCCAGGTCCGCGACCTTCCGCCCCCGCAGATCGTAGATCCCCACGGTCACCAGGCCCTCCGTCTTCAGCGTGAACCGGATGTCCGTCGCCGGGTTGAACGGGTTCGGCGCCGCCGGCAGCATCGCCGTCTCGAACACCTCCGCCGTCGGCGTATCCTCGCCGCTGTGCGCCATCGACTTGCTCAGCATCCCGGGCGTGGCCGCAACGAACTGCGGCACCACGGCAAAGCCGTAGTTGCGCCCGACGCGGATCCAGTCCTGGCCGTCCACGCTCATCCAGCCCTCGCAACCGCCCTTCGCGCAGTAGCCGAGGCCCGCTCCGCCGCCGGTTCCCGCGGCCGTCTTGACGCTCCCCTCCGGGAACTGGAACAGCAGATAGAACCCGCCACGGTCGCTCCGGATCGGCTCCGAAAGCACCACCGTGCTCCAGCCCGAGGACACACCCGCGACCGCCTCACCGACGACCGCGCAGTCCGCCGCGCTGGCAGGCTCATCGGCCGTCCCGCTGGTCGCAAGGACCCGCGGGAACACTGCCTGCCCGTCATTATTGTACCACATCACGCCCGAGAGTGCCTGACCCTCGGCGACCGGGATCCATACCGCCGCGTAGCTGGCATTCGTCACGGGCGTCATGCCCACGACACCGTCCACCTTCGGCAGACTCGTCTCGCTGTCCGCCGCGTACCCCGCGGTCACGCCCAGACAGATGGCCAGGATCAATGCTGTTATCGTCTTGCTATTCATGATTCTACCTCCTTTTCGCCATCTAGTTGGTGGGACAGAACCGCATGCTGAAGCTCTTCACCGCGGAGTCGATCTCGTTCGTATTGATCCCGCTGCGCACCGAGAACTTGATCACGCAGCCGGGCATGCACGGCCGGTTCAGCCACTTCAAGACGTGGTGCTGACGACCGTTGGCCAGCATCTCGACCGTCTGCACGACATCCGAACCGCTCGGACCGATCTCGTCGACCTGCTGGGCTGACCCGCTTCCCTAGAACAGATCCAAGTCTTGAGTGAGACTTGGGTCGGTCGAAGCGGGTCGCGTGGCCAGGAAGCGGAATCCGGCTGAACAGATCATCAACCGCCTTCGCGAAGCCGAGTTTGGAATCCCGCTTGAGCTTCCCCGGGACGAGAATCACTAGGGTCGGCGCCGGGCCGCCCAATCCATCACACTTCAAGCCCTAAACGACCGGCCCTCCGCCCGGAAGGTCATTTAGAACGATTCTAATAGGGGCTGCCGACACCCCCACCCCCACAAAGAAGAACCCCGCCACTCCAAGAGCAGCGGGGTCCCACACCCAACCTCAGGTCGGATTGACTAACCTACCAACGGCCGCCGCCGCCGCCACCGTAGCCGCCACGGCCGCCGCCGCCGCCGCCACCGCCACGGGGCTTGTCCTGGGCCTCGTTCACCTTCAGCGCACGACCACCCATCTCGTGGCCGTCCAGCGCCTGCTGCGCCTTCACGGCCGCGTCGTCGTCCATCTCGATGAAGCCGAAGCCCCGGGGACGGCCAGTCTCGCGGTCGTTGATCAGCGCGACCGAGTGCACGGTGCCGTGGGCGCCGAACAGCTCCTTGATTTCGTCGTCGGTCGCAGTGAACGGGAGGTTGCCAATGTAAAGCTTCTTCACGGTCTTCTCTCCAGATGCCGGCGTGCCGGCTTAACCAAGCGGTCCGGTTCGCCAGCTTCTTCCGGCAGAGCCCTCGCGCTTCTACGTGGTCCGGATGCCCGCATCGGCGGTCGTCCGGACCCTATCCCCGACGGTCGGGGAACCCTGTGGTGCGCCGTCGTCGCCGTCAACCAGCGCCGGACCGGCGGCACGAATTTCAAGACTCAGACCACGATGCGCGCCCTGGTGGCGGGGTCCGAGTCAACCGTCGGGTGCCGAGACTTGCGGTCACCGGGCCCCCGCGGGTCGCGCACCTCTTTGGGGCGGCGACGCTTGGGGCGGTGCGACCGGGTCGCGGGGAAGCCGACGGGGTTTCCCTATTTGAGAACTTTGGCTCCTCGGGTAGGACTCGAACCTACAACCCTGCGGTTAACAGCCGCATGCTCTACCATTGAGCTACCGAGGAGCCTATTCTAATCGGATTGCAAACCTTTGGCCATACCGAATCGGCACGAGCCTGCCGGGCTTGAGCGAACGGGGAATATAGGTCTCCCGGGAGCCGCCGTCAAGAATTCCGCCGCCCCCGCTCCCCGGTGGCCCAACCCCGTTTCATGTGCTAACTTCCCTCGGTCCCGCAGCTCCAGGGACCATCGCGGGACTGCCGTTGCGTGGGCCCGCGGCGCACGTGCGGTTCCGGCGAGACCCTCTCGAGGCAAGGACATGACCCCACGCCCAGGCATCCCCCAGCCCTTTCCCGGCGACGCTTACGTCACGCCGCCCGGCACCCGACGCGACCTCATGGACCGCCTTTGCCTGGGCGGCACCCTGTGGTTCTACCTGCTGCACTCGAAGGCCATGCTGCAGTCGCGGTCCCGGGCCCTGAAGGGACGCTCGACGACGCGGCCTGGGCGGCGGCGTCGTGGGACATCCTGCGCCTCCTCGAGCGTTGCGGCGCCCGGTTCGAGATCACCGGCCTCGATCACCTGCGGGCGAATGCCGGCCCCTTCGTCTTCGTCTCCAACCACATGAGCACCACCGAGACCCAGGTGTTCCCCGGCCTCATCGCGCCGCACGATGCCGGTCACCTTCATCGTCAAGCGCAGCCTCACGACCATGCCCATATTCGGGCCCATCATGCGCTCGCGCGACCCCATCACCGTGGGCCGCACCAACCCACGCGAGGACATGGTCACGGTCA
Source organism: Candidatus Krumholzibacteriia bacterium (assembly GCA_963825035.1). GTDB lineage: Bacteria > Krumholzibacteriota > Krumholzibacteriia > LZORAL124-64-63 > LZORAL124-64-63 > JACZKN01. Next base: position 293,040 of record CAWGRT010000020.1, on the reverse strand, counting down.
TGACCGAAGGCACCGCGCGGCTGAAGGCGGGCACCTCGGTGATCGTCTTCCCCCAGGCCACGCGCTACCAGGTCTTCCGGACCGACCACTTCAACAGCCTGGGCGTCAAGCTGGCCGCGCGCGCCGGCGTGCCCGTCATGCCGGTGGCCATCAAGACGGATTTCTGGCGCCCCGGTTCGGGCTGGCTCAAGGATTTCGGCCCCCTGGACCGCCGGCAGACCGTCCACATGGAGTTCGGCGCGCCCCTGGCGATCACCGGCAACGGCAAGGAACAGCACGAGGCCGTGGTGGAGTTCATCCGGTCGCGGCTGGTGGCGTGGGGCGGGGCCGTCGGGAGCGGTGAGGACTAGGGTTGATCAACTTCCGGGTTTCCAGCTGATGTCGAGCCGCTTCCCGTTCTGCGCGCAATCCCTCAGGTACAGGTTGATCAGCGTCTGGTAAGGAATCCCGGTCTCGTCGGCCAGATCCTTGAAGTAGGTGATCGTGCCCTCGTCCAGGCGGATCGTCACCTGCTTCTTCAGGCGGCTGGCGTAGGGGTTCTTCTCGCCCTTGCTGAAGTCGTAGTTCCTGCGCATTACTACCGCATTCTGTACTGCGCCTTCTCGCGGCGCGTGGCCCTGCGCGCGGAGATGATCCGGATGAGATCCGAGCCCTGCCATCGAGCACTATACCTACAATATATTTACATCGCAATCACAAGTCGGCGTTTTCGTCCGGCTACTTCTCGAACGCCAGCACGAACCGCCACCCCCGCCCGTCGCTCCCCTCGCCCACCGGCCGCGCCGCGTAGCAGCGCACGTAGGGATACTTCCAGGCGAACGGCAGCTGCACCCGCGACCCGAACCCGAAGCCCACGTCGGCGCGCTGCCCGGTCGGGCCGGCGTCCGGCCACGGCCCGCTCTCGGTCCAGGTCCGCCCCCAGTCCACGAACCCGATGGGCTGCAGCCCCCACCTCTTCAGCAGCGGCACCCCCAGCGCGCGGAACGGGTCCACGCCCAGGCGCAGGTCCAGGGACGCCCAGGCGGCCGCCGTCGCCGCCCAGCTCGCCGGCGGGGTAGCCCCGCAGCGTGCCGTAGTCCCCCAGCCAGGTGCGCCACTGCAGGGGCGCCTGGCCGTCCAGGGCGCGGGCCGACCCCTTCAGCACCCACTGGTTGCCCCAGCCGTCCAGCAGGTCCACCGTGGCCGACCCCGCCAGCTCGCGGCGCTCCACCGTGCCGGCGAAGTCCGGCCCCTCGGCCCGGTGCCAGGTGGCGGCGCCGGCCAGGCTCACCGGGCCGCCGCGCCAGTCCAGGCCCGCGCCCGCCAGGCGATCGTCCAGGCGCTGGGCGGCCAGGTTGCCGTCGGGCCGCAGCCGGCGGCCCAGGGCGTTCCAGGTGGTGGTCTGGTCCAGGGCCCGCTCCTCGGCGTAGCCCGCTCGGCCCCACAGACCGAGGCCGCGGCCGGCCTGCAGCCGCAGCCGGGCCTCGCCGCCGCGGGATGCGAAGTAGTGGTTGGGATCGCCGCCCCAGAAGAAGGCCGAGGCTGCGCGGGCGGCCTGGCGGCCGTCGCCGGCGAACAGGTTCGCCCGCCTCCAGGCCGAAGCTTCCAGGGCCAGCACCGCGCGCTCGGGCCGCGGGTCGCCGGGCATGCGCGTGACCCGGCCGCGGACCAGCGGCCACCGCAGGTCGGCCCCGAACTCGGGACGCCCGTTGCCGAAGGCGTAGCCCGCCCGCAGATCCAGGCGCGGACGCACCGGGCCGCTGTCGGCGCACGTTCGCACCCAGGCGCAGCACCGGCCCCTGCACCCGGTTGAAGCCGGGCACCTGCAGGGGTCGCAGGGTCAGGGTCCAGGGGTTGGTCCGCTCCATCCGGTCCAGCAGCCGGTCGCCCACTACCGTCAGCGAGTCCACGCGTTCCGGGCTCAGGGCCACCGGCGCCAGCTCGGGCGACATTTCGCTGTCCCACACCCCGGCGATGCGCTGCCAGTAGGCGTCCAGCGAGTCGTCCGACGCCTCCTCGCTCATCCAGAACTGGTCCGGATCCAGGTTGCCCAGGCGCTGGCGCCGGGGCGGGCGGGAAGCGGAGGTGCGGGCCAGGCCGTTGATGACCACGTCCCGCAGCTGCACGCGCACCTCGATGGTGCGGGGGTTGCCCACCAGGGGCACGTCCTTCAGGTCCAGTTCCAGGTAGGCGTCGGTGGTGAACCAGTACTCGCCGAAACGCTCGCGGCTCAGGCGGAACACCGGCACCGCCTCCACGAACAGCGGAAACGGCACCACGTCGGTCATGCGCGCCTCCAGGCGGCGGATGACCCAGTGGCTGTAGTCCACCCACACCGTGCCCGAGGGCAGGGCTTCGAAGCGGCTCTTGGGCGCGAAGTCGATGCGGTAGATGAGGTCGTTGCCCACCAGCTCGCGGCCGGTGATGGTGTAGCGGTAGCGGTTGCCCGACCCCCGGCTGAAGGGCAGCGCGTCCAGCATCTGCTGCTGCATGTCCCGCCAGTCGGTCTTGGGCTTGTCCTCGATGGTCTCCTTCACCACCACGCCGTCCTTGACCTTGCGCACGCGCTCCCACAGGCGGGCGGACTGCTCGCCGGCGTCGTCGCTCACGTGGTGGCGCTCGGCGGTCTCGGTGACGGTGTAGTCGTCGCCCCGGCGGCCGGGCTCGTCGCGCTCGACCACCGTGGTCAGGGTGGTGAACTCGGCGTCGCGCATCCGCCGGGATTCCTGTTCCATGCGGCGGCCGATGGCCTCGATCACCTCGCCGATGGTCACCCGCTGCGCCGCCACCAGCATCGTGTCCACGCTGCCCGGGTCGAAGGCGAAGGTGTCCTCGAAGGCCAGCACCACGCCCTTGCCCGCCAGCAGGAGGCTGTCGGTCTGGGCGCCGGTCACCAGGCTCCAGTCGATGCCCGGCAGGGTGGGCACGCTGTCGGGCCAGGCCTGGGAGGTGTCGCTCCAGGCCAGGGCCGTGTCGACGGCGGCGGTGTCGGCCAGGGCGGCGGCGCTGCTGTCGGCGCCGGCGGGAACGACGCGGGCGGACGCCGCGGCGAAGGGCAGGAGCAGGGCCAGGACCAGCGCGGGCCCGACGTGCCGATGGCGATGGATCATGGAATTCCCCCGGGGCGGCGGACGGGGACACGCTTCGGCGTTCCCGGGGGGCGGCTGCGCCGCACCCCCGGGAGCGCTCCGGTCCGGTTCCGTGTCGGCCCATGGCCGCGCCGGCAGTCCGGCCCCCGGGTCCCCCGTCCAGTGTGTTCGGATCCGGGCCGCTGCCTCGACGCCGGCCCGCGCGCTGGCGGCCGGTCCGGGCGCCCGGTCAGGGCAAGAACGGGGCCGGCGGCCGTCGGCGGCCGCGTCCGGACTCCCGACCCGGGCGCGGCCCCGGTCCCATCATACCGCCGCGTCCGGAAAAGGTCCCGGCCGTCTCCGGCCGTTGGCCTGAGCGGGGCCGGATGTCGTCCCGCGGGGACGGAATCAGGACCGCACCAACCCGCATAAATGGCAATTGGTTGTCAAGTAGCGGCGCGTCGTGCCGATCCCTGTCCGGTGAGAGAGGAACGCCTGGAGTGCGCCCGCAGCGGGCCCAGCCGTGAGGTCGTTGTGCAACCGAGACCGGACACCGGACGCCTGTCGCTCGTCCTGCTCCTGATCGTTGCCGCCGTCACCGCCATGCCCCTGGTGCTCAGCCGCCTGGGCATGGCCTTCGGCGCGGCGGCGGCCCACGGCGCAGGCGCCCACTTCGCCGCCGTGCCCATGGGCGGCGTCATGGTCAGCTTCGACATCAACGCCCTCTCCATCCTCGTCTTCACCGTGGTGGTGACCTTCTTCACGGTGCGGGTCACCGCCAACCGCACCGTCCCCCTGCTGGCGGCCACCCTGGCCCTGGCCGGCCTGGCCGACGCCGTGCAGGTGGTGCCGCGCCTGGGTCCGGACACCAGCTTCACCGTGCTGCAGAGCTCCATCCTGAGCGTGGCCCTGTTGGGCCGGCTGGGGGCGGGGCTGGTGCTGGCCGGGGGCGCCGCGGTGACCCGGGCCAGCGGGCGCCTGGGGCGGCGGACCTCGCTGATCCTGCTGCTGGGCGGCGGCGTGCCCGTGGTGGCGGGCACCTGGCTGGCCATGGTGTCCCTGACCGGCAGCAAGGCGGCGCTGCCCCCGGGCCTGGGCAACCTGAACCTGGCGCTGGCCCTGGCCGCCGCGGTGCTGCTGATGCCGCGGGCGGTGTCGGGCTCCACCGGCTTCCTCGGCCGCGGCCTGGTGGCCGGACTCATCCCCCTGGCGGCGGGCCAGTCGGCCCTGGCCTGGGACGTGACCTCGGTCTACGACAACGGCTACCAGATCGCCGTGCTGCTGACCTGGTTCGCCTGGCTGCTGCCGGCCGGCGGCCTGGGCATCGACTTCCTGAACGCCTACCACGCGCGCGGCATGAGCGCCGAGAAGCGGTTCCTGCGCGCGGTGGTGGACGCCATCCCCCACTTCGTGTTCGCCCGCGACCTGGAGGGGCGCTTCACCCTGGTCAACCGGGCCGTGGCCCGCTACTACGGCCTGCGCGTGGACCAGGTGGAGGGCCACCTGCTGGCCGACGTCTACGAATGCCCCGACCAGGTGGCCGCCTGGATGGACGAGGACCGCGAGGCCATGCGCCGCGGCGAGGAGTGGACCTATCCCGAGGAGATCACCCGCGTCGACGGCCAGAGCGTGTGCCTGCAGTCCATCAAGAAACCCCTGGCGCCGGACCTGCCCGGCGGGCAGCAGGTGCTGGGCGTGTCCATCGACGTGACCGACCGCCTGAAGGCCGAGCGCGCCCTGGCCCACCGCCTGCGCATGGAGCGGGCCGCCGGCGCGGTGCTCAAGACCTTCGTCCAGTGCACCGACGAGGACCTGGACGAGTGCATGTCGCGGGTGCTGGCCGAGCTGGGCGCCTTCTGCGAGGCCGCCCGCTGCGCCGTGGTGCGCTTCGGCCGCGACGGGCGGCCGGCGCAGCGGCTGTACTCGTGGATCGACCCGGCCAAGGCGCCGGTGTGCCATCCGCCGGCGGCCCTGGACGGCGCCGCCCTCATCTGGACGTCCCGCTGGTTCGCCATGAACACCCCGGTGGTGGCCGAGTCCCTGGCCGACCTGCCCGACGACGCCGCGACCTTCCGCACGGCCTGGGGCCTGCGCGCCGAGGGGGCTTTCCTGGCGGTGCCCATCACCCACCGCGGGCACGCCTTCGGCTTCCTGGCGGTGGATGCGTCCCAGCCGCGCCCCTGGCAACGGGACGAGATCACCATGCTGCGCAACGTGGGCGACCTGTTCATCACCGTGTGGGACAAGCTGGAGACCGAACGCTCCCTGAAGGAGACCATGGTCCAGGCCCAGGCCAGCAGCCGGGCCAAGAGCGAGTTCCTGGCCAACATGAGCCACGAGATCCGCACGCCCATGAACTGCGTCATCGGCATCGCCGACCTGCTGTCGGAGATGGACCCGACGCCGCGCCAGCGCCAGTACCTGGACATGATCCGCCAGTCGGGCGGCGCCCTGCTGGCGGTGATCAACGACATCCTGGACCTGTCCAAGATCGAGGCCGGCCGCTTCGAGCTGGACCCGCAGGACACGGACCTGCGCGCCCTGGTGGAGGAGGTGGTCTCGCTGATCGCCTTCTCGGCCCAGTCGCGCGGCCTGGAAGTGGTCTGCCGCCAGGCGCCCGGCGTGCCCGAGCGCGGCCGGGTGGACGGCACGCGCCTGCGCCAGGTGCTGACCAACCTGCTGAACAACGCCGCCAAGTTCACCAATGCCGGCCACATCTACCTGAACGTGGAGCCGGTGGGCGAGCACGACGGCGACGTGATGCTGCGCTGCGCCGTGACCGACACGGGCATCGGCATCCCGCCGGCCCAGATGCGGCGCATCTTCGACAAGTTCACCCAGGCCGAGGCCGGCACCACCCGGCGGTTCGGCGGCACGGGCCTGGGCCTGGCCATCTGCCAGCGGCTGGTGGACCTGATGGGCGGCGAGATCACCGCCGAAAGCGATCCCGGCCGCGGCTCCACCTTCGGTTTCACCATCCCCGTGCAGGGCGCCGTGGCCACCCCGTCCGCCGTGCCCGACGACGAGGCGTGCAACGTGCTCATCGTCACCGGCCACGAACTGAGCGGCGAGGTGCTCGTCGAGCAGGTGCGGCAGCTGGGCCACTGGGGCACCATGGTGCTGGGCGCCGCCGACGCCCTGGCCATGCTGGCCGGCAGCCCGTCGCGGGGCTGCGGCCGCTGGTCGACGGTGCTGCTGGACCAGAACCTGCCCGAGCGCGAGCTGGTCGCACTGCTGGACCACGGCACGGCGCGGTCGGGCGACGACGGGCCCCGCTATGTGCTGATGACCAACCTGGCCGGCCGGCCCGACCACCTGGTGGACCTGGCCGACCGCGCCGACGGCGAGTTGACCAAGCCCGTGCGCCCCGCCCACCTGGCGGCCGTCCTGCAGGGCCGCGAACCCCTGGCCGCCCCCGCTTCCACCCCGGCCCCGGTGCCGGCCGTCGCCACCGCGGACTTCCCCGCCGCCCTGGTCGCGGCCGACGACGACCCGGACCCCGGCGCGCCCGCCGACAGCCCGCGCATCCTCCTGGCCGAGGACAACCCCTTCAACCAGAAGGTGGCCGTGGGCATGCTCAAGATGCTGGGCTGCCGGGTGGAGGTGGCCGCCAACGGCGCCGAGGCCCTGGACCTGCTCCAGCGCGAGGACTTCGACCTGGTCTGCATGGATTGCCAGATGCCGGAGATGGACGGCTACGAAGCCACCCGCCGCATCCGCGAGCTGTCCGGCGGCAAGTGCGACGTGCCGGTGGTGGCCATGACCGCCAACGCGCTCAGCGGCGACCGCCGCGCCTGCTTCGCCGCGGGCATGGACGACTTCCTGAGCAAGCCCATCAACAAGGCCACCCTCGCGGCCATGCTCGCCAAGTTCGGATTGATCGAAACGCTGGTGTGACGCGCCGCCGGGCCCGCGCTCGGGCCTAGGGCATGGTGCCGGTGGCCAGGTAGCGGCGCAGCTGCGGCGCGGTCAAGGTGTTGAGGATGCTGGCGCAGCAGATGCCCGCGGCCTGGGCCAGCTGGGCCCCGTGGCGGTAGTCCACCAGGCGCGCGGCGCGGTGGGCGTCCGGGCTGATGGCCATGGCCACGCCCACGGTCTGGGCGCGGCGGCACCAGGACCAGTCCAGCTCGGGACTCTGGGGGTTGGCGTTGATCTCCACCGCCGTGCGCCCGGCCGCCGCCGCGGCGATGACCGCCTCCATGTCCAGCATCCCGTTGGCGCTGCGCAGCATGAAGTCCCCCACCGGCTTGCCCAGGATGGTGACCCGCTGGTGGTTCGCCACGCGCACCACGCGCTCGGTGAGCCCCGTTTTCTCGTAGCCGCCGTTCTCGGGGAAGGAGACGATGACGTAGTCGAACAGGGCCAGGACGTCGTCGTCCACGGGCAGGGTGCCGTCGGCGTTGGCGTCCAGCTCCACCCCCTGCAGCAGTTCGAAGCCGTCGCCCAGGTCGCGGCGCAGCGCGTCGATCTCGACCCGCTGGGCCCGCATGCCGTCCACGTCCAGGCCGTCCCGGTGGGCCTCGGTGCGGAAGTGGTCGCTGACGCCCAGGTACTCCAGGCCGATCTCACGCGCCGTGTGCAACATGGATTCGAGGGTGTGGGCGCCGTCGCCGTAGCGGCTGTGGCTGTGCAGGATGCCCCGGATGTCACAGGGGCGCACCAGGTCGAAGCGCGAGGGGCGATCCAGGGCCGTCAGTTCCTCGAGGGTGAAGTGGCCGGTGCGGCCGGTGGCGTTGCCGGGTCCGGGGCCGGTCGCGCCGGAGTCGTCGCCTTCGGTCGAAGGCTGATCCCGGTCGTCGCCCCTGGGCCCGTGAATTCCGTCGTGAAACAATGTGCCCCCACGTCCGCGGTCGCGCGACCGGTCCCCTCCGGCCGTCATCCCAGATGCTCGGCGCCCGGCGGGCGCCACTTTGTTCGGCGTGGGAATCACGTTAGTCTCAGGTATGGTATACCGCAACCTCCCCGGACCGCGGAGCGGCCCGGGGAGGCGAAGATGCCGTCGGCGGGGTGGTAAGCCCTAGTAGGCGCCCCACTTCTGCTTGCCGGGCAGCCAGTAGCTGGGCAGCACGAAGCGGAACATGCGGGCCAGGCCGTGGGCGCGCTCGGCCGTGACCTCGCTCTGCTCGTGCAGATCCTCGAGGCCGGCGTCGAACAGCTCGGCGAAGAGGCTGTCGGCCGCCTGCTCGCGCTCGTCCTCGGTGGCGTACTGGTCGCGCAGGCGATTCAGCTCGCCGTAGTCGAGGAAGTAGCCGCCGCACTTGGCGCACTCGTCCACCTCGATCTCGCGGTTCACGCTGGCGAAGTGGCGCATCATGACGATGCCGTCGCAGTGCGGACAGTCGCGCTTGCGCTCGTAGTCCACCTGCACGTTCGGGTCGCGTTCGACGTGCAGCAGATCCTCGCCGACGGACTCGTGCTGCTCGTCGACCTTCTTCAGTTCCAGCCAGTCGAACCAGACACCGCCGCAGCCGCCCTTGCAGGTGTCGACGGCGATGTCGCGGACGCTGGTCCGGGTCATCTCATGGCCACAGGCGGGACACTTCACGGTGGTCCTCCCTCGCTGGTCCGGGGCGTGCGCACGCCGTGGCCGACGGCGCCGCCCTGTTGACGGTTCCTCCCGGGTTATCGGCCGCGGCCACGGCGGCGTTAGCGAAATCGTCGGGTGACAGGCGTCGGGCGATGGGGCATGGTCGAAGCGCTCGCCCGCGACCGGAAACCGGGAGGAAGTTCGTGCAGCCCACCCCCGTCATGATCGACGCCGCCAGGGGCGCCATGGTCCACGTGCTGGACCTGGTCGCCGACGACGCCGTCCTCGTTCTCACCGACCCCGAGACCCGCGTCTGCGGCGAGGCCTTCGCCGCCGCCGCCCGCGCCGTGGGCTGCGACACCCTGGTGCACCTGCTGCCCGCCGAGGGCCGCCCCCTGCGGGCCCTGCCCCCGGAACTGGCCGCGCTGACCGAGGACCGCACCGTGGTCATCAACGCCATCGTCGGCGACGTGCGCGAGGTGCCCTTCCGCCTGGAGTGGCTGCGCCTGCTGGAGGAGAGCACGGTCATCCGCTACGGCCACAGCCCGGGCATCGACGCCGACATGATGACCGCCGGCCCCCTGGCCGTGGACTACGGCGCCATGCGCGCCCGGGCCGGGCGCGTGGTGGCGGCCTTCACCGACGCGGCCACCGTGCGCATCACCGCGCCGGCCGGTACCGACCTGGCGCTGGACCTGCGGGGCCGCCGCCTGGTCTCGGACCTGCACGCGGTGCCCGGCTGCGGCGTGAACCTGCCCTGCGGCGAGGTCTACTGCTGCCCCGTGGAGAGCGGCGCGAACGGCGTGCTGGTGGTCGACGGCTGCTTCGGCAGCTACGGCACGGTGCCCTCGCCCGTGCGCTTCACCCTGGAGGCCGGCCGCGTCGCCGACGTGGCCTGCGCCCACGGGCCCACCCTGGCCGAGGTCACCCGCCTGCTGGACACCGACCCCGGCGCCCGCAGCATCGCCGAGCTGGGCATCGGCCTGAATCCGGGCGCGCGCCTGACCGACCGCATGCTGGAGGCCGAGAAGGCCTTCCGCACCGCGCACATCGCCTTCGGCAGCAACGAGGGCATGCCCAGCGGGCGGTCGGCTTCGAACGTGCACATCGATTACCTGTTCACGCGGCCGACGATCACGGTGGTAGGGGGGAGACGTCCGTGATGGTCGATGGGGAGTTCGTGGAGGATGCCGGGAGACCGTGAAGGGTCTCCCCGGCATCTGCCCCGATTTCGCCGATCATCTCGGACTTCCCCACATCCGTCGACATTCCGAACCGCGGGGCGCTGGTCGTTCACGCTGAAGGTGCCCGGCGGGGGCGGTGGTGTCCGGTGTCGGGACGTCGGGAGGGTCGCGGAGCCACGGAGGGCGGAGCGGCCCGGACGTCGAGGCGGGCGGGGCCACGGATGGCCCCGCCCGCCGTTCCCGCCACCGGGCATCACCGCCCCCGCCGCGCGCCTACAGCGTGATCACCTTCGCCGCCCCCCACTGGGCCTCGACGATCTCCTTCATCCCGATCGCCGTGCCCACCTGCAGGTCGTTCATCAGCCCGTAGTGGTTCAGGCAGGTGGTGCAGACCAGCAGCTCCACGCCCTTGGCCATCAGGCCCTCGAACTCCTCGACCACCGCTCGAGCCCTTGACCGCCAGCTTCACGCCCTCGGCGTAGAGGCAGATGGCGCGGGGCAGCATGTCGGCGGCTCCAGGACCCCCAGGTAGGTGCGGGCCAGCTTGCGCGACAGGGTCTTCTCGGCGACGCCCATGCCGTTGTTGTTGATGACGATGACGACGTTCTCGACGGCCATGTCGGCCCTCCTCGTGGTTGGTTCCCTCGCAGCGGACGGCGATCGGCCTAGTGCAGCTCGTACAGCACCAGCCGCCCGTCCAGCCCGCCGTTCATCAGGGGGATCTTCCGCTGGGTCTTCAGACCCACGTGCTTGATCAGTTCGCGGTCGCCCAGGTAGATCCAGGCGCGGCTGCCGGCGCACTTCTGCTTGAGGAAGTCGCCGAAGTCGCCTCATGAACGCCGCCATGTCGGTGCCCTGCTCCAGGCGCACGCCGTAGGGCGGATTGCAGACGATCACGCCCGGCGACAGCTCGGGCAGGTCGCGGAAATCGCTGGTGCGCACCCGCAGTTCGTCGCCGCCGGGCAGGCGCGCGTTGTTCTCGCGGGTCATGTTCACGGCCTCTCGGATCGATGTCGCTGCCCTTGACCAGGCCGCCCCGCACCGGCTGCACCCGGTTGTCCTCGGTGAACTTCACCTTCACCCAGACGTTGCGGTTGAAGTCGGGCAGCATCATGAAGCCGAACTTGCGGCGCAGCACGTTGGCCGGCAGGTGACCCGCCTTCAGCCAGGCCTCCGACAGCAGGGTGCCCGAGCCGCACATGGGATCGTACAGGGGCTGCTTGCCGTCCCACCCGCGAGGTCGAGGATGGCCGCGGCCAGGGTCTCCTGCATGGGCGCCTCCACCGCCTGCAGCCGGTAGCCGCGGCGGTGCAGCGGCGCTGCCCGAGCAGTCGATGGCCACGGTGGCCGTGTTGTTGCGGATGTGCACGTTGATCAGCAGGTCCGGGTCCTTGGTGTCCACGTTGGGCCGCTTGCCGCGGTAGCGGGCGCGGAACATGTCCGCCACCACGTCCTTGACCTTCAGCGCGGCGAAATGGCTGTTGTCGATGACGCTGCGCGACACGTTGGCGCCCACGGCGAAGGTCTGGTCCAGGGTCATCAGGTGGGTCCAGTCGATCTTCTTGGTCTTCAGGTACAGGTCCTCGCCGCTGGTGATGTCGAAGCGGGTCAGCGGCGCCAGCACGCGGCTGACCAGGCGCGAGCGGTAGTTGATGCGGTAGAGGGTCTCGCGGTCGGCAGCGGAAGTCCAGGCCCCGCGGGATGGCGCGCACCTCCTCGGCGCCGAGGGCGCGCAGCTCGGCGGCGGCCAGCTCCTCGAGCCCGCCCGCCACCTGGGCGAAGTACTCGCCCCGCGCCTGGTACAGGAACATGTCAATCGTCCTCGCGGGTCATCAGGATGTGCGGGATGCCGCACTCGTCGAACACGTCGCCCTCGCGGACGAAGCCGTAGCCGGCGTAGAAGTCCTCCAGGTAGGTCTGGGCGTGCAGGCGGAAGCGGCGCACGCCGCGGCGCGCGGGCCTCCTCCAGCAGGAAGATGACCACGGCCGCGGCCCAGGCCCCGGCCGCGCCAGCGCGGGCGCACGGCGATGCGTTCGAACTTGGCCCAGCCGTCCGGCAGCAGGCGCAGGCGGCCGGCGGCGGCCGGCTGGCCGCCCACCTCGCCCAGCACGTGGACCGAGGCCTCCTCGTAGCTCGTCGAACTCGCCCTCCCAGTCCACCTGCTGCTCCTCCACGAACACGATGCCGCGCACGACCATCACCTTCAGCAGGTCGTCGGCGGTCTCGGCGATGCGGATGACGGGATCCACGGCGGGCCTCCGTGCGGGGCGGGATTCGTGTGCTACCATGTGGGCTCCGGCGAAGATAAGTCCGCGGCAGCCGCGAAAGGCACGATCCATGTTGCGATTCGGCGACTCCGGCCGGACGGTCGCTCGCCACCCGCGAGGGACCCGTGGGCCTGGCCTGGACGCCCCGGGGCGTCGTGCGCGGTGCGTGCTGCCGCGCGGCGCCGACGACGCCGACGCGGTGCTGGCCCGCTGCCGCCGGACCTGCCCCACGTGCGGCGCCCCCGCGGCGCGGCGGCCGAGGCGGCGCGGCGGCTGCGGGCCCACCTGGCCGGCCGCAACGACGACCTGGCCGACCTCCCGGTGGACCTGGCCGGCCAGCCCGAGCTGGCGCGGCGGGTGCTGCGGGCCCTGCGCCGGGTGCGCCCCGGGCCGGACGGTCACCTACGGCGGCCTGGCGCGCGGGCGCGGCGGCCCGGCGCGGCGCGGGCGGTGGGCGCCATCCTGGCGGCCAACCCGGTGCCGGTGATCGTGCCCTGCCACCGGGTGCTGGCGGCCGACGGCTCGCTGACCGGCTTCTCCGGCCGGCGGCGGCGTGCGCCAGAAGGCGCGGCTGCTGCACCGCGAGGGCCACGTCTTCGACCCCGAGCACGAGCGCGGCATGCGCGCGCTGATGCGCGTGCGACCCGGTGCTGCGCCGCGATCATTCCCGGCGATCGGCCCCTACCATGCCCTGGCCCCTGCGCCCGCGGCCGGCCTGGGACACCCTGGTGCGCGCCATCATCCACCAGCAGCTCTCGGTGGCCGCCGGACGCACCATCGGCGGCCGCGTCGCGGCCCTGACCCCGGGCGAGCGCTTCCCGCGGCCGGCCGAGATGCTGGCGCATCCCCGACGCCGTGCTGCGCGCGGCGGGCCTGTCCAACGCCAAGGTGACCTACGTGAAGGACCTGGCCGCCACGGGTGGCCGACGGCCGCCTGCGCCTGCCGCGCCTGCCGCGGCTGGACGACGAGGCGGCCATCGCCGCGCTCACCGAGGTCAAGGGGATCGGCCGCTGGTCGGCGCAGATGCACCTGATGTTCCACCTGGGCCGCCTGGACGTGCTGCCGATGGACGACGTGGGCCTGCAGAACGCGGCGGCCAGGGCCTACGGCCTGGACAAGGTCACGCCGGCCGGACTGGCCGAGCTGGGCGAGCGCTGGCGGCCCTGGCGCTCGCTGGCCTCGTGGTACCTGTGGCAGGCCCTGGACATGGGCGGGCTCTAGGCGGCCGGCGTCACGCTCGTCGCCGCCGTCGTCGCCGCCGTGGTCGCCGCGATGGTCGCCACCAGCACCGCGGCCTGCATCGCCTCCACCGCCTCGCGCGTGGCCGCGCCGACGGCGTGGCCCTCGGCCAGCTTCTTCAGCCGCTGCTTGCGCTCCTTCAGCCGCTTCCTGTCGAAGACCCTGCCCAGCAGACCGGTGGCGTGGGCGATCACGGCGACGACGACCGTGCGCTCGTCCACGTTGGGCGAGGACGTGAACACGGCGTGGCGCAGGCGCTCTTGCAGGTCCTGCTCCGGACCCGGATCGCTTCTCGGGGAAGATCACCCGCGGGAAGATGCCCAGCACCTTGTCCTTGTCCTCGCGCAGCACGCCCTTGGCCACCAGGCCGCGGGCCGTGCGGTTCTTGCAGGTCCTTGCGTCCGGGCGAACTTCAGCACCCAGTCGCGGGCGCGGCGGCGGCGCTTGGCGGTCCGGACCAGGTCCAGGCATTCGGCCAGGACGGGGTCGTCGACGCGCGCGCCGGGCACCGCGTCCACCAGCTTCTTCTTGTCCCCGGCGACGGTCACCGCGCCCAGCAGCACCAGTTCGGCCAGGACGGCCCCGCCCATGGCGTTGCCGTGCATGCCGCCCACGCCGGTGGTGCCCTTCTCGTCGTCCAGGGCCAGCAGCAGGATCTCCTCGTAGAGGGTCAAGCGGGGTTTCGCGCGCATGATCGCTCTCCTTGTCGGCAGCCGGCGGGGACACGGCCAGCATACACGAAAGCGGCGGCGGTTGTTCACCGCCGCCGCTCTGCCGTCGATCGCGCCACGCGGTCTACAGTCCCGGGCACTCCGCGGCGATGGCCGGGTCGATGCCCTTGTCCGCGTAGGCCTTCTTCCACTGGGCGGCGAAGTCGGCCGCCAGCTTCCTGGCCCGCTCCTCGTAGGCCTTCTTGTCCTTCCAGGTGTTGATGGGCTTGAGGATCTTCGGGTCGTCCACGCCCGGGCAGGTCTTGGGCACCCACACCTTGAAGATGTCGTCCTGCTCGTACTTGACGTCCTCCAGCTTGCCCTCGATGGCCGCGGCGCACATGGCGCGGGTCAGCATGATGTCCATGCGCGAGCCCACGCCGTAGGGGCCGCCGCTCCAGCCGGTGTTGATCAGGTAGACCTGGGTGCCGTGCTCGTCCAGCTTCTTGCCCAGCAGGCCGGCGTACTCGTCCGGGTTGCGGGGCATGAAGGGCGCGCCGAAGAAGCGGCTGAACGCGCTCTTGGGCTCGGTCACGCCGGTCTCGGTGCCGGCCAGCTTGCTGGTGTAGCCCATGATGAACCACAGCATGGCCTGCTCGCGGCTCAGCTTGCTCACCGGAGGCAGCACGCCGTTGGCGTCGGCGGTCAGGAAGAGGATGGTCCGGGGGTGCGCCGCCCGTGGAGCTCTTCTTGATGTTGCTGAGCGTAGCTCAGCGGGTAGCTGCCGCGGCTGTTGGGGGTCAGGCGGTCGTCGTACAGGTCGAACTCGCCGTCGGGGTACATCATCGCGTTCTCGATGATGGCGCCGTGCTTCGCGGTAGGCGGCCTTGTGGAAGCAGGCCTTGTAGATCTCCGGCTCCTTCTTCGGGTTCAGGTCGATCAGCTTGGCGTAGCACCCGTTCTCGAAGTTGGCGATGCCCGTTGTCGTTCCAGCCGTGCTCGTCGTCGCCCAGCAGGGCGCGGCTCTTGTCGGCCGACAGGGTGGTCTTGCCGGTGCCCGACAGGCCCAGCAGCAGGGCGATGTCGCCCTTCTTGCCCTCGTTGGCCGAGCAGTGGATGGGCAGGATGCCCTCGGCCGGCAGCAGGTAGTTCATGACCGTGAACAGCAGCTTCTTGCAGCTGCCGCAGTAGGCCGAGCCGTAGACCACGCCGATGCGCCGGTCGAAGTCCACGGCGATGGCCATGGTGCTGGTGTGGCCCAGCTTGGGATCGATGCGCAGGCGGCCCTTGTAGCGCTCGGGATCCAGCTTCTGGTCGGGGCAGGCCAGCAGGGTGAAGGGCCGGTCGGCGAAGATGCTCTTGGCGATGTCCTCGGGCACGGGCCGGAACATGTTGTCGCAGAACAGCACGTTCAGGGCCTTGTTGGAGACCGTGGTCACCGGCAGGGCGTAGCTGGCATCGGCGCCGATGACGCGGTCGTTGGCGTAGACGTTCTTGCTCTTCGCGCAGGGTCTTCAGCGCGTCCTCCACCAGCATGTCGAAGGTCTCCGGATCCACCGGCAGGTTGTTGGCGGCGGTCCAGTCGATGGTCGCCTGGCTCTCGGGGCGCTTGACGATGATCGTGTCGGCAGGGCTGCGGCCGGTGCTCTCGGGGCGGGTCCAGGTGGCCAGGGCGCCGCTGGCGCTGATCAGCGCCTCGCCGTTGGCGACGCAGGCCTTGATCAGGGCGGGGCGGCCCGGATTGCGGTTGATGTTGGCGCCGGCGAGCAGCTTGTCGAGACGGGCCTGGAACTTCATCGTCCTGACTCCTTGGGCTGGGTGGGTTGCCGTCGACCGGGGCGACGCGCGCCCCGGGGACGTCCGCCGCACCTCAAGCCAAAAACGGGGCTGCGAACGGGTTCGCAGCCTCGGCTCGGTTCCCGGGCATGGTAGCCATCTGCAGGGCCCGATACAAGCGCAATCTGTCGAATCTTAAACAGGTTGACGCTGGCTTCAACATCCAACGTCAACGGCCCGAAGACGTTGGCGCGCCTCCGGCCAGGGCCTGCCGCCGCTCCGTCGCGTAGGCGCGGTTCTGGGCGGCCGAACGGTCGTCCGGGGCCAGGGTCAGGACCCGGTCCAGCCAGGTGACGGCGTGGGCGTAGTCGCCGGCGGCCTGGCCCCGCAGGCGGGCCGCCGCGGTGGTGTCGCCGGCCGCCGTGGCGGCCGGGACAGCTCGGCCAGGGTCTCGCCCCGCACCAGATCGGCCGCCCCCAGGTTGGCCAGGGAGTTGAGGGACCGCGGGTAGGCCGCCAGGGCCTTCTCGTGGGCGGCCGCGGCCTGGTCGAGCTGCTGCAGCACCAGGCGGGCCTGGGCCTGGGCCTGGCCGTGTTCGCCCGCGGCCAGGAGACGGCGCATCTGCGCCAGGTGCAGCTGGGCCTGCTGCAGCATCAGGCCGCCCAGGCGCTCGGGGGCGTCGGCGAAGGAGGGATCCAACGTGATGGCCTCCTGCAGCAGGGCCACCCCCCGCCGCTCGTCCACGGGCCGGCCATCGTAGCCCCGCAGCGCGATCAACCCCTCGTTGAAGGCATCCTCGGCTCCCCAGCGCGGCGCGCCCAGGTCCAGCCAGTCGATGTTCACCACCGCCGCCGCCGCCACCAGCACGGCGCCCAGCACCAGCCGGCGCGGTCCGGGCCGCCGCACGGCCTCGGCCAGGGCCAGCGCCCCGGCCACGGCGAACACCGCCAGCAGGGGCAGCAGCGGCAGGCGGAAGCGGGCGTTGACGAAGAAGGGCAGCACCGACAGGGCCTGCAGGGCCAGCACCAGCATCAGCAGCGCGGCCGCGCGGTCCTTGCGCACCGCCACCAGCCCCACCAGGGCAAACGGCAGCAGCAGCCAGGTGCCCGGCCACCAGCGGGCCAGGATGAACACCCCGTGGCGGCCGGCCAGCCAGGCGGCGCCGATGTTGTTGCGGGGCTCCCAGCCGGTGAGCAGGGCCAGCACGCGGCGGCCCAGCAGCTCGGCCTCGCGGCCCGGGTGACCCTTGATCCACGTCAGGGCCACGCCCGTCAGCCAGCGCGAGGACGAGGCCGGATCGTCGTGGCCGGCCGCGAAGCTGCGCCGTTGCAGATCGTCCCACTCCACGCCCACGGGGATGGCCGACACGCCGTCGGCCCGGTCCCGGTTGCCCGTCACCAGGTTGGCGCCCAGGTTGGCGCTGATCAGCACCGGCGAGCCCGACGCCCGCCAGTTGTGCAGCGTCACCGGCATGATCACCACCGCCGCGGCCACCAGCAGGGCGATCACGGGCCCGCGCGCGCCGCGCCCGATCCGCCGCAGCACCAGCCAGCAGCCACACCGCGGCGCCGGCGATCACCGGCACCAGGTTGGGCCGCCCCAGCGAGGCCAGGGCCAGGGCCGCGCCGGCGGCCGCCGTCCCCCGCAACAGGCCGCCGGTACCCTCGGCCGCCCGCAGCAGCCACCACACCGCGGCCACCGTCAGCAGGGTGGTCCAGCTCTCGGCCAGGAGCTGGTTCTCGAAGAACGGCAGCATGGGCAGCAGCGCCGTGACCAGACCCGCCGCCAGGGCGCCACGCGGCGGCAGCAGCCGCCGGGCGACGAGGGTCACCAGCAGGGCCGTGCCCGATCCCCGCCAGCCCCTGCAGGGCGTAGACCCCGCGCAGGCCCAAGCCCAGCTTGTAGAGGAAGGCCAGCAGATAGGGGTACAGGGGCGGTTTGAAGAAGGCCCCCGGCTGGAACTGGTGGCCGGCCTCCAGGGCCCTGGCCCACAGGTCGAAGTGGGAGGCGTCCACCACCGGCGTGGTGAAGAACGGCGTGCGCGACAGCAGCGCCCAGGCCAGCACCCGCCAGGCCAAGGCGGCAACGGCGACGATCACCAGGTGGCGGCGCAGTCGGGGATCGGCGGCGGCCGGAACGGGTTTGCGGGCCATGGCTGGGCTCCGGGGCTGATTGCGGTCAAGGGGGCGCGGGGCGAGTGCCGATCATAACACCGCGTTGGGTGTTCGCCAAAGGTCAGGGCGCCAGAGCCCGCCGGCGGGTACCGCGCGCCGCCGTCCAGGTTCACGCCCGAACGCCACCCGCAGGCTCCAGGCCGGCCCGCCCATGGGCGTGCCCCGGTGTTGCGGTCGGCCAGCCACTCGCGGCGGCCGTCCAGACCCGCCAGCCAGCGGCGTCGGGCCCCAGCAGCACGCGCAACCCCGCGCCCAGGCTGGCGTTGAACGCGCCCAGGGTCAGGTCCTCGGCCTTGTAGGGCTTGACCACGTCGGCGCCGAGCGCCGCCGAACAGGTCCACTGCACGCGTTCGGCCAGGCGGACGATGCGGCCCACCTCGACCGACCGCCAGCACGGCGTCGAAACGGTCCGAGCGATCGCGGTCGCGCCGTTCACGGGCGCCACGTAGGGCCGTGCCGTGCGGCCGATGCGCATCTCCAGCGCCAGCCGGCCCAGCCAGTCGTGGCCCCGCAGGCCCACGCAGCACGCCGGCCAGGGTCTTGTCCCCCACGAAGGCCTGGTCGCCCTCCGGACCCCAGCCGCCGCCGGTGACCGCCACCACGATGGCGGGTTCGGGGCGCCGCCAGGATCTCCTGCGCGTTGCGGTACAGCCGGGCCAGTTCGGTGCCGGCCAGGGCGTCCGAGCGCAGCAGGGCCCAGGCCTCGGCGGTGCGCCCCGAGTAGAAGAGGCAGAAGAAGGCCTCCAGGCTGCCCCGCTCCGTGTGGGGCAGCAGCTGGTCGGCCAGGGAGCGGGTGAAGGCGTCGTAGCGGGACGCGCGGATCGGTCGCTCTCGGGTCGGGTTCGCCGGCCAGCCGTCGGGACCGTAGGCCGCCAGGTCGTCGATGATGTCCGGGTCGTAGAGGGACTCGGCTGAAGGCGTCGTCCCAGACGGCGGCCAGGATGCGCGTGCGCTCGATCACCTCCCGGGGGCCCGCAGGCCGTCGTCCCAGCGGATCAGCAGGCCGGCCAGGGAGTCGGGCCGGTCCTCGTAGAAGAGCTGCGGCACCGTCGCCGTAGGCCTCGCAGGGACCGGCCCGGCAGTCAGCGGATCGTCGCCGCCCGCGGCCGCTCCGGCGCCCGCCGCCGAGCGCGGCCAGGATGATGCCCGACGAAAGTCGCACGGTCAGAGCTCGGTCCCCGCGCGGATGACGGTGCCCTTGGGGATGATCGGTGATGCCGTCGCGGATCCAGCGCCGCTCCCCCTCGTACTCCGCCACGTCGGGCTGGGCGCGGATCACCACGCCGTCCCCGATGCGGGCGTTCTTGTCGATGATGCAGCGCTCGATGCGGCAGTTGCGACCCACGCCCATGGGCGGCGCATCGGTGGCGCACTGCTCCCGGTCTCCCAGGCGGCGCTCGCCCTCGTAGAAGTCGCTGCCCGTCATGATCACGCCCTTGAGCACCGACCCCTCGCCCACCTGGGCGCGCACGCCGATGATGGAGTTCTCGATCACGGCCCCGG
This sequence comes from Candidatus Krumholzibacteriia bacterium, assembly GCA_963825035.1. Taxonomy (GTDB): domain Bacteria; phylum Krumholzibacteriota; class Krumholzibacteriia; order LZORAL124-64-63; family LZORAL124-64-63; genus JACZKN01. Next base: position 273,671 of record CAWGRT010000020.1, on the reverse strand, counting down.
TGACGCAGGCGCCCTCGGCCACCAGGCTGTCGTGGATCTCCGAGCCCACGATGCGGCTGGGCGGCAGGGAGCGGGAGCGGGTGTAGAAGGGCCAGCCGGGGGCGTGCATGTCGAACTCGGGGTTCGGCTTCGACCAGGTCGAGGTTGGCCTCGAAGAACGCGTCGATGGTCCCGATGTCCCGCCAGTAGCCGGTGAAGGGGTAGGCCATCACCTTGCAGTCCGCGATGGCGTCGGGGATCACGTCGCCGCCGAAGTCGGTGCGGCCCCGGTCCGCCAGCAGGCGCTTCATGACCTCGGCCTCGAACACGTAGATGCCCATGGAGGCCAGGTAGCGCGGGCCCGCCACCTTCAAGCCGCGACGGGCGAACAGCTCGGCCGGCGCGCCGAAGCGGTCGATCACCGCCGGGTCCTTGGGCTTCTCGGCGAACTCGTTGACGCGGCCGTCGGCGTCCACCTTCAGCAGGCCCAGCCGGGACGCCTCCTCGCGCACCACCGGATAGACGGCCAGCGTGATGTCGGCCCCGTTCTCCCGGTGGAAGCGCACCAGGTCCGAGTAGTCCATGCGGTAGAGGTGGTCCCCCGAGAGGATGAGCACCTGCTTCGAATCGTAGTACGGTGGTGTGGTTCAGGGTGGCCCGCACCGCGTCGGCGGTGCCCTGGAACCAGTCGGCGCGGTCGGGGGTCTGCTCGGCGGCCAGGATGTCCACGAAGCCCTCGGTGAACTTGTCGAAGCGGTAGGTGCGCATGATGTGCCGGTGCATGCTGGCCGAGAGGAACTGGGTCAGCACGAACACCTTCTTCAGCCCCGAGTTGATGCAGTTGCTGATGGGGATGTCGATGAGGCGGTACTTGCCGGCGAAAGCCACCGCCGGCTTGCTGCGCTCGAGGGTCAGGGGATAGAGGCGGGTGCCGCGCCCGCCCCCGAGGATGATGGCCGTCACGTTCTTCACGGGGACTCCTTCGCGCCGGATCGGATCATGTACCGAGTATAGGCCCGCCCCTCCCGACGAAAAGGGGATTCCCCGCGCGGCCGCGCCGCCGTACCATGCTCGCGGACGCCGAATCAGCGAAAGGACCGCGCCGTGTTCTTCTTCAAGGGACGCCGCCGCCGACGGCTGCTGGAATCCCCCTGGACGACCGGGACCGGGCGCTGATGCACCGCCATCGCCCCCTTGACCGCGCGCCCTGCCGCCGGACCCCGCGCCGCCGCCACGAGGGCGTGGTCCAGGTGCTGCTGGCGGAGAAGCACTTCGAAGGCGCCGCGGGTCTGGACGTCACCCGCGCCATGGCAGCTGGCCGTCGCCGGCCAGGCCGCCCTGCTGCAGTTGCGGCCGGACGCCGACTACTACCCCGGCCTGGACACGGTGCTGATCTACCCCGAGGCCTTCGTCGTGGACCACGACGTGGAGGACGAGCACGGCTTCGTCCACGGGGGCGAGGACGAGCTGGCGGGCGAGTCGTGGCAGCGGGGCGTGGTGGTCCTGAGCTGGCAGGACGTGAGCCACGAGGCCGGCGCCCGCAACGGCTACAACGTGGTGCTGCACGAGTTCGCCCACCAGCTGGACGAGCTGACCGGCGAGGCCGACGGCTGCCCGCCCCTGGCCGACCCGCTCCTGGCCGCCCGCTGGCCCGAGACCTTCGGCGCGGCCTTCGCGCGGCACCGCAGGCTGTGCCGCCGCCGCCGCGAGGTCCTGTTCGACGCAGGACGCCGCCGAGAACCCCGCCGAATTCTTCGCCACCGCCGTGGAACTGTTCTTCGAGTACCCCGCCGACCTGGCCGCCGAGTACCCGGCCGTCCACGCCGTGCTGGCCGCCTGGCTGCACCTGGATCCGGCGGCCTGGACCTTCGCCTGAACCGCCGATCCGGGGGGGGTGGTCGCGGACGGAATCTCTCCTACCTTGTGGGCAGCCGAGCACGCAACCACCTGCCCGCGGAGAGCGACCGACCGTGATACCGTCCCGACCGCACACCCTGACCGCCGTGCCCGTCTTCCCCCTGCCGGACTACTACCTGTTCCCGGGAGTGGTGGCGCCGCTGCACGTGTTCGAGACGCGCTACTGCCAGATGATGGAGGACCTGATGGACGGGCCGGGGCGCCTGGTGCTGGCACCGTTCGACCCCAACGGCCCGCGGGACGAGCGAGGGCCCGATCCTCTCGGGCCTGGGCACCCTGGCCGAGATCGTCCAGCACGAGCGGCTGGAGGACGGTCGCTGGGTGCTGATCGTGGCCGCCCTGGGCCGGGTGAACTTCAGCGAGGCCCCCAGCGACCGCCTCTACCGCAAGGTGGACGCCGATTTCCCGCCCGAGGCCGAGCCGGGCCGCGGCGCGGTCGACGCCCTGCGCCCGCGCCTCATCGCCGCCCTCCAGGAACGCGCCACCGGGGAATGGGAAGCGCCCGAGGGCACGGCCCTCGGGCGCCTGGCCGATCTCCTGCTGCACGCCCTCCCCCTGGACGACGACCGCAAGGAGCGCGCCTACCGCGAACTCGATGCCGTCAGCCGCACGGCCCTGGCCCTGGCCTGGCACGAACAGCTGGACCGGGACGGCGACGCCGGCAACGCCTAACGGTAGTCGGCCTTCAACGAACCCCAGGACGTGGGCTGGTTGGGCACCACGCACGGCGACCCTTGGCCCTGCGGATCCCCGAAGTACAACATCGGTTCGGTGTAGTCGGCGGCGATGCCGAGCGGGCCGAAGGCGTCGACCGCCTGGAGGCTGAACTCGTCGTTGGCGTCCGTGATCGCCAGACGGCCCGCTATGCTCTGGTAGACCGGGTTGACCGGGGTCAACCGCGCGAACATGGTATCACCCACGTACTCGGGCACGAGCACGGTGATGGTCGCCAGCACGGTCTGGTCCCCCACCACGGGAACGTTGGTCCCCACCAGCATCTCCGGCAGGGGCTTGAAGTTGATGGACATGGGCGGCAGCTGCACGCCCAGCAGGTAGAACCCGTCCGGGAGCAGCAGCTTGCACTCGAACCCGCCCACGTTGGTGATGGCCTGGTCCAGGGACGTGTTCCAGGGATGCCACACGACCAGGTAGAACTCCTGGAGGCCGCAGTAGGGCTCGCTGAAGCAGTCGTTGGTATGGGTGGAATTGGTGACGAGCGGACAATCAGCTTCGCTGACCAGCCCGATCAGGTTCTGCTCCTGGGCCGAGGCCGACCCGGCAAGCAGCAGCAGCGCACAGCATACGATAACGATACGATTCATGACCCATCGTCCTCCTGCCCGGCGGTGGTGCGAAGACCCTCCCCCTGGCTCCGCCACGTCTGGTGGATGGATGAGACTGCGGGCCGCCGGCAAGGTTACGGACGACGCGCCGAAAGTTACGGCAAAGAAATCCCTTAGCGGTAGAGGGCTTTCACGGCGCTCCAGGAGCGGTCGGCGTTGGGGACGACGCAGGCGGGCAGTCCGGGCGGCACGGGCCAGAAATCGTACGACCGGCCGAATTGGAACACCGGCATATTGAAATCCCCGCTGACGACGGTGGCCTCGATGATCCGGTCCCCGTCGTCGCGATCCATGATCATGACTCCGCCGGGAATCGTCTGGTGGAAGGCGGGTACGATCGGCGTGATGTAGACGTTGCCGAACTGCGCAAGGTCGTCGGGCACGTCCACCGTGACCGTGAGCAGGTCCGCCACCCCTCCGACCACCGGGAAGTCGCCGGCAACCACCAGATTCGGCCAGTTCATGAGGCTGACGGACTGCGGCGGCAGGACGGTCTGAAGCACCGTGATCTCGGGCGGGAACTCGAGGCGGCATTCGAAACCGTCGATGTTCTCGACCGCCCGGTCCAGCGTGGGGTTGTAGGGGCCGAGGACGACGAGGTGGAGATCGACGGTACCGCAGAAGTCATAGGAGACGTTCCCGAAGTCCGGGTCGCCGGCCGGGTCGATCAACAAGGCGAGTTCGTTGTCGGCCGCCGTCGCCGTACCGACCAGCAGGAGCATCGCCAGCAGGATGCCGAGCCGCGGGGTCAATCTGGAACCTCCGGATCGATGAGGCGCCCGGCGGGACGGGTCGCGTCGGCGAGTCTACCACGAAAAGTCCGGCGGCGGGGCTACTTCCGCATCATCCGGTGCACGATGCGCCGCACCACCGCGCGCGGGAAGACGCGCGACGTCTGCGCCATCAGGGCATTCAGGCGGCCGGGGATCACCACCGCCTTGCCGGCCCGGTAGCCCCGGTAGCCGATCCGCGCGGCCGCGGTCGGGTCCATGCGGCGGCGGTCCCGGCGCTCGTAGCGGGCCAGGGCCTCGGGAGTCGACGGTGCCGCCGGCGGCCACCGCATCCGGCGGGATCATGCTGTCCTGACGGAAGAACTCGGTGCGGGTGGGCCCGGGGCAGAAGGCGGTCACGCAGATGCCCGTGCCCCGCAGCTCCTCGTGCAGGGCCTCGCTGAAGGACAGCACGTAGGCCTTGCTGGCGAAGTAGACGGCCATCAGCGGGCCCGGCTGGAAGGCGGCGGTCGAGGCCACGTTCAGCACCCCGCGCCGCACGCCCCCCGGCGCCGCCAGCATGGGCGGCAGCAGCAGGCGGGTCAGGTCGGTCAGCGCGCGCACGTTCAGGTCCAGCAGGTCGCGGTAGAGCTGCGGATCGCGGGCGGCGAAAGGCCCGTAGGCCCCGAAGCCCGCGTTGTTGACCAGGTGCCGGATGCCCGGGCCCTCGGCCTCCAGGCGGGCGGCCAGCGTCGGCGGCGGCGCCCGGGGCGGTCAGGTCCGCCGGCAGCACCCGCACGTCCACCTCGTAGTCCCGGCGCAGGGTGGCGGCCAGGGCCTCCAGGCGATCGGCGCGGCGCGCCGTCAGCACCAGCGGGTGGCCGTCGGCGGCGAACAGCCGGGCCAGCTCCAGGCCGAGCCCGGCCGACGCGCCGGTGATCAGGGTGTGGCTGAGGGAGCGGCCCTCCGGGGCCGCGGCCGGTTCCGGCACGGGTCACTCCTCGTCGGTCAGTCCTTGTCCTTGGCCTTGTCCTGGGCCTGGCCGTGGCCGGCGGCGTGATCCTGGTCGCCCTTGTCCGCCGGCACGAAGTCCAGCGCCGCCGAGTTGACGCAGAACCGCAGCCCCGTGGGGCGCGGCCCGTCCTTGAAGACGTGACCCAGATGGGCCTCGCACTTGGCGCAGCGGATCTCCGTGCGCACCATCCCCAGGGAGATGTCGTTCAGCTCGATGACGGCGTCCTTGCTGACGGGCGCGAAGTAGCTGGGCCAGCCGCTGCCCGACTCGAACTTGGTGTCCGAACTGAACAGGGGCGCGCCGCAGGCCGCGCACACGTACGTGCCCTTGGCGTGGTGGTTCCAGTACTTGCCGGTGAAGGGAGCCTCGGTCGCGCTGCAGCGCATCACCTGGTACTGCTCGGGCGAGAGGATATTCTTCCACTCCGCATCGCTCTTGCGCACTTTGCCTTGCTCCTTCGCGGGCTTGGCCGCGGGTTGGGCCGTGTCGCCCGCCAGGGCGGCGGGCACGACGGCGTCCAGCACGTCGCGCAGCCGGCCCCGGGCCGGCGCCAAGCCGGAAAACAACACCAGCGACCCGATGAGCAGGGTGCCGGCGATCAGGATCTTGAACATGACGGGTCCTCCGGGCATGGGGATGGTCCTTTCACAAGATATAGGCAGCCTGGGCGAAACCGCGCCCCCCGGAGAGGCGAGGCCCGTGTGATACACGGTGTGCGGGGCGATGTTCCCGTCCGCCGGGCACGACGAAGGCGGACCCCCGCGGGGGTCCGCCCTGTCGGTTCCGGGGCGCCGGGCCGGCTCAGCCGGCCGGCTTCAGATCCGGGAAGCGCTTGTCCAGCTTGCCGTTCCACTCGGCCACGCGGTCGGCCACCGGATCCAGCGCCGCCAGGTCGCCGCTGACGGTGACGCTCTCGATGCGGTCGCCGCCCGCGACGGCGTCCACCACCGCCTGGTCCTCCGCGCCGCACACCTTGCCGAACACCGTGTGCTTGCGGTCCAGCCACGGGGTCTCCACGTGGGTGATGAAGAACTGGCTGCCGTTGGTGCCGGGGCCCGCGTTGGCCATGGACAGGACGCCCGGCCCGTCGTGGCGCAGGTCGGCATCGAACTCGTCCTCGAAGCGGTAGCCCGGGCCGCCGGTGCCGGTGCCCTCGGGGCAGCCGCCCTGGACCATGAAGTCGGGGATGACCCGATGGAAGGTCAGGCCGTCGTAGAAGCCGCGGCGGGCCAGGTTGACGAAGTTGGCCACCGTCAGCGGCGTCTTCTCGGCGAAGAGGTCCAGGTTGATGGTGCCCTTGCTGGTCTCGATGGCGGCTTTGAGGTCGGCCACGGGGTTCTCCTCGGCTGGGGGACGGGCGCGGGGCCCGGCGACGTCGTAAGGGCGTAATGTAGCGGATCGGAGAGTGATGGCCAGCCGTGATTCCCGGTGGGCCGGACACGGGCTTTCCGCTACCATGCCTCCGGACCCCCGCGGAAGGATCCGTCATGCAGGCCACCACCGTGAGCAAGACCGTGCTGCTGGCGCTCGTGCTGGGCATCACCGCCGTCTTCCTGTCCATGATCCGGCCGTTCATCATGGCCGTGCTGCTGGCGGGCATCTTCACCTCGCTGACGCGGCCCCTGTACCTGCGGCTGCTGACGGTGACCCGCGGCCGACGGGGCGGGGCGTCGCTGCTGACCCTGGCCATCATCGTGCTGGTGATCATCGTGCCCCTGGGCTTCCTGGTGGGGGTGGTCACCGCCCAGGCCGTGCGGGTGGCCAACTCGGTGGCGCCCTGGGTGCAGCACCGCCTGGAGAACCCGGACGAGATCATGGTCTGGCTGCAGCAGCAGCCGTTCTACGACAAGATCGCGCCCTACCAGAACGACATCCTGACCAAGGCCGGGGAGATCGTCGGCGCGGTGAGCCGCTTCCTGGTGGGCAGCCTCTCGACGGTCACGTCCGGCACGGTGCAGTTCCTCTTCCTGATCGCCATCATGCTGTACTCCATGTACTTCTTCCTCATCGACGGGGACAAGCTGCTGGACCGCATCCTCTGGTACCTGCCCCTGGAGGACCGGGACGAGCGGCGGCTGATGGAGAAGTTCACCTCGGTCACCCGGGCCACGCTGAAGGGCACGGCGGTGATCGGCGTGCTGCAGGGCGGCCTGGCGGGGCTGGCCCTGTGGGTGGTGGGCATCCCCAGCGCCCTGTTCTGGGGCGTGATCATGATGGTGCTGTCCCTCGTCCCGGGGATCGGCACCGGGCTGGTGTGGGTGCCGGCGGCGGTGATCCTGGCTGCGGGCGGCGCCTGGGGCAAGGCCATCGGGCTGGCGGCGTTCTGCGCCCTGGGCGTGGGCAGCATCGACAACTTCCTGCGGCCACGGCTGGTGGGCAAGGACACGAGGATGCCCGACCTGCTGATCCTGCTGGCCACCCTGGGCGGCCTGACGCTGTTCGGGCTGCTGGGCTTCATCATCGGCCCCATCGTGGCGGCCCTGTTCGTGACGGTCTGGGAGATCTACGGCGTCGTGTTCCGCGACATGCTGCCGGCGGGCCGGGGCGCACCGCCGGGACAGGACTGACCCGCTCACTTGATCCTCTGCGCCGCGATCCCTATCGTCAGGTCCGTGCCGTTCGCCCGTCACGGTCCCGCACCGCGCCGTTTCCCCGGCCGCCGGCGACGGGGCTTGCCCAGGGGGCATGATGCTTTCGCAACCGTTCGCCGCGACGGTTTGTTGCCGTCGCCCACCCGCGACCGTCCTGGCCGCCGTCCTCGCCATCGCCCTCGTCGCCGGGCGCACGGGTGCCGAACCCGCCGCTCCCCTGCGCGACGAGCACGCCGATGTGCCCGACGGTGTCCACGTGCTGGACGGCAGCTACGTGCTGAACGCCGGCCTGCTCCAGGTGAACATCACCAACCACGGGCTGATCGGCTCCCAGTACAGCACCACCATGCCCTACGCCAACGCCCCCTCGGGTCAGTGGCCCGGCGGCACCGGCGACGAGTACCTGTACGCCGCCGGACTGTGGATCGGCGCCAGGGTGGACGGCGAGGTCGCGGTCACCACCGGCCAGCCCGAGCGCGAGCTGCGCCCGGCGGACGACCTGCGGGCCACCATCTACGAGTCCTGGTACGAGACGGTCACGCGGCCCTACCCCGACGACCGGCCCCGGGGGCGGCGCCTGCCGCCGGCCGCGGCGGACGACGACGGCGACGGCAAGGTCAACGAGGAGACCCTCAACGGCTTCGACGACGACGGCGACGGGCTGATCGACGAGGACTTCGGCCAGATGGGCGACCAGATGATGGTCTGCACCATGCGCGACGACCTGCCGCTGATCCAGGAGATCTACCCCATGCACCATCCCATCGGCGTGTCGGTGGTGCAGCGGGCGGCCGCCTGGACCGATCCCGAATACAGCGACTTCGTGGCCCTGGACTACGAGGTCACCAACACCAGCGCCCGCCCCCTGCAGGAGATCTACCTGGGCTTCTACGTGGACTGCGACATCCAGAACCGCGGCAACGCCAGCACCGAACCCGACGATCTGACCGGCTACTACGACGGAGCCATGCGCGACAGGTGGAACACCTTCCACCGCATCCAGGTGGGCTGGATGAAGGACGCCGCGCCGGTGGATCCGCTGCCCGGGGTCTTCGGCGCGCTCTTCCTGGACTGCGACACCGACTTCTCCGGCCGCAACGCCCCCCGCCTGGCCCGGGTGCGCAGCTACCAGGCCTTCGCCACCGACGCCAGCGTCGCCCAGGACGGCGAGCCCCTGTCCGACGAGGACCGCTACGCCCTGATGGCCTCCACCCGCAGCGACCCCGACGCCCGCCCGGAGAAGGCCGCCGACTACAAGTTCCTCATCTCGTGCGGCCCCTTCAACAACGTCGCGCCGGGCCGGACCCTGCACTTCCGTCTGGCCCTGGTGGTCGGCGACGGCATGGAGGACATGCTGGCCAACGCCCTGAAGGCCTCGGAACTGCAGCGGGGCGACTACTATGACATGGACCTGGACCCGAGCACCGGCGGCGGCGGGTCCGCCGAGACCCAGGTCTGCCTGGGCGACCTGCCCCACAATCCCGACGGGTCGGAGGCCCTCTTCGACTACCGGGCCGCCTTCATGGACAACACCTGCGTCGGCAGCGAACCCCGCTTCGGCTACGCCCTCATCTCCCCCGACGACCTGACGCTGCTGCCCGACGGGCGGCGCTGCATCTGGGTCGACGGCGACAACTGCGAGGAATGCTTCCGGGCCACGGGCCAGGAGTGCACCGAGGCGAACGACCTCTACTGGCACATGGCGGACTATCCCGGCTATTGGTACGCCATGACCGGCGGCGACGACCCGCGTGCCCTGGATCTCGCGCCTGGCGGTGCCCCCCAACCCGCCGGCCATGCGGGTGGTGCCGCGCAACAACGCCGTGGACATCTTCTGGGACGACGCCAGCGAGTTCACCTCCGGCGAACTGGATTCCCTGGACGACTTCGAGAGCTACCGGGTCTGGCGGGTGAAGGACTGGAAGCGACCCCAGGGCGTGTCCGAGGTGCAGGGACCGCCCGGCGCCGGTGGAACGTGATCGGCGAGTGGGACCGGATCAGCTACAGGACCGGCTACGCGGGCGGGGACGAGGTCCTGCCCCTGGGGGCCAACACCGGCCTGGACGTCGTCCGCTACCGCCCCGTGTGCCTGGACGACCCGCGCTACGCCGGCCTGGACGAGGCCATGCAGGCGTTCGTGGACGCCGATCCCGGCAACCAGATCCGCAAGCTCGCCACCCTGCGCCTGGTGGACGGCGCGCCCCGGCCAGGCTACGCGATGCTCATCCCCTGGGAATGGGCGCCCACGGTGCTGGACACCTTCTTCGCCGTGACCACCCGGCGCCGGCGACGCCGGGCGGGGATCGGGCCAAGCGCGGCCGCCGCTATTTCACCTACCAGGACATCAAAGTGCGCAACGGGTTCCGGGCCTACTACGCCGTCACGGCCAAGGACCAGAATGGCAACGACTCCAACCGCCCGGGCATCGACTTCTCCCATGACCTCGCCCGCACTTCGACGCCCAGACCGCCGAGCGCGCGTCCGAGGGCGAGAACATCTACGTGTATCCCAACCCGGTGACCCGCGAGTCCCTGGACGAGTTCGACCAGCCAGTTCCCCACCCCCGACAACCCCACCGGCATGCAGGTGGTGTTCGCCAACCTGCCCGCGGCCCGCAACACCATCCAGATCTACACGGCCTCCGGCGACCTGGTGCAGACCCTGCATCACGACGGCACGAGCGACGCCGGGGGTCCTGCGCACCTGGAACATGATGTCCCGCAACGGGCAAGAGGTCGCAAGCGGCATCTACTTCTTCGTGGTGCAGTCGGATCGGGCCGGCTTCGAGGACGTGGTCGGCCGCTTCGTGATCGTCTGGTAGGGTCCCGGCGCAATCCGAGATTGCCCGCGACACCGTGAATCCATATTTTCAGTCCATGCCGTTCGCCCGGCGCTTCTGGGCGCCTCCCTGCCCGTAGAGACAGCGGCGCCTTCACTTCGATGATGATCATGGGGGCATGATGGATTCCGACACCGCGCGCCGCGGCCCCGAAGTCCGCGTTGCTGCTGCTGCTCCTGGCCTTCGCCCTCCTCGCCGCCGCACCGGTCCGCGGAGAGCCCGCCGAAGCCAACCGCGACGAACACGTCGATCGGCCCGACGGCGTCCACGTGCTGGACGGCAGCTACGTGCTGACGGCCGGCAACATCCTCGTCAACATCACCAACCACGGGCTGATCGGCTCCCAGTACAGCACGACCCTGCCCTACGCCAACGCGCCGTCGGCCCAGTGGCCCGGCGGCTCGGGGGACGAGTACCTGTACGGCGCCGGGCTGTGGGTCGGCGCCAAGGTGGACGGGGAGTCGGCCGTGAGCACCGGCCAGCCCGAGCGCGAACTGCGGCCGGCGGACGACCTGCGCGCCACCATCTACGAGGCCTGGAACCGCACGGTCACGCGCCCCTACCCGGACGACCGACCCCGCGGCAATCGCCTGCCCGACGCCATGGCCGACGACGACGGCGACGGCAAGATGGACGAGGACCCCCTCAACGGCTACGACGACGACAACGACGGCAAGATCGACGAGGACTTCGGGCAGATCGGCAACCAGATGATGGTCTGCACCATGCACGACGACCTGCCGCTGGTGCAGGAGATCTACCCGTCGCACCACCCCATCGGCGTGACCGTGGTGCAGCGCGCGTCGGCGTGGTCGGACGCGGACCTGCGCAACATCATCACCCTGGACTTCGAGGTCACCAACAGCAGCCCGCGCGTCCTGCAGGAGATGTACCTGGGCTTCTACTGCGACGCCGACATCCAGAACCGCGCCAACTCCAGCACCCAGCCGGACGACCTGACCGGGTACTTCGACGGTGCGATGCGCGACGAGCTCGGCGCGTTCTACCGGCATGCAGGTGGGTTGGATGAAGGACGCCGCGCCGGTGAACCCGCTGCCGGGAGTGATCGGCGTGGTCTTCCTGGACTGCGACACGGACTTCCGCAACCGCGACGATCCGCACCTGGCCCGGGTGCGCAGCTACCAGTCGTTCGCCACCAACGCCAGCGTCTGCCAGGACGGCGAGCCCCAGTCCGACGACGAGCGCTACGCCATGATGGCCGCCACCCGCAGCGACCCCGACGCCCGCGAGGACCGGCCCGGCGACTACAAGTTCCTGATCTCGAGCGGCCCGTTCAACAACGTCAAGCCGGGCCGGACCCTGCACTACCGGGTGGCCCTGGTCATCGGCAACGGCATGCAGGACATGCTGGCCACCGCCCTGAAGGCGGAGAAGCTGCAGCGGGGCCGCTGGTTCGACCTGGACGACGACTCGGACCACCGGCAGCGGCGGCCGCGAGACCAAGGTCTGCCTGGGCGACTACCCCAAGTACCCGGACGGCAGCGAGCCCCTGTTCGACTACCGCTACATGTTCATGGACGAGTACTGCATCGGGCCCGACCCGGTGTTCGGCGCCGAGCTGATCTCCAAGGACATCATGGAGCTGGGGGACGACGGGCGGATCTGCATCTGGGTCAACGCCGACAACTGCGAGGAGTGCTTCCGCGCCACGGGCCAGGAGTGCACCATCGCCAACGACCTCTACTGGGAACAGGGGAGCTATTCCGGCGCCCGCTACTCGACCACGGGCACCGGCGGACGCGAGACCCGTCTGCCCTGGATCTTCGGCAACGAGGTGCCGCCCCCGCCCCCGCGGATGCGCGTGGTGCCGGGCAACGACGGCGCGGACATCTTCTGGGACGACAGCAGCGAGCACGAACCGGACTACCTGCGGGGCATCGACGACTTCGAGAGCTACCGGGTCTGGCGGGTGAAGGACTGGAAGCGTCCCCAGGGCGTGTCCGAGACCCAGGGGCCGCCCGACGACCTGTGGAGCATGATCGGCGAGTGGGACGTCGTCAACGTCGTGCCCCGGCGCCTGAACTACAGCCGCCACGACCTGCCCCTGGGCGCCAACACGGGCCTGGACGTCATCCGCTACCGGCCGGTGTGCCTGGACGACCCGCGCTACGCCGGCCTGGCCGAGGCCATGCGGCGGTTCGTGGACGCCGATCCCGGCAACGACATCCGCGTCCTGGCCACCCTGCGCCTGGTGGACGGCGTGCCGCGCCCGGGCTACGAGATGCTCATCCCCTGGGAGTGGGCGCCGGCGGTGCTGGACACGTTCTTCGCCGTGACTCCCCGCGCCGAGGACCCGGACGCCGGCATCGTCGGCAAGCGGGCGGTCGGCTACTACACCTACCGCGACGACAACGCGCGCAACGGCTTCCGCACGTTCTACGCCGTGACCGCCATGGACCACGCGGTGGTCGACACGTCGTACATCACCGAGGCCGCCCCAGTGGGCGCCGTCGGGGCCGGGCATCGGGGCCGATCCGGGCATCAACTACGCCATGACGGTGCCGCGCTTCGACGCCCAGACCGAGGCGGCGCGGGCGACCGTACGGCGCGAACATCTACGTCTACCCCAACCCGGTGACACGCGACGCCCTGGACGAGTTCGACCGCCAGTTCCCCACGCCGGACAACCCCACGGGCATGCAGGTGGTGTTCGCCAACCTGCCCCAGGCCCACAACACCATCAAGATCTACACGGCGTCCGGCGACCTGGTGCAGACCCTGCAGCACGACGGCACGGGCGAGGCCGGGGGTTCGGCCACCTGGAACATGATGTCCCGCAACGGCCAGGAGGTCGTCAGCGGCATCTACTTCTTCGTGGTGGAGTCGGACCGGGCCGGCTTCGACAAGGTGGTGGGCCGCTTCGTGATCGTCTGGTAGCGGCGCGTCAGCTCCACTCGGCCGTGGCCACCTTGATGAGGTTGGTGGTGCCCGCCACGTGGAAGGGCAGGCCCGCGGTGATGACCACCGGCTGCCCTGGCTTGACGTAGCCCGCCTGCAGCGCCGCGGCCACCGCCAGCCGTTCCAGCTCGCCGGCATCCTCGGCCGCCTCCACCAGCAGGGGCACCGCCCCGTGGACCAGGGCCAGGCGCAGGGCCGTCTCGCGGTTGGGCGTGATGGCCAGCAGGGTCTGGGCCGGCCGGTAGCGCGCCACCAGGCGCGTGGTGCTGCCGCTGGTGGTGCAGGTGAGGATGGCCGCGGCGTCGATGTCCCGGGCCATCTCCACGGCGGTGTGGGCCACCGCCGCGCTGAAGCTGAGCTTGCTGTCGGCCTCGCGGCGCTCCAGCCAGGCGCCGTAGTCGAAGTCCGACTCCACATCCTGCGCCACCCGCGTCATCACCTCCACCGCCCCGACCGGGTAGCGGCCCACGGCGGTCTCCTCCGAGAGCATGATGGCGTCGGTGCCGTCGTAGATGGCGTTGGCCACGTCGGTGACCTCGGCCCGGGTGGGGCGCGGGCTGTCCACCATGGACTTGAGCATCTGGGTGGCGGTGATCACCGGCTTGGCCGCGGCGTTGGCCTTGGCGATGAGCAGCTTCTGGGCCCGGGGCACCTTCTCCAGGGGGATCTCCACGCCCAGGTCGCCGCGGGCCACCATGATGCCGTCGGCCGCGGCCACGATCTCGTCGATGTTGTCCAGGGCCTCGAACTTCTCGATCTTGGCGATGAGCGGCGTGTCCTTCTTCGCCGCGGCGATGTGCTTCTTCACGGTATGGACGTCGTGGGCCGTGCGCACGAAGCTGAGCGCCACCAGGTCCACGCCCTGGGCCAGGCCGAAGGCCAGGTCGTCCTTGTCCTTGTCGCTGAGGATGGGCGCGTTCAGGGACCGGCCCGGCAGGTTGATGCCCTTGTGCGACCCCAGTTCGCCCCCCACCTCCACGCGGCAGCGCACGTCGGTCTCGGTGACGGTCTCCACCTTCAGCTGCATGGCGCCGTCCGCCAGCAATATCACGTCGCCCAAGCGCACGTTGTGGGGCAGGTCGGGGTAGGTCAGGCCCACCTCGCGGGCGTCGCCGGGCACGTCGCGGCTGGTCAGCGTCAGCTCGGCGCCCTCCGCCAGCGTGACCGTGCCGCCGCCGGCGATGTCGCCGGTGCGGATCTTGGGCCCTGCCAGGTCCTGCAGGATGGCCACGGGCGCGGACAGGCGCTCGGACACGGCGCGGATGTCGCGGATCAGGGCGGCGTGCTCTTCGTGGCTGCCGTGGGAGAAGTTCAGGCGGCACACGTTCATGCCCGCCTGGATCAGCTTCGCCAGCACCTCGGGCGCGCTGCTGGCCGGCCCGATGGTGCAGATGATCTTGGTCTTGGTCATCGCCGGCCTCCGCGGTCAGTCCAGGAAGAAGTCCGGGCACAGGGGCGTGCCGGGCTTGACGGCATAGGGATCGAAGTCGGTGACGCCTTCCTGGCGCAGCACTTCCTCGTCGGTGAAGAAGTTGCCGGTGCAGGCGCGCGCGTCGCGGGTGAGCACGGCGTGGGCGGCGTCGGCCATGATGGCCGGCTCGCGGCTGGCCGCGATCATGGGCTCGCCCCCGATGAGGTTGCGCACCGCGGCCGTGGCGATGGTGGTGCACGGCCACAGGGCGTTGAAGGCCACGCCCCGCTCGGCGAACTCGGCGCTCATGCCCAGCACCCACATGCTCATGGCGTACTTGGCCGCGGTGTAGGCCGCGTGCCCCTGGAACCACTTGGCCTTCATGGACAGGGGCGGCGCCAGGTTCAGCACGTGGGGGTTGTCCGCCTTCAGCAGGTGGGGCAGGGCCTCGCGGGTGACCAGGAAGCTGCCCCGCGCGTTGATGCCGTGCATGCGGTCGTACATCTTGGTGGTGGTCTCCAGGGTGCCGGTCAGGCCCAGGGCGCTGGCGTTGTTGACCACGATGTCGAGGCCGCCGAAGGCCTCCACCGTGGCCGCCACCGCCGCGATGATCTCCTCCTCCACCAGCAGGTTGGTCTTCAGCGCCAGGGCCTTGCCCCCGGCCGCCTCGCAGGCGGCCGCAGCCTCGAAGATGGTGCCCGGCAGCTTGGGATGCGCCGTGGTGGTCTTGGCGCAGATGGCCAGGTTGGCCCCGTCGCGGGCCGCGCGCTCGGCGATGGCCCGGCCGATCCCGCGGCTGGCGCCGGTCACCAGGAGGGTCTTGCCGCGGAGGGTGCGCTGGTCGGTCATGGGAAGGCGTCCTTTCGGGAACGGGTCCGCCGACAGTAAGGCGCGGAGCGGGGCGGGGTGTCAAGGGCGGGACGGTTTGATCGATCGTGCTGTCGAGGGGTTCCGGAATCCTCCGGCGTGACGATCGCTCAAACGCCCGGCCCGGCGGATCCCGGCGCCGCCGATGCGGCATCACCACGATGACCGTGGCCGATCACCGCAGGCGTGGTGAACCGGCACAGGGGCACGGCATTCGCAGACACACACAACACGTTGCACCACAACATATTGCGCTGCATGTCGCGCCCGGCCCACCTCTTGCGCTGTCCCCGGTAGCAAACCAGCAACACCCCGACCGGGAGGACCCGTGATGATGATCTTCCGTTCCCTGCGCGCCGGCACCGGCATTCTGGCCCTCGGCGCCGTGATGTTCCTGATGGCGGCCCACGTGGGCGGCTGCTCCGACGAGACCTCGCCCACGGAGGCGGCCACGGCCCAGGCCCCGGCCCTGCCCGACGCGGCCGACCTGCAGATCGACCTGGGCTTCTTCGACGGCGCCGGCACCCTGGCCAAGGACGCCTCGGGCATCCACGACAACTTCGTCAACGCCTACCTGCGCGCGGTGGTGCTGCAGACCATGGCCGACTTCACCCTGGCCGCACCGGTGGGCACCTTCGCCGTGGCCCTGCACACGGTGCCCGCGGCCCAGCCCGACGGCGCCTGGGTCTGGTCGTATACGTGGACGGGATATCGCTTCCCCATCCGCGTGGCCCTGCGCGGCCTGCCCGCCGGCGACCACGTGGCGTGGGAGATGCGCATCAGCCCGCTGAACACCGAGCCCAACCTGCTGTGGTTCGAGGGCACGACCAGCGACCAGGGGCGGAAGGGCCAGTGGCTGTTCCATGACCTGGACGACCCCGCCCACCCGGTGTCCGGCGAGATCGCCTGGGACCACGACGCGTCCGGCCGCTGGCTCCAGTTCACCAGCCGCGAGCTGGAGAGCGACGGCGACCTGCTGCGCTTCACCGACGGCGCGCCGGACTACGCCATCGAGTTCACGCCGGGCGACGGCGGGGTGGCGTCCTACATCCGCTGGAACGCCGACGGCACGGGCAGCCTGCTGGTGCCCGATTACAACGGCGGGGCGGCGGCCTGCTGGGACCGGTGGCAGGAGAACGTGGTGTGCGACTAGGGACACGGTCCCGGAAACGGACCGGACCTCACCACGAGGTCCGGTCCGTCTTGCCGGGTCCGGCACGGCCGGACGATGCGGCCCGGTCGTCGGGCAGCGCTCACTTCAGGAGCACGACCGGCCGCGTCGTGTTCCCCTCGGCCGTCGCCAGCCGGCAGAAGTAGACCCCGCTGGCGACCCGGGCCCCGTCGTCGCCGCGCCCGTCCCAGACCACCTCGTGCCGCGCGGGGCCGGCACGCACGCCGGCGACCAGGCGGCGCACCCGGTGGCCGGCCGCGTCGAAGATCTCCAGGCGCACGTCCAGCGTCCTCTCCACCCGGAAGACGATGGTGGTCGTGGGGTTGAACGGGTTCGGGTAGTTGCCCACGAGGGTCGTCCCGGTGGCGTCAGGCAGGTTGTCCGGCACGCCCGAGACGGCGTTGATGGTGAAGAAGCGGCTGGCCGCCGTGGCCCGGTGGGTGAAGTAGTCGAGCTCGAGCTGGAGCAGGGCCTGGTCGGTATCGGCCGCCGGCACGGTCCAGGCGCAGCCGCCGGCCACCAGGGCGGCCACGTCCAGGTCGACGACGGTGGCGAAGCTCGCGCCGCCGTCGGTCGACAGCTTCAACCGCCCGCCCATGGCGCCCGTCACCGGCTCCCAGAAGACTCCGGAGGACTGTCCCTCGTTCACCGGCGTCGCGCAGAGCGGCGCCAGGAACTCGGGCAGGTTCGGGTCGTGCAGCACCGCGCCCAGCGCCGCCACCGGACCCGTGTTGCCGGCCCCGTCCACCGCGCGCACGCCGAACGACCAGGACCCCGTGCCCGGCAGCACGCAGGCCGTGCTCAGCCCGGTGGTCTCCACCGTGGCGTCGGGCACGGCGCCCACCGGCGAACCGGCCACGACCACCCACGAGTAGCCGCCCACCCCGGAGGCGGAGTCGGCCGCGGCGTCCCAGTGGGCGTCCAGGGCGTCGAAGTCCCCGGGCAGGCCGGTCGGCTCGCACAGGTGCAGGCCGTCGATCGCCCCGGGCGGCGTCGCGTCGATCAGGAACGGACCCAGATGGAGGGTCTCGACCGCCAGATTGCCGGCCCAGTCGACCGTCCGTACGTGGAACCAGTGCGACGGCCCGTCGGCCAGCGGGGGGCTGGTCTCGAGGGTGAGTTCGCCGTAGGCGGTCGGAACCGTCGGCTCCGTGTCCGGGATCGTGTCCCACAGGGTGGCGTACTGGGGGAAACTGCCGGAGCAGTCGTCGTACCCCCAGTCCCAGGCCACGTTGACGGTGTTGTCGGTCGACCAGACGCCGACCTGGTGCGAATTGCTGGTCACCGTCGTGGGATTGGTCGGCGGCACCTGGTCGAGGGTGAAGCTGCGGCAGGCGGTCCAGTCGCTCACCAGGCCGCACTCGTGCACCGTCCGCACGCGCCACACGTAGGTCTCGCCGTTCTCCAGCCCTTCGGGCCAGTAGCCGTTGGCCGACGTGGTGTAGATGGTGCCCACGCCGCAGGCGCTGCCCACCTGCACCTCGTAATGGTCCCAGTCCTCGGCGTGGTTCCAGTCCAACAGCGAGGCGCAGGTCGCCCCATCCGCCGGGCCGCGGATCGTCGGCGCGAGGATCGTGTCCGGGGCGGTCTTGAAGGTCCAGCAGAAGCCCGGCACGCTGCTCCAGTTCGTGAGGTCGCCGCAGGTGGTCAGGGCGCGCACGCGCCAGTAGTAGGTGGTGTTGGGCGCCAGGCCCGTGACCGTGTGCTGGGTGCCCGTGATGCCCGTGGTGATGGGGCCCTCGTAGCACCAGTCCGGGCTGATCTGCACCTGATAGCTGGCGGCGTCGGGCAGGGTGGTCCAGCCGAGGGCGACCGCCTGCGGCAGGCAATGGGCGCCGTCGGCCGGATCGACCACGTCGGCCACGCGGGAAAGGTACGGCTCGGTGCGGAAGCTGCGCACCGCCGACCACGAACCCCAATCGCCGCAGCCCAGCCGGCCCCGCACGCGCCAGTAGTACCAGGTGCTGGCGTCCAGGCCGGACAGCGCCAGGCTGGTCTGGTTCGAGACGAACGTGGACGTGCCCGTACCGGGGACGTTGCCCACCTGCACCTCGTACTCGTCGCCCGAGCCGAGGTCGCTCCAGCCCAGGAACAGGTTGTCACGCGGCCGGCAGGTGGCGCCGTCGGCCGGGGCCGCCAGCGTCGGCGCCGGCGGCGGCGCGGCGCAGTCGATCGCCAAGGGCGCGGCCTCCTGGCCGCTGGTGTCGTTGTTGATGGCGAACCAGTCCGCCACGTCGATGATGATCCCGACGTACCAGTTGCCGGGCGCCACGTAGCCGGGGATCGTCGGCGGCGGCAGCGAGATGACCTGGGAGTACTTGTTGGGCAGATTGATGGAGAAGCTCCCCGTCCCCAGATAGGTGTCCGCCGAGGTGATCTCGCGGTCGGCGGAGAGGTAGATCGTGTAGCCGACGGTCGTGTTCGCCCAGGCATTGCCGTAGTTGTGCAGGACGAAGTTCAGGTAGCCCAGGCTCGACCCGGCGGCCCCCGTGGCGTCGGTCTTGACGAACATCGGGATCAGGTCGTACGTCGCGGGGGTCACGGCGGCGATCCACCCCTGGATGTGGCTGAACTTGGTGGGGGTCAGGATCACGTCCTCGGTATGGTCTTTGCGGTTGCTGCCCGAGAACACGCCGAAGGCCGCACCGTCGCGGATGGTGCCCGCGCCGCTGGTGCCGCCCCAGGTCGGCGCGAAGTAGCCGATGCGGTAGTCCCAGCCGTCGACGGGGGACTCGTCGTAGGTCCCGAAGTTCTCGTAGAGGATGTTCCCGTTGAAGGGGTCTTCGGCCGGGTAGCCGGCGTGGGTCCACGTGCCGCTGGTGTAATAGTCGTGGTCGGTGTTGTACCCGTACCCCCACCAGCCGGTCAGGGCGCCGATGGGCCGGTCCAGGGTGATCACGGCGACGTCGTGGTCCCAGTCGGCGTCGACCGTGTAGTTGGTCCACGCATGCAACTGGAACGCCGAGGCGGTGCCGAAGGGCGCCCCGCCGGTCCCGTAGCAGGGCGTCGCGGTGACCGTCTGGGCCCACGGGTCGGGGAAGATGTATTCGCCGCCGGGCAGCTTGTAGATGCAGTGCGCCGCGGTCAGGACATGGTAGGAGTCGATGAGGGTGCCCGAGCTCACGTAGGCGCGCACGGTGTCCGTGATGTCCACGTAGGTGGTTCGCAGGCGGACCTGCCGCGGGTACGCCCCGCCGGTGGGATCGGCGACCTGCGACCAGAACGAGAAGTTCTTGTCGCCGCCCGGCTGCGCCGTCGGGTCGCCCAGCAGCTCCTTGAGCCCGGCCACGCCCGGGACCACGGCGGACGACGCGGCGGGCACCGGCCCGGACGCGTCCGCGTAGACGGTCTCGCCGGTCCGCATGTCGTGGGTGACCAGCCGGCCGGGTCCCGTGCTGCGGGGGCCCCCGCGGTCGGGAAGCGGATCCGGGGTCGGCTGGGCGAGGGGTGTCGGGAGGTCGGCGGCGGCGGCGCCCCAAGCGGCGGCCAAGCAGGCGACGACCAGCAACACGGCGAGGATGCGGCCGGTCATGGCGTGTCTCCTTTCGGGTGGCAAGGGCTTCTGATTGGATAACACGGCCAGGTCGGGAATGATCGCACGCGGCCGCTCGCCTCGATCAAGGTGACCCCGGTGGATCGACACGGCGGGTTGTCAGTCGGCGAAGAGGTGCTATCCTCGAGGCGGCGGCGGGCTTGGCGCGGCGTCGCCTCGACGACCTGCCCCCGCCATACCGTCGGGCACGCGCCGAATCCCCAACGCCGGAGTCCTCCATGCGCCCGTGGACCCGCGATCCCTCCCGGCTGCCGCTGACGCTGCTGGTCCTGGCGATCGTCGGGGTCACCCACCGCGTGGCCGTCCAGGGCTTCAACCTGCTGGACGACGGGCTCTGGCTGCTGGGCGCGCGCATCGCGGCCTCGGGCGGCGCCCTCTATCGCGACCTCGCCGCGGTCTACGGCCCCGCCAAGTTCTACCTGCTGGCGCCGTTCCTGGCGGTGTTCGGGGCCAGCGTGCGGACCCTCGCCGTCTTCCTGGCCGGGTCGGCCGCGCTGGCGGCAGTGCTCGGCTACGTGGGCGCCCGTCGGCAGGGCGCCGGCCGATTCGCCTGGCTGCTGCCGATCACGGTGCTGGCGCTGGGTCCGGTGCCGCCCCGGTACGTGGCCGCGGCCGCGTTCGCGCTGGCCGTCACCGAACTGGCCGCCGCCGGCCGCCGACGCGCGCTGGCGTGGGTGCTCGGGGTCGGCTGGGGCCTGCTGGCGCTGTTCGGGCTCGACATGTTCCTCTGGGGCGGATCGTGAGCGCGGGCGCGTTCGTGGCTGCCGCCGACCGGCCCCGTGTGCCGGTGGTGTTCGGCGGCCTGGCCGCGGTCGGCGCGGCCTCGCTGCTGATCGCCGCGGCGCGCGGGGCCCTCGGCGCCCTGATCTGGGACACGGTGCTCTCGCCCCTGTCGACGGCGCGGTCGCACCCGGCAGCCGCCAACGTCCTGCGGTTCGGCTGGCCAGCCGACGGCGGGACGGTGTTCTCCCAGGTCTTCACCGGCGAGGTCAAGACGCCCACCTGGCCCGGCCAGACCTGGCAGCGGGTGCTGGCCTACCGCGTGGGGTTCCTGGCCATCCTCGCGCTGCCGCCGGCGGTGCTGCTGTGGCGGCGGGAGCTGGCGCGGAAGGCGGCGCCGCTCCTGGCCAACGCCGTCGCCGGCTGGCTGACCCTGGCCTGGCGCAACGACGTGGTCCACGTGACGGCCGCATTCTACGGCACCGCGCTGCTGGGGGCGATCGCGCTGGGCGGCGCGCGGACGCGGCGGCTGCCGGCGGTCGCAGCGGTCGGCGTGCTCGCGGTCGCGATCCTGGGCGCGCCTCTGGGCGAACGCCTCTGGCTGGCCACGCACCTGGACCGCCCGACGCTCACCGAGTGGCAGCGCCCGACGGCGCAGATCCGCATGGCTCCGACGCGGGTAGGAATCCTAGACGATGTTCTCCAGCGCCTGGACGCCGACGGCCCCGGGCCCGTGGTGGCCTGGCCCGCGCAGCCGGGCATCGTGTTCCTGGCGGGGCGGCGGCCGACCGTGCCGCAGGTGACGCTGCTGGCGGGCACGGTGCGCGACGAGGCGACGGTGGTGGCGGGTCTGCGGGCGGCAGACGATCCCCCGGTGATCCTGGGCCGCTCCTTCGGCATGACCCTGGGCGGTCGCGCCGTCCAGGACCTGGCACCGACCATCTGGACGGCCTTGCGCACGGACTACGTGATCACCGACCGCTGCGGCGGCGTCAACGACGGTTTCGAGATCGTCCGCAGCGGGCGCGATGCCGGCCTCGATCCCCTGGCGGCCCCGTATGTGGATCGCCTGTCGGGGACCTCGCAGCTCGTGAAGAACTCCCGCTCGCCCGTGCTGACCGCCGGCACCACCGTGGGCCAGACGTTCCGTGTGGGCGGCCTGGACCTGAGCGCCATCACCGTGGGCCTGGCCTCCGACGGACCGCTGCCCGCCTCGGTGGAGCTCGTGGTGACCATACGGGCCCTCGACGACCACGGCGCCGCCGGAACGCCCCAGCGGTTCCGCACGCCCATCACCCAGTCCCACCCGGTGGAGGCGTGCAACCTGGCGTTCGGGCCGATTCCCGGCTCGGCCGGCCGGCGCGTGGAAGTGACGATCGCCTGCCCCGACCCCGCGGGTCATCGCCTGCGGCTGGTCTGGCGCGACTCGGCCCTCGGTGCCGGCGGCGAGGTCTTCCCCGATGGCACGGCCCTCGTGGACGGACAGCCGGTGCCCGCGGATCTCTATTTCGTCAGCTATTGAGTGGAGGAAATCGGGAATGGCCGACGGATCAATCCCGAATGCCGGCTCGGTGCTTCCGGGGAGTGCGACCAGCGGTCGCCACCGGCTCGCCCGGCTGCTGCCGGTGGCGGGCCTGGTCTTGCTGGGCATCGTCTTCCTACGGACGGCCTGGCTCTGCGACGACGCCTACATCACGTTCCGGATGGTAGACAACGTCCTGCACGGCCATGGCCTGGTCTGGAACGTGGACGAGCGGGTGCTGCCGGCGACTCACCCGCTCTGGCTCCTTCTGCTCACGGGCGTGATCGGCGCCACCGGCAGGGTGTACCTCACCAGCCTCGGCCTGTCCCTGCTGCTGAGCGTCGCCGCGGCGGTGGCGGCGATCGCGGCCGTGGGGCGGCGTCCCGGGGCTCAACTCGTCCTCCTGCTGACCCTGGCGGGATCGAGGGCGTTCACCGACTACGCCTCGTCCGGGTTGGAGACACCACTCACCTACCTGCTGGTCGCGCTTTTTCTCGGGCGCTGGAACCGGGCTGAGATCACCCGGGCCGAGTATCGGCGGCTCGCCCTGTTGGCCGGCCTCGCCGCGCTGAATCGCCTGGATATCCTGATCCTGCTCCTGCCGGCCCTGCTCGTGGGCTGGCGCGCGGTCGGCCTTCGCGAGGGTAGACGGGCCCTGCTGCTGGGCTTCCTCCCCCTCCTGGCCTGGGAGTCGTTTTCTCTCTGGTACTACGGCTTCCCCTTCCCCAACAGCGCCTACGCCAAGCTGGGGGCCGGCATCCCCGTGGCCGCACTCCTGGGCCGCGGTGCCGCGTACGTGACCGGATCATTCGCCACCGATCCCCTCACGCCCGTGGTGATCCTCGGTTCGCTGCTCCTGATCGGCGTGCGCCCGGGCCTGCGTCGCCGCCGGTCCGCGCCCGTGGCCCTGGGAGTGATGCTGTACCTGGTCTACACCATCCGCATCGGCGGGGACTTCATGATGGGCCGGTACCTGGCCGCCCCATTCCTCGCGGCAGCGGTGGTGATCGGCCGCTGGAAGCGGCTGGACGACCCACGCCTGGCGGCGGGAACCGGCGTGCTCGTACTCGTGCTCGGCCTCCTGGCCCCGTACCCGGCCCTGACCAGCGGAGCGGACTTCGGCAAGGGGCGCCGGCAGGTCGTCGATGCCCACGGCGTGGCGGACGAACGCGCCGTCTACTATCCGCACACGAGCCTGCTGGGCGTCCGGAAGCGCATCGCACCCATCGATTCGCCCTGGGCCCTCAACGGCCACCGGGCCCGACTCCGCGGCGACCGGATCCTGGAGAAGCGGACGATCGGGTTCTTCGGCTACTTCGCCGGACCGCGGGTCCACATCATCGATCTGTTCGGCGTCGCGGACCCCCTCCTGGCGCGCCTGCCGGCCTGGAACGGGAAGACCTGGCGCAGCGGACACCTGGAGCGCGAGGTGCCCTCGGGGTACGAAGACTCGGTCGCCACCGACAGCGATCACATTGCCGATCCGGACCTGGCGCGCTACTACGCGGCCATCCGCGTGGCTACCCGGGGGCAGCTCGGCGATGCGCACCGGCTCTGGATCATCCTGAAGCTGAACCTGGGTTGCTTCGACAAGGACCGCGACGCCTATCTGGCGGGCCGTCCCCCGGCAGACTAGAACCAGACCATCACCCCCACCCCCGTCCGCCACCCCACGTTGGACGTCTTCACGCGCCAGTCCGTGTCCGGCCCGCCGTCGGGGGTGTCGTGCACCTCGAGGAAGTTGGTGAACACCGCCACGCCCTCCAGCTCCAGGGAGAACCGGCTGCTGAGCCGCACCTGCAGCCCGCCGCCGGCGATGGCCGCCGTGCCGATGGAGGTGGTGGCGCCGCCGTCGTCGGGGTGCTGCAGCGCCACGCCCCCCGCGCCGAACCCCCCGCGCACGAAGGGCTCGACCGTGCCGCGCTCGTTGAACAGCACCGTGCCCGTGAGCAGGGCTTCGACGTCGTAGGCCTTCTGGTCGCTGCCCGCCATGCCGTGCCCGGCCACGGCCAGCTGCAAGCCCAGCAGGAAGCGGTCGCCGCAGCGGCGGCCGAACAGGAAGCCGCCGCCCTGGCCCTTGCGGTCGATGGCGGACGGCGGCAGGTCGTCGCGGTTGAACACGTCGTACTGGTCGCGCACGCTGGTGTTGCCCTGCAGGCCCAGGTACCAGTTGCGCAGCTTCACGGCGCCGTCGTCGGCCGCGGCCGCCGGCGCGGCCGCCAGGCAGGTCGCCACCGTCAGCAGGACCATCGCCAAGCGTCTCATGCGTCGTCACCCCCGTCGCGGCCCGCCAGCCCGTAGGCCTGGATCTTCTTGTGGAGGTTGGTGCGGTCGATGCCCAGCAGGCGCGCGGCCTGGGACACGTTGCCGCCGGCCTCGGCCAGGGCCGCGGCCACGCAGCGCTTCTCGAACTCCTGGCGGGCGGCCACCAGGCCGCCGACGGCCATCACCGCCGTCGGCGTGGTGGCGGCGTCGGCCGGCGCGCCCGCGGTCATCGGCGCCGCCGCCCCGGCCGGCAGATCGCCCCCGATGCCCAGACGCGCCAGTTCCTCCGGCCCGATCGTCGCACCGCGCGCCAGGATGGCCAGCCTTTCGACCGCGTTGCCCAGCTCGCGGATGTTCCCGGGCCAGGGCAGCGACCGCAGCAGCTGCAGCGCCTCGGGCGCGAATCGTCGCTGAGGCAACCCGTTCTCGTCCAGGTAGTTGGCCAGGAAGTGCTCCGCCAGCAGGGGGATGTCGTCGCGCCGTTCCCGCAGCGGCGGCACGTGCACCGGCACCACGTTCAGGCGGAAGAACAGGTCCTCGCGGAAGCGGCCGGCCTTGACCTCGGCGGCCAGGTCCTTGTTGGTGGCCGCCAGCACGCGCACGTCCACGCGCACGGTCTGGCTGCCGCCCACCCGCTCGATCTCGCCCTCCTGCAACGCGCGCAGCACCTTGGCCTGGGCCTTCAGGGACATGTCGCCGATCTCGTCCAGGAACAGGGTGCCCTTGTCCGCCTGCAGGAACTTGCCGTCGCGCGACTGGGTGGCGCCGGTGTAGGCGCCCTTCACGGCGCCGAACAGCTCGCTCTCGATCAGTTCCTCGGGGATGGCCGCGCAGTTCACCTTCACGAAGGGGCCGCGCGCCCGGTCGCTGGCCTCGTGCACCGCGCGGGCCACCAGCTCCTTGCCGGTGCCGCTCTCGCCGGTGATGAGGATGCGCGCGCCCGTGGGCGCCACCTGGGCGATCTGCTCGCGGATGGCGCGCAGGGGCGGCGACTCGCCCACCATCAGGTGACGGCGGCGGTCGCGGGCCTTCAACGCGCGCACCTCGCGGCCCAGGCTGCGCACCTTCACCGCGTTGCGGATGGCCACCAGCAGGCGCTCCTTGCTCAGCGGCTTCTCCACGAAGTCGAAGGCGCCCTCGCGGGTGGCCTCCACCGCGGTGGCGATGGTGCCGTGGCCCGAGATCATGATCACCGGCAGCTCGCGCTCGGTCGCGCGCAGGCGGCGCAGGGTCTCGATGCCGTCGATGCCCGGCAGCTTCACGTCCAGCACCACCACGTCGGGCTTCTCGCGGACGCACATCTCCAGGCCCTCCTCGCCGGTCTCGGCGGTGGCCACGGTGAAGCCCTCGCTCTCCAGCACCATGGCGAAGGTGCGGCGGATGTTCTTCTCGTCGTCGACGATCAGCACGTGGCGGCTCATGGCTGGCTGTCCTTGTCGGTGGCCGCGTCCGCGCCGGGGCGGGTCAGCGGCAGGGCGATGGTGAACACGGCGCCCGCGCCGGGCGCGCCGGCCACGCGCACGGCGCCCCCGTGGCCGGCGACGATGCCCTGGACCACGGCCAGGCCCAGGCCCATGCCGTCGCCCTTGGTGGTGAAGTCGGGCTCGAAGATGCGGTCCAGGTGCTCGGGCGCGATGCCCGTGCCCGCGGTCGGCCACCTCCAGGCGCGCGCCGGGGCCGTCGGCGGCCAGGCGCAGGGTCACAAGTTCGGGCGCGCCCGCCTCCCGGCAGGCGGTCAGGCCGTTGTCGATGAGGTTGACCAGGGCGCGGCGCAGGGCGTCGCCGTCGAACCAGCCCGGCAGCGGCGCAGTCGGCGCCCTCCAGCGCCAGGCGCTCGCCGTAGAGCTGGCCCAGGTCGCGGGCCAGCTCGGCCAGGTCGCCCGCGCGCGGCTCGGGCCGGGGCAGCTTGGCGAACTCGCCGAAGTCCCGCACCAGCTTGCGCAGGCTCTCCACCTCCTCGGTCACGATCTCGGCGCACTCGTCCACCAGGGCGCGGTAGCGGGGGTCGTCGCCCCGGTAGTTGTCGCGCACCTGGTGCACCGCCAGCAGGATGGGCGTCAGCGGGTTCTTGACCTCGTGGGCCAGGGTGCGGGCCATGCCGCGCCAGGCGGCGGCGCGCTCGAGGCGGGCCACGTCGCGGCGCTGCTCGGCCAGGCGGCCGATCATGGCGTCGAAGGAGCGCACCAGCTCGCCCACCTCGCCCGGGCCGCCGGCCTCGACCCGGAACTCCAGGTCGCCCGCCGGCCACGCGGCGGGTGGCGCCCACGAGGCGTCTCCAGGGGGCGGGTCATCTGCCGCGACCAGAGCAGGCCCGCCACCAGCGGCCACCAGGATCAGCACGCCCGTACACCAGCAGGAACGGCCCCACGAAGCTGAGGACCACGCGGCCCTGCTCGCCGCGGACCGCCCGCAGCAGGCCCAGGCCGTCGGTCAGGTCGCGGGCCCGGGCCACCATGCCCGTCGGGCAGGGGCTGCAGCACCACCGCCGGCCGCCGTCCGGACGCGCCGCCACCGTGGCCAGCACGTCGCCGAAGCGTTCGGGCGCGGCCACCGGCTCGTCCTCGGCGCCGGGGCAGCGCCGCCGCGCGCGCCGCCAGGTCCGGGCGCGCGGCCAGGAACGCCGCCAGCGAGTCGGCGGGCTGGACGCGGCCCAGGCCGTCCAGCAGCACCAGCGGGCGCGTCCGCCGGCCGCCAGCCGCGGCCGCCCGCACCTGCAGCAGGTCGCGCAGCTCCTGCAGGTGGGCCCGGCTCTCGGCCAGGCCCGCGTCCAGGGCCGTCTCCAGCGGGTCGGCGATGGCCGGGCCGAAGCGGCGCTCCAGCAGGTCGCGCACCACCAGGGACAGGGGCATGGTCGGCAGCAGGGCCACGAGCAGGAAGGACACGGCCAGCCGCGTGCTAATCCGTCGCATCGGGCAGCTCCTTCCGGGTGAACCAGGGCGAGAGGTAGGCCCGGCCGCCGGCCTCGCCGCCGCCGCCCTTGTAGAAGAAGCGGATCAGCTTGCCCAAGGAGACCTGGGCCTCCTGCTGGTCCTCGCCCTCGCGGCCGGGGGCCCGCCCGCCGGCGATGGCGTCCTCCACCCGCTCCTGCTGGGCCGGCGCGATGGGGTGCACCGCCACGCCCACCCGCAGGCGGTAGCGGGCGTCGGGCTCCAGCCGGTCCACCGGCAGCACGGGCACGTCGGTCAGGTCGGCCAGCCAGGCCTGCAGATCGGCCAGGGAGCGGAAGCGATGCTCGGCACCGTCGGCGCGGACCGAGAAGATCTCCTCCCACAGGTCGAAGGCCAGCTGCAGCGAGAGGTGATGGCCGCCGATCACGTCGTCGCCCCGTCCAGCACCGCCAGGTCCAGGTCCACCGACGAGACCAGGCCCGACTGCATGGACTGCAGCAGCTTCCGGCCGGGCAGGCCCGCGGTGTGCAGCTCGGCCACCACCAGGTCGCCGCTCCTGGCCACCTCCGCGGCGGTCACCCGCGCCGGCGGCTCGTCGGCCAGGGCCGCGGCCGCGGCCGCACAGCCAGGCCAGCCAGCACCGCCGTCGCCCCCGCGCGCCGCATCAGAACGACCACCCGATGGAGGCGGTCACCTGGAAGCGCTGGTCCAGGGGACGCTTCGTCACGGGGAAGCCCACGTCCACGCCGATCCAGTCCAGCCACCACACCCGCCAGCGCACGCCGTAGCCGGCGCCCACCGACACGCCCGGGAAGGCGTCGTGGCCGTCGAAGGTGCCCGCCGCGCCGGCGTCGGCGAACAGGACGCCCGCCAGCTTGGTGCCCCTGCGCGTCGCCCAGGATGCGGGTGCGGTACTCCAGCGAGCCCGAGGTCAGCCAGGTGTCGCCGCCGGGCGCGGACAGGGAGTAGGTGGGGAAGCCGCGCACCGTGTACATGCCGCCCAGGTAGAGGCGGTCGTAGAACGCGGCGTGCCCGGTGACCAGGGCGCCGCGCAGGCGCAGGGCCAGCACGCCGCCGGGGCCCTCGCGGTAGCCGCGGAAGTCGGCCTGGGCGCCGAAGTGGCTGCGCGGCCCCTGCACGGTGGTGGTCAGCTTCAGCCGGCCCCACAGGCCGCCCGTGGGCGAGCCGGCCCGCAGCCGCGCCGATCGGGTGTCGTGCTGCAGGTCCAGGTGCACGACGGCGCGCTTGTCGTCGCCCAGGCCGTCGCGGATGCCCGCCGGCAGGTCGGCGGCGTAGAACTTCTGGTCGTAGCGTGATGCTGCCGTCGGCCGACTCGGTGTAGGCCCGGGAGTGGTCGGCGGTGTGGACGCCCTCGAACCTCAGGCCCACCTCGCCCAGCCAGTGGGGAGTGAAGCGGCGGCCCCGCACCACCGCCACGCCGTCGGTCTCCACCTCGTGGCGGTACTCCACGCCGTCGGCGAACCAGGGCCGGTCGGTGGACACGGCGCTCAGGCGCGCGGCCCACCAGTTGCGCGGATCGGCCAGGCGCGGCCGCTCGTAGTCCAGGAACAGGCCCGCGTGGCGCAGGCCGAGGCGGAACTTCAGGTCCAGCACGTCGCCGTGGCCCGACACGTTGTCCCGCACCAGCATGGCCGGCACCAGGTACCAGCCGTCCAGGTCGGTGTTGCCGGCGGCCCAGCGGAAGTCCCAGTCGTGCTCCGTCACCTCCAGCACCAGCACCAGGTGACCGCGCTCGATCCGCCGGCTTCGTGTAGAAGGCCACGTGGGCGAACAGGCTGCTCTGCCGCAGCTCGTCCACCGCCGCCACCAGGCCGGCCTGGTCGATGGCCTGGCCCGGGCGCAGCGGCAGGTAGCGCTGGACCACCTCCAGGGAGGTGCGATCGGTGCCGGTCAGCTCGATGGCGTCCAGGACGAGGGTGTGGGCGGGCGCCGCGGTTGGTGCGGGCGCGGGCGCGGCCACGGCGCGGGCGCCCGCCGGCCCCAGGAGCAGGGCGGCCAGGAGCCAGGCCAGGGTGCGGGTGCGATGCGGTCGGTCCACGGGTTCCTCCGGTCGGGGCGTGACCGGGCCCGTGCAACGGGCGTTCCGGCGGCGCCCGGGCGGGTCGATCCCGGTGGAGTTTCCTTCAATCCGCTGTCGGGGAGGACGTTGCCGCACCGGCAACCTCCCCCGGCGACCGCGCGGACGCCGCCATCTTGCCCCAAAGTGTGAAGACTCGCAACACGGGAAGAGGCCGCGGGTGTGGCGCTGTCGCCACACCCGCGGCCGGCGGGAGGTGGGGTCCCGCATCCCCGGCTAGAAGTACCAGTTGGTCTGGATGGTGAGGTTGCTCATGGTCGCGCACTGCTCGTCCAGGCCCGGGGCCTCGCCCAGCTCGACACCCACAGCGTCGGCCGCCACGCCCAGGGCGAAGTGCTCGCCCAGCTGCCACTCGTAGCCCAGGCCGAACAGGGCCGCCGGCTTCTCGGGGATGTTCTGCAGGACGCCGTCCCGCCGCAGCACATCGCCGCCCGCCACACCGAGGCCACCGCGGAGGAAGAACCCGCCGCCCTTGGGGAACCAGGTCACCGCCACCACGCCGGCGCCCATGCCCCAGCCGTCGTCGTCCGGGCCGCCGTCGTTGGTGCCGAACCCGAGGCCCTCGAGGCTCAGCGCCAGCTTGTTGTTGAAGGCGTAGCCGAAGCGGATGGCCCCGGAGGCGCCGTCGTAGGGATCGTCGGTGACGGTCTGCTTGCCCAGGTCCGCGGTGTAGCCCGCGGCGCCGAAGCCGGCGTTCAGGCCCATGAACAGCCCCGTGCGCTCGCGGGGGTGCGGCTGGGCGCCGGCGGGCGCGGCGGCGCTCGCCGCCAGGATCAGGGTCAGGGTTGCCAGGGCCAGGGTCTTGAGCTTGTTGGCGCCGCGGCGCTCCTTCGTCAACATGGTCTTGCCTCCTCGGATGCCGGCCTCGGCCGGCGGGGTTGCTGTCGGGTGTTGTGCGGAGGCATGGGCACGGATCGGGCCCGAAGGGCTGATGTCACATAACGCGTTACATGTAAACATATTAGACGAAAAATCGCCCCGCGCCGCACCGCCGCCGCACCGTAGCGGCCCCGCCACACGGTGGTGACGAGGTGTGGTGAGTCGGCACACTCGGCGGCCCGAACCCGGCCCGGGGCTTCCCCCGCGGCCGCCGAAGGGTTATCATGACCCCGGTCGGATCCTCGCGGATCCGCGCCACCCCGACCCGGCGCCCCGGAGCGGTCCCGATCTTCCCGGCGCCTGCACGATCCGCCGCCGGCCCGACCTGGAGACGATCCCATGGCCCCCAATCGACTGCTGCCCGTGGCCCTGCTCGCGGCCGCCCTCACCGTTGCCGGCTGCGGCCGGCGCGAACCACAGCCCAACGTCCTGGTGATCACCATGGACACCACGCGGGCCGACCACCTGTCGCCGTACGGCTATCGCTTCGCCACCACGCCGTACCTGGAGCGGTTCGCGGCCGAGGGGACCCTGTTCCGCCACGCCTACGCCTCGGCGCCCGCCACGGCGCCGTCGCACGCCACCATCTTCACGTCGCTGGCGCCGCTGACCCACCGGGTGCTGAAGAACGCCATGACCCTGGGCGAGTCGTTCCAGACCCTGGCCGAAACCCTGGGCCAGCACGACTACCAGACGGCCGCCGTGGTCAGCTCGTTCGTGCTGAACCGGAAGTTCGGGCTGAGCCAGGGCTTCGGGTTCTACGACGACGACCTGAGCAAGACCAGGTCGACGGTGCCCACCAAGAACTGGGAGGGCGAGCCGGTCATCGGCAAGTTCGATTGCCGCGCCGACGCCACCACCGACCGCGCCTCCGACTGGCTGGAGAACGCGCGCGATCCGGCGAAGCCGTTCTTCCTGTTCGTCCACTACTTCGATCCCCACGCCCCCTACTCGCCGCCCAAGGATTACCAGGAGAAGTTCACCAACCCGGAGGTCAAGGACGGCGGCCGGCGCTGGGAGATCTCCAGCTACGACGGCGAGATCGCCTTCACCGACGCCCAGATCGGGCGCCTGATGGAGAAGCTGGCCGCGCTGGGCTTGGCCGACAACACCCTCGTCGTCATCACCGCGGACCACGGCGAGGGCCTGTGGCAGCACGGCTACCAGTACCACGGGGCGCAGATCTACGAGGAATCGGTCCACGTGCCGCTGCTGATGCGCTGGCCCGGGCACGTCACCGCCGGCGGCGACGTGGCCGCGCCGGTGACCGTCGCCGACATCATGCCCACGGTGCTGGAGCTGACCGGCACGCCCGCCGACGGCCTGGACTGCCAGGGCCTGAGCCTGGCCGCGGCCGCCACGGCGGGCGGCGCCCTGGATCCCGAGCGCCCCGTCTTCCTGTACCGCGTCCCCTACGAGCCCCACGAGGAGTACGGCACCTGGGTCGCGGGCGAGAAGTTCGGCGTGCGCCGCGGCCGCT
Source organism: Candidatus Krumholzibacteriia bacterium (assembly GCA_963825035.1). Classification (GTDB taxonomy): domain Bacteria; phylum Krumholzibacteriota; class Krumholzibacteriia; order LZORAL124-64-63; family LZORAL124-64-63; genus JACZKN01. Next base: position 241,504 of record CAWGRT010000020.1, on the reverse strand, counting down.
GGAAGTTCATGGTGGCCGAGCAGGAGAGCACCCTCGAGCTGTACGATCTGCAGGACGATCCGGGCGAGACCCGCAACCTGGCCTCGGCGCAACCCGCCCTGGCCGCCGAGCTGGCGGGCCTGCTGGCCGACTGGCGCGAGGTGGTGACCCTGCCGGACTCGCTGAGCGTGCGCCCGGAGCTGTCGGACGCGGATCGCCGGAAACTGCATTCACTGGGCTACGCGCACTAGGATCGCGGCCGGGGCGGCGCCGCGGGCCCGCCCCGTTCGCAAGACCGTTTCCCCCGCACCGCCGGTGCGGTAAGATGCCCGCCTGTCGCGGCCCCCCGACGCCCGACACCACTCCCCGTCACGAACCCATGGAGGAATCGATGTTCCCGACCTCGACCCGATCCGCCGCCGGCCTCGCCCTGGCGGTCCTGGTGGTCGGCGTCCTGGCCATGGTGACCGCTCCGGCCGTCGCCAAGGACCAGGATGGACCGATCCAGCCCCAGGAGTACGTCCTGGACAACGGCATGAAGATCCTGATGGTGCCGCGCCATCTGGCGCCGACCGTGGCCACCGGCTGGGTGGCCAAGGTGGGCTCGGCCAACGAGCACCCGGGCATCACCGGCATCAGCCACCTCTTCGAGCACATGATGTTCAAGGGGACCCACACCATCGGCACCCGCGACTACGACCTGGACAAGCGGCTGATCGACGAGCAGGAGGTGGTGCAGACCCAGATGCGCGCCGAGATGCTGAAGCAGCGCGACCGGCTGCGCCGCGGCGAGATCGACGACGTCACCAGCCCCGAGGCCAAGACGCCCCGGTTCCGCGCCCTGGAGGCGCAGTTCGACTCGCTGGTGGCGGTGCAGCGCGACAACATGGTCAAGAACGAGTTCGACCAGGTGCTGACGCGCGAGGGCGCCTCGCGGGTGAACGCCTTCACCAACGAGGACATGACCTTCTACATCATGACCGTGCCGGCCAACAAGCTGGAGCTGTGGTTCTGGATGGAGTCGGACCGGCTCATGAATCCGGTGTTCCGCGAGTTCTACTCGGAGCGCGACGTGGTGTACGAGGAGCGCCGCATGCGCCTGGAGTCGACGCCCCTGGGCAAGTTCGAGGAGAGCTTCGACGCCATGTTCTGGGACGCCAGCCCCTACACCTGGCCGGTGATCGGCTACGCCAGCGACCTGCCCTTCATCACCAAGCAGGACGCCGACGACTACTACGCCACCTTCTACGCGCCCAACAACGTGTGCGCCGTGCTGGTGGGCGACTTCGATCCCGACCAGGTGAAGAAGCTGGCCGACAAGTACTTCGGCCGCATCCCCCGCGGGAAGACGCCGCCGCCGGCCATGATCACCATGGAGCCGAAGCAGACCGGCGGAGAAGCGTTTCTACGGCGAGGCCGAGACCAATCCCGGCGTGACCGCCCGCTGGCACACCGTGGCCCAGGTCCACAAGGACGTGCCCGCCCTGGACGTGCTGGCCGAGCTGCTGAACGGCGACACCGGCCGCCTGCAGCGCAACCTGGTGCTGGGCCAGGGCGTGGCCACCAGCGCCCGCGCCGGCCAGGACGCCCGCAAGTACGAGGGCATGTTCGAGATCGAGGCCGACTGCAAGGACGGCCACAGCCCCGAGGACCTGGAGCAGGCCGTCTACGGCGAGATCGCCAAGCTGCAGAACGAGCCCGTGAGCGCGGACGAGCTGCAGGCCGTGAAGAACCGCTACCTGACCCGCACCTGGCGCATGCTGGACGGCAACTTCTTCCAGATGATCCGCTACGGCGTGTCCGAGGCCAAGGGTTCGTGGCGTGACGCGGACCGCATCGACCAGGAGATCCAGCAGGTCAGCGCCGACGACGTGCAGCGCGTGGCCAAGCAGTACTTCACCAGGGAGAACCGCGCCGTCGCCATCTGGACCCGCAAGGAGGGCGCCGAGCCCGAGGATCCGGCGCTGGCCGGCCTGGACCCGCGCGCCAAGCAGATGGTCAAGCGCTCGCTGGCCCGCCTGGACGGCATGACCGAGGTCTCCGACGTGCAGGAGATGATGGGCCGCCTGGACCAGATGGGCGCCCGCATGCCGGCGGAGATGAAGCCGGCCATGGACTACGTGCGCACCAAGGCGCAGGAGAAACTCGACGCCATGCAGAAGGAGGGCCAGTGATGCGCAGCCTGAAGTATTCCGTGGCGGCGCTGCTGGCCGCCGCGCTCGTGATGGGCGCCGTGGCGCCGGCGGCCGTGGCCGGGGGCATCCCCGCGCGGCCGGAGAAGCTGAAGTTCCCCGAGCTGAAGTACGACGCCCCGGTGGCCAAGGACTACCGGACGACCCTGAAGAACGGCATGGTCGCGTACATGGTGCCCGACCTGTCCCTGCCCCTGGTCAACGTCACGCTGCTGCTGCGCCTGGGCCCGGACCAGGACCCGGCCGGCAAGGAGGGCGCCGGCGGCATGATGATGGACCTGCTGACCTCGGCCGGCACCGCGTCGCTGACCGCCGAGCAGCTGGAGGACAAGGTGGCCGCCCTGGGCGCCGACCTGAACTCGGGCATGGGCGGCGGCCGCCGCGGCATGATGGGCATGGGCGGCGTGCGCACGGGTCCGGCGGACTCGTGGGTGTCGCTGAACCTGCTGGCCAAGGACCTGGACCAGGGCCTGGCCCTGCTGACGGACTGCCTGCAGCACCCGGCGTTCCAGGACGATCGCGTTCGCCCTGGCCAAGGAGCGCTCCATCCAGCGCATGAAGGAGCGCAACGACAACACCACGGGCATCGAGCGCCGCGAGTGGAGCATGCTGATGGACGGCCCGGACCACTGGTCCAACCGCTGGACCACCGAGGCGTCCATCGACGGGCTGACCAGGGATGACCTTGCAGCGCTGCACCACGAGTACGTGGGCCCGGAGAACTTCATCGTGGCCGTGAGCGGCAACTTCGAGCAGGGCGCCATGACGGCGGCGCTGGAGAAGGCGTTCGCGAACTGGCCGTGGCAGGCGGAGCACCCGGGCGCCCCGGCCGCGCCGACGGCCGAGCCCCCCGTGGGCTGGTTCGCCGTGGACAAGGACGTGAACCAGGCGCGCGTGTCGTTCGGCCTGCCGGCCATCGACCGCTACGACCCCGACTGGTACGCGGCCCTGGTCATGAACGACATCCTGGGCGGCGGCGGGTTCAGCTCGCGGCTGGTCAACCGCATCCGCTCGGACGAGGGCCTGGCCTACTCGGTGCGCTCGTCCCTGGCCGGCGGCGTGTACTACCCCGAGGACTGGCGCGTGGCGTTCCAGACCAAGGTGCGCTCGACGGCCTATGCGATCGGCATCGCGATGACGGAGATCAACCGCATGCGCGACGAGAAGGTGAGCGACGACGAGCTGTCCCTGGCCAAGGCCAGCTTCATCCAGTCGCTGCCGTCCGGGTTCGAGACGGCGGGGTCCATTGCCAGCGCCTTGGCTCTGGAGGAGCTGACGGGGCGGTATGCGAAGGATCCGGAGTACTTCCGGAACTACGCGGACCGGATCAACGCCGTGACCGTGGATGACGTGCAGCGGGTGGCCCGGCGGCTGCTGGACACCGGACAAGCTGACGTTCCTGATCGTGGGGAACATGGACGAGGTCATGAAGGGGGATCCCAAGCATCCGGACAGCATTGCTGAGATGGCTGGGGGGACAGCCGAAGCTGATTCCGTTGCGGGATCCTATGACTATGAAGGAGATGGTGGCGGAGTAGGGCGCCGCTATTGGTGGAGATGTGGAGCGCCCGGGCTCATGGAGGCCCGGGCGCTCGTTTTGGGCTTCCCGGCCCCAGCCGCCCACGCCGAATCAGCCGACGTTCAGCCTATTAGCAGCGATCAACGCCGCGCCTCTACATGTAGGAATAGCTTGATAAGATTGGAAAAATCGACGACCTGCCGACTGTCCCCGCGTGGCGGTACATACTGCGTATTTCGACTACAAGGTTCGATACCGACAACTGTCGCCGGGGCGGCGCGGGACCTACCTGGACTCGAGCTGATGGCGAATAGTCCGTCCAGCCCCGCCACACCCGTCCTGACTTGATATATTCAAGAACTATAGTAGGGTACTTCATCTGACCATCGCGATCCGCCTGGAGAGTGTCGAGGGGGAAACACTCATGGGTTGTCCAGTCCCGCGTCGGTGGTCGCCCGGACACGCCGTCGCGGCCCGGGTGCTCGCCATCCTGGTGCTCCTCTTGCCGGCCCGCGCAGCGGTCTGCGTGGCGGCCCCGCCCCGCAACGTCGTGCAGGCCTACCTCCCCTTCAACGACCACGACCTGGCCCTCGGCATCGAGTACCTGTACCGGCCGTCCCACCGGACGTGGCTCGGGCCGTTCGCCTGCATCGGCATCCGTCCCGATCACGAGGTGGTCAAGGATCGGCTGCGGCCGCGGTTCGCCGTCCTCTACCGCGAGGTGCGGTACCACGGCGGCGCGGGCCTGCAGGCGACGGCGCCCGTCGGGCGCCGCTTCCAGGTGCACGCCGGGGTAGGCGGCGCGTATTCGTTCGGTGACTACGCCGGGACCTCCCGCGCGGCGGCAGCGGGCTGGTCGCCGCTGCTGCGGGCCGGTGTAGGCTGGGAATCGGCGTCCCGCAAGGCATTGATCCAGGTGAGCTACCAGTACGCGGATCTCAAGACCGGCGGCTCGAACTGGTGCGTCTGGCGTGTGGGCTTCGCGTTCTAGGAAGGTCGGGCCACGGGGCGCAACGACGGGAAAGGAAGGCCGAGGCCATGAAACGCGCAACGGGAGGTGCCTGGGCGGTCGTTCTGCCGGCGGCGTTGTGCGCCGTGATGCTGCTCGGCTGCAGCGACGACGACGAGCTCGACTACGCCCCCTGGGATTGCCAGCACGACAAGCCCGGCTACGGCTGGCTCAACGTCAGCGTGACCATCAACCAGGCGTATCCCCGGGTCCCCATCATCGTCTACCGCGGCGAATGGGAGGAGAACGACGAGATCATGCGGGACACGCTGGACTCGGATCACCGCAGCTACGAACTGCCCAGCGACCAGGACTACACCGTGCTGGCCATGTACATCCTCATCCACGACACCCTGGCCACCCTCGACGCCGACAACATCGCCATCGACTCCACCGAGTACATCGATGCGGTCTGCTACGAGGTCGACGACGCCGACGTGGATTGCCGGCTGCCCTAGGCGGCGCCGGCGGTCACCGGGCCAACACCATCCGCCTCGTCGCAACCCGCCCCCCGGCATCCAGCCGATAGATGTAGGTGCCGGATGCCAGCGCGCGCCCGCCTCGGTCGCGGCCATCCCACTCGATGTCCTGCCGGCCGGCTTCCAGGATGATCCCGTCCACCAGCGTGCGCACCAGCCGGCCCGCCACGTCGAACACGCGGAGGGTGGCCGGGCCCCGCTCGGCCAGTTCGAACGCGACGGTCGTGTGGACGATCCAGACGATCGTATCCCCGCGCAGCGCCGCGTCGACGGCCTGGTAGGCCAGCGCCAGGACGTCACGATTGCCCGCGGTGGTCGTCTCCACCACGAGGATCTGCTTCTGCCACGCGTCCGCGGGCGCGACGTTGGCCGAGCTCATGACGACGTCGTCCAGCGCCGATTCGAGCAGTTGTTGCGCCTGCGGCAGCGTCAGCTGCGAATCGAGCGGATAGGTCACGCCGCGTTTCACCATGAGACCGATCCGGACGCCGCCGATCTCGACCAGCGCGTCGGTCTTCTTGCCGCCGGCGTCGAGGTACGACACTTCGTCGCCCGTCTTGAGGAGCACGGCGTCCTCGCACTGATCAAGCAGCTCGTAGGAGGCGATCTCGGCGTAGGTGCTGCTGCCTCCGTCGGCGGCGGCCAGGATCGCGGCCCCGCCCGGGGACAGCTGTTCCGGCAGGAAGTAGCAGGCGTAGATCCCGATCGTGCCCGTGAAGATGTGCGGCGACGCATCCGTCAGTTCCGCGTCCAGTTCGCCGCACGGCCCGTCGTACACCGGAATGAACCCGTAGCCGGTGCCGGTCATGGTCATCAACACCAAGGCGGCGACGGCGACGGCGGCGACCCTTCGCGCCCGGCGCGGACGGCCTCGCGCGGCGCGGGCGGTCGCGGACCTGCAATGCTGCGTCTGTCCCATGGGCTCGCCCCCTTGCGATGTCCGGCGGTGTCCGCCTGCCCCTTCGTATCCGTGTGCGCAGGTTTTTGACTATAGATGTCCCAGGTCCGGAACGGCGTCATGGTCGTCGATGTCGCGTTGCCGGCGGCGTCCCGCGCGGTCACCGTCCAGGAGACCTCCGCGAGCGGGTCGAGGCCCGGTCATGACGGCCTCGGTGCCCGGCGCGAAGTAGGTCGAGCGGATGTCGCTCCCGGCGCTCAGGTTGACGTTGTAGACGATCAGGCTGCTGTCGCAGCAGGTGTCCGCGACCTGCGTCCACTGCAGGCGGACGACACGGGCCACGCGATCGAACTGCCCGGCCGGGAACACCGCCGCCGGCGTCCAGCATCACCGCGGTCCGGTCGATCGGCCCCGCTTCGGTCAGGTTCCACAGGACGCAGGAGTCGGCGTCCGCCGCGAAGAGCGTGATCTCGACCGTGGACGACCCCACGTACGCCGCACCCAGGGCCAGGTCCAGGCTGGGCGTGGAGCCGTAGTCCTCGAGGGATACGGGGTGGGTGGGATCGTCGCCGCAGCCGCCGCAGGCCAGCAGCACGACGGCGGCGACCGGGGCGCCGAGAGTCGCTCGCAGCTTCATGGATCTCCGTTTCGATATGTGTACCGGCACGAGCCCAGCCCACTCATTCGGCCGGAGCAGGCAGGCCGTTCTCCCGCAGGTACGCCAGCACCTGGTCGGCCCGCTCATCCGGCGATCCCGACACCTCCAGGACCGGCACCCCGAACCCCCACGGATCGTCCAGCACGATGTCCCGCAGCGCCTCGTCCACGCGCCGGCGCAGCTCCCGATCGTCCGCGCCGCCGGCGTCGATGCGGTCCGGGCGCTCGATGGGGACCAGCACCACCAGGTCGATCATCGCCATGGCCTCCTGCAGCCGGGGCAGCCAGGCCCTCGCGTCGAGCCGTTCGGCCTCGGCGTCCACCGCCAGGTAGGCCAGCAGGTCCAGGGGGCAGCGGTCGAAGAGGCCGTCCGGGCCGCTGGCGGACACCACCCCCACCGAGCGCGTGAGCATGGCCTCGAAGTCGTCGAAGCCGGGCTCGTCCTCGAACGCGTGCCCCTCCTCCTCGAGCAGGACGTAGGGCTCGTCGACGGCGTCGTACCCCGGCAGGGCCGCCGCCAGTGCGGCGACCAGGGTGGACTTGCCCGTACGGTGGGTTCCGGTGACGGCGATTCTCACGCTGTGGCCCCTCGCGGCTGCGGTCCGGACTTCCGGTGCCGGCCGCTACGTCTTGGGAACGACGATCACAAAGTGTTCGCCCCACAGGTCCAGCGGCGGCGAAGCGAAAGGGGCCTCGACCGTGTCCGGGACCGCGGGGTGCATGACGCCGTCGACCAGGACCGAGTCCAGGACGGCGCCGTAGCGGAGCAGGCCCCCGGACACCGGAATGGTCGGTCGGAACCGCAGGCGGACCGAGGCCGGTTGGCCCGCCGTGAACGTCGTGGGGATGCTCACGGCGCCGAAGGTCCCGGTGACCGGCTCGTCGATCTCGCCCATGGGTCCCCGGACGGTCCACGCCTCGATCGCGAAATGCCCGCGGCCGTCGTACAGCGGCAGCACGCTGAGGGCCAGCTCCGCCGGCTCCAGCCAGACGAGGGTGTCCGGGACGGCCGTCCCCAGCGGGCCGTAGTCCAGGTCGAAGACCACCGTGCCGAACTCCTGGATCGGCCCGTCGATCACGCCCGGCGGGTCGATCCCGCTCGGGCTGCTGCAGCCGGCGAGCACGACGGCCAGGGCCAGCGTGCCGAAGGTGCGCTTCATGTTCGACCTCCTGATTGCGCGAGTCGCCCGGCCGCGTGCCGATGTCGATGCGCCGGTAGGTGGCGCAGCCGGGCAACGTTCCCACGACAAGGGAGGCGACGGCGATCCCCAGCCGGCGGACCGCGGTGCTGAACTCGTTCGGCATGGCCCCCTGCTCGTCGTGCGGCAGACCTCTACTTGCCCTTCCCGATCTCCTCTTCCACCTCCGCCGCGCCCTCGGCGTAGAACCGCTTCTCGTCCGGAGCCAGCTCGTGCAGGAGCCGGAGGAACTCGCCGGCGTGGACGCGCTCCTCGTCGGCGATGTCCTTGAGGACCTCGGCGGCGAGCTTGTTGTCCGTCGACTCGGCCAGCTGCATGTACATCTGGATCGCCTCGTACTCGGCCGCGACCATGAACCGGATCGCGCGGACCAGTTCCTGGTCCGTGAGCTTGCGGCCGTTGGCCAGTCCCGAGAATGGCGATGCGAATTCGGGCATGAAGATACCCCTTCCGGTTGTGGTGAACGGATTCCCGCGGTCGGACCCGCGCCTACTCCGCCTTGACGATGTCGACCGAGATCTCCACCGCCGGCATCGTCCCCCGGTTCTCGAGCCAGTGCAGGGTGTTCCTGTCCTCGGGCCAGCCCACGCCCGGCCCGTATTCGGTGGCGACGCCGTCGCGGTGGTCGGTGATCGTCCCCTGCAGGATGAAGACGGTGCCCGGCCGCCCCTTGTGGTCGTGGAGCGGGCCGAAGACCGCCCCGGGCTCCATGGTCACCTTGCGCATGCGGAGCTGCCGTCCGGCCAGGCCCTCGATCTCGGGGCCGAGGTCGACCGTCGCGAGCAGCTCCACCGTGACGCCCCTCGTTTCGTGCGACGCGTTGTCATTGCTCATCTTGGCCTCCCCTTGATCCTTGCGGCGCCCGGCGTCGGTCTGACCCGCGCAACGCCATGTGGGCCCGGCGCAGCTCAGTATATCCCGGCGCGCCCTCCGCCATCTCAAAAAGTTGCTGCCGGTCGGGGCCCGTGTGCACGATGTACGATTCACCGTGCAGCTCCTCGACGACGAGGTCCCCGGAGACGTCCCCGGCCACAGCGTCGAGCCCGAAGTCGTCCAGGTCGAAATCGCCGCTGTCCGCCCGCGGCATGAGGGCGACGAGCACGAGATCGGCCCGACCGCCCGCCCCCACTTGCAAAAAGATGCCGCCCACGCTTTCCAGAACCCGTGGGCGGCATCATTCCTCAAGCGGTGCGGTGCGCGTCTAGCCGACCGCCTCCAGCGAGTTGTACAGCGTGTCCCGCAGCACGGGCTTCATGCCCGCGCCGCGGATGAAGCTGCGGATGTCGTCGACCGTCATGCCCTTGCCCGCCGAGCCGCCGGCCATGTAGGTGACGCGCTCGTCGATCACGGTGCCGTCCAGGTCGTTGGCGCCGAAGCGCAGGGCCACCTGCGCGGCCTGGCGGCCCAGCATCACCCAGTAGGCCTTCACGTGGGGGATGTTGTCCAGCAGCAGGCGCGACAGGGCGATGACCTTCAGCTTCGTCATCAGGTCGGGCCCCGGCAGCATGTCGTACTTGGTGTTCGCCGGGTGGAAGGCCAGGGGGATGAAGCACTGGAAGCCGCCCGTCCGGTCCTGCTGGTCGCGCAGCTGCACCAGGTGGTCCACCCAGTGGCGCGGCTCCTCGATGTGGCCGAACAGCATGGTGCAGTTGGACTTCAGGCCGGCCTGGTGGACCATGCCGGCCACCTCCAGCCAGCGGTCGCCGCTCATCTTCTTGGAGGCGATCTGGTCGCGCACCACCGGGTCGAAGATCTCGGCGCCGCCGCCGGGGCAGCTGTCCAGCCCGGCGTCGCGCAGCACGGCGATGGTCTCGGGCACGGGCATCTTCCCGATCTTGGCCAGGAAGTCGATCTCCACCATGGTGAACGCCTTCAGGTGCACCGTGGGGAAGGCCTCCTTCAGGGCCTTGAGGATGTCGATGTAGACCGGGAACTTCCAGCGCGGGTGCAGGCCGCCCACGATGTGGAACTCGCTCACCTGGGGCGTGAAGTCCTTGCGCGCCAACTCGACGCATTCGGCGGGCGAGTAGCTCCAGGCGTCGGGCGCGTTGGGGTCGTCGCCGTAGGCGCACAGCTCGCAGCCCACGTAGCAGACGTTGGTGGGGTTCAGGTGGCGGTTGACGTTGTAGTAGACATCGTCGCCGTGCAGCCGGGTGCGCACCTCGTGGGCCATCACCCCCAGGGCGGGCAGGTCCGGGCTCGCGGCCAGGCGCAGGCCGTCGTCGAAGCTGAGGCGTTCGCCCGCCTCGACCTTGCGGGCGATGTCGTGCAGGGGGTGGCTCTTGGGCAGCATGGGTCCACCGTCGGGCTGGAGTCCTGTTCGGGGCGGTTCACAGCCTCAAAGATTAGCGCTGAACGGCCCGTTCGCCAACTTCCGGTGGGCCCGGAAACGAGAACGGCGCGTCAGGATCCCGCAGGACCCCGGCGCGCCGTTCGCCCCCGTCGTCGGCAGGGGCGCTAGTCGTCGGCCTTGGCCGCCAGCCTGCAGCTGGGGCAGCAGGCTCACGTCGAACACCCGCTTGCGCTGGGCCCGCACCGCGCGGATCTCCTCCACGGCCAGCCGCACGCCCGCCAGGGCCACGGTGACCTCGAAGTTCTCGTAGCGGAAGCCGAAGTTGCGCAGCTTCTGCATGGCCGCCACCAGCTTGGGCTCGGCCCGGTCGAGCTGGTCGGCCATGATCGCGGCGTAGCCCTCGCAGGCCTCGTTCAGGCCCATCCAGAAGGCCTCGTCCCGGCCCTGGGCGTCGGCCAGGCCCTCGGCCGAGTGGCGCACGGCGTCGTTGAAACGCCTCAGGTTGAACGACTTGATGGTCTGCTGCAGCATGTCGTTGTTCATCGGGTCTTCCCTTCCGCGGCCCCGTCAGCTGGCAGGGTCTTCCGCGTCGTCCAGTTCATCGTCCTGCATGTCGAAGAACCGCTCGGCCTCTTCCTCGAAGGCGAAGCGCCGGGTGTCGGTCAGGCGATCGACGTAGAGCACCCCGTCCAGGTGGTCGCATTCGTGCTGCACCACCACCGCGGGGAAGTCCTCCAGGACGGTCTCGCTGAGCCGGCCCTGCTCGTCGTAGGCCTTGACCTTCACCTTCCGGGGACGCTCGACCCAGCCGCGCATCCCGGGCACCGAAAGGCAGCCCTCGTACATGCCGAGGCGCTTCTCGTCCAGGACGGTGATCTCCGGATTGATGATGATCCGGAACTGCGGCCGTCCGTCGTCGTCCGCTTCGCCGCCGGCGATCAGCAGCCGCACGGGCTGATGAACCTGCGGCGCCGCCAGTCCCACGCCGTTGTACTCGGCCATCGTCTCGAACATGTCGCGGATCAGCCGCTGGACCTCGGGTCCGGTGATCGCCTTCGGGTCGATGGGCTTGCACACCTGCCGGAGCACCGGGTGCCCCATGCGGGCGACTTTCAGGATGGCCATGCGGAAACGCCTCCTCGGGGGGTCATGGTCGGGAAATCCGGCTCCCAGCATAACCCAATTCGGGCCCGATGCAAAAAGAAGGCCCGACCCGCTGCGGCACCGTCTGGACCCCGGACCGGCCTCAAACGCCCTAATCGACGCCTTACGAGGATGTTCGGGGCCACCACGACGGCAACCGGGATCGCATGAGGCGGCATATTCTGCCGTCCTGAAGACATGTCTATAAGCCAAATACATGCCACATGGTCAAATTGTGTTCAGGCCCCGCCAATCCCTGCTTGACCCCCCGGGACCACCCCGGTAGGTTTGCGCCCGTTCGAGGCGGTCGGACCCGACCGTCGCGGATCGGCCCTCGGATCGACCGTCCCAGCGGCGGCAGACTGGAGCCCCATGCGCGCCCCCGCGGCCTCCCCGGCCCCGCGTCCCGCATCCCTTCCGCCGGTCGTGCGGACCCTCCTGAACATCCTGATCCTGGCCGCGCTCCTGTACATCTTCCTGTGGGCCATCGCCCTGTTCGGGGCGGCCTTCAAGCTGATGGGCAAGGAGTTCAGCAAGCAGCTCATCGCCACCACCACCAACCCGGTGGTGGGGCTGATGATCGGTCTGCTGGCCACGTCGCTGATCCAGAGCTCGTCCAGCACCACCTCCATCGTGGTGGGCATGGTGGCCGGCGGCGCGCTGACGGTGACCAACGCCGTGCCCATCATCATGGGCGCCAACATGGGCACGACGGTCACCAACACCCTGGTGGCCATGACCAGCATGAACCGGCGCACCGAGTTCCGACGGGCCTTCGCCGGCGCCACCATGCACGACTTCTTCAACCTGCTGACCATCGTCATCCTCTTCCCGCTGGAGCAGGCCACCCACTACCTCCAGCGGACGGCCACCTGGCTCAGCAGCCACCTGGTGGGGTCGTCGGGCGCCGAGTTCCCCAACCCGGTCAAGACCGTGGTCAAGCCGGCGGTCAAGGCCACCGAGGATCTGCTCACCGGCATGCTGCACCTGCCGCACACCGCCGAGGTCGTGCTGCTGATCGTCCTGGCCCTGGCGGGCATCTTCGTGGCCCTGACCTTCCTGACCCGGCTGCTCAAGGAGCTGGTGCTGCACCGGGCCGAGGGCGCGTTCACCAAGAACGTGCGCAAGAGCGGCCTGGGCGCCATGGTCATGGGCCTGGTGGTCACCGTCGCGGTGCAGAGCAGCTCCATCACCACCAGCCTGCTGGTGCCGCTGATCGGCGCGGGCATCGTGCCCCTGGAGGCCGCCTTCGCCGCCACCCTGGGCGCCAACGTGGGCACGACGGTGACGGCGCTGCTGGCCTCGTTGACGGGCACGCCCCAGGCCTTGACCGTGGCCCTGGTGCACCTGCTGTTCAACCTCACGGGGATCATCATCATCTATCCGATCCCGCTGCTGCGGAAGATCCCCATCCGGCTGGCGAGGCTGCTGGCCCTGCAGACCTCGCGGCGGCGCTGGTTCGCGTTCGTCTACATGTTCGGCGTGTTCTTCGTCATGCCGCTGGTGTTCGTGATGCTGGACCGCGTCCTGCGCAACCACTGATACGGGAGGATCCCATGAAGTTCGGATCGATCCTGGACCTGTTCCGGGCCGACAACTGGAGCAACGAGCTGGTGGAGAAGATCACCGAGATGCTCGAGCTCAGCGCCAAGATGTACACCTACACCACGGCCGTGATCATCGAGGGCGCCGCGGACGACGACCCGCAGGGCAAGATCTACGACCGGGACAAGCGCATCAACAAGCTGGAGCGCAAGATCCGGCGGCGCGTGGTGTCGCGGCTGTCGGCCACCAGCGGCGGCGCGGACGTGCCCTCGGCCCTGATCTTCATGAACGTGGTGAAGGACGCCGAGCGCATGGGCGACTACGTGAAGAACCTGCACGAGGTGCGGGCCATGATGCCGGCTCAGCCGGACCTGGAGCTGTACCGCAAGCACCTGGCCGCCTCGGCCGGGCGCATCCGCGACATCTACGCCAAGACGCGGCAGGCCTTCGCCGAGAGCAACGGCGAGTTGGCCGGCGAGGTCATCAACCTGGCCCGGGCCGAGGGCCGCGGCCACGAGGCCCAGATCCGCACCATCACCACCAGCGACGTGCCCACCCAGGACGCGGTGTGCATCGTGCTGGTGCTGCGCTTCTTCAAGCGGCTGGTGGCGCACATGAGCAACATCGCCACCACGGTGGTCATGCCCATCGACCTGATCGACTTCTACGACGAGCCGGAGAAGTAGGCCGCGAGGCGCCGCGCCATGGCCGCGGGCGACAGCTCCACGCTGCCGGCGAAGGTGCACACGTGCGGATCGCCGGGGCAGCGGGTGCGGCAGTAGTCGGCCTCCGGGGTCACGGCCACCGCGCGCGGGCCGCGGGCGCCCCACAGGGCGGGCTCGCAGGCGGGCAGGGGGCAGAACAGCGACAGGGTGGGCACGCCCACGGCCGCGGCCAGGTGCATGGGGCCGGTGCTGGCGGAGACCAGCAGGTCCAGCGCCGCCAGGTTCACCAGCGCCGCCCGCAGCGGCGCCCGCCGGTTGGGATAGACCACGCCCGGAATGCCGTCCAGCGCGGCCGGCACCTCGTTGTCGGTGACCACCACCCGCAGGCCGGGCTCGGCGGCCAGGCGCTCGGCCAGTTCGGCCCAGCACCGCGGGAATCCAGTTGGGCGCCGACCTGCCGCTGGTGGCGTGCAGCCCGACGATGCGCCGCCCGTCGGCCTCCCACTCGCGCCGGCGCCAGGCCGCGACCGCGCGTTCACCCTCGGTCAGGACGATCTCCGGCGTGGTGTCCGCCGGCTCGATCCCGATGGCCCGCAGCAGGTCCAGGGAGTAGTCGCCTTCGTGGCGGCCGGGCCGCCGCTTGCGGGTCAGCACCGGGCGGGTCAGGGACAGGGCGTGGTACAGGGTGATGCCGTGGCCCACGCGCACCGGGATGCCCGCCGCCGCCAGCATGTAGGCGATGCGCTGGTCCGCCAGCAGCATCAGGCCGTGGCTGAAGCGGTGGCGGCGCAGCTGGCGCACCCGGGCCCAGAAGCTGTCGCGGCGGGTGCCCGGCTGGGGATCGTCGGTCAGGATGACGTCCACGTGCGGATCGTGGGCGAAGATGTCCCGGGTGTAGGCGCGCACCAGCACGCCGACCCGGGCGTCGGGCCAGGCGCGCTTGATCTCGCGGGGCAGGGGCGTGGCCAGGACCGCGTCGCCGATGCGGTCGTGGCGCACGACCAGGACGTTGGGGCGCATGACGGCAGGATGGCCGCCGCCGGGCCGGTGCGCAAGGCGGAATCGCCCGGCTAGGCGTCGTCCCCGACCGGCGCGCTGCCCCACAGCGCGATGCGGAAGGGGAACAGCTCGGCGGTCATCACGCCGCCGGCCACGGCCGGATCGTTCGCCATGATCGCGCGGGCGGCGGCCTCGTCGACGGCCTCCAGGATGCAGATGCCGAAGCTCTCCGGGCCCGTGGTCAGGGTCCGGCCCGCCAGCTTCACCACACCCCGGTTGGTCAGGTCCTGCAGATAGGCGAAGTGCACGCCGATGGTGCGCTCCTCCTCGGGCGTGGGCCCGGCGGCCAGCATGTCGGCGCGCGCCGGGCGCAGGCGGTACACGAACTGGGGCATCGACTTCTCCTGGGTGCGGGCCGCCGCCAGACTACTTGATCAGCGCCATCTTGCCCACCAGCGCCTTGCCGGCGGCCTCCAGGCGGTAGAAATAGACCCCGGCCGCGGCCGCGGCGCCGTCGCCGCTGCGGCCGTCCCACTGGACCTGGCCCGGCCCGGCCGGCTGGGGTTCGTCCAGCAGGGTCCGCACCAAGCGGCCCCGCAGGTCGTAGATCCGCAGCGCCAGGTGGCCCGCCCGTGGCAGCGACCAGCTGATGGTCGTGGCCGGGTTGAACGGGTTGGGATGATTGCGGGCAGCCAGCACACCGTTGCCGGGCACGTCGGACACGGGGCCGCTGCCCGCCACGCCGAAGGTGGCCAGGATGTCCCCCAGCAGGCGCGTCCGGGCCGACAGGGACGCCGCCGCCTTGGTGGCGTCTTGGGTCCACACCGACTGCAGGTCGTAGGGCAGGGAGATGATCCGCGCGTTCACGTCCAGCCGCGCGTTGAGGGTGGCCGCGCTGTAGTCGTACACGCCCACGGCCCCGTCACGAGTCGCGAATTCGGCCAGGCGGACGGCTCCGGGGCGGGCGGCGACGCCGTCGTAGACCCGGCCGCCCGTGGCGACGGAACCTCCGCCGTAGTACTGGGCCGCAGCGATGCCGCAGATGGCCGTCCCCTGCCACTGGTCCACGGTGCTGAACACGCCGGACGGATTGGTCACGATCACCAGCGGCGCGATCTGGTTGTCGATGTTCGTCAGCACGTTCTGGTCCAGCAGGTCGACACCCATCCAGTCCTGCGCGAACCGGTGCGCCAGGGTGCTGCCGCTGTTGACCATGGCCCCCACGAGATCGTCGCCGCACAGGAACAGGTCACGGCCGCCCAGCTGCATCCACGCCTCCAGGAGCTGCACGTCACCGGATTTGTCGCCGTTGGTGCTGTCGGAAAGGGTGAACGCCGTCTGCTGCCCGGACGTGTAGAGCAGGTCCGTGTAGCCGGCCACCTGGTTCACGGTGGCGCGCCCGCCCAGGCCCTGGCCCGTGCCCGAACCCGGCTGATTCGTGTAGTAGATGTCGTAGTCGACCCCCGCCACCAGGCCCAGGTTGGCGAACGACGTGTACCAGTCGTCCCGGTAGCCGGTGGCCGCCCCGTCGTCCCAGAACAGGATGTCCGGCTGGGCGTAGGTGCCCGGCTGCCCCGGCGTGCCCGTGACCGTGGGCAGGGCGTGCAGCTTGTAGATGGGCGGGTAGGCCATGGGATCGTCGAAGTCGCTGAAGCCCGAGGTGTCCGCCGGCAGGGTGGCCGTGCGCACGTCGCCGCCCGCGTCCGAGGTGGCCGAGAAGTAGTAGTAAAGGAAGTCGCCCGGGAACAGGAAACCGCTGTCGGGCAGATCGAAGGCGAACCGGCCGGAGACGGGATCGCCGGCCAGGTTGAGGACCTGCCAGCCCTCCACCGAGCCCTGGTCCGGCAGACCGGCGGTGCGGTAGGCGTCGAAGAGGGGATTGCGCTTCAGGTTCCAGTGCAGGCGGGGCATGCCCACCAGCGCCGCGCCTTCGCGCTGGGGCTTGACGTCCAGGGTCACCGAGTCGCCGGGGATGTTCCGGATGGACGCGGTCCAGCCATAGGGATTGTTGGTGTCCAGCCCCGTGTCGAACCGGACGTTGTTGGCCCCCAGGTCGGCCAGGTCGAAGCGGCCGCCCTCGGGGAAGGCGTCGTGGGGCAGGTTGAGCACGTTGCAGGCGATGGTGGGCCCGTCGTAGGGGAAAGCCACCAGCCTCACGTTGTCGAAGTAGGGCGCCGGCGTGCCTTCGTTGCCGATGAAGCCCCAGACCCAGCCCATTTCGATGACTTCGAGCTGGACCTGCACCCACTGGGCGTCCGCCGGGATCAGGTCGCCCACCGGCTGGTTCTGCCGGTTCCAGCGGGGTCCGCCGTAGTGGAGGAAGCCGCGGTTGCGCCACGTGGCCGCTTCCAGGGTGGACGGGTCGGGATCCGTGGTCGCGCGCACGTCCCAGGTGTAGAACATGCCCGGCGACGTGGCGTTGAGAAGCTCGTGCTCCCACACGTCGAACTCCAGCAGACCGCCCTCGTAGCCGGGGCCGGGCCAGGCCATGGGCGGCGAGATGATGACGTTGTCCAGGTGCTGGTCCGGCCCGGCCAGGCCGCCCTGGGTGTTGAGGACGAAGCCGCCCGGCCCGTAGCACCACAGGTTGCAGGGCGAACCGCCGGTGCCCGGCACCACGACGCCGTCGTCGACGAAGACGACCATGGGCGACGTGTTGGGGTTGAGACACGTGTCGAGGGTCCCGGGACCGTTCACCAGGTGGGCGTAGTCGCCCACGCCCTGGGGCGGCACCGGCGTCAGGGCGCCCAGGCTGCCGTCCTCGAAGTCGTGGCTGTAGCCGTTGCCGTTGTCCAGGGCGATGGTCAGGTCGTCCACGTAGAAGGCGCCGTCGGAGGGAAAGCTGCAGTCCTGGTCCGACCAGCCGCCGTCGCTGGTGAAGCGGAACTGGACCACCACCTCGTCACCACCCGCCCCTTCGTAGGTGCCGGGCTGGTAGGTGGCCTGCTCCGACACCTGGATCGGCCCGTACGATCCGTCCATGGTCCGCAGATCGAACTCCTGGCCGCCGCGCACGATGCTGACGTAGGCGAAGTCGTAGCCCGGCTCGGAGTCCCCGCGCACCAGGGCGTCGACGGCCACGGTGCACGGCAGGTCCGGGTCGGCCACGGCGCCCCGCCACTCCAGGACTTCCTTCCACTTGTTGCCGTAGCCGCCCGGCGGGTCGTCCACGTCGCAGGAGGGATAGGCCAAGGTGCCGCACCAGGCGGAGTAGGCGCCGGTCAGCGCCCCGTAGGTGTCCGCGTGCCAGTACAGGTCCGTGGGCACGGTCAGGTCCACGCTGGTCCAGCCGTTCCAGGCGGGGCCGCCGGCGGGATCCTGGAACTGGCCGTTGTAGGGGGCGCCGCTGCCCCAGGGACCCATGATCAGCACGGTGTCGGTGGCCGCTTTGGCGGCGTCGTCCACCAGACCCCCGTGGACCACGTCGCCGCCCTGGGAGAGCCGAAGGCCGCGGTCCGGGGCCGGGCCGGCGGGGGTCGCGGTGTGGGCCGCCTGCGCGGGCAGGCCGATCAGGAGCGTGATAGCGGCGGCGAGGCCGCAGGCGAAGCGAGCGAGTCCGGTGGTCATGGCGTTCCCCCTCTTGCGTCGGGTTGCCGGGCAGGCCCACGGCGAGTGGTCGGGCGGAGCCGGCGCGTTCGTGACGGGATTGCGGAGGGATGGGACGGACGCCCGCCGGTAATTCCGACAATAATTATCAAAATAATGGGAGTCGCGCTGAAAAATGTTGATCAGCGCTGGAACTGCATGGTGTACAGCTCTTTATAGCGCCCGCCGGCGGCCAGCAATTCGTCGTGGGTGCCCGTCTGGACCACCTGCCCCTCCTCCAGGAGGTAGATGCGGTCCACGTTCTGGATGGTGGACAGGCGATGGGCGATGACGATGGTGGTGCGGTGCCGCACCAGGCGGTCGATGGCCTCCTGCACCAGGTGCTCGCTCTCGGTGTCCAGGGCGCTGGTGGCCTCGTCCAGCAGCAGGATGGGCGGGTTGCGCAGGATGGCGCGGGCGATGGAGATGCGCTGGCGCTGGCCGCCGGACAGCTTCAGGCCGCGGTCGCCGATGACCGTGTCGTAGCCGTGGGGCAGCCGGCTGATGAACTCGTCGGCGTTGGCCGCCCGGGCCGCCTCGCGCACCTGCTCCAGGGACACGTCGCTCAACCCGTAGGCGATGTTCTTGAACACCGTGTCGTGGAACAGGAGCACCTCCTGGGTGACGATGCCCATGTTCCGGCGCAGCGACGCCAGGTTCAGGTCGCGGACGTCGTGGCCGTCGATGGTGACCGTGCCCCGGTCCGCCAGGTAGAAGCCCGGGATCAGGTCCACCAGGGTGCTCTTGCCCGAGCCGCTGCTGCCCACCAGGGCCACCACCTCGCCCGGCGCCACCTGCAGCGACACCCCCTGCAGCACCGGCTCGCCGGGCACGTAGGCGTAGTGCACGTCCTGCAGCTCGACCCGGCCCTCCACCTGGTCCAGCCGGACGCCCGCCTCGGGATCGGCCACCTCCTGCGGCGTGTCCAGCACCGCGAAGATGCGGTCGGCCGCGGCCATGCCCGCCTGGATCTCGTTGTTCACCTGGCCCAGGTTCTTGATGGGCCGCACCGTGGAGAACACGGCGAAGAAGAACACGATGAACAGGTCCGGCGCCATCACCCCGCCCGTGAACACCTTGCTGCCGCCGTACCAGAGCAGGAACAGGCCCACGATGGACGACAGCTGCTCGGTCAGGGGCGAGCTCAGCTTCATCTTGCGGTTGAAGCGGAAGATCTGGCGGAACAGCTCCTGGTTGCGGGCGGCGAAGCGGCGGTTCTCGTAGCCCTCCATGGCGAAGGCCTTGATCACCCGGATGCCGTACACCGTCTCCTGCAGGGTGATGGTCAGGTGGGCCATCTCCTCCTGCTGGCGCCCCGAGATGCGGCGGATGCTCTTGCCGATGCGCACGATCACCGCCAGGCTGACGGGCATCAGCACCAGGGCCATCAGGGTCAGCTTCCAGCTGAGGATGAAGGCCACCCCCAGGTACATGACGATGAAGATGGGATCGCGCAGCAGGGTGGTGAAGCTGACGCCGATGCACTTCTGGGCCATGAGCACGTCGTTGGTGGCGCGGCTGATCAGCTCGCCCGCCTTGTGCTGGTGGTAGAACGACAGGGGCATGGCCGTCAGCTTGGCGAAGAGCGCCTCCCGCAGGTCGCGGACCACGCTCTCGCCCACCCAGACCATCAGCACCTCCTGGATGTAGCCGGTGATGTTCTTCAGCAGCAGCAGCACGAAGACCAGCAGGCAGATGCGCAGCAGGGCGTCCTGCTTGGTGCCCCGCAGCAGGGTGCCCTGGACCCAGGTCTGGAAGCGGGCCTTCAGGGAGGTGACCATCGACATCTTTTCCTGGACCTGGGCCAGGCGTTCCCGGGCGGCGTCGTCGCCGGCGGTCGCCGAGTCGGCCGCCGCGCCGGCCGGCGCCACCGTCAGCGGCGCGGCCGCGGGCGTGCCGGCGTCGAATTCGCGGGCCAGCTGGGAGTCGGTGTCCAGGAAGAGGGCCTTCAGGAAGGGCGAGATCATGGTGAAGCTGAAGACGCTGAAGAACGAGAACAGCAGCATGAAGGCCAGCGCCACCGCCGCCTGGGGCAGGTAGGGCCGGACCATCCGGATCATGCGCAGGTAGCTGTTCATCGGGAGGCGCCTTTCCGGCCGCGGGGCCGCAGCAACCGTCCCAATGTCACCGATGGGGCAGGGTTGGTCAAGAGGAGCGGGCCGGTCCGGCGTCGTCGGCGCCGGTCAGCCCTCGATCCATTCGCGGGCGGGAGCGGCGGCGTCGAAGACCCGCAGGGCCACCGGCAGGGTGCGGGCCTGGCCGGCGAACATCTCGGCCACCGAGCGCGCGAACGACCCTTCGGCCACCAGGGCCACCCGCTTGCCCCTCGAGGCGCCGCGGGCGTACACCTTCTCCAGCAGGACGATCACGTCGTCGAAATCGCGGAAGGCCAGGGGCCGCACGTCCAACGCGAACTGCCACAGGGCGTGCCGCCGCAGGAAGTCCTCGGCCTTGCGGAGTTCGCCGACCACCTCCCGCACCGTGGCCAGGTCCAGGTCGCCCGAGACGTGGATTTCCTCGTAGTTCGGATGCCGGATGATCTTGTAGCCAGCCATGCCTGCTGCCGCCTAGGTTGCGAGGCCACCGGTCCGCGGCCGGGCGAAGGCCGTCATGCTTGTCATCGTCTACAGATTTTACTTAATTAAGCGTTATTTGTCAAATGGCTTTATTTTTATTGCTAACATCTTGTTTTGTTGACAAATAGGCGGGCCGCCGACATCCCTGTCGGCGGCCCGCCGCACCGGAGCGCAAGGAGGCCGGCGCTCCGGAGATCCGGTTCCCCCTAGCGGGGCACCGCGATGAACACGTTCTGGTTGCGCTGGGGCTTGAAGACCCGCAGGAAGACCGGCCGGTCCTCGTTCACCTTCAGCGCCGTCTGGAACTCGTCCACGGTGGTCACCGGCTGCCGCGCCACCTCGAGGATGACGTCGCCCATCTCCAGGCCCTCCCGGGCGGCGTTGCTGGTGGGCTCCACCGCGGTCACGATCAGGCCGTTCACGTCGTCGGGAATGTTGGCCATCTGGCGCAGATGCGCCGTCAGCGCCCGCACGGTCACGCCGTCGAGGGAGCTGTCCTCGCCGCCGCCCTGGCGGGTGCCGCCGGGGGTGCCCTGGGCGCTCTCGGGCAGCTTGTCCAGGGTGACCTCCACCGTCTTCTCCTTGCCGTCGCGCAGGAGCTTCAGCTTGGCCTTGTGGCCCACGTCCGACAGGCTGATGACGTTGCGCAGCATGCTGGGGTTGTGGATCTCCTCGCCGTCCACCGACAGGATGATGTCCCCCTCCTTCAGCCCCGCCTTGGCCGCCGGCGTGTCGTCGTTGACCTGGGAGATGATCACGCCCCGCGGCCGGTCCATGCCGTAGTAGTCGGCCAGGTTCTGGTCCACCTCCTGGGGCAGCACGCCCAGGTAGGCCCGCTCCACCTCGCCCTTGCTCTTCAGGGCGTCGACGATGCGCATGGCCATGTTGGTGGGGATGGCGAAGCCGATGCCCTGGCTGCCGCCGCTGCGGCTGAGGATGGCCGAGTTCATGCCGATCAGCTCGCCCTGCATGTTCACCAGCGCCCCGCCGCTGTTGCCGGGGTTGATGGAGGCGTCGGTCTGGATCAGGTCCTCGTAGTCGATCAGGCCGATGGTGCGCCCCAGGGCGCTGACGATGCCCATGGTCACGGTCTGGCCCACGCCGAAGGGGTTGCCGATGGCCATGACCTGGTCGCCGACGCGCAGCGCCTCGCTGTCGCCGATCCTGATGAAGGGCAGGTCGTCCGCGTCGATCTTGACCAGCGCCACGTCGGTGCGGGGGTCGGTGCCCACGATCTCGGCGTCGTACTCCTTATCGCCCTCGAAGGTGACCTTGATCTTGTCGGCGTTCTCCACCACGTGGTTGTTGGTCAGGATGTAGCCGTCGGCCGAGATGATGACGCCCGAGCCCAGCGAACGCTCGATGCGCTCGCCGCCGCCCTGGTGGTTCTCGTCGTCGGGCATGTTGAAGAAGCGGCGGAAGAAGGGGTCGCTCATGAACGGGTGGGCCGCCATGTTGTCGACGACCTTGTCGCTGGAGATGTTCACCACCGCCGGGCTGGCCACCTCCGCCACGTCGGCGTAGCTGCGCAGCTGGTTGTTCACCAGCTGCGCCGCAGCCGGGGCGGGCTGCAGCGCCAGGGTCAGGGTGACGACCGCCAGGGCCAGGCCCAGGCGGACAAATCGCTTGCTCTGCATGGATTGCTCTCCTTCAGGGGGTGTCGAGCCGGCCTCCGGAGGGAACGGCTCCCGCGCGTGTGTACGCCGCGCTTCAACCGGGATACGCCCCACAAGTTTCCATAAAAAGCCCGGTCCCGCCAGCGGCGGGACCGGGACCCCGATCGGCCGGAGCAGGCTTGCGACCCGGCGGCCGCGATCAGCCGTCGTCGCCGATGGCCTCGGTGGGGCACTCCTCCATGGCGTCGCGGCAGGCCTGCTCCTCGTCCTCGTTCTCGGGCTGCTTGGCCACGTAGGAATAGCCCTCGTCCTCGTTCCGCTCGAAGTTCTCCGGAGCGGTCTGACGGCAGAGGTCGCAGTCGATGCAGTTGCTGTCGACGTAGAACGTGCCGTCGACGTTGCCCTCGACCTTGTCGGTATTGTCAGCCATCGCGTACTCCTTCTGGCTGGCGGCGGGCCGGGGCGCCGTGCGCCCGCCCGCGTCGAAGCTCGTCCCGGGCCGTCCCGGGAATCCCCTAGATATAACAGAACCGGGCCGGTGCAAAGCACTAATGCCGGGACCGGCCGGGGCCTACCTGTTCTTGAAGGGCAGGAAGGTCATGAAATCCGCGTGGTGGACCACGTAGGCCTCGGTCGAGCGCTTGACCAGGTCGCCCTCGCCCGCGTGGGCGGCGATGATGTGCAGCACCGCGGCCGGCACCCCCGCCTCCATGGCCAGGCCGACGCCGCTGAACGGATGGCGCACGTACTTGCCCATGTCGCTCTTGCAGCTCTTGCCGTCGGCGTCCAGGTCGTACTCCAGCAGCTTGCCCACGTCGGCCAGGATGGCCCCGGCGATGGTCACGTCCAGGTCCACGGGCAGATCGTCGCCGAAGAACTCGTTCATCTTGTCGGCGGCGTCCCGGGCCACGTGCACCACGCAGCGCTTGTGGGCCATGAAGCTGACCTTCAGGTCGGGGACCAGCAGGGTGAAGGGGATGGTGTCCAGGTCCGCGGCCGTCAGGGGGCTGCGCTCCAGGGCCAGCTCCCAGGTCTTGGCCGTCGCCTCGCGCAGGGTATCGTCCCCGATCCAGTCCAGTTCGGGCCAGAGGGCGTGCACGTCCTTGTTCATGTCGGCTCCTTGTGGGCACGTCGTCGTCGCGTGGTCGGCCCCGGGCCGGTCCGGGCGCGGGCCACAATGTGGTGCAGGTCCGGGCCGGGGACAAGGGCCGATCGGGGCCCGGGACGGCGCGGAAGGGCGAGTCGTCTCCCCCCGTGTCCCGCAGCGGCTTTGCCTGCCGAATGCAACCGCAGCCGGCCGCGGCTGGCAGGTTGCCCTCTCCGGGCCGCTGCGCCGCGCCAGTCTGCATGATCAGACCTGCGACGTCAGGATTTTTCTGCCGGGAAGGCCGCACCCGATGCTCCCCGATCCGACCCGATGCCAAGGATTTCCCGTATGGATCGCCGCGGACATCCCCTAGGGCACCGCCCTTGCGTTCCGGTTCGCATCGCATCGGAGCGGGCTACGGCCCGAGGCAGGATGCCCACGACCCGCGCTGCGGGCACAGCGAAAGCCGGAGAACATGAGCACCAAGATCATCATCAAGAGCGTCGTCGCCCTGACCCTCGCCGTCGCCACCCTGGCGGCCGTCCCCGCCATGGCCCAGACCGCGACCATGGACGTGTCGTACCAGTGGACCGCCCCCACCAGCGGCTCGGCCGTGGACCATTACGTGGTGCAGGATTCGGTGGACGGCGGCGCCTGGTCGGACATCGGGACGAGCCCGACCAACAGCTACACCCTGGCCGCCACCGTCGGCGTCAGCCACCGCATCCGCGTGGCGGGCGTGGACGCCCAGAGCCGGCAGGGCCTGTTCTCGGTGGCGAGCGATCCGTACACGCCGGATCCCGGCTCCCCGGGCCAGCCCGGCCAGCCCATCATCTTCTAGGCCCGCGCGCCCCCCCGCGCGTGCCGCGGCCGCCGACCTCCCGCAGGGTCGGCGGCCGTATTCGTGTCACCCGGGGAACGGCCGGCTACTCGTCGGCCGCCAGGGGGATGCCCAGGGGCACGACCCAGCCCACGCGCACCACCAGCGTGTCCCAGTTGTAGTCGTGCTCCGCGGGGGCATCGAAGAACCGCGGCGAGGCGAACCGGTTCACGTTGTAGACCGCGCTGAACTCCAGCTCGCCCACGGCGATGCCGGCCCGCGCGCTCCAGCCCAGGGTGTTGACCGACTGGTCGAAGGCCGCCACGAAGGCCTTGTCCAGGCCCTCGACCCGGTTGCGGTACAGGCCGCCGCCCACCCCCAGGAAGGCGTGCAAGACCGCCTCCGGGGCCCCGGTGCGGAGCATCGCCTCGACGGTCCAGGCGTACACGGAGGAGTTGATGCTCAGGTCGCCCACCGGCGTCGATCGTGGCCTGGAAGCTGCCGAGGTTGCTGAAGTGGAACGCCGGCGCCAGGGAGAACACCTGCGACAGGTAGACGCGCCAGCGGAAGCCGATCTCCATGCCGTCGCCGGCGCCGAAGCCCAGGGGCGTGGCCAGGAAGTCGTCGCCCAGATCGCCGTAGGGCTGGGCCCACCCCACCTCCAGCAGCGCCTGGCTGAGGGGCACCTCGCCCGGGCGCTCCAGGAACGGCGCGGGGGCGTCGGGGTCGGCCGCGTTCGCCTTGGGCTGGTACCCGATGGGCGCCGCCGCCGCGGTCGCGGTCCACAGGGCGACGGCCAGGGTGATCCAGGACGGGAGTCTCATGGGCTGGGTCCTTCGGCTCGGTCACGGCGCCGCGCCACTGCGGGCGGCGCCCGCCATGTTAGCCCGAAACACGGACGAATCCAAACGCCCAATCGGCCAAAAGTCCTTGCTCGTCGGCTGCACACCCCCCATGCTGGCCCCGAACGGGTACCGCTCCGCCCGGCAGCCGCCGGGCGTGGCACAAGGATCGTGAAGCGAGCGGTAGCGGAAACCCACCGGACGAGCCTGACCGGCAACGACAGCCTGGCCTGTGGACATGGGCAGCGCAAATTCGTGTCGGGTCCAGGGCCCGGGCGGACAGTGACTCGCGGTCGCAGGACCGAGTCCGTTCCGGGAACGACGTCGCCTCCGGGCAGGAACGTCCGGGCCAGCGGAGAGAGAGGCGGAGCCCTTCGGGGCTCCGCCTCGTTTTTTCGCGGCCTCGAGGCGCCGCCTAGACGGGCACGCCCTGGGTCACCGCGCCCGTGTCCAGGTCGATGAAGCAGGTGGTCACTGTGGTCGACGATCATCGTCACCATGTGGCCGCCGTTGAAGGTGATGTCGGCGGTGTGGTCGCCGCTGGAGATGGTCAGGCCGCCCTGCTGGGGGTAGCCGGTGCTGCCCACGACGATGCCGGCCATGGTGAAGGTCGACCGTGTAGTCGCCCGAGACCATGGTGCCGCCGCTGCCCTCCAGGATCGTCGCCTGGTCGGCCTGCTGGTCCAGGTCCGCCTGGACGTCCAGGGCGAAGCTGGTCTGGCCGCCCAGATCGGGCATCGTGTAGACCACGGGCGCCCCGTCCTCGGTGTAGAGGTGGGCCCAGGTGGCCACGTTGCTGGCTGCGGGAGCGCCGTCGGCGCCGGTGCGGTAGTCGATGTAGACCGTGCCCTCCAGCCCCATCTGGCCGTTCCAGGGGATGGTCTGCACGGCCTTGGCCGGGGCGCTCGGATCCATCAGCTTGGTCCCGAACTGGGCGACGCCGTAGGCCACCAGGCCGGCCTGGGACGCCGCGTCCCCCGCCGAGACCGGCGGGATCGGGTCCTGGGGCGCGGTCGCGTCGCTGGAGCAGCCGGCCGTGGCGCCCAGCATGGCCACGGCGATCGCCATCGCCAGGTATCGCTTCGTGTTGCTTGGTCATGTCGTCGTCCTTTCGCAGCTGCGGCCGCATGCCGGGTCTAGAGCCCGAACATGAGGCCGGCGGAGTATGTGGTCAGGTCGCCGTGACCCACTTCCACGTTGAGCTTCATGAGGATGTCGAGGGTCGCGCCCAGGGTGAACCGGGTCTCCTGGCGCCCGTCCGTGGAGAAGTTGATGGCCGTGCCCGTGTCCTCGTAGACGTAGCGAGACGTCCATGGACGAGGTCTCCTTGGCCACGCCGGCGTAGACGGTCAGGGCGGGCAGGCTCTTGCTGACCGCCAGGTGCAGGGAGGTGGCGTCGGCCGAGACGATGTCGCCCACGTCCAGCCTCTGGCTCATGTAGCCGACCATGACGTCCACCGGCAGCAGCCGGAACGACCGCGTTGGCGCTCCACTGGCCGCCGAAGCCCCAGTACTTGAGGTCGCCCAGATCGGTGCCCACCGAAGGCATGTAGCGGACGATGGCCTTCAAGCCCATGATGCCGCCCAGGTAGGCCTCGGGCGTGACCATCGGCACCCAGCGGGTGTCCACCAGGCCCGTGATGGCCTCCTGGTGGAAGACCTGCACGCCGCCCACGTAGCCGTCCACCGCGCCGGGGGTGTCGGCGTTGCCGAAGACCGTCGGGCCGCTCATGACCACGGTGCCGGTCTGGCCGGTGAACGCCAGGATCGTAAACACCCAGGTCCACGTTCTCGCGGACCTTGCGGAAGGTCTGGTCCTCCTGGGCCAGGTAGGTGCCCGTGGCCTTGATCCCGGCCCCGAAGGTCAGGCCCGTGCGACCGATGTGGGCGGTGCTGAACAGGTTGGCGTTCTGGGCGGGGCCGAAGCCGTGGATCAGGGGCGCCGCGTAGCCCTCGGCGTAGTCCTGCCCCACCTGCTTCAGCAGGGTTTCGAGGTCCTCGTTGGCTGCCCAGGCCCCCGTACCCCAAGCCGAAAGCGCCGCGACCGCGAGCACGGTCGTGAACAGTCTCCTCATGGGATTTTCCTCCTGCGGTTTGATGATCGGAGGCGATCGCGTATCTTGTGCCGGATTCCGGCGGCCGCCGCTCCCCCAAGCGGGCCCGCCCGGGGACCCGGCTGGGTCCCCGCGGCCATTGAACCCGATTTCGCTTCTCGTCCGCAAGTCGAAAGCCAGAGGTATGCCAGCCGCCCCGGATCCGCAGCAGAAGGCCATGAACGGACGCCCCGTGCTCCTTTGGGACATGGCGGGGACCCTCATCCCCTTCGACCCCATCACCGGCCGGCCGGGCGCCCTGCCCGGTTGCGACGAATTCCTGCCGGAACTGGGCAGGGATTTCCGCCTGGTGGTGACCACCGGCGACCACACCGCCGGGGCCCGGGGCCTCCTGCGGGACCATGAGCTGCTGCGCTATTTCGAGGTGATCTACGGGGATCTGTACGGGCCGGTGGGCAAACCCTACGGGGCCATCCTGGCCCAGCTGGAGGCCGATCCGGGCCTGTGCCTGGCCATCGGCGACCGGCTGCGGGCCGACATCGCCGCGGACACCGACCAGGTGGTCACGGTGCTCATCAACCAGGACGGCGCCCAGTCCGGGGCCGGGATGATCGCCTTCCTGATCGGGCGGCTGAAGAAGCGGGCCGCGCGGTTCCCCGACGCCTTCGACGCTCTCCTGGCCGAAGGGGACCCCTCGCCCTCGGCCGAGGGCGAGTACCAGGGCGGCACCGTGGTGCGGGCCGTGCGCTGGCACGACGGCTTCCCGGTGCAGCTGCGCGTGTTCCGACACCCGGGCCTGGACGGGGACCGGCGCATCATCATCATCTGAGCGTCTTCAGGACGGAGGCTTCCCCCATGTCCACGACGATCCGCCTCTTCGTCACCGGCGGCACCTTCGACAAGGAATACGACGAGCGCACGGGCCAGCTGTTCTTCAAGGACACCCACATCCGCGACATGCTCAAGTCGGGCCGCTGCCTGGCGGACGTGGAGGTGCGCACCCTGATGATGATCGACAGCCTGGACATGGACGACGACGACCGGCAGGTGATCCTCTCCCAGTGCCGGAAGTGCCCCCACGAGCGGATCGTGGTCACCCACGGCACCGACACCATGGAGCAGACGGCGCGGCTGCTGGGCGCGGAGATCGCCGACAAGACGGTGGTGCTGACCGGCGCGATGATCCCGTTCGCGTTCGGATCCAGCGACGGGCTGTTCAACCTGGGCAGCGCCCTGGCCTTTGCCCAGAGCCTGCCCCACGGGGTGTACGTGGCCATGAACGGGCGCGTGTTCGCCTGGGACAACGTGCGGAAGAACCGGGACGCGGGGGTGTTCGAGGAGCTGAAGTAGGCTTCCCGGATCCCGCGCCCTCCGACCTAGCATGCCTTGAGCGTGCCGTCCCGGTAGGCGGCCAGCGCCTCGCGGACGGTCAGCTCGCCGGCCCCCACGTAGACCTTCACCCCCAGGGCCTTCACCACGGCGGCGGCGTTGCCGCCGGGGCCGTTGCCGGTGACCAGCACCTGGGCGCCCCAGTCCGCCAGCCGCCGGGCGGTCAGGGGACCGGCACCGTGGGCCTCCTGCTCGGCGGCGGCGTTGTCGTAGGACTCGTAGGTCTCCGTCTCCTCGTCGAAGACGAAGAACCAGCGGGTCCGGCCGAAGCGGGGGTCGATGGGCGAGTCCCAGCTCTCCCCCTGGCTGGTGAAGGCGATCTTCATGGGTTCCTCCCGGGATCCGGTCGATGATCGATGCCGACGAGTTCCGTGATCCGGCGCCAGGCCAGAGCCACGTCCCCGGCCAGGCGGGGTTCGCTTTCCACGATGGTGCGGCCGGCGGTGAGCGCGGCGGTGAACGCCTCGTCGTAGGGGATCTCCGCCAGCAGGGCGATGCCCTCGGCGTGCAGGAATTCCTTCAGCTCGGCCAGCGACGCCCGCGTTCAGGTCGGCCTTGTTGACGATGCAGCCGCAGGGAATGCCGAAGCTCGCCACCAGCTCGTGCACCCGCCGCAGGTCGTGCAGCCCCGACACGGTGGGCTCGGTGACCAGCACCACCACGCGGCGCCCGACAGGGACGAGACCACCGGGCAGCCCACGCCCGGCGAGCCGTCCACCAGCACCGCCGGCTCCCTGGCTGCGGCGGCCAGGCGCCGGGCCTCGTTCTTGACCTTGGTCACCAGCTTGCCCGAGTTGTCGGCGCCGATGCCCAGCCGGGCGTGCACCATGGTGGCGCCGGTGCGCAGGTGCGAGACGTACCAGTCGCCCACCAGCCGGTCCACTTCGCCGATGGCCTCTTCGGGGCACACCCGGGCGCAGTAGCCGCAGCCCTCGCAGGCCGATCGCGTCGACGATCAGGCCGCCGTCCCCCACCAGCGACCGCGTCGAAGCGGCACACCTCCGCGCACCGCGCCGCAACCGGTGCAGGTGTCCGGTCGATGACCGCCAGGCTCGCCGCTGAAGAAGGCCTCCGACCTGGGCGAAGTCGGGCTCCAGCAGCAGGTGCATGTCGGCCGCATCCACGTCGCAGTCGGCCACCACCAGGTCCCGGCCGCCGAGTACGGCGAATGCAGCCGCCAGCGATGTCTTGCCGGTTCCGCCCTTGCCCGAGATGACCACGATCTCCTTCATGGGCGGTCACGCCTCCCCCGGCGTGAACCGGATGAGTCGCGGCGACCGCTGTCCACGGCCGCGGCACCTCGGCGCATCTCGCGGTACAGCAGCCGCCCGGCGGCGTAGGCCTCGGCGATGCGGCGGCTGTTGGGGATGCGGCGCCACCAGGTCGATGCCCTGGTCCGCGCACTACGCTCCACCTGGTCGTCGCCGATGCCGTGGCGGTTCAGGACCACGCACGAACTCCCGCTCCAGCTGGCGCACCGTCTCCACCGCCAGCTTCAGATCATGCAGCCCGAAGGCGTGGGCTCGGTGACCAGGATCACCAGGTCGGCGCCGCGGACCGCCTCGATCACCGGGCAGGAGGTGCCCGGCGGGGAGTCGAGGATGCTCGGGCCGTCGGCCGCGAAAGTCTGGCCGCCACGTAGGCGAGCGTCTGCCTGATCAGGGGGACCGCCTGCTCCTCGCCGATCACAGTCGGCTCTCGACGAAGTCCAGGCGCCGGTCCGGAACCTGCCTCAGCTCCCCCATCGGCTGCGGCTGCATGGGCAGCGATGCGGTCGGACAGAGTTCGCGAGCAGGCGTAGCAGCCATGGCACAGCTCGGGGAAGACCATCACGCGGTCGGGCAGCTGCAGCACCGCGTTGAAGTTGCAGACGTCCTGGCAGTTGCCGCACAGGGAGCAGGTCGGCGACCTCCCAGCGGGGGATCATCTTGTACCGGATCTCCCGGTGGACCGGAGTTCGCCGCTGACGAAGAGGGCCGAGTTGGGCTCCTCCACGTCCAGGTCGACCAGCACCACGTCCGCGGTCTCGGCCAGGCGGACGGCCAGGTTCATCGCCAGGGTGGTCTTGCCGGTGCCGCCCTTGCCGCTGGCGATGGCGATCTTCATGGCGCCGGCCCTCAGTGCCGGCACTGGTGGTGATCGTCGCCGTCGCCGTGGTTGCACAGGTTGTCGCCGTCTGCAACCGGTTCTGGAGGAACCGCGACCAGTTCGCGCCGGTCGGCCTCCGCGATCCCCAGGTGGACCTCGATGCCGCTCTGCCGCAGCAGCTCCTGGGCCAGGCCGCCCATGCCGCCGGCCAGGACGACGTTCACCCCCAGCTCGGCCAGGAAACTGCGGATACGAGCCGGGCTGGTGGGCCGGCGGGGTCACGAAGCGCGAAGCCGGATGTGCCCCTCGTCCTCCTCGAGCAGGGTGAAGCCCTCGCAGTGTCCGAAGTGGGCGCAGGCCCGGCCGCCGCTGGTGGGAATCGCGATTGTTCTCTTCACTGGTCATTGCCTCCGTGGTCAGTCGTTGCCGGCAGGCTCGTCGCCGGCCAGCCGTGTCTCCAGCACCTGCAACCGGGCGCGCAGCCGGGCCACCTCATCCGCCAGATCGATCCGGTCGGCGGGGGCGGCGGCGACGTCCGTTGTTCCCCGGCCGTAGCCGCGGCCGAAGCCGTTCCCGTTGCCACGCCCGCGGCCGAAGCCGTTCCCGTTGCCGTGCCGCGGCCGAAGCCGTTGCCGTTGCCGCGCCCGCGACCGAAGTGCGGGCCGAAGCCGTCCCGGCGCGGGGAATCGCCCTCGTCTGCCGCATGGCCCGGACGGTCCGCTCCCACGCAGTAGCCCCGGGCCCTGCCGGTCATGGGGCCCATGCCCTGAGGTCCTCTCCTGTTTCCGTTCGGCATCGTGTTACCTCCCTTGCCGACGCTGGTGGCGCCGGCAGCATTGGCCATGGCCGAAGCCTCCGGCCAGGTCGATCAGGCGGGCCGACCCACAGTTGGGGCAATGGCCCAGTTCGTCGTCGATGGATGTGGTGAACATATGTCCACATTCGTGGCACCGGATCAGGTTGCCCCGGAAGTGGATGTCGCCGCCGTCGATCCGCAGATGCTTCCCCTCCACCAGCAGGCGCGCCACCTTGGCGCGGGCGCTCTCGATCAGCCGGGAGAAGGTGGGACGGGAAATCTCCATCTGGTCGGCGGATTCCGCGTGATCCAGACCCAGGTAGTCGGCCAACCGCAAGGCCTCGAACTCGTCGAGGGCCAGTTCGAGGGTCTCCAGCTCGCGGCTGGGCACCCCGGCGGGTTTGAACTCCGTGAAGAGCGGGGGGCGGTGGACGGAGCGCTTCTTGCGCGGTCTGGGCATGGGGCCTCCTCGGTGGTCCGGGGTCTAATATCGCACATATGTTCATTATTACAAGAGAAATTTCGGGCCCGTGAAGACGTGACCCGCGGCGCTCCTGGCGGCCGGGCGGGAGTGGCGAGATCTTGCCTGGCGGTATATTCAACCCGGGAGGACCGCATGATTCCGCTCGTCGACGACGCCATCGAACGCTACGCGACCACCCACTCCGCCCGGGTGGACGCCCTCTACGAGGACCTGCGCGAGGAGACCACCACCCGCTACCCGACCTCGAGCATGCAGGTGGGCCGGCTGGAGGGGCGTCTGCTGAAGCTGCTGGCCCAGCTCGCGGGCGCGCGGCTGGCGGTGGAGATCGGCACCTACACCGGGTACTCGGCGCTGTCCATTGCCGAGGGTCTGGCCGACGGCGGGCGCCTGATCACCTTCGACGCGGACCCGGTCGCCACCGAGGTGGCGCAGCGGTACTTCGCGCGGGCGCGCGTGGGGCGACCGGATCGAGCTCCGCCTGGGCGACGCCCGCGAACGGCTGGCCGAGGTCGAGGGGCCCATCGACTTCGCCTTCATCGACGCCGACAAGACCGGCTACCGCCACTACTGGGACACCCTGGTGCCGCGCATGCGGCCGGGCGGGCTCATCGCCGTGGACAACGTGCTGTGGAGCGGCCACGCCCTGGCCCCGCGGGACGGCAACGCCGACGACCACGCCATCGCGGCCTTCAACGCCCACGTGGCGGGCGACGACCGGGTGGAGGCCGTGATGCTGACGGTGCGCGACGGGGTGTTCCTGGCGCGGGTGCGGTAGGCGCGATGGCGACCTGGCGGATCCGGATGTCCGGCTTCCGCCGGGGGGCGATATCTACATAAGTTGTTTCGCTGCTATTGGTTGTCGTCCAAGTTCGTTCAGTCCGGCGCCGGTCCGGGTGGGCCGCCCCAGGGCCGCCAGCAGCGTGGTCCAGACCACGCCGCGCGGCGCGGCGGTCCGCTGGCGGTGCTCGTCGATGAAGGGCAGATCGACCACGGCTACACCCGCCGATGCCCGACGACGATGATCTTCCGGTTCTCCATGGCAGCGGGCCTCCGGTGGCCTGGGCAGAGGTTGGCGCGGGGCACACGACAGGGGCAAGGGCCGCCGGACCGCCAACGCCGGGCCGCCTTGGTTTGCCCCCGGCTGCGTGCTACCTTTCCGGTGAGGGTCGGCACCCCCGCCACCCCCGGCGCGCACCCCGGAGACCGCCCCGTGCACGAGATGTCCATCGCCTGCAGCATCGTCGACATCGCGGCGGAGCAGGCCCGGGCGGCCGGGGCCGAGCGGGTGAACACGGTGGAGATCGAGGTGGGGTCCCTGGCCGGGGTGGAGCTGGAGTCGCTGCGGTTCTGCTGGGACGCGGCCCGCCGCGGGCTGGCCGGCGCGGCCGAGCTGGTGGTCCACGAGATCCCCGGCCGCGGCTACTGCCCCCGCTGCGAGCTCGAGACGGACGTGGACTTCCACGTGGCCCTGTGCCCCGAGTGCGACGGCGGCCTGAGCATCCTGCAGGGGCGCGAGCTGCGCGTCCGCTGCCTGAACGTGGACTGATGGTCCCGCCCGCGGGCGGGTGACGAGGAGAGAACGCCATGTGCGACACCTGCGGATGCGGCCAGCCGGCCGACGCGGTCACCTACCGCAAGCCCGGCCAGGAAGGCCATCCCGACAACCATCATCACCACGACCACGGGCACGACCATGCCCACGGGCACGATCACGATCACACGCACGACCATGCCCACGGGCATGATCACGGCCATGGTCACGCACCACGACCACGGCTCGCGCACGGTGGCCGTGGAGCAGGACGTGCTGCAGAAGAACAACCTGCTGGCCCAGCGCAACCGCGGCTGGTTCGAGGCCAAGGGGATCCTGGCGCTGAACCTGGTGTCGTCGCCGGGGTCGGGCAAGACCACCCTGCTGGAACGGACCATCCGCGACCTGGACGGGGAGTTGCCCATCGCCGTGGTCGAGGGCGACCAGCAGACCCTGCGCGACGCCGACCGCATCGCCGCCGCGGGCGCGCCCGTGCTGCAGGTGAACACGGGCCACGGCTGCCACCTGGACGCCGGGATGATCAAGCGCGCCGTGGGCGAGCTGGCGCCGGCCGAGCGCTCGTTGCTGATGATCGAGAACGTGGGCAACCTGGTGTGCCCCGCCCTGTTCGACCTGGGCGAGGCGGCCAAGGTGGTCATCATCTCGGTGACCGAAGGCGACGACAAGCCGCTGAAGTACCCCACCATGTTCGCGGCCAGCCAGCTCTGCCTCATCAACAAGGTGGACCTGGCCCCCTACGTGGACTTCGACCTGGACCGGTGCGAGGAGAGCGCGCGCAGCGTGAACCCGGGCCTGACGTTCCTGCGGGTCTCGGCCACCACGGGCGAGGGCCTGGACGGCTGGTACGCCTGGCTGCGTGAGCGCCTGGCCGCCGTGACCGGCGACCCGGTGTGATCCGCCGTCGGCTGCTGGTCGACGGGGTGGTGCAGGGGGTGGGCTTCCGCCCCTTCGTGCACAACCTCGCGGCCGCCGAGGGCCTGGCCGGCTTCGTCACCAACACCAGCAAGGGCGTGGTCATCGAGCTGGAGGGCCCGGTCGAGCGGGTGGACGGCTTCGTCCGGCGGCTGACCGCCGAGGCCCCGCCCCTGGCGCGGATCGTCTCGGTGGCCGGCGAGGAACTGGCGCCCACCGGCGAGGCCGGCTTCGCCATCGTCGCGTCCGAGAACACCCCCGGCACCCGCACCCTCATCCCGCCGGACGTGGCCACCTGCGCCGACTG
Organism: Candidatus Krumholzibacteriia bacterium; assembly: GCA_963825035.1. GTDB lineage: Bacteria > Krumholzibacteriota > Krumholzibacteriia > LZORAL124-64-63 > LZORAL124-64-63 > JACZKN01. The sequence goes on along the minus strand of CAWGRT010000020.1, from coordinate 206,819 downwards.
CCTGCGGGAGATCCGCGACCCCCGCGACCGGCGCCGCGGCTACCCCTTCACCAACTGCACCAACTGCGGGCCGCGCTGGACCATCATCGGGCGCATTCCGTATGACCGGCCCTTCACGTCGATGGCCATGTTCGCCATGTGCCCGGCCTGCCAACGGGAGTACGACGATCCGGCGAACCGCCGCTTCCACGCCCAGCCCAACGCCTGCCCCGAGTGCGGGCCGCGGGCGTGGTTGGAGGGACCGGTCGGGGCCACCGACGCCGAGGGCGGCGTGCTGGGCCGGGCGGCCGAGGCCCTGGCGCGGCACGCGGTGGTGGCGATCAAGGGCCTGGGCGGCTTCCACCTGGCGGTGCGGGCCGACGCGTCGGCCGCGGTGGCCGAGCTGCGTCGCCGCAAGGGCCGTGCCGCCAAGCCGCTGGCCGTGATGGCGGCCGACCTGGACGCGGTGCGGCGGCTGGCGACGGTCTCGGACGCGGAGGCGGCGCTGCTGGCCTCGCCCCAGGCGCCCATCGTGCTGCTGGAGATGCTGGCCGACCCGCCGGTGGCGCCCGAGGTGGCGCCGGGGCACCGGCGGCTGGGCGTGATGCTGCCCTACACGCCCCTGCACCACCTGCTGTTCGACGCCCTGGCCCACCACGGCATCGACACCCTGGTGATGACCAGCGGCAACCGCAGCGAGGAGCCCATCTGCCTGTCCAACGAGGAGGCCCAGCGGCGGCTGGGCGACATCGCCGACGTGTTCCTGCTGCACGATCGCGAGATCCTGCGGCGGGCCGACGACTCGGTGGTCCAGGCGCTGCCGGGCGGGCCGCTGCTGTTCCGGCGCAGCCGGGGCTACGCGCCGGTGCCCGTGTTCGTGAAGGGCTGCGACCAGGCGCCGCCGGTGCTGGCCGTGGGCGGCGAGCTGAAGAACACCGTCTGCCTGCTCAAGGACGGGCGCGGGTTCCTCAGCCCGCACATCGGCGACCTGGCGAACCTGGAGGCGGTGGAGTTCTTCGAGGAGACCATCGCCACCCTGCAGGACGTGCTGGAGTGCGAGCCGGCGCTCATCGCCCACGACCTGCACCCGGGCTACGCCTCGACGGCGTGGGCGAAGAAGCGGGCGGCGGCCGGCAAACCCGTGCTGGCGGTGCAGCACCACCACGCCCACCTGGTGGCGGTGCAGGCGGAGCACGGCCTGGCCGGGCCCACCGTGGGCCTGATCATGGACGGCACCGGCTACGGCATGGACGGCAGCATCTGGGGCGGCGAGCTGCTGGTGGGCGGCGCCGGCGGGTTCACCCGGGCCGGCCATTTCGAGCCCGTGCCCCTGCCCGGCGGCGACGCGGCCATCCGCGCCCCCTGGCGCCAGGCGGTGGCCTACCTGCGCCACGCCTACGGCCCCGAGTTCTTCACCGCCCACCCCGACGAGTTCCGCTTCCAGGAGGACCGGCCCATCGGCCCGGTGCTGGAGATGCTGGAGCGGAACGTGAACTCGCCGCTGACCAGCTCGTGCGGGCGGCTGTTCGACGCGGTGGCCGCGCTGGTCGGCCCCTGGACCGAGGCCCAGTACGAGGCCCAGGCGGCCATCGAGCTGATGGCGCTGACCACCCACGAGGCGGTGGCCGGTGCGCGGCCGTTCACCGCGGCCCTGGCCGAGCTGATCGAGATCCAACCGCCGGCCGGCGGCACCGGCGAGGCCATGCTCAGCCTGCCCGTCTCGCCGGTGATCCGCGCGGTGCGCGAGGCGCGGCGGGCCGGCGTGGACGCCGCCACCATCAGCGCCATGTTCCACCGCACCATGATCGACCTGCTGGGCGCGGCCGCGGCCTGGGCGGCCGGGCGCTACGGCCTGGAGGACGTGGTCCTGGGCGGCGGCGTGTTCCAGAACGAGCTGCTGCTGGTGGGCGTGGAGCGGGCGCTCGGCGGCGCCGGGCTGCGGGTGTGGCGGCCGACGCAGCTGCCCGCGGGCGACGGGGCCGTGGCGCTGGGGCAGGCGGTGATCGCGGCGCAGGTGGTGGGGAACTGACCCGCACACCTTCCGCGTGCTATACTTTCCATGATCATGAATCCGGATAGCGATGCATATCGGAGGTGGCCCTCATGTGGTTTGGATTCAATCGCATCTTCACCGCGATAGCAGCCGCGGGCACCCTCTTGTCCGTCGGCGCCCAGGCGCAAACGTGCGCGGATTGGAGCCGTTCCGTACCGGAGCCCCACGTCGAAGCCACCATCACAGGCAGCCTCTGCCGGGTGGCGGGCAACACGGTCTACGTGGCTGGGGAAGAACTGGTCAGCGTCGGCGTGACGCGGTGGGAAGCTCCGTCCGTGCGTTCCCGCGTTCCCCTGCCGGCGCCGGCAACCGATCTGGTTCTCGACGGAGTTCGGGCCTACGTGGCATGCGGACGCGCTGGCGTGATCGAACTGGACATCGCCGAACCCGCCAAGCCGTTCATCACCCGCAGCTATTCTCCCGGCGACGACCTGGAGAAGGTCACCATCGTACGTGAGCTGATCGTCGCGCTGGACGGCACCTCCCGGCTGCATTTCCTGGCGACGGCAGCCGACGGCGACCTGGCCGCCATTTCCGTGTACGTACCGGCGGATCACGCGGACTTCGTGGCGGCTGTTGCCGGGAGACTCGTGCTCGTCGATGCAGCGCACCTGGTGGCCCTCGACCTTGCCAATCCGCTGAACCCTCAGGAGGTCGGCCGCTTCGATTCCTACGGCGGCTACCTGGCGTCCCTGGACGATCTTGCGGTCTGCGGGACGAACCTCTATCCGCTGGGCGCCGCCCCCGGCGAGGATTGCGAAGGGGATCCGGAAGAGATCCGGGTGGTCAGGCACTTCATGGTAGGTCCGGACGGCGGTATCAGCGACGCCGGATTCCGTCAGGTCGGCTCTCGGCACTTGGCCGTGGCATGCACTGGCGGATACCTTCTCGCGGTCGGCGACACCCCGCGCGCCTTCGCCCTCGATGCCTCGTCGCTGCACTTCGCGGGCATCCTCGACCTGAAAGGGAACTCGGTCGATCTGGAAGGTGATCGACTGGCCGCCGTCGGGCCCGACGGCCTGGCGACGGCAATCTGGTCTGAGCCCGTTGCCGTTCAGCCGGTCGCTAACCTTGTGGGTGAACCCGCGGGTCCCTTCGGCTTCCCGACCAGGAACACGACCTATTCCGGATCGTGGTCCGGCCCCTATGGGATGCTCAAGACGTCGGAGTATTCGTACTGCGACTACCACGGGGGAAGTGCCATCCGGAGATCGGCCTACGACATCTGTCGGATCGATGATGCGCTGAATGCGGAGGTCGTCTATTCCGGCTCATACGCCGACGGATACGACTACACGGAAGGCGGCAGCAATTTCGCGGGCGATATCTACTTGGCCGGCCACTACGGCGATCGTGTGATGCTCAGGGAGACCAACGGTTACTTCACCGTGTTCGAAGTCGTCGATACACGGGCACATGCCATCGTCGGGCAGTACCAGGAGAACTTCTCCGGGGAATACACATACTTGGGCGGTATCATGTGGCGCTGGTCCGGCTTGGACGGTGCTCTCGAACGCTATGATTGGGGAGGCGGCGATCCGCGGACACCGACCGGGCGGTTTCCGTTCGCGGCCCAGCCGGTGGTGAGGGCGCCGGGACCGGATCTGCTTCTGAACGTCGCCACGGACGACATCGAGGTCTTCGATTCCAGCGACCCTACCCGGCTCGTTCTCATGGCAACACTTTCCGGTCCATCGTTCTCCCGGTCAGTAAGGTTCGCATGGGCCGGGTACCGGTATTTCACGGTTTCCGGCAGCACCCTGCGCTCCGTCGACTTCGGCCAGCCGGCCGCTCCCATTCGGGAGCCGGACGTCGATCTCGGCTTCGCGCCCGACAACATGGCGATCTCCGGAAATCGCCTGGCTTTTCGTGCCCACGTCGGAGAGCGTTACATCGATCGCATCAACGGTTTCCGCATTGCGGAGGTGCCCGGCCCCGGCGGTCCCGTGGTTGTGTCGCCGCTGATCGAAGCTTCGGCGTCGGACGCCGCTATCGTCCTCACGCCGAACGTCGCCTACATCAGCGACGGTCTCTCGGTCCGCGCCTTCGACATCAGCGACCTGACCAGACCGACGCTTATAGGCAGCGCCGTCGCCGGCACCGGCAATCTCGCCATCTTCGGTGACGACCTGGCCGCCGGCCAGGTGATCCTCCCCCGCGACTGCCACGACCTGGTCCCGCCGCAGGAGATCACCATCGACATCAAGCCCGTCCTCAAGCCTCGCCTCGGGTCCCGGGGCCACGGCACGGGCCAGGGCGTCGTGCCGGTGGTCGTCCTGGGCGATGCCACCTTTGACGTCACCACTCTCGACCAGGCCAGCGTCCGCTTCGGGCCGGCCGGGGCGGCACCGCTGCACGTCGGGGCGGCCGACGGCGCCGCCGATCCAACCGCCAAGTGCGCCCGCACCGAGGACCTGGACGGCGATGGCGACCTCGACCTGATGTTCAAGTTCCGCCTGGGCGAGACGGGACTGGGCCCGCAGGACACCGAGGCCACCCTGACCGGCCGCACCCTGGACGGCCGCGAGGTGTACGGCACCGATACCCTCGGCACGCCGGAACCGCACAGGGACGAAGGCACGACCTTGGCCCTGTCCCCCAACCCGTTCAATCCCGAGACGGTGATCCGTTACACCCTGGCCAAGGCCGGCCCGGCCAGGGTGGCGGTGTACGACGTGCGGGGGCGTCGGGTGGCGCTGCTGGCGGACGGGCTCCACGCGGCCGGCGCGCACGAGGCCGTATGGCGTGGCGCGGACGACGGCGGGCGCGCCCTGCCGTCGGGCACCTACTTCGTCCGCGTCGAGGCGGACGGACGGGTGCTGACGCGCAAGGCGCTGCTCCTGAAATAGCGGTCCGGTGGCGGCGCGCGGCTCTACGCCCGCGCCGTCATCCGCTTGACCGGCACCCCGTACTCCAGCTTCACCTTGGCGATGAACTGGGCCTTGGTGAGCTTGTCGCAGGGCTCGACGGCCTCCAGGCGCGGGGCCAGGGCCTTGATCCCGGCGATCTTCTTCTGCAACTCGACGCGGGCCTCCCCCGGCCCGCAGACGCGGATGCGCGCGGCGCCGCGGATGCGCTCGATGACCTCCTCATAGAAACGATCGTGCTGGGTGGCGAGGCGGGCGTCCCGGCGGGACTCGGGCACGCCGTCGGGGATGCCCGACCCGGCGGTGGGGCTGCCCCCGCTCAGGCGGACGCGGGACTCGGCGGACGAGTGGACGGTCTCGGTGGTGGCGTGGTGGTTGCGGATGCTGACGATGGTGGCGCTGCGGTGGTCGATCCAGATGCCGACATTTCGATCCATGGCTCCCCCTCTCTGGCCACCCCGGTGGACGGGGTGGCGTCCTACGGCGCGAAGACGGAGTCCTCCCCAGCATACCCCAACCCGCGCGCGGGCGCCCCTGCTGATTGGCCCGGTCCTGAACATGATCATCGATTCCCATGGTTCCCCGTCGTCCACTGCAATACGCCATCCTGCCGGCATGCGGTCGGGCATTAAGGAATCCGCGTAAGGTCCGGGAAAGGGTCCGCGGCGGCTCGTCCGGGCGCCGTGGGTCCCGGTTGTTCCCCGGCGTTCCCCGTCGTTCCCCATCGTTTCCCGCCCTCTCTTCTGGTACGGAACCTTCAGGCCATGCCTCCGATCGTGCCCTTCAGGCCCGTATACGGAGGAGTCCCCATGCGGCCCCGTCATTCCCAGTTGACGATTCTTGTCGGCCTGGGCGCCTGCGCCCTCGGCCTGGCTCTGCTGCCGGCACTGACCGGTTGCGAGGTGGCCGAGCCCAAGCTGCCCACCTTCACCACCAACCTGGCCCTGCCGCTGGGCGACGAGCGGATCGACGTGGCCGACCTGGTGGACGACGAGGACTACCTGGTGGCGCTGGACGACAGCACCCTGGGCTTCACCGTGGACGGCGACCCGGACACGGTGGCCCTGGACTTCGCCCTGGGCGCGGATCTGCCGGCCCAGAACCTGGTCAACCAGCTGGGCTCCTTCACGTTGGACCCGCCCGCTCCCGATCCCTTCGCGTTCGTGCTGGGCGACCTCTATCCGGCCGCGAACCTGCTGGACGGCGCCACCACCGTGGTGCCGCCGTTCTCCTTCGGCATGACCAGCGGCTCGGCCCCGCTGCAGGACCTGACCAGCGCGACCGTGGCCCGGGGCACCCTGGTCGTGACCATCGACAACGGGTTGCCGGTGCCGGTCTCCGGGCCGGCGGCGGCCCAGCCGGTGCAGTTCCGCCTCTTCGATCCCGACGGGGGGAGCACCCTGGCGGTGGTGGACTTCGGCGACGAGATCCCCGCCGGCGGCCAGGCCGTCGGTACGGCCGATCTGGCCGGCGTCGTCCTGCCGGCACGGGTGGCGGTGGAGTTGCAGGGCGCGTCGGCCGGCTCGGGAAGCCAGCCGGTCCTGGTGGACGCCCAGGCCGAAGTGGCGGTGACCGCGTCGTTCCAGGACCTGGAAGTGGATGCCGCCGAGGCCGTGGTGCCGGCCCAGAGCTTCTTCGACGACCTGCTGGTCGACCTGCCCGCCGATTACGCGGTGACCGGAGCCGTGGTCGCCGCCGGCGCCGTGGACGTGACCATGAGCAACGACCTGCCCGTGCCCTGCCGGGCCACCATCACCTGGCCCGAGGTGCGCACGGTCGCCGGCGCGGCGCTGACCACGGCCCTGGACCTGGCCCCCGGCGGCGGCGCCCAGGCGGCCATCGACTTTTCCGGCTGCACCATCGTCTCGGGCGGCGCGCCCCTGACCGCGCTCACCGCCCGGGTGGCCGTCACCAGCCCCGGCAGCGGCGGGCAGACCGTGACGCTGCAGGCCGACCAGGCGGTGCGGATGGACACGAGCCCCGGCCGCGTGACCTTCGCCCAGGTCACCGGCGAGGTGCCGGCCGTGAGCTTCGACCTGGACGAGATCCGCGCCGACATCGACCTGCCCGACGCGCTGCAGGGGGTGTCCCTGACCCACGCGGCCCTGACCCTGCAGGTCACCAACACCGCGGGCGTGGACGCGGTGGCCGACCTGCTGCTGACCGGCACCAACGCCGACGGCGTGACCGCCAGCATGGCCCTGCAGGAGACCCTGACCGGCTACGGCGAGCCCATGCGCGGCGTCACCGAGATCGTCCGCGACGAGACCAACAGCACCATCGTCGACTTCATCAACAACCTGCCGGTGTCCGTCAGCCTGGGCGGCACCGTCAGCGCCGGCGGCGCGGGCCAGGTGGGCACCGTCCACGCGGACGACCGGGCGACGATCGCCTGGAGCATCACCGCGCCGGTGGAGATCACCGTGAACGACGCGGTCATCCACGGCGACCCCGACGCCCTGGACTTCGACACCGACACCCGTGACCTGATCCGCGACCGGGCGGGCGCGGCGCGGGTGCTCATGGAGATCGGCAACCGGCTGCCGGTGGCGGTGCAGGCCCGCGTGCTGTTCGGCACCGACACCACCACCATCGTCACCGCGCCCCTGCTGGCGGTGGGTCCGGTGGCCGTGGCCGCCGGCCGGGTGGACCCGGTCAGCCACCGGGCCGTGGCCCTGACCACGAGCACGCCCGAGGTGAGCCTGACCGCCGCCCAGACCAAGGTGCTGGCCACGCCGGGCCTGTATGCGGTGGTCGAGGTCATCCTGCCCGGCACCGCCGGCGACCCGGCGCGCATCATGATCGGCGACTACGTGACGTTCCGCGGCCTCGTGCAGCTGGACGTGGAGGTGTCGGAATGAACCGGGGGAAGAACATCATGACGGCGACGCGCACCTTCACCGGCCTGGCGGCGGCGGCCCTGCTGGCGGCGGCCCTGCCCGCCCGCGCCGGCGGCGACGCCCGCGCCCTGGGCATGGGCGGCGTCAGCACCGCCAACTCCCACGACCTGGACGCGGCCGGCGGCAACCCGGCCTTCCTGGCCTTCAGCCGCGGGATGACGGTGGGCCTGGCCGGCGGCACGGTGGACCTGCAGAACAACAGCTTCACCCTGGCCCGCTACAACCAGGTGGCCGGGACCACCCTGAGCGAGGCCGACAAGGCCCAGCTGCTGGCGGACATCCCCGAGGACGGCTTCGGCCTGGACCTGCAGGTGGACGCCGGGGCCCTGGGCATGCAGACCGGCAACATGGCCTTCACCACCAGCGCCCTGGGCGCCGGCGACGGCACCCTGGACAAGGACTTCTTCGATCTCGTGCTCTTCGGCAACACGCCGGGCGAGACCGTGGACTTCAGCAGCACCCGCGGCCAGGCCTACGGCGTGGCCCGGGCGGGGCTGAGCTGGGGCTGGCGCCTGGGCGGACTGGCCGGCGGCGACCTGGCGGCGGGCCTGACCGCCAGCTACATCCGCGGCCTGTACGAGGTGCACGTGGAGGACGCCTGGGGCAGCGTGTCCACGGCCATGACCGGCATCGACGGCCGGGCCTACGCCGCCGCGGTGGTGGCCGAGGGCGGCGAGGGCTACGGCGTGGACCTGGGCGTGGCCTGGCGCCGCGGCCCCCTGGCCATGGGCCTGGCCCTGGACAACGCCGTCACCCGCATCGACTGGAACGGCACCGTGGAGCGCACCGAGTACACGGTGGCCCTGTCCGCCAGCGCCGGCTCCCTGGACAACGCCCTGACCGACAGCGACAGCACCTACGCCGTGGCCGGCTACCGCTCCGAGCTGCCGCGCCGCGTGCGCCTGGGCGGCGCCGTCGACCTGGGCAGCCTCACGGTGGCCGGCGACTGGGTGCAGGGCCTGGAGGACCGGGCCGGCACCAGCACCGAGCCCCTGGTGCGCCTGGGCGCCGAGTGGCGGCCGTTCGGCCTGCTGACCCCGCGGATCGGCGCGGCGGTGGGCGGCGGCCTGGAACCGGGCCTGGCCGCGGGTCTGGGCCTGAAGGTGGGATTCTGGCGCCTGGACGTGGCGGCCCTGCAGCGGGGCGGCCTGGGCGCCGACCACGGCAAGGGTCTGGGCGTGGGCGCCAGCACCCGGTTCGTGTTCTGAGCTCCGGAGGGCCGGGCGCCGCCGCCGCCCGTGCCCCTTGACGCGAAACGGCGGCGGCGGCACCATCCCCCGGTTCGGACGATCCCCCAGTCCCGAGCCAGGGAGCCCCTCATGGCCATGCGTGTCCGCCGCCGCCCCATCCTCGTCGCCCTCATCGTCCTGTCCGGCCTCGCCGCCGTCGCGGGATCCGCCCGCGCCGCCGAGCCCGCCGCCTTCGCCGCGCACTTCCGGGACGAGACCCTGCGCATCGACTACTTCCACACCGGCGACGCCAAGAGCCAGATCGTGGCCCTGGACCAGGTGTACCGCCAGGGCGCCTGGGCCGGCAGCCGCGTCCACCTGGTGGACGACCTGGACCTGGGCCGCTACTGCGCGAAGCTGTACGACGCGGCCGGCGGCGACCTGCTCTGGTCCCGGGGCTTCGACTCCTACTTCGGCGAGTGGCAGACCACCGGCGACGCCGGTCGCGGCGTGCCGCGCACCTACCACGAGTCGGTGCTGGCGCCCTGCCCCCGCGACTCGGTGGTCTTCGCGCTGGAGTCGCGGCGGGACGACGGGTCGATGGCCGAGATCTTCCGCACGACCGTCGACCCCGACGCCTGGACCGTGCGCCGCGACCCGGCGCCGGCGGGCATCCTGACGGTGGACGCCGCCGTGGCGGGCGATCCCCACCGGTGCGTGGACATCGCCATCGTGGGCGAGGGCTACACCGCCGACCAGGCGGACAAGTTCGCGGCCGACGTGAAGCGCTTCGCCAAGGTGATGCTGGACCACGAGCCCTACGTCGCCCACCGCGACGCCATCAGCATCCGCGGCGTGCTGCTGCCGTCCCAGGAGAGCGGCTGCGACGAGCCCAGCCGCGGCGTCTGGCGGCGGACCGCCCTGGGCTGCACCTTCGACTCCCTGGGCAGCGAGCGCTACCTGCTGACCGAGGACAACCGCGCCATGCGCGACATCGCCCGCGCCGTGCCCTACGACGTGCTGTACATCATGGTCAACCACGAGCGCTACGGCGGCGGCGGCATCTACAACCTGTTCTGCACCTTCACCAGCGACAACCAGTGGAGCCCCTACGTCTTCCTCCACGAGTTCGGCCACAGCTTCGCCGGCCTGGCCGACGAGTACTACACCTCGGACGTGGCCTACGAGAGCTTCTACTCCACCCGGGTGGAGCCCCGCGAGCGCAACATCACCGCCCTGCTGGATCCCGCGCACCTGAAGTGGGGCGACCTGGCCACCGGCGGCCCCCTGCCCACGCCGTGGCACAAGGACGAGTACGACGCCATGGACCTCGCCTACCAGACGGAGCGCCAGGCCATCAACGAGCACATCGCCGAGCTGATGCGCGGCGGCGCGCCGGCCGACCGAGGTGGCGGCGGCCAAGGCCGAGGGCGAGGCCCTGTCCCTGTCCCACCAGCAGCAGATCGACGCCTGGTTCGCCCGGAACCCCGCGCGCGCCACCGTGGGCGCCTTCGAGGGCGCCGGCTACCTGAGCCAGGGCCTCTACCGCTCCCAGCTGGACTGCATCATGTTCACCAAGGGGGTCAAGCCGTTCTGCGCGGCCTGCCGGCGGGGCATCGAGGAGGTCATCGCCCGCTACACCGAATAGCGATGGGGGCGCCGGGTCCAGCGGCCGCGTGGCCCGGACGCCCAGCGCCCCCGTTCCCGCCGTGGTGCCCTACAGCGGGATGTCGAAGTAGTAGAAGTGGAAGAAGTCCGACGGGTCGTCGCGGCCGGCCCGCGGTCCGGTGTAGCCGGCGGTCGCCCACGGGTAGTCGGTGTCCGCCACGGCGATGTCGTTCTGCACCGTCCACACGCCCGAGGTGCCGAAGGCGATGCGCCCGGCCTCGGCCCGCTCGGCCCAGGTCTTCACCTTGCCCGTCAGCTTCACGCGGCCCTCGTGCACGTCCACGGTGATGTCGGGCTCCTGCCAGCTGGTCATCCAGTCGGCGTTCAGGCGCTCCTCGACGCGGTCCTTGATGGAGGCGTCGGTGTAGGCCGGACCGGGCGACACGTCCAGGTCGTTGACCACGCGGCTGACGCCCGCCTCGCGCCCGGCCACCTCGGTGGCGTGGGCCTTCTCGAACGGCGTGTTCACGGTGCCGGTCAGGGTCACCACGCCGCGATCGACGCGGATGCCCACCTCCTGGGCCGAAAGGGCCCAGTCCGTGTCCAGGTCGAAGCGCACGTTCTCGCGGATCTCCTCGTCGGCCTTCCGTGCCGGATTGACCATCAGCAGGTTGGTGACCCAGCCCACGCCCACCACGTCGCGGGCGTCCTGGTCGGCCAGCCGCCACTCGGAGCGGTTGGGCACCACGCCGCGCAGGGTGATGCTGCCGTCGTGGGCCAGCACGGTGATGCGGTAGGGATCGTCGATGCGCAGGTCCTGGCGCAGGGACGCGGTCACGGACTCGCTGACCTGCTCGTCCGTGGGCACGGGCATGGACCGGCGGACCCCCTCGCCCAGCCAGGGCTGCACCTGCAGGTCGTTCTTCACGTCCTTGACGTTGTCCACCCAGGCCAGCTCGTCGGCCCGGTCCTTCTGATAGGCGGTGCCCACCTCGCCGGTCAGCTTGACGATGCCGTCGTCCACGGCGGCGTCGATGGGCTGGTCGGTCAGGTAAACGTCCCGGGCCAGGGTGGCCTTGACGTCCCGGGCGATCTCGGCGTCGCTGCGCGTCTTGTCCCAGTGGGTGGTCACGTCGTTGCGCAGGTCCTTCAGGCCCAGGACCTCGCCGGCCACGGTGCCGGCCTCCTGCTTCTCGGTATAGGAATCCACGGTGCCGGTGAGGTCGGCCACGCCGTCGGTCACGCTGACGGCGATGTGCTCCGAGGGCAGGGCCGGGTCATCGGCCAGCCGCCGCGCGATGTCGCTGCGGATGGTCTCGTCGGCGCGGGCCTCGGGGGCCACCTCGATCTCGTCGATCACCGCGCGCACGCCGCGGATCTTCTTGGCTTCCCGCAGGGCGTAGCGGCGCTCGGCCAGGTTCCAGACCGTGCCCGAGACGGTCACCACGCCGTCGGCCGAAGCCACGCGGAGGTCCGCGGAGTAGACCCGCGGGTCCTCCTGCATGGCCGCGCGGACCCAGGCGGCGATGTCCTCGTCGTTGGCCTTGGGGGGCGTGGCGGCCTCCGCCGTCACGGCAGGCAGGCCGAGCAGCACGGCCATCATGAATATCAAGAGGGCGTTCCTCGTGCTCATGGCGTCACTCTCCTTGGTTTCGGGTTGTCGATCCGGATCCTTCCCGGACCGTGTGTCCCGCTCCCAGACGCGTCAGGGTCTCGGCGGCGACGCGGACCACGTCGGCGTCGTCGGCCGTCCGGCCCAGCACGGCCACCAGCGCGGCGGTCTGCTGCCGCAGCTGCGGGTCGCCGTACCCGTGCAGGACGTGGTGCACTCCCTGGCGGACGCATCCGGAGGCGCTGTTCTCGATCAGCAGGTGGACCACCCGCACCACGGCGGGCCGGCCGATGGCGGTCAGCGCCTCGGCCGCCAGCCAGCGCACGTCCTGGTCCCGGTCGCAGACGGCGACCAGCAGGGCCTCGGTGGCCGTGGGGTCGCCGATGGCGCCCAGCGCCTTGGCGGCCTCCCAGCGCAGGCGGAAGGCCCCGTGCTGCAGGCGGTCGATCAGGCCCGGCACGGCCGAGGCGCCCAGGGCGACGATGCGGTCGCGGGCCCGCAGGCGTTCGGCGCCGTCGGGCGCCGCCAGCCCCGCCAGCAGCTCGTCCAGGTGCCCCGCGGAAACGGGTCCGGTCGGACGGTCGCCGTCGTCGGGTCGGGGTCCGGGTTTGAACATGATGCTGCTCCCGGTTGTGACCGGCTCACGTCCGCACGGGACGGGGCCGGGACAGAAGGCCGCCCGCGCCCTTGGCGAAGACGCCGTAGGCGGCCAGCTTCAGACGATCCTCGACCAGGAACCAGACCAGCGCATAGCCCCAGACACCCAGGGCCCAGGTCCAGCCGATCCCGGTCATGAACAGGCCGACCGCGGCGATCACCGTGGCGGCCAGCTGGGTGGTGACCACGGCGCCGAGCAGCGCCCGCGACGGCCGCGACGACCAGAACGGCCCCCGCGTGCGCGCCACGAACACCGTCAGGTGCCCGGCCACCGAGAGTTTCAGGTAGATCACCGAGCGGATCAGCTCGCGGTCCAGATGGAAGACCCGCTCGCACAGGTAGAACAGGCCGAAGGTCTCCACCACCCCCATCAGGCCCAGCACCGTGGCCACGCCCAGCACCTCGGGCATCTCCCAGCGGACCGGCTGCGGCGAGCCCTCCGCGTGGTCGTAGGCGATGGAGAGGATGGCCCCGTCGTTGAGCAGGGCCAGCAGCACGATCATCACCGCGGTCACCGGGTAGAAGCGGAAGACGAGGATGGACAGGGTCATGAACAGCAGCACCCGGATGGTCTCGGCGATGCGGTAGACGGCGTAGCTGCGCATGCGCTGGAAGATGCGCCGGCTCTCGCGCAGGGCGTCGACGATCACCGACAGCCCCGGGGCCAGCAGCACGATGTCCGCCGCCGCCCGCGCCACGTCGGTGGCCCCCGAGACGGCGATGCCCACGTCCGCCCGGCGCAGGGCCGGCGCGTCGTTCACGCCGTCGCCGGTCATGCCCACGATGTGGCCGCGGGCCTGCAGCACGTCCACGATGTGGTGCTTGTGCTCGGGGAAGACCTCGGCGAAGCCGTCGGCCCGCTCGATGGCGTCGGCCAGCCCGGCGCCCTCGTGGTGCGCCGTATCCCCGAAGAGGGAGGCGTCCAGCAGGTTGGTGCCCAGGCCCACCTGGCGGGCGGTCTCGCGGCCGATGGCCAGCTGGTCGCCCGTGGCCATCTTCACGTTCACGCCCAGGGCGCGCGCCGCCGCGATGGTGGCCTGCGAGTCGGGGCGCGGCGGGTCCAGCAGGGGGATCAGGCCCAGGAAGCGCCAGCGTCCGTCGGCGTCGGTGCGGGACACGCCCAGGGCCCGGAAGCCGCGGCCGGCCAGTTCGGTGACGGCCGCGGCCGCCCGGCCGCTCGTTTCCTCGTCCTCGTCCGCCAGGCGCAGGATCACCTGGGGAGCGCCCTTGCTCACCCGGAAGATCGCGCCGTCGGGATCGGCGACCCGGGCCTCGGCGCGCTTGGCCACCGGATCGAAGGGGGTGAAGGCCTCGACGGTCCAGCGGCGCAGGGCGGCCCGGTCGGCCACCGCGCCCAGCACCGCCTCGTCGATGGGATCGTGGTCCTCTTCCCGCGAGGCCAGGGCGGCGGCGGCCAGGAGGTCGCCCCGGTCCCGCGCCGCGAAGAGCACGGGCTCGCCCGCGGTCAGCTTGTTGAGGGTCAGGGTGCCCGTCTTGTCGGAGCAGAGCACGTCCACCCCGGCCAGTTCCTCGATGGCGGCCAGGCGCGTGACCACAGCCTGCTTCGCGCTCAGCAGGCGCGCACCCACGGCCATGGTCACCGACAGCACCGCCGGCAGCGCCACGGGGATGGCGGCCACCGTCAGCACCAGGGCGAACTGCAGGGTCTCGATCAGCGAATCGCCCCGGAACAGGGCCACGCCCACGATGAGCACCACCAGGGCCAGGGCGATCACCACCAGGAAGTCGCCGATGCGCAGCACCGCCCGCTGGAAGTGGCTGTCGTTGCGTTCCTCTTCCACCAGGCGCGCGGTGCGGCCGAAGAAGGTGTCCGCGCCCGTGGCCGATGACCTCGGCGACGGCCTCGCCCCGGCGGATGATGGCGCCGGCGTGCACCGTCGCCGTCCCGGCCCACGGGAACCGGCAGCGACTCCCCGGTCAGCGCCGACTGGTCCACCTCCAGGACGTCGTCGCCGCGGACGATCGCATCCGCCGGAGCGATGTCGCCGAGCCTCAGCCGGACCACGTCTCCCGGCACCAGCTCGCGGGCCGGGACGACGGTCCACACGCCGTCGCGCCGGACCCGCGCCCGCGGGGCGAGTCGCGACCTCAGGGCCTCCAGGGCGTTGCCCGCCTGGAACTCCTCCCAGAAGCCGACCACCGCGTTGGCCAGCAGCAGCACCACGATGATGCCGAATTCCGGCCAGTGCCGCACCGCCGCCGACAGCACGGCGGCGGCCTCGATCATGCCGGGGATGGGTCCCCAGAAGTAGCGGAGGAAGTCGCGCACGGGGTGCCGCTCCGGCTCGGGCAACTCGTTGGGCCCGAGCCGGCGCAGGCGCGCGGCGGCTTCGCCGCTGGTGAGCCCCGCGGCCGTGGGCGCCCGATCCCCTGCGGGCGCCGGGGCGGCTGCGGGCGAGTCATGCAGACCGGCGGTCGTCATGACTTCGATCCTTTCTGCGGCGCCGACGGAGCGGTGGACGCCTCCGCCGGGGCGGAATCCGCCGGGGGCGTCGCGGGGGTCGCCGCGTCCGTCGGCGCCGTAGTCTCATCCTGCGGCCGGTCCAGGTCGAACTCGGCCGCGGTCAGCCGGTCCTGCACGGCCGTGCAGAGGCTGCGCAGGTCATCGGCGAATTTCGGTTCGGCAGGCTGGGTGGCGCTGCCCTTGTGCAGTTCGATGGAGTCGAGGATCGACAGCAGCTCGCCCGCGGTGGTCGCCGCCGGCGGCGGACCGTTCTCCACCACCTGGCGCAGGGCGTTGCCCGCCTCGGCCAGGTGGTTGTCCCGGTCGTCGAGCTTGTCGGCCGCCTGGTCGTACCAGGCCCGCACCAGGGCGTCGCGGGCGGAGGTCAGCGGCAGGTAGAAGCCGGTGATCTCGTCCAGGGCCTCCTTGGCCTGGGCCAGGTCCGCCCGCGCCTGGTCCGCTTCCGGGCCGGTGGCGTCCATGGCGTCCTCGGCGTCCGCGACGGCGGTGCGCGGCCCGGTCGGCCGGCGTGTCCAGGTAGTGCACGTTCTCGCCGCGCACCACCTGCTCGGCGGGCACGCCGGCCGTGGATCGGGTCGTCTGTCGCGTGTCCGGGAAGGCCTGGCACGAGCCGATGACCCAGGCCAGCAGCCAGCCGCCGGCGATCATCGCGATGAAGGTTCCCGAGCGGGAAGCGCCGGCCGCCTTCGTTGTTCAGGTTCCCGGTACCCATGTCCATTCCTCCCGGATCGGGTCCGGAGCGGGGCTACTGCCCGCCCAGGACCACGTAGTGTGCGAACCGGCCCTGCTTCACCAGCAGGAGCAGCGGGTCGTTCTTGCCCAGCTTCGAGACGGCCTTGGCGAAGTCATCGGTCGACGTGACCTGCGCGCGGTTGGCCTCGACGATCAGGTCGCCCGGGCGCAGCCCGGCCTGGCTCGGCCAGCGAACCGCGGCACCACCTGGGCGATCACCACGCCCTTCTGGCCGGTCAGCCCCAGCTGGGCCGCCAGGTCCGGCGTCAGGTCCTGCACCGCCAGCCCGAAGGTCTCGTGGGTGGTCGGCCGCGCCGTTCATGGCCACGTTGCCGCTCGTCGGGCAGGCTTGCCCATCGTCAGGTCCATCGTGCTTTCCTTGCCGTCACGCACCACGTCCAGCTCGATCACGGTGCCCGGCGCGGTCATGGCGATCTTGTTGCGGAACTCGCCGGTGTTGGTCACGGGCTTGCCGTCGACGGCCGTGATCAGGTCGCCGCGCTCCAGGCCGGCCGCGGCCGCGGGCGTGTCCTTCTCCACCTGGGCCACCAGGGCGCCCTTGTTGGCGCTGGAGTCGAAGGTCTTGGCCAGCTCCGGCGTCAGCTCCTGCACCACCACGCCCATGTAGCCGCGGGTCACGGTGCCGCGTCTGTTCGAGCTGGTCGGCGATGGACCGGACCATGTTGGCCGGGATGGCGAAGCCGATGCCCATGTTGCCGCCGCTGCGGCTGTAGATGGCCGTGTTCATGCCGACGACCTGGCCGTCCAGGTCGATCAGCGGCCCGCCCGAGTTGCCCGGGTTGATGGCCGCGTCGGTCTGGATGAAGTCCTCGTAGTCGGCGATGCCCACGCTGCTGCGCCCCTTGGCGCTGACGATGCCGGCGGTGATGCTCTCGCTCAGGCCGAAGGGGTTGCCCACGGCCACCACCCACTCGCCCACCTCGACCTTGTCCGAGTTGCCCAGCTGCAGCGAGGGCAGGTCCTTGGCGTCGATCTTGATGACGGCCACGTCGGAGTGGGGATCGGTGCCGACCACCTTGGCCGGGAACTCGCGCCCGTCGTCCAGGGTGACGCTGATCTTGTCGGCATCGCCGACCACGTGGTTGTTGGTGATGATCTCGCCGCTGGACGAGACGATGAAGCCCGAGCCCTGGGCCATCACGTGCTCCTGCTCGGGAGCCTGCTGGCCGAAGGGCATCTCGAAGAAGTGCCGCAACAGGTCGTCGCCGCCGGGCTGACCGGAAGTCCCGAAGGGGCCGGGCGCCTGCACCGTCTTCTCCACCTTGACGAAGACCACCGCCGGCGACACCTCGCGGGCCACCTGGGCGAAGGCCTGTCCCGTCTCCTTGAGCTGCTGCACGGCCGCCTGGTCCACCTTCTGCTGGGACGCCGACACCTGCGTGCCTTTGTCGTCCTGGGGGCGGGCACCGTTGGCGTCGGCGCCGGCGGTGCTCCCGTTGGCGGCCGAGCTGCAGCTGGCCGCCAGCAGCGGCACCGCCACCACGAGGGCCGCGGCGAGGGTCCTGCCCCCGCGGCCGAAGCCCGTTGTCCTGATCGTCTTCATGATGATGACCTTCCCTTGGGACGACCCGGCCGCGCGCCGGCCGGCGTCCGGTTTGTCAGTGTTCGCCCTCTTCCCCGCCGGACGCGCGCGGCCGGCGGCGGGCATGACGTTCCTTGAGGTGACGCCACGCCGTGGCGAACACCGTCTGCAGGGTGATGAACAGACCTTCCGTGTCGTCCCCGGGCGCCGCGTCGTACCCCACCACCAGGGGGCGGCCGCCGCGCGTGGTGACGACGAGTTTGACGCCCGTGTGGTGCGGCACCGCCTCGTCGGGATCGGCGGTGTCGATCTCGACGCGGCAGCCCCGCACCTCGTCGCCCAACTGCTCGAACCGCCGGGCCTGGCGGGCGATGAATCTCTCGACCGGGGCGCCCACGCTGCCGTGGCGCACCGTGACTTCCAGGGGGAACCGGAGGCGGGACGGCTGCGGCGGCTCGGGCTCGGCCCGTCGCGCGGCCAGGGGCAGCAGCCTGCGCACAGCCGCCAGCAGCTCGTCCACATCGAAGGGCTTGGGCAGCAGGTCGGCCGCGCCCAGCCGGTTGGCCTTCTCGCGCGTGGCGTTGTCGGCGAAGGCCGAGATCAGCACCACGGGCGGACAGTTGTCGCAGGCGCGGATGCTCTCCAGCACCTGCAGGCCCGTGTAGCCGGGCATCCGCACGTCGGAGATGACCAGGTCGAAGTCGGGTTTCGTCCGCCGCGGGTCCATCAGGCCCAGGCGCCGCAGCAGGGTGATGCCGTCGGCGCATTCGGACACCTGGTAGCCGCCCCGTTCCAGGGACCAGGCCAACAGGCGCCGCATCTCCAGATCGTCCTCCGCCAGCAGGATCCGGCCCTGGCGCCGCGGTCCGAGCGCGATGCCGGGTGCCGCCGTCGTGCCGCCGATGCCTCCGTCGCCGTGGTTCATGGCGTGTCCTTCCGGCAATTCCCGCCCGCTCCTACGACACCGGAACGATGGTCTGCGCGATGCGCACGAACTCGTCGATGTCGAAGGGCTTGTCGATCATGGCGGCGGCGCCGTTCTCGGCCGCCCGCCGGTGGGTCTCCTCGTCGCCGAATGCGGTGATGAGGATGACCGGCGGGAAGGAGACGGCGTCGCGGGCGCCTTCCAGCACCTCGAGACCCGTCAGGCCGGGCATGCGGATGTCGGACACCACAAGGTCGATCTTCTCTTCCAGGGGCATGGGCAGGATGTACGACTTCAGGCGGTTGAGCAGATCCCAGCCGTCGCAGATTTCGCGGGCGCGGTAACCCGCCTGGCGCAGTGAGGTCGCAAGCAGGGAGCGCATCTCCGGAACGTCATCGGCCACCAGCACCAACGGGGGAGTCTCGGACCGGTGGCCTTGTCGTGCCGCCGGCGCGGGTCGGGTCCGCGCCGACGTTTCCGGGATGCGCATCCCTGCCTGCAGGGACTGGCGGAAGGTCTCGTCGTAGGGCCTGTTCTTGCTGCTCATTGCCTTCCTCCACGTTCGCCTACCCCTTCGGGGGTCTCGGTTTTGGCGTGCCCGTTCCGGCGTGGGGGGTGTCCCTCGGGGCGGGGGGTAACCGCCGGAACGGGCAGCACGCCCGGACCGATTGCATGGATGGTGCCAATCGTAACTTGTTTTATTTCAATGAGAAGACGGGGGATGCCACGGGGCTCTCCGCCCCGCCGGGGCAGGATGCCCCGGTTTCCGGGGGCGCTACTCCCAGCGCTGGAGCTTGCGGTAGAGGGTCTTGCGGTCCAGGCCCAGGATGCGCGCCGCCAGGGTGCGGTTGCCGCCGGCGCTTTCGAGCACGTGCAGGATGTAGCGGCGCTCCACTTCCTCCAGGGGCACCAGTTCGGCGGGATCGCTGCTGCCCAGGATCACGTGGGAGCTGTGCCAGTCGCGGATGCGTTCCGGCAGGTCGTCCAGCACCACCTTGTCGTGCCGCGCCAGGGCCACGGCGCGCTCCATGGCGTTGCGCAGCTCGCGCACGTTGCCGGGCCAGGCATATTCCAGCAGCCGCGCCGCGGCGGTCTCGGCGATGCCCGTGACCGCCTTGCCCGAACGGCCGGCGAACATCTGCAGGAAGTGGCGGGCCAGCAGCAGCACGTCCGTGCCCCGCGAGCGCAGGGGCGGCACGTGGAGCTGGATCACGTTCAGGCGGTAGAACAGGTCGTCGCGGAAGCCGCCCGTCTCCACGGCCGCCTCCAGGTCGCGGTTGGTGGCCGAGACGACCCGCACGTCGAAGGCCACCTCCTCGCTGCCGCCCACGGGCCGGCAGCGGCGCTCCTCCAGGGCCCGCAGCAGCTTGGGCTGCATGGCGGTGGACATCTCGCCGATCTCGTCCAGGAACAGGGTGCCGCCGTCGGCCTCGCGCAGCAGGCCCGGCTTGTCGGCGTGGGCGTCGGTGAACGCGCCGCGGCGATGGCCGAACAGCTCGCTCTCCAGCAGGTTCTCCGGCAGGGCGGCGCAGTTCAGGGCCAGCAGCGGCTTGCGCGCCCGGGCGCTGCGCTGGTGCAGCACCCGCGCCACCAGCTCCTTGCCCGTGCCGCTCTCGCCGCTGATCAGCACCGAGGCGTCGGTGTCGGCGATGCGGGCCACCAGCCGGCCCAGCTCGCGCATGGGGGCGCTGGCGCCGATCATCTCGCCGCCCAGGGCCGCGGCCTGGTCCCCCTCCTGGAGCACGCGGATCTGCTCCTGCAGGGCGCGGTGCTTCAGGGCCCGCTCCAGGACGATGACCAGCAGGTCCAGATCCACGGGCTTGGTGACGAAGTCGTAGGCCCCGGCGCGGATGGCGCTGACGGCCGTCTCCAGGCTGCCGAAGCCGGTCAGGACCACCACCGGCACGTCGGGCCGGTTGGCGGCGATGCGCCCGCACAGGGCGATGCCGTCCATCCCCGGCAGGTTCAGGTCGGTCATGACCAGGTCGCAGGGGGTCTTGCCCAGCTCGGCCAGGCCCGCCTCGGCGTCCCGGTGCCAGGTCACGGCGTAGCCGCGGCGGCCCAGGTCGTCCACCAGCATCTGGCCCATGCCCTCGTCGTCCTCCACCACCAGGATGCGGTTGCTCATGGGGCCTCCTCCAGGGGCAGGCTGACGGTCACGGTGGTGCCCTTGCCCACCTCGCTCGCGATGTCCAGGGTGCCGCCGCCGTCCTCCACCAGTCCCTTGACGATGGGCAGGCCCAGGCCGGTGCCCTGGCCCGTCTGCTTGGTGGTGAAGAAGGGCTCGAAGACCTGGGCCAGCACGTCCGGCGGCATGCCTTCGCCCTCGTCGCGGACGCGCACCAGGAGGCGGTCGCCGTCGGGACCGCCCCGCGCCGCTTCCAGGGCCACGGTCACCGTGCCCCCCTCGGGCATGGCCTGCACCGCGTTCATCACCAGATTCACGAGCACCTGCTCCATCTGGTTGCGGTCCACCACGGCCGCCGGCAGGTCGGCCGCGGCCTCGGCCCGCAGGACGGCGCCCGTCTTGGTGGCCAGGGGCCGCAGCATCTCCAGGGAGCGCCCCACCACCGCGGTCGCCGGCTCGGGCGTGCGCCGGGCGCCGCCGCGCCGGGCGTAGTCCAGGAGCTGGCGGATGATGCCGGTCATGCGCTCGGCCTGCTCGCCGATGATGCGGGCGCTGGCGCCGACCTCGTCCCCCT
Source organism: Candidatus Krumholzibacteriia bacterium (assembly GCA_963825035.1). Lineage (GTDB taxonomy): Bacteria > Krumholzibacteriota > Krumholzibacteriia > LZORAL124-64-63 > LZORAL124-64-63 > JACZKN01. The sequence goes on along the minus strand of CAWGRT010000020.1, from coordinate 185,587 downwards.
CCAGCACCCCGCTGCCGATCATCTTGGCGCGTCCGGAGACCACGTTCAAGGGGGTTCCCAGCTCGTGGGCCAGCCCCGAGGCGATGCGGCCCAGCATGGCCAGGCGCTCGGCGTGGCGCAACTGCTCCAGGGCCGAGAGCTTGGCGTCGGTCTCGGACCGCACCTGCTCGCGCGCCTGGGCCAGGTTGCCGCACATGACGTTCATGGCCGCGGCCAGATCCGTCAGCTCGTCGTGGCCGGCCAGGGCCAGGTCATCCGCCAGGTCGCCCCGGCCGATGCGCTCGGTCTTGGCCACCAGCTCGTGGAGAGGCCCGCCGATCATGCGGATGCCCAGGGGCACCAGCAGCCCCACGCCGGCCACCAGCATCAGGCCGCCCAGCACCAGGGCCCGCGTCACGGTGCGCCGCGCCACGGCCGCCTCGTCCCGCAGGGACTCGCGGATCACCGCCGCCGCCCGATGCTGGCCACCCACCGGCAGGGGCATCACCGTGACCCGGGCCCCCACGCCGTCAGGCGTGGGCGCCCGGTAGGACACGTCGCCCCCGCTGCGGAGAGCCAGGCTGTCGGCGGCCGTCATGCCCTCCGGCAGCGCGTCCACCCGCGCCAGGGTGATGCGCAGGGCGCCGGGGCCGCTGTCCAGGCGCCCGGCCAGGTCCTGGGCCGCCGCTTCGCCGTCCCGCCGCCAGGTCTCGCCCAGGGTCTCGCGCAGGACGTGACCCAGGTTCAGGGCGTCCTGCCGCATGTCCCGGTCCAGCTCCACGATCTCCCGGCGCACCAGCAGGTAGGTGTCCAGGGCCAGCAGCCCCAGGATCACCAGGAAGAGCATCCCCATGAGCTTGAAGGTGAGTTTCAATCTGCGCCCTTCCCGCAGGCCGAGCCGTTGCGCCGGCGCCGGCTTGGCGTACCTTGTCGGCCACCGCTGTCCACGTCCCCCATCGGCCCAGCGCCGCCACCCGGGAGTCCGCGCGATGCTCAAGTTCCCCGCCCCGTTCACCACGGCCATCTTCGTCTGCACCAACAAGCGGCCGGACGGCCACCCCAAGCCGTGCTGCGCCGACCGGGGCGGCCTCGAGCTGCGGAACGAACTCAAGGCCATGGTCCGTGAGCGCGGCCTCGATGGCAAGATCAAGGTCTTCCAGAGCGGTTGCCTGGGCGCCTGCGAGCGCGGCCCGACGGCCATCCGCTATCCCGACGGCCAGCTCATGCTGGGGGTCGCGGCGGAGGATCTGCCCGCGATCCTGGACGAAGCTATCGAGAAGCTCTCGTCCGGTTAATCTAGTATTTGCAAAGGCTTGCAACCAGGCGGATCCTCGTCGGCCCCTGGACATCCCACGCTTCCCTCACGATATTTGATCCCCGGTCGCGGCAACTCGGCCGGGCCGCGGGCGTATAGGGGAATCGTGCCGCAGATGGTGCCGACAACTCGAAGACGCATCAGGAGTTCCCGCGTGGCAGACAATCGCAACCGCTTGGCCCTGGGCCTGATCTTCCTGTTCCTGTACGTGCCGTTCCTCGTCGACAACGGGGTGCGGGCGGCCCACGAGCAGGCGGTCGACCTCCCCTCGTTCTATTACGCGTCCGATGCGGCCTTCAACCACCAGGCCTCGCCGTACCGGCCCGCCGCCTGGCAGCGGCTGCAGGGCCAGCTCGGCCAGCACGTGTTCCCCTACCTCTATCCGCCGCCGAGCCTGCTGTTCTTCCTGCCCCTGTCCTGGTTCAGCTACCACGGGGTGAAGGTGGCGGCGCTGGTGGTCAACCACCTGAGCATGCTGGCCCTGCTCTACCTGCTGCTGTTCCGCATCTTCACGGTGGTGCGCCCCGGGGCTCCGCCCGCGCCGGACCGGCCCGGCAGCGGCCTGGTGGGCTGGGTGGCCCTGCCGCTGCTGCTGCTGTACGTGCTGCAGTTCCACCCGGTGGCCGTGACCATGGACCACGGGCAGATCAACCTGGCGGTCCTGGTGCTGCTCTCCCTGTTCTGGGTGGCCCTGCGCGAGCGGCGGCCCGGGGCCCTGACCGCCCTGCCCCTGGCGGGGGCCATCCTGCTGAAGACCTACCCGGTCCTGTTCCTGCCCCTGCTGCTGATCCGGCGGCGCTGGCGCACGGCCGCCTGGACCGGGGCGTACCTGACGGGGGCCGTGGCGGTCAGCTGGCTGGTCCTGCCCCGGCAGGCGTGGTCGGACTGGTTCACGACGGTGCTGCCCACCGGCGGCTACGCGGAGCAGCCCCTGGGGGCGTTCTCCCCAGCCATCCCCTGGAACCAGAGCATCAACGGATTCGCGGCCCGGCTCTTCCTCAGCCCCGTGTACACCCACCACCCGCGGCCGCTGCTGGCCAAGCTCGTGCCCCTGGTGGCGGCCCTGCTCATCCTGGGCGTTCTGGTGTGGCTGGCGGTGCGCCTGACCCGGCGCCACGAGACCCGCTACCTGAACGACGAGTTCGTCACGGTGCTGCTGTCCATGTTCCTGGTGGCGCCCCTGTCCTGGGAGCACCACCTGGTGTTCGTGCTGCCGGCGGCCATGCTGGCCCTGATCCAGCTCCTGACCGGGCGGCTGAGCCTGCGTGCGTCCGTCGGGGTGGGGCTGGTGGTTTCGTGCTGGCCTGGCCCATGAGCTTCCTGTTCCGCATCCACAGCCCCGGACCGCTGAGCCTCCTGGTCTCCCTGAAGTTCTACGCCGTCCTGGCCCTGTGGGGCTACTTCGTGCGCCGGCTGTGGAGGGTCAGCCGGGGCGAGCCGTGGACGGGGCCGAGGAACGGCCCGCAGATCCCGCACCGGCCCCCGGCCGCCGCCGCGGCCCGCGGCCTCCTGATCCCCGCGATTTCCCGCATTGACAGCCGCCGCTCGACTTGGATATGCTTCGTTTGAAACTTTTCAAACGGAGGAAATCGTGTCCCGCGAACGCCAGCGCCGCCAGGCCTCGCGCCCCACCGCCTCCGCCAGGAGTTCATCCAGGACTACGGCCTGGCCTACCAGAGCTTCGGCCTGCCCCGCCTGATGGGCTGGATCGTCGGCCTGCTGCTGCAGACGGACGACCCGGTGAGCCTCGACGAGATCACCGAGGAACTGCAGGTCAGCAAGGGGCCGGTCAGCCAGATCATGCGGCGCCTGCGGGAGCACAACCTGGTCCAGAAGGTCTGGGTGCCCGGCAGCCGCCGCGACTACTACCGGGCCGAGCCCGACATCTTCGGCCAGGCCTTCGCCAACCACGCCGAACTGCTGGGCCAGAACCTGGTGCTGGCCCGCAAGTACGCGGCCCTGATCGCCGAGAGCGGCGAGCCGGTGCCCGAGGCCTTCGCCCGGCGCACCGACGAGATGGTCCGCTTCTACACCCTGATGAGGAAACACCTGACGGCGTTCCTGGACGAATGGGACGCCGCACGCGAGGAGGCCGGCCCGCGGCCGGCTGCCGGAGGTCGACGCATGAGGCTGAAGGACAAGATCGCCATCGTCACCGGCGGGGCCGCGGGCCTGGGCCGGGCCACCGTGGAGCGCTTCGCCGCCGAAGGGCGCGGCCGTCTCGGTCTGGGACCTGAACGCGGAGGCCGGGCAGGCCCTGGCCGCGCATGGCATCGCGGCCGCAGGGCGGCCGCGCCGAGTTCCGGGCCGTGAACGTGGCCGACCCCGCCGCCGTGGACGCCGCCGTCGCCGCGGTCGTCGCGACGGTTCGGCCGCCTGGACATCCTCATCAACAACGCGGGCATCACCCGCGACGCCACCCTGCTGAAGATGGACGACGAGCAGTTCGACCAGGTGATCGACGTGAACCTGAAGGGCGTCTTCAACTGCGGCCGCGCCGCGGCCCGGGTCATGGTCGGCGCAGGGCGCCGGCAGCATCGTCAACACCAGCAGCGTGGTGGCCCTGTACGGCAACTTCGGCCAGACCAACTACGTGGCCACCAAGGCCGGCGTCATCGGCATGACGAGGGTCTGGGCCCGCGAGCTGGGCCGCAAGGGCGTGCGCGTCAACGCCGTCGGCCCCGGGCTTCATCGCCACCGAGATGGTGATGGCCATGCCCGAGAAGATCCGCGACATGATGGCCGGCAAGGCCCCCCTGCAGCGCCTGGGCGACCCGGCCGAGATCGCCGCCGCCTACCTGTTCCTGGCCTCGGACGAGGCCTCGCTTCGTCAACGGCGCCGTGCTGAGCGTCGACGGGGGGCTGGTGGCGTGAGCGGCACGCCGCGCAACGCCCGCATCGTCGCCACCGGCATGCACGCCCCGGACCGGGTCGTGCCCAACGCCTGGTTCGACGAGCGCCTGGGCGAGGACGTCAGCGACCTGGCTCGAGGAGAACCTGACCATCCGCGAGCGGCGCTGGTGCGCCGAGGACGAGAGCACGGCCGACCTGGTCGTCGGCCGCGGCGGGCCCCCTGCTGGCGCGGGCCGGCCTGCGCGCCGACCAGCTGGACCTGATCGTCGTGGCCACCGACACGCCCGAGTACGTGTCGCCGTCCACCGCCGTCGGTGGTGCAGCACCGGCTGGGCGCCACGGGCGCCGGCACCTTCGACCTGAACGCGGCCTGCGCCGGCTTCGTCACCGCCCTGGACCTGGGCGCCAAGTACATCCGGTCCGACGCGCGCTACACCAACGTGCTGGTCGTGGGCGCCTACGCCATGAGCAAGCATCTGGACCTGCACGACAAGAAGACCGTGACCCTGTTCGCCGACGGCGCCGCGGGCGTGGTGCTGCAGGCCCACGACGGGCCCGAGGGCTGGCAGGCCGCGCGCCTGCACACCGAGGGGCAGTACGCCGACTGGATGGGCATCTACGCCGGCGGCGCCAAGCAGCCGGTCACCGCCCGCGGTGCTGGCTGCGGGCGACCACAAGCTGCGGTTCGTGAAGAAGTTCCCCAAGGAGATCAACCCGGCCACCTGGACCCGGATGGTCACCGAGACGGTGGCCGACGCGGGCCGGACCACGGCGGACATCGACCGCATCTTCTTCACCCAGATCAACATCAACAGCATCCGCGAGACCATGGCCAACCTCGGGCTGCCCATGGCCAGGACCCACTGCGTGATGGACCGGTACGGCTACACCGGGTCGGCCTGCATCCCCATGTGCCTGGCCGAGGCCGACGCGCAGGGCGAGCTGGCCCGGGGCGACTTCGTGGTGTTCATGGGCTCGGGCGGCGGCCTGGCCTTCGCCTGCGCCGCCTTCACCTGGTAGGACGGGAGGCCACGTGACGGGGAGCGCATCTTCGGGAATGGTGGCGGCCGGCTGGGCCCTGGTGGCGGCCTACGCCGTGGTGCTGTTGGCCATCGTGGTGCGGGGCGCCCGGCGCAACCGCTCCCTGGCCGACTACGCCCTGGGCAGCGTGGCCTTCTCGCCGGTGGCGGTGGGCCTGGCCCTGGCGGCATCCATGACCTCGGCGGCCACGTTCATCATCAACCCCGGCTTCATCGCCCTGTACGGGCTGAGCGGGGTGCTCTCCTACGGCGTCGTGCTGCCCATCGCCGCGGTGGTCTCGCTGGTGGTGCTGACCAAGGGCTTCCGGCGCCACGGCGCCAGCGTCAAGGCCCTCAGCCTCGCCCAGTGGATGGGCACCCGCTACGACAGCCGTGGTTTCGGCTTCTTCTTCGCCGTGCTGTCCCTGCTGCTGATCACCTTCATCGTGCTGATCGTGGTGGGGCTGACCAAGGTCCTGAGCAAGACCCTGGACATCGGCGAGACGGTCGCGCTGGTGGGCGTGGTGGTCTTCGTCTTCGGCTACATGATGTTCGGCGGCGCCAACAGCATGGTCTACACCAACACGGTGCAGGCGGTGCTGATGCTGGTGGTGGCCTTCGTGCTGCTGGGCTCGGGCTACCAGCACTTCAGCGCGGGCGTGCACGGATTCCTGGACGAGCTGCGCGCCATCGACCCCAACCTGGTGCGGCCCACCAACCCCACCAGCTTCCTGTACCGGAGCTGGTTCGAGATCATCGTGGCCCAGATCGTCGTGGGCGTGGCCATCGTCTGCCAGCCCCACATCATCACCAAGAGCCTGCTGCTGAAGACCGACCGTGACGTGAACCGGTACCTGGCCGTGGGCGTGGTGACCGAGCTGATCTTCTTCGCCGTGGTCTTCGTCGGCCTCTACGCGCGCCTGACCTTCCCCGACCTGACCGCCGGCGGCGCGCCCCTGAAGATGGACGGGATCATCCCCGCCTACGTGGTGCACGAGTTCCCGGTGTGGCTGGGGCTGGTGGTGGTGCTGGGCCTGATCTCGGCCGGCCTGTCCACCCTGGAGGGGCTGGTGCAGGCGCTGGCCACGACCATCACTTCGGACCTTGTGGAGCCCCTCGGCAACCGCTGGCTGCCGGCGGCCGGGACGCCGGCGCGGGAGCGCGTGCTGGTCCTGACGGGGCGGGCGGCCATCGTCGTCCTGGCCGCGGTGACCATCGTGCTCAGCCGCGACCAACTGGCCCATCCCAAATTGAGCGTGGCCATCTTCGCCCAGAACGGGGTGTACGCCTACTTCTCGGCGGCCTTCGTGCCCATCCTCTTCGGGATGTTCCTGCCGCGCATGCCGCGGGTCGCGGCCGTGGCCGCGGCGGTCACCGCGGTCATCGTCCACTTCGTCATGTACTACGGCAAGCTGCCCATCCCCGGCACCGCGGCCACCGGCGAGAACCCGGGCGTGGCCGCGTGTGTGGCCATCCTGGCGGCGGTGGCCGTAGGCGGCCTGCTGTACCGGCTGCGGGGAGGTGAGGCGTGATCCATCCCGAGGTCGACTGGATCGCCAAGTGGGCGGTGTACACGCCGCGGCGGCTGTTCCTGCGGGACCACGCCTCCGGCGACTCCTGGGACTTCGCGGCGGCCGACGCCTGCGCCCGCGCCGTGGCCGCGCACCTGCGCGACGCCCACGGCATCGGCCGCGGCGACCGGGTGGCGGTGCTGGCGCGCAACAGCGCCGAGACGGTGTTCCTGATGCTGGCCTGCGTCAAGCTGGGCGCGGTGCTGGTGCCGCTGAACTTCCGGCTGACGGCGCCCGAGCTGGCGGTGCCCCTGGCCGACGCGGAGCCCAAGCTGGTGATCCGTACCGCCGAGTTCGCCGACCGCGTGGGCGCCGGTCCGGTCGCCGTCGCTCCGGACGCGGTGTCGGCCCTCGTGCGGGGGCCCGTGCCCGACGCCGTCTTCGCCCCGGATCGCCCCGGCGAGCTGGATGACCTGGTGATGATCCTCTACACGTCCGGCACCACGGGCGCGCCCAAGGGCGCGATGATCACCCACCGCATGCTGCTGTGGAACGCCATCAACACGACCCTGCGCCTGGACCTGTCGGGCCAGGACCACAGCCTCAGCTTCGCCCCCTTCTTCCACACCGGGGGCTGGAACGTGCTGCTGACGCCCTTCCTGCACAACGGGGCCAGCCACACCCTGCTGGAGAACTTCGACGCCGACCTCATCCTGGACCTGTGCGAGCGGGAGCAGGTGACCTTGCTCTTCGGCGTGCCCACCATGATGCAGATGATGGCCGATTCGCCTCGCTTCGCCGCGGCCGACCTGGCCAGCGTGCGCTACGCCATCGTGGGCGGCGCCGCCATGCCCGTGCCGCTGATCCACACCTGGCACGACAAGGGCGTCTGGATCCGCCAGGGCTACGGCCTGACCGAGGTGGGCCCCAACTGCTTCTCGCTGCACCAGGACCACGCGGTGGCCAAGGCCGGCAGCATCGGCTTCCCCAACTTCTACGTGGACGCGCGGATCGTGGGCCCGGACGGCCGGGAGTGCGCCCCGGGCGAGGTGGGCGAGCTGTGGCTGCGCTCCGAGGTGGTCACCCCCGGCTACTGGCGCAACCCCGCCGCCACGGCCGAGGCCGTCACCGACGGCTGGTTCCACACGGGCGACCTGATGACCCGCGATGCCGAGGGCTTCCACTTCGTCGTCGACCGCAAGAAGAACATGTACATCTCCGGCGGCGAGAACGTGTACCCGGCCGAGGTCGAGGCCGTGCTCGTCGCCCACCCGGCGGTCAAGGAGGCCGCCGTCATCGGCGTGCCGGACCCGCGCTGGGGGGAAGCGGGCCGGGCCTTCCTGGTCCCGAATCCGGACCGGGCCCCGGACGAGGCCGACCTGCGCGCCCACTGCGGCACCAGGCTGGCCAAGTTCAAGATTCCCCGTGAGTTCGTCGTAATCGAAGCATTGCCCCGGAACGACGCCGGCAAGGTCGACAGGACCGCGCTGCGTCAGTTCTCCACCCCCGAAGAGAGGTAGAGACATGAACAAGACCCTGAAATTCGCCCTGCTCGCGACCCTGGCCCTGGGGCTGGTCGCCCTGGCCGCCTGCAGCAGCGACGACGGCGGCACCGCGCCGCCCCCGGTCGACGACACGACCTGGCTGGGCACCTGGCTCAGCGCCGGTAACGACGTCGCGCCGCTGCTGGTGACCCTGTTCAACTACGACAGCGTCCGCGTGACCTTCAACGAGAACAACACCGTCGTTCTGGAGTCGCATCCGGAAGGCGGCGCCTGGACCACCCTGAACGGCGTGTACGACGTGACCGAGTCGCCCGACGGCTCGATCGATGCCATCGCCATCAACTACTCGGCGTTCGAGCAGGAAGGGATCATCGAGGTCTTCAAGGCCTCTCCGGATTCCCTGCTGCTCGAGGCCGTGCAGACCGTGCCCGACATCGGCGCGGTGCCGCCGACCCCCGCCGACGGCTTCGGCGCCAACGCGGCCCTCGGCACGACCAACGTCCAGCGCTACCGTCGCGTCGCCACCGACCCCTGGGTGGGCACCTGGCTGAGCGCCGGCGACAACGTCGCCCCCCTGCTGGTCACCCTCTTCGACTACGACAGCGTCCGCGTGACCCTGAACGAGAACAACACGGTGATGCTGGAGACCCACCCCAGCGGCGGCTCGTGGTCCACGCTGAACGGCGTGTACACCGTGAACGAGTCGGCGACCGGCGACATCGACGCCATCGCCATCAACTACTCGGCGTTCGAGCAGGAGGGGATCGTCGAGATCTACTCCGCGTCGCCGGACTCCATGTGGCTGGAAGTGGTGCAGACCGTGCCCGACATCGGCGCGGTGCCGCCGACGCCCGCCGACGGCTTCGGTGCCAACGCGGCCCTCGGCATGACCAACATCCAGCGCTACGAGCGGACCAGTTTCTGAGTTGTCCGGGCCGGCCCTTCGGGGTCGGCCCCGACCCCCCGGCCCCCGGGCCGGGTGGCCCACGAATGGAGCTGACACATGCGACATTCCGTTCTTTGGGCGCTGGCGTTCCTGATCGCGTTCGCCGCCGGCGGGTCGGTCCTGGCCGAGGAGACCATGGGCCCCGAGCCCTCGCTGGCGCCGTTCCCCATCCTCAAGGTCGATCAGAACCCGCGCGAACTGAACTTCATCGGCTACTACTTCATGAAGGGCACGGCGTCGAACATCGCGCCCACCAACGAGTTCCTGAAGGGGCAGGTGGTCGGCCGGCTCTTCGGCGGGAACACCACGTTCACCAGCAAAGAAGAGCACCTACGCCGAGCAGCGCTTCATCCCCATGTTCACCTACTCGCCGCGGCTGTTCGACGGCTGGGCCAAGATCCGCGCCAGCTTCGAACTGGACTGGACCTGGGGTGACGCCAACTACGGCGGCCGGCGGCAACTTCGGCGGCGGCTTCGGCGGCGACCAGGTGAACATGCAGACCCAGAACCTGTTCCTGGAGCTGCGCCCGCAGAAGAACCTGTTCATCAACGCCGGCCTGCAGCGGATCTTCGACAACATCCGCGTGCCCTGGTACACCTTCACCGACGACCTGCTGACCACCGGCTACCGGCTGGCGTTCTTCGGTTCGGACGCCACCGGCCTGACCGCCCACTGCATGTTCGACACGGACAAGCGGGCCAAGGTCGGCTTCTACCAGCTCTACGAGAACAACGTCGAGCAGGACGACGACGTCGTGCTCTACACAGCCGAGGTGGAGAAGGACCTGGCGATCGATTCCTCGGCCGGCCTGTCGTTCCGCTACGTGCGGGACCACGGCAACGGCGAGGGCGGCGTCTCCATCCTGGGGCAAGGGCTCAACTCGAACCTGAGCAACTACAACGGCGTCTTCAACTTCGACTTCGGCAACCAGGACTACACCGCCGACGTCTACTGGGCCGGCACCCAGTTCCACAAGGATCCGCTGCTGCGCCAGGGCGACACGGGCTTCGGCGGGTTCGCGGTCTACAACTTCGGCCAGGCCCGCACGGCCACGCCGAGCGTGGACATCGGCGGTTTCGCGGGCAACCTGCGGGTGGCCCACCGCTACGGCAGGTACGCCAACGACCAGGTGGTGCTGGACGCCATCTACACCACCGGCGACGACAACAACATCAGCGACGGCAAGTACAACGGCGTGCTGACGGGCAACAACTGGACCTCGCCGGGCGCCGTGTTCATCGGCCACGGCCTGTACCTGCTGCTGCCCCACGGCAACGTCGTCAACCGCTTCATCGCCGCGACCATCGACATCCAGAACCTGGGCTACGGCCTGGAGGCGGCTTCGCTGCAGGTGCACAAGGACCTGATCCCCAACAAGCTGAAGGCCAAGGTGGGCGCGGGCGTGGGCTACGCCTCCAAGACCATCCCGGGCATGGGCAGCCAGCTCGGCACCGAGCTGAACTTCAACCTGCGCTGGACCATGAAGGTGTTCATGGACCTGGAGTTGCACGCGGCCTACCTGTGGCTGGGCGACTTCTACGACTCCCCCGAGGTCAACGGCGGCACCTTCGAGCGCCCCCGCGACCCCTGGACCGTCTTCGCCACGTTCAAGTGGATCAGCTTCTGAGGAGGTGAACGATGCGTAACCTGACAATCAGGATCCTGACAGGGGCGGTGATGATCATGGCGCTGCAGGGCTGTGCCTCGTCGGCCGGCTGGTACCACCTGCCGTCCGCCGAGTTCGACCAGATCGACTACGGTTATCCCGTGAAGACCGCCCAGATCCGCAACATCAAGGTCGGCTACATCGACCAGGGCCGCGGCGAGGTCGTCGTGCTGATCCACGGCCTGGGCACCAACGCCAAGGGCTGGACCCGCAACATCCCGGCGCTGGCGCAGGACCACCGCGTCATCGCGCTGGACCTGCCCGGCTACGGCTACAGCGACAAGAAGGCCTACCCCTACAGCATGTCCTTCTACGCCACGGTGCTGAAGGAGCTGCTGGACGGGCTCGGCATCGGGCACGCCACCCTGGTGGGCCACTCCATGGGCGGCCAGATCGCCATGGTGGCCGCGCTCGAGCATCCGGACATGGTGGACAAGCTGGTGCTGATCTCCCCGGCCGGCTTCGAGACCTTCACCGACGGCGAGGGCGACTGGATGCGGCGCGCGGTCTCGGCGGAGTTCGTCAAGGACACCACCATCCGCGGCATCGCGGTGAACCTGAAGAGCAACTTCCGGCACACGCCGCCGGAGGCCGACTTCATGATCACCGACCGCATCCGGGTGCGGGGCGCCGGCGACTTCGCCGACTACTGCACGGCCGTCAGCCTGAACGTGGCAGCCATGCTGGACCGTCCGGTCTACGACGACCTGGAGAAGATCACCCAGCCCGTGCTGGTCATGTTCGGCGAGGAGGACAACCTGATCCCCAACCGCTTCCTCCACGGGGGCTTCACCCGGGACGTGGCGGCCCTGGGCATGGCGAAGCTGCCGGACGCCAAGCTGGTCATGCTGGAGGACTGCGGCCACTTCGTGCAGTTCGAGCAGGCCGAGCGAGGCGAACCAGGCCATGCTGGACTTCCTGGCGCGGTAGGGACCTCCGCTGCGGCGGGAAACACGAGCCCCGCGGCCGGCCGGCCGCGGGGCTTTCGTCTGTCCGGCGGGCGCCCTAGTTGAACGGGTTGGGAAGGGCGGTCGCAGCACGAACGCCGTGTCCGGCGGCACCCCCGCGCCCGGCCGGCGGACGGTCGGCGGCGCCGGCCACCGGCTCCGACCGCCGCCGGCGCGACGCCGGGCCACAGCAGCTCGATGGTCTGGCCGCTGTGCAGGACGTCGCGCTTGACCATGGCCCGGCCCCCCGGGCCGGCCCAGGTAGAAGCGCATCGTGTTGGTCACGGGGAAGACGCCGATCGGGTCGCCGTTCTCGTCCCGGGCCTCCATGTCCACCTCGCCGTAGAGCGCCGGGAACAGGCGCTTGTCCTGCAGCACGATCTCGGCCGTCGGCATCGGTGATCCCCAGGCGTCGCCTGGTCGAAGTCGATCAGGGCCATGTACATGGGCTGGACCAGGTCCACGTCCGGGGCGGCCAGGTCCGCGCCCGGCCACCATGCGCACCCGGTACAGGCCGGAATACTGGGGCACGCCCTCGTCGTCGCGGCCGTTCCACACGACCTGGTACACGTCCGGCCGGCAGCGTGTCGGCCATCAGCGTGCGGATGTGCGCCGCCGGCCACGTCCTCGATGGTCACGACCACCGGCGACCCAGGTCCGGAACGAGGAACCGGATGCCCGCGCCGCCTTCTCCCCGCCTTGGCGTCCTGGTAGTAGGGCGAGTCCATCACCACCATCAGGTCCAGGCCCTGGACCGGGTCGCCGTCCGCGGTCGACGGCCCGCACCGTCACCTCGCGAAGGCGCCGTCGGGGCGTGGTGCCGTCGTCGCCGCAGCGCGCGCCAGCAGCCCCAGGAACGCGGCCGGCCAGCCAGGGCGAACAGGATCGTCTCTGCGCCGCACGTATCTCCGCCCGGACTTGATCGATCGGCCGAGTATTCTACCCGCGGGCTAGACTTCAGGCAACCGTCGCGCGATCTTGGGACCGGGGCGCCGCCGCCCCGGAAGGACGAGACCCGTGAAGTATCTCGAGGAATACCGCGATCCCGCCCTGGCCCGGGCGCTGCTCGAGCGCATCGCCGCCGCCGTCACGCGCCCCTGGACCATCATGGAGATCTGCGGCGGGCAGACCCACTCCATCATGCGCCACGGCATCGACCAGCTGCTGCCGCCGGAGATCACCCTGGTCCACGGCCCCGGCTGCCCCGTGTGCGTCACGCCCCTGGAGACCATCGACCGCGCCCTGGCCGTCGCCGCGCCGGCCCGAGGTCATCTTCACCTCCTTCGGCGACATGCTGCGGGTGCCCGGCTCCCACGACGACCTCTTCCGGGTCAAGAGCCGCGGCGGCGACGTGCGCATGGTGGCTCTCGCCCCTGGAGTCGCTGAAGCTGGCCCGCGAGAACCCCGACCGCGAGGTGGTCTTCCTGGCCGTGGGCTTCGAGACCACCGCCCCGGGCAACGCCATGGCCGTCAAGCAGGCCGCCGCCGAGGGCCTGGCCAACTTCAGCGAGATCGTCAGCCACGTGCTGGTGCCGCCGGCCATGGAGGCCATCCTCTCCTCGCCCGACAACCGCGTGCAGGGCTTCCTGGCCGCGGGCCACGTGTGCGCCATCATGGGCTGGCAGGAGTACGAGCCCATCGCCGCGCAAGTACGGCGTGCCCATCGTGCCCACGGGCTTCGAGCCGGTGGACATCCTCGAGGGCATCCTCGAGACGGTGCGAGCTGCTGGAGGCGGGCGAGCCCGGCGGTGGTCAACCAGTACCAGCGCGCGGTGCGGCCGCGAGGGCAATCCGGCCGCCCGGGCGGTGATGGACGAGGTCTACGAGGTCTGCGACCGCAAGTGGCGGGGCATCGGCACGATCCCCGGCAGCGGGCTGCGCCTGCGACGAGGCCTACGCGGCCTTCGACGCCGAGCGGAAGTTCGACGTGGGCGCCATCGCCACCGAGGAGCCGGCCGTGTGCATCAGCCGGCCAGATCCTGCAGGGCCTGAAGAAGCCCGACGAGTGCCCCGCCTTCGGCACCGAGTGCACGCCGCTGCACCCCGCTGGGCGCCACCATGGTCTCCAGCGAGGGCGCCTGCGCCGCCTACCACAAGTACGCCCGGGGGGCGTCGCTGTGAACGACCGCGCCCGACTTCGCGGACATGGCCTGCCCCATGCCCATCCTGGACCACGACACGGTGCAGCTGGCCCACGGGGCGGGCGGGCGGCTGTCGGCCGACCTGATCGCCAAGCTGATCCTGCCCCGCTTCACCAGCGCCGAGCTGGACCGGCTGGAGGACCAGGCGGTGCTCGACCTGCCGCCCGGGCCGGCTGGCCTTCTCCACCGACACCTTCGTGGTCAGCCCCATCTTCTTCCCGGGCGGCGACATCGGCGACCTGGCCATCAACGGCACCGTGAACGACGTGGCCATGAGCGGGGCCGAGCCGGCGGCCCTGTCGGTGGGCTTCGTGCTGGAGGAAGGGCTGCCCCTGGCGGACTTCCACCGCATCCTCTGCTCCATGGAGGCCGCCGCGCGGAAGGCCGGCGTGCGCATCGTCACCGGCGACACCAAGGTGGTGAACCGCGGCGGCTGCGACCGGATCTTCATCAACACCTCGGGGGTGGGCGTGGTGCCGGCGGGCCTGGCGCTGGGGGCCGAGCGCATCCGCCCCGGCGACGCCGTCATCCTCTCGGGCACCCTGGCCGACCACGGCATGGCCGTGATGACCGTGCGCGAGGGCCTGAGCTTCACCTCCACCGTGCGCAGCGACACCGCGGCCCTGAACGGCCTGGTGCGGACGATCCTGGCCGCCTGCCCCGACACCCGCGCCCTGCGCGACCCCACCCGCGGCGGCGCCGCCACCACCCTGAACGAATTCGCCGCGGCCGCGCGGGTGGGCATCGTGCTGGACGAGGCGGCGGTGCCCGTGCGGCCGGACGTGCGCGGCGCCTGCGAGATCCTGGGCATCGATCCCCTGTACGTGGCCAACGAGGGCAAGCTGATCGCGGTGGTGCCCGGCGATGCGGCCGACGGCGTGCTGGCGGCCATGCGGGCCCACGAGCACGGGCGCGACGCGGTGATGCTGGGGCGGGTCACGGACGAACACCCCGGCCGGGTGGTCATGGCCACCGGACTGGGAGCCCGGCGGGTGGTGGACATGCCCATCGGCGAGCAGCTGCCGCGCATCTGCTAGCGGGCCCTCAACGCAGGCAGGTCACCTTGCCTTCCTGGACCGAGCCGGCCGCCGTCACCCGGTAAAGGTACACTCCCGACGCCACCGCCCGACCTTCCGCGTCCCGGCCGTTCCAGGCCGCGCTGTGGCTGCCGATCCCCTGCGTCCCCTGGAAGACCGTCGCCACGCGCCGCCCGCGCAGATCCCACACCTCCACCGTCACCGGACCGGGCAGGGACAGCTCGTAGGCGATGGCCGTGCCGCCGTTGAACGGGTTGGGGGCGGCCTGCACGTTGGCCAACGCCGGGGCGTCGACCGACGGCCGGTCCTGCCACCAGTCGGTGGGCACGGTGGTGCTGAAGATGCCCCGTCCGTGGGTGGCCGCCACCACCAGGCGGTCGGCCGGGCGCACCGCGAGGGCGTCCACGATCACGTTGCCGAGGGCTTCGGGTCCCTCCTGCACCCAGACGGTGCGGCCGTCGGGTCCGCCCAGGGACGAGAACAGGCCGATGCTGGTGCCGCACAGCCACAGGTCCCGGTCGCCGTCGGCCAGGATGGCCAGGCAGCGGATCGACGGGCCGTCGGCGCCGCCGAGGTTGGCCTCCACGTCCGTCCAGGTCTTGCCCCCGTCCACCGTGGACCACAGGCTGCGGACGTGGTAGTTGCCGTAGGCCACCAGCACGCGGCGGCTGTCGGCCGGGTGCACGGCGATGGCGCTGACCGCCGCGCCCAGGGGCAGCGTACCGGCGCCCAGCTGTTCGGGCTCCCGGTCCGTGCCGGTGGCCGCGTGGGTGACCCGGTAGACGAGGCCCCGGTCGCTCCCGTAGTACAGGTCGTAGTCCGGCCCGCCGCCGACGGCCAGGGCCGTGATGTAGCGGAACGCCGGCACCTCGGTCAGCCGCTCCCAGCCCTCGTCCCGGTTCCAGGCCCCCTCCCCCACCGGGCGCGCGTAGGTCAGGTTGCGCCACACGCCCCGGCGGCTGGCCAGGTAGATGGCCCCCTCGTCCGCGGGCGGGATCACGAACGGGTTGATGAACAGGCAGTCGCGGTCCGCCAGGTACGTGGGGTTGATCTGCAGGACATCCTCCACGGCCCCGTCCGCCGCGAGCTGCACCCGGAACGTCCAGCCGAAGTAGGTGGACAGGACGTACCGGCCGGCGGCGGCGTCGATCACGGCGCAGTGGGAGCCGTCGCCGCCCAGCACCAGGCGCCAGGGGTCGTCCGCCGTCGCCGAGCCGCTCCACAGGGTCCCGTGGTCCTGGGCGCCGCCCACGATCACCGGATCGCCCGGCGCCTCGCGGTCCACGGCCACGGTGTAGAACTGCGTCGTGTCGTAGCCGTGGTTCAGGTTCTCCCAGACCACCTGGCGGGCCCGGATGTCGGCGGTCCGGTGCACGCCGCCGTCGGTGGCCGTGTAGGCCTCGCCGGACGAACCGGGGACGAACACCAGCCGATGCTGGTCCGCGTGGTGCTCGTCGTCCGCCGGATAGTAGTAGCCGCCCACCCGCCGTACCGAGAGGGAGTTCGAGAACAACTCGGTGCTTCGCCACAGGTTCACGCCCCCTACGTAGACCGTCGCGGGGTTCGCGGGATCGACCGTCACGTGCAGGTTGTAGCCGCGCTGGGTGTTCAGCGACCAGGTGTTGCCCGCTTCGCCCCAGGGGTCGGGCAAGGCGTCCAGGGTGGCGGAATGGTCGTACCACAGGGGCTCGGTGCCGCCGGCGACGGGATAGAAGTGCATCCACAACTGGTGGCGATGGCCGTCCTCCCGGTCGGACGTGAGGAAGAAGACCAGGCCGGGCACCGCCGGCGCCGCCGCGATGGCCACGCGGTGGTACTCGGAGTCCAGGCCCGGTGGGACATCCCGCGTCCAGGTCAGGCCGTCGGCTGAGCGGTAGAAGCCGCGCTCGGTGCCGTCGCTGCCCAGGGCCGCCCAGACGGTCCCCCGCGGCCCCACCGCCACCTCCGTGTACTGGGACTGCTTCCAGGTATGACCCAGCACACCGGTCCATGCCCAGCCGCCGTCCACGGAGCGGTAGATGCCCATCATGGTGGCCGCATAGAGCTCGGGCTCCGCCACGTTGGTGGTGTCCTGGACCAGGCTGTAGACCCCGTCGAAGGGCTGGTCCGCGGACTGGGGCGTGCCCGAGACGGTGGCCGGCAGGGCGTACCAGCTGCGGCCGCCGTCGTCGGAGCGATAGATCCCGTCCCCGTAGTAGGCGTCCCCGCCCTGGGACGCGGACCCGGAGATGACCTCGCCCGTGCCGTACCACCAGACGTTCCGGTGGCCTGGCCGCGTGTCCTGCAGCACGCAGGTGACGCTGTGCAGTTGGCTGGAGCCGGTGGTCGGCGTCCACGTCAGCCCGCGGTCCTCGGAGCGCCACATGCCCCCCGACACGCCGCCGGCCAGGAGGGTGGCGTGGGTGGGATCGGCCACGTCCACCGCCAGGGCACGCGTGCGCCCACCGTAGTTGCGGGGCCCGCGCTGGTTCCAGTCCATCGTCTTGTCGCGGATGCGGCCTCCGCCGATGCCGTACCCGGTGCGTCGACGGGGGAGGGTGGCGGCGAATTCCTGTTCGCGGCGGTGGATGCCCGGCGGAATGCGTCCCGTGGCCGGATCACGCAGGCGCTGCAGCTCCCAGGCGGCCCGGTCCTGGGCCCGCTCGTCCGCGGAGACGGGCGTGGCCGAGGGCGGCAGCATGCGGCCGGCACGGTCCTCCTCGTGGACCGGCGGCGCCGGGACGCCGCGCGGGAGCGGCCGGCGATCGACGGACAGGCCCGCCAGGAGCAGGGCGGCCACGAACAGCAGGGGGAGAACGCGGAGTGGGCGAACACGGTGCGGCGCCATCGATGCCCCCTTGTGGCGCAGACGTCCGGGCTATTCTCGGCATGAAGGTAAGGGCCCGGACCAGGCGAGACAACCGCCCGGACGCACGGCGGGGCCGGCCCGCGATGGGCCGGCCCCGCCGTCGCCGATCCCGGCTCGGTCCCGGTCAGCGGTACAAGGACTTCACGGCGCCGAAGCTGGCGCTCTCCTCGGGCACGGCCTTGTCGGGTGCGTCCATCATGATCTTGTTCACGAGTTCGATGTCGCTGACGTCGTCGCGGTCGTCCGCGGCGACGGCCGCCGACGCGTCCGGACACCCGGCCAGGTTGAACTCCATCAGCGGGCCGATGAGATCGGCCACCGCGGCGGCTTCCTCGCGCAGGTTGCGCCACCGGAAGTGCGAATGCCTGCGGCCGCGGCTGCGGCCGAACGGATCGTTGTCGGCCAGGAAGGCCTCGGCCGCCGCGATGGCGTCGTCCGGGGCGGCACCCGGGTTCATCATCGCGTTGAACTCGGCGGCCACCAGCTGCCGGGCCAGCAGCATGCGCAGGTTGCCCCAGGCCGGGCGCGCCAGCACCTGCCACATCTGGCGGTAGCTCCAGGAATCGTCGCCGACGGCCAGCTCGTTGGTGGGCCACTGGTCGCGGTGGCGCAGCCACCAGCGGGCCGTGTGGGCGCAGACCACGGGCGTGTCGCCGTTCGTCGCCGGCGTGCAGTCGGGGCTGGCCAGGAACCCGGCGATCATGTCGTTGAAGCCGTCGGTGAAGTAGTCGTAGAGATGGTAGGTGCCGGTGACCCCGTAGCCCTCGCCCGGCGCCGACGCGAACTGGCCGGCGAAGGTGAAGGTGACCGGATCGCCGGTGGTGATGGGCAGGGCCTGGGTGGCTTCGAAGCGCTGCACCTCAGCCCCCTGGGCGTCGGTCAGGACCACCACGTAGGACAGTTCGACGTTGGTGGCTCCGGTGCGGAACCAGATCTGGACGTCGCTGCTCCAGCCGTTGCAGTCCGCAACGCCGTCGACACTCACGAACTCCACGGCCGACGCGGAGACGGGCAGAATAAGCGCTGCCGCCAGGACCGTGCTGAGGATGATCGTTCTCATGGCTTCCTCCCCGGTGAGGATCGTTCCCGGCAAGGGAACGATGTCCGATTGGGCTCACCGGGGAACAAGCACGTCTTGGGCCGGAACGCCGCGTCTACTTGCGGACGATGCTGCCGCAGCGGAGCATCTTCGACCCGTAGAAGGGGTTGGCGATCTTGCCGGCCGGCTGCAGCCACTCGTGCTTGACCATGGGGCAGTAGGCCACCACCGGGCGCTCGCCCACGGCGATGTCGCGGTAGGCCACCACGGCCTCGCTCAGGGGCACGAAGGCCTCGCGGGCGGCCTTCAGGTCGGCGGCCTTCGCCATGGCCGCGGCGGCGGCGGCGATCTTCGGCAGCAGGGCCTTGGCCTGGTCCACCTTGTCGGCGGCCACGTCCAGGGCGGCGGCGTCGCGGTCGGCGGCGCCGGCGACGGCCTCGGCGATGGCCTGGGCCGAGGACGCGACATCCGCGGTCTTGTCGGCGGCCAGGTTCTCCTGGATGACCAGGTAGGGCGTGGTGAAGGCGTGGAAGACGTCGGCCGGGGCGGCGGGCTGGTCGGCGGCCAGGGCGGCCAGCGCGCCCACGGCCAGGACGGCCAGGGCGGCAAGGACGGCAATGCGCTTCATGGCGGAACTCCTCGCGCAGAAGGGGATCGAGCAATGACGCCCTCCTGTTCGCACGATCCGCGCCAGACCGACTGCCCGTTGCCCTGTCGTCACTTGCGGTGATCGCGGCCGCGCCGGACGGCGACTGCTGGCGAGTATCCTCGAGAATATTCCCCACTGGGGCATGCCCCGGCAGTGGCGGCGACGGGCCCCGCCCGCTAGCATGCGCCCTGGGGCGCGCGTCCGCCGCCCCCGGCCCCAGCGGAAGGCTTCGCCCGTGGAGATGTCCGGCATCCAGTTCGTGTCCGCGGTCGCCCTCGGCCTGGGCCTGGCCGCCGCCGTGGGGTTCCGCGTGTTCCTGCCGGTGCTGCTGGCGGCCCTGGCCGCCCGGTTGGGCCACCTGCCCCTGGCCCACGGCTTCGACTGGCTGGCCGGCGATGCCGCGCTGGTGGTGCTGGCGGTGGCGGCGTTCCTCGAGATGGGCGCCTACCTGATCCCCTGGCTGGACCACCTGCTGGACGCGGTCGCCGCCCCCGCGGCGGTGGCCGCGGGCACCATCCTGATGGCCTCGACCCTGGTGGACGTGCCGCCCTGGCTGCGCTGGGGGCTGGCCCTGGTCGCCGGCGGCGGCACCGCGGGGCTGCTGCACGGGGGCATGGCGGGGCTGCGCCTGGGCTCGACCGCCGCCACCGGGGGCCTGGCCAACCCGGCGGTCGCCACCTTCGAGACCGCGACGGCCACCTTCCTGACGGTGCTGGCGCTGGCCGCACCCCTGCTGGGCCTGGCCCTCGCGCTGTTCCTGGCCGTCCGCGCCGTGCGGCTGGTGCGGCGGCGACGCCGCCGGCGCGCCTAGTCGGGCCAGTCGAACTTGCGGCGCAGGCTGTCCACGGTGCGGTCGCGGTCGGTCGCGGCCACCACCAACGAGATGCTGTTGACCGACGAGCACACCGCGTGGGAATCGATGCCGTCGCCGCAGACCACCGCGAAGACCTCGGCGGCCAGGGAGTGGCGCTCGAGGAAGTGGGGCCCGTAGAGGGTGAGGATCACCGCCGGCTCGTGGGCCTGGACCCGCTCCGGGGCGTACTCGGCGCGGATCTCCTCCAACAGGGGGCGCCAGCGGGGTTCGTCGGCGCCGGTGACGCAGAAGGACATGTTCTTCTCGCCGCCGGCGCCGTGGCCCACGCTCAGGTAGTTGAGCGAGACCCCGGCGCGCCCGAACTTGGCCAGGATGCCCCGGGCCTGGCCGGCGGTGCGGCCGAAGCCCAGGATCTCGATCAGGCTGACGTCGCGACGCTCCATCAGACCGCCGCAGCGGATCTTCTCGTCTTTCATGCCGCTCCCCCCTCCGGGTCGCCGCCCGCCGCGGCGCCGGCGGGCCGGCGCGGCAACGTCACCGTGAAGACCGACCCCTCGCCCGGCCGGCTGTCCACGGCCACGGCGCCCCCCAGGTCCGTCACGAAGCGCCGCACGATGGGCAGCCCCAGCCCGGTGCCCAGCCCGGACTTGGCCTGCGCCGCCGGGGCGCGGTAGAACTCGTCGAAGATGCGTTCGCGGTCCGCGGGCTCGATGCCGATGCCCTGGTCCGCCACCGTCAGGCGGATGCGCCCGCCCTCGTCCGCCAGCGTCACCCGCACCGTCCCGCCCTCGCGGTTGTAGCGCACGGCGTTGCTCAGCAGGTTGGTGAAGACCTTGCCCAGCATGGACTCGCTGGTGGTGATCACCACCGGGATCGCGGGCGCGTCCAGTTCGATGACCTGGTCCTGGCGCGCGGCCAGCTCGTGGAAGTCGGCCACGACGCCCCGGACCAGGGCCGTCACGTTGACCGGCGCCACGCTCTCGGCGGCCAGCAGGCCGCCACGGGTCAGGTCGGCCAGGTTGCGCACGATGGCCGTGGCCTGCTCCAGGCGGCCCACGGCCCGGGTCAGCAGGTCCTCCACCTGGGGCGACAGGCTGTCCGCCCCCAGTTCCAGCGCCGTCTCCACCGCACTCTGGGCCGTGGCCACCGGGCTCTTCACCTCGTGGGCCACGAAGCGGTAGAACTCCAGCTTGGCCCGATCGGCATCCACCAGGCGGCGCTGCCGTTCCACCAGCTCGTCCTTGATGGCCCGGTTGTGCCGCATGATCATCGCGCCCATGTAGGCCGAGAACAGCAGCACGAACCAGAACGACACCAGGGTGATGACGATGAACGGCAGCTCGTGGGTCAGCTCGCTGGCCCCCAGCAGGTGGTGGTGGGGCAGCAGATGCAGGTACTCGCCGGCCACCTCGGCGGTGAACAGGGCGATGGCCAGCCAGGCGATGGTGTAGGTCTCGCGCCCCTTGAACAGCAGCGCCGCGATGATCACGTGGATCACGTAGACGTACAGCAGCGGGTTCTCCACGCCGCCGGTCAGGTTCAGGATCACCGTCAGCAGGATCAGGTCGCCGGTCATCTGCTGCTTGAGCAGGCGGATCTCCGCGCGGATGTCCGCGGGCGGCACCCGGCGGTTGCGGATGGTGTAGGCCGCGTTGAGCACCGCCAGCAGGCCCACGGTGACCAGCAGGGGCCCGACGGGCAGGGGAAAGCGCGCCCACACGCCGGCGACCAGCGTGGCGGCCAGGGTGGTGCCGGTCGCCGCCCAGCGCAGCTTGTTGAACCATTCGGAGCGGACCCGCAGCGAGGCCGCGGAGACGAACTGGGACGACTCGGGGGCGATGGCCGCGATCTGCTGCACCTGCTGCCTCCCCCCGCCGCGCCCGCCTAGATGCTCGTGGGCAGGTGCTTGCGGATCATGTCCACCAGCTTGCGCGGGCTGACCGGTTTCTCCAGGAACTCGTCCACCGGCAGGAACTCGCCGTCCTTGCCCGGTTCGAAGTCGAACCCCGTCTGGTCGCCCACGGCCGTGAGCATCAGGATGGGGATCTCCCTGGTGTCCGGATCGTTCCGCAATTGGTACGCCACCTGGAAACCCTCGTCAATGGTGCCCATCATGACGTCCAGCAGGATCAGGTCCGGGGCGTCGGCCCGCGCCAGTTCCACGCCCCGCTCGCCGTTCTGGGCGTCGATGACGCGGAAGCCCTGGTTCTCCAGGGTGACCCGGATGATTTCCACCAGGTCGATGTCGTCGTCGATCACCAGGATGGTCTTTTCAGGCATCGGACCCTACCTCCGCTTCGATGATGGCCAGGACCCGCGCCACCGCCGCGCGGGCGGGCGCCGACAATCCCCGGTCGATCTCCAGGCACTCCGGCTCGACGCCCACGATCAGCACGTCGTCCGGCAGCCAGCCCAGGCCGCGGGCCAGGGCGAAGACTTCCGCCAGGCCGAAGCCGTGCACCGAGAGCAGGTCCTCGCAGACGCGCAGCTCGGCCTCCTCCGGCCGGAACACCGCCACGTCACCGGGCGCGAGGCCCATGCGCGCGGCGTCGACCACGATGGTCTTCACGCCGGACTCGAAGTGATCCAACAGGGCCAGGGCGTCCGTCCGGATATCCACCAGTTCGACACCGGGGAGGATATTGCTCTCCCTGGCGGCATCCAGCACGGCCGCCCCGACCCCGTCGTCGCCGTAGAAGGCGTTGCCTGCAGCGATCACCTTCATGGCTGACCTATTCGATGAAGTCCACGTCCAACAGGTGCACGGAGCAGCTGATGCACGGATCGTAGGCCCGCACCAGCATCTCCAGCTTCAGGGTGATCTCGTCCTTGGACTCGCCGATCACCTCGGGCACCAGCTTCTTCATGTCGTCGTCGATGTTCGCCAGGTTCTGTCCCGTGGGGATGATGCAGTTGGCCTTCGCGATGCGCCCCTGGCGGTCGTAGGTGTACTCGTGGTAGAGGATGCCCCGCGGCACCTCGGTCGACCCCGACGCCGGTGCCGTAGCGCGTCGGCTCCTGGTTGGGGTGCTCGTCCTTCAGGCCGTCCCCCAGCAGCTTGTCGATGATCGCGACGGCCTCCAGGGCGCAGTGCCCCGCCTCCACCACCTGGGCGACCGTGTTCAGGTACGGGTTGCAGCAGCCCGGCTTCAGGCCCAGCTCCTCGGCTGCGGAAAGGGCCGTGCCGCACAGCTTGTCGTGGTTGTTGTTCCAGCGCGCCAGGGCCCCGACCATGAAGCTGGATCGGTTGGCGCGGCAATGCTTGCTGGTGCTGTGCGGCACGACGAACTCGTTGGTCATGCGGCGGTACTCCGCCACCGGCACGCGGCCGGTGTCGGTGCTGCAGATGTCGCCGTCGTAGAGGGCGTACTCGTCGTCGCTGCGCAGGGAGATGAACTCGGTCTCCCGCGTGAAGTCGGGGAACGCGCCCGGCGAGCGTCTTCATGGTCTCCACGGTGTCCAGGAAATCGGGGACCATGTCCTCTTCCAGGCGCCGCTTCAGCCCCACCAGCTCGGCCGCGGCGCGGGATGTGGGTGAAGCCGCCCGGCACCGGCGTGATGGGGTGCACGGCACGCCCCGAGACCACGTCGCCGATGTCGTTGGCCAGCCGCTTCATGCGCAGGGCCCGCTTGACCACCTCGGGGTGGGTCTCGACCAGCGGGAACACCGAGCCCTGGCCCAGCAGGTCCGGGCGCCGCCAGGAAGTAGGCGTGCAGCACGTTGCTCTGCAGGGTGGCGCCGTGGATCAGCAGCTTGCGCAGCAGCACGGTCTGTTCGCTGACCTCCAGGCCCAGGGCCTGCTCGGTGGCCTTCAGCGAGGTGATCTGGTGTCCCAGGGAGCAGATGCCGCAGATGCGCGAGGTGATGATGGCCGCCTCGTGGAAGCTGCGCCCCTTGAGCATGGCCTCGAAGTAGCGCGGCGCCTCGACGATGTCCAGCTCCGCCTTCTCCAGCACCCCGTCGCGCATGTTCACGACGATGTCGCCGTGGCCCTCGACGCGGGTCAGGTGCCGCACCTTGATGTCCAGGTTCGTGCTCATCACAACACCCTTTCCAGCTCGTTGGCGCTGTACAGCTGCATCCGCCGCCAGGCCTCGTCCCGGCTCAGGCCGTGGGACGACCAGGATCTCCTCCATGCCCGCCACGTTGGGCGGCGGAGACCAGCCCGCGGCAGCCGGTGCAGTACTGGCCCACGGACGGGCAGCGGGCGTCGCAGCCGCCCCGGGTGACCGGCCCGAGGCAGATCATGCCCCGCTCGAAGACGCACTCGTTCTCCTTCAGCTTGCACTCCACGCACACCGCCTGGTCCGGCTCGATCGGTTCCTTGCCCATGACCAGGGCCGTGAAGACCTTCAGGAACTCGCGCTGGGTCATGGGGCAGCCGCGCACGTTGTGGTCCACCTTGACCACCGCCGAGATGGGCAGCGCGGGCAGGGTGGGAAGAGGTACTTGTCCTCGCCGTAGACCTCCTCCCGCACGTCCTCGATGGGCCGGGTGTTCTTGACCGCGTTGATGCCGCCGGTGACGGCGCAGGATCCGACCGCCACCAGCACCTTGGCCCGCCGGCGGACCTCGTGGATGCGGCGGATGCAGTCCGGCGTGGACAGGGAGCCCTCCACGAACGCGATGTCGTACTCGTCGGCCTTGCCGTCCATGGCCTCGCGCCATTCCACGAAGTCCACGTGGGCCAGGATGTCCAGGAGCTGGTCCTCGAAGTTCAGCTGGTTCAGCTCGCAGCCCTCGCAGCCGGTGAAGTCGAAGACCGCCACGCGCGGCTTGTCACTCATCACAGCGCCTCCTGCAGGGCCTTGATGTCGGGATAGTGGTAGACCGGACCGTCCTGGCACACGTACGAGCCGTTGATCTGGCAGTGGCCGCACTTGCCGACGCCGCACTTCATCCGCCGCTCCAGGGACATCCAGATGTCCTTCTCCTTCACGCCGCGGCTGCGCAGGGCCAGCAGCACGTAGCGGTACATGATGGGCGGGCCGCAGACGCAGCAGGCCAGGTTCTCCAGGTCCAGGTCCAGGTCCGGGATCAGGGTGGTGATCACGCCCACGTGGCCCGTCCCAGGCCTCGGTGGGGTTGTCCACCGTGAGGCGCAGGTCCACCCGCGGGTTCTGCCGCCACCGGGGCAGCTCGTCGGTGAACAGCAGCTCGCGGTCGCTGCGGCTGCCGTAGCAGATGATCAGGCGCCCGAAGTCGTCGGGCCGGTCCAGCACGGTAGTTGATGACCGAGCGCATGGGCACCAGGCCGATGCCGCCGGCCACGATCAGCACGTCCTTGCCGGCGAACTTCGTCACGTCGACGCCGTTGCCGAAGGGCCCGCGGATGCCCACCCGCTGGCCCGCCGTGAACCCCGCCAGCACTTCGGTCAGCATGCCCACGCGGCGGATGCCCAGCTCGAACTCGCCGTGCCGCGTGGGCGACGACGAGATCGAGAACGGCGCCTCGCCCACGCCGAACACCGAGACCTCCACGAACTGGCCCGGCTTGTGCCCCAGGTCCGCGCCGCCCGGCAGGCGCACGGTGTAGAGGTTCTCCAGGTCGGTCATCTTGCGCACGCCGGTGATCTCGGCCATCACGGGCAGGTACAGATCCTTCGCCTCGGCGGCGCTCTTGAGTTCCTGCAGGTTCATCCCCGACCCCCTGTTGCCGCCTAGATGGGCGCGACCGGCGTCCGCTCGGCGTCGCCGACCAGCCGATTGACGATGTTGGCGATGCTGATGCCCGCGGGGCAGGCCGCCGTGCAGCGGCCGCAGCCCACGCACCAGGGCTGCCCCGTGGCGTCGCTGATGTACTTGAACTTGCGCAGCACCCGGTGTCGCGTGCGCGCCAGCAGCTGGTCGCGGAAGACCTCGCCGCCGGCCACCTCGCTGAAGCGGCGCAGGGTGCAGCCGTCCCACGACCGCTCCCGGAAGCCGCGGGTCGCCGTGATGTCCACGTTCTCGCTCACGTCGAAGCAGTAGCAGGTGGGACAGACCAGGTTGCAGGTGCCGCAGCCCACGCAGTTGCGCGTGGCCTCTTCCCACACCGGGTGGTCGTAGCTCTTGGCCATGATCCCGCTGAGCCGCGACTGGGGCACGTAGATGTGCTGCTGGAACGGGTGGGCCGGCGGCGGGCTGCCCTCGTAGGGCGGCAGCTCGAAGCCCTCGAGCAGCTCGCGCCCGGCGTCGGTCAGCACCTCGAGCATGTAACCGTCCAGCAGGCGCGTCAGGAAGGCGTCGCAGCCCTCGGTGTCGTCGGGTTCGATGCCCACCGACCCGGAAAAGTGGAACTTGTCCGGCTTGAAGCAGACCCCGATGAACAGGGTGCCGGCCCGCCGCACCAGGTAGTTGCGCTCGGGCTGGCCGGTGCTGAAGCTGTGGTCCAGCCGCTTGAGGGCACCCATGTCGTAGGAGTGCACCCCCAGGAAGAGGGCGTCCGCCGGCTCGGCGTCCACCGCCTCGTAGGAATGGTCGGTCAGGTCGAAGCGCAGCAGCTCCTCCCGCGGCGGGAGGAAGAACTTGCGGATGGACTGCAGGGTCCGCGGGTAGTCCAGGACCACCGCTTCCGGATCCGTGGTCCGCGCGAAGGCGAAGGACTTCCGCCCCCGCCGGTGGGGCGCGAAGACCGGGCGCTGCGCCATGAGATGCGCGACCAGCTCGGGCACCCGGTCGCCTTCGAGGAAGAATCGCACCATGCCTACCCCTCACGGTTGGGCCCCGCGGGCCCGGCTGTGGGACCGGCCGCCCCGGCGGCGGGGGGCGGTTCGTTTGTCTGCTCAAATGTTTTTTCTTAAACGTAATCTGTCAAGAAATAAACAGCCAAACCCCGGAACATATCTAGATCATTTACCAACAATGTCTTGAATCCATGCCCGCGGCACCGATCCGCTCGCCTGGATCGGGCCGGACGGCCACCTGCCGGAAGATCAAGTCTTGACCGGTCCCCGCAACCCGGTCATATTGCCGCGACCGACGCCCCCGGGGCGCCGCCACCCGAACCGGAAGCGAGACCCTTGGTCCACCGCGCCGCCAACCACCGCTGCTCGATGACGATGGTCATGACCATGGCCATGGCGATGCCATGGCCGGGCCGCGGTGCGTTCGCCGGGAGGATCCTCTAGAGAGACCCGCAGCGAACATCCCCGAGAGGGACGCCCCGCCGCCCGGCCTGATCCGCGGCGGTTTTTTCGTGCCTGCAAGCGGCAGGCCCGAACCCGGTCCCTTGCCGAGGAGAGTTTCGCCATGACCCTGCGTACCACGTGCATCCACGGCGGCGGCGTGCCCGACCCCGTCCACGGGGCCCTGCTGCCCCCCATCCACCAGTCCACCACCTTCCGGCAGGCGGCCGTCGGCGGGGCGCAGGCCCACACCTACAGCCGCTCGTCCAACCCCACGGTCAGCCTGCTGGAGGAACGCCTGGGCGCCCTCGAGGAGGCGCCGCCGGCCGTCTGCTTCGGCACGGGCATGGCCGCCGCCACCACCCTCTGCCTGACCGTGCTGGGCGCCGGCGACCACGTGGTCTGCTCGGACGTGGTCTACGGCGGCACCTGGCGCCTGCTGCGGGAGGTGCTGGCGGGCTTCGGCGTCACCGCCTCCTTCGTCGACTCGTCCGATCCCGAGGCGGTGCGGGCCGCCCTGCGCCCCGCCACGCGGCTGGCGCTGTTCGAGTCGCCGGCCAACCCCACGCTCAAGCTGACCGACTTGGCGGCGTGCTGCGCCGTTGTGCGGGAGCGGGGCGTGCTGGCGGCGGTGGACAACACCTTCCTGACCGCGGCGCTGCAGCGTCCCCTGGACCTGGGCGCGGACCTGGTCCTGTACTCCACCACCAAGTACATCGACGGGCACAACGCCACCGTGGGCGGGGCGCTGGTCTCCCGGGACGAGGCGCTGCTGGAGGCCCTGCGCCTGCGCCGGACCGCCCTGGGCACCATCCAGAGTCCGCACAACGCCTGGCTCACGCTCCAGGGCCTGAAGACCCTGCCCCTGCGCCTGGAGCAGCACTGCCGCAGCGCGTTCCTGGTGGCCTCGGCCCTGCGGGACGACGACCGGGTGCGCCACGTGCGGCATCCCCGCCTGGCCGACTTCCCCCAGCGCGAGCTGGCCCTGCACCAGCAGGCCGACGGCGGCGGGCTGGTGACGTTCGAGGTGGCCGGCGGCCTGGCCGCGGCGGCCGCGTTCATCGCCCGGCTGCGGGTGTGCACGCCGGCCGAGAACCTGGGTGCCGTCGAGACCCTGGTCACCCACCCGGCCACCATGACCCACCATGCCCTGCCGGCGGCCGACCGCGAGGCGCGCGGCATCGGCGACGGGCTGGTGCGCCTGTCGGTGGGCCTGGAGGACCCGGTGGAGATCATCGCCGACCTGCAGCAGGCCCTGCGTGCGGCGGAGGAGGTGCACCATGCGTGACCCCGTCGTCGTGCTGAAGTTCGGCAGCAGCGTGCTGCCGGACGAGACGGCCCTGCCGGCCGTCCTGCTGGAGATCTATCGCGAGGTGCGGGCCGGCCGCCGCGTGGTCGCCGTAGTCTCGGCCCTGGGCGCCACCACCGACACGCTCCTGGCCGGGGCGAGGCGCCGGGCCGAGGACCCGGATCCTGCCTCCCTGGCCCGCTTGCTGGAGACGGGCGAGACCACCGCCGCGGCCGTCCTCGGCCTGGAGCTGGCCAACGCCGGCGTGCCCGTGCGGGTGCTGGACGCGGGTCAGCTGGGCCTGCGGGCCCGGGGGCCGGTGCTCGACGCCGAGCCAGTGGCGCTGGACACCGCGCGCCTGCGCGACGCCTTGCGCGAGGTCCCCGTGGTGGTGGTGCCCGGATTCGCGGGGCGGACGGCCGACGGCGCGCCGGCCCTGCTGGGGCGCGGCGGCTCGGACTTGACGGCCTTCTTCCTGGCGCAGCGGCTGGCTGCCGCCGAGTGCCGCCTGCTGAAGGACGTCGACGGCCTGCTGCCCGCCGGCCCGGACGGCCGCCTGGACTGGACGCGGCGCTACGCCAGCGCGTCCTGGGCCACCTGCCTGGCGGTGGGCGGCCCGCTGGTGCAGCCCAAGGCGGTGGCGTTCGCGGCGCGGCACGGGCTGGCCTTCACCATCGCCGCCGGTGCGCGTGGCGCTGGCCGGCCTGGGCACCGTCGGCCTGGGGGTCCACGGTGGCTGTCGGCCCTGCCGGACCGGTTCCGCGTGACGGCGGTGCTGGTCCGCGACCCCGGCCGCGTCCGCCCCGTGCCCATGGACACGGTCACCGCCGATCCCGACGCCTTCCTGGCGGCCGGTTGGGACGTGCTGGTGGAGGCGATCGGCGGCCACGGCACGGCCGCCCGCCTGGTGGCCGAAGCCCGCCGCCGCGGCCGCCCCGTGGTGACGGCCAACAAGCAGCTCCTGGCCGAGGACCCCGGGCTCCTGGCCGCCGCCGCCCGCGGCGAGGTGCGCTGCACCGCGGCCGTGGGCGGCAGCGTGCCCGCCCTGGAGACGGTGGTGCGGCTCGCGGCGGCCGGCCCGCTGGTCGCCGTCGAGGGGGTGCTCAACGGCACCTGCAGCTACGTCCTGGACCGCATGCACGCGGGGCTGAGCCGCACCGCCGCGGTGGCCGAGGCCCAGGCGCGCGGCCTGGCCGAGGCGGATCCCTCCCTGGACCTGTCCGGCCGCGACGCGGTCCACAAGCTGGCGCTGCTGGCCACGGCGGCGTTCGGCGAGGCGGTGGCGCCGGACGCCATCGCCTGCGAGGGGCTGGACGCGGTGACCCACCGGCGGGTGGCGGCGGGCGGGTGACGGTCGGCGGACTGGGCGCCGGGCGCTGGCCCACCACGCTGGCAGTGATGGCGGACGTGGCAGAGGCGGCACGCGCCGCGGGCGGCATCGATGAAGGCGCCGGCGCGCCGGCCGAAGGGCGCGATGCCGGCTGATTGACGGCCGCCGTCTCCGCATCCGACGGGGGCGGCGGCCACCGCAAGACCTGGCGGGGCGGTTGAAACGGGACCCCAGATTGTGGTACAATCGCTTGATCCCGCGCCAGATAACGTTTGAAATCGCAACTTCAGCCTTGGGGAAAACCACCATGCACCGTCGCGTCGCCGCCGCCGTCCTGGTGGTCGCCGCTTGCTGCGCGGGGGCCGCATCGACCCAGACCTGCATCGACTATGGCCTGCTGCCTGGGGACCCCGTGGCCCTCGACCTGGGCGGAACCGTCGGCCCCCTGGACAGGGACGGGGACATCCTCTGCGCGGGCGTAGGCACACGCCTCGTGGTCTGCAACGTGACCGGCGGCGCGCCCGTGGTCGCGGGCTCTCTGGACCTGATCGACGGCTCCGTGACGGACGTCGCCGTGTCCGGGACGCTCGCCGTGGCGGCCCTGGGCTATTACGGATTGCGGGTGATCGACCTCACCGATCCCGCCTCGCCCCAGCTGCGGGGTTCGCTCAACGGCTATGCCATCTCGGCCGTGACGCTGAACGGGACCATCGCCTGCGGGCAGGCCGGGAGCGCCGACAACATCGTCGTCGACCTCGCCGATCCGACCGCGCCGGCGGTGGTGGCGGCCTTCGGTCCGTCGGCGCCGGGCCTCCATTCCGTATTCCGGCTCGCCGTCGACGGGGATGTCGCCTGGATCACCAACTACGGCGGGAACTTCGGGGCGACCGCGTTCGATCTTGCCGATCCGGCCGCGCCCGCGCCGCTGGGATCGTTCACCATTCCCACCAACGGGGATCCGTTCCGGCCCACCGCCGTCGCCGCGGTCGCGGGACGCGTCTACGTGGCCGGGGCGCTCGTCGACTACGCAGGCGCCCTGTACGCACCGCAGCTGTGGATCGCCGACGGCTCCGACCCGTCCGCCCCCGCGACGCTGGGCCATCTGGACCTGGACGCCGCGACGTACGGGCTGGCCGTGGACGGGCCCCTCGTGGCTCTCACCGAACAGTCGGGCTGCCGGGTCGTGGATGCCTCGGACCCGACGGCGCCTGCGTACCGCCTGACGCTCGGCTTTCCGGAAACCTCCCTGAACGACGTGGCGCTGGCCGCCGGCACGGTCTACGCGGGCCGCACCCAGCTGCACGCCGCGTCCTTCGACCTGGCCGCGCCGGATCCGGTGCTGGCGACCATCACGACCGGCGGCGCCACCGCCAGCCTGGGCGGCGCCACGGCCAGTTACCTCTTCATCGACCTGTTCACGCCGAGCGACGGGTCGCCCGCCAGCGACGACGATGCGCGGACCGCCGTCTACGACATGAGCGACCCCTTGGCCCCGGCCTATGTCACGTCCGTCGGCGGGCCCTACGGCCTGGACGGCCTGGTCGTGATCGGGGACTACGTCTACGCCGGCCTGGGCGTCTACGACTGGACGACCGGCGGCTACGTGGGAACCAACGGGTTCAGCCTGGCCGCGCCCGGGGCCGACGTCGGCGGCGCCCTGTACGTGGGCGGCGCGGGCGTCACCGTCTATGATCTGGCCGATCCGGCAGCGCCGGCGGCGGTCGGGTCGTTCGCGACCGGCCACGCCGTGCGGACCGTGGTTCCGGCCGGGAACCGCGCCTACCTGGCCAGCGACGACGGCGTGGTGGTCCTGGACGTGTCCTCGCCTCTGGCCCCGGCCGAGTCGGGCTCGGTGCCGCTGGCCGCCGGCGTGCCGGTGGCCGCCTCGCTCGGCGAAGGCTTCCTGGCCGTGGCGACGGCCACGGGACTGGATCTGCTCGACCTGGCCGATCCCGATGCGCCCGTCGTGCGCGGACACCTCGACGGCGCCCATCTCGTGGACGCCGACGCCGTCGGCGCCCTCGTGTACCTGGCCGATCGCGACCTGGGCACCATCGTCGTGGACGTGTCCGACCTCGACGCGCCCCGCCGACTCGGCGGCTACGACGCGTCCGGCGTCGACCTCACCGGTCAGGCCTTCTTCGGCGACCTCCTGGCCTCGGTCTCGCAGGACGGTCTGCGGATGCTGGCCACCCAGTGCCCGGGTTCGGTCCCGGTGCTGATCAGCGCTTTCGACGCGGCCTGGGACGGCGACGGCGTGCGGGTGTCCTGGTCCGGGAGCGACGCCACCGCCGTCCTGCGCCTGGAAGGCACCGCGGCAGGCCGCACCTGGATGGTGCCCTGGCGTCGGGAAGGGAGCCGCTGGACCGCGCGGGACGACGGCGCGAGCCTCGCGCCGGGCGCCACGGTGCTCTACACCCTGTCGATGCAGGGCACCGACGGCACATGGACCGCCCTGGCGCGCGGAACGGTGACGGTCCCCGCCGCGGTCACGAGCCTGGAGGCCGCGGTGCCGAATCCTTTCAACCCGACGACCGCCCTGTCCTATTCGCTCGCGCAGCGGGGCGAGGCGACGCTGACCATATACGACGTGGCGGGCCGAGCCGTACGGCAGCTGGCGAGCGGGGCCCAGGAGGCCGGCGCGCACCGGGTGACCTGGGACGGCACCGACGACTCCGGACGGACCGTCCCGGCGGGCGTCTACTTCGCCCGCCTGGCCACGGAGCAGGCATTGCAGTCGCGGAAGCTGACGCTGCTGAAGTGACCACCGGCCCATCCTCGACCGGACGGCCCCGGGTGCGCACCCGGGGCCGTTCGCGTTGCGGGGAGGCCGTGCCGGCGCCGCGGACGGACTAGACCCGCGGGATGGCGGCGCGCACCAGCTCCGAGAAGACCACGCCCTTCAGGCCCCGGATGGCCAGGGCCATCTTCTCGATCTCGCCGGGCGTCCCCCGCAGGATGATGGTCTCCAGGCAGTTGTCGTGGTCCAGGTGCACGTGGGTGTTGCAGAGGATGTGCACGTAGTGGTGGTGCTGGATGCGGTGCAGCTTGTCCTTCAGCTCCCGCTGGTGGTGGTCGTAGCAGATGGTCAGCACGCCGTGGACCTCGCCGTCGATCTTCTCCCACTCGTCGCGCACGAGTTGCCCGCGGATCAGGTCGCGCACCAGCTCGGAGCGCGAGTCGTAGCCCTGGTCCACGATGCGCCGGTCCAGCGCGTCCATGAGGGCGGCCGGCAGGGAGACGGTGAAGCGGCGGGTGGCGTCGTCGGTCATGTCAGTCCCAATCGTGGGTGTGGTAGTGGCGGTGCTCCACTTCGCCGTCCCGGTGGCGGTGGCGGTGGGCGTGGACCAGGTTGGCGCGCTTGAGCACCTCGAGATCGTCGCGCAGGGCCAGCACGTCGCCGTCGTGGACGAGGGTGTGGTCCTCGCCCATGACCACGCAGCGCCGCCCCAGCTCCGAGGCCAGGGACAGGTTGTGGGTGGCCACGAGCAGCGTCTGGGGCAGGTCCTGCAGGAAGTCCACCAGCCAGCCGGTGCTGCGCGGATCCAGGGCCGAGGTGGGTTCGTCCAGCAGCAGCAGCCGCGGGTCCAGCACCAGCAGGGCGGCCAGGCAGACCAGCTGCTTCTGCCCCGCGCTCAGGGTCCAGGGCGCCCGGTCCAGGACCTTGTCGAGGCCCACGCGGCCGGCCCAGGCGCGGGCCCGGTCCTCGGCGTCGGGCAGGCCGTGCTGGCGGGGCGCGAAGGCGATCTCGTCCAGCACGGTGGCGTTGAAGAGCATGGCGTCGGGGTTCTGGAAGAGCAGGCCCACCTCGCGCCGGAACCGGGCGCGCCAGGCCTTGTCCTTCAGGCCCTCGTGGACGGCGCGGCCCGTGTACAGCACCCGGCCCGACGACGGCGCCACCACGCCGGCCAGCAGCTTCAGCAGGGTGGACTTGCCGCAGCCGTTGCTGCCCAGCAGCACCACCTTCTCGCCGGCGGCCAGCACCAGGTCGACGCCGGCCAGGGTGACGGTGTCGTCGTAGCGGTGGTGCAGCTGCTCAGTCGCGATCAAGGAAGAACCCCCGCGCGTCCAGGGCCTGGGTCATCTGGGTGGCGTCGTGCTCGGCGCGCCGGGCGAACCACGCGGCGGTGGCCGCCCCGTGGCGCAGGGCCGTCAGCAGGCCCACCCGCCGCGGCGTGCGCGCGGCCAGGGCCAGCCGGAAGTCGGTGAACAGCCGCCGGAAGGTGAGCACCTGGCTGGTGGCCAGCACCATCAGGAAGCGCAGGGTGGGCGAAAAACCGAAGGCCCGCTGCAGGTTCACCGCCGGCAGCACGCGGAAGGCCAGGGTCACCAGCAGCAGCACCCGCAGATCCAGGCGCAGCAGCACGGTACCGGCGGCGGGCAGGTCGTCACGCGCCGCCACCAGGTAGCCCAGGGACACCGCCGCCACAAAGGGCAGCGCGGCCCGCGCCGTCCGCCCCAGCAGGTGCGGCAGGCGGCGTCCGGCCGACAGCAGCACCAGCGCCGCGCCCGCGCCCAGCAGCCGCGGATCGTGGACCAGGGTGGCGGTCACCACGGCGGTCAGGTAGCCCAGCAACAACGCCTTGTCCCTCACGCGACCGCCTCCTTCGGCGCCAGGATGCGCCAGGCCAGCACCGTCAGCACCCCGTCGGCCAGGCCCACGAAGAGGTGGGGCACCACCACCGCCGGCAGGGTCACCGACCAGCCGAAGGGGAAGAACAGCGGCGTGCCGTCAACCGCGTGGGCCACCACCGGCTGCAGTCCCAGCACCAGCGCCACGATCACCGCCGGCACCACGGTGCCGAACCAGCCCGCCAGGAACAGCCCCGGCGTCCGCCGCCCCAGCATCTTCAGCACGCCCACCGACGCCAGGCTCCCCGCCAACCCCATGGCCAGGGCGTTGATCGGCAGGGCCGTCACCCCGCCGTCGCCGAAGAGCAGGGCCTGCATCAGGAAGACCAGCGACAGCGCCAGGAACCCGTTCCACACCCCGAACAGGGCGGCCACCATGCCCACCCCCGAGACGTGGACGGTGGTGCCCCCGGGCAGGGGCACCGTCACCATCATCAGGGCGAAGGCCGCCGCCGTGGCCACCGCCAGCCGCGGCACCGCGGCCGGGTCGAGGGTGCGGCGCAGCCGGCGCAGGCCGACGGCCCACAGCGCCCCGGCCACGCCGTAGGCGGGCCCGTAGACCTGGGGGGCGATGAAGCCGTCGGGGATGTGCATGCCGTCCCTCTCTAGAACAGGAAGCTGGCCGAGACCAGCAGCCGGCCCGTCTCCTTGCCCTCGGCGCCCTGCTGCAGCTCGTCCTCGTTCAGCGACTTGGCCACCGGCGTCTTCCAGCCGAGAGCCCAGCTGACGCTGCTCTTGGTCAGGCGCAGGCCGAGGGTGGTGTACAGGATCCGGCCACCGGTGGCCTCCTCGCCCACGCCGTCGGTCTCGTCGCGGCCCAGGCGCAGGTAGTTGAGCTCGGCGTTGACGTCGCAGCGCACCTTCGCCGCCGGTCGGGTCCACGAGCCGCGCGGCCAGGGCGCCGTTGGCCCGGAACTCGGAGCCGAACCTCCCCGTGAAGCCGTCCGCGTAGCCGTAGGTCTGGAAGGCGATTTCGGACACCTCGCCCACCGCCGTCAGCCGCGACGACAGGGTCTTGGTGGCGGTCAGCCCGAGGCTGAAGGCGGGCTTGCCGAAGCCCGTGGCCATACCCGGATCGGTGGCGCCGTCGGCGTCCCGCAGGTTCGGGATCGCCCGTGGGCAGGGTGGTGCCGCCGTAGACGGTCAGGTGCAGGTCCTCCAGTTCGTCCAGGCTCTCGTTGTCGTGAACCAGCCTCAGCCCCCCGTCCCACTTCAGGCCGACGACCGCCAGCCACGACAGGTCCGCGAACCCGGCCGTGTTGTACGAGTTGTCCTCGACCGTCTTGGCGTTGAAGGGTTGGAACAGGTAGGCCGACAACCAGGGCTTGATGCCGTAGCCCAGGCCGAACATGAGGTAGGTCTGGACGTCGGTCTCGTCGTCGCGGGCGGAGGTGAAGGTGTCCATGATCGCGCGGTCGATCTTCAAGTAACCCAGCCAGTGCCCCGCCGGCAGGGTCTGGGAACTGGAGGTCTCCAGGGGCGCGCCGGGGCCCTCGACCCCGGCCACTCCCATGGCCGCCACCCCGTGGTGGGCCGTCGCCGGCGCGGCCGCGGACAACACGAGCAGCAGGCCGGCCAGGGTCCCCTTCATCGTCGTCTTCATCGTCACGTCCTCCGTCGCAGGGTCAGGGCCACGATCCCGAACACGCCCAGCAGCACGCCGACGCCCGTCACGAGCTTGGTGCCGCGCGCGCCGGCCGCCGGAGCCGCCGCCGCGCCGGACGCCACCATGGCCGCGTCCACGGTCACCGGCACCACGGCCCCGTGGCCGTCCTCGCCGGTGACCTTCACCGTCCACCGTCCGGGCCGGTCCGGCACGAAGACCACCCGGCCCAGGCGATCGGTATGGCCTACCTGGAAGGCAGGGCCGTCGCCGGGCGCCGACACTTCGCAGGACTCGAAGGCCAACGGCGAGCCGTCCTCGTAGGTCACGGTGACCGTCACCGCCCTCACGTTGCCCACCGTCGTGTCCACGCCGTGGGCCAGGGCGGGAGCGGCGACCAACGCCGCCGCGGCCACAGCCAGGAACGGGCGCATCATCGATCCTCCAGGGGGAACATGAGGGTGGCCGTCTGCACGTCCTCCGCCCAGGCCGGAGCGGCGGCCGGGCGGCGGAGCGACGCCCGGATCAACTGCGGGCCGGGCCGGCGCAGCTTCAGGCGGATGGATCCGTCCTGCCGCGAGGTCCCGCGGGCCTTGCCGTCGTAGGTGACCACGGCGCCGGCGACCGGCCGGCCGTCCAGGGTCACCCGCAGGTCCAGCTTGTCGCCGGCCCCCAGGCCGCCTAGGGCCCTGACCGGCGTGATCTCCAGTCCGCGTCCGGCCGGGCCGGGTGCCGGCGCCCCACCCGGCGCCAGCTGCGTGACGGTCTCGAGCGAGGTCCAGGCCTGCAGGGCGCCGGCCACACTGTCCGGATGGACGTTGCGCGTCCCCGCCGCCGTCTTGGTCCACCAGCCCCAGTCCACGACGGCGCAGACGCCCGCGGCGTCCGCCGGCGCGACCACCGGTCCGTCCGCCGGCACGTCGGCCTCGACCCAAGTGCCGCCAGCGCGGGCGACAAGCAGCACCCGCACCCTCCCGGGTGCGCAGGGCGCCGCCGCCTCACCGCCGTGTTCTTGGCCGGGCAGGTGGCCCTCCATCAGCACCGGACCGTCGGGACTCGCCTGCCAGAACAGGCCGTGGCCGCAGGCGACCTGCGGCGCAGCGACCGCCAGGAAGGCGAGGAGCAGGAGACACTTGGACATGATCCGCCCCCAGTATTACGAATGAAACGATCGTAACACCTGGAATATCACCAGCGACTGGGCGATGTCAAATCCGGAGATGATCAGCGGCGGGAGAACCGGGCGGTGAGCGACGGCAGCGCCACCAGCACCCCCACGCCGGCGACCAGCGAGATCCACGCCGGCACCCCGAAGCCCGCGGGCAGGAACCCCACCAGGGCCGCCACGGCGGCGGCGATCAGCGCGTAGGGGATCTGGGTGCGCACGTGGTCGTGAGGTTCGACGCCGCAGGAGATGGACGAGACGATGGTGGTGTCGCTGAAGGGCGAGCAGTGGTCGCCGAACACGGCGCCGCTGAACACCGCCGCGACGGTCACCTGCAGGAAGGTGGTCTGGGCGGACGGATCCAGGTGGCCGATGGCGCCGGCGGCCGCGGGGATGGCCAGGGGAAAGAGCAGCCCCATGGTGCCCCACGAGGTGCCGGTGGCGAAGGACACCACCGCGCCGGTGACGAAGGTGGCCACCGGCAGCAGGGGCGCCGCGTTCAGGGCCGCCGCCGCGCCGGCGATGCGCTCGGCCGTACCCAGGGCCCCCAGCACGCTGCCCAGGATCCAGGCCGCCACCAGGATCATCACCGGGCCCAGCATGGTGCGCGCCCCGTCCAGGAAGGCGGCCCCCGACCGCGCGAAGCGGCGGGGCGCGGTCCGCGGGAACAGCAGCATGGCGGCCGCCGTGGCCACCAGCCCCGCCAGCACCATCACCAGGGGGCCGGCGTCCGAACCGAAGGCCGCCACCACCTTGTCCCGGGTCACCGGCAGCAGCGGGCCGTCGGTGCCCAGCAGGTAGAAGCCCAGGAAGAACGCGGCCAGCAGCACCGCCAGCGGCGCCAGGGCCGAGGCCGCCGACGCGGTCCCCGCGGCGGCGTCTCCCCGCCGCGGCCCCCGCGCCCGCGCCGCCGCCGTGAAGCCGCCCATGGGGCCCGGGTCGAAGCGCCGCCCGATGGACACGAACAGCAGCACCAGGGTGAACCAGCAGTGGAAGTTGGCCGGCAGCGAGTGCAGGAACTCGGCGTAGGGATTGACGGTGCGGCCCGCCAGGGCGAACCCCTCCTTGATCAGCGAGAGCTGGAAGGCGATCCAGGTGGAGACCAGGGCCACGCAGGCCACCGCCGACGACGTGGAGTCGACGATGTAGGCCAGCTTCACCCGCGCCGTGCCGCAGCGGTCGGCCAGGTCGCGGCCCACCCGGCCCACCATCATGCTGTTGGCCAGGCCGTCGAAGAAGCAGATCAGGCCCAGGCCGGCGGCCGCCAGCTGGAACCGCCGGTCGGCGTCGCCGCGGCCGGCGGTGAAGCGTTCCAGCAGGGTGCGGAAACCGCCGCCGGCGTCCAGCACCGCCGCGAACCCGCCCAGCACCAGGGTGAAGAGGATGGCCCCCGTCTTCCAGGTGCTGCCCAGGCTGGGAGCCAGGTGGTCGCGGAAGAGGGCCAGGTAGGCCTGCCAGGGATCGCCGCCGGCCAGGATGATCGCGCCGCTGAAGGCGCCGGCCAGCAGCCCGGCCAGGGCGTGGCGCGACGCGGCGATCACCGCCAGGGCCACCAGGGGCGGCCACAGGGCGCGCAAAGGGGTGTCGGTCCAGGCCACGGGCCAGGTGCCGAGGGCCAGGGCGAGGGCGATCCAACGGCTCACGGGATGTCCGATCCTGCGCGCGGCCGCGCGGGCCCGTCCCGGCGGCCGCGGCGCGGAGGTTTCCCGATGATTAGCATCGGGCGGACGATTCGACCAGCCCCGAGTCGCCTTCGGCGCGCCGTCCGGCCGCCCGGCGAATCGACCGACCAGGATCAACAAGTCACACGCCACTTGGCGCGATCGTTGCTTTCCGTTAAACCTTCTTCCGCCGGGGAACGTCTATGCGACGACCCCCGTGGATCCCAACGAACCGGAGGATGACGATGCGATCCCGTCATTTCGCCCTTGTCGCCACCGCGCTGGCGCTGACCGTCCTGGCCACCGCCCCCGCCCAGGCCCGCAAGACCATCGACGGCTCGGGCAAGCTGGAGACCCGCACCCTGGACCTGCCCGCCTTCACCAAGCTGGACCTGGGCGGCAACTTCCAGGTGGAGGTGGACTTCGGCAAGACCCAGCAGGTCGAGGTCACCGTCGACGACAACCTGTGGGACAACCTGGACGCGGACGTCTCGAGCGGCCGCCTGTCCCTGTCCTGGAAGAAGAACTGCAAGCCTTCGGACCACTGCACCGCGAAGATCACCGTGACCGACCTCGACGAGTTCAATCTGCACGGCGCCGGGGACATCGCCATGCACGGCTACCGGGGCAAGGACCTGACCTTCTACGTGCGGGGTGCGGGCAGCGCCAAGCTGGACGGCATCGTCGAGGACCTGGACATCATCATCACCGGCGCCGGCGACTGCGACGCCCGCGACCTGAAGGCGAAGAACGTCAAGGTGACGGTCTCGGGCGTGGGCGACTGCGAGGTCTACGCATCCGACAGCATCGAGGCGCGGGTCTCCGGCGTGGGCAACATCGACTACTGGGGCAAGCCCGGCACAGCAAGGACACGAAGGTCTCGGGCATGGGGAACATCAGCGCCCGCTGATCCGGCGAATCGGGCGGAGATCGTCTGCACGACCACCGGCGACGCTGCGGCCCGCCGGCTCGACGGGTAATATCTCAATCCCAGGGAGAGAGATGTTCCACCCACATCGTACCGGAAGCGGTCCGGAACAGTGATGATGCCTTCGCCACCGGCTTCGATGCTGACCCGAGAATACCGGATCGAAACGAAACCGCACAGGCGGCCTCCTTGGCGTGATAGAAGCTGGCCGAGACTTCCAGACTGAAGAAGGAGAAGGTCCGTACCCTCACCGCGGGCCCGTAGCCAAAGAGCGTCTCGTCCGGCCAGTTGAAATCGCTCTTGTCCGCGAACTGGACCGGATACGTCCCGCCATCCCAGGTTTCCGTTCCGGTCCCGTCCATGGTTCGCCACGACGTGGTCACCGAGGAAGCCAAGCATGATGGCGCCGCGGCTCAGAATCCGATCGCCACGCCCCCGCGCAGGGCGGCGTGGTCCAGGACCAGGGGATCCTCGTTCAGGTCGTACTCCGCCGCAAGCAGAAGGACGCGGAACAGCCGCACGTCCACGCCGGCGTCGCCCTCGAGAGGACTGAGGTTCCCGGGCGCCACGATCGCCGTCACGAAGGCGACGACGCGCACGGACCGCGTGGTGGTCAGGGGCAACGAAACGCGGCAAGGCAGGTACCGGTGGACGTCCTCCCGGGCGAAGCGCCGTCCCATGCCCAGGCCCGTCTCCAGGATCAGCCCCGGCGCGCGCACCACCGCGATCTCGCAGGCGAACGACCAGGCGGTCCCGGAATCCCGCGCCAGGTCGCGCCGGTCGTAGACCAGCGCCAGGCGGCCTTCCCAGCTGCAGCCCAGCAGGACGCCGTCACCCGACGCGAACCCGCGGGCCTCGTCCGCACCGTGGACGGCGGTCAGGACCGCGCCGCTCTCGCCGGGCAGGAAGTCGCGGTTCACCGCCCGGGCGGGTCCCGCGGCGAGCGCCAGCAGGATCAGCGCCGGGATGATGCGTGTCATCGGTCTCCTATCGGTACAGGCTCTTCAGCGAGCCCCAGGCCGACGTCGACGCCGGCACGATCCCGCACTCGCCGTTCAATTGTACCATGGGCATGCCCGCACCGGCACTGGAGTTCAGCGGCACCGCCGTGCCGCCGGGCAGCTCGATCCACACGCGGTCGTCCGCCGGCGTGCCGAAGTTGTGCAGGCCCACGGTGGCCGGGGCCGCGAAGTCCGTCACCATCACCGACAGGGTGGCC
Organism: Candidatus Krumholzibacteriia bacterium; assembly: GCA_963825035.1. GTDB lineage: Bacteria > Krumholzibacteriota > Krumholzibacteriia > LZORAL124-64-63 > LZORAL124-64-63 > JACZKN01. The sequence goes on along the minus strand of CAWGRT010000020.1, from coordinate 144,384 downwards.
AGGACCGTGGCCGGCGTCGTGGCCAGCGCCGGGTCCCAGATGGTGCAGAAGGCGTCGGGCGTGAAGGTGTCGCAGATGACGGTCGTGCCGAAGTTCACGCCGAGCAGCTGGATCGGTCCGTCCAGGTCGACCTGGAACGAGATCCCGCTGACCGCGGCCATGCTCGGACCGCTCAGCACGAGGTAGAGGGGCACCTGGGTGAAGGCGGCGACCTGGCCGCACCAGGTGTCGGCGGTGGGCTCGAAGTACAGGCCCAGGCAGTCGGGGCCGCAGTCCACCGCGAGGGCGGCCGCGGGCGCGACCATCAGGACGAGGGCCAGGAACGGGACGGTTTGGCGCCAAGGTCTCATGGCTGACCTCCGGGAAAGGCAGGGCGGGAGGCGGGCCGGGCGGCCGCCTCCATCGTCGCCAGCATAGCACACCGCGGCGGGCCGCGGCCGCGGTCTTGCCTGGATGACCGGAAACACGCCCGCGTGAGCCCGTTTGCGGACCAAAGCGCAAACGGCCGCGTCGCGCCGCTTTCCCCTTGCCAGCGCCCGCCCCCGCCCCCGATGATCGCCGACGACCCGCGCAACCGCCGAGGCAGGAGACCATGAACGCCCACGACCTCGAGACCCTGCGCCAGCACCACCCCTTCGACCGGCTCACGCCGACGGAGATGGACACGGTCGTGCGCGCCGCCGGCACCCTGACCGTGCCCGGCGGCACCATCATCCTGAAGCAGGGCGGCAAGCTGAGCGGCTTCCTGCACGTGGTGGGCCGGGGCAGCGCCCACCTGGTGCGCGACGGACGGGTGGTGCAGGAGATCGAGGAGGGCGAGTGCTTCGGCTTCCCCTCCATCCTCAGCGGCAACCCGCCCAACAGCGACGTGGTTGCCGCCGGCGAGGCTGTCATCCACCGCATCCCCGCCGCGGTGTTCAAGGACCTGCTGGCCAACCACGAGTTCGCCGGCTTCTTCCTCACCAGCCTCAGCCAGCGCCTGCGCAACGAGGCCCGGCGGGGCAGCAACGCCCTGGACGGGGCCATGACCACGGCCGTGGGCAGCCTGGCCGCCGGCGAGCCGCTGGTGGTGGCTCCCGGCGCCTCGGTGGCCGACGCCGCCCGCGCCATGCGCGACGCCCGGGTGGACGTGGCCCTGGTGGAGGCCGACCCGCCGGGCATCGTCACCGACCACGACTTCCGCGTGAAGGTGCTGGCCGAGGGCCGCGGCGCCGACACCCCGGTGGCCGAGGTCATGACCCAGCCCGTGCTCTCCCTGCCCGCGGACACGCCGGTGCACGGCGCGCTGCTGTTCCTGCTGGAGCATCGCATCCACCACCTGCCGGTGACCACCGGCGCCGGCATCGCCGGGGTCGTGTCGGCCACCGACCTGCTGCGCCACCAGACGCGCAGCCCCCTGTCCCTGCTCCACCGCCTGGAGAACCAGGAGCCCGGCGCGCCCCTGGACTGGTACGGCCGCGAAACCGCCGGCATGGTGGAGGACCTGTTCGAGGGCGGCCTGAAGGTGGCCCAGATCGGCAAGGTCTTCGCCCAGGTCAACGACATGCTGGTGCACCGGCTGGTCGGATCTGGCCCAGGCCGAGCTGGGCCCCGCGCCCTGCCCCTTCGCCTGGCTCGTGTTCGGTTCGGAGGGCCGCATGGAGCAGGCCCTGCTCACGGACCAGGACAACGCCCTGGTCTACGCCGAGGCCACGGACGAGGCCGCCGCCTACTTCGCCGGGCCTGGCCCGCCACGTGGTGGACAACCTCATCGCCGCCGGCTTCCCGCCCTGCCCTGGCGGCTACATGGCCACCAACTGGTGCCGGCCCCTGGACGAGATGCGGGAGACCTTCACCGGCTGGATCCGCGGCGCCGGCGCCGAGGCGCTGGTGGAGGCGGCCATCTTCTTCGACTTCCGCAGCGTGTGCGGCGAACTGGACATCGAGCCCCTGCACGAGCTGGTCGCCGCCGCCCCCGACAACCAGCTCTTCCTGGCGCGCCTGGCCCGGGTGGCCCGCGGCTTCCGGCCGCCGCTGGGCCTGTTCCGCCGCATCCGCGCCGACGAGGGCCAGGTGGACCTGAAGACCGGCGGGCTGGCGCCCATCGTGGCCATGGCCCGGGTCTACGGCCTGGAGGTCCGCACCCGGCAGCGGCCCACCCGCGAGCGCCTGGAGGCCGCCATCGCCGGCGGCACCTTGGGCCGCGAGCTGGGCGAGACCCTGATCGAGACCTACCGCTTCCTGCTGCAGCTGCGCCTGGGCCAGCAGCTGGCGGCGGTGCGCGCGGGCGAGGCGCCGGGCAACCGCATCGTGCTGGACCGGCTCTCGCCGGTGGAGCAGCGCCACCTCAAGGACGCGTTCCAGGCCATCCGCGAGCTGCAGGACGCGGCGACCACGCGCTTCCACATCGACGCGTTGGCCTAGGGCTGCCGCGCCAGCGGAGGACTCGATGACCGCCCCCGACGACAACGCCGCGGTCCTGCGCCTGTTCGCCGTCTACGCCGGCGCGGTGGCGGCTGGTCGCCGCCGCGCACGCGGCCGCCGCGCCGGTGGCCCTGGGCCTCACGGCCGTCGGCCACGGGGCGGCGGCGGTCCTGCTGTGGCGGGCGGCGCGCCGGCCCGCGGCGCCTCGCCGGGGCCGGTCGCCTGGTGCTGCCCTGGCTGCTGTGGCTGGCCAGCTGGATCGTGCTGGGCCGCGTCTTCGCCTGGGCCGGACGGCCCGGACACGACGCGGCCGTCGCCGCGGCGGACCTCGCCCTGTTCGGCGGACCTTGGCACCGGCGCCTGGCCCACGTCCTGCCGCAGCCCGCGGCTGGCCGCCGTCCTGCAGGTCGCCTACCTGTCCTACTACGCGATCGTCGTGCGGCCCGCCGTGGTGCTGGCGGTGCGGCGCGGGCGCGCGGCCGTCGCCCGCTACACCCTGGTCGTGATGGCCACCTACTTGGCCTGCTTCGCGGTCTACTTGGCGTACCCGGTGCTGGGGCCGCGGGCGGCGGCGGACCTGGCGGCGGGCGGCGCGACCGCGGGCCGCGGCGCCGGCGGCCTGGCCGGCCTGGCCGCCCTGGCGCGGCACCTGGGCGACTCGGCCGGCACCGCCTTCCCCAGTTCCCACTGCGCCGCCTCGCTGGCGGCCGCCCTGGCCGCGGGGGCGTTCGCGCGGCCAGGGTGGCGGGTCGTGCTGGTGGCGTGGGCCCTGCTCATCGCCGCAGCCACCGTCCACACCGGCAACCACTACCTGCTGGACTCGGTGGCCGGCCTGGCGCTGGCCCTGGCGGTCCGGGCGGCGATCCGGCGCCGGTCGCCCTACTCGGCCGCCGGCGGCGGCGTCCCCGCCCCCTGATCCGAGCGGAGCTTGCCCAGGTAGGCGGGCAGGTCGATCCCCACGTTCTTCGTCAGCTCGTGCAGCGGCGGCAGGGAGCCGACCATGCCGCTGAGGAAATCGGCGGTCGAGGTCTTGCCGTCCGCCTTGCGGCCGCCCTCCCAGACCGTGATCTGGTCGATCTTCAGGTTGCTGATGGCCTTGACCTGCTCCTCCACCAGCTTGGGCATCTGCTCGGTGATCAGCAGCAGGGCCGCCAGTTCGGCCTGGTTCTCGGCCGCCTTGACGATGTCGGTGAAGCCCGCGGCCTTGCGGGTCAGGATGGCCTTCAGGCCGTCGGCCTCGGCGGTCATCATGGACAGCACGCCGTCGGCCTCGCCCTTCTTGGTGCGACGGATGCGCTCGGCCTCGGCCTCGGCCAGGGTCTCGACCCGCCGCTTCTCGATCTCGGCCGGCACCACGATGTTGGCCACCTGGGTGGCCTCCTCGCGGCGGGCCCGCTCGCGCTCGGCCTTCTCCTCGGCGGTGTAGGCTTCCTGCAGCGCCTCGGCCGACTGGACCTTCTCCGCGGCCACGGCCTTGCGCGCCGCCTCGGCCTCCCGCTCGCGGCGGGTGGCGTCGGAGTTGGCGATGGTGATCTTGGCGGTGTTCTCGCCCTCGACGGCCGCGGCGTGGGCGGCGGCCACCTGGATGCGCTGCTGCGCTCGGCCTCGGCCTTGCCGATCTCGCCGTCGCGCAGCTGCTCGGCCACCTTCTTCTTGGCCTCGTTGATGGCCCGTGCGGCGGCTTCCTGGCCCAGGGCCTCGATGTAGCCCGACTCGTCGGTGATGTCCTGGATGTTCACGTTGATCAGCCGCAGGCCCACCTTCTGCAGCTCGCTCTCCACGCCCTTGGTGATGTTGTCGATGAGCTGCTCGCGGTCGGCGTTGATGTCCTCGATGGACATGGTGGCGATGACCACGCGCATCTGGCCGAAGATGATGTCCCGGGCCAGGTCCTGGACGTTCTGCATGGACTGGCCCAGCAGGCGCTCGGCGGCGTTCTGCATCACGCCCGGCTCGGTGGAGACGCCCACGGTGAACGTGGACGGCGTGTTGACGCGGATGTTCTGCAGGGAGAGCGCGCTCTCCAGCTTGATGTCGATGGGGATGGGCGTCAGGTCCAGGAACGCGTGGTCCTGGAGCACCGGCCACACGAAGGTGGCGCCGCCGTGGATGCACTTGGACGACTGGGCCGGCCCCTTGCCCCCGATCTTGCCGTAGACCACCAGGATCTTGTCGGACGGGCAGCGCTTGTAGCGGGTCGCGAAGCTGATCATCGTGACGAAGAAGATCAGCACGACGGTCGCGACGAGGATGAGCACGCTGAAATCCTGCAATTCGATTCCCCCTGTTGCGGGCGGCCGCGGACGCGGTCAGCCCCGGATTCCCTCCACCTCGAGGGTGGTCAGGCCGCTCAGGCCCACCACCTTCACCTTGCTGCCGCTGGTCAGCACGTCGTCGTCCCGGCCCACGGCCGCGACCGTGGCCAGGCGGCCCTGCACCAGCACCTGGATCTGCCCGGCCCCCTGGCCCCGGGGCGGGATGCGCACGTACACCGTGCCCACCTGGCCCACGGCGTTGCGGTAGTCCAGGCTGCCGCTCTGCCGCAGGGAATACAACCACTGCATCAGCCAGAAGACCATCAGCATCAGCAGGATGCCCACGCCCAGGGCGATGAACACCGCCGGCGCCATGCCCCGCCCCGACTGCAGCACGATGGTGCCCGTCCAGCCGAAGCCGGCCAGGAACGCCAGCACCGAGCGGGTGGACAGGATGTGCAGGCCCGAGACGTGCTGCGCGACGTCGCCGTCGTGCAGCAGGTCGGCCGGCCCGTCGACTGCGTCCAGGCCACCGCCGTCGATGCCGCCCAGGTCCGCGTCCAACCCGCCGTCGAAGCTGCCGTCGAAGCCGCCGCCGTCGGCCGCGCCCCCGTCGGCGTCGGCGCCGAACAGCGTCATCACCAGCTGCACCAGCAGGATGATCGTGGCCAGGATGCCGATGCCGTAGAAGATCTGCAGGCTCAGGGCCAGCCCGCTCCACCATGCGCTCATGTCGTGTCCCCCTCCTGCGGAAGCCGACCCTCCTACCCGGGCGGCCGCCGGTTATTCGCCGCGGCCCGCCGGTGCCAGCCTAGCGGGCGTCCAGGATCGCCATCACGTCCACCCACACGTGCCAGCCGCTGCGGTCCACCGTGGGCAGGTCCGCAGCCTGGGGCACGGTGGCCTCGTCGTAGCGCACGCCGCCGAAGCGGCCGATCGGCAGGTTCAGGCCCCAGCCCTTGGTGGGGGCGTCGATGTCGGCGTAGTCGATGGTCAGGTGCCCGCGCCGGATGAAGAAGATGTTCAGGAACGAGAGTTCGTGGCCCCGCCCCTTCTCGTCGTACTGGCCCGAGGTGTCGTGGGCGTAGATGTAATCTGTGCCGTCCCAGACGTAGCCCGGCTCGATGGTCTGCTCCGCATAGGTCCAGGCGAACCAGCGAGGTGACCACGTCCCGCAGCACCGACGGCAGCGCCCCCGTCAGCGCATCGCCGGGCAGGATCTCGGTGTGGACCGCCCAGCCGGACACGTACTGCGTCGGCATGGGGTCGGACTGGTTCTGGTCCACGTGCGTGATGACTTCGTCGGTGGCGTTCTGCTTGGCCTTGCCGTAGGTCCCCTCCAGTCGCAGCCCCAGGGGCAGGTCGGCCAGGGGCGAGTCCATGGCGTAAGTGTCCAGGGGCGTGGCGCGGGCCACCCAGCCCAGGTCGTGGGACGAGGCCTTGCCGCTGCCGCCACCCTGCGGATCCTGGATGACCATGTCAGGCGCCAGGAAATCTTCGAACGACCGCCAGACCACGCCGCCGGCCACGTCGAACCAGCGGTTCAGGTCCGTGCCGCCGAAGGAGTCCAGCACCTGGGTCAGCCCCGCGCCCACGCCCCAGGCGTGGGACTTCTCGTAGGAGTGGAAGGTGCCGATCTCCTGGCCGTTCTCGTCGGTGGCCGCCTGCGTCCCGAAGTCCAGGTAGACGTGGTCCAGAGGCGACTCGGCGTAGAGGACGCCGAGCCCCCGCCAGCCGAAGGTCAGCTCCTGCTTGTCGATGAAGATGTCGTCGGCCAGCCCCACGGCCAGCTTCGAGTGCATGGTCGAGAAGCGGACACCGGGCCGGAACGCCAGCAGTGCCGGATTGGCCCAGACGTCGGTGTCGCCGCCCCAGACGCCGGCCACGCCGGCGCCGCCCATGCCCTCGGCCCGGGCCGAGACGTTGAAGGTCAGCGCGATCGCGCCCGCCCCGGCGGCGGCGGCCAGCGTCGGCAGCAGCAGGATGGTCATGGCGGTCAGGATCGTGATCGTGCGGGTCCGCATGAATGGCTCCCCCTGTCGATGGCCACGCCCGGATACGAAGGTGTGATAACGGATTATCACATCGCGGCGGCGGCGGGTCAAAGAAAAGGGCGCGCCCGCCGGTGCGGGCGCGCCCGATCGTCGATCCTCGCCGGACCTACTGGCCGGTCGCCCCCCCCGTGCCGGGGACGCGGATGTCCTCGATCATGTCCTGGATGTGCTGCGGCGGCGGCGGCGTCATCATCGAGACGATGCACGCGACGACGAAGTTCAGCAGCGCGCCCACGGCCCCGAAGGACCCCGGCGAGATGCCCAGCCACCAGTGGGCGGCGTCGTCCGGAGCCATGTTCGTGCCCGGGACGAAGAACCAGCCCTTGAACCAGAAGATGTAGATGAGCGTGCTCAGCAGGCCGGCCAGCATGCCGGCCATGGCGCCCACGTTGTTCATCCGCTTGCTGAAGATGCCCATCATGATGGCCGGGAAGATGGACGATGCCGCCAGGCCGAAGGCCAACGCCACGACCTGGGCCGCGAAGCCCGGTGGATGGAGGCCCAGGAGACCGGCCACGATGATCGCCCCCGCCATGGCGATGCGGCCGGCCAGCAGCTCGGTCTTCTCGGTGATGTCCGGGGTGAGGATGCCCTTGAACAGGTCGTGGCTGATGGCCGAGGAGATGGCCAGCAGCAGCCCCGCCGCCGTGGACAGCGCCGCCGCGATGCCGCCGGCCGCCACCAGGGCGATCACCCAGTTGGGCAGGTTGGCGATCTCCGGGTTGGCCAGCACCATGATGTCCCGGTCCACCTTGGTCAGCTCGTTGCCCTTCCAGCCGAACGCGGCGGCCTCGGCGTCGAGGCCCGGACCGTAGTACTGGATCCGGCCGTCCCCGTTCTTGTCCTCGAACTGCAGCAGGCCCGTCTTCTCCCAGTTGTGGAACCAGGCGGGCGCCTGGTCGTAGGCCACGTTCCCGTCGGGCGAACCCACCGGCCCGGTCTGGATGGTGTGCATCAGGTTCAGGCGGGCCATGGCGCCCACGGCCGGCGCCGTCGTGTACAGGATGGCGATGAACACCAGCGCCCAGCCGGCGGACGAGCGGGCGTCGCGCACCCGGGGCACGGTGAAGAACCGCGTGATCACGTGGGGCAGGCCGGCGGTGCCGATCATCAGCGACATGGTCAGCAGGAACATGTTCAGCGTCGCCCCGCCCGCCGGCGTGTAGGCGCTGAAGCCCAGGTCGGTGACGATCTTGTCCAGCTTGTCCAGCAGGAACATCCCGCTGCCGTCGTTCAGGTGCGCGCCCAGACCCAGCTGCGGCAACGGGTTGCCCGTCAGCTGCAGCGAGATGAAGATGGCCGGCACGGTGTAGGCGAAGATCAGCACGCAGTACTGGGCGATCTGGGTGTAGGTGATGCCCTTCATCCCGCCGAACACGGCGTAGATGAACACGATCACCATGCCGATGATCAGCCCCGTGGAGTAGCCCAGCTCCAGGAAGCGGCTGAAGGCCACGCCGATGCCCTTCATCTGGCCGATCACGTAGGTCAGCGACGCCACGATCAGGCAGAGGATGGCCACCGCCGCGGGCGCCCTTGGAGTAGAAACGGTCGCCGATGAACTCGGGCACCGTGAACTTGCCGTACTTGCGCAGGTACGGCGCCAGGAGCATGGCCAGCAGCACGTAGCCGCCGGTCCAGCCCATCAGGTAGGCCGACGCGCCGTAGCCGGCGAAGGCGATCAGGCCGGCCATGGAGATGAACGACGCGGCGGACATCCAGTCCGCGCCGGTGGCCATGCCGTTGAGCACGGGGTGCACGCCCTTGCCGGCGACGTAGAATTCGGATGTGGAGGCGGCACGGGAACGGAACGCGATGTAGATGTAGATCGCGAACGTGATGCCCACCACCAGGAAGGTCATGGCTTTCAGGTCCATCGGTTACTCCCCTTCTCTTCGTAACCCGGATTCCCGGGAGGATCGCAAATGAAAACCGGCCTCAATGGGCCGGTCAGCGCTCGTCGACTCCGAACTTCTTGTCGATGACGTTCATGCGTTTGGCGTAGAAGAAGATCAGGGCTACGAACACGTAGATGGACCCCTGCTGGGCGAACCAGAACCCCAGTTTGTAGCCGCCCAGCCTGATGCCGTTGAGGGCGGGAGCGAGGAGGATGCCGAACCCGAACGAGACCAGGAACCAGATGACCAGGCACACGGCGACCAGGGACAGGTTCGCTTTCCAATACTGTTGGGCTTTGTCCATATCCGGCATCTCCTTGGGTGAGGGTGACTTCCGACAGTGGAGACGATGGGTATTGAATCCCGCATCTCATACCACGGCGCAGGAGATGCTGTCAACTAATTCAACAGTTGCATCACATGGTTCAGGATTTGCGATATCCGGAATATGGAACGGGTGTCAGCGCTGCAAACGGGCCCGCAGGCGCCCCAGCCACACGTTCAGGGCGTGGTCGCGGGTGAGGAAGGGCAGCACGGGCTGACGCCGGGGCTCGGCCCGGTCCAGCTGACCCTGAAGGTAGCGGTCGCCGCGGGCCAGGTCGCGGGCCTGGGCGAAGCAATCGAAGGCGGGGCGCCGGCGCTCCACTTGCAGGTAGACCATGCCCAAGGCGTAGTGGGCGGTGGCGTCGCGGGGGTTGTCGCGGATGATGGAGCGCGCCAGCTTCTCGGCCTTGTCGAACTGGCGGGCCCGGGCGGCCACGCACACCGAGAGGTAGGCCAGGCAGTGGGGATGGTCCGGCTGCCGGGTCAGACCCTGGCGCAGGTAGGCCTCGGCCTCGCGGACGTCGCCCTTCTCCAGGGCGGTCGCGGCCATGCGCACGATGCTGCGCACGAACGCGGCGGCGTCGCCATCCACCTCGAAGGTCTCGGTGCGGGTGAAATCGTGGGTGTTGTCCTGGGTCTTCCAGGTCGTGCTCGCCATGGTCCCCCCAATCCCGACCTCTTGGCGCTGCCGGCCCCGGGTCGGGGCGGGCTGTTCCTAGTCATCGGCCACCCGGGGCGGGGACTTGAATAATGGGTTCCTTAACGGGGCGACTGCGCGAGGGTGGCGAACTGGGCGAGGAACGCCCCCTCGGGCGAATCCACGGCCACCCGGGCGCCAGCACCGCCAGCAGGACCGGGAGCGGGGGCAAAGACCGGATCGACGGAAGCTAGCGCCAGTCCCCGGCCGCCACAAACGCCGCCCAGGCCAGGGGGTTGCCGCCGGAACCGTCGGCGCGTCGGGCCGCCAGGACCTCCCGCGACGCCTGGCGCACGGCGGCGTCGGTTTCCGCACCGTCGGTGAGCGCCGCGCGGTAGAACGCCTCCATCCACAGGCGGGCGTCGTCGTCCCGCACCGGCCACAGGCTGCTGATGACCGTGCGGGCCCCTGCCACCTGGAAGGCGCGACGCAGACCCAGCAAACCCTCGCCGCCGGCCAGGGTGCCGCGCCCGGTGTCGCAGCCCGAGAGCACGGCCCAGCGGACGCCGTCCAGGTCCAGGGCCGCGATCTCCTCGGCGGTCAGCACCCCGTCGTCGGCGTCGGCCGGCGCGTCGCCGCGGTGGTTGGCGCCGGCCAGGGCCATGCCGCTGAGCAGGAGCGGGTTCTCCAGGCCGGTCACGGCGGGCGCCGGGGCCAAGGCCGCCAACGCTCCGGGCACGGCGCGACCGTCGCCGGCGCGGGGGCCGCAACCCTCGCCCAGGAAGAACCCGTGGGTGGCCAGGTGCAGCACGCGGTGGCCGGCCGCCCGGCGCTTGAAGGAGGTCTCGTCGGCAGCCCGGCCGGTCAGGACGACCGCCTCGCCGGCACCCGTCGCCCGTTCCCAGGTCTCGCCGACGGCCCGGACCTCGGCGGTGGCGCCGGGCAACGGCGCAAAACGCAGGCCGGCGAAATCGGCGCACGCGGTCGCCGTCCCCCGGAACACTCCCGCCAGCCGGCCGGCGGCAGGATCCTCGCCGCTGGCGTCGAAGTCGGGCCCGCCCAGGGCCAACAGGCCGCGTCCGACCGGCGGGGCTGCCGCGCGCAGCAGGTCACGCTCGCCGTTGAGCAGGTGGAAGAGCGGACCATCCTCCAGGAGATACCGGTCCTCCCCGCTCGGCAGCGCCGCCAGGTTCACCAGGTGCAGGGCGCCGTCGGGCACCACCAGGACCCGGGCCGGATCACCCAGGATCCGTTGCACAGGGTCCCAAATCACCGCGCGCAGCCGTGTTCCCGCCTCGCGGCAGGCCGTTTCCGCCCCGGCTGCCAGCGGTCCGGGCGGCACCGCGCCGGCGGCCACGGTGCCGCGCCAGGCGTCCACGAGCGCGTCGATGCCCGCAGCCGGGCCCAGCCCCACGAGGCGCGCCAGCCGGTCCGGCGGCAGCACGAAGGCCGCATAGGCCTCCTCGCCGTTGCCGGCGCGGTAGCGCTGGTAGGCCACGAGCGCCGTGGCCGGCGGCAGGGCGTCCGCCACCTCGGCCAGGCCCGCGGCGGCCCGGTCGTCCACCTGGCGGAATGCCGCGCTGCGCCGGGCCAGTTCGCGTTCGGCCCGTTCCTTGGCTTGCCGGGCGCCGTCGAGTTCCGCGGCAAAGGCCGCGGGAGCCAGCTCGCCCGCCCCCCGCACCGAGAGGTTGGCACAGCGTTCGCGGGCGTCGGCCAGGTCGGCGGCCAGGCGGGCAGCCGTCGGGTCGTCCGCCAGCCAGACAGCCGCACGGCGGGCCACCATCTCGTCCAGGACGAGGCCGCGGGACCGCACCGCGGCATCCCAGGCCGCCGCGACGTCCTCCTCCCGGCCGCTCGCCTGCGCCGCGGCCACGGCCAGGTCCAGACCCGCCGGCCGCGCCGCCGCGTAGGCGAGGGCCTGCCGCTCGGGCAGGCCCCGGGTCACCAGGCGCAGGTGCTCGCGGCCGATGGCCTCGGCCCGCAGGGCCGGCCCGAGCACGCTGTCCCGCTGCCCGGCCTGCCAGCGTGCCGACGCCAGGTCGGCCAGGGCCTCGGCCAGGCGGGGGTCGCGCGGCCCGCGGGCCGCAGCGATGTCGGCGCACACCCCCTCGAGCAGGGCGGTCGCCGCCCCCGCATCACCCTCGCCCGCGAGCAGGTTGGCCACGTTACGGCGGCTGAGGGCCGTGTCGGGATGATGCTCGCCCAGCGCCGCGACCCGGATCGCCAACGCCCGGTCGAGCTGGTCGCGGGCCGCTTCATCCTCGCCCAGGCGCGCCAACAGCACGCCGTAGCTGTCGCGCAGGGAGGCCACGTCGGGGCTGTCCGCACCCAGACCGGCCTCGGCCAGGGGAATGCCCCGGGCGTAGCCGGCGCGGGCTTCTTCGAGCCGGCCCAGGGCGGCCAGCACCTCCGCCTGGTTGGCCAGGGCCAGGCCTACCGCCGGGTGCTCGGGGCCGCCCGCAGCGGTGGCCACGGAAACCGCGCGGTCGAACAGGCGGTCGGCTTCGACCACGTCGCCGGTGTAGTAGACGATGGCGGCCAGGTTGGTCAGGTCGCCCGCCACGTAGAGATGGTCGGCGCCGAACTTGCGTTCGTCCGCCGCCAGCACCTGTTCGAAGCAGTCGCGGGCCGTCTCCCAGTCGCCGGTCTGGTAGGCGATGATGCCCAGGTTGTTGACGGTGGCCAGGGCGTTCGGGTGGTCGGATCCGAAGACCTGCCGGGTGATTGCCAGGGAGCGGGCGCCGTTCCGCCGGGCGGCGGCGTACTCCCCGAGGCCCAACTGCACCATCGCCAAGTTGTTGAGGATGGCGGCCGTCGAGGGGTCGTCGTCGCTGCCCAAGGACGCGCGGATGGCCAGGGCGCGCTCGAGGCAGGTCCGGGCCTCGCGCAGCCGGCCGGCGTTGTTCAGGTCGTTGCCGAGGGTGCTGAGCAGGTTGGCGACTTCGGTATTGTTCGGACCACGGCGCCGTTCGCCGACGGCCAGGGCCTGCTGTTGCAGCTCGATCGCCTCGTCCAGCCGCCGCTGCAGGCGCCGCACCTCGGCACGCGCCGCCAGCAGCCGTTGTTGCAGTGCCGGCTGCGGCCCGGTCTGGGCGGCGAGGATGGTGTCCGCGCGGTCGAGGGCGGCGTCGGCCCGTGGGTAGCCGCCGGTCGCCGCAGCCACGGTGGCCTGGGTCGCCAGCAGCCAGGCCGCCGTCCTGGCGGTGTCCAGGCCCGCGTCGGCCAGGACAGCCAGGCCGCGGGTCACCGCCGAATCGGCGGCCGCCAACTCTCCGGCGTTCTTCTGCAGCAGGGCCAGGCGGTGCAGGCTGAAGGCATGGGCCAGGGGCGCAGCCGCGTCGTCCCGGTCACGGATCGCGACCGCGCGCTCAACCCACGCGCGCACCTCGGGCAGCCGGCCGTAATCGCCCAGCCCAGCCGCTTCCGCCAGCAGGTCCAGCACGTCGGCGGCCGCGGCGGAATCCGCGCCGTACCTCGCTTCCACGCGGACCTGGAGCGCGCGCAGGAGCGGCTCGGCCTCCTCCCCCTTCCAGGCGTCGATCAGTCGCCGCGCCTGGGTCAGCTGCGCGGCGATGTCCGGATCGGTGACGGACCAGGGGGACGGGGCGGACCCGGTGCCGGCGAACGCCGGCAGGGCGAGGACGAGGCCGGTCAGGCAGGCGAGTGCAAGGCGGCGCATGGCATTCCCCCGGCGCCTGGCCGGGGCTCCCGACCGGCCGAGCTTGCCGGGAGCGGCGGTCAGCGCCTCCGCAGATCCACAAGGAAGGTGGACGAACGCTCCAGCGGCGGACCGGCGGCCGCGGGTTGCGCGAACACGACCTGATACTCGCCGGGCGGCACGCCCCCGCGGACCCGAACCAAGATAGATACAGTCCGCAAAGTCTGCATCTCCGGGGTGACCTCGGCGGTCACGAGTGTGTGGCCCTGGGGATCGCGGACGGTGACCGTCGCCGCCCGGGCCGGGTCGAAGCCGGCCGGCACCGCGGCCAGGACCGTGAAGGCCCCAGCGCCGGGAGCCAGTTCCAGGACCGCCGGCTCACCGCCGCGCAGGTTCGTCGGGGCCACCCAGGGGAGGACCGCCTCGGTATCCGCCCCGGGACCCGGCAGCAGCAGCAGACCGGACACCGCCGCGGCCAGGGCCGTCACACCGATGCCCCAGGCCAGCCCGGCGCCGAAGGTGCGCCCCCGCCGGCCGCCTCCCACCACCGCCAGGGCCGGCGAGGCCGTCAGTTCCGGCCGGTGCCCCAGCGCCTCCAGGTCGGCGCGGCAGTCCGCGCAACGGACCAGGTGGCGGTGCACCGCCTCGCGCTCGGCGCCACGCAGGTCGCGCGCGGCCTGCTCCCAGCGGGCGACCATCGCCGCGGTCAGGTGGTTCTCGCCGTCCGCCACCTCATGCGCCAGGGCCTCGGCCTGCTCGCGCCAGGCCTCGGCGCAGGATGCGCAGGCCGCCAGGTGGCTCTCGAAGCGCTCGGTTTCGTCGGCCTCCAGCAGGCCGGCTGCCGCGGCGGCCAGGCGCCGGCGCACCCAGGCGTGATCGTCGTGGGCGGGCGGGGCGGGAGGGAATTGCCGGTCCATGGTCACTCCATTCGCGTCGGCTCAGTCGAGCCAGGCCGCCAGGTCCGGGTCGGCGGCCAGGTCCGCCCGGGCCACGGCCAGGCACCGCGACCAGCGTTTGCGCAGGGCGGCGTGATCGACACCGAGCCGCTCCGCCAGGGTCCGCCAGTTCGTCGCGGCCAGGAAGTCCCGCAAGAGCCCGCGGCACTCGTCGGCCCCCCGCGCGGCGAAGATCTCCTGCACCACCAGCACCAGCCGCTCGGCGGGATCGCCCAGGCGCGGGTCGCCGCCGGGGGCGGGAGCGGGCACGCGGTCGTGGTCGTCGCCCAGGGGTGCGAAGCGCTCGCGGGTGCGCACGGTGCGCCTGAGGTGGTCGTACCAGGTGCGGCGGGCGAGCACGGTCATCAGGGCCTCGGGTTCGCGCACGGCCTCGCGACGTGCGGCCCGCAGCAGGCGCACGCAGGCTTCCTGCACCAGGTCGTCGACCAGGGCCGGATCGGCCGGACCCGCCAGGGCGCCCAGCAGGCGGCGGAAACCGCGCCGGACCTCGTCCCAGTCGCAGGCCGGTGAATCGGAAGAGCGGTGCATCGGGGCAACCCTCGGCCGGGGGAACGCTGCGCGGATCCGCGTGGGGAGCGGACGCGGTGCGAGCATACCGGGGGTCATCACGAGCGTCAACACGGGCGGCCTCCGCCATGCTGCGGGGCGGCCGGCGCAATGGCCGACCGCCCCCTCCCCCTCCGGCTACTTCATCAGCGCGATCTTGGCGTGCTCGCGCACGCCGCCCTGGACGAAACGCACCACGTACACACCGCTGGCCACGCCGCGGCCGCTGTCGTCGGTGCCGTTCCAGTCCACGGCGTGGTGACCGGCCGGATAAGGCCCCTGCGCAAGCCGGCGCACGCGGCGGCCGCCGAGGTCGTAGATCTCCAGGGTCACCTCGCCCGGCCGCACCAGGTCGAAGGCGATGGTGGTCTTCGGGTTGAACGGATTGGGGCGCGCCCCCACCAGGGCCGTGCGCTCGGCGGCAGGCACCGGTTCGCCGACGGCACTGACGGCCGCGAAATCGAGGCTGTAGGCGGCCGCCCCGCCCAGGTCGCCCTGGCCGGCCCGGGTGACGGCCACGCACCAGCTGCCGCCGACGCCGACGGGGATGGTCACCCACTCGTCGCCGCCGGCGGGCGCCTCGGCGCTGCGGCCGTTCTCCACCGCGTCCTGGGGGCCGAAGGCCACGCCCTCGGGACCGAAGACGGTCAGGTCGAGGTCCGTGCCCGCCGCGCCGTTCACCAGCCGGATACGCAGGAAGCCCCCGGTCAACTCGAGCTCGTGCAACGCGATGGCGTGGCCGTCGGCCAGGGCGTAGGGACCGTAGGTGCCGGTCGGGTCGGTTCCCAGGAAGGTCGAGGTCGTCACCTCCAGGCGATGGGTCTGCGCCCCGCTGCCGTGGGTGACGCCCACGTCGAAGGTGCGGCTGTTGGTGCCGGCCAGGTCGATGACCACGAAGTCCGTGTGGGTGCCGGACAGATTGGAGGTGGCCAGGGTCGTGGTGAAGGCGGTGGCCGGAACGTCGTCCGCATCGTGCAGGCGCAGGTCCACGTCGCTGGTGTCGCCGCAGACCGCGGCCACGGCGGCCCAGGTGCCGTCGCCCGACCCGGGTGCGAAGGTGGGGGTGCGGTAGCCGTGGGAGTTGGGCCAGTAGGGGCCGGCCGGCAGGTCCGCCCAGCCCGCGAACGGGTCCGGGGGATGGGGCAGGCCCACGGTGACTCCCGCGGCCAGGACCTGGGGCGACCAGCCGTACTGCACCGCTCCGCGGTTGTTCAGTTCGGAGATCTCCGTCCGCTCCTCGGGCGCGTCGGTGGCCAGCGCCAGGGTGTGCAGGCCGCCGGCCACGTAGACCGGCCCCGCCGGCTGCAGGATCGAGACGCCGCCGGCGGCGTAGCTCGGCACGGTCTGGGTGTAGATCGTCGCCCCGTCCAGGAGCACCCGGTTCGTGGTGGGCAGCACCGCCGCGACGGGGCTGTCGTTCATGGACGCGACGTTCAGCCAGGTGGCCGACGCCCAACCGGTGAGCGTGGCCGGCGCGGGCACGCTGCCCGGCAAACCGTCGTAGGCCGGCCGCGGCACCACGGAGCCGGCCCAGCCCCCCGGCTGCTCGGGTCGGAAGTCGGGCGGCGTGGCGATGACCTGGAAGGTGAAGGTCACCGGCTGGCTGATGTCCGCGTCCTTGGGGTCGCGGTGGATGGCGAAACAGTTGTAGGCGCCGCCGCTGGGGTTGACCTCCAGGCGGGTCACACCGTGGGCGTCGGCGGCGGCGGTGGCGTCCGTGTCGTCGATGCCGCCGGTGACGAAGTCCGCGGCCAGCCAGGACAGGTGCAGCGGCCCCTGACCGGCAACGAGACGCACGATGGCGCTGTGCCAGCCCGCCGGCAGGTAGACCTCGCGCAGCGACAACGCCTCGTGCGGGGCCAGGGTCACGGTGACCGAGTCGCCGTAGGCCTGCTCGACGCTGACGATGTGCTGCGCCTGGTAGCCGCTGGTGGCGTCGAAGTCGCGGGTCTGGATGATGCCCACGTCCCAGGGTTCGACGGCGCCGGTCTGGTTGCGGTTGACGAACACCGCATCGAGGTAGCCGGCCGGTCGCGACGACCAGCCCGCGTTGGGACCGAAGCCGTTGGTCGCCGCGGTGGAAGCCGTGTGCAGCCGCGCGTCGTAGTCGGTGGTGTTGGCCGACGGCAGCAGCGTAAGGGCGTTCCACCAGCCGCTGGTGGTGAAGCGCACGCCGTCGCAGTTGTAGTAGAGGGTGCCGACGGTGTCGTCCCACCCGCCGCTGCGCGACGGCGGCGCCAGGCGGTAGGTGACGCCGCCGGCCGCCAGTTCATAGGGCGTCCAGACCCATTGCCGCGCCCAGACGTTGTCGTTCTCGTCGCTCTCGGCCACCAGGCCGGTGAAGTCGCAGTAGGCGCCGAACGAGTGGCGCCCCCCGCGCAGGTACAGCGGGCCCAGGTTGATGCCCTGCCAGGTCTGCAGGCCCGCCAGGGCCGGGACCGAGGCCGCGTACTGGGGCGGGTTGATGGGCGAGTAGAAGCCCTTGCCGTCGGCCAGCACCCACACGCCGCTGCCGACGCCGGTGGACGACGTGCCGTAGTTCTGCAAGGCGACGTTCCACCAGGTGGCCGCCGTGTTGCCGACCAGGGTGGTCGGGGTGGGCACGCTCGAAATCGTGGAGTTGGCCGAGCCGCGGGGCACGACCGGCCCGCCCCAGCCGGCGTGGGCCGCCGGTGCCAGGTTCGCCGGGGTCGGGGCGGCGATCACCACCGGGCCGAAGGTGGCATAGTCGGTGCGCCAGTTGCCTGCCAGGTCGCCCACGCGCAGGCAGATGTACCAGTTGCCGGGGGCCAGCACGCCGGTGGTCCAGGACGAGACATCGCCGATCTCCGCGACGTTGTCCGGCAGTTGCGGCGTCGTGCCGACGTTGATCGAATACTGCTTCGACGCGAAGCAGTCGTCGGCCGGTTCGGTCCAGTTGAGCGAGACCCGCGCGTTGGTGGACCACACGCCCGGGGTGTGGGACGACGACCCCAGGCCGGTGATGGCGTTGGGCGGCAGTCCGTCCAGGTAGTAGCCGACGTTGGCCGCGGTCAGCCACATCTGCTCGCAGGCTTCGGGATAGCGGGCGCGGAAGTCGGCGAAGAATTCGCCCGGTGTGTAGGGCTTGTCCTCGGCGACGATCTGCAGGATGAAGTCCGGGCCCCAGCCCATGGCGTCGTGCCCCAGGGGGAAGGCGGGATCGTCTTCGTCGACACTGTCGCTCATGTCGTGCAGGCAGGCGGCGACGACGCCCGCGGTCTCCCACGGCGTCACGGGCACCAGGCCGCAGTCGCCCAGGGTCTCGAAGTCCTTGGTCAGCCAGGCCGGCAACTCGTAGCCGAGGGAGTCGTCGGTCAGCGCCTGCTCGGCAATCCATTCGGCCACGCCCATTCGCCAAGCCACGGGCTGGTTCTCCGGACACCAGGTGCAGTAGTTGCAGTAGGTTCCATCGCAGGTACCGTTGCAGAGGTCGACGGTGTAGAGGGCTCCGTGTTGGTTCATCCACACCTCGGCATATCTCCGGGCGATCGTCGGGTCATTCCAGTAGTCGTAGGGGTCCAGCGGTTCCAGCCCCACCCACGACGAGGACGGTCCATAGGGATAGCCACGGCTCTCGATCCAGCGCACGACCCGGCCTCCCACGCTGTGGATGTGGAACTGTTCGGTGACGTCGGGCGAATCGCTCGAAAGGGTGCCGTAATCGATAAAGGTCCCCCGATAGTCGCGGATCGGCTCCGTTTCCAAGGTGTACGCGCCGACGAATGTCGTCAGAAAGATGTCGGGATCCTGGTCGCACCACACGTCTCGCGACGGCCATTCGACGACGAAGTCGAAGTACCCGTGCTGGTCGGTCACGTCGTAGCCCAACCAACCGGTAAAGCAAACGTCGTCAGAGTCATCTTCCTCGACGACGATGGTTAGCCCTTCCACTCCTTCGAGCGTACCGTCCGGCCGCCGGTAGACCATGCGACCCTTGACGCGGATGGACGCCGCGGCGCGTTTCTCCCCGGCGGCCGCATCCGCCCAGGTGCCCTCGGTGTAGTCCACCCCGGCGTCGAACGGGAGCCCGTCGACCCGCTCGAGGAGGACCGGGGGCAGGGAGTCGGCGGGGGCAGCGGCCGTGCCCGGATCCCACGTGGGGACCCCTGCGGCGTGGGCCGACCCCGATTCCGGAACGGAAAGCACGCCGGACAGGGCGAGGGCAAGAACCAGCACGTGTTGCAGCATGACTTGGCGCTTCATGGCGATACCCTCCTAATTCCGGGCCGGCGCCGGGCGCGCCGCCGGGTGCACGGGAACCTCGGGCTGCGCCAACGAGGCCAGGACGGCCTCCAGCTGCGCAGCGTCCTCGTCGCGGCCGTCCTGGCGGGCGTGTTCCAGCTGGATGCCCACCAGGTCGCGCTCGGTCTGCTGCTTGATCTCGCCGATGCGGCGCAGCAGCAGGGTGCGCTCGGTTGCGGTCTTGGCGGCGGCCAGGGCCGCCTCCGCCTCCTGCAGGGCCTGGTCGCCGGCTTCCAGGCGCAGGCGCAGATCCCGGGCCAGGGGCGGCAGCTCTGCGAGGGGCCGGGTCAGGAAGGTGGGCGGGGCGTCGGCGACCGCCTGCAAGGAGTCGGCGGCGGCCGCGGCCGGTTCGGCCCGCAGGGCCGTCGGCACGGTGATCAGAAGCAGGGCGACGAGGCCGGCGAAGGGCAGCGTACGGGCCGACCGGGCGGTCTCGGCTGGGATGATGGGACGGTTGGGCATGGTCGGGCTCCCGCGTTGGGTCCGTGGCCTGGTGGCCGATCCGATACCCGGGAAGTCGCGCCCGCCCGTCGCCTGTGACCGTGAAAATGCGTGTCCAACCCGGGCGCCCGGCCGATTCGGGTTGAGGCCCGGTCCTTCCCGACGGATATTGCCTCCGATCCCGTCACCGCGATCCCGACCCCGGAGCCCTGCCCATGCCCATCCTCGTCACCGACTTCGACGGCACCTTCACCCGCCGCGACTTCTTCGATCTGGTCCTCGAACGCCACGATCCGCCCGCCGGCCATGCCGCCTGGCGGCGCTACCTGGACGGGGAACTGACCCACGTGGAGGGCATCGGCGGCGTGTTCGCCTCCCTGCGCACCGACCACGCCGGCGCCGACGCCCTGGTCGACGCCCTGGACCCCGCCCCGGGCACGGCCGCGGCGGTGCGCGCGCTGCAGGACGCAGGCTGGGAGTTGGTGATCGCCTCGGCGGGCTGTCGCTGGTACATCGAGCGGCTGCTGGCGCGCATGGGCCTGCGGGTGACGGTGCACGCCAGCCCCGGCGACCTTCGCGCCCGAGATGGGGCTGGTGATGACGCCGGATCCCGACGATCCCTACCACCACCCGCAGACGGCCATCGACAAGACCCTGGTGGTGCGCGACGCCCTGGCCCGCGACCCCGTGGTGGCCTACGCCGGGGACAGCAACACCGACCGGGCGGGGGCGCTGATGGTCCCCCCGGAACGGCGGTTCGTCACGGGCTGGCTGGCCCGGCGCTTCGCCGAGGAGGGCGTGCCCCACGTGGCGATCGCCGCCTGGCCGGAGATCGCGGAGCGGCTGCTGGGCCGCTAGCCGGGCCGGCGGCGGGCGCCGCCGCTCAGTCGTCGACGGCGGGTGCCGCCGGATCCTGGGCGTAGAACTGCCGCAGTTCCTCGTACAGCGCCGGGTGGCGGGCCTTCATGGCGCGCGGCTTCTCGAAGAACAGCTCCGTGGCCACGGCGAAGAACTCCGCCGGGTTGGTGGCGCCATAGGGGTCGATCAGGGTGGGCCGGTGACGATGGATGTCGTCCAGGAGGTGGGCGTACTCGGCCCCCAGGACCCGGGCCCAGGCGGTGTGCATGGACGGGCGCGGCAGGACCGGCGCCCCGTCGACGGCGCCGTCCTCGGCGTCGAGCTGGTGGGCGAACTCGTGCAGCACCACGTTGTGGCCGTCCTGGGCGTCCATGGCGCCCTTCAGGGTGTCGTGCCAGGACAGCACCACCGCCCCCCGGGTCCACGACTCGCCCAGCCGCGCCTGCTCCCCCTCGGCCACGGTGCCGTCGGGCAGGCGGCGGACCGACGGCGCCACGTACGCCTCGGGGTAGACGAGGATCGAGTCCAGGTCCGGATAGAATTCCGTCTCCCGGTGCAGCAGCAGCAGGCAGGCCTGGGCCGCGATGACCACCTTCATCTCGTCGGTCAGCTCCAGCCCACCGCAGCCCTCGAAGTGCTTCTCGTCCAGGAACACCTGCATCAGGCCCAGCAGCTCGGCCCGGTCCGCGGCGGACAAGCGCCGGAAGTGGGCGAAGTCGCGCTCCAGGACGACCGTCCATGCCGGCGGCGGCGGGGCGGCGCGCAGGCGGGCGCGGCGGCGACGGCGACGGCCGAACATGGTCAGTCCTCCGCTCCGTGCGGCGCCGGCAGGGGCGGCGCGGCCGGCGCCGCGGTGCCCTTCCGGCTCCGCAACCGGTTCTGGAGCCGGTCCATGGACACGTAGAACACCGGCGTCACGAACAGCGTCAGGAACTGGGAGAACAGCAGCCCGCCGACCACCGCCAGACCCAGGGGCCGCCGCGACTCGGCGCCGGCCCCCTGGCCCAGGGCGATGGGCAGGGTGCCCATCAGCGCCGCCAGGGTGGTCATCATGATGGGCCGGAAGCGGATCACGCAGGCCTCGAAGATGGCGTCCTGGGCGTCTCTTGCCCTCGGTGCGCTGGGCGTGCAGGGCGAAGTCGATCATGATGATGCCGTTCTTCTTCACCAGGCCCACCAGCATGATGATGCCCACGAAGGCGTAGATGCTCAGCTCCACCTTGAAGACCATCAGGGTGATCAGCGCGCCGAAGCCCGCGAAGGGCAGCGCCGACAGGATGGTCAGCGGGTGGATGAAGCTCTCGTAGAGGACGCCCAGCACCAGGTAGATGACCACCACCGCCAGCAGCAGCAGCAGGCCCAGACCCGCCGACGACGCCTGGAACGCCTGGGCCGTGCCCTGGAAGCTGGTGGTCACCGTGGCCGGCAGGGCCCGCTGGGCGATGGCCTGCACCCGGGCCACGGCCGAGCTCAGGGCCACCCCCGGCGCCGTGTTGAAGGACAGGGTCACCGCCGGCAGCTGGCCCGAGTGGTTCACCGTCAGGGGCCCGGCCGTGGGCAGGATGCGGGCCACCGAGCTCAGCGGCACCAGGTCGCCCCCCGCCGACGACACGTAGAGCAGGTCCAGCGACGCCGGATCGGCCTGGAACTCGGGCTCCAGCTCCATGAGCACGTCGTAGGTGTTGTTCTGCCCGTAGATGGTGGACACGCGGCGCGAACCGTAGGCGGTGTAGAGGGCGTCCTCCACCGCCTGGGGCGAGACCCCCAGGGCCGCCGCCCGGTCCCGGTCGATGTCCACGGTCACCTGCGGATTGTTGAGCTGCATGTCGCTGGTCACGTCCTGCAGCTCGGGCAGGTCGACCAGCCTCTCCAGCAGCCGCTGGCCGTAGCGGTACAGGGTGTCGGTGTCCGCCGTCTGCAGGGTGTACTGGTACTGGCTCTTGGACAGCCGCCCGCCGATGCGGATGGGCGGCGGGTTCTGCAGGAAGATCATGATGCCCGGCACCTGGGCGCACTTGCGCCGCAGCACCTGGATCACCTCGTCCGCCGAGAGCTTGCGCTCGCCCCGCGGCTTCAGGCGCACCAGGATGAAGCCGGTGTTGCTGGCGTTGCCGCCCCGCGACCCGCAGCTGGACATGAACGACTCCACGTTCTCGTCCGCGCGGATGATCTCGGCCAGGGCGCGCTGGTGGGCCACCATGTCGGCGAAGGACACGCCCTGGGCCGCCTCGGTGCGCCCGATGAGGCGGCCGGTGTCCTCGCTGGGCAGGAAGCCCTGGGGAATCACCTTGAACAGGCCGACGGTGCCGGCCAGCACCAGCACCAGGAAGACCAGCACCGCCGCGCCGTGGGCAAGGGACCAGCGCAGGCCCGCCTCGTACCAGCGCAGCCAGTCGGCGAACATCTTCTCCAGCGCGTTGTAGAGCGGGCCGTGGGACCGCTCCCCTTCGGCTGCGCAGGAAGCGGCTGCACAGCATGGGCGTCAGGGTCAGCGACGCGAAGCCCGAGATGAGGATGGCCGTGGCGATGACCACGCCGAACTCCCGGAACAGCCGCCCGATGATGCCGCCCATCAGCAGCACCGGGATGAACACCGCCGCCAGGGACAGGGTCATGGACACGATGGTGAAACCGATCTCCCTCGACCCCCGGAACGCCGCCTCCCGCGGCGCCTCGCCGTGCTCCATGTGGCGCACGATGTTCTCGAGCATGACGATGGCATCGTCCACCACGAAGCCCAGGGACAGGGTCAGCGCCATCAGCGACAGGTTGTCCAGGCTGTAGCCCAGCAGGTCCATCACCAGGAACGTGCCGATGATGGACATGGGCAGGGCCAGGCTGGGGATCACCGTCGCCGACAGGTTGCGCAGGAACATGAAGATGACCAGCACCACCAGCCCCAGGGTGATGGCCAGGGTCACCTTGACGTCCTTCAGGGAGGCCTGGATCGACTCGGACCGGTCGAACAGCACGTGCAGCGACACCGACGCCGGCAGGGTGCCCTCGAACTCGGGGAAGAGGGCGCGCACCGCCCGCACCACCGCGACGGTGTTGGTGCCCGGCTGGCGCTGGATGGCCAGGATCACCGAACGGGCGTCGTTGAACCAGGCCGCGGTCTTGTCGTTCTGGACGCTGTCCAGCACGTGGCCCAGCTCCTCCAGCCGCACCGGACGCCCCCCGCGGTAGGAGACGATCACCGGCCGGAACTGGTCCGCGTTCACCACCTGGCCGGTGGCCTGCACGCTGTAGGCGCGGTACTGCCCGTCCAGCGAGCCGGTGGGCTGGTTCACGTTGGCCTGCCGCACCGCCGCGGCCACCTGGTCGATGCCCAGGCCCTGGGCCGCCAGCCGCCGGGGATCGAGCCGGATGCGCACCGCGTACTTCTGCGACCCGTACACCTGCACCTGCGCCACCCCGTTGACCATGGAGATGCGCTGGGCCATCAGGGTCTCGCCGTACTCGTCCAGGGTCGACAGCGGCAGCGTCGGCGAGGTCAGGGCCACGTACAGGATGGGCTGGTCCGCCGGGTTCACCTTGCGGAACGAGGGCGGATTGGGCATGTCCGGCGGCAGCTGGCCCTGGGCCACCGAGATGGCCGACTGCACGTCCTGCGCCGCCGCGTCCAGGTCCCGTGCCAGGTCGAACTGCAGGGTGATGGTGGTCACGCCCTGGAAGCTGCTGGAGGTCATGGACGAGATGCCGGCGATGGTGGAGAATTGCTTCTCCAGGGGCGTGGCCACCGCCGAGGCCATGGTCTCGGGGCTGGCCCCGGGCAGGCTGGCCGTCACGCTCAGGGTGGGGAAGTCCACGTTGGGCAGGTCCGACACCGGCAGGTTCCGGTACCCGGCCAGGCCGAAGATGAGGATCGCCAGGGTCACCAGCGTCGTCATGATCGGCCGGCGGATGAACAGCGCGGACAGGTTCATGAGCCGCTCGTCTCGCCGCCGCCGACCGGCCCCTTCTCGGTGACCCGCGACCCCGGGCGCAGGCGCAGCTGCCCGTCGGTGACCACCTTCTCCCCCGCCGCCAGGCCGTCCGCGATCACCGCCGCGTTGCCCACCCGGTGGCTGACCGTCACCGGCCGCACCGCCACGGTGCCGTCGTCGGCCACCACGAACAGGAAATCGCCCTGCTGGCCCGAGTCCACCGCCTGCGCCGGCACCGTCACCACGTCGGCGAGCTGCCCCAGCACCAGCACCACGTTGAGGAACTCGCCCGGCCAGAAGCCGTCGTCGGCGTTGGGGAACTCGGCCTTCAGCAGGATGCTGCCGGTGGCCCCGTCCACCGCGTTGTCCATGAAGGTCAGGCGGCCCTCGCGCGCGTCGTCCTCCTCGCCGGGGGCGGTCGCGCGCACGGCCACCGGGCCCGCCGCCATCCGGGCCAGGATGCGCGGCAGGTGCTGCTCCGGCACGCTGAAGCGCACGTACACCGGCCGGATCCGGTGGATGACCGCCAGGGGGCCGGCCGCGCCGGCGGTCACCAGGTTGCCGGCGTCCACCAGCCGTTCGCCGATGCGCCCGCCGATGGGCGCGGCGATGGTGCAGTAGGAAAGGTCCAGGGCGGCCAGGGCCACGGCCGCCGAGTCGCCGCTGACCGCCGCCTGCGCCGCCGCCAGCTGGCTCACCAGGTCGGCGTTCTCCTGGGCGGCCACGTAGTCCTGCTTCGCCAGCCCCGCGTAGCGCTCGACCTTGGCCCGGAGGTTGGCCGCCGTCGCCTGGTCCCGGGCCAGGCCGGCCCGGGCCGAGGCCAGCGCCGCCGCGTAAGGCGCCTTGTCGATGGTGAAGATGGTCTGCCCCGCCGCGACCCGGTCGCCCTCGACGAAATCGACCGACGCCAGGACGCCGCTCACGCGTGCCCGCACGTCAACCGAGCGGAATGCCTCCGCGTGGCCGAAGGCGGTGATCTCCAGGGGCAGGGTCCTGGTGGCCGCCACGGCCGTCACCACCGGCACCGGCGGCGGGCCCGACGCCGCCTGCTTCTGCCCGCACCCCGCCAGCCCCGCCGCCAGGGTCAGTGCCGCCGCCGTTCCGATCCACGCCTTCATCGTCCACCGTCCTTGGAAGCATCGTCTTGCCGGCGCAGGGTGGCCACGGGTTCGCCCGGCCCCAGGCGGCCGGTGGCGTGGGCCAGGGCGGCCACCGCCAGGTACCAGTCGGTGCGCGCCTGCACGTCCTGGGCGCGCGCGTCCTGCAGGGCCGTCTGGGTCGCGAGCAGGTCGAGGATGGAGCTCACTCCCGACTTGTACCGCGCGACGGCCACGTCGTGGGACTGGGTCGCCGCGTCCAGGAACTCGCGGGCGGTGTCCAGGCGCTGGGCGGCCGTCCGCAGATCGTAGTAGGCCTGCCAGACCTGCAGCTCCACGTCGCTGCGCACGGTGGCCAGGCGGCTGGCCGCCGCCTCGGCCTGGGCTTGGGCCGCCCGCGCGGCGCCCGACTGGGCGCCCCCCGTGAACAGGGGCAGCCCCACGACGACCCCCGCCAGGTAGGTGTCCTGCCCGTGGTCGAAGGTTTCCAGGTAGCGGCGCCCCACGCTGGCCTGCAGGGAGACCTGCGGCAGGCCGGCCGCCTTGACCGCACCGGCCCTGGCCCGCGCCGCCAGCACGGCCGCCCGGGCCGCCGCCAGTTCGGGCCGATGATCCTGGGCGGCGGCGATCAGGTCCTCCACCACGGTGGTCACCGCGGCCGCGGGCGGCCGCTCGGGCAGGCTCCCGATGTCGTAGTCCACCGTCGGCGACAGGCCCATGGCCGTGGCCAGGGAGCCGCGCACCGTGAGGATCTGCCCGGCCAGGCCCTGCTCCGCCAGCTTCTGCTGCGCCAGGGTGGCGCGGGCCTGCAATGCGTCCGCCAGGGTGGCCAGACCGGCGGCGCGGCGCTGTTCGGCCGCGTCCAGATTGGTCTCGGCCTCGGTCACCGCCTGCGCCGCGGCCCCGTGCAGGGCCTTGGTGCTCAGGTACTGGTAGTAGGTGGTCTCCACGGCCAGCGCCACGTCCTGGATGGTCTGGTTGTGGACCCAGTTGGCCTGGTACAGGGCCTGCCGCGCCTGCTCCACCTCCCCCGAGCGCTTGCCGAAATCGAACAGCACGTAGCCGAGGTCGAGGGCCGGCGTGAAGCTGTTGGAAACGTAGGGCGTCTGCCGGCCCGGCGCGGACTGGGTGCGCTGGGCGGTGGCGGTGGCGTCGATGCGCGGCCAGTAGGCGCCGCGGGCGCTCTGCAGGGACGCGGCGGCCGCCCGCGCGTCGGCCCAGGAGGCGCTGGTCAGCGGGTTGTTGGCCAGGGCCAGGTCCACGATGTCGGGCAGGGTCCAGGCGTGGTCGGGGGACAGCAGCGAATCGGGGACCGTCACCGCGGCGGGCGCGGCGGGTTCGACCGCCGGCAGGGCCCCCGGCGCCGGCCGCCAGGGCCGGGCCGGGGCGGATGCTGTGGCCGGTCCGCCGCCGGTGGCGGCGCAGCCGGCGGCGGCCAGGGCCGCGGCCGCCAGGCCGGCCGCCAACATCACGGGGCCGCGCTGCCTGCCGGTGTTCATCGGTGGATCCTCTCGGGCCCCGGGGTGTCTCAGGTCGAGGCGGAGTGACCGTGGTGGACGGACCCGCACCGATGCGGCAATCTACATGAGATCGTTCGGCGCCGTCAATCGGAGCACGCGCGCCGGCGGGATGCCGCACGCGGCCCGATCCGTCGCCCGTCCCCGACCCGGAGGCCCCCATGCCCACCGCCCGCCGACTCGTCCCGCCCCTGCTGGCCGTCGGCCTGCTCGTCGCCGCCTGCAGCAACGACATCACGCCGACCCCCACCACGGGCCCCATGTTCACCGTCCTGTTCGCGCCGCCGGACGGCGTGGACGACATGAAGAGCCTGGTGCAGGTGGGCGGCTACGTGTACGCCACCTACGGCCACGTCGGCGGCACGGCCTACGGCGCGCTGGCGATCTACCGGATACCGGGCAGCGCCAGCCTGGACACGGTGACCCTGACGCCGGTGACCGCCTTGCAGCTGGACAGCAGCGGCGGCGGGCTCGCGGCCAAGGACGGCATCCTCTTCGTGGGCACGGCGACGCAGACCTACGCCCTGAACCTGGCCAGCCCCTCCCTGCCCACGGTCATCGACAGCGTCTCCCTGCCGCCGGGCCCCAACGGCGTGCGCATCGACGGCGACCGCCTGCTGCTGTGCGACGGCAACGCCCTGTCCCTGTGGGACGTGTCCAACGCCGCCGACCCGGTGCGGACCCACGCCGCGGATGCCGACTGCTGGGTGGGCGACGTGCGGGGCGACCGGTTCGCCATGGGCCAGCGGATCGCCGAGCGCTTCCTCGTATACGACGTCTCCCGGCCCGACACCTTCACGGTGTTCGGCGGCGCCGTGGTCCCGCTGGCGCCCGCCCGCCCGATCCAGGTCCGCCTGGCCGACGACGACCTGTACGTGCTGCTGGGGAACGTGGGCGGCGTGGACAGCTGCACCATCGACACCTACGACCTGGCCACCCTGGACGAGGACAGCACCGCGGCCCTCATCGACAGCGACCCGGTGGGCCGCAACGCGACCACCCTGGAGGTCGCGACGGACCGGGTGATCGTGGCCGACCGGTTCGTGGTGCACGTCTTCCGGCGCAACGCCGACGGAACCCTGGCCGAGGACTTCACCGTGCCCTTCGCCGTGGAGCAGGCCGACAGCCTGCCCCGCACCGGGACGCTGACGTCGCGGACGGCCATCGTGCCCGGCTACGACACCGGGTTGATGTTCGCCTTCTAGCAGAAGAGCCCCGCCGGCGGCGGGGCTCCCTGCGTCCTGCGGTCGCGGCCCGGGGACCTACCCCCGCGCCGCCGCCTCGTCGGGAACGGGCGCCGCGGTCACCCGCGCCGTGAACCCGTCCTCGTCGGCATCCAGCTCGATGACCGTGTCCGGGCGCGCATCGCCCGCCAGGATCAGGTCGGCCGCCCGGTCCTGCACCTCCCGCTGGATCACCCGCTTGACCGGCCGCGCGCCGAACTGGGGGTCGTAGCCCCGCTCGGCCAGCAGCGCGATCGCCGCGTCGGTCGCCACCAGGCCGATCTCCTGCTCGGCCAGGCTGCGCCGCACCTTGGCCAGCTCCAGCGCCACGATCTCGGCCACCAGCTCCCGGCCCAGGCTGTGGAAACGGACGATGCCGTCCAGCCGGTTCAGCAGCTCGGGACGGAAGTGGCCCTGCAGACCCTCCAGCAGCCGCGCCTCGGCGCGGTCGTCACCGGGCCGGGCCTCGTACTCGGGGCCCTGGCACAGGTTGCTGGTCATGATGACCAGGGTGTTGCGGAAGTCCACCACGCGGCCCTTGCCGTCGGTCAGGCGGCCGTCGTCCAGCAGCTGCAGCAGCACGTTCATGACCTCGGGGTGGGCCTTCTCCACCTCGTCCAGCAGGATCACGCTGTAGGGGTGGCGGCGCACCGCCTCGGTCAGCTGGCCGCCCGACTCGTAGCCCACGTACCCCGGGGGCGCACCGATCATCCGCGCCACCGCGTGGCGCTCCATGTACTCGGACATGTCCAGGCGCACCAGGTGGGACTCGTCGCCGAACATCTGCTCGGTCAGGGCCTTCGCGAGCTCGGTCTTGCCCACGCCCGTGGGCCCCAGGAACAGGAACGAGCCCAGGGGCCGGTTGCGGTCGGTCAGCCCGGCGCGCGCGCGGCGGATGGTGCGGGCCACCTTCGGGCCACGGCCTCGTCCTGGCCCACCACCCGGGCGGTGATGCGGCTCTCCAGGTCGCGCAGCTTGGCCATCTCGTCCTCCACCAGGCGCTGGGCCGGAATGCCGGTCCACTTGGCCACCAGCGCGGCGATGTCGTCCTCCTCGACCTCTTCCTTCAGCAGCGGGCGCTCGCCCTGGATGGACTTCAGCTCGTCGCGGGCCGCGGCCAGGCGCTTCTCGAGATCCTTGGCCGCACCGTACTTCAGCTCGCTGGCCCGGGCCAGGTCGCCGCGGCGCTCGGCCGCCTCCATCTCCAGCACCAGGTTCTCCTGCTCCTTCTGCAGGGCGCGGATGGCCTCGATGGCCTCCTTCTCCTGCTGCCAGCGGGCCTTGACCCCGTCCAGCTCGTCGCGCAGCTCGGCGATGTGCCGGTCGATGGTCTCGCGCCGCGCCACGGCCGAACTGGTCGGTCTCCTTCTCCAGGGCCAGGCGCTCCATCTCCAGCTGGTTCAGCTGCCGCTGCAGGTCGTCCACCTCGGCGGGCACGCTGTCGATCTCCATGCGCAGGCGGCTGGCGGCCTCGTCCATCAGGTCGATGGCCTTGTCCGGCAGCATGCGGTCGGCGATGTAGCGCTGGGAGAGCTTCACCGCCGCGACGATGGCGCCGTCGGTGATGCGGATGCCGTGGTGCACCTCGTAGCGCTCCTTCAGGCCGCGCAGGATGGCCACGGCCTGCTCCCAGGTGGGCTCCTCCACCAGCACGGGCTGGAAGCGCCGTTCCAGGGCCGGGTCCTTCTCGATGTGCTGGCGGTACTCGTCGATGGTCGTCGCGCCGATGCAGTGCAGCTCGCCGCGGGCCAGGGCCGGCTTGAGGATGTTGCTGGCGTCCATGGCGCCGCCGGTGGCGCCGGCGCCCACCAGGGTGTGCATCTCGTCGATGAACAGCAGCACCTGGCCCTCGTGCTCGGTCACCTCCTTGATGACCTTCTTGAGCCGGTCCTCGAACTCGCCGCGGTACTTGGTGCCGGCGATCAGCGCGCCCATGTCCAGGGCCATGACGCGCTTGTCCTTCAGGCCCTCGGGCACGTCGCCCTCCACCAGGCGGCGGGCCAGGCCCTCCACCACGGCGGTCTTGCCCACGCCCGGGGCGCCGATCAGCACGGGGTTGTTCTTGGTGCGGCGGCTGAGGATCTGGATGGTGCGGCGGATCTCGTCGTCGCGGCCGATGATGGGGTCGATCTTGCCCGCGCGCGCCAGCGGCGCACAGGTCGCGGGCGTAGGTGTCCAGGGCCGACTGCTGGCCGTCCGCCGCGCCGGCCTCGTCGTCGCCCTGGTAGGCCTGGTCGGCGCCGGTCTGCTCGAGGGCGCGGGCCAGCTTCTTCGCCGGTCACGTCGAAGGTCTTCAGCACGCTGCCGGCACGGCCGGGGTCGGCCGCCAGGGCCAGCAGCAGCTCCCGCGTGCCCACCATGCCGCCGGAGGCCTTGGCCAGCTTCTCCGCCTCCAGCAGCAGGCGCTGCAGGTCGCGGCCGGCGTTGGGCACGTCCACGTGCTGGACCATCGGGCAGGGTGCGCAGTTCCTGCTCGGCGGTGCGGGCGATCAGGGCCGGGTCCAGCTCCAGGCCCCGCAGGACGTTGGTGGCCAGCCCGGTCTCGGCCAGCAGGGCCCACAGCAGGTGCAGGGGCTCCAGCTCGGCGTGCTTCAGTTCGTAGGCCTTGGACTGGGCCCGCTGCAGGGCGTCCATGGCGTTGACGGTCAGGTTCTTCATGCGGACCTCCCTCGGTCGCGTGGAGGCGCCCGACGGGGCGCCGAAACGGATGTTGCGGGGGAGGCATTGCAGGGGGCGGGCCACAAGACACAAGACACGTTAACTGCATATTTGGGAAATATTTACATGATATATGAATACAGTATACATTGACCAAAGGCCTTCACAATCAACGATGTCATGTCAATATGACACGGTCGGCCAATCCTGACAGGTCACGACCGCGGCTCCCTGGGCATCACCTGGATCACCGCGTCGGCCGCCAGCCCATCGACGATGGCGCCGGCCATGGCGCGGGCCAGGGACTCGACCGTGTCGGCCCCCAGGTCGGCCTGGACGTAGGCGCGCCAGGCCGGTTGGGCCCCGGGGGTGCGCGAAGGCACCCGCGCCTCCAGATCCAGGGACGACACCCGGTACACGCGTTCAGCTGCCTTGGCGCCGGTCACCGGGCTCCCGAAGGCGCGGACGTTCTCGATGAGCACCACGATGTCGGTGGTCTCGACGGCCGTCTGGTCGTCACGGGCCCCGAGGCGGATGCGGCCCGCGACGCCGGCGCTGTCCAGTTCGGCCGTCACGGCCGCGGCGAAGGCCCGGACGAAGGTCGTGGTGTCGGGGGCGGCACCCTCCAGGCGGATGGTCTCGGTCAGCACGGAGCGGGTGAAGGCGTCCAGGGCGAGGGGGTCGAACAGGACCAGGACGCGGTCGGCGCCCGCGGCCTCGCCGGGCGTGGTGTGCACGGCGACGGTGTGAGGCCGGAGGCCGGCGCCGCACCCGGCGGCGAGGGCCGTGGCCAGCATCAGCAGGACGATTCCACGGCGGGAGACCATGACGGCTCTTTTCTCATGCCCCGTGTCCCTGGCCGCAGCGAGTCGCTAGGGGCCGGCTGCCACCACGCCGTCGGCGACGAGCTGCCGCACGATGCGCGCCGAGGCTGTGTCGGCCAGGGCCATCATACCACTCGATCCCGGTTCCGTCTGCAGGTAGGCCGTCCAGGCCTTGCGGCCGGGGTCCGCCGGGCTGGGAATCGTGAGATCCAGATCGACGATCGTCCGGTTGTCCGAGGAACGCAACGCCGACGACTCCGGCGAGAAGAGGATGTCCTTCCAGGTCGGGTTGACGGCCCGGCGGTACAACGAGGTCGTGACCTGCAGCACGGCGTCGGCACCGAATTCCGTCACCAACGCCTCCACCGCGCGGGGCGCCGTCTCCGCGAATCCGGTATAGACGACCCGCGCCGCCACCCGGTGTTCCTCGAGGTTCCGGGCCAGACCCCGGGCCAGGGCCTCGGGAAAGCCGATCTTGTCGCCGGTGGGCGCGGTCAGCGAATCGTCCAGCGCGGTCGGCCGCCCGACGTTGTAGCCGAACAGGCCCGGCATGTCCAGGTCCAGCACCAGGCGGTGCACCGGGGGCAGGGCGGCACCGGTTCGCCGCGAACCGATGTTGGCATCGACGGTGGCGCAGCCGGCCAGGGCGGCCAGGGCCAGCGCCGGCAGGACGACTCGGGTACGCAGGATCGCCATGGTTCGGACTCCAGGTTGCGGGGGATCCCCCTCGGAGAAAGGATACGAGAGTCGCCGGCATCGCGTCAAAGCCACCGAACATGCCTGGTCAGGGGGCGGCGGGCCGGGCGACCTCGAACGCGGTGCCGTCGGGGCCGGGAGGCCGCCGCCGGCGGAAACCGCCCGGTCCCGCCGTCTCCAACGACGGCGGTCGCCGGCCCGGGGTTACTCAGATGGCGTAGTCGGGCGCATCGACGTCCCCGGCGCGCCGTTCCCGCAGCCGTTCCACGGCCCGCCGCTGCCGGATGGCCATCAGCGGCATGGTGACCGGCAGGGTCATGTACACGAAACCGGCCCACACCCCCAGCCAAGGGGGCGTCAGCCCCGCCCACAGGGCCGAGACCAGGCCCGTCAAGGCCAGCAACCCGTGGCGGTCGATGTCCTGGCGGGTGCGCAGGCGTTCGAGCCCGTCCAGGCGCAGGGCGTCGCCGGCCTTCAGCGCCCGCAGGTAGAGCAGGGCCAGCATCTCCATCTGCACGGCGAAGCCCAGGCCGTAGACGACGAACAGCCCCGTCAGGTCGCCGGCGTGCTGCAGCTTGTACACGCTCAGGTCGGGATTGCGGAAGACGAAGGCGGCGAAGGCCGAGGCCACCATGCGCAGCGGGTACACGTAGACCAGCATCACGAACACCATGCCCAGGCTGATCAGGGTGGTCCAGCCGTCCTCCAGGCCGTAGCGGCGGCTCCAGCGGCGGTGGGCGATCCAGATGCTGGCGATGGCGGCGAAGCTGCCCAGGAACGCGGGCACGTCGTTCAGGGCCTCGGTCAGGGCGGCGTAGCTGGTGGGCACGGCGCCGCCGGCGATCACCAGCAGGGTCACGGCGAAGGCGAAGGCCGCGTCGCAGAAGGTTTCCAGGCGGGTCATCGCCAGCCCGCGCAGCCGCACGTGGCCCTGGACGGGCAGGGCGGCGAGGCTCTCGTCGGTCCAGACCATGATCCTCTCCTTTGTCTTGGCCCAGCTTGCCATCTTTTGCCGGGACGCGCGAGGTGTTAGAGTGCCGGGGACCGCCGGGCGCGCCTGCGCCCCAGTTCATCCTCCTGCCAGTCGAGGTCATCCGTGCGCATCATCGCCGCCTGTCTGCTGCTGGGCCTGGCCCTGCCGACCCTGGCCCTGCCGACCCTGGCCGCCGACACCCTGCCGCCGGGCGACAAGCCCGCCCCCACGCCGTTCTCCCGCCTGGTCGACGCCGGCACCGCAGCCGACTTCCCCGGGGCCGACCACGTCATCGTCTTCGAGCACGCCGTCAACAAGGTCAAGCCCAGCGGCGTGACCGACGTGGACGGCTACCGGCTCGATCAAGATCCTCACGCCCGAGGGCTGCCGCGACAACTCGGTGCTCTCCTGGCACTACGATCCCCGCAGCCAGCACCTGGACGTGAGCGCCGTGAACGTGCTGCGGGACGGCGAGCGCATCCCCGTGGACGTGGCCGGCATCCACGACCTGCCCGCGCCCCAGTCCATGATCTACTGGCGCGACCGGGTCAAGACCCTGCAGCTGCCGCGGCTCGAGGTGGGCGACGGCATCGAGGTGACCACCTACAGCAAGGGCTTCACCTACGCCCTGCTGGACGGCGGCGCCGCCGCGGCCCCCGGCGACGAGAAGTACATCCCGCCCATGCCGGGCCAGTACTTCGACATCGTCCTGTTCCAGGACGATGCGCCCATCGTGGAGAAGCGCTACGAGCTGGTGCTGCCGGCGGACAAGCGGCTGCACGCCGAGGTCTACAACGGGGGCCTGTTCTCGTCGGTGGACTACGACTCGGCATCCACCACCTACGCCTGGTGGTGCGAGGACGCCCCGGCCCGGGTGCACGAGCCCAGCCAGCCCGACGCCAGCGACTTCGTGCCCAAGGCGGTGATGGCCACGGTGGAGAGCTGGGAGGCCAAGAGCCGCTGGTTCTTCGACGTGAACCGGAACCAGTTCCAGGTGACGCCGGACATCCAGGCCAAGGTGGACGAGATCCTGGCGGCCACCGGCACCGCCGGCGGCTCACAGGAGGCCAAGGCCGAGGCGCTGGTGCACTGGGTGGCCCAGAACATCCGCTACAGCGGCCAGACCATGGGCGAGGGCGAGGGCTTCACCCTGCACCCGGGAGACATGATCTTCGCCCAGCGCTCGGGCGTGTGCAAGGACATCGCCGGCATGCTCATCACCATGATGCGCGCCGCCGGCCTGGACTCGTACGCGGCCATGACCATGGCCGGCAGCCGCATCGACCAGGTGCCCGCCGACCAGTTCAACCACTGCGTCACGGCCCTGCGCCTGCCCGACGGCACCTGGCAGATGTACGACCCCACCTGGGTGCCCTACAACAACGACATCTGGTCCAAGAGCGAGTCCGAGCAGGACTTCCTCATCGGCTCGCCCGAGGGCACCGGCCTGAACCGCATCGCCTACAGCCCGCCGTCCGGGTCGCCGCTGACGGTGCGCCACACGGCCGAGCTGAAGGACGACGGCACGCTGGTCGGCACCTTCACGTTCGTCGGGCGCGGCGCGTCGGACAGCCGCCTGCGCCGCATCGTCAACGGTTCGCGCAGGAGCGAGCTGGCCGCGTCGGTGGCCCACGTGCTGGCCCTGGTCAGCCCCCGCGTCCAGGACGTGACGGTGGAGCACCGCGCCGCCGACGACTTCTCCGGCGACATGGAGATCACCGTCGGCTACCGCATCCCGCGCTTCGCCGAGGAGATCGCCGGCGCCTGGACCTTCACGAGCCCCATGATGACCGTGGTCACCGGCAGCGGAAACCTGTTCGGCGCCGGCAGCCGCCACTGGGCCGACGAGCGCACGACCGACCTCCTGCTCTGGTACACCCAGGAGGTGGACGGGACCGAGACCCTGCGCCTGCCCAAGGGCTGGACCCTGGCCGACGACCCGGAGCAGGCCCCCGTGGACGAGACCTACGCCTCCTTCGCCGGCGCGGCCGGCCAGGACGGCCGCAAGCTGGAGGTGACCTGCAAGGCCGCGGTCAAGCGGCGGCAGATCCCGCCCGACGGCTACCCCGGCTTCAAGAAGGCCATGGACGCCGCCCGCGACTGGACCGACCAGGAGTACCGCTTCACGAAGGGGGGCAAGTGATGAAGACGCTGAAGATCATCGCCGTCCTCGTCCTCCTGCTGGCCGCGGCCGCGGCCGGCGCCGCCCCCGCGCCGCTGATGGGCACATCCGACGGCCACGACCTGGACGCCCTGTACACGCGGGCGCAGCAGACCTACGACCTGACCCAGGAGGACGCGGTCGTCCTGCTGGACAGCCGCACCGTCTCGGTGGGCGACGAGGGCACCGTGGTGACCCGCGTGCACACGGTGGTGTGGATCGGCACCTCCCAGGGCATCCGCCACTACGCCGACCTGCGCATCCCCTGGAACAGCGCCACCTCCACCCTGGACGTGGAGATGCTGCGCACCTGGCGCGACGGCCAGTGGTGGCCCGACCCCCAGCGGATCAGCGACACGGCCGTGGTGGAGACCCTGCCCTACGCCGCAGCCCAGGCCGACGACTACACCAGCCTGCGCGAGACCATGCTCCTGCACGACGGCGTCGAGCTGCCCTGCATCCTGGAGACGGCCTACACCCTCGCCGTGCAGGGCCCGCCGACCGCCGGCGCCGACGACGTCCACGTCTTCCCCGGCCGCGACCCGGTGCTGGAGGCGGACTACGAGGTGCGCGCGCCGCTGGGCACGGACGTGAAGTACGCGTCGCTGAACGGCGCGCCGGAGCCCGTCGTGGGCGAGGACGAGCTGCGGACGCTGACCTGGACCGTGTCGAACGCCGGGAAGCTGAAGCTGCCGGTGCTGGACCAGCCCGCGGCGTACGAGCCGGCCGTGGTGTGGACCACCTGGGAGAGCTGGGACGCCCTGCTGGTGCAGTTCGACGCCGCTGTGGACGCGGCGGCGGTGGCGGGGCCGGCGCTGACCGACTCGGTGGCCGCGCTCGTGCGCGGGGTGCCCGACGGGATCGACCGCGTGAAGAAGGTCATCGACTTCGCCGAGAAGTCCGTGCGCCTGGTGCACACCGACGTCGCACCCTGGCTGCTGGCGCCGCGGCCGGCGCAGCGGACCTACGAGACCGGGTACGGGCATGCGCTGGATCGGGCGGTGTTCACGGCGGCGTTGCTGAAGGCGTTGCCCACTTCGCGGATCACTCTCTGCCCTTGCCCGCGGGCCGTCCTGGCGCATGGCGGGTTCGAGCGCGTCGCGCCGGATCTGCCGCGCCTCGCGGATTTCGGGACCGTGGTCGCGACACTCGGGGACGCCTTCCGGACCTTCGACTACGATCCGATCGCCGAACGGATCCTCTCCCTGGACCGGATTCCGGGGATCAAGGCCAAGCTGCCGCTCGCCTCGGAGAAGGCGGATCTCTCGGACCACTGCAGCGTGGACCTCAGCCTGGTTCCCGGCCCGGACGAGTGGAGCGGCACGGGGCAGATGCAGGTCGACATGGCCTGCTTCGACTCGGCGCTCTGGGAGACCTCGGAGAAATCGGTGGCCGCGAAGGTCGAGGACATGATCGAAGGTCTGCTCCCGGATATCACGGTCGAGGACGTGCAGATGGGCTCCGGCGGCGGACGGAGCCTGGTCGTCCGCTTCACGGTCGGTTTCCCGGCCCCGGAAGAGGCTGCGGACGGCATGCTGCACCTCGTGGTCGGGAGCCCCGCGGCGGGGATCGTGAACCACCTGCCCCATGACATCCAGGCGGGCGCCGCGGACCACGCGTCGCCGGTGAGGCTCCCGAACGAGATGGTGCAGGAGCTGACCCTCCGACTCGAGGTCGGTGACCGGACCGTCGACTGGATGCCGCAGGCGGTCGCTCGGAGCAGTTCCGCCGGCGAGTTCAAGCTCGCTGTCGAGCAGGGCCAGGGCTGGCTGACCTACAGCCGATCGTTGCAACTGGACGGCATCGTCGAGCGCACCTGGCCCGACCTCCGCGCCCTCCTGCTGGAGGAGCAGGACCCGGCCAACGGCACCATCGTGCTGGAGCCGAAGAAGAAGTAGCGGCGTTTTCGCAGGCGCCGTGACGCGAGACGACCCCCGGCCGATCGGCGCGGGGGTCGTTTCGCTTCGGTGCCACCCCGGGGGCATTGTCACGGCATCACGTTGGAATACATTAACTTATGGTGACGCGCGTTCCGGCCCCGGTCATTCCTTCGCCGGCGCCGGCGCCACCAGCTCGCTGCGCGAGACCGTGTCGCCGTCGACCACGCGCATCATGCGGCAGTAGGGGGCGGCGGCCAGCGGGTCGTCGGGCGCCATCTGCAGCGAGCCGCCCAGGACCTCGGTCCAGCCGATCCGGCGCATGTCCTGGTCGTAGAAGGCGATCACGTAGGTCGAGGCGCGGCGGCCCGTGCGCCAGGTCAGGCGCAGGCCGTCGGGGCCGGTGACGGCCACCAGGCCGGCGTTGGGATCCTCGCCGCGCAGCGCGCCGCGGCCGGCGGCGCCGTGCCGTCCGTCGCGGACGGCGTTGCCCGTGATCAGCAGGATGACCAGGGCGGCCAGGGCGACGGCGGCGGACAGCCACAGCACCCACGGCGTGCCGCCGGGGCGCGTGGTGCGGGCGCCGTTGCCGTTGCCGTTGCCGGCGTTGCGGGCGGCGAAGGCCAGGGCCAGGCGCCGCTGCAGGTCCGCGTCCGGGCGCACGGTGCCCATGTCCTCGCCGTTGACGTCCTTCCCCTCCACGTACTGGTAATAGGCCAGCGCGAGGTTGCGACACCGCGGGCAGGTATCGAGGTGGCGACGGGCGGGGTCGTCCGCGGGAAGGTCGAGGACCGCGCCGATCTCCTCCGGTTCGTAGCATCGGGTCATCAGCCGTCACCTCCTCGGGCGCTGGCCAATCCCACCAATGGAGGTATAGTTCATCGGGATACTCCAAATCCAGCAGGAAAACAGGCGACGACCCCGGGCCCTCCATTCCCGGGGTCGTCTCAATCGACGGGCGGTCTTGGGGAACCGCCCGCCCCCTCGTCACTTGACCAGTGTCAGCTTGATCAGGTCCCGGGTCACTCCCACCCGGAGCATGGCCACATAGACGCCGCTGGCGACCCGGCGGCCGGCGCCGTCCCGGCCGTCCCAGGTTCGCTGGTGGCGGCCGGCCGCGGCCTCGCCGTCCATGAGGACCCGCACCAGCCGGCCCTGCAGATCGTGCACCGTGACCCGGCACGGTCCGGCCGTGACCACGTCGAAGGCGATCACCGTTTCCGGATTGAACGGATTGGGCGTGGCGGCGGCGAAGCGCGTGGCCACGGGCGCCGGCAGCGGGTCGTCCGCGCCGCTGACGCCGGGGGCGAAGACCAGGCGGTAGGAGCCCGCCTTGGCCAGTTCGGTCTGCGAGGCCTTCCAGACCGCGATGCAGTACTCGCCCGTCGCCGGGATATCGACCAGGAACTGTTCCGACTCGCCCGCCGGGGCCTCGTAGGCGACGCCCGCGGGCAGGTGATCGGCCTGGCCGCCGTAGGCCCGACCGCCGTAGATGGTCAGGCCCCAGTCCACGGGCGTGCCGCCCAGGTCGTTGAGGGTCACCAGCTGGGGCCCCGCCGCCAGCATCAGGTGGTGCAGGGCGATCATCGATCCGGCCGGCATGGCGTACGGCGCCGAGGGGCCGACGGGATATTTTCCCGCGCTGGTGGAAAGCACCACCTGCAGCCCGTAGGTGGTGATGGTGCCGTCGGGATCGTCCAGCACGCCCACGTCGTAGACGCCCGCGTCGGCCTCGTTGCCGTCGATGATCACGAAATCGATGAGACCGTCGCCCCGGGAGCTGTGGGCCAGCTGGTGGGGGCCGAAGCCGTCGACCGTGCCCACCAGCGGCCGGTGCAGCTCGATGTCCACGTTCGCCGCCGGCGACGGCGGCATGACGGCCGCCGCCAGGAACGGCGTGCCGGTGGTCGGCAGCGTCACCCGCAGGCCGTCGCAATTGGGGTACAGGACCTGGCCCGGCTCGCAGTCGGCGTGGCCGCCGGTGCGGTCCGGGGGCGCCGACCGCGTCGCCACGGTGCCGGCGGGCACCAGCTCGGGCGACCAGCAGTACTGCCGCGCCGAGACGTTGTTGCATTCGACGCTCTCGGTCAGCTCCTCCAGGTAATCCATGGTCAGCGACACGGTGTGGCGGCCGCCGGCCACGGTCCACGGCGTGCCGATGCGGGTCAGGTTCTGCAGCACGCGCGTCTGGCCCGGCCCCAGGGTGGTGAACTGGCGGATGCCGTAGTCCGTGTCGCCGTCGAAGGCCAGGCCCCAGCCGATGGTGTCCGCGTCGGCCGTGCCGATGTTGCGGGCGGCGAAGTTCATCCAGGTCAGGCGGCAGCCCGCCGTACAGGGTGTCGGGTAGGCGGCAACCGAACAACGCCGACCCATCGTCCGGCTGGGGCACCACCGGCGCGTACCAGCCGTTCATGGTCATCGTTTCCAGGTCCGGCCGCGGGCCGGTACAGCCCGACGTTCACCGCCAGGCCGGCCGGGTGCTCGGCGCGGTTGCCGTAGACCACGCAGCAGTAGTCGCCGGTGGCGGTCAGGTCCAGGTTGATGGCGGCCACGCCCTCGAGCGTCGGTGGTCACCGGGTCGTTCAGGTCCTCGCAGGACCCCGTGGGCGAAGTCGGGAGCCAGCCACCCCATGTGCACCGGGCCGTCCGCGGGATCGGTCCGGACCGCGAGGGTGGCCGGCCCCAGGTCGCCGGCGTCCGACGTGGAACTGGAACATCCCCAGCGCGCGAGACGAAGTAGGGCGTCTCGGGATCGATGCCGAAGTCGAAGGGATACGGGCTCTCGTTGGTGTGGCCGATCCGGTAGTCCACGGCCGGCTCGGTGAAGCGGATGATGCCCACGTCCCAGGGGCCGCTGCCGAAGGTGTGCTTGTTGATGAGCAGCGCCTGGAGCTGGCCGACCTCGATCCCGGTGGCCCCGTAGTTGGTGCCGAAGGCGGCGGTGGGGCTGTCGGAGGCCGGATGCAGGCGCAGCATGTACTCGTTGCCGCCGGTGGCCAGGCGCTCGCCCCAGACGGCGCACCAGTCGAACGTCGGCGACGGCACGATGCGCACGCCGTCGCAGTTGTGCCAGGGAAGGGTCGCGTACTCGTTGTCCTGGTCGAACCTGGGCGGGGCGGCGCGCGTCGCCGTTCGTCATGCGGCGGCAACGGATCGCCCTGCCAGCACCACTGGGCGGCGTAGACGTTGTTGGTCTCGTCCGACTCGGTCACCGCGTCCAGGGCGTCGGCGGTGACGCGGATCACGTGGCGGCCGCCGCGCACGTTGAACGGGCCGTAGTTGTATGGGGCCGTTCCACGCGCCCGGATCGATGGTCCAGAGGTTGCGGTAACCCAGGCCGCACCGTCCAGGTGGAAGTTCAGGCGCGAAGGCATGGCCGTCGCGCTGCCCACGTTCTCGCAGGCGGCGTTGATCCAGGTGGAGTCGGCCTCGCCGATCAGGGTCGCGGGCGCCGGCACGACGGTCCAGGTGGCGTCGTCGGCCGGCCGCGGCACCATGGGCGCCGCCCAGCCGGGCTTGACGGTCCAAGCCAGGTCGGGCGCGGTCGCCCAGGTTCGTGAAGGTGGCCGTGGCCCCGTTGGGCTCGTCGAAGGGCGTGTCGAACGTGCCCGTCAGGATCGTGCCGTCGGAGAACTCCACCGTCACCGTGCCGCCGTAGTAGTCGCTGGTGAACGGCGAGCCGGCTGCCGCCCATGTCCAGGTCCATGGTGAACCGGAAGTAGTCGCCGCTGTCGAAGCCCGTGGCGGTCAGGCCGAAGTCCTGGGTGTTGGTGCCGGCGGGCACGTCGAAGTAGAAGTCGTAGTCGGTGACGCCCTGGTTCT
This sequence comes from Candidatus Krumholzibacteriia bacterium, assembly GCA_963825035.1. GTDB lineage: Bacteria > Krumholzibacteriota > Krumholzibacteriia > LZORAL124-64-63 > LZORAL124-64-63 > JACZKN01. The sequence goes on along the minus strand of CAWGRT010000020.1, from coordinate 103,317 downwards.
GGGGTCCGCACAGCGAGCTGCCGTCGGCGTCCAGCCACACGCCGGTGGCGTTCCAGTCCCACCAGGCGTCCACGAGGGTGACGCCCTCGTCAGTGGTGAAGGTGATGTCGATCCAGTTGCCGCCCTCGCCGCAGTTGCTGGCGGTGGACGAGCCGTTGATGGTGGCCGCGGCGGGCGGGGCGCAGAGCAGCAGGGCCGCCGCGCAGCACACGAACAGGGTGACGGACTTCATGGCGCACCTTCCACGCTCGGGAACATATTGGCGGAGACACTGGAGGAACGCGCGCGGGCGCGCGGAATCACACGCGGGGAGCGGGACGGCGGACGGCGCGCCGCCAGGCGGCCCCGGCCGCCAGCAGCAGCGCCAGCGCCCAGGGCCAGCGGGCGGAACGGGGCTGAAGGGGTGTCGTGGTCGCGCCGTCGCCCACCACCACGAAGCCGGCCCAGTGGCGGGGCGCGGCCGTGGCGGGATCGGCCCGGCAGGCGGCCCGGGCCAGGGCCAGGGCCTCGGCGACGGTCCGCCCCTTGGCCATGGCCGCGTAGAAGGGGCCGGTGAAGCGGGCCGCCGCTCCGTCGTCCACCGGCCACAGGGTGGCCACCACCGCGGGCACCCGGGCGGCCAGGAACCCGCCGGCCAAGCCGATCAGCCCCTCGCCTCCCACCACCCGATCCCCGGCGGTGGTGCAGCCCGACAGCACGGCCAGGCCGGCCCGCAGGTCCAGATCCGCCACCGCCGCCGCCCTCAGGGTCCCGCCGTCGGCCGTGTCGATGCTGACGGACGTGTTCCAGGGCTGCCACGGGTCCAGGCGGGTGTGGACGGCCAGGTGGAGGATGTCGGCGTCGCGCCAGGCCGCCGGCGACACCGCCGTTCCCGTCACGCCCGTCCGCCGCACCCGGCGGTAGGTGGCCTGCAGCCGCCGGGTCTCGGCCTCCGCACCGGGCAGGGGCCCGGACCCATCGGGGGCCGGCCCGCACACCGCCAGCATGGTGACGCCGGCGGCCGGACGCCGCGGCGCTGCCCGCAGCCGGGCCAGCACCGCCGTCGAGGGCACCCGCGCCAGGGGCAAGCAGCCGTCCGGGCCCCGGCTCTCGTCGCCGCCGCACAGGAGCAGGGCCAGGGGGAAACGGTGCCAGCTGCCGTCCGGGCACCAGGTGACGCTCGCGGCGTCGGCGAGGGCCTCCCGCACGTCGGGCGGCCACGACGCCGTCGCCTCCCGGGCCAGGTCCACCGCCGCATCCGGCCGCTCCACCGCCGCGCTGGTGACCACGTCCCCCAGCAGGCGCATGGTCCGCTCCAGGGCCGTGCGGCCCGGCAGCCGCGCCGCGGTGGCGGTGTCCCGGCTGACGCAGAACAGCACCGTGACGTCCTCGCCCTCCACCAGGTCCAGCAGCACCTCGCCCGGCCGCAGCACCGTGGTGCGCACCTCCACCAGCCGCGGCGCGCGCGGCACCGACGATCGGGACGCCTCGGGCCCCAGCATCCGTTCCTGCAGGGTGCGCGCCTTGTAGCGCTGGACCAGGTCGAAGGCCGCCGCCAGGTCCGGGTGGTCGCCCTCCAGCAGGTTGGCCGCGGCCGCGGCGAAGAGCTGACCGGCGGCACCCCGGTGCTCGCGCCAGGTCAGGTCGTCGGGGCGGGCCCGCTGCCGCTCCCACACGGCCACCGCCCGCGCGAACACGGCCCGGGCCGAATCGGGTCGCGCCGCGCGGCGATGGGCCAGACCGAGCCGGGTCAACAGCAACATCTCGGACTCGTCGAGCCCCGCTTCCCGCGCCCGGACCGCGGCCGGCGCCAGCACCGCCACGGCCCCGGCGGCATCGCCCACGGCCAGGCGGCAGGCGCCCAGGTCGGCGGTCGCCGCCAGTTCCAGGGACACGGCCCCGGCCCCCGTGGCCAGCACCTCCTCCAGCAGGGCGGCGGCGGCGGCGGCGCTGTCCCGCGCGGCCAGGGCCCGGGCCAGGCGCAGGCGCAGCTCGGTCAGGGCCATGCGCGAGGGCGCCTCGCCGCCGGTCAGCAGCTCACGGCAGACCCGGGCAGCGGTTCCGGGCCGATCCTGGGCCAGGCGCACGTCCGCCAGGCGCGTTCCCGACAGCAGGGCCAGGTCGCCGAGGCCCCGGTCCAGGCTCACCGTGCGGGCGGAGTCCAGCAGGGCCGCCGCCTCGGCCAGGCGCCCCTGCTGCACCCGGGCCGCGGCGATGTCCAGGCACGGCACCAGCCCCTCCCGGTCCTGGTGGCGGGCCCGGAACAGCGCGACCGCCTGCCGCGACATGGCGATGGCCCGGCCCGGATCCCCCAGCAGCATCTCCAGGCGGCCCAGCTGGCTGAGGGCCACCGCCCGGTTGAGTTGGTCCTCGTTGGCCGTGGCGAGGTCCAGGGCCCGGCGGAACGCCGCCCGGGCCGCCAGGAATCGTCCCCCCTGCCGCAGGGCCAGGCCCCGGCCGCTCCAGGCCCAGATGGCGCCGTCGGGCACCCCCGCCCGCTCCAGGGTGGCGGCAGCCCGGCCATAGCCCGCGGCCGCTTCGACCGAGCGTCCGGCCAGGTAGTGATCGTAGGCCTGCCCCACCCAGGCCCAGCCCAGGTGCACCGAGTCCCCGGCGGCCGCCGCCAGGGTCTCGAGGTCCCGGAAGAGGGCCGCCGCCGCCGCGGTCCGGCCCTGCCGGCCCACGGCCAGGCAGAGCCAGCGGATGGTCTGGAGCTCCCGCAGGGTGTCGCCCCGCGCCGCCGCCAGAGCCCGCGCTTCCCGCAGGTCGGGCTCGGCCCGCTTGACGTCGCCCACCGCCGCCCGGTCGGCGCCCCGCACCAGCAGCAGCGGCAGCAGGCGCGCCGTGTCGGCCGCCGCCCGGGCCGCGGCCACCGCGGGGCCGGCCAGGCTGTCCACCAGGTCGGGGCGGCCGGCGGCGTGCCAGGTCATGAGGGAATCGATGAGGGCGTCACCGGTGGGTGCCGGGCGCTCGGCGGCCGGAAGAGCGACGGGGAGGGCGGCCAAGGCCGCCGCCAGGACGACCGCTGCCGTCCCCCGCCGCATCCGTCACTCCCGCGCCGGACGGGGGGCGACGATGGCGCTGCGCGACACGGTGTCGCCCGCGGCCACGAACAGGAGCTGGCAGTAGGCCGCCGCCGCCAGCGGCTGGCCGGCCGGGACGGTCAGGCCGGGGGCATCGGTGGTGCGGCGTCCCAGCTCGTGCATGTGCGCGTCGTAGAACACCAGCACCGCCTGGTCGGCCGCCGGATCCCGTTCCCAGCGCAGGATGAGGCCGGCGTCCTGCCGCACCGCCGCCAGGCCGGTGGCCTGGTCCCCGCCGCGCAGGGTCCCGCCGGGCACGGGCAGCCGGTCGGCCCCGAGCCGGTCCAGGTCGCCCGACAGCAGCACCACGGCCATGGTGGCCGCCACCGCCGCCGTCGCCACCCACACCGAGCGGGGTGGCAGCATCCGGCGGCGCGGCACGGCCGCCGGCGCCGGGGGGCCGAAGGCCCGCGCCAGGCGCAGCCTGAGCTCGTCGTCGGTGCGGTCGAACTCCGGCTCCCGCTCGGGCGGAGCCTCCATGAATTCGGCAAAGGCCAGGGCCAGACTGCGGCAACGGGGACAATCGGCCAGATGGCGGCGTCCGGGGTCTCCTTCGGGCAGATCCAGGGCGGCCGCGATCTCGCGGGGCTCGAAACAGCGGGTCATCAGCCGGCACCTCCTTGTGCTGCCTGGCGCCGGGACTCCAGGGCAGCCCGCAATTTGCGCCGAGCGCGCTGCAGGACGGCGCGGGCGCCGGAGGCCTCGGTCAGGCCCAGGCGCCGGGTGATCACGTCCACCGGCAAGCCCTCCCAGCAACGGAGCATCAGCGCGTCCTGTTCCTGCTGGTCGAGGGTGGCGGACACCAGCGCCAGCAGATCCTGGGCCGCCAGGCGCCGTTCGAGGGCCTCGTCCGGTCCCGGGCTGCCGTCGGCGACCAGGTCCAGGACGGCGGCCTCGGCCAGGGGCACCCGGCGGCGACGCAGTTCGCTGAGGCACCGGTTGCGGGCGATGGTGAAGAGCCAGGCGCCGAAGCGATCGTCGTCGCGGTACTCGGGCAGATGGCGCCAGGCGCTCAGCAGCACCTCCTGGGCCAGGTCCAGGGCCGCCTCCCGCTCGCCCAGCATCCGCCAGCACCAGGCCAGCACCTGGGGCCGATAACGGGCCAGCAGGCGGGACGCGGCCCGCCGCCCGGCCTCGCCCTCGGGATCGAGCTGGAACCGTGCCACCAGATTGGCGTCCGGATCGCCGAGCCCGAGGCGGCCGCCGCCGCCCCCCGGCGGATCGGCGGCCTGCCGGATCTCCCTCCCGCAGGCATAACGCAGCCAACTGGATCATCATCACACCGCCACCCCAAGATACCCCTCGCGGACCCTCTCTTCGCGTCTGATCTTAGCACATACGGGGCGAGCCGCGGCAAACTCCCGCCGCTGGCAACCGCCCGCCCGCGCGTTCGGATGGGCGTGACGTCAACCTGAACCCCCGACAACCCTCCGAACGGAGTGCCTCCGATGAAGAAGATCCTGATCGTGCTGCTGGTGGTGGTCGTGGCCGGCGCCGTGGTCTGGCGCGTGCGCGGGAACGGCGAGCGGCGCCGCGGTCAACTACCGTTTCGTGGAGATCGCCAAGGGCGACCTGGCGGCCGTGGTCTCGGCCACCGGCAACCTGGAACCGGTGACCACGGTCCAGGTGGGCACCCAGGTCAGCGGCATCGTCGAGCAGGTGGATGTGGACTTCAACGACCGCGTCACCGCCGGCCAGGTGATCGCCCGCGTCGACACCACCCTGCTGGCCTCGGCGGTGGCCTCGGCCCGCACCCAGGTGCAGCGCGCCGACGCCGACCTCCGGCAGAACCAGCGCGAGTTCAAGCGCCTGAGCGCCCTCTACGACGAGAACATGATCGCCGAAAGCGACTTCAACACCGCCCAGTACAACCTGGATGTGGCCAAGGCCAGCGTCGCCGCCGCCCGCATCGACCTGGGCCGGGCCGAGCGCAACCTGGGCTACGCCACCATCACCGCGCCCATCGCCGGCATCGTGGTGAACCGTTCGGTGGATCCGGGCCAGACGGTGCAGGCTTCCTTCTCGGCGCCCGAGATGTTCCAGATCGCCGGCGACCTGGCCCACATGCAGATCCTCGTCTCGGTGGACGAGAGCGACATCGGCCAGATCCACGAGGGCCTGCCGGTGCGCTTCACGGTGCAGGCCTATCCCGACGACACCTTCGACGGCGTGGTGCGCCAGGTGCGCCTGCAGTCGGTGGTGGAGGAGAACGTGGTCAACTACATCGCGGTGGTGGCGGTGGAGAACCAGGACGGGCGCCTGCTGCCGGGCATGACGGCCACCGTCGACTTCATCGTCGACCAGGCCCAGGACGTGTTCTACGTGCCCAACGCGGCCCTGCGCTACCGGCCCGACCAGGAGACCATGCAGGCCGCCTTCGCCAAGCTGCGCGCCGAACGCGAGGCGCGGCAGCAGGCCGCCGCCGGCAGCCAGGGCGGCCAGGGCGACAGCTCGGGACAGGCCGCGCGGCCGCGGGCCGCCCAGGGCGGGCGCCAGGGCGGCGCCATGTTCGGCGGCGCGGGCGGCCAGAACGGCGGCATGCCCGCCGACCGCGGCATGCTGTGGACCGTGGGCGCGGACGGCAAGCTGCAGCTGATCATGGTGCGCACCGGCATCAGCGACGGCACCGACACCGAGATCCGCGGCCGCAGCCTCGAGGTGGGCACCCAGGTGATCGCGGGCGTGGCCAGCAGCGCGGCCGAGGCCGCCAGCTCGCCCTTCCAGCAGCAGCAGAACCAGCCACGGCCCCCCGCGGCCGGGCGGATTCTAGGGGGCCGGCCGTGACCGCGCGCAACGTCATCCGCATCGACGGCGTGACCAAGACCTACGTCATGGGCGCCACCGAGGTGCACGCCCTGGCGGGGGTCGACCTGACCGTCGGACGAGGGCGAGATGGTGGCCATCATGGGCGCCTCGGGCTCGGGCAAGTCGACCCTGATGAACGTGATCGGCTGCCTGGACACGCCCACCGCACGGCGTCTACGAGCTGGACGGCGCAGCGGGTGGACAACCTGGACCGCAACCGGCTGGCGGACATCCGCAACCAGCGCATCGGCTTCGTCTTCCAGGGCTTCAACCTGCTGGCCCGCACCAGCGCCCAGGAGAACGTCGAGCTGCCCCTGCTGTACGACCGCAGCGGCCGCCGCGTCAGCGTCGGCGAGCGCGGCGCGGCAGGCCCTGGCGACGGTCGGCCTGGGCGACCGGGCCAGCCACCTGCCCAACGAGCTGTCCGGCGGCCAGCAGCAGCGGGTGGCCATCGCCCGGGCCCTGGTCACCGAGCCGGCCCTGCTGCTGGCGGACGAGCCCACGGGCAACCTGGACACCCGCACCAGCATCGAGGTGCTGGCCCTGTTCCAGGAGCTGAACGACCAGGGGCTGACCGTGGTCATGGTCACCCACGAGGAGGACATCGCCCGCTACGCCCGGCGGCGGGTCGAGCTGCGCGACGGCGTCGTCATCAGCGACCAGCCGGTGGCCGACCGCGGCGACGCGGCCGCGGACCTGGTCGCCCTCGATCTCACGCACGGAGGTGCGGCATGAGGCCCGACAAGCTGATCCGCATCGCCCTGCGCAGCATCGCGCGCACCAAGATGCGCAGCACCCTGACGGCCCTGGGCATCATCATCGGCGTGGGCGCGGTCATCGTCATGGTGGCCATCGGCCACGGCGCCAAGTCGCGCATCGAGCAGAGCATCCGCAACCTGGGCACCAACATGGTGGTGATCACCCCCGGCACCAGCTCCAGCGGCGGCGTCAGCCGGGGCGCCGGCAGCTTCAACCGCCTGACCGTCGAGGACGCCGACAAGCTGAAGCGCGAATCGCTCCTGCTGTCCGAGGTCACGCCCGTGGTCATGACCTTCTCGCGGATCCGCGGCGGCGGCAACAACTGGCGCGCGCCCATCTACGGCGTGGACACCAGCTACCAGCAGATCCGCGACTGGAACGTCTCGGCCGGGCCAGTTCTTCGACCAGAAGGACGTGCGCGCCCGCCGCAAGGTGTGCCTGCTGGGCGGCGACCGTGGCCGACAACCTGTTCCCCGGGCAGGACCCGGTGGGGCAGGAGGTCATCCTGCGCGGCGTGCCCTTCAAGGTGATCGGCGTGCTGGCGCGCAAGGGCCAGACCGCCGACGGCAGCGACCAGGACGACATGGTCATCGCCCCGTACACCACCATCCACGAGCGGCTGGCCGGCCACCAGTTCATCGCCCAGATCCTGGGCTCGGCCTGGTCGCCGGCGGACGTGGACGCGGCCATGGACGAGGCCAAGGCCATCATGCGCGAGAGCCACAAGCTGGGCGAGTGGGAGGAGGACGACTTCACGGTGCGCAACCAGGCCGACCTGGCCGAGGCGGCCACCGGCACCACCGAGGTCATGACCATGCTGCTGGCGGCCATCGCCGGCATCTCGCTGCTGGTGGGCGGCATCGGCATCATGAACATCATGCTGGTGTCGGTGACCGAGCGCACCCGGGAGATCGGCATCCGCATGGCCATCGGCGCGCGGCCGGCCGACGTGCTGACCCAGTTCCTGGTCGAGGCGGTGGTGCTCTCCCTGCTGGGCGGCGCCCTGGGCGTGGGCCTGGGCTACGCCGGCAGCTGGGTGGTGGGGCAGCTCACCGGCTGGCCCACGGTCATCGACGCCACCACCGTGGGCGTGGCCCTGGGCTTCTCGGCCACCGTCGGCGTGTTCTTCGGCTTCTGGCCGGCGCGCAAGGCGGCGGCGCTCAGCCCCATCGACGCCTTGCGCTACGAGTAGCCGACGCGGTTGACGCGGCGCCCGCCGTGGTGGATCCTGACTTCCGGACTTCAACCGGAGGCATCCCCCATGAGCGTGCGCCGCGTCGCGTCTTTCCTGTCCGCCTGCCTGTTCATCTCCCTGCTCTGCGTCGTCGCCGGCTGCGGCGACAAGGTCGTCGACGGCCAGCCCGTGGGCGTCCGGCCCGTGGAGGGCGCCGAGGAACTGCTGGCCATGCCCTTGGCCCAGGACGAGCGCGACCTGATGCTCGGCGACCTGGACGACGCCCGCTCCGCCTACCGGGACCTGCGGGCCCACCAGCTGGAGAACGCGGTGCCGCCGGCCCTGGAGTTCGAGCCCCTGGCGGTGCTGGACGCCGACTCCCTGGCCTCCCGCCTGGACCGGGGCCCCGCCCGCTGGAGCGATCCCGGCCAGGTCACCCGCCCCGCCGACCTGGACGACCTGGCCTGGTACTCGATCGAGCAGCTGGGCGCCCTGATCCGCACGCGGCAGGTGAGCTGCGTCGAGCTGACCCGGCTGGCCCTGGACCGCCTGCGCCGCTACGACCCCGAGCTGCACTGCGTCATCACCCCGACCCCCGACCGCGCCCTGGCCCGGGCCGCCCAGCTGGACGACCTGCTGGACCAGGGCACGGACCTGGGCCCCCTGCACGGCATCCCCTACGGCGCCAAGGACCTGCTGGCGGTGGCCGGCTACCGGACCACCTGGGGCGCCGCCCCCTACGCGGACCAGGAACTGGACGAGACCGCCACGGTCATCACGAAGCTGGACGCGGCCGGCGCCGTGCTGGTGGCCAAGCTCAGCATGGGCGCCCTGGCCATGGGCGACGTGTGGTACGGCGGCATGACCCGCAATCCCTGGAACCTGGAGCAGGGGTCCAGCGGCTCGTCGGCGGGTTCGGCGTCGGCGGTGGCGGCGGGGCTGGTGCCCTTCGCCATCGGCACCGAGACCTGGGGCAGCATCGTCTCGCCCAGCACCCGCTGCGGGGTGACGGGCCTGCGGCCCACCTTCGGGCGCGTCAGCCGCGCCGGCGCCATGGCCCTGAGCTGGAGCATGGACAAGATCGGGGCCATCGCCCGCAACGTGGAGGACTGCGCGCTGGTCTTCGACGCCATCCGCGGCGCCGATCGGGCCGACCCCACCACCCGGGACATGCCCTTCTCCTACCGGCCGGACTTCGACCCGGCGCAGGTGCGCGTAGGCTACCTGGAAGACGCCTTCGCCGAAGGCGGCCCCGACTCGGCCCTGAACGCCGACCGCCCTGCAGACCCTGCGCGACCTGGGCGTGGAGCTGGTGCCGGTGAACTTCGACCTCGAGACCATGGGGATCGACGTCTACAGCCTGGCCATCATCCTCTCGGCCGAGGCGGGCGCGGCGTTCCAGGAGCTGGTGCTGACCGGGCGCGACGACCTGCTCGTGCGCCAGGGCAAGGACGCCTGGCCCAACACCTTCCGGGCCGCCCAGTTCATCCCGGCGGTGGAGTACATCCAGGCCAACCGGCAGCGCACCCTGCTCATGCAGATGATGGCCGACCTGTTCCGGCGGGTGGACGTGTACGTGACGCCGTCCTTCGGCGGGGCCAACCTGCTGGTGACCAACCTGACGGGCCACCCGCAGGTGGTGGTGCCCAACGGGTTCATCGAGCCGAATCGGCCCCACTCCATCAGCTTCGTGGGTCAGCTGGACGACGAGGCCACGGTGCTGGCACTGGCGAAGTTCTACCAGGACGCCACGGGGTGGCAGGACCATCATCCGGAGGGGTTCTAGGGCCCGCTAGCGTTTCAGTTCGTACTTGTTGGCCGCCGGCACGTACCGGCGCGTCTCCCGGATGTCCGGCCCGCGGCCCCGCAGCAGCGCGTCGGCGTCCTTGATGACCCGGGCGTCATTCAGGTAGTAGGAGTGCTCCACGGCGCCGCCGATGATCTTCGAGCCGTCCACCAGGTACACGGTGCCCGGCAACTCCAGGGGCTTGCGCGGCCCCCGCGAACCCAGGCGCGCCGGGTTGCCCTTGGTGTGGTCGGAGGTGAACAGGGCCACGTCGCCGGCGTTGAAGTAGACGGTCACCGCCTGACCCAGTTCCGGCAGCAGGGCCAGCTTGTGCTCGAACTCGAAGCTGTCGTAGTCCTCGTCGGCGGCGAAGAGCAGGATCTGGTCGAAGACCCGGGGCAGTCCGCCCCACTTGCGCACCTCCTGCAACCCGCAACGCAGCACGTAGTTGCCCATGCTGTGGCACACGAGATGGATCCGCCCACCGCACACCCGGTCCGGGTCGCGCCGGATGTCCTTCAGCAGGTCCACCAGCTTCTGCAACCCACGGGCGAAGCCCACGGCCGAGGCGCGGGCATCCGCCCGGTCGCTCTTGTAGGCCATGATGGGCAGCAGCGAACCATCCGACGGCCAGGTGAACATCACCACGTTGCACTTGCCACCCCCGTACCGCCGCTGCAGGCACACCGCGGCCCTGGCGGCCTCGTCGAAGTCCACGTTGTAGCCGTGGATGTAGACGATGGTGTCGCGCCCGGCCAGCATGGCGTCGTGCAGCTCCTTGAAGACGGCGGCGCTGCCCAGGAGCTGCTCCTGGCCCTCGGGCACCTCCATCTTCTCGGGCGCGGTCTTCACCGTCACCTTCTTGCCGACGACGGTGGCCCAGCCGAAGCGCAGGTAGTCCGCACCTCGGGGATGGAAGCTCTTGCCGTATTTCGTGGGCGGGTCGCCGGCCTCGGGATTGCGGTTGGTGGCGAAGTGGACGGTGGCCATGGCGTTCTCCCTCCGTGGCGGTTGGCCGCAGATTAGCGCCGCGGCGCCGGGACGTCAAGACAGGCGGCGTTTCCGGTGCGCGGCACCGCTGGGGTCGTGCTAGAAACGGTGGGGGATACCGGTTTCGCCATCCGGCGAGCCACCGCACCCGTCCTTTTCGCCCGGAGGTTAGTCCCGTGACAGCACGTCCGCCGCGCCCTGCTGCCGGCCATCCTGATCCTGGCCGCCGGCTGCGCCACGGCACCCAAGGAATCCATCGAGCTCTCGGCCACCGTCGGCCGCGACCTGGAAACCGTCCACGCCGCCAACCACAACCTGGCGGTGCTCTACTTCGATCACCTGCTGGCGGACGTCGACCGCTTCGTGGATGACGTCTACCGGCCCTACATCATCGAGCAGACCGTCGACGACCTCGGCCTGGTGGGCGACTTCGAGGCGGCCCTGGCCGGCACGCCACAGACGGGCTGGACCCCCTGGACGTGCTGGTGATCTATACCGAGGAAGTGACCGCCCAGATCGACGCGTTCCGCCGGGAACTGCGGTCGCCCCTGGAGGCCCAGCGCGACTCGGTGCTGCTGGGCATCGACCAGGCGTTCCAGCAACTGCAGACGGCCAACGCCGTGGTGACCGGCCACCTGGCCTCCATCGTCAAGGTGCACGACGCCCAGGCCCAGGTGCTGCGCGACGTGGGCCTGGACGACTACCGGCAGCGGGTGGCCACGGACCTGGCCCACCTTTCGGGCCGCCTCGACACGGCCCTGCAGGCCGCCCGCGACCTGGACAGCAAGGTGGGCGACGTCCAGGACCGCCTGCAGCGCCTGCGCGACCAGGGCGCCAACCTGGACGGCTTGCCCGCGAAGATCCGCGCCTTGACCAACGAGCCCGCCGGCGACCCCGGCGATGGAGGTTTGCAGCCATGAGCATGACCCGGGCCGAACGCCGCGCCCTTTTCCGCCGCCGCGTGCGCGCGTCGCTGCAGAAGGCCGACGACGCCTTCCGCGGCAAGTACAAGGCCGAGATCGACGAGTTGATGGGACTGTCGCGCGAGGAGATCGACGCCATCACCCCCGACACCACGGACGTGCGCACCTACGACGCGCTGATCACCGTGGTCAAGGAGGCCTCCCGCGTCAACCTGGCCCAGGCCGACCTGCGGGACCAGATCATCGGCATGGGCCAGGTGGCGGTGGACATCGCCAAGCGGGTGCCCGCCCTGGCGGCGCTGCTGGGCTGACGCCGGCCGCCCTCCCAGGGGCGCCTCCCGCGGACCTCAACGCTCCGAGTACGCCTTCTGCTGGTCCTCCAGGAACCGCACCAGCCGCTCGACGCGCAGGGCGCGGATCTCGTCGGCCGACCGGCCCGCCACGGCCTCCTTCCAGGCCGCCTGGTCCAGGCCGTTGGGGCCCAGCACGGCGGAGTAGACGTCGGCCTGGTCGTCCACCGGGATGATGGTGTCCACCCAGCCCTGCAGGGCCTCGATGAACCGGGTCTCGGCGCGCGAACCCACCGCGAGCGGCGCGGCGCCCTCGTCGGTCCAGTGCTTCGCGCCCAGGTAGACCCGCCGCGGCCCCGCTTCCGCGTCGGAGGCCACCGCGCGGGTGGCGCCGTCCCAGGAGAAGTCCAGCAGGGTGCCGTCGGCACCGACCAGCTGGCCGTCCCAGGAGCCGCCGTCCTTCACCGGCGCGTAGCTCAGCACCTTGCAGGGCAGCTTCAGGTCGAACGAGGCGTCGGCCGCGCGCACCGCCGGCGCAGCCGCCAGCAGCAGCCCGACCAGGGCCAAAGCGATGGTCGTTTTCATGACATCCTCCACACGTCCCCCGGGTTTCCGGCGCTCCGATCCGACGGCGCCTCCACCAACGATACATGCGCTTCAGCGGGACCGCCGCACCGCCCCCGGCGGCCGCCCCACCCAGTGCTTGAAGGCCCGGCTGAAGGCGGCCTCCGAGCGGTAGCCCGAGGCCAGGGCCAGCTCGCCCAGGGGTACGCCGTCCTCGCGCAACGCCTTCTCCGCCAGCTGCATGCGCCAGCGGGTGACGTACTGCAGGGGCGGCTCGCCCACCAGTTCGCGGAAGCGCGCGGCAAAGGCGGAGCGGCTCATGGCGGCCTCGGCGGCCAGGGACGACACGCTCCAGGCGCGCCCCGGGTCATGGTGCACCTGCAGGATGGCCGGACCGATCCGCGGATCCTGCAACGCCCCCAGCCAGCCCGTGCGGGCCGCGGGCGCCGTGTCCAGCCAGGACCGGATGGCCAGGACCACCAGCACGTCGCACAAGCGGGTGATGACGATCTCGCCGCCGGGGCGCAGGTCGTCGGCCTCGGCGGCCATCAGGCCCAGGGTGCTCTGCATCCAGTCGAAGCGCGGGGACGAACCGGCCTCCACGCGGATGATCGGCGGCAGGGCGGCCACCAGGCGCCGCGTGGCGGGGTGGTCGTAGCGGACGGCGCCGCAGACCATGTCCGCCGCCGCGCCGCCGCCGCCGTGGTGCAGCACCTCGTAGCGTTCGCCCAACCTGCGGTGGGGCTGGTCGAAACGCAGGACCACCGGCGCCCCGGGCCCGCTCAGCAGCCGATGCCCGCCGCCGTGGGGCACCACGGCCATGTCGCCGGCACGCAGGATCACCGGCGCGGCTCCGGGCACCTCGACGCGCGCCTCGCCCGCGGTGACGACGTGGAACATGAGGCTGTCCGGGATCAGGGGCAGTTCCAGGCCCCAGGGCGCTGTCAGCTCCGAGCGCGTGTAGAACACGCCCTTCAACTGCAGCAGGTGCAGGGCCTCGCCCAGGCCGGCGTCGTCCAGGGCGAAGGGGGCGATGGAGGCGTCCGGTTCCATGCGGCCATGATACCGGACAATTGGCGTCCAGACAATGCCGCTGGACGATGCGCAACAACTGCTGGACGTTCCATCATTGAAGATCCAGCCGTTCCGCCCGATCTTGAGACAGGACATCTTCAGTCCGCTTACCCGATCATCCGGCCGCGCGCCGGTTCACCGCCCACGAAAGGGGCCGACCATGGATCCCGTCGTCCACTTCGAGATGCCCTGCGACGATCGCGGCCGCATCACCCGTTTCTACCAGGACGCCTTCGGCTGGAACACCGAGCAGCTGGGCGAGGAGATGGGCCACTACATCCTGGCCCGGACCACCGAGTCAGGCGAGCGCGGGCCGCTGAAGCCCGGCGCCATCAACGGCGGCTTCTACGGGCGTCGCACCGACATGCCGGACGACGGGCCCTCGGTGGTGGTCGCCGTCCAGAACATCGGCAAGGCCATGAAGCGCGTGGACGAGGCCGGCGGCCGCGTGCTGGGCGAGCCCATGGAGATCCCCGGCGTCGGCCTCTACGTGGCCTTCGTCGACACCGAGGGCAACCGCCTCAGCATGCTGGAACCGGACCCCGCCAGCTGCGGCGAAAGCAACGCCTGACGGCGGAAGGGAGACACCGTGAAGATCACCGTCGAGACCACCGTCGCCGCGCCCGTCGCCGAGGTGTGGCGGGCCTACACCACGCCCGAGGACATCGTCCAGTGGAACGCCGCGTCCGACGACTGGCACACCACCGCCGCCACCGTGGACCTGCGCGTGGGCGGCACCTTCACCTCGCGGATGGAGGCGAAGGACGGCAGCATGGGCTTCGATTTCGCCGGGACCTACACCGAGATCGTGGAACACGAACGGATCGAGTACTCGTTCGGCGACCGCAACGCCGAGATCACCTTCGCCCAGCAGCCGGACGGCGTCCGCGTGACCGTGACCTTCGACGCCGAGGACACCCACTCCGCCGACCAGCAGCGGCAGGGCTGGCAGGCCATCCTGGACAGCTTCGCGCGCCACGTCGAAGCGGGAGGTCGCCCATGAGCCGCGCACACGCCACGATCAAGCCCTGCCTCTGGTTCGACGGGCAGGCCGAGGAGGCGGTCGCGTTCTACCGCACCGTCTTCGACGACGTCGAGATCACCGGCGTCATGCGCCGCCCCCAGAGCGTACCGGGCGAGCCCGGTGGCGTCCTGGTGATGCACTTCGCCATGGCCGGCCAGGAGTTCATGGCGCTCAACGGCGGGCCGGAGTTCAAGTTCACGCCGGCGTTCTCCCTGGTGCTCACCTGCCGGGACCAGGACGAAGTCGACGCCATGTGGGGCAAGCTCCTGGTCGGCGGCGAGCCGGTCCAGTGCGGCTGGCTGACCGACCGCTTCGGCCTGTCCTGGCAGGTGGTGCCCGCGGAGATGAGCGAGTTGCTGGCGCACGCGGACGCGGCCCAGGCCGACCGCGTGATGGGCGCCATGATGACGATGATCAAGCTGGACATGCCGGCCCTGCGCAAGGCTTACGACGGCTGAGGCGACAGGTGCTCCAGGAATCCCCGCACCGCCGCCAGGTAGGCCTCCGGGTTGTCCTCGTGGACGATGTGCGACGCGCCGGGGATGGTGACGCGCCGCGCGTGCGGCAGCAGCTCCTGGAGGCGGTCCAGGATGTAGCCGAACAGGGCGGGGCTCTCGGCGCCGCGCACCAGCAGGACCGGTGCGGCGATGCCGCGCACGGCGTCGTCGGCCACCGGCGGCAGGCCCGAGCCCAGGAACTCGGCGGCGATGGCGTTGGCGGCGGCCTGCTCGTATCGCTCGGGCGACAGCTTGCGGCGCACCCGGCCCGCCCCGCACCGAGCGCCCGAACTGCCGCACGGCCGTCTCCGCATCGCCGCGCCGGGCGGCCGCCTGCGCCGGCCGCAGGCCCCGCCCCCAGAAGCGCAGGATGGCCAGCAGCGTGCGCGGCCGGGTCAACGCCAGCTTCAGCACCTGGCCGACCCGGGGCTCGCTGTCCACGAAGAGGGGGATGACCGGCGGCTCGGTCAGCACCAGCGAGCGCACCAGCCCCGGCGCCCGGATGGCCAGCAGCAGGGCCAGGTACGCCCCGTAGGAATGGCCCACCAGGTGCACCGGCCCGGCGTCGAGCCCCTCGATCAGGGCCTGCAGATCGTCCACGTGCTCGGCCATGTCGTAATCGCCGCCGGCCGGGATCGGGGCGTTGGGCCAGTGGTAGCGTCGGCTGTAGGCGACCACCCGGTGGTCGCGCGCCAGGTCCGCCGTGGTCGCCTTCCAGGTCCGCAGGTCGCTGGCCGAGCCGTGCACCAGAACGAGGGGTTCGCCCACGCCTTCCAGCACGCATTCCAGGGCCTGGTCGTTGACGATCCGCTTCACGAACACCTCGCTCCGCCGGCCCCCGGGGATCACGCGCCGCCTGTCCTCCAGAAGTCGGGTCGTCCGGCGGAAACCGCAAACCCGGCGGCCTGCCCTTGTGCCTCCGCGACGATGGGCTGATAATGCCCGGTGGTCCGCAATCCCCCGCATCCGCCAACCCTCTGCCCGGGAGACCGTCATGCACCGCCCCGCTACGAGCCTCGTCCTGTCCCTGCTCACCGTCGCCCTGCTGGCCGGCGCCGCCATCGGCGCCCCCGCGCCCGTGCCCGTCACCCCCTGGCTGACCACCCCCGCGGTGACCATGCCCTTGGCGGTGCTGGACGACAGCACGGACGTCAAGCCGGTGGCCCTGGCCCTGGACGCGCCGCCCCTGGACGTGAAGGAGCTGTGGGCGGCCGTGGGCGACGCGGCGGTGCTGGCGCCGGGCGGCGCGGTGGCGTTCGAGACGCGCCGATGCGCCGACCTTCGCGCCCCTGCCCGCTGCGGGCGGCGACGCGGTCAACCTGGCCTACGCCGCCACCTACCTGGACAACCCGGCCTGGCAGAAGGGCAAGCTGCAGGTGACCGGCCGCGCGCCCTTCCGCCTGTTCGTGGACGGCGAGAAGGTGTGCGAGCGCCTGGCGCCGGCCAAGGCCGACAGCGACATGGTCAGCGGCGACGTGACCCTGGACCAGGGCTGGCGCACGGCTGGTGCTGGTGACGGCCGTCGCCGGCCAGGACAGCCTGCCCGGCTGGTCCCTGGACGTGGCCCTGGCGCGCGACGACACCACCCATACCGACCGGCAGCCGCGCGTGACCACCGACCCGCAGCACCCCTTCGACTTCCCCGACTACTGGACCCAGGAGAGCGCCGGCAACGCCGACGTCACCCGCGACGGCGCGTACCTGGCCATCAGCATCAGCGGCTGGGTGGGCGACCAGGGCGACCGGACCTCGCGCCTGGAGGTGTGGGACCTGAAGCAGCGGCGCCAGGTCTGGAACCACCGGGGCGGGCACGTGCAGGACTTCGCCTGGGATCCGACGGGACAGCAGCTGCTGGTGCAGATGTCCGCCGAGAAGGACAGCGACCTCTACCTGTGGCACCGGGACACGGGCCTGCTGGAGCCGATCGATCGCGGGCTGGAGCGCGCCGGATCGTTCCAGTGGTCCCCTGACGGCAAGGTGATCTACTACACCAAGACCAAGC
Organism: Candidatus Krumholzibacteriia bacterium; assembly: GCA_963825035.1. Classification (GTDB taxonomy): domain Bacteria; phylum Krumholzibacteriota; class Krumholzibacteriia; order LZORAL124-64-63; family LZORAL124-64-63; genus JACZKN01. Next base: position 86,367 of record CAWGRT010000020.1, on the reverse strand, counting down.
CGTACAAGGAAGGCGACGAGCCCTACAAGACCATGTGGGGCCTGGAGGACCGCTGGCGCGGCTGGCGGGACGACAGCGAGATCTGGTATTTCGTGCCGGCCACGAAGACGCACCGGCAGCTCACGTCCATGACCTTCGGCCCCGACGGCTACGCGGTGGCCCCGGACGGCTCGTTCCTGGTGATGAAGCGCAGCGTCACCCTGCCCGACCGCCCCTTCGTGGGCACGGAGATCTGGACCATCGACACCGCCACCGGCGCCGCGCGGATGGTGACCCTGTTCCGCTCCTACTCGGTGGGCATGCTGGCGCTCAGCCCCGACGGCAAGCGCGTGGCGTTCTCGGCGCCCATGGATCAGGTCACCGGCAACGACAACGCCAACCCCGAGCACAACGACAGCCAGACCGACCTCTGGATCCTGGACCTGGCCTCCGGCGGGCTGGAGAACACCACCCGCGACTTCGAGCCCACCATCGAGACGAGCTCGTACGTGACCAACCGGGGCGGCATCGTGTTCTGGGACCCGGGCGGGAAGATCGGGTTCAGCGGCCTGTACGACAAGCGCGTGAAGCTCTACTTCTACGACCCGGCCAAGAAGCGGATGGAGGCCCACGACCTGGGCACGCCGGGCGGCAGCCAGTTCGCCGCCAGCCGCGGCGCGGGCACCACGCTGGTGTACTACGGCGACGTGCTGCAGTCCCCGGGCGACGTCTACACCCTGGACTGGAAGCGCGACCGCAACGAGAGGCTGTTCGGCCTCAGCCCCGACTTCCACCAGCGGATCAGCGGCGCGCCGCGCATCGAGGACTTCGACTACGTGAACTCGGACGGGGTCACCATCCCCGGCTTCCTGTTCTACCCGCGCGGCTACGACCCGGCGGGCTCCTACCCGATGATCGTGGACTTCTACGGCGGCGTCTTCGGCTTCTCCGGCGGCTTCTACTGGGGCAGCACGGTGATGGCCAACCGCGGCTACTTCGTGTACGTGCCCACGCCGCGGGGCGCCACGGGCTTCGGCCAGGCCTTCGCCGACACCCACCCCAACGACTGGGGCACCCTCAGCAGCCGCGACATGAACGAGGGCGTGCGCGCCATCGTGGCCAAGGTGCCGGGCGTGGACGGGGCGCGGGTGGCGCCGGTCTCGGGCTCGTACGGCGGGTTCATGACCATGTACCTGCTGTCCATGCCCCACGACCACCCCGACTACTACCCCTACGCCACGGGCATCAGCGACTACGGCATCTCCGACCTGGCCAGCTACTGGGGCGACGGCTGGTGGGGCTATCCTCTACAGCGACATGGCCACGGCCGGGAAGTATCCCTGGAACGATGCCGAAGTTCTACATCGACCACTCGCCCCTGTACCACGCGGACAACGTGACCGTGCCCCTGCTGCTGGTCCACGGCGACGCCGACGTGAACGTGCCGGTGGACGAGTCGGACCAGATGTACACGGCGCTGAAGGTGCTGGGCCGCACGGTGGCGTTCGTGCGCTTCCCGGGCGAGGACCACGGCATCATCGGCAAGCGCACCAGCTACCTCACCAGCAAGCGCATGCACGTCGAGTGGTTCGACAAGTACCTGCGGGACCGGCCGGGGGCCTGGGACCTGCGGATGAAGGACCAGTACAAGAAGTAGCGGACGGCGGATCTACGGAATGGGGCGGGCGAACAGCCCGTCCCATTCCGTCAGTGCCGGCTTGGCCATGAACGCATCCCCGTCCAGCCGCCGCAGCCCGCCAGCAGCAGAGCGGCCGCGACGATGCCGAGCCCGCGCCTCAACGCAGCACCACGAAGATCGTGACGATCACCAGGGCCGCCGCCAGGCCGGTGATCAGCAGGTACCCGATGGTGCCCACGACACCCAGGAGCAGGCTTCGCGGCCACCCCGTCCCGTAGAAGCCGCGGTTGCCCACCCCCAGCAGGACCAGGTGGCAGAGGATCCGTGCCGGCACCACGGCCGTCGGCCGCCACGCCCCCAGACCCAGGAGCACGATGCCGTAGAGGAAGAGCTGCCCCTGCAGGTAGAGGAGGTAGACCACGTTCTCGGCGTAGTTGCGGCCCCGGCCCCGGAACAGCCAGCGCTGGAACAGGGCGACCACCGGCAGAGCCAGCACCACCACCAGGTCCATGTGGCCGGCGATGAAGGCGCGGGCCGCCGCAGCCCGGTCGACGACGTCGCCGGAGCTCTCGATGTTGATTCCCATGCCCAGGCCCGCGTCCAGGGACAGCCCCGACAGGCGATGGGCCAGCAGGAACAGCGCGATCGCCCCCAGGAAGAGGCGCAGGGGGCTGACGTAGCGCGCCCGCCGTCCCTCCACGTATTCCGCGGCCAGCCGTCCCGGCTGCTTCACCAGGCCGACCAGGGTGCGCCCCAGCGTCGTGTCCAGGACCGTGGCGTGCTGCAGAACCTCCCCGAGCAGGTCCCGCGTCTGCAACCGCCCGTGACGGTTGTCCTGACCGCAGCCGGAGCAGAAGGCACCCTCGGCGGCGAGGCCGCAGTTGGGGCAGATCGGCGGGGTGGCGGGACGATCCAAGCCGGGGTCCTTTCGGCGAGTGGCAGGCACGACCCGGGGATTCTAGGCGCAGAGCAGTCGTCGGGGAAAGGAGAGAGTCCCGGACGACGCCGGCCGTGAAGGCGCCCAGGGCCCGCGCGGACCCTGGGCGCCGGTTGACGGAGTGATCGGACCTACCGGTACGTCGCCTTCAGGCCGCTCCAGGTGCCCGGTGTCGTGGGCACGACGCCGCAGTCCCCGAGGATGGTCCAGGAGGTGACGCTGGCCAGGTACGACCCCTCGAACTCGTCGGCCAGGGTGCCGTGCAGCTCGATCACCGCGGTGGTGTCCACCAGCGGCTCCAGTTCGGCCGGCAGTTCCGAGACGAACGACAGCGGCAGCCAGCACTGTCCTTCGCACACCTGGATCCCGTAGGGCATCCCCCCGGACGTCAGACTCCCCCGCACGGCGACGGCGTCGCCGCAGGTGGTGAAGGCCGTCTGGTAGTAGCCCGGCGAGAAGGTCCCGGCGGTGCCGAAATAGTACCGGTTGCCCCCGGCGTCCACGGCCCGCATCCGGTACATGTAGGCCATGCCCGCCCCGGCCGATCCATCGCCGAAACTATACACCTGCGCTCCGCTCGGGAACGCCTCGGGCCCGTAGACCGTGGCCACGGGCTCGCACGCGCCGATCGCCGTGCGCTCCACCACCCACCCGGTCCATTCGCTCGGCAGCGTGTTGACGATGTCGAGCTGGACCGTGAGCTGCGGGGTGGTCCCGGAGCACAGGCTGGTCAGGGTCGCGCTGTCGTACGGCACCTGGGCCGACGCCGACGCGGCGAGCAGGACGATGACGATGGACGCGAGAATGGAGAGTCGTTGGCATGGATTCATAGGCTTCCCCCCTGTCGGCGGTGTCGGCGGTCGCGGAAACCGGCCGGACGCCGGTGCGCGCCGCCGGGAGGAAGCATAGCAGAACCAGGGAGTGGCGGGGGCCGAATCGGCGTCAGCGCCCGGCGCGGCCCCGCCACTTCCCTCCGCCCGTGGCCGCCCAGGCGCCGTACAGCGCCAGCAGGACGATGGGTCGTACACCCGGCACACGTTGGCGTGGGTCACCTGGCGCGCCGTGCGCACCTCGCCCAGGAAGCGCTCCAGCAGCGACGCGTTCCGCTCCAGCCCCGCGGGCAGGAACTTCAGGGCCACCGGCCGGCCCAGCTTCAGGTCGTCGGCCATATCGCGGTAGACCTCGCCCATGCCACCCTTGCCCAGCAGGCCGACGATGCGGTAGCGGTCGTCGACCATGGCGCCGGGAGCGAACCGCGGCCTGGCGACCGGCGGAGGACGGGGGCGGAGTGGCCGGTCGCCGGGGAACGGCGACCGTGGCGTCGAGGTCGGTGGCGGCGGTGGCCGCCGTCGTGTCGGCCCCGTCGGTCGCGGCTACCGGGGTCCGCCCCGCAGGCGGGGCAGGAGTGCATCAGGACATTCTAGACGTTGCCGGGCGCTGCGGCTACGGGCGATCACCCCTCCGCCAGCTCCCGCCGCAACCAGGCCCGGGCCAGGGCCCAGTCCCGTTTCACGGTGGCCGAGACCCACGTCCAGGGCGGCGGCGGCTCTCGTCGACGTCCAGGCCCGCGAAGAAGCGGCACTCCACCACCCGGGCCGCCCGCGGGTCGAAGGCGGCCAGGCGGTCCAGCAACCCGTCCAGCCGGATGACGAAATCGTCGTCGTGCTCGGCGCCGGGCGCCGCCACCTGCCAGACCCTCGGTCAGCGACAGCCGCGGCGCATCGCCCCCGCGCTTGAGCCGCTTCCGGTCCCGCGCGTGGTTGACCAGGATGCGGCCGCATGGCCAGCGAGGCCACCCCCAGGAACTGGCCGCTGCCCGCGCCAGGCGACGCAGGTCTGGTCCACCAGCTTGAGGTAGGCCTCGTGCACCAGGGCCGTCGGCGTCAGGGTGTGACCGGCACGCTCGCGGCCCAGGTGCCGCGCGGGCCAGGTCGCTGCAGCTCGTCGTAGATCAGGGGCAGCGCGCGGTCGAGGGCCGTCGGTGTCGCCCGCTTCGGCCGAGACGAGCAGTGCGGTGACCTCGGCCGGCCTCATCGCGTCTCCTCCCGCGCGTCCGCCAGCAGGTCCAGCTGCACCGCGCACCTCGAGCGGTGTCCAGCCCCGCGGCGGCACGGATGGTCGTACGGCCTCGCGCAGCAACGGCTCGGCCTCGTCGGCGGTGGCCCGCCGCCAGCAGCACCCGGCCCAGCTCGATAGGCCCCGTCGCCGATGTAGGGATGGTCCGGCGGCAAGGCGCCCCGGTCGATCGCCAGGCAACGGCGCAGGCAGATCCGCGGCGCGCTCCAGGTCGCCCCGGTCCTTCGGCCACCAGACCCAGGTTGTAGTAGCCGGCCGAGACGCTGGCGTGGTCGAGGCCCAGGGTCTCCTCCCAGATGGACACGCGCCTCGGAGAACATGGCCTCGGCAGCTTGCCAGTTCGCCCTGGTCCCGCAGCGACCCGCGCCAGGTTGTTGAGGGTGTTGGCCACGTAGGGATGGCGGTCGCCCAGCACTTCGCGGCGGATGGCCAGGGCCTCGCGGAACAGGGAGTCGGCCCCGGCCACGTCGCCGGTGGCCCAGATCGCCACGCGCCAGGTTGTTCAGGCTCTGGGCCACTTCCACGTGGCGCTGCGCCCAGCAGGCAGGCGGCGCAGCGCGCAGCCCCTCCTCGATCAGGGGGCGGCCCCGTTCGTACTGGCCCTGCACGTCGTGGAGCACACCCAGGTTGTTGTAGCTCTCGGCCGTCTCCGCGTGGTGCTCGCCCAGCACCCGGCGCCGCAGATCCAGCGCCTCGATGAACAGGGTCTCGGCCTCGGCGTAGTCTCCACGGTTCTGGCGCAGGGTGGCCAGGTAGTCCAGGCTGCGCGCCACGTCCGGGTGGTCCGGGCCCAGGAGCGCGCGCCGCTGCTCCAGTGCCGCGGTGGTCAATTGCGAGGGCGCGGTCGCTCTCGCCCAGGTTGCCGAACAGCCGCCCGTACATGTGGAGGATGTCCGCCTGCAGCAGGGGCTCCGTGTCCAGCCGCGCCACCATGGCGTCCTGGCTGCCGATCAGGAAGTCGCGCACGCTCAGGGTGTCGCCGCGGGTCCCGCGGGTCAGCATGGGGTCGGAGACGTCGAACATGTCCACCAGCAGCGCGGTCACCCGCTCGGCGCGGTCGCGCTGCTGGGCGGTCTCGCGGGCCTGCCGGCCGATGCGCGCCGCCTGGCCGGCCATCAGGACGGCGAACACCAGGGTCAGGGCGAAGACCGCGGTCGGCCGCGCCGACGGCCAGGGCGTTGCGCCGGATGAATTTGGCGGCCCGGTAGCCGCGGCGCCCCGGGCCGGGCGGCGATGGGCAGTCCGGTCCAGATGACGCCGCACGTCCTCGGCCAGGGCCTCCACCGATCCGTAGCGCAGCCTGCGGATCGGGCCGGCAGGGCCGTGCGGACGATGGTGTCCAGGTCGCCGCTTGCAGGCGTCCGCCGAAGCGCTCCGAGACCGCGCTCGGCCGGGGAGGCGGGCCCTGGTCCAGCGCCCGGGCCAGGGCCGCGGCGATCGCGACCCTCCGTGCGTGAAGGCCGGCCGCCCGGTCAGCAGCTCGCAGAGGATCGCGCCCAGGGACCAGACGTCCGCCAGGGTGTCCGCGGGCTCGCCGCGGAGCAGCTCGGGCGACGCGTAGCGCGGCGTCAGCAGGCGCATCCCGGGCGCCGTCAGGGCCTGCGTGAGGTCCACGGCCGCCGGGTCCAGCAGCTTGGCCACGCCGAAGTCCAGCAGCTGCACGCGCCCGTCCGCGGTGACCAGGATGTTGGCCGGCTTCAGGTCGCGGTGCACGACGAGGTTCCGGTGGGCGTGCCGCACCGCGTCGCACACGGTCAGGAAGAGCTCCAGGCGGTCGCGCGAGGTCCGGGTCGCCGGCCCGCGCACCAGGTGTCGACGGGCATCGCCGTCCACGAACTCCATCACCAGGTAGGGACGTCCGTCGGGGGCGACGCCGCCGTCGAGCAGCCGGGCGATGTTGGGATGATCGAGGTTGGCCAGGATCTGACGCTCGGTGCGGAAGCGGCGCAGCACCTGCTCGGTGTCCATGCCGCGGCGCACCAGCTTCAGCGCCACCTCCTTGCGGTACTGGTCGTCGGCGCGCACCGCCCGGTAGACCACGCCCATGCCGCCGGCGCCCACGCGCTCGACGATGCGGTACGGGCCCACCAGCTCGCCCTCCAAGGGATCGTCGGGCAGGATTGTCGTCCCGGTGCCCCAGGCGGGTGGCGTCTCCGAGGAAGTCGCGGGTCGTCGTGGGCGGTCAGAAGGGACGCCACTTCGTCCGCCAAGTCCGGGATCGTCGGTGCGCAACGGCATCCAGCCGCGCGGCCCGGTCCGGCCGGCGGCAGGTCGACGAGTTCGGCGAAGCAGTGCGGACACGGTCCGCCACCGCCCGGGATCCATCGGCCCCTCCAGTCCCGCAACCCCGCAACACCTTGACATCGCGTCCATGGTACCCGCTCCCCTAGCGGGAGCGGCAAATTTTCCCGGACTTTTTTGATCCTCTTTGACCGCGGACGGGGCGTTACCGGGTGAGAGGACAACCGACAGGTTCCACCCCCCGGCCCCGGCCGGAAAGGAGCAACGCCATGAACAGCAAGATCTTCGCCCTGGTGGCCGCGGCCCTGGCCCTGCAGTGGGTGCCGGGACTCGAGCGCTTCCGCCGCGGCCACCACCGAAACCGCCGTCGTCGTCAGCGACGACCTGGCCCTGGCCGACGACTTCGGCTGGGACGTCGCCCTCCAGGGCACGACCCTGGTCGTGGGCGCCCCCTTCGCCGACATCGACGGCGTCTCGGGCCAGGGCGCCGTCTACGTCTTCGAACTCGTGAGCGGCCTGTGGACCCAGGTGCAGAAGCTCACCGCCTCGGACGGCGGCGAGTTCGACCTGTTCGGCTTCGCCGTGGCCATCTCGGGCGACCGCATGGTGATCGGCGCCGAGGAAGCGACCGATCGGCACCAACAGCTCCCAGGGCGCGGCCTACATCTTCGAGCGCGTCGCCGGCGTGTGGAACGAGATCCACAAGCTGGCCGAACCCACCACCATCCAGAACCTGGCGGAGTACGGGCACGACGTGGCCATCGACGGCGACTGGATCGTCGTGGGCGGCGCCCAAGGCCGGCAGCGCCCAGCACGGCCGCGCCTACCTCTACTGGCGCGACCAGGGCGGGCCCGGCGCCTGGGGCCTGGTCCAGGAGCTGGAGGACGACATCTACGACACCAACGCCGGGTTCGGCACCAGCGTCGACATCGACGGCGACCTGCTCGTCGTCGGCGCGGAACTGCTGGACCTGGTCCAGGCCACCTACGAGAACGAGGGCGGCGCCTACGTCTTCCACCGCGACGGCACCAACACCTGGAACCAGGCGGGCAAGCTCTTCCGCACCGGGGCCCAGGACAACGAGCGCGCCGGCCACGTGGTCATCCTCGACGGGTCGACCATCGTCATGGGAGGCTACGCCACCGACGACACGGGGCTGCTCGCGTGCGGCAAGGCCTGGGTGTTCGAGAACCCGACGCTGATCCCGGACGGCTGGGTGCAGGTGGCCGAACTGGCGGCGAGCGATGCGCAGAATGGGGCCTATTTCGGCCAGTCGGCCGCGATCTTCGGGCGCGAGGTGTGGATCGGCGCCGAGGGCCACGACACCGGCGCGGGCAAGGTCTACCGGTTCGGCGAGGACGAGGGCGGCGCCGGCGCCTGGGGCGAGGCCGACCAGTACACCTACAGCGCCCCGGCCGCCAACGATCTCGTGGGCTACAGCATCGCCGTCGACGCCGACCATGTCGCCGTGGGCGCCTTCACCCTGGGCGGCACCGGCGGCGCGGTGCTCGTCTACCCCGGGCCCGGCGGCGGCGGACCCTCGGCGGTGGCCGACCTCCCGGGTGCGCCCGGGCCGGTCTCGGCGCGCCCGAATCCCTTCAACCCCACCACCACCCTGGCCTTCACCGTCGACACGCGGGGCGAGGTGGAGGTCCTCGTGCACGATCTGCGCGGCGCCCTGGTGGCGCGGGTGTTCCGCGGGAGCCTGGAGGCCGGCCCCCACGAGGTCACCTGGCGGGCCGACGGCGTGCCCTCGGGGGTGTACCTGGCGACGATCCGCGTCGGCAGGACGCTGAGGACGACCCAGGTGGCCCTCGTGAAGTGACCCGGCCGCCGGTCCCGGAACGCCGGACGCCCGGCCTCCCCGTGGAGGCCGGGCGTCGCGTTCGTATCGCGTCCGGGCGGCGGCTGCTACACCACCTGCCGGATCTGCTCCAGTTCCCCCTCGATCTCCCCGATCACCGACACCGCGTACTCCTGCTGCTTGGCCACGGCGGCCTGCAGCAGTTCGCGCGAGAGGTTGGCCACGATCTCCGCGTGCACGTTCAGGGCGCCGCCCTCGATGGTGCGGGCCTCCTGCTGCACGAAGTCGAAGTCGTAGTTCAGCGCCGCGCCCTTGACGGCCTTCAGCCGGCTCGTCGTGTCGCTCAGGAAGGTGTCGAGGATGTCGGCGGCCAGGCCCACGTCCCCGTCCATGCGCTCGACCAGCTTGTCCATGCGGAAGCCGTCCACGCCGTCGCCGCCGCCGGCCATGGCCGGGCGCGGCACCAGCACGCGGGTCATGGCCTCGTCGATGCGCTGGCTGCTGATGGGCTTGGCCACGTAGTCGTTCATGCCCGCGTCCAGGCAGGCGCGCCGGTCCTGGCGGGTGGCGTGGGCCGTCATGGCGATGATGGCCACGCCGCGGTTGCGGTCGCCCGCGTCGCCGTCGCGCAGGCGCTGGGTGACCTCGAGGCCGCCCATGCCCGGCATCTGCACGTCCATGAAGACCAGGTCGTAGTCCTTCTCCGCCAGCATGCGCAGGGCCTCCGCGCCGGCGTCGGCGCACTCGGCGCTGTAGCCCAGCTTGCCCAGCATGCCCAGGGCCACCTTCTGGTTCACCATGTTGTCCTCCACCAGGAGGATGCGCAGGTCGGTGCCGGGCCGGGCCTTGGACTGGGCCGCGGCGCTGCGGCCCTCGGTGGCCTTCCACGACTTCAGCCGCTCGCCCGAGGCACGGCCGAACCGGGCCGTGAACCAGAAGGTCGAGCCCTTGCCCTCGACGCTGTCCAGGCCCATGCTGCCGCCCATGGCCTCGGCCAGTTGGCGGCTGATGGTCAGGCCCAGCCCCGTGCCGCCGTAGTTGCGGGCGGTGGTGGCGTCAGCCTGGGTGAAGGCGTCGAAGAGCTTGGTCTGCTTGGCGGCGGGGATGCCCACGCCCGTGTCCGCCACCTCGAAGCGCACGCCCGTCTCGTCGGGGCCGGCGTCGGTGACGCGGGCGCGCACGACGACCTCGCCCTGCTCCGTGAACTTGATGGCGTTGCCCACCAGGTTGACCAGGATCTGGCGCAGGCGGCCGGAGTCGCCCTCCAGCACCGCAGGCACCTCGGCGGCCACGTCGGTCACGAAGCCGATGCCCTTCTCCTTGACCTGGTAGCCGAAGGTGTCGGCCACCCCCTGCAGGGCCTCGCGCACGTCGAACGGGACGTTCTCCAGGTCCAGCTTGCCCGCCTCGATCTTCGAGAAGTCCAGCACCTCGTTGATGACGCCCAGCAGCGACTTGGCGCTGTTGGAGACGATGCCGGCCGTCTCCCGCTGCTCGGCCCCCAGCTCCATGTCCAGCAGCAGCTCGGACATGCCGATGACCGCGTTCAGGGGCGTGCGCAGCTCGTGGGTGATGTGGGCGATGAAGGCGCTCTTGGCCCGCGTGGCGTTGCGGGCCTCCAGGACCAGGCGGTTGGCCCGGTCGATGGTCTTCTCCAGTTCCTCGTTGGTCTTGCGGATCTGCTCGGTGCGCTGGGCGACGCGGCGCTCCAGGTTCTCGTTCAGCTCGCGCAGCCCCTGCTCGGCGTTCTTCTTCTCGGCCACCTCGGCGCCCAGCTGCTCGTTGAGGGCGCGCAGCTGCTCCTCGTTGGTGACGCGCTGGGACTCGTCGCGGGCGAAGCCCACGATGTGCGCCTCGCCGTCCAGGTCGGCCAGGTGGGTGGTGATGGTCACCGGCACCACCGAGCCGTCCTTGCGCTGCATGCGCAGGGACACGTTGCGCCGGCTGCCTTCGCGACGGGTTCCGGCCAGGACGGCGGCGGCCGCCTCCCGGTCCTTCTCCGGGTGCAGCTCCATGGCCTCGCGGCCCAGCATATCCCGGCGTTCGTAGCCCAGCAGCTCGCAGGCGGCGGCGTTGGTCCGCAGCACGAGCCCGGTGTCGGCGTGCAGCACGAAGATGGCGTCCTTGGAGCCCTTGAAGATCTCCTCGTACAGGACGTGCTGTCCCTGGATGGCCTCCATGGCCGCGATGATGTCGTCGTAGCTCTCGTTGACGGTCTCGCGCACGGTGCGGACGGCGGCGACGATCTTCTCGCAGGAATCGAGGAGGTTCGGGGCGGTCTCCCTCATCCCGGTCCCTTTCTTTGCAGGCGAAGGCCCGGCCCCCACGGCCGGCAATGCCACGCGCAGGCTGCGCGTTGCTCCCGGTTTCGGCACCGCGACGGGTAACTGTAGGCAATTTCGGGGAATGACGAAGCGCGACTCAGACCAGGCTCTCGTCCAGCCGGCGGCAGCCCTCCATCAGGATCGATTCCAGGGGCGCGGCGATGTCCGCCTCGGGGCACGCGTCCACGGGGGTGACCGTGAACCGGCCCTCGTCCCGCCAGGCGATGACGGCATACACGGCCTCGGCACCGGTGGCGTCGGCGCAGGACGCCTGCACGAGACGGCCCCGGTCCAGGTTGAGCACCGCCGTGGCCCCGGCGGGGCCGGCCAGGTCCACGCGCACCGTCTTGAGACTCTGGCTCAACGCCTGCAGCAGGTCGGTGAAGGCAAGGGCCGACAGGGGCGCGCCGAAGCCGCCCGCCGGCGCCGTCTCCTCGACGGTGGCCTGCAGTGACTTGCGCAGACGCGCCGCCACCAGGTCCAGGTCCCGGGGCAGGGCGAAGACCTCGTCGAAACCCTGGTCCAGCAGGTCCAGCACCCGCGAAGGATCGACCGTACCGGTCAGGGCGTACAGGCGGGGAGCGTCCTCGCCGGCGAGCGACGCGCGGCAACCCGCCAGTTCCGCGGCGCCCACGGCCTCGTGGACGAACACCGCGCTCGGCGCGCAGCGCCGGCACAGGGCCTCCGCCTCCTCCAGATCCGCCACGGGCACCACCGGGTAGCCCAGGTGGCGCAGGCGGACCCGGAAGCGCTCCAGGTCCGGGCCCCGGCCGCCCACCACGAACACCTGGTGGCGCGCGGCCGCGTGCAGGTCGCCGGCGCCGCGTTCCAGCAGCCGCAGGTAGGTCTCGATCACGGCGGAGGCCGCCAACCGGCCACTCTTGGTGCGCAGGGCCGAGCGGGCGGCCTGGGGATCGGCGCCCGGCGCCGCACCGGCACCCGCGTGGTGGTGCCAGACGACGGCCAGGGCCTGGGCCGCCAGGGCCGTCTCCCGGGCCGACGCGCCGAACTCGGCCAGATTCACCCGCTCGCCCAACAGTTCGCGCATGGCCTCCAGCGGCACCGCCACGTCCCAGGCGAACGCCAGGGAGCGGGCGTCGGACAGGGTCCGGTCCCAGTCGATGCCGTGGGCATCGTCCGGCGCGGCGGCGATCAACAACACCGCCAGCTGCAGGCCGTCCGCGATCAGCCGCGGCAGCTCGAGCGCCTCGGCCAGCTCGCGCACGTCGTTCTGCATCAGTTCGTAGGCGGGGCCCGGCCCGTCGCCGCCGCGGGCCTCGATCCCCAGGCGCAGGGCCCGCACCAGGCTGGCGACCATGGCCGCATAGGGGGCGGGGTTGTCCAGCAGGGCGCCGCTGACGCTGGCGAAGCGGGCCAGGTCGCCCCGCGGGGCCGGCACCTCGCGGCGGCTGAGCCAGCCGTCCAGGTCCGCGGCCAGGTCCGGGGCCGCCAGCACCCGGTCGCAGCGGCCCGACGCCAGGTGGGCCGCCGTCTCCTCACGGTCCGCAGCCGTCACCAGCGTCCAGCCCTCCCGCGCGAAGATGGGCTCCAGGAAGTTGCGCAGGAACACCTGGCCGCTGACCAGCAGCACGCAGGGGCGGTCGTCCACCCCGTCGTCCACCGGCGCGGGTGCGGGTGCCCGTTCCTCGAACAGGTCCGGCAGGGCGATGGACAGGCCCGCGGCCCCGTCGTCAGCGGCCGGGCCCAGGGTCTCCGCCACCAGGCCGTTGAAGGTGGCCTCGGGCACCACCGACAGCCGCGCCTCGGCGCAGCGGATGATGCGCCGGATCGCCTCCACCGCCGCCGCATCGTCCGGATCGACGGCCACGAGATCCAGCACGCCGCTCCCGGGGTCGAAGGCCACCGGCAGCATCAGGGTGCGCAGGACCGTCTCCCGGGGCACAAGCCGCGCCAGGTCGGTGTCGACCCGCCGGCGCTCGGCGTGGAAGGCGGGCACGCCGTACTGCAGGGACAGGGCCTCGGCCAGCTGTTCCGGGTCCAGGGCGCCGGCCTGCACCAGGTGGGAGCCCAGCCGCCCGCCCCGCTCCCGCTGGAGACGCAGGGCGGACCGCAGCTCGGTCTCGGTCACGTAGCCGAGGCCCAGCAGGATCTGGTCGAGCCGACGTTCCTTGCTCACGGCATCCTCACGTCCCCGCCCGGACAGGCCGCGGCGTGGCGGGCCGCCGGTTGGCGAAGTTCGCGGGCTCGGCGGCGAAGCGCATGGCCTCGTCCGCCGTCACGACACCCTCGCCCACGAGCTGCGCCAGGTGCTGATCCAGCAGCTGCATGCCCTCCTTGCGACTCGTGGTGATGGCGTTGTTGATGAGGTGGCTCTTCTGCTCGCGGATCAGGTTGCGGATGGCCACGCTGCCCATGAGGATCTCCAGCGCCGCGACCCGCCCCTGGCCGTCGGCCCGCCGCAGCAGTTGCTGGGAACAGATGCCGATCAGCACCTCCGACAGCATGTGCCGGATCTGCACCTGCTGGTTCGCGGGGAAGGGATCGGTCACGCGGCTGATGGTCTGGGCCGCCGACTTGGTGTGCAGCGTACCCAGCACCAGCTGCCCCACCTCGGCCGCGGTCAGGGCCAGGGAGATGGTCTCCAGGTCGCGCATCTCCCCCACCAGGATCACGTCCGGATCCTCGCGCAGGGCCGCCCGCAGGGCCCCCGCGAAGTCGCGGCAGTGCTCGCCCACCTGGCGCTGGTTCACCAGGCAGCGCCGGTTGGGGTGGATGAACTCCAGCGGGTCCTCCAGGGTGACGATGTGCTTGTCCTGGGTGCTGTTGAGATGGTCCACCATGGCGGCCAGGGTGGTCGACTTGCCGCTGTTGGTGGGTCCGGTCACCAGAACCAGTCCCGAGCGCTGGGAGAGCATCGACTTGAGCACACCGGGGAACCCCAGTTCGTCCAGGGTCGGCACCTCGTTGGGGATGATGCGGAACGCGGCCGCCAGCCCCGGGTGCTTGCGGTAGATATTGATGCGGAAGCGCGCCACTCCCGGCAGGGTGTAGGCGCAGTCCAGGTCACCCTGGGCCTCGAGCTGGGCGATCTGGGTGTCGCTCAGCAGCTCGTAGAGGATGATCTTCAGCTCGTCCTCGGAGAGCTGCCGGTGCTCGGCCCGTTGCAGATCGCCATTGACCCGCAGGCGCGGTTCGTTGTTGGCGCTCAGGTGGAGGTCCGAAACGCCGTGTTCCTTCATGATCTTCAGGAACGTGTCGATGCGGGCCATGATTCTCTGCCTTCCTGCGCGGAGCGGGCACAACGGCGCGTTGTCCGTCGTCATTTCTTCGGAATGCAAGAGGCATGCCTTAGGGATGAACGCAAATCGGCGGATTCATGCGGGTTAGATGGGGCGCTGGTAGCGGTGGCCGGAAGCTAGCGGCGGGAGATCTCCTCGTGCTCCCGGTCGGCCGACCCGGACGCGTCGTCCGTCCGCGGCTCCAGCGAAGTCAGCACCCCGCACGGCGCCTCGGCCCCCTTGATCAGCGGACAACTGCCCGCCGATCCGCACGTGGAGCAGACCTGCTTGCGGCGCCCGGCCTTCCAGGCGGCGCGCACCGCCCAGACGGCGGCCACGCCCACGATCACGGCCACGGCGGCGGTGTCCCAGGAGAAGCTCATCACGCACCTCCCGCCATCACGCGGCCCAGCCCCAGCAGGGTGCCGCCCTGGTAGATGAGGAAGGTGATGATCCAGGCCAACGCCGTCAGCCCCCAGACCTGGGCCAGGGCCCAGCGCAAAGAGCCCGATTCCTGCCGCGTGATGGCGAAGGTGGCGATGCAAGGCGTCGAGATCAGCGCGAACACCATGATGCAGAAGCCCACCAGCGGGCTGTAGCGGGCGCGCAGCCGCTGCCTGAGGTGCTCGCTCGTCTCGTCGGCCGCCCCCACCGCGAAGACGATGCCCATCTGGGCCACGAACACCTCCTTGGCCGCGATGGCCCCCACCAGGGCGGTGCCGATGCGCCAGTCGAAGCCCAGGGGCTGGATGACCGGCTCCAGCAGGCGCCCCACCCGGCCGGCGATGGAGTAGGCCAGCTCGGCGGCCTGGGCCTGGTCCGGGTCGGTGATCTGCCCGTAGGCCACCGCGGGCGCTCCGCCGCCGGCGGCGGCGGCGGCCGGCGCCGAGTCGAAGCCCAGGGGCGGCACGTAGTCCGCCGGCGGCTTGGGATAGAAGGTCAGGAACCACAGGATGACCGCCGCCCCCAGGATGACCGTGCCCGCCTTCTGCAGGTACAGCCAGGCGCGGGTCCACATCTGGACCAGCAGGCTCATGCCCGTCGGCAGCCGGTACGGCGGCAGCTCCATGACGAAGGGCGTGGTCTCGCCCCGGAACAGGGTGGCCCGCAGCAGCCGCGCCCCCGCCAGGGCCAACACGATGCCCAGCACGTAGATCACCCACAGGGCCGGCCCCTGCAGGTGCGCCGGGAAGAACGCGGGGATCAGCAGGGCGTAGATGGGCAGCCGCGCGCCGCAGCTCATCAGCGGCAGCACCATCATGGTGATCAGCCGGTCGCGCCGGGTCTCCAGGGTGCGCGTGGCCATGATGGCCGGCACCGTGCAGCCGAAGCCGATCAACAGCGGGATGAAGCTCTTGCCGTGCAGCCCCACCTTGGACATGAAGCGGTCCATGACGAAGGCCGCCCGCGCCATGTAGCCGGTGCCCTCGAGGATGGCGATGGCCAGGAACAGCAGCACGATGTTGGGCAGGAACACGATCACCCCGCCCACGCCGCCGATGATGCCGTCCACCAGCAGCGAGCGCAGGGCGCTGGTGCTGCCCGGCGACCACAGGCCGTCCACCGCGCCGCCCAGCCAGGCGAAGCCGCCGTCGATGAGGTTCATCAGCGGGTTGCCCACGGTGAAGGTGAGGGTGAAGACCACGTACATCAGGGTCAGGAAGATGGGCACGCCCCACACCGGGTGCATGGCCACCCGGTCGATCTTGTCGGACAGGCTGGTCATGCGTTCGGTGGGGACGCGGCAGACCGCCTTGCAGATGTCGCCGATGAAGTCGTAGCGGCGGCGGGCCAGGAACACGTCCACGTCCTCGCCCAGGTCCTCGGCGAAGCGCGCGGCCACCTCGGCGGCGGCCCGGCGGCCGGCCTCGTCGGGCAGGGCGTCCAGCACCTTGGCGTCCTGTTCCAGCAGCTTGACCCGCTGCCAGCGGCCCATCGGCTCGTCGTCCACGATGTCGGCCAGCTCGGCCAGGGCGCCCTCGGCCACCGGGCCGTAGTTCACCCGCGGCGCCGCACCCAGGAGGTCGGGCGCGGCCAGGGCGCCGGCCGCCGGCCCCGAGTCGCGGCACACCTCGGCCGGTCCGGGCAGGCTGGCCGTGTGGGCGGTGAGGTGGGCCACCGCCTCGATGATGTCGTCCATGCCCAGGCCCTTGTTGCCCACGGCCGTCACCACGGGCACGCCCAGGCGCCGCGACAGCCGCGTGGTGTCGATGTGCAGGCCGCGGGACGCGGGCCACGTCGCTCATGTTCAGCACCAGCACCAGGGGCAGGCCGATCTCCAGCAGCTCGGTGGTCAGGAACAGGTTGCGTTCCAGGTTGGCCGCGTCCACCACGTCCACCACCACGTCGGGGCGCACGTTGATCAGGTAGTCGCGGGCCACCAGCTCCTCTTCGGAGAAGGGGGTCAGGCTGTAGGTGCCCGGCAGGTCCACCAGGTCCAGTGCCAGGTCGCCCCGCCGCACGGTGCCGCGCTTCCATTCCACGGTCACGCCCGGGTAGTTGCCCACGTGCTGCCGCGCGCCGGTCAACGCGTTGAAGATGGTCGTCTTGCCCGAGTTGGGATTGCCCGCCACGGCCACCGTGAGGGTGTCGGTCCGGAGGCTCGTTTTTGTCATGCCTAAACGCCACCTCGAAAGAAAACCGGGCCCGCGAACGGTCCCGGATGAAGACTCAGTCGACCTCGATGTGCGCGGCCATGCCGCGCCCGATCACGATGCGGCTGCCCCGCACCGCGCACGATGAACGGGCCCTTGCCCGAGTTCTGGACCACTTCCAGTTCCGTGCCCGGCAGCAGGCCCAGCGCCGCCAGGCGGCCCCGCATCTGGCGTCCGCTCGTGATGGACCGCAGCACCGCCCGGGTGCCCTCGCGCACCATGGTCAGGGGCATCACACGTCCTCCCGCGCCGCCGGCTTCTTGAGGTCGGGCAGGTGCAGATCCAGGTCGTGGCCGCAGGACTCGCGGCCGCAGGTGCCTTCGTGGTCCTGCCGACGCCCGCAGAAGTAGCCCACCTCGGGATCCCAGCGCATGTCGTTGGCCGGGCAGTTCTCGAAGTACTCCACGAACTTGACGATGCGGTCCAGGATGGGTGCGCTGATGGCGTGCTCCATGCGGCAGGCGCCCTCGTCGGACTCCTGGTCGGGCAGGCCCAGCACCGAACCCAGGAACTTGCGCAGGGTCACGTGCCGCTTGACCACGTCGCGGGCGATGGCCTCGCCCGAATCGGTCAGCGTGATGGTGTCGTAGGGCGCGTAATTGACCAGTTCCTTCTCCGCCAGGGACTTGAGCGCCTGGGTCACGGACGAGTTGTGGACGCCCAGGCGCATGACGATGTCCTTCGCCCGCGCGGCGCCCTTCTTCTCCACCGTGTGGAAGATGGCCTCGAGGTAATCCTCGAGGCTGGCGCTCAATTGCATCAGTTCGGCCATGTCCCGACCCCTCCCGGCGCTCCCTTTCGGCAGGGGCGCAATTTTTTGTGCTACCAAAAACTATAGTCAAACACGCCCACGCGGTAAAGAAAAAAGCGCACCCTCGCGCAACCCTTTCGCGCCCGGAGCGTGTCAAGGGGGTGTCGCCGGGGAATTCGAGGACCGCAGACCGGGAGACCGCCTTGACCGACACCCAGCTCATCCAGCGCATCCTGGCCGGAGACGCCGCCGCCGAGCGGCTGCTCTACGACCAGCACGTGGAGCGGGTCTGGCGCCTGGCCTATCGCATGACCGGCGACGCGGCCCTGGCCGAGGACGCGGTGCAGGACACCTTCATCCGCGCCTTCGACCGCCTGGCCGATTTCCGCGGCGACGGCCCCCTGGCCGGCTGGCTGCACCGCATCGCCACCACGGTGGTGCTGGGGCACCTGCGCCGGCGCAAGCGCGTGCAGGGCCACGAGGCGGCCCACGAGAACCTGGCGGCCCTGCCGGGCGAGGCGCCGACGCGGGATCCGGACCTGCGCCGCCACCTGGACCGGGCGGTGGCCACCCTGGACGAGACCCACCGCCTGGTCTTCGTGATGCACGACCTCGAAGGCTACACCCACCAGGAGATCGCCGCGGCCATGGGCACCCCCGTGGGCACGGCCAAGGCGCGCCTCTCGAGGGCCCGCGCCCGCCTGCGCGACCTGCTCCTGGGACCGGGCCCCGAACGCTTCGCGGCCGCGGGCACCGACTGACAGATGAAGGACGACGCCATGAACGACCGAGACTTCGACGAACTGGTGGACGAGATGAAGCGCAGCCACCACACCCCGCCGCCGGCCCCCGCGGGCCGCATGTGGGCCCGCATCGCGGCGGCGCGGTCGGAACCGGCGGCGCGTCCGGTGCGGCGCGCCCGCCCGGGCTGGACCTGGTGGCAGGCGGGTCTGGCGGTGGCCGCGGTGCTGGTGCTGGGCATCGCCATCGGCCGGTACGCCGGGCGGCCCGGCGGCATGACCGTGGCCGAGGGCCCGGCGCCGGGCACGGGCCCCGGAACCGAGCAGCCCATCACCGACAGCCCGCCCATCGAGCCGGTGGTGAAGCCGGTGGTGAAGCCGGTGGTGCGCTTCGCCGCCGCCAACCTGTACGGCCGGGCCGACGCCCTGCTGACCAACCTGGAGACCGCCGACTGCTCCACGGACGCCATGGCGCCGCTGCCCGCCTGGGCCGGCAACATGCTGGCCCAGACCCGGCTCCTGCTGGACACGGACCTGAGCCGCGATCCCGGGACCAAGTCCCTGCTGCAGGACCTGGAGCTGGTGCTGGCGCGCATCGCCAGCCTCCGCCCCGGCGACTGCGGCGCCGACGTGAACCGCATCCGCGAGGACATCCGCACCAAGGGCACCGTCGACCGGCTGCGCCTGGCCGGCACCGGCGGCGTGGATCCCCGGTCCCTGTGACGAGGAAGGAAGACGACATGACGACCCTGAACCGAATCCGTCCCCTGCGGCTGCCGGCCGTCCTGGCCCTGGCCCTGATCCTGTGCGTCGGCACCGCCGTCGCGGCCCGGGCCGACGACGCCACCGACGCCCGGCTGGACAAAGCACGCCAGGCCCTCAACGACTCGCGCTACCAGGAGGCCGCCCGCCTCTACGCCGAGTTCCGCGAGCAGTCCAAGCAGTCCGCCGAGGTGGGCGATGCCCTCTACTGGGAGGCCTTCGCCCGCTACCGCCTGCAGCAGATGACCGAGCTGAAAAAGGCCCAGAAGCTGCTGCAGCTCCAGGCCGAGCGATACCAGGACGCCGCCACCGCGGAGCAGGGCGAGGCCCTGGCCGTGCGCATCGCCGGCGAGCTGGCCGCCCGCGGCGACGCCAAGGGAGCCCGCGACGTCTACAAGGTGGTCAAGCAGGGCCACGAGAACGAGGAGATGCGCATCGCCGCCCTCCACGCCCTTCTTCAGATGGCCCCCGAAAAGGCGCTGCCCGTGCTGAAGGACATCGCCACCGGCAAGACCGAGGCGTCGGACGATTTGCGCCAGAACGCGGTGTTCATGCTCTGCCAGCAGGGGGACGAAGGCCTGGACGCGGTGCTGGAAACCCTGCCCAAGGTGACCGACCCGGAGCTGAAGCAGGTGATGATCATGTGCCTGGCCCAGGACGACTCGGAGCGGTCCCTGGACGCCCTGGTGGAGCTGATGCGCAGTTCCCAGGACCCCGAGGTGCAGCAGACGATCATGATGGCCATCGGCCGCCGGGACGACGAGCGCGCCTACGACCTGCTGGCGGAGATCGTGGCCGATCCCCAGCGCGACCCGGAACTGCGCGCCTACGCCCTGATGGGCCTGGCCCAGTCCGACGACGACCGGCGCATCGACCTGGCCATCCAGATCATCAACGGCCAGGACGAGCCCGACGACCTGATGGAGATGGCCCTGATGGTCCTGGCCCGCAGCGACGACCCCCGCGCCGGCGACGCCCTGTTCACCGTGGCCGCCAACCCCAAGATGGGCGACGACGTCCGGGCCATGGCCCTGTACAGCGCCGCGGACAACGGCGACGTGACCGTCGAGAAGCTGCGCGGCATCTACGACAGCACCGACAGCCGCGACATCAAGATCCAGGTCTGCCACGTCCTGACCCGCCTGGACGACGAGAAGGGCGCCCTGGACCTGATGCTGGACATCGTCCGCAACGAGAAGGACCCCGAGATCCGCCAGAACGCCATCTTCTGGATCGGCCAGTTCGACGACCCCCGCGCCGCGGACGCGCTGGTGGACATCGTCGGCGGCAAGTAGGGCCGCAGACCCCGCCGCCGCCCTGCCGGCCGGACCGTCAGGCGAGAACGGTCCGGCCGGCATCGTTTCAGCAGCGCTCGTGGTGCACGCGATGGCAGGCCGCGCACAGGGTGATGAGGTTCGCGGGCTCGTGGGTGCCGCCACGGGCCCGCGGTCGCTTGTGGTGGATCTCCAGGAAGTGGCGGCGGCCGCAGCCGGGGGACTGGCAGCGGTGGCGGTCGCGGGCGAGGACTTCACGGCGGATGCGGGGCGGGATGGTTGAAGTCGAGCGTTTGCCGGATTCGTGGACGGTGGCGTCGCACTGGACGCGGGCGGCGTCCGCACGGCCGAGTTCGCGGCCGTTCGCTTCCACCTTGGCGCAGTCGGGGCACTTATGGATGTGAATCCGGACTGGCGGGTCCGACTTCCGCCGGCGGAAGTTTTCGGTGTTACCTGTTGCGGCACTTCGACTTGACGTCAAAGTTCGCAACGCCTCTAGAAGCACCTCGGCGCGGTCGCCCGCGACGCCGGTCTTCCGCGCCTGCTCCCACAGCGCTTCCCACCGCGCGTGCTGCTCGGGCGTGAACTCCACCGAAATCCGCACCGGGACTTCGACCGGCGCATGCTCCACCGCGAACAACGCCGCCGCCGGCTTCCGCGCCTTGGCCCGCTTCACCCTGGTCCGCAGCTCGGCCCGCGTGCTGGTCTGCGCCGCTTCCAGCCAGGTGTGCTCGGTGCGCGGCGTGGCCACCTCGACGATCTCGCGCGCCTTGCTGTAGCCGATCTCGGGCAAGGCCGCCTTCACCGCCGGCAGCGCATCCAGCTTGCGCGCCAGCCGCATGAAGTCGCTTATGCGCGTTTCGGAGAACCCCAGTTCGATCCGCGCATACTGCTGCATCGAAGAGTACCCCAGCGCGCGGTACAGCCCGCGCGCCAGCATCTCGCCGAACCACAGGACGGCGCACTTCCGCGCGGAAGACTCGGCCAGGGCCGCCGCCTTCAATGCCGCATCAGCCTCGCGCGCCGACCGGCCGGGAGCGTAGGACGTGAGCATTTCGGAACTCGATTTCCGGGAGGAAAGTTATGGCGTAAATATAGCGAATACAATCGCCAAGCGCAAGCAGAAAAATCACTTATTCAACCGGGAAAGCAGGCTCCGCGCCGACGCCGCCTGGTCCTCGAACCCGGCGGCGGCCGTCAAGAATCGCCGCGCCTCGGCGTCGCGCCCCAGGTCGAAGGCGCACCACCCGGCCATCAGCTGCGCCCGCCCGTCCCCGGGTGCCAACGCCGCCGCCTGGGCGTAGGCCGACAGCGCGCTCTCGAGGTCCTGGTCGGCCAGGTTCACGTCGCCGAGCAGCGAGAACAACGAGGCGTCATCGCCCCGGGCCGCCAGAGCCGCCTCCAGCACCGCCCGCGCCCGCGCCGGTTCGTGCGCCGCCAGCCAGGCGCGGGCCAGGCGCGCATCATCGTCGGGATCGGTCTCGGCCGGCACGCGCAGCACCGCCGCCTGCTCCCACGCCCGCGCGGCCTCCAGCGGAATGCCGACGGCCGCGAACAGCTGGCCGAGCTGGTCCAGCTCGCCCGCATCCAGCGCGCCCAGGAACCCCTCCGCCTTCAGCAGCACCGCCGCGTCTTCGTACGCGTCCGTGCCCGCGGCGAAGCGCCAGGCCAGGTCCCACACCTCGCGATCGTCCGGACGCGCCGCCACCAGCCGCCGCAGGTAGGGCCGCGCGCGGGCGGGCGCATCGGCCGCCAGCGCCGCGGCCGCCAGCGCCTGGTACCACGAGAAGGGCGCGCCCACGTCGGCGGCCACCAGCGGTTCGAGCAGGTCGCAGGCCGCCTTCGCATCGCCCGCCTGCAGGCGGCACACCGCGGCGTAGTGGAGCACGTCGGCCGGTGGATCGGGCAGCAGGTCGTAGGCGCGCTGGAAGGCGTCGGCGGCCTCGGTGAACGTGCCGGCCTCATACGAAGCTTCGCCCAGCCGCAGCCACGCCCGCGCGAAGGCGGGTTCCTGCGCCACCGCGCGCTTCAGCTCGACCCGCGCCGAATCCGCCTGGCCGCCGTCCAGCAGCGAGACGCCCAGCTCGAAGCGCATGAGCGCGTTGTCCCGATCGGCGCCCCCGGCCAGCCACTTGCGGAGGATGGTGACGGCCCCCGCGTCGTCCCCGTCGTCCCGCGCGGTGCGGGCGCGGAACAGGGCGGCGCGGGCGCGCTCGGGCAGGCCGGCGTCCGACTCGATGGCGGCCTGGCGCTGGGCACGGTCGGGCTGGGCCGACGCGGCGCCGGCGACGAACAGGGCCAGCAGCAGGAGTAAGGAAATGCGGCGCATGGCGGTCAGCCGTGGGTTGGGGTGCGCGGTTGCGAACCCCGTCATGATCGGTCGCGGGCGATGGGCCGTCAATGCCCGCGGTACAGCGCCTTCACCGCGCCCCAGGCCTCGCCGGCGTCGGGCACGGTGCCGGTGACGGCCAGGTGCACGTCCGTCAGGTCCAGGTGGGCATCGCCGGACGGCATGCAGGGCAGCGGCAACGCCCAGGCGTACCCGCACTCCAGCTGCAGATCCTGTCCCAGCAGCTGGTCGAGCGTGACGTCCTGCGACGCGAACAGCGGCACGAGCGGCGCGGAAAGGTCCGTGAAGGCGCCCGCCGGCAGCTCCAGGTTGGCGACGAAGTGGGCATCGAGCGCGGGCGCGGCCAGGAACAGCGTCAACCCGGGAGCGAACGCCAGTTCCTCGCCCATGCCCGTCTGCGGATCGACGCAGATCACGGTCCCCGGCTGCATGGTGCCCGAGGCCGTCAGGTTCAGGGCCGCGATCGAGGCCATATTCCCCGGCAGGGTCAGCGTCGTCGTGCGGGTGACCGGCGCCTCCTCGGGCGGCATGCCGCCGCTCTCGTAGGCGCCGAGGAAGACGGGGAGATCGACGCTGGTCTGGGCCAGGGCCGGTGCGGCGACGATCAACAGCATGGCGGCAAGGATCATGAGCCTGGACATGGGCGGCTCCTTTCGGGATAGGCATCGAGCATACACGTTGCGATGTGCCCGCGGCAAGCCCGGCGGACCGCGCCCCGCCCCTACCGCCCCCCGCCCCCCAGCGTGAAGTGCACCGTCGTGACCACCCACGACGCCACCGCCCGCCCCCCGATCTTACCCGGCGCGAAGGTCCAGCGCGGCACCGTCTGCATCACCGTGTCGTCGAAGACGCCGGGCGGGTCGGCCGAGAGGATCTCCACCCGGCCCACGCTGCCGTCGGCGCGGACCAGCAGGCGCACGCGCACGTCGCCCTCGATGCCGCGCTGGCGGGCGCGATACGGATACGGCGGCTCGGAGCGGACCAGGCGCGGCCGGCGCCTCGTCCAGGGCGCTCGGCCTCGAACACCAGCGGCGCCGGTCGGCGGGCCGTCGGCAAACAACTCGGGATCCAGGTCCAGCTTCACGGCGATCGACGGCACCTCCGACGGCGCGGCCACCGCCAGGTCGGGCACCAGCTGCGGCCGCGGACGCGGCTCGGGCGGGGGCGGCTCCTCCACCTCGCGCGGCGGGCGGCGGCGCCTCCTCGGGCGGTGTCGCCACCAGGTCCACGGCCACCGGCGGGCCGTAGTCGCGGACCACCGGCTTCTGGCGCGAGAGGTGGCCGGCCGCCCACAGCAGCAGCAGGTTCAGCAGCACGGCGCCCGCGCGCCGCGGGCACCAGCAGGCCGATCCGCCGCAGGGTCACGGCGCGGCCTCGCGGCCGGCGGCCAGGCTCACGCTCTTGGCGCCGGCCAGGCGGCACTGGTCCATGGCCTGCACCACCACGCCGGTGGCCGAGTTCTTGTCCGCCACCACCACCACGGCGGCCTCGGGATCCTCGGCCAGGGCGCGTTCGATGTGGGCGCGCACGCTGCGCACGTCGATGCGGCGGCCGTCGTAGAAGATCTCGCCCGTCGGCGCTCACGCCCAGCAGGATGTTGCCGCGGTCCACCGTCTCGGCCGTGGCCGCGGTGGAGCGCTGCACGTCGATGCCCGTCTCCTTCACGAACGACGTGGTCACCACGAAGAAGATCAGCAGCAGGAACACCATGTCGATGAGCGGGCCCATGTTGATGTCCACGCTGCCCGCGCCGCCGCGCATGGTCCTGCGCACGTCGATCATGCCGCCCTCCTCGCGCCGCCGCCCAGGTGGCGGGCCAGGGCCGCGGCCGCCTCGTCCAGGCTGGTGCGCAGGGCCTCGGCGCGCCGGCCCAGGCGGTTGGCCATGATCAGGCCCGGGATGGCCACCAGCAGGCCGGTCTGGGTGGTGATCAGCGCCACCGAGATGCCGCCGGCCAGGGCGCGCGCGTTGCCGGTGCCGAAGAAGGCGATCACGTCGAAGGTCTCGATCATGCCCAGCACCGTGCCCAGCAGGCCCAGCAGCGGGCGCCACCGCCGCCAGCACGGCGATGGGCGTCAGGCCCCGCTTCAGGCGCCGCCGCTGGCGCAGGGCGCACTCGCCCAGGATCTCGCGGTCCAGCCCGGGCCGGCCCGAGCGCTCGGCCAGGAAATCCCGCACCAGGCGCACCCGCAGGCCGTCGCGTCCGGCCAGCGCCGCCGCGTCGCCGCGCGGCCACCGCCGCCACGGCGCCGCGGCCGTCCAGGTCGCCGGCCGTCAGGGCGCGGAAGGCGCGCAGCCGGTCGATGATCAGCGTCCACATCACCACCGACACCGCCACCAGCGGGCACCATGATCCAGCCGCCCTGGCGCAGGTAGTCGCCGATCTCCAGCAGCGCCGCCATCAGCCGGCCGCCTTCTGGCGCTGGATGATGTTGGTCAGGCGCACCGCCTTCTCCTCCATGTCGCCGATGATGTGCTCGGCCCGCCGCGACAGCCAGGCGTGCAGCAGCATGATGGGGATGGCCACGGCCAGGCCGAGCTCGGTGGTGACCAGCGCCTCGCTGATGCCGCCGGACATGAGCCGCGGGTCGCCGGTGCCGAACAGGGTGATGACCCGGAAGGTGTCGATCATGCCGGTGACCGTGCCCAGCAGCCCCAGCAGCGGCGCCACGGCGCCCAGCACCGCCAGCAGCGCGATGCCCTTGGTGATGCCCGGCAGCTCGCGCAGGATGGCCTCCTGCAGGGCGCTCTCCAGGGTCTCGCGGTCGTCCTGGCGCGCCTCCAGGCCCGCCCGCAGCACGCGCGACCACCGGGTTCTTCTGGGCCGCGTGGCCGGCCACCACCTGCTCGCAGCCCTCCCAGTCGCCGCGGGCCGCGCGCTCGTTCACCTCGCCCATCAGGCGGTCGGTGTTGCCGTGCACCCGCTGCAGCACCACGGCCTTGACCACCACGATGCCCAGGGCCACCACGGCGATCAGCAGGATGGGCCAGACGATGGGTCCGCCCTGCCGCAGCTGCTCGCACGAAGCTGACGGTATGCGTCGACCTGGCGCAGGGCCGCGCCGCCGCTGATGTCCACCGGCGCGTCGGCCGAGGCGCCGTCCAGGTACCGGTCCATGGCCTTGCGCACGCCGCGGGGCGGCAGCTGGGGCAGGGCGTGGAGTTGGCGCCCGTCGGGGGACCAGACCAGGAAGCCGGTCTCGCCGTCGGTGCGGTAGGCGGTGGTGAACTTGCCGATCTGCAGCACCTGGCCGGTGGTGCGCTCGCCGTCGCGGCCCACGAAGGCCCCGTCGTGCAGGGTCACCTGGCCGCCGCGGCGCATCTCGTCGAACATGATGTCGGCCATGCCGGCGATGTCGTCCATGTCCGGGAAGTAGCCCGTGTCCAGCAGCTTGCCCACCCGGTCGATGCGGCCGGGGTCGGTGGCCGACAGGGGCGAGGCCTTCAGCAGCGACTCCAGGTCGCGGGCGGCCAGCCGCACGTTGCCGCTGATCTCGCGGAAGCCCAGCTCGCGGCGGGACCAGCGGTCGGCCAGGTCGGTGCGCTGCGCATCCAGCGACTTCTGCCGGGCGTCCAGGTCGGCCAGTTCCTGCTGCAGCGAGGCCTGGCGCGTCTCGAGGGCGGCCACGGCGGCGGTCAGGGAATCGCGGTCGGCGGCGATGCGCTGCTCGGCGGCCTGGGCCTCGGCGCGGGCCGCCAGGCGATCGCCTTCCGCCTTCTGCACCGCCGCGCGCATGTCCTGGCCGGCGGCCGGGGCGGCGACGAGGCACAACAGGGCCAGAACGGGCAGGATCCTCACGGCGCGACCCTCCCAAGCCGGCCGACGGGCAGATCGACGACCTCCACCGCCCGCACGCGCGAGGCCATCTCCATGGCCAGGACGATGCGGCGGCGCTCGCCCGCGCCCAGCTCCTGCCAGGCGGCGTCGCCCGGGTCGTAGACGCCGGCGCGGTCGCCGTCGGGGGTGCGCCACATGAGGGCCACCCGGCCCAGGCGCAGCACGTCGGCGTGGATGGTGTCGCCGGCCACGGTGACCGGTTGCTGCACCACCTCGACGCTGCCGCCGTAACCCGCCTCCACCTGCAGGGCCTCCAGCACGCGGCGCAGCTTCTCGGCGGCGGCCACGTCGGGCCGGGCCAGCACCTCGCGCAGGGAGGCCAGGCGGGCCTGGCGCTCGTCGGGCAGGAAGGGCAGGCTGCGGTCCACCGCGGCGGCCAGGCGGTCCACCAGCACCAGCAGGGTGTCCTGCATGCTGGTCTCCAGGCGGTCGGCCTCGGCCAGGCGGCGCGTCAACTCGTCCACGCGGGCCTGGGTGGCGTCCACGCGGGCGCGGGCGCCCTCGCGCCGCTGCTCCAGCCACCGGACGTTGGCCTGCGCAGCCCGCCAGCGGGCCAGCAGGTCGGCGCGTTCGGCGGCCCAGGCGTCCTGCTGCTCCTGGGTCTGCTTGCGGGTGGCCACGGCGTCCTGGACCGTGTCCTTCAGGGGCGGATCCTGGGCCCGGACCACGGCGGCCAGGGCGCAGGCCAGGACAACGGCGGCCGCCGCACGCGCGGCGGCCTGCCGGTCCGGTCGAAGCCGCGAGGGGATCATGTCGGCGCCGTTCCTTTCGCCCGGCCGGGCGGACGTCACTCGACCAGCGGTTCGAAGGAATTGAAGAAGGTCACGTACTCGGAATCGTCCCACAGACCGCCCTGCTTGTTCCAGGCCGAAAGCAGGTAGACGGTGCCGTCGTAGAGCAGCCCGCGCAACCAGGCCTGACCGGCACCATGGGGTTCGGCGGCGAGGATGTCCAGCCCCTCGATCTTGCTGCCGTCGGGCAGCTCGCGGCCCAGGGGCGCCTGCTTGATCACCTGCACACCCAGTTCCTTCATGTGCTCTTCCATGCGCGAGACCACGTCCTGGGGCCCGGGCATGCCGCCGTCCTTGCCTTTCAGGTTGAAGATGGCGGTGACGGCGCAGCCCCGGCCCTGCTGGCCGTTCTGGTCGCAGTAGACGGTGTAGACGTCCACGCGGTCGAAGGGATCGACGTCCGGATCGGGCACCGACTGGCGCCGCACCACCTGACCGCAGCCGCTGGGCCAGGTGACCTTGAACTGGCCGTCCTGGCTGGTGTACTCGTACGGCTTGGTCAGGAGCGAAGGCTCGTTCTCGCCCTTGACGGTGACCTGGGCCACGGCGGGGGCGGCCACGAGGCACACGGCGAGGCAACTCGCGATGCAGACAAGGCGGGCGGTCATGATGCGTCCTTCGGGTTGGCGCCGGCGGACCCGTCCAGAAGGGTCTCGACCCGGTCGATCAGTTCGCCGAACAGGGCCACCACGTCCTCCAGGGGCCGTGGCGTGGCCATGTCCACCCCGCCCAGGGCGATGGTCGCGACGGGGTATCGACTCGATCCCGAACGCAGGATGTCCAGGTATTGTTCCCGCTCGGCCTCGCCGCCGGCCAGCACCCGCCGCGACAGGGCCACCGCCGCCGAGTACGCCGTGGCGTACTGGTACACGTAATAGTTGTAGAAGAAGTGCGGGATGCGCGACCAGGTCAGGGCGCTGCGCTCCGCGTCGAACTCCACCTCCGGACCCCAGTACTTCGCCAGCAGTTCGTGGTAGAGGGCGCCCAGGACGTCGGCGGTCAGGGTCTCGCCCTGCTCGCCCAGCCGGTGGATGCGGTACTCGAACTCGGCGAACATGGTCTGCCGGAACACCGTGTTGTTGATCTGGGAGAGGTGGTAGTCCAGCAGGTAGAGCAGCCGATCGCGGTCGCCGCCCTGCTTGAGCAGGTGGTCCATCAGCAGCAGCTCGTTGAAGGTGGACGCCACCTCGGCCGTGAAGATGGGGTAGTCGCCGTACACGTAGGGCTGGTGCTTCGCGGCCAGGAAGCTGTGCATGGAGTGGCCCAGCTCGTGGGCCAGGGTGAAGCTGTCGCCCAGCTGGTCCGACCAGTTCAGGAGGATGAACGGCGGCGTGTCGTAGACGCCGTTGCTGTAGCCGCCGCTGCGCTTGCCCGCGCTCTCGTGCACGTCGATCCAGCCGCCGGCGATGCCCTCCTTCACCGTGGCCACGTAGTCCGGGCCCAGGGGGCGGAACGCCTCCAGCATCACCGCGCAGGCCTCGTCGTAGTCGAACTTGAACTCGCCCTTCGGGAACAGCGGCACCGCCAGGTCGTACTCGCGCAGCGGATCCAGGCCCAGCACCCGCTTCTTGAGGGTGGCGTAGCGTTGGATCACCTCCGCGTGGGCGGACACGGTGTCGATGAGCGCGTGGAAGACCGTCGGCGGCACCGCGTCCGGGTGCAGCGCGGCCTCCAGGGTGCCGTCGTGGCGGCGGGCGTTGGCGAAGAAGACGTGGTTCTTCACGTTGGCGTCCATGTTGGCCGCCAGGGTGTTCTTCATGGCGCCGTAGGCGTCCAGGAAGGCCGCGTAGGCGTCCTCCCGCACCCGCCGGTCCTTCGCCTTGAGCAGCTTCTGGTAGCGCGCCTTGGTCAGGACCACCGGCTCGCCGTCCTCGCCCGTGATGGAAGGGAGGACCAGGTCCGCGTTGTCGAAGGCGCTGAACACCTGCCCGGCGCCCCGCGCCATCAGCCCGGCCGATGCCAGCAGCGACTCCTGCTCCGCGGGCAGGGTATGGTCGCGGGCCCGCTGGATATCGTCGAAGAAGTGCTCGTACAGGGCCAGCCCCTGATCCTCGCCCAGGATGACGGCCAGGCGCTCGGGGGGGATGGCCAGCACCTCGGCGTCGAACCACGACACCGACTCGGCAAAGCGCACCGCCAGGCTGGAGACGCGACCACGACGGGCCGTGTTCTCGCCGATGCGGGTGTCCTCGTCGCTCTTCATGCCGGCGTAGACCAGGGCCTGCTCCAGCTTCCGCCGGGCGCCGTGGATGGTCGCCACCGCGTGCAGCAGGGCGGCGCCGGACGTGTCGAGGGTGCCCTGCAGGGCGGCCAGCGCCGGCAGGCCGGCTTCCACCTCGGCGCAGCAGGCGTCCCAGGCTGCCCAGTCGGAGAAGATGCGGTCCAGGCGCCACTTGTAACGATCGGGAATATCGGCGCGCTCGGCTGGCGAGCCGCCGGCGCCCGGGCTGTCGGCCTCCGCCGCGAAGGCGTGGGGGCCGGCGGGCCGGGCGGTCCTGAAGGGGGTCGTCATTGCGATGCTAAGTCCTTTCCGGGGTGCGCAGGTAAGATCGCTTTTCCGGGCAGGATAGGGCAAGGCCGGTCGGAAAGCCACCGCAACGGCCGTCCGGAGGCCCGAAACCGCCGGCGGCCGAGGAGTCCGCCTCCGCCGCCGGGGAGATGGCGCCGTTCGAGGATTTGCGTTCGCGGGGGTCTAGCGTCCGCGCGTCGCCGGCTCGACCGGCTTTCCCCGCAGGCTCGCCCGCAGCGCCCCCCAGCCGGTGGCGACGGCCGGCACCGAACCCGTGGCGAAGGGCTCGTAGTCGACGATCGCCAGGGTCTCGGGGTCGTCGGCGTGATCCCAGATGTAGACGTCCAGGGCATAGGTCGAGGTGTAGCCCCAGTAGTTGTCCTCCAGGTCGATGACCTGGGGCTCGTCCCCGCCGTAGTCCTCGCAGCGCACCAGGTAGACGTTCCAGGGCGGTGCCTTCCGGATGTCGTTCCCCGAACCCGCCACCACCGCGTTCCCCCGCAGCAGCAGCCCGTGGCTGGACTGGCCCGAGATCTCGTTCCCCTCCAGCCGCACCCGGACCAGCGCCCCGTCCACCTGCAGCGCGTGGTTGCCCCCGTGCAGCGCGTTGCCGCGGATGGTGACGTTGCCCGACTCGATGGCCGTCACGCACGGCGACGCGCCCGCCCCGGTATTGCATGCGAACGTGTTGTCGGCGACGAGCGCGCTGGCGCGGCGCAGGTAGCAGAAGCCCCACGCGGTGGTGCGGCAATCGCGGACGGCGCCGTCGGCCACGTCCACGAGGTTGAGGAACCCTTCCGATCGGCAGTCGATGATCTCGCCCCGCTCCAGGGAGTAGAGCTGGCAGGCGGCGTTGAAGATGTCCGCGAAGGTGCACCCGGTGACCCGGCCCAGCGACCCTTTGCCGATGCTCACGGCGTTGATGTGCCCCCGGAAGACGCATTCCCGGACGTCGGCGCCACCCTCGGCATAGATCGCGTTGATCAGGCCGTCGAAGGCGATGCCCCGGACCGTCACCGCCAGCTTCGCCGGCCCCAGGTGGACGATCCCCGCGGTCAAGGTGACCGGGGACGGCGGCTCGAGTGCGGAGATCTTCACGCGGTCCGCCCCCGCGCCGATGAAGACCAGGTTCCGGGGATCGTCCCAGAAGGCGGCGATCTTCGCGGCGTAGCCGGGGTCGAGGTCCACGGCGTCCGGGCCGTAGGTGCCCGGTCCGATGCGGATGGTGTCGCCGGATGCGGCCGCGTCCACCGCGGGCTGGATGCGGGTGAAGTCGCCGGAACCGTCCTGCTCGACGTGCCAGGTGCCGGCCCGCGCCGGGCCGGCGGAGCAGAGGAGGGTCGAAACGAGGATCGTGATCGCGATGGATTTCGGCATGGCTTCCCCCTTCGGCGCGGCGGCCGTCGACCGGTCGCCGCACCTCGGGAAAACCTACGAAGTCCGTGGGAACGAGGCAAGCATACCGCGCCGGGCGTTACACCGCCGGCGAGACGATGCCCCCCAGGCAGGCCGACACGTCGGCGCGCACCGCGGTCAGGTTCAGGGGCTTGGCCAGGAAGCCGCACACGCCGGCGTGCAGCAGGTCGGCGATGTCCCGCCCGCTGACGATGCCCGAGGTCACGAGGATGGGCAGCGTGTCGAGGTCCTCGTCCGCCAGCACGGTGGTCACGAGCTGGCGGCCGTCCAGGACCGGCATGCCCACGTCGGTGATCAGCAGGTCGAAGTTGCCGTTGCAGCGCAGGGCGTCCAGGGCGTGCAGGCCGTCGCTGCAGAAGTGGACTTCCACGTCGAGGGATTCGAGGGCGCGTGCGAAGAGGCGCCGGCAGGTGAGATCGTCTTCGGCGATCAGGATGCGTTTCACGGGTGGCTCCCTTCCGGCCCGGCGTCGGGGGCGATGACGACGGCGCGGACCCCGTGATCCCTCGTTTGTCGCGATGGCGCCGCGGGGTCAGCCCTGCGGTGCCGGTTCCAGTCCCAGTTCCTTCAGGGTCTCGACGAAACGGCGCTTGTCCACCGGCTTGGTGACGTACCCGTCCGCCTGGGCGGCGAACGCCTTGGCCACCGACTCCTGGTCCTCCAGGGCGGTGGTCATGATGACCCGGGTGCGCACCTCCGCGCCGTGGCTCTCCTCCAGCTTGCGTAGTTCCTGCAGGGTCTCCTGGCCCGAAAGGCCCGGCATCATGATGTCGAGGCACACCAGGTCGTAGGGGTCGTCCGCGTCCAGGGCGTGCCGCA
This sequence comes from Candidatus Krumholzibacteriia bacterium, assembly GCA_963825035.1. Lineage (GTDB taxonomy): Bacteria > Krumholzibacteriota > Krumholzibacteriia > LZORAL124-64-63 > LZORAL124-64-63 > JACZKN01. The sequence continues at coordinate 54,223 of CAWGRT010000020.1, read as the reverse complement.
CGGCGGCCAGCGCTTCGTTGCCGTTGACGGCCACGTCGCACTCCCCGAACGACTCCAGGTAGCGGCAAAGCAGGCGACGACTGATGAAATCGTCCTCGACGACCAGGATGCGCATCGCGTCGTTGTCCTCTGGTTGCACCGGTCTCCCGGTCGGCTGCGATCTGCGGGGTTGAACGCCCCCATTCGTTCGGCGGCGGACCGGGCCACTTGAATATTTCCTGTGTGCGGCGGTAACTTTCGCCGCAGGTCGGCGTTGGAGGGGGGCCGGCGCCCCTCCGCGTCCGGCGGAGCGGCCGGGAACCAGGCAAAGGACTGGAGCGCATGGGCTTGTTGGGAACCATCATCGGCGGGGTGCTGGGCTGGGGCTTCGGCGGACCGCTGGGCGCCATCATCGGGGGCGCCATCGGCTCGAACATCGGCGACGGCGCCGGCGGGAAGCAGGCGCACCCCGGGGCGGGCCCGCGGCCGCGACCCGGCTTCGGCGCACGCGTCGGCGGCCGCCCCTACGGCTACGACCCGATGCAGGCCCAGCAGGCCTTCCTGACCGCGGTCATCAGCCTGGCGGCCAAGGTGGCCAAGGCCGACGGCCGCGTGACCGCCGCCGAAGTGCAGCGCTTCGACACCTTCCTGGCCAACAACCTGGGCATGCCCCCGGCGGAGCGCCGCATGGCGGCGCGCATCTTCAACCAGGCCCGCGACTCGCACCATCCCCGCCGAGGACTTCGCCCGCCAGATCCGCCAGATCCTGGGGCACCAGCCCGAGCGCATGCGGGACATCGTCTCGCTGCTGGCCTCGGTGGCCCTGGCCGACGGCAGCCTGCACCCGGAGGAGGAGCGCCTGATCCGCTCGGTGGCGCGGGAGCTGGGCCTCTCGGCCCGCGACTACGACGAAGCCATGGCCATGTTCAACCCCACGGCCAATCTGGATGCGGCCTACGCCACCCTGGGCGTCGCCCCGCCAGGCCAGCGACGTCGAGGTGAAGAAGGCCTACCGCAAGCTGGCCAAGGACTACCACCCGGACGTGCTGGCCACCAAGGGCATGAGCGACGATTTCAAGAAGTTCGCCGAGGAGAAGATCCGCGCCGTGAACGCGGCCTACGCCTCCATCGAGAAGGCCCGGAGTCAGTAGCGATGCCCGAACTGCCCGAGGTGGAGAACGTCGCCCGCGCCCTGCGCGACAACCTGGCCGGCCGTCGTCTGACGGGGCTGACGGCGCCGTTCCCCGGCGTGCTGGGCCAGTCCCTGCGCGCCACCCGCAAGGCCCTGGTGGGCAAGGTCCTGACCGACGTCCACCGCCGCGGCAAGTCCATGATCGCCAGCTTCGCCGGCGACGATCCCGCCGCCGGTCCGGGCAACCGCGCCCATCTGATGATCCACCTGCGCATGACCGGCCAGATCTTCATCCTGGACGGCTACCTGCCCGACAAGCACGTGCACGTGAGCTTCGACTTCGACGGCCTGCCGGTGCACTACCGGGACATCCGCAAGTTCGGGCGGCTGACCCTGGTGGAGGACGCGGTCGCGCCGGCGGCCCTGGCCCACGTGGGCCCGGACATGCTGGCGGTGCGCTGGCCCGAGTGGCGGCGCCGCCTGGGCGCGCGCACGGCGCCCATCAAGGCGGTGCTGCTGGACCAGGGGGTGGCCAGCGGTCTGGGCAACATCTACGTGGACGAGTGCCTGTTCCTGGCGGGGGTGCGGCCCACGACCTCCGCGGCCGACCTGGACGACGACACCCTGCGCGAGGTCCTGCGCCGGGCGAAGCAGGTGCTGCGCCTGGCCATCGACCACGGCGGCACCACCTTCCTGAACTTCACCGACTTCTACGGCAAGCCCGGCAACTTCCGGCGCAAGCTGCGGGTGTACGGGCGGGCGGGCCAGCCCTGCCGCGCCTGCGGCGGCCTCCTGGCCAGGACGACGGTGGCCGGGCGGACCAGCGTGTACTGCCCCGCCTGCCAGCGCTGAGGCCTACAGCCCCATCAGCTCCCGCACGTACCGGGGCGCGGGCGACCCGAAGCTCAGCAGCTGGTCGTGGAAGGCCTTCAGGTCGAAGCGGGCGCCGTCGCGCTCCTCGGCGTCCTTGCGCAGGGCGTTCAGCTCCAGGTTGCCGACGTAGTAGGTGGACAGCTGGGTGCTGCTGAGGCAGGCCCGCGTCCACTTGCCCACCGCCTCGGCCTCCTCCTGGAAGCCCTCCACCATCATCATCTCGATGGCCTCGGCCTCGGTCATCCCCTCGCAGTGGATCTTCTGGTCGATGATGGCGTTGATCAGCAGCCGCAGGCGCATCTTCAGCTGCTGCAGGTGCAGCTCGGGACCGGCGTAGCCCGCCTCCACCATCAGCTGCTCGGCGTAGGTGGCCCAGCCCTCGACGAAGGTGCCGCTGCCGTAGATGGCGCGCAGGGGCGTGGGCGCCTGGAAGGCGTTGGCGTGGGCCAGCTGCAGGTAGTGGCCGGGCATGGCCTCGTGGATGGTCAGGTCCTGCAGCATCCAGTCGTTGTACTCGCGGTAGAAGGTGCCGGCGCGCTCCGCCGACCACGACGCCGGCGTGGGGCTGATGGCGTAGAAGGTCTTGCCGTGCTCCTCCAGGGGGCCGGGGGCGTCGCAGTAGGCCACGGCGTAGCCGCGCTGGTGCTCGGGCATGACGATGACCTCGACCGGATCGTCGGGCACGGTGACCAGGTCGTGCTCGCGCACGAAGGCGCGTGACCACCTCCAGGTCGTGGCGGGCGTCGTCCATGATGGTGGCGTTGTCGGGCCGCTGCTCGGCCAGGCGGTCCAGCACGGCGCGGATCACCGTGTTCTTGTCCCGCACCTGCTCCGGGTCGCCCAGGCCGTACTTGCGCGTACAGGGGCAGCGCCACCCGGTACATCTCGTCGCGGGTGGTCCAGCAGGTCCATCTCGGCGGCGGCCAGGATCTCGGCCGGCGTCAGGTCGCTGGACAGGGCGAAGTGCAGCTTGCGCCGGAACTTCTCGCAGCCGATGCGGAAGTCGCCGTTCGAGCGGGGCAGCAGGTCGTCGCTGCAGCCAGCGGCCGTAGTCGTCCAGGGCCGCCACCGCCTGGGCGCGCACCGGGGCGTAGGTCGTCCTTCAGCTCGGGCGCCTGCTCCAGCACGGCTGTCCATGACCACGGTCACCAGGTCGACCACGCCGGGCAGCCGGTCGATGGCCGTCTGCGTCATGATGGCGCGGCGGATCGTCCAGGTTCTCCCGGGCCGCCGCCACCGTCGCGGGGATATGCCGGATGCGCTCGATGGCCGCGGCCAGCCGCTCGGCCGGCGGCGCGAACTCCCGGGCCAGCAGGTTGTAGATGCCGTCGCCCGGGTTGTACCAGGTGGGATTCCAGGTGTGCTCGTGCAGCTCGGTGATGGACGAAGACGTCGCCCTCGCAGGCGTCGTGCAGGATCTCCCAGTCGATGCGGTTGACCTGGCTCAGCCCGCGTCGTGTCCACCTGGTCCAGGCTGTCCAGGGTGGCGCGCGCCAGCTGCCAGCCGGGCCGCGAAGCCGGCGGCGGACAGATCGCTGACCTGCCGGTCGAAGCGGTGGTCGCCCAGGCTGGTGGCCCACTCCGGGCTCCCGGCCAGCATGCGGTCCAGGTAGCGGCCGGCCAGGCCGACGAACTGCTCGTCCGGGGTCGGCCCCCGGGAGCATCCCGCGGCGATCCCCAGCACCAGGGCCAGGGCGACGGCGGACAACAGGCAGCGGGCGGCGGTCATGACGGTCCCTCCACGGTCAGACGCAGGAATCGGGTCGGGCAGCCCGGCCACCCGGCAGGCGCACTTGGCGGGCCCGCCGGGAAACAGGTCGTAGATGCGCTGCAGGGTCATGCCCGTCCCCCTGCACAGGACGCGGATCATGGGCGCGGTGCCCTTCTCGGCCTGGAAGTCGCGCAGGAACGTGATCACGGTCCAGTGGTCGCCGGTCAGCCCGGCGATGCCCTCGTCCGCGGCCAGGGCGGCGGCCACGGCCTCGGTCCACTGGTCGAAGTCGACCAGGAAGCCCTGGTCGTCCACCTCGACGTTCACCGATCCGCTCTGGAACTGGGGCATGATGTCGTCTTTCGGTCGCCGTCGCGGTGGGGACGCGGACGGGCGCCGGAGCGTGGCGCCACCCCCCGCGGCGCCGGATGGCATGATGGCACATGGGGGCCGGAGTCGCCAGTGCTGGGTGATGAATCGTACGGATTGCCGGCAAAGACAACAAGAATGCAAAAAGACTTCCGCCGGCGGAAGTCGGAGGTCGGGGTCCGGGTTGAGGGGGGTCAAGAACACCGCGGGGGCCGGCGCCGCCCGCCCCGGCCCCCGCGCCCGATGCATCAGGCCTTCCGCGCCCCCCGCCCCGCAAACCAAGGATACAGCGCCGGCAGCACCAGCAGCGTCAGCGCCGTCGAGGTGACCAGACCCGCCGACGACCACCGTGGCCAGGGGCCGCTGCACCTCGCTGCCGGTGCCGGTGGCGAACAGCAGCGGGATCAGGCCCAGCGCCGTGGTCAGGGCCGTCATCAGCACCGGCCGCAAGCGCATCACCGCGCCGCGCACCGCGGCCTCGGCCGGCGCGCGCGCCGCCGCGCACCAGCTGGTTGCAGCAGGTGACCAGCACCATGCCGTTCTCCAGGGCGATGCCCAGCAGCGCGATGAACCCCACCGAGGCGGGCACCGACAGGTTCTGCCCCGTCAGCGCCAGGGCCGCCACGCCGCCCACCAGGGCCAGGGGGATGTTCAGCAGGATCAGCAGCCCGTGTCGCAGCGACCCGAAGCTGGCGAACAGCAGCAGGAACACCAGCACCAGCACCGCCGGCACCACCACCGCCAGGCGCCGGTTGGCCTCCTGCTGCAGGCGGAACTGGCCGCCCCAGGTCACCAGGTAGCCCGGCGGCAGGGACACCGCCGCGGCGATGGCCCGCTGCGCCTCGGCCACGAACGAGCCGATGTCCCGGCCCACCACGTTGCACTGGATGGCCACGAAGCGCTGGTTGTCCTCGCGGGTGATCTGCCGCGGGCCGGTCACCTCCTCGATGGTCGCCAGCTCGCCCAGGGGCACCCGGGCGCCGTCGGGGCGCGGCCACCAGGATGCGCGCGATCTCCGCGGCGCCGCGGCGGGCGTCCTCCTCGTAACGCACCACGATGTCGTAGCGGCGCACGCCCTCGAACACCTGGCCCGCGGTCTCGCCGCCCACGGCCGCGCCCACCACCTCCTGCACGTCGGCCACGTTCAGGCCGTAGCGGGCGATGGCGCCGCGGTCCACCTTCACGAGCAGCTGGGGCGCGCCCACCACCTGGTCCACCTGCACGTCGGCCGCGCCGGGCACCTCGCGCACCACCGCGGCCACGGCGCCGGCCTGCCGCACCAGCTCGTCCAGGTCCTCGCCGAAGATCTTCACCGCCAGCTCGGCGCGCACGCCCTCCAGCAGCTCGTCCACGGTCATCTCGATGGGCTGGGTCAGGTTCACCAGCACGCCGGGCACGTCGCCGATGCCCGCGCGGATGGCCTTTTCGATGGCCTCCTGGCCGCCGCGGTCCCGCCACTCGCCCTCGGGCTTCAGCAGCACGTACATCTCGGCGCTGTTGACCGGATCGGTGTGCGCGCCCACCTCGCCGCGCCCGATGCGGCTGACCACCTCGCGCACCTCGGGCACCTGCAACAGGCGCCGCTCGACGATCATCGTGATGCGTCGGCTCTCCTCCAGGGAGATGGACGGCGCCATGGTCAGGCGCGCCACGACCGTGCCCTCGCGCAGGCGCGGCGTGAACTCCGAGCCCAGGCGGGGCGCCACCATCGCGCCCACCGCCAGCAGCGCCGCCGCCAGGACCACCGCCGCCGCCCGTCGCCGCACCAGGAAGGCCACCGCCGGCCGGTAGGGCCGCTGCAGCACCCGCACGATCCAGGCCTCGCGCGGCGCGTCGCCTCCCGCACCGGTGCGGCCGCCCCGCATGAGCAGGCTGGCGAACACCGGCGCCATCACCACCGCGAACACCAGCGAGCCCAGCATGGCCAGCACCACGGTCTGGGCCAGGGGCCGGAACGTCTTGCCCTCGACGCCGTGCAGGGTCAGCAGCGGCGTGAACACCAGGATGATGATGACGATGGCGAAGACGATGGGCCGCCCCACCTCGGCACAGCCCTGCAGCACGGCCGCACGCCGCGACGCGCCCGGACCGAGGCGCCGCAGGTGCGCGTCCACGTTCTCCACCACCACGATGGTGCCGTCCACCAGCATGCCGATGGCGATGGCCAGCCCGCCCAGGGACATGAGGTTGGCCGACAGGCCCAACCGCCCCATGAGCAGGAATGCGAACAGCACCGAGAAGGGCAGGGACAGGGCCGCCACCAGGCTGGGCCGCACGCCGCCCATGAACACCAGCAGCACCAGCACCACCAGCGCGATGCCCTGCAGCAGCGCGCGCATCACCGTGGCCACCGCCGCGTGCACCAGGGTCTTCTGCTCGTAGTAGGGCACCACGCGCACGCCCTCGGGCAGGATGCCGTTGATCTCCTCCAGCCTGTCCTCCACCCGCGCGATCACCGCCGACGAGTTGGTGCCCAGCAGCTTGATCACCTGGCCGGCCACCACCTCGCCCGTCCCGTTGCGGGTCTGCAGGCCGCGGCGGATGGCGCCGCCCTCGCGCACCTCGGCCACCTCGTCCAGGTGCACGGGCCGGCCGTCGACGGTCTTGACGGTGATGGACCGCAGGTCGTCCAGCCCCGTGGCCAGGCCCACCGAGCGGACCACGAACTCCTCGCGGTCCTTCACCACGAACTGGGCGCCCACGTTCAGGTTGTTGGCGCGCACGCGCTCGATCACGTCGGCCAGGGTCACGCCGAAGCGCAGGAGCTGCGCCGGCCGCACCGCCACCTGGTACTGCTTCTCCCAGCCGCCGATGCCCAGCACCTCGGTCACGCCGGGCACCGTCTGCAGGTGGAACTTCACCAGCCAGTCCTGCAGGGCCCGCAGCTCGGTCAGGTCGAGGGTGCCGGTGGTGTCCTCCAGGTAGTAGAACAGGACCTGGCCCATGCCCGTGGCGATGGGCCCCATGCTCCGGCGTGCCGAAGCCCCCGGGGATGCGCTCGCGGGCCTCCTGCAGGCGCTCGCCCACGAGCTGGCGCGCGAAGTACACGTCCACGTCGTCGTCGAAGTAGACGTTCACCACCGACAGGCCGAAGTTGGAGACCGATCGCACCCGCTCGACGCCGGGCAGGCCGGTCATGGCCGCCTCCACGGGGAAGGTGACGTAGGTCTCGATCTCCTCCGGCGCCAGGCCCTCGGTGAGGGTGAACACCTGCACCAGGTTGGGCGAGACGTCGGGGAAGGCGTCCACGGGCAGGCCGCGGTAGGCGACGTAGCCGGCGCCCATGATCAGCAGCGTCGCCACGACCACCAGCAGCCGGTTGTCGCAGGGCGAACCGGGTGATGCGCTCGAGCATGTCGATCCTCCTTTCCGGCTAGTGCCCATGGCCGTCGCCGAAGGCGTTCTTGCCCAGCTCGGCCTTGAGGGTGAAGGCGCCGGCGGCGACGTAGCGCTCGCCGGCCGCCAGGCCGTCGGCGATCTCCACCAGGCCGCCGCCGCGCGCGGCCCGTCTGCACGGGGCCGGGGCGGAAGCCGTCGTCGCCGGCGGTGAAGACCACGGTCCGGCCCTCGAAGTCCTGCAGCGCCGCCGCGGGCACGGCCACCGCCACCGGGCTCGCGGCCGGTGACGATGCGCGCGGTGACGAACATGCCGGGCCGCCAGCGGCCGTCGGGGTTGGGCAGCACGACCCGCGCGGTGCCGGTGCGGGTGGCCTCGTCCACCACCGGCGCGACGTAGGACACGCTGCCGGCGGCCTCGGCGCCCCCGCGGCCGGTGCCCACGACGGCCTCCTGGCCGGGGCGCACGCGGTCGAGGTCGGCCTGGTAGACGGTCACGTCCACCCAGACCGTGCCCAGGTCCGCCACCACGAAGACCACGTCGTCGCGACCCACCGCCTCGCCCAGGGTCAGGTGGCGGTCGATGACCGTGCCGCCGATCAGGGTCTTCAGGCCGTAGGAGGCCAGGCTGCCGTCGCTCTCGATGGTGGCCAGCACGCGGCCGGGCTCCACCCGGTCCCCCACGGCGGCCCGCACGGCGGTGACGATGCCGCCGAACCGCGGCACCAGGTGGGCCAGGCGGTCGGCGTCGGGCCGCACCTCGCCCGGCAGTTCCAGCACGTGGACGATGACGCCCGGCCCCGCCTCGGCGACGGCGATGCCGAACTCGTCCTGGACGGCGGCGGCGAGGCGGACCACGTCCGCGTGGGCGGCGCGGCCGGCTTCGGCGGCGTGGTCGGCGTGACCGTTCTGGGCGGCTGCGGGGCCGGCCGCCAGCAGCAGGGCCGCCAGCAGGGCGGCCGTCGGCGAATGGATGCGCATCATGGTTCGTTCCCTTCGTCGGCGTCGTCGAACAGGGGGCCGCCCACCAGGCTTTCGAGGGTGATGGCGGCGGTTCGGCAGCGGGCGAGGGCGTCCAGCTCCCGCCCCCGCAGATCGGCGTGGACCAGGCGCACGTCCAGCACGTCGGTGAGGCTGAACAGACCCTGGGTGTAGGCGTGGCCGGCGGCGTCCACGGCGGACGCCGCCTCGGGCAGGATCGTGTCGCGCAGGACACGCAATTCGTCCACCGCCTCGGCCAGGCCGGCGTGGGCGGTGGTCAGGCGGGCGGCCAGGTCGGCGGCGGCCTGCCGGCTTTCGGCCCGGCTGCGTTCGCGGCGGGCGGCGGCGGCGGCCACGGCGCCGCGGTTGCGGTCGCGCACCGGCAGGGGCAGGGCCACCCCGGCCACCAGGGCGCCCCGGCCGTCACCGTCCAGGCCCAGACGGCGGTACCCCACCGCCGCGGTCAGGTCGATGGCGGCCTCGGCTCGGGCCAGGGCCACGTCGGCGTCGCTGCAGGCCAGATCGGCAGCCCAGCGCGCGGTGCGGGGGCCCCCATCCAGCCGGGCGCGCAGGGCGGCCAGCCCGGGCACGGCCGCCAACGCCTCGAGGGTGCCGACGGCCGGCCCGAAATCGGCCTGCACCGCCCCCCAGGTGGCCGCCAGGTCGGCCCGGGCCCCGGCCAGGCCGCTTGCGGCCCGGCGCCGGTCCAGCCGCGCCGACGCCGCGGCGATGCGCGCCCGCGCCAGGTCCACGGGCGACGCCGCACCCGCGTCCACCCGGGCATGCACCGCCGCCGAATCGGCCACGGCAGCGGCGATCACCTCGTCGGCCAGGGCGACGCGGCCCTGGCCCGCCAGCACGGCCACGAAGGCCCGGGCCGCGGCGGCCCCCACCTCCAGTCGGGCCACCTCCCGGTCCTGCTCCGCCAGGGCACCGGCCCGGTCGACGGCGGCGGCGCGCCGCGCGCGCTTGCCTCCCAGCTCCAGCACCTGGGCCAGGGAGAGGGTGGCCTCGGCCCCGCCGAATCCGGCCAGGTCGCCGCTCCCGGCGAAATTCTCCAGGTCCAGGGCCAGCTCGGGGTTGGGGGCGCGGCCGGCCTGGCGAGCCTCCGCGGCCAGGGCCGTCCGTTCGTGGCCGGCCGCCGCCAGCCGCGGGCTGTGGGCCAGGGCCAGGGCCACCGCCCGTTCCAGGGTCAGGGGTTCGCCGGGCGCCGGCGCATCGACGGCGGCGCGGGCGGGCAGGGCGGCCAGCGCCACCGCCAGCAGCACCGCCGGGAGCATCGTCCTGGGCATGGTTCTCGTCCTTCTGCTGATGCCGCACGCCGCGGCGACCCCGGACACGGGGCGCCGGCACGCGGCCGGTTCGGGCCTCGTTCAGACGCGATGGTCGCGGATGACGCGGAATCGGCTCAGCAGAGCAGGGGCAGGGCGGCCGGCGGGGCCGGCAGGTCGGGCAGGACCAGGAGAACCGGGGGCGCGGCCACGGGCGCGGGGTCCGCCGGCAGCGCGGTGGCCGCCGGCAGCAGCGCCGCGGGGGCGGCCGCCACGGCATCGATCAGCCCCAGGTCGGGGCCGTCCTGGGGCAGGCGCGCAAGGTTGCAGGGATCGGTCAGGCACACGTCCTCGTGGGCGCAGGCCGGACCCTGGTCCTCGGCACAGCCGTGGGCCACCAGGCCGAGGGGGCAGGCCGCCGGCACCAGCACCAGGGCCCAGAGGGCCACCAGGGGGATGAACATCGTCGTGCGCATGGTCCGGTCAAGGTCGCGGTCGGCCGGGTATTCCGCAAGGCGCCGCGGCTCACCCCCCGCAGCCCGCCGCATACGCCCCGATCGGCCCGCAGTCGGCCTGGTCCGGATGCTGCCCCGGCAGGCAGGGCGAGTCGGCCAGCAACCCGTAGCCGCTCGGACAGAACCGCGGATCGGCCCGGAAGATGCCGCCCAGGTCGTCGAAGACCTCGGGCCAGGCGTTGTCGCTGGCATTGCCCCAGATGTCGCAGCAGCCCATGGCGAAGCCGGACTGGAAGTGGGAGCTGAAAGCCTGGCCGCGCACGTTCCCGGCCACGATGCAGGAGGTGATGGTGGCGAAGCCGCCGTTCTCCACGCGGAAGGCCGCCCCCAGCGAGGCGCCGTTGCCCACGATGGTGCATTGGTCCAGGGTGGCGTCGCCCAGGTCACCGCTCAGCTGCATGGCGCCCCCGGAGCTGGTCGCGTCGTTGCCGTCCAGCACCACGCGGGTGAAGTGGAACTCGCCGCCGGACACCCCCACCCCCGCGGCCTTCTTGGCGGTGTTGTCGCGGATCACCACGTCCTCGAAGGTGACCGGATGGCCGCTCGGCCCCAGCACGACCCCGCCGCCGAAGTCATCCGCCGCGTTGTGCTCGATGACGCAGTCCCGCAGGTTGGCCCGCTGGTTGTAGATCATGACGCCGCCCCCCTGGACGGCGCTGTTGTTGCGGATGGTGCAGCCGGTCACGTCGATGTCGTACTCGCAGTTGATGAGCATCAGGCCGCCCCCGTACTCGGCACGGTTGTCCTCGATCACCAGGTTCTCGAAGGTGGGGATGCCCTGGCCGCCGCACCACAGGCCGCCGCCCTGGGTGGCCTCGTTGCCGCGGATGATGCAGTTGCGGATGTGGGCGCTGTTCAGGTGCGTGGTCAGGCCGCCGCCCGCGTACAGCTCGTCGGACGAACCCGGAGGCCCCACCGCCCGGCCGCCGGTCATGGTGAACCCGTCGACGGTGATGCCCGGCCACAAGGTCACGTCCTGGCCCGGCCCCAGCGACACGCCGGTGATGACCATGCACGGTCCCTGGTGCTCGGCGTCGATGATGGTGGCCTCGGGACCCGCCTCGCTCATGATGGTGAAGCCCGTGTGGTTGCGCGGGATGTTGATGAGACCGTAGAGGAGATCACCCGTCCCTTGGTTGGTCCAGGTGTAGTGGCCGGGCGCCACCAGCACGATGTCGCCCACGTGGGCCGCCTGGGCCGCCGCCTCGATGGTGGGGGCGTCGCCGGTGCCCTCCGCGTTCACGTACCACACACGCATGGTGTCGGTCAGGCAGGCGGCCGGCGTGCCCACCGCCGAGCGCAGGCCCGCGTCGTCCACCGCGCGCACCGCCACCCAGATGTGGGTGGTCTCCGGCAGGTCGGTGATGGTGGTCTGCAGCCACCCCGGCTTGCTGGCGGCGATCACCGGACCGTCGTGCCCGTGGGCCGTCGCCCAGCTCGCCTGGTCGATGGGCGCCGCGGCCCAGCGCACGTCGTATCCGGTGGCCGTGCCGTAGATGGAGTCGTCGGCGGCCGCCGCCCAGGCCACCGTCAGCCAGGTGCGGTCGGCGGCCCACTGACGCAGGCCCTGGACCGGCGCGGGGCGGGTCTGGTCCCAGGCCGCCGCCGCGGTGGCGATGACGGGGTTCGAGCGCTCGGACCACGGCCCCTCGCCCCAGCGGGCGCGCACGGCCAGGGCGTAGGTGTGCCCGACCAGCAGGCCGGCGGCCGCGTGTTCGTGCGTCAGGCCCGCCTCCACGTCCGGGGCCGGGGCGGCCAGGACGGTCCAGGCCGCGAAGGGGTCGTCCTCGCGCCCGGGCTCGGTGGCCCGCAGCTCGTAGGCGATCTCCCCGTCGGCCTTGGCCGGCAGGGCGGGGCTGGTCCACTGCAGATCGAGCCGGCCGTCGGCGCCGCCGGTCACCACCAGGTCGGTCACCGGCAGGGGCGCCGGTCCGGTGGGGGCGGCGGGCCCGCCGCCGTCCGACGACGCGCAGGCGGCCAGCAGGCACAGGGATACGGACACCAGCGCGATCAGGGGTCGGCGCACGTCCATGGGCGAACTCCGCAGAGGGGGCCGAGACCGGCGCCGCGGGGGAGGCGCGCGGCCGGGTCGGATCATCCTATCGAATTACGGAAGGTGCGCGGGGAAATCAATCCTGCTTGGTGGGAGTTCGCTGGGGCCGCCCGCACTCCTGGCAGCCGGCGTCCGAGCCCCGCTCCACCTGCAGGGTGACGTGGCCGATGCCGAACTCATCCTCCAGGCCGCAGGCCAGCCGCTGCAGACCGGCGTCGTCGGCGCCGTCGGGCATCTCCAGGTGGGCGGTCAGGGCCGCGCTGGTGGTGCTCATGGCCCACACGTGCAGGTCGTGCACGCCGGCCACCCCGTCCTGCCGCCGCAGCCAGTCCTCCACCCGGGCGGGCTCCACCCCCGCGGGCGCCGCGTCCAGGGCCAGGCGCAGGGAATCGCGCAGCAGCCCCCAGGTGCCCACCAGGATCACCGCCACGATGGCCAGGCTCAGCACCGGGTCGATCCACAGCAGCCCGGTCTTCATGATCACCAGGCCCGCCGCCACCACCCCCAGGGAGACGGCCGCGTCGGCGGCCATGTGCAGGAACGCGGCGCGGATGTTCAGGTCGTCCTTGCGGTCGGCGAAGAACAGGGCGGCGGTCACCGTGTTGATCACCACGCCGATGCCCGCCACCAGCAGCACCAGGGGCCCGTCCACCGGCTGCGGCGCGCGCAGCCGCGCCACCGCCTCCCAGGCGATCACGCCCAGGGCCGCCACCAGCAGCAGCGAGCTGAACAGGGCCGCCAGGATGGTGCTCTTGCGCAGGCGGTAGGTGAACCGGGGCGAGGGCGCCTTCTCCGCCACCAGGTACGCGCCCCAGGCCAGGGCCAGGCTCAGCACGTCGCTCAGGTTGTGGCCGGCGTCCGCCACCAGGGCCAGGGAGCCGGCGGCCAGGCCCGCGCTGAACTCGGCCACCACGAACCCCGCGTTCAGCAGCAGGCCGACGATGAAGGCGCGGCGGTAGCGGGCCGGCGCCGTGGTCGTGTCCGTGGCCGTGGTTGGCCGTGGTTGTGGGCGTGGTCGTGCATGGTCGCAAGTTAAGACCGACGCCGGCGAGGCGAAAGGGCGCCCCGGCTCTTGCCCCGGCGCCCCCCGCGGGCCGATGGTCTGCGCCGGATTCGCCTCGAGCGACGCCGCCACCCGCCGCCCCGGAGCCGCCATGACCGTCCTGAACATCGTCCTGCCCGTCTTCCTGGTGATCGGCCTGGGCTGGGGCCTGCGCCGCGGCGGCTTCCTGTCCGCGGCGGCCAACAACGAGCTGACCCGCCTGGTCTACTGGGTGGCCGCGCCGGCGCTGCTGTTCCGCAGCGCGGCGTCGGTGCCCGTGCGCGAGAGCCTGAACCCGGCCGTGCTGGGGGTGATGACCCTGGTGACGGTGGTCATGGCCGTGGTGGCGTACCTCGCGGCGGCGTTCCGGTCGCGCCCGTCGCGGCGCGGCGTCATCGCCCAGGGCGTGGTCCGCAGCAACCAGGTGTTCCTGGGCCTGCCCCTGGTCTACAACGCCTGGGGCCCCAAGGCGGTGGGCCAGGTGGCGGTGCTGGTGGGCCTGCTGGTCATCGTCTACAACGTGCTGTCGGTGCCGCTGCTGACGCTGCCCCACCGCAAGCCCGGCGCCAACCTGTGGGCCGACGCCTGGGGCGGCACTGCGGAAGATCGTCACCAACCCGCTGGCCCTGGGCAGCCTGGGCGGGCATCGCGCTGTCGGCCTCCGGGCTGGGCTTCCCCAAGGCGCTGGACATGTCGCTGGACCTGGTGGGACGCACGGCGCTGCCGCTGGCCCTGATCTCGGTGGGCGCGGCCCTGGACCTGCGCCGGCTGAAGAGCGAGCTGGGCATCACCGCGCTGGTCACCGTGCTGAAGCTGGGCGTCTACCCGGTGCTGGTGTGGCTGGGCCTGCGCGCGCTGGGCCTGGAGGGGCTGGCCCTGAAGGTGCCGGTGATGATCGCCGCCACGCCCACGGCCGTGGTCAGCTACGTCATGGCCAAGGAGATGGACGGGGATGAGCAGCTGGCCGCGGCGCTCATCATCGGCACGACGCTGGCGGCGCTGCCGACGACGGTGGCTTGGCTGCTGATCCTGGGGGTGTAGGGCCGCACTGCGGAGGGCGCTGGCCGCGTTCCTGAGCCGAGCGGGTTGCCGGATTTCCGGCCTTGGTCATCTTGTGCCGCAGCGCGCGACGCGATGCCGCCGCAACCTCGCCCTTTTCACGATCCGACGGAGGGATCCACCATGAAGAAGCCCATCCTCGCCGCCGTCCTGTGCTCGCTGCTCCTGGCGCCCGCCGTCGCCCTGGCTGACGGCCCGGTGAACCTCGCCCTGTTCAACCCGGTGCAGATCGTCAAGGAGGACCAGTCGGTCACCGCCCTGCGCATCAGCCTGCTCTACGGACGCAACGTGGACATGCAGGGCCTGGACCTGAGCCTGGTGGGCCGCAACACCGGCAGCTTCATCGGCGTGCAGTTCGCCGGCGTGGGCTGGTGGACGGCGACTTCACCGGGCTGCAGGAGAGCTGGCTGGCCGCCGTCACCAACGGCAACATGCAAGGCGTGCAGGGAGCCGTCTACACCCATGCGGGCCCGGGCTCGACGGGCGTACAGTTCGGCCTGGTGAACACCGCCGACAGCTTCAGCGGCCTGCAGTTCGGCCTCGTGAACATCGCCGAGTCCATGCGCAGCGGCCTGCAGATCGGGCTGGTGAACATCATCAACAACAAGGAGAAGCTGAAGGTCTTCCCTATCGTGAACTGGAAGTTCTAGCGCGCCGGCACGAACACCGTATCCGCGTCGCTCTCCTTCACGACGAGCACGTCCACCATCGTCCGGTAGGCCGTGGTCAGCGTGTCCTTCACCGTCACGGTCAAGCAGGTCGGTGCCGCCGGGGCCGCCGCCGTCCTTCAGCCAGTCGAACTGCAGGCGCCGCGGGTCGTAGCCCCAGAACTCGATGGTGGTGGTGGTGTCGTCGCGGGCGAAGTACATCTGCAGCTTGCCGTCGCCGTACTGGCTGTCGACGGCCTCCTTCAGGCCGCCCCAGATGGCGCGCAGGGCCTGGTCCTCGTTGGCCTCGGCGTCCAGCGCCGGCGCCGGCGCGTTCCAGTCGGCGGTGGCCGGCGCCTTCAGGCCGTCCACGAGCTGCATCCATCCAGGCGTTCTCCCGGTGGAAGGCACGGAAGCGCAGGTTGTCGGCGTTGTCCCAGCCCGCGGCCGACTCCAGGAACCGGGCGTCCAGCCCTTCCAGGATGTAGCTGTGGCCCGAGGGGTGGACCACCATCATGTCGCCGTTGCTGAAGCCGCCGCGGCTGACGTCGTAGATCTCCACGAAGTCGATGGAGTCGGCCGCCGCCTCGTCGTAGGCGCAGCAGGTGTACAGGTAGCCGATGGCCTGGCGGTCGCGGATCACGACCCGCGGAATCACCGGGCGGGTCAGGGCCACCGAGTCGCTCTCGACCGCGCCGTGGAAGCGGGCCTCGCCCACGTACTGCTCGTACTCGGCGCGGCTGATGGGGCCGCGCACCACGCGGCGGGCCAACGGCGCGGCGGCCGACTCGCTGTCGCCGGCGGCCAGGCTGGCCTCGGCCAGCTTGCGCAGGTCCTCCAGGTAGGCGGGCGGGGCCGCCGCCGTGGTGTCGGCGGGCACCGAGTCTGCGCACCGGCGGCGGCGCGCCAGCAGCAGGAGCGCGAGTATCAGCGCGGCGCTTCTCATTGCACCCCTCCCGTCACCGCGGCCTGCCGATCCACCAGCGCCTGCAGCTGCCGCGCCTCGTCCCGGGCCCGCGTCGCCTCCTGGAACAGGCCCAGGTCGCCGGCCAGGCGCCGCCGCAGCTCGTGCATGGCGATGAGCGTGTCCACGTCGATGGCCCCCGGGTCGGCGGCCAGCTCGGCCAGGGCGTCGGCCACCGCCTGCCGCACCAGCTGCAGCGCGCCCTTGCGGTTGCCGTCGGCCAGGATCGAGGCCGCGCTGAACCGCGCCAGCACCGCCGTGCGCCGGTCCGGCGCGTACTTCTCGGCCACGCCCAGGAAGCAGTAGAAGGCCTCCTGCCGGCGCCCGGCCTGCTGGAACAGGGTGCCGCGGTTGTAGAGGAACACGGGATACCCAGCCGTGATCGTCGAGTCGATGGAGCCCGCGTTGGGATCGGTGGTGGGCCCGGCCTGCACCGACGCGTACAGGTCGTGCAGCCGCTGCAGGCCGGCGTCGTAGCGGCCCAGGGCCTGGAACTCCAGCGCGCCCAGGGTCCAGGCCACGCGGCGCCGCGCTCCCGCGGTGCGGCAGGCGGCCAGCACCGCGGCCAGGGAGTCGGCCTTGACCGCCGCCTCCGCGGTGGTCGAATCGGGCAGCAGGGCAGACGCACTCCAGCGCTGCCGCAGCGCGATGTTCCCCGCGTCCCACGACCAGTGCTCCAGCACCGGCCGCACCTGCGCCGGGTCCAGCGTCGCGTCCAGCAGGGCCTGCCGCGCGTAGCGGTAGAGGAAGGCGTCGCCGTCGCCGGCGTCGAAGGCCAGGCGCTTGCGCAGGATGGCGATGTTCAGCAGCCAGCGCCGCACCTCGGGGTCGGCCGCCGCCGGGCCCAGGGCCGCCAGGTCGCGCCCGGCCTCGGTGACGAAACGGGCGTAGTGCCAGCCGTCCTGATCGGGGACGAACAGCGCGGTGCGGGCCGCGGGTCCCGGCGGCAGGGTGTCCGGGGCGGCGGCGGCCGCTTCGCCCCCGGCCGCCGTGGTCAGCGCCGACTCCGCCGCGTTCATGTCCCGGTCGTAGGCGTGACGCGCCAGCAACACCTGCTCGCACGTGTCCAGATCGGCCGCGGCGGCGGCGCGGGCGGCGGCGGGATCGGTCTCCCACCCCTCGCGCGACCGCGACCAGGCCAGGCTGGCCAGCTGGAAGGCCCAGGGATGCTCGCCCGGCTGCTCGCGCCGCAGGCCGGCGTAGGCCGTGGCGGCCGCGGCGTAGTCGGCCTCGTCGCCCAGCACGCGGGCCCGGTTGAACAGGTCGGTGGCGCAGGCTCGCGGCCACCGTCTGGCGCAGGGCGTCGTGGGCCGCCACCTTGGCCCGTTGCCGCTCGCGCAGGGCCAGCAGGCGGTCGCTGGCCGCGCGGTAGGCCGCCAGCAGATCATCGTCGCCGCGGATGCGCTCGGCCCCGCCGGCCCGGGCCACCATGGCCTCCAGCTGCGCGTACAGGTCCTCGCGCTCGGACTGCTCGGCGGCCACCCGGCCCAGGCGCTCTTTCCAGTACGAGGCCGCCAGCCGCCCGTAGGCCCCGATCAGGGCGCGGTTGCGCTTCTTCAGCTCCATCAGGGTCTGGCCGGTCTTCTGCAGGGTCTGCTCGGCGCTGCGGCGGGCCGCCAGCTCGCCTTCGAAGCCCTGGGCCGCGGCCAGGTCGGCGGCGCGGTTGCTGCAGAGCTGCGCCAGGTAGCGCAGATCCTCGTCCATGCGGTTCAGCAGGCCGTTCATGCGGGCCGGATCGAAGGGCTGGTCGGGATTGGCCAGCTCGAGGCTGCCGGTCAGCCCGAACTCGCGCCAGCGCGTCCCGAACGCGTCGAGGGCGGCGCGCTGCTCCGTCAGGGTCGACTCGAGCCCGTGCAGGGCGTCGGGGGTCAGGGTGCCCGCGGTCACGTTCTGGGCCGCGCGGCCCATGACGTTGATGGCCTGGTCCAGGTCGGCGCCGAACGCGCGCACCAGCTCGCCCACCTGCTGCTGGGTGCGGGCCGAGTCGGCGGTCAGCGCCGTCGGGCCCAGGTCCTTCTGCAGAGCCACCAGCTCGTGGCGCAGGCGGTTGCCCCGGTCGCCCAGGTCCAGCACCGCCAGCTGCACGTCGCGGGCCTGGGCGGCGCGGGCGGGGTCGTCCCCGGCCCAGCCCAGGTCCGCCGTTCAGGGAGTCGGCCTCGGCGGCCAGCCGGCCGATGGCGGCCAGGGCGGCGTCCAGGTCCAGCATGCGGGCGGCGTCGGGATCGTCGGCGGCCAGCCCCCGCAGCACCAGGCGGCCCACCAGCGCGCTGTCCTGGGCCGACATGGCCCAGCGCGCGTCGCCGCTGACCGCCAGGTTCACGAAGCGGGTGACGGCGCCCAGGGTGTCGACGGCCTGCACGTCCAGGTCGGCGGCGCGGGTCTCGGCGGCCAGGGCGTCCAGGGTGTCGCGGTCCAGCACCACGCCCCAGGCGCTGTCGGCCGCCAGCACGAAGGCCGTGTCCAGCCCCACGGGCACCAGCGGCGGCGGCGCGGCGGCCGGGGTGTCGATGGTGTCGGCGCCGGCCACCGTCGCCTCGGTGACGGGCGCCGGCGCGTTGCCGGCGCACCCGTGCAGCGTCCACAGGATCAGCGCGCCCGCCAGGGGCGGCAGCAGTCGCTTGATGTCGATCTTGCGCGCGGTCACCGTCACTCCTTGCCCTTGATGTCCAGCCACTGCAGCACCAGGTCGAAGACGCCGGGCACCTCGGCCGGCACCTCGTCCACCGACTCCAGCGACACCTCGATGATGGGCCCCGGCTCGCCCGGCCCGCGCACGGCGTGCCCCACCTTCACGTGGTTGGCCTCGAGGTAGAAGTCGGGCAGGTCGATGCGCCAGGCCCGGCCCTCGCTCACCACCAGGATGCGCAGCAGGTTGTTGCCCGTGCGGTGCAGGAAGAAGAGCTGATAGAGGCGTCCGCCGGCATCGACCACGCTGCCGGCGGCGGTGCGGTCGGCCTTCTCGCGGCTGAAGCCCAGGGCCTCCTGCACCGCCGGGCGCAGGGACGCCTGGTTCTTGAGGATCCAGCCCGGCCAGGCGCAGCTTCTCGCGGCCGGCCGGGCGGGCCACGCCCGCGCCGCTGCCGCCGGTGCCGCCGGACGCCGGGCGCGCCGCCAGGCGCACCGCCTCGCCCAGACCGGGCTCGCTGCCCACGCTGGCCGACTTGTCGCCGGCCGTGACGGCTCCTCCGGGGCCCGCGCCGCCGCCGCGCGCGGTCGGCACGGCACGGCGCTCGCGGCCGGCCCGCAGCAGGGTGGCGCTGTCGGCCGTCGGTTCGTCGCCGCCCACGGCGGCGTCCCTGGTGTCGGCCGCCGCCGCGCCGGGATCGGCGAAGGCCGAGGCGTCGAAGCGGAAGGCATCGTCGGCGAAGGCCGCGTCGTTCATGGTCACGTCGGGCGCCTCCACCTTGGCCGCCGGCGTCTCGGGCGCCGGCAGGTCGTCCGCCACCGCGGGCATGGCGAACTCCTCCTTCAGGTCCACGGCGAAGTCGCCGGCGAAGGTGCTGACGGTCGCCACGGGCGCGGTGGCCGTGAAGTCCAGCTGCGCGGGCGGCCGGGTGACCGGCGGCGCCAGCATCTTCGTGATGACCGGCGCCGAGCGCCGGCTCACCTCGTAGGTGACGCGCCCCAGCAGCAGCACCAGCAGCAGCAGGGGCAGCACCGCCGCCCACATGGCCCAGGCCGAGCCGCGGTGGCTGAGCACGCGCTCGAGGCGCGCCTTGTCGACGTGGCCCATCATCCCGCCGGCACCGCCTGACCATCGACGAACTTGAAGCACGTCAACGACTTCTGCATGCCCAGATCCTTGCAGATGTCCAGCAGGTCCACCGTGAACTGGGTGGGCGAATCGAACTCGGCCTGGATGGCCACCGGCACCTTGGTGGTGTTGGCCTTCGCGATGAGCGCCTTCAGCTCCTCGTACCGCGCGCGGGCCGCCCGGCGGTCGTGGTTGTCCAGGGGCATCTGCACCGTGTACTTGCTGTCGATCCACCCGCACTGCACGCGGCCGTCGGCGCGGATGAACACGTCGAACACGTCCCTGTCCGCGATGGACGCCGGGTTGTCGCCCTTGCTCTGGGGCAGGGGGATGTCCACCTGCTGCTGGATCTTCGAGATCATCAGGAACCCGAAGAGCACGATCAGCACCACGTCCACCAGGCGGATGATCATGCCGTTGCCGTTGCGCTTCTGCATGATCGCCCCCTACGTGGCCTGGTTCGCTTCGCGCACCAGCACGTCGCGGTAGTCCTCGACCTTCTCCAGCGCGGCCATGGTGCGGTTGCGGGTGACGGCACCCACCTCGGTGGCCATCCAGTTGATGATCACCGACACCACGATGCCCAGGAACGTGGTGACCAGGGCGATGCCCATGGCCGCCAGCAGATCGTCGTTGCTCTGGGCCACGGCCTTGGCGGCGAAGCCCCGGTAGATGCCCCACACCGTGCCCAGCAGGCCCAGGCCGCCGGCGGTGTCGGCCAAGAAGCCCATCCGCGACTCGAAGGTGTTGAAGCGGTGCTCCTCCTTCTCGCGGTAGAACTCGGCCTCGGCGCCGATCAGCGACAGGTTGCCCGACTGCGCGTACAGGGCCCGGGCGTCGCCCAGCAGGCGGCCGATGCGGCTGTCGGCGTGCTTGCCCACCAGCTCCTCGAAGCCGACGCGGTTCAGCTTGCCCATGGCGGTCTTGTAGATCTCGCCGGCGCGCAGCCGCTCCAGCAGGTGGATGCGCACCTGGTCGGCCACGAAGAACAGCGACACCACCAGCAGCACGATGATCACCTTGCCGATGGGCCCGCCCTCGTCCACGAAGGCCATGGCCGTCTGGGAGACCTCGGTGGAGGACGCGTCGGCCGCCGGCTGCGCCGCAGCCGCGGTCGCCGGCTCCTGCGCCTGGCCGGGATTGGCCGCGATCACCCCCAGGGCGATCATCGCCACCAGCAGCCCCAGGAAGAGCCACACTCGCTTCATCGTTCATTCCTTCCGTTGGGAGCGCCGTCGGCCCGGCTGACGTCCGCCGGTCCGGGCTTGGCGTCCTTGCCCTCGTCTGCAGGTTCGGTGCGCCCCGGGTCCAGGATCAGCACGGGGCGCGCATCGGGCAGCGCGCGGAGCGGGGCCTGGTCGCGGCCGAACTCCAGGGTGCGCTGCAGGGTCTGGCGGGCGATCAGGATCTCCCGCCGCGGGGCGCGACGGACCAGGCCGGTCCGATCGCGCCACGTGAGCTGATAGGCGTAGGTGTCCACGGGCACGGGCCGGCCGTCGGCGTCGGTCCAGTCCCAGCCCACCGCCGCGGGCGGGCGGGTCATGCCGGCCCAGGCGCGCACGGGGCGGTCGCGCGAGTCGCGGATCTCCAGGGTCCAGCCGGTGATCTCGTCGGCCGGGCCCCAGCACCAGGATGCGGATGGGGATGGCCGGGTACTGGCGGAGGGTGACCTCCTCCACCGCCGGCAGGGAGTCGTCGCCCACGGGCGCGAACAGCAGGTCGCGCAGGCGCGGGTCGTCCAGCCGGCCGCATGGCGCGGATCTCCACGCCGGCCGCGCGAGTCGCCCGCGGCCTGGCCCGCCAGGAAGCGCGCGCGCTCCAGCTGGGCGGGTCCGCCACGATCACCAGGCCGGGACCGCCGTCGGCCGGCCGCTGCTTCAGGGCGCCCATGCCGGCGCGGTAGGCGTCGCTGTAGGTGCCGCGGGACAGGCCGCCCTCGGGCCGCGCCTGCTCGCGCGCCGGCGGTCACGTCCCAGGTCACGCTGCTCGCTCCACGAGCTGTCCAGCACGCCCACGCGCCAGCGGGGCAGGCGCCGCACCTGGACCATGTCCACGTCCGGCGGCGAAGCGGCGCACCAGGCGCTTGGTGCGGATCAGCGCCGTGTCCACCGGCGGCGACGGCCTGCAGCTGGGGACCGCCCACGCCGGGCGCCGGCAGCGGCGCCGCGGCCGCGCGGCGGGGAAGCCGCGTCCGGCCCTCGGCGCGGCCGACGCCCGGTAGGGCGCGTCGTCCACGGCGCGGTGCCGGTAGCCGACGGGCCGTCGGCGCCCGCCCCGGCGCATGCAGGCACACCACCAGGCCGTGGGTGCCCGACGGGGCCTGGGCCAGGTCGCTGCGGGGCTCGCTGTAGGTGTACTCCACCCAGACCCGCGGCGTGGCCGCCACCCGGGCGCCCACGGTCCAGCGATCGGTCTCCAGGCGGGCCAGCAGGCCGTGCTCGCCCATCACGTTCCAGCGGCCGCCGCCGGACCAGCGGGTGCGCCAGCGGTCGTCGGCCAGGCCCACGCCCAGCTGGCCCCGGGCGCTCTCCCAGGCCAGCCCCGCCCGCACGGTGGCCGACAGCTTCACCGCGTCGTCCCCGTCCAGCGAGACGTTGGGCTCGTGGGGATTCTCCAGCACCACGCCGGCGGTCACCCCCTGCAGCGGCAGGCTGTAGCTGGCCGCCAGGCTCAACGTGGGCACGGTCCTGGCGAGGGAGCCGGCCAGCAGGGGATCGTCCGCCGCGCCGGCCCGACAGGTCGAAGCCGTCGCGCTGGAAGGCCCGCTGCTCCACGCCCGCGGCCACGCCCAGGGACAGGCCCGCCAGCACGCGCCGGCCCCAGCCCGCGCGCTCAGGTGCGCGATCGGCCCACACGGGCGTGCTCAGCCAGCTGGCGCCCAGGGTCAGGCCGCCCACCCCGCGGCGCCCGCCCCACACCACGCCGCCGGTGTTCAGGTCCGCCGCCCCCGGCAGCAGGCCCCAGTGCAGCACCTGGAAGCCCGCCGCCACCCGGGGCCGCGTCAGCTGGGACGCCGCCGGGTTGACCACGGCGGCGAAGGGATCGTCCAGGTCGGCCGGGTTGGCGTCCGCGCCCAGCCGCGGCGTCGTGTCGGCGCGCGCCGCCGTCGCCGCCAGCCGCACAGCCGCCAGCGCCAGCCATGCCGTGCGCCGCGCCCTCATCGGACCACCCCGCACACGCCGCCGGCCACCTTGCGCCCGCCATCGTCCAGCACCCACAGGTAGCTGCCCGGCGGCACCAGCCGGCCGCCACGGTCCTTGCCGTCCCAGGCCAGGTCGCGCACGGCGTCCAGCTGCGACGACTCGAACACCAGCGCGCCCGACAGCTCGTAGATGCGCACCCGCGGGTCGGTGCACCGCCTGGTTGGCCAGATGGAAGAGGATGCGGTCGTTGAGCCCGTCGCCGTTGGGCGTGGCCACGTTGGGGCTGACCACCAGCGGCCCCGCGTCCACGGCCAGGCACTGCCGGGCCGTGTTGTTGGCCGGGTCCAGGTCCCGGCCCTCGCGTGATCTCGATGCGCGCGCAGTAGGTCCCGGGCATCTGCGGCGCGTACAGCACCTGGGGCAGGTTGAATGCCGCTCCCGGCGCCAACCCCGCCACCGCCGTCGGCCGGCCGGCCACCCACAGGTCGTTGCCGTCGGTCAGCCACAGGTCCACCGTGAAGGCGCCCATGGCCACGTCGCCCACGTTGCGTCACCCGAGCCGCCGAACCGCAGCGATCGGCCCAGGACGCCCGCCGCGGGCACCTGCACCAGCTCCACCGCCAGGTCCGGCGCCGTCCCAGCGCACGAACAGGGGCACCTCGCCGCGGGTGGTCTCCGGCTGGGCCAGGCTCGTCTCGATCGCGGCCACGGTCAGCGGCCCGAAGACCTGGCACATGTCGTCGACCACCGTGCCCGCCGGGCGGCGCCGCCGTCAGCCGCACCTGGTCGTCCGCCACCCGCACCGCGGTGACGAACGCGGGCAGCCCGCCCACGTCCAGCCGCACCGGGTCGCCCTCGGCATCGACGGCGGTGACGTCCACGCTCAGCCCGACCGGCCTCGCGCACGCCCAGGGCCGCCGGCACGCCGCCGGTCAGCACGTTCCAGGGTGCCGCGGGATCGCACGATGCCAGGGTCGGATCGCCCGGCGTCAGGACTCAGGTTGGCGAAGACGATGGCCGGCGCCGTGTTGGCCGCCAGCCGCGCCGCCGGCCGTGAAGCAGTTGTCCACCGGATCGAACTCGAAGGCCAGGCCGCCGGCGGGCTCGATGCACGACGCCGACCGGGAAGTCCAGGTTGTCGCCGCACGGGCGTCAGGGTGAAGCGCACCGTGTCGAGGACGTCCTGGGCCAGGTCCAGGGTCACCGTGTCGGCGGGCGCCACCGCGCAGATCTCCGCACCGCCGTCCACCATCACCCGCGCGCCGGGCGCCGCCTCGCGCCGCGCCACGACCACGGCCTCGGCCAGGAAGGGCATGCCCGCACGGATGGCCGTCTCGCCCGGCAGCGGCAGCAGCCGCACGTCCAGCACCGCCAGGTCGGGCCGCGGCGGCCGCACCAGGGTGACCGTCGCCTGCTGGGGCAGCGTCGCGCCCCCGAAGCACACGGGCGCGTCCACGGGCTCGACGGTCCAGGCCAGCTCGGCCGCCAGCACGAGGGTGTCGACCCCCGCGGGCAACAGGCCGAGGGTGGGGATGGCCCGGACCGTCCAGACCGCGGACTCGCCCGGCAGCAGGCGGCGCGTGGCCAGGGGATCGACGCTCCAGGGCGCGTCCGGCGTCCGCGGGCGGCGTCACGTCCACGGCGAAGTGGCCGGTGTTGGTCAGGGTGACGGTGGTGTCGGCGGGCGCGCGGCCGGTCGGCGGGCACCACGCCCAGGTCGAAGGCGCCGCCGCCGGACGTGTAGCCCGCGCCGTCGCCGCGCACCCAGCCCGGACCCGCCGGCCCCGAGGCCAGGCCGAACACGCCGCCGCGCCCGGTGAGCTGCGCCCCGCAGACCAGGGTCGAGTCGCCGCCGTCCGCCGCCGCCCCGGCCCAGCGCAGCCGCAGCGCCAGCGACGCGGCGTAGGCGACCGTGTCGGCGGGCGCGAAGCCCAGCTCCAGGGTCACCGTCGAGAGGGCGGCCGCGCAGCCGCCGCCGAACCAGTCGTCGGGCTGGGTGATGATGCGGAACACGCCGTTCGCATCGCTGAGGGTCACCAGCTCGAGCCGCGCCGGCCGCAGGCCCGGGTTGGTGAAGGTCATGGTGCCGCCGCACCTCGTCGCAGCCCGGCTCCACGGCCCCGAAGTCGAGGATGCCGCCGCAGGGCATGCCCACCGGACCCGGCGGCGCCGCGGGCCGGCCGCCCGGGCGTGGCCAGCACCACCAGGCGGCCGGCCGCCGGCAGCACCGCCACCAGGTCGCTGTCGCCGTCGAAATCGAAATCGCCCACGCCCACCGCCGCCGCGCCGGCGGCCAGGGTGCGGGTCTGAGCGGTGAGCCCGGCCGCCAGGGGCCGCGCCGTCAGCACGCCCGTCGCGGGATCGGCCCACCACAGTTCGGGCACCAGCGGATCGCCGGCGTCCGCCAGCAGATGGCCGGGCCGGGCCGCGCCGGCGGCGGCGTCCAGCCCCGCGCCGGTCAGGCAGCCGCTGCCGGCGCCCGGGAAGGCGCCGTTCCAGGTGAAGGCGCACAGGTTGTCGTCGCCCCGGTCGGGAGCGGCCACCAGCACCTGGGGCGCCCCCGTGGGATCGTAGGCGCGTCCGGTCACCAGGCCGCGGGCGAAGACCTCGCCGTCGGCCAGCACGCCGGCCGCCGCGAAGGTGCCGTCGCCCCGGCCGGCGGCCAGGCGGACCGGGTAGCGGCCGCCCTCCTGGAAGTCGGCGGTCCAGACCAGGTCCAGCCGGCCGTCGCCGTCCAGGTCGGCCAGGTCGGTCAGCACCGCCCAGGGCAGGGCCTTGGCCGCGGGCGCCGGTGTCGGTGCCGCGGCCGCCACCGCCTGCGGGACCAGGGTGCCCGCGCCGTCGTTCAGGCAGACCAGGTAGGCCGAGCCGAACAGCCCGATCACCACCACGTCCTGGTCCCCGTCGCCGTCGATGTCGCCCGCGGTCAGCGCCCGCCCGTTGAAGCCCGCGGGGAAGGGCACCCAGGCCGCCGCGCCGCCCGCCGGGCTGGCGGCGGCCCCGGGACCCGTGCCACACCTGCAGGCCGGCCAGGCCCAGCAGCACCAGGTCGCGCCGCAGGTCCCCGTCCAGGTCGGCGCCCAGCAGGGCCACCGGGTTGTCCAGGCTCACCGCCACCGGCGAGCGAGGCTGCCACACCGACGCGCCCGTGCCGGGATCGGCCCCGCGCGCCACGGTGGCCAGCCAGGGCACGCCCGCCGCGTCGGCCAGCAGCACGCCGTCCTGGTCCAGGTCGCCGTCCAGATCGATCCAGGTCCAGTCCAGGTGCTCGAAGCCCGCCGGCCAGGGCGCCGCCCAGGCCGATGTCCGTCTGTTCGAGGTCGGCCAGCGACGCGGCCCGGGCCTCGACCTCGGGCGCGATGCGGCAGGTCCAAACGCGCCCCTCGCCCAGGGATGCGCCGTTCCACTGCAGCGACCCGCGCAGGGTGACGGTCACCGTCTCCCCCGCGGCGAAGGGCACCGCCGGCGTGAACAGCAGCGAATCGCCCGCCGCCGACACGGTCAGCACGCCCTCGGCCCGCAATCCCGTGGCCGAGCCGCGCACCACCAGGGCGTCGGCGGTGTTGGCCAGGATCCCCGGCTGCAGCAGCACGCCGAAGGGCCCGCAGCCCGAGGCGTTGAAGGTTCCGTTGGCCGGCACCGACGCGGTGACGGGATCCTGGGCCCGCGCCGCAACCCGCCGTCAGGAAGAGGACGCTGCCCATCGCCAGGATCCGGAGCCGCCGCATCAGGGCGCCTCCCGGTCGGGCAGGGCCACCGCCAGGCGGTCGGCCTGCTGCTTGAGGCGAAGAGCCTCGGCGTCGCCCGGCGCCAGTTCCAGGGCCTGGTCCAGGCGCCGCCGCGTGTCCTCCCAGCGACCGGCCCCGAAGGCGGCCCGGGCCAGGCGCTTGTGCAGGTCGGCGCTCGGTCCGGTCATCTGTTCGGCCTGGCGGTAGGCGTCGGCGGCCGCGTCCCAGCGGGAGCCGGCCAGCAGCACGTCGCCCAGGGCCAGGGTCGTGGCCAGGTCGACCGCGGCGTCGCCCGTGGGCGGGTCCAGGAGGGCGCGCAGGTCATCGGCCGCCGCGTCCCAGGCGCCCGTGGCGGCCAGGCAGGCGGCCCGGGCCCGGCGCGCGCGGCGGGCCAGGCCGGGATCGGTGTCGCGGCCGGGCGCCAGCAGGGCGCCGGCCACCAGGGCGGCCTCGGCGGGCCGTCCGGCATGGCGCAGGCGGACGAGCCAGGCCTCCAGCCAGGCGTCGTCCAGGGTGGGGTCGACCAGGGTGCGGCCCACGGCGTCGGCGTCGGTGGCCGCGTCCAGGGTCACGGCGCGGCGGCGGATGTCGATGGTGGCCTCGTCCCCCGGCAGCACGGCCGCGGCCGTGTCCAGGGCGGCCAGGCAGGCGGCCTGATCCGCCGCTTCCCACGTGGCCAGGGCGGCCGCCAGCAGGCGGCGGTGGGCGGCTTCGCGGTTGGCGCGCATGATCTGGCGATGGTCGCCGTCCAGGCCGGCGGCCGCGTCGTACCAGCGGGCCATGGCGAACAGGTGGCCGTCGGTCCGGGCCACCTCGCCCAGGACGAAGGCGGTGGCGGGCCGGACGGGGGCCGCGGCCAGGCCGGCCTCGACCCGATCCACCACGGCGCGGTCCACGGCCCCGGCCTGCACCGCCTCCAGCCAGCGGTCCAGCACGGCCAGGCGCCCGGCAGCGGCCAGGGCGGCCACGTCGGCGGGGGTGGGCCCGTGGGCCATGACCCGACACTCCACGCGGCGAAGTTCGGTGTCCAGGTGGTCGTCGGGGTCGGCCGCCAGGGCCAGGTCGCAGGCCCGCTCGGCCTCCGCCCAGCGGCCGGCGGCGAAGGCCTGGTCCGGCCTTGCGGGCCCAGCGGCGCCAGTGTTCGCGGCGGGCGGCGGCCATGCGGTCGGCGTACAGGTCGTCACCCCGCTGGGCGCAGACGGCGAACCAGCGGTCCATGGCGGCGAAGTCGTCGGCCGCCGCGGACAGCACGCCCAGGCTGTAGGCCCGCCAGGCGGCGGGTTCGGCCCGGTCCTCGGCCTCCAGGCGGGCGATGGCCGCGTCCCGGTCGGCCAGGCCCAGTTCCAGCAGGTCGCGGGTGCGATCGGCCTGGGCGGCACACCCGGCCAGCATCGAAGCCAGGATCGAGCGCACCGCCGAGCCCCGGCGCAGGATCCTGGGCACGCCCGGCCAGAAACTGGTCCCGCCGGGCGCCCGTATGCAGGATTCCCGTATTGAAACATGCTCTCACTGGACGCATGTGCATGAATGCCAATCCGTTGGACACGACTGCCTTCCTGCCCCGCATGGCGGGACGATGCGCCCGGATCCTTCACGAGCGGCCAGACAGCACGATCCGTTCCTTGGTTCGGAAGAGGGGGGACCGTTTGACAAGGGCGGCGCGGCTCCGTTTCCTGATGCAGCCGGTTCGCAGCCGGCCACCCACCCCACGCGCCGCCGGGCAGGCGCCCCACCTCCCCGTCCGGGCCGGACCTCGAGGCGACCATGACCGCCATGACCCGGACCACGTCCTTCGCCTTCTCGGCGAACGAACGCTTCAAGCTCCAGTATCCCAAGACCTTGCGCTGGGCCACCCTGGTGGCGGTGCTGGCGACCCTCGCCGCGGCGCTGCTGTCGCCGCGGTACGAGGCCCATCCGTACGTGCTGCGCCACACCGAGATCATCGTGCTGCCGCCCCTGGACGAACCGGTGGATGTCGAGGAGAAGATCGTCCCGCCGCCGGCGCCGGTGATCCCGCCGAACCTGGAGGTCGTGGAGAACGAGGTCGACGCCGACCCCTTCGACCCCAGCGAGTGGCCCGACATCGACACGCCGATCACGCCGCCCGCGCCGCCCCCCGGCGACTTCGGCTTCGTGCCCAGCTCGGCCAACCCGCAGTTGCTTCATTTTGTGAAGCCGGACTACCCGGCCCTGGCGCGGCAGGCGCAGCTGGAGGGCACCGTGCTGGTGAAGGTGCTGGTGGGGCCGGACGGCAAGGTGGTGGACGCGGTGGTCATCAAGGGCGCCCACCCGCTGCTGGAGCGGGCGGCGCTGGCCGCGGCGCGGCGGTGCGTCTTCAAGCCGGCGCGGCAGCGGGAGATTCCGGTAAAGGCCTGGATCGCCTTGCCTTACAACTTCAGATTGCACTAGGACAGGGGGGAGCACCCCCCCGGGGGGTGTCGGCCGCATGCCCGGTCGGCGCCCCCTATCGATACTCCTGGACCCCGTTCTCGACGACCACGATGGGGGCGGGATTCTCGACCCTGTCCGGATCCTCGTGCACCCGCACGATCAGGAAGGACTGGGCGTCGGGGGTCATGTCGCAGCCGTTGGTTATGCCCTTGGGCAGGGACTTGTTGGTGTCGGGGAACGGGAACAGCATGCGCGGCGGGCCGATGGGCAGGCGGTCGCCAGGCTCGATGTCCACCGCCGCCATGGAGTCCTCCGCCACGTAGCAGCGCTCGCGGCCCAGGCGCGTGTCGCGGGCGCGCGCCACCTCGCCCATGCCCCCCTGGCCGAGCAGCGACGAGACCTCGCAGTGGGCGAGGGACTTCGGGATATCCATGGCACCGTCCGGCTGGGAGGAGGGACTGAAAACAGGACGACAGGATCCCCGCTTCAGCGTCCTGGCGCTTGTACGAATGCGCGTCAGGCGAGGCGGCTTCAAGGTCCAGCCGTGGACGACGTCAACGTCGCGGAGGTGGTCCAGGCGGCGAGCCGTCTGCTTCACGTTATGAAGACAACGGGCCTCCGGACCGCGCACCACCGTCACCGGCCGGGTCGAGGTCCAGGAGGGCCAGGGCGCGGTCGCGTGGGGCTGGGTTCCATCGCGGGAGGATAGCGCAACAGGCGGCCGGCGCATGGCTTCATATCATGAATTTCAGGCCGCCGGCACCCCCTGGGGGGTGTTTTCGACCTAACGTGTTAAATCACATTGTGTTGACCAAGAAGTTCGTCCACGCCCCCCGCCACGCCCCAAAACGACGAAGGCCGGGCCGCCCCCAGGCGACCCGGCCCATCGCTTCATCAAGCGAAGTAACCCTAGTGCTTCTTCACCTCAGCCGCAGCCGCATCCAGCCGCGCCTGCGCCCGGGCCTTGGCCAGCTTGGCGCGCTCGCGGTCGATGTCCGCCTGCATGGAGGCCAGGCGCTCCCGCGCCCGGACCAGCGCCTTGCGCGCCCGGTCCACGTCGATCTCGCCGGCGGCCTCGCAGGTGTCGGTCATCAGGTTGACCACGTTGTCCGAGACCTCGACGAAGCCGGTGCCCACGGCCATGCGCTTCTCGTTGCCGGCGTCGTCCAGCCGCAGGGTGACCACGCCGGGGGCGACGGCCGCCACCAGGGGCGCGTGGTCCGCCCACACGCCCAGGTACCCGGCCAGGCCGGGCATGGTGGCCGAGACGACCTCGCCCTCCCACGCCGGGGCGTCGGGCGTCGTGATCACGACCTTGAAGCTCTTGGCCATGCTCTAACCTTCCGCCTGCATCTTCTCGTAGTTCTCGAGCACTTCCTCGATGGCGCCGCACATGTAGAACGCCTGCTCGGGGATGTGGTCGTACTCGCCGGCCACCAGGCCCTTGAAGCTGCGGATGGTGTCCTCCAGCTTGACGTAGCGGCCGGGCTTGCCGGTGAAGGTCTCGGCCACGAAGAACGGCTGGGACAGGAACTTCTGGATCTTGCGGGCGCGGCCCACGGTGATCTTGTCCTCGTCCGAGAGCTCGTCCATGCCCAGGATGGCGATGATGTCCTGCAGATCCTTGTAGCGCTGCAGGATCGTCTGCACGTGGCGGGCCAGGTTGTAGTGCTCCTCGCCCAGGATGCCCGGGGTCAGGATGCGGCTGGTGGAGTCCAGGGGATCCACGGCCGGGTAGATGCCCAGCTCGGCGATCTGCCGCGACAGCACCGTGGTGGCGTCCAGGTGGCTGAAGGCCGCGGCCGGCGCCGGGTCGGTGAGGTCGTCGGCCGGCACGTAGATGGCCTGCACCGAGGTGATGGAACCCGAACGCGTCGAGGTGATGCGCTCCTGCAGCTGGCCCATCTCCGTGGCCAGGGTGGGCTGGTAGCCCACGGCCGACGGCATGCGGCCCAGCAGCGCCGACACCTCGGAGCCCGCCTGGGTGAAGCGGAAGATGTTGTCGATGAACAGCAGCACGTCCTGGTTCAGCACGTCGCGGAAGTGCTCGGCCATGGTCAGGCCCGACAGGGCCACGCGCAGGCGGGCGCCCGGCGGCTCGTTCATCTGCCCGAAGACCAGGGCGGTGTTCTTGATCACGCCCGACTCGGTCATCTCCAGCCACAGGTCGTTGCCCTCGCGGGTGCGCTCGCCCACGCCGCAGAACACCGAGTAGCCGCCGTGCTGGGTGGCGATGGCGTGGATCAGCTCCTGCACGATGACCGTCTTGCCCACGCCGGCGCCGCCGAACAGGCCGATCTTGCCGCCCTTGGCGTAGGGCGCCAGCAGGTCCACGACCTTGATGCCCGTCTCGAAGATCTCGTTGGCCTCGCCCTGGTTGGTCAGGTCCGGCGGCGAGGCATGGATGGGCGAGGTCTGGTCGGGATGGGCCAGCTCGCCCTTGCCGTCCAGGGTCTTGCCCAGCAGGTTGAACAGGCGGCCCAGGCACTGCTTGCCCACGGGCACGGAGATGGGGGCGCCGGTGTCCAGGCCCTGCATGCCGCGGACCAGGCCGTCGGTCGAGTCCATGGCGATGGTGCGCACCACGTTGTTGCCGATGTGCTGGGCGACCTCGGTGATCAGGTCGATGCCCCGTTCCTCGTCCACGATGCGGATGGCGTTGAGCATGTCCGGCAGGTGGTCCGAATCGAATTCCAGGTCCACCGTGGGCCCGATCACCTGCTGGATTTTGCCGTAGTTCCCGGCCATGTGCGTCTCCTTGCTCTCGCTCGTTCTGGGGCGCCGCCCCGTGCGTCCAAATCCCGTGTTCTAGAGCGCGTTCGCGCCGCCGACGATGTCCAGCAGCTCGCTGGTGATGGCGGCCTGGCGCTCGCGGTTGCGCCGCAGGGTCAGCGCGCTGATCATCTCGCCCGCGTTCTCGGTGGCCGCGCTCATGCTGGTCATGCGCGCGGCGTGCTCGCTGGTGAAGGCCTCGCTCAGGGTCATGAACATGCGGTTGCGCAGGTACAGGGGCAGCAGCACCGCGAACAGCTCCTCCTGGCTGGGCTCCCAGATGTAGTCCCGCTCGCCCTGGGCGGCCTCGCTCGCCGGGCGACGGCCTCCGGCGCGATGGGCAGCAGCCCCGTGTCGGCGGGCCGCTGGGTCATGGTCGAGACGAACTCGGCGTACACCGCCCGCACCTCGTCGAAGGTGCCGTCCAGGAACGCGCCCACGATCGTGTCGCCCACCAGCTTGCCGCGCTCGGCGTTCATGTCCCCGCCGAAGTCCGTGTGGGACTGGAACATCTTGTAGCCGCGCTTGCGGAAGTAGTCGGCGCCCTTGCGGCCGACGGCGTAGATCTCGGTCTCCACGCCCTCGGCGACGGACGCGTCCACCGCCTTGTGGGCCAGCTTCAGGAGGTTGGTGTTGTACGACCCGCACAGGCCCTTGTCCGAGGTGATGACCACGAACAGGCGCCGCTGCACCGGCCGCCGCTCGAACAGGGGGTGCTCGATGTCGGCCTTGGCCGCGAGCTGCCCCATCAGCTCGGCGAGCTTCCGGGAGTACGGGCGGGCGGCCAGCATCCGGCCCTGGGCACGCTGCAGCTTGGACGCCGCGACCATCTTCATGGCCTTGGTGATCTGCTGCGTGCTCTTGACCGAGCGGATCCGCTTGTTGAGTAGCTTGACCCCGGCTCCCGCCACGGGTGACCTCCTGCTTTATCCGTCCGACCGCGGCCTAGCCGCGGGTCGCCTCGAACTCCTTGATGGCCGCCGTCAGGTGCTCGACCGTGTCGTCGTCCAGCTTGCCGCTGGTGGCGATGGCCTGCAGCACGGCCGAGTGCTTCTCCTCCAGGAACGCGTGCAGACCGCGCTCCCAGGCGTCCACCTGGTCCAGGGGCACCGTGTCCAGGAAGCCCTTGCCGGCGGCGAAGATGATGGCCACCTGCTTCTCCATGGCCATGGGCACGTACTGGTCCTGCTTGAGGATCTCCACCATGCGCTCACCGCGGGTGAGCTGCCGCTGGGTGGCCTTGTCCAGGTCGCTGCCGAACTGGGCGAAGGCCGCCAGCTCGCGGTACTGGGCCAGGTCCAGGCGCAGCGACCCGGCCACCTTCTTCATGGCCTTGGTCTGGGCGGCGCCGCCGACGCGGGACACGGAGATGCCCACGTTGATGGCCGGCCGGATGCCCTGGTAGAACAGGTCGCTCTCCAGGAAGATCTGGCCGTCGGTGATGGAGATCACGTTGGTCGGGATGTAGGCCGACACGTCCGAGGCCTGGGTCTCGATGATGGGCAGCGCCGTCAGCGAGCCGCCGCCGTTCTCGTCCGACAGCTTCACCGCGCGCTCCAGCAGGCGGCTGTGCAGGTAGAACACGTCGCCGGGGTAGGCTTCGCGGCCCGGCGGGCGGCGCAGCAGCAGCGACATCTGGCGGTAGGCGTTGGCCTGCTTGGAGAGGTCGTCGTACACCACCAGGGTGTCCTTGCCCTGCCACATCATGTGCTCGGCCATGGTGCAGCCGGTGTAGGGCGCCAGGTACAGCATGGGCGCCGGGTCCGACGCGTTGGCGGCGATGATGGTGGTGTACTCCATCGCCCCGTGTTCCTTGAGCTTGTTGTGCACGCTGGCGACGGTGGACTGCTTCTGGCCCACGGCCACGTAGAAGCAGTGCACGCCCTTGCCCTGCTGGTTGATGATGGCGTCGATGGCGATGGCCGTCTTGCCCGTGCCGCGGTCGCCGATGATCAGCTCGCGCTGGCCGCGGCCGATGGGGATCATCGAGTCGACGGCCTTCAGGCCCGTCATCAGGGGCTGGCCCACCGGCTGCCGGGCGGTCACGCCGGGCGCCTTGATCTCGATGTTGCGCGTCTCGGTGCTGACCACCGGGCCCTCGCCGTCCAGGGGCTCGCCCACGGCGCTGAGCACGCGGCCGACCACGCCGTCGCCCACGGGCACCGAGGCGATCTTGCCCGTGCGGGTGACCTGGTCGCCTTCCTTGATGTGGGTGTCCGAACCCATGATGGCGACACCGACCGAGTCCTCCTCGAGGTTCAGCACGAGGCCGAAGATCTCGCCGGGGAACTGCACCATCTCGCCGGCCATCACGTCCTGCAGGCCGTAGACGCGCGCGATGCCGTCGCCCACCTGCAGGATGGTGCCGACGCTCTCGACCTCGAGGTCGCGGTCGTAGCGGTTGAGCTCCTGCGACAGGACGGAGCTGATTTCTTCGGGACGGAGTTTCAAAGCCGTTCTCCTCGTTTGTCCGGAACGCCGCGGCCCGGCCGCGCCTGCTCGTGCCCCCGCCCTAGCGGACCGGGGCCTTTTCCAGCGTCTTGCGCAGCAGATCGAGGTTGGTGCGCACGGTGCCGTCGAGGATCTTGTCCTCCATGACCACCTTCACGCCCCCGATCACCGCGGGATCCACGCGCTTCTCCAGAATCATGGTCTTGCCGGTGAACGCGGCCAGCTTGCCGCGCAGCGCCTCCTCCAGGTCCGCCGGCAGCGCGACGGCCGTGGTGACCCTGCGCGCGCATGACGCCCTGCTCCTGCTCCACCAGCCGCGCGAACTCCTCGCCGATGTCGCGGAAGTTCTCGATGCGGTACTTGTCGATCAGCAGGTAGAGGAAGTTCAGCAGCACCGGCTCGATGCGGTCGCCGAACACGCTCTCCAGCAGCTCCTTCTTCTCCTCGGTGCGCACCTGCGGGCTGTCCAGGAAGACGCGCAGGTCGGTCTGGCTGATGTGCATCGCCAGCAGGTCGGCATAGCTCTCGGCCACGCCGTCCAGCACGCCGGCCTGCTTGGCCGAGGCCAGCAACGCGCCGGCGTAGCGGGTGGCGACCTTGCGATCACGCATTGGCGCCCCCGGGTTGGTCCCTGGATTGGTCCCGATGGAGTCGATGTACTGCTGGATCAGCTTGCGGTGCAGCTCGTCGTCCAGCCGCTCGCCGACGACCTTCTCGGCCGCGCCGATGGCCATGGCCACCACCGAGTCGCGCAGCACGAGCTGGGCCTGCTGGGTCTCCAGCTCGATGTCCTGCTCGGCCTTGGCCACCTTCAGGGTGGCGTCCTCGTGGGCCTTGTCGACGATGGCGTGGGCCAGGTCCTCGCCGCGCTTGACGGCCTCCTGCACCTTCTCCCGCTCGATGACCTTGATGTCCTGCAGCTTGGACTCGAACTCGCCCTTCAGCTGCTCCGCCTCGGCCAGGTTCCGCTCGGCGGCGGCGTAGTCCTCCTGGATGTCGTCCCGACGCTGGTCCAGCATCGTCAGGATCGGCCCCCAGGCGAACCTGGCCAGCACCCACACGAAGAGCAGGAAGCCCACGACGGTGGTCAGCAGATTGGTGATGTTCGGCGTCACGAAATCCATGATGGGTTCCCTTCAGTCAGCGCTCGCCCGGCAACCGTCGTCGCGGCAGGCGCAAGGGGAGCGGCCGAGGCCGCCCCCCGCGTCACCGTTGCGCACGCCGGGTCTCGTCCAACTCGCCTAACCGACCTTGCCCATCAGGAGGATGGTCGCGACCAGGGAAGTAGATCGTCAGGGCCTCGATGAAGGCGCAGCCGATGATCATGGCGGTCTGGATCTGGCCGATGGCCTCCGGCTGACGGCCCATGGCGTTCATGCCGCCCTCGATGGCGTGACCGAGACCGAGGCCGGAACCGATGGCGGCCAGGCCGAGGCCGATGGGGAGAGCAAGTCCGAGCAGGTCCATTGTTCCTCCTAGACGCGTGCGCGCGTGTCAGGTTCGCGGGCCGGGCCCGCCGTGGTTCCGGACGCCGTGAAGCGTCCGGTTCTAGTGCCCGTGGGCCTCGTCGTGGTGATCGTGAGGCAGCCACAGGGCAATGTAGACCGTGGCCAGGAGCGTGAAGACCAGCGCCTGGATGGTGCAGGACAGACAGTCCCAGGAAATAGAACGGGAACTGCAGCGGCAGCCCCGGGATCCACCAGTGCCCACCGCCGATCGGACCAGCTGATGCCGGCCCCCAGCAGCACCATCGTCGCCACGAGGGTGTCCTCGCCGAAGATGTTGCCGAACAGTCGCAGCGACAGGCTGACCGGCTTGATCAGCTCGCCCACCACGTGCAGGGGGAAGAACAGCCAGACCAGCGCCCACTCCACCACCGACCGGGGCGAGCCCGCCAGGTGGAACAGGTAGCCGCTCGAGGCCGTTGAGCTTGATCCCGAGGTACTGCACGTACAGGAAGACCATCACGCCCAGGCCGAAGTTGGTGTTGGCGAAGCTGCTGGTGCCGGCGTGGCCCAGGGGGACCAGGCCGAACAGGTTGTTGCAGAGGATGAAGATGAACAGCGACCCCAGGAACGGCGTGTACTTGCGCGCGTCCTCGCCCAGGATGGTCCGGAACAGGGAGTAGAGCCCGCCGAAGCAGCATCTCGGCGGCCATCTGGGTGCGGCCCGGCCGGCGGGCGTCCAGCCGGCGGGACAGGGCGACGAAGACGAGGGCGAGGACCAGACCCATGAAGAGGGTGAAGATGGGATCCTTGAAGGCGTCCAGCTTGGCGGCGATCGGGGCGGGGACCCACTGCTCGATGAAGGTCAGCGCGCTGGGCAGGTGGGGCATGCCCCTCGTGCCCGCCGCCGTGGGCGGCCTCGCCGTGCTCGTCACCGGTGCCGTGCGCGTCCTCGCCGCCGTGCCCGGCCGCCTCCTCGCCGTGCCCCTGGCGGGTCGGCGTGGGTCACGGCCGGGTCGTGTCCGTGGGGGTCGTCGGGATAGGCCTCGCCGCCGGGCTGGGCCTGATGCGTCGACGAGTCGGCGGTGCCGGGAGCCTGATCGGCCTGCTGGGCGGACGCGGCGTGCTCCGAGACCGGCGCGCCGGTCTCCGCGGCGTGGTCCTTGGCGCCGGCGCCGGCGGCGAACAGCAGCACGGCCAGCGCGATGGCGACGGTCGCGTAGGGAGCCTTCAGGATCTGGCGCATCGTCTTCCTGTCGGGGCTGGGCCGGCAGCGGCGGCACCTGAAGGCGCGCCCCACCGACCACCAGGCCTACCATCATCAGGGTAAAGCCCACGGCGTGGCTCAGTGCGGGAAACGGTCGGGAAAATAACACCCAGACCGCCAATCCGTAAACCGCCAATTTCACGGCGCCCCAGCCCCAGATCGCCCGCGTGTTGCGGGGCTGTGCCCTTGGGACGGACGGCGGCGCGGATCAGGCCTTCGGTGCTGCGAAACCAGACGACCGCCCACAGGGCTGTTAAAAATGTGCCCAGGGCAAAATCCGGCGAAACGAGCTTCCAGAGGGCCGCGAGACGGCTGCGGCGACTAAGATAGTCCTTGATTGGAGGGGGGCAAGGGGGGATTGGGGGGGCATGAATTCTTTCCCAGCCGAGCTTGATACGACACATCCGGTAGGGCCGATTCTAAGTTGGATAACCGTGGGGCACCAGTCAACAAATGCGCGCGCGCCGGAGACACCCTCCTTGCCGGTATCCGCCCGCGCAACACCGCGGTAGTATCCCCGTAGTGCTCCCGATACCGAATGAGGACTTTTCTGGGAGGTTTCGTGGTGTTTTCTCGCCTGAGCGCTCTGACGCTCTTCGTTATGCTCTTCGTTCTCGTCGCCCTGAGCCCGGCCCCCACCCCCGCCCAAGCCGAATCCCCGCCCGCAGCCGCCGCCGGGACCGACCTGCCCAAGCTGGTGACCACCGGCTGGCTCAGCGAGCACCTCGCTGACCCGGACCTGGTCGTGCTGGACTGCACCGTTCTCATCAAGATGGGCGAGGACGGCAGCATGAAGGCGGAAAGCGGCCTGGCCGGGTACGAAAGCGGTCATATCCCGACGGCGGGCTTCGCCGATCTCCTGGGCGACCTCTGTGACCCCGGGGCCCCTCGCGAGTTCAGCCTGCCCACGCCGCAGCAGTTCTGCGCGGCCATGGGCGCCCTGGGCGTCGGGGACGACTCGCGCGTGGTCCTGTACGATGGATCCCGCTCGGTCTGGGCCGCCCGCGTCTGGTGGATGCTGCGGTGGGTCGGCTTCGACCGCGCCGGGATCCTGGACGGCGGGCAGGGGGCCTGGAAGGCCGCGGGGCTGGACCTTTCGACCGAACCGGCGAACCGGACCGCCAAGAAGCTCACCCTGCAGCTCAGACCCAAGGTGATCGCGGACCGCGACGAGGTGTTCGCCGCCATCAGCGACGACGCCGTGGTCCTGGTCGACGCCATGCCCAAGCCCCACTACCTGGGCCAGATGGCCATGTACGGGCGGCCGGGACATATTCCCAGCGCCGTCAACGTGCCGGTCATGGGGCTGTTGGACGAGACTGGCCGCTACCGGCCGGTGGACGAGCTGGCGGGCCTGTTCGACGCCGGCAAGACGAAGCGGGTCATCACCTACTGCGGCGGGGGGATCGCGGCCTCGGCCGATGCGTTCGTTCTGGACCGGCTCGGCTACAAGGACGTGGCCGTTTACATCGGCTCGCTGGGGGAATGGGCGGCTGATCCGGACAATCCCCTGGTGGTCGGCAACCCGTGACCGATCCGCAGCCCGTTTGACTCGAAGCCCGATCCTTGCGAAGG
This sequence comes from Candidatus Krumholzibacteriia bacterium, assembly GCA_963825035.1. Classification (GTDB taxonomy): domain Bacteria; phylum Krumholzibacteriota; class Krumholzibacteriia; order LZORAL124-64-63; family LZORAL124-64-63; genus JACZKN01. Next base: position 15,765 of record CAWGRT010000020.1, on the reverse strand, counting down.
TGCGGACAGAGCTGGCCGCATCCTCCAGGGAACACGGGCGAAAGCGAGCGACGGCATGGGTTCGGAAACGGGCATCTGGGCGGACAAGCACGCGGCACCCATCGCGCTGGGCGAACTCGATCTCAGCCTGGTCGAGGATCGCCTGAGCGACTTCCTCGATCGCTACGGCGTGGCGACGGTCATCGGCCGGGAGCTGGCCGCCGTCGTGGGCGAGGGCGCCGGCAAGGAGCGCCTGGCGCGGCTGATGGCGGCCTGCGGCTTCGCGGACCAGCCCGAGGCCTTCATCCGCACCGTCCTGGACCAGTTGAGCCTGGCCTCGCCCGCGTCCGTGGCGACGGTGCGCTTCGGGGACATCACCCTGCCGCGTGAACTGCTGCTGGTGTTCCTGGAAGAGATGATGCCGGGCAGCGGCTTCGTCAGCATCCGCAACCTGGAGCACTACGAGGCCCTGTGCAACCTGAAGGTGCCCGCCGACGAGCGCGACGCCGTCGAGCGCGTCATCCACGAGTACCCGGTGCGGCTGTCCCACCACATCCTGCGCCTGGTCCGGCTGTCCGAGGGCACCGGCTACCAGTACCTGCCGTTCGCCGACGAGCTGTCGGCCGAGGGCCAGGTCCACACCTGGATCGGCCAGTTCCACCAGGGCGTGCTCGAGCAGATGTACGACAACCGGGTCATCTTCGTGCTGCACATGAGCTGCCCGGTCTACTGCCGCTTCTGCTTCCGCAAGCACAAGGAGACCCGGGAGCAGGCGCCGCCGACGGTGGAGGACGTGGACAAGGCCCTGGCCTACCTGGCCGGCAACGACCACGTGCGCGAGGTGGTGCTGACCGGCGGCGAGCCGCTGATGAACCGCAAGACCGTGGAGCAGGCCATGATCAATCTCCGGCGACCGCGGCTGTCGCGGGGACTACTTGCTCGCTGGATTCTTCTTGTTGTTGTTGTCGGCTGCGAGAATGGCAGCGGTGCCACCGATGATCGCGGCACCCGCCACCGCGGCCACAGTACCGCCGCCTCCGCCACCACCGCCGTCCGCGCCAAAGACACCCGCACAGGCGCAATTCCCCACCTGTCGAACGACCAACGATGTGTTGGCGGGAAGAAGCTTGTTGCAATCGGGTCCGACCAGGAGCGCTTGACCATCTGCTGGCACGACAATGCTGTCTCCCGCATAGATCGGGACCGCCCCGCCAACGGGGCTGAAGCCGACCTTGCCGGCTACCGCCACATCACCAACAATGTTTGTCAGCTTGGCGACCGGCCCGGGCTGCGAGGGGTCGACCTTGATGGTGCAGACGCATCCAGCAGTATCTGCATCGGGAAAAGTGCATTGAGCCGCCCACGCAGGCGTCGACACGACCCCGACACAGACAATCGTTGCTGCAGTGAAGATGCGACGCATGGCAAATATCCCTCCGTCTACCCCTGCTAATCAATATTGCGCATTCAAGGCTGCACTGCAACGGGCATGTTACGAGGCGGAAAGATCGCTCAAATTCGGATTCCTGGGCGCAACGCGCGAAGCCACGTCTGACCGGATAGCTCGAGTTGTTTCCGTATTCGCTACAACTCGACAAATATGTCAGATTTATAAATTTCACTAATACAATCCATTGCAGTCAAATCCGGCGAGAGAAGCCTGCGATTGCAGGTGCTGATCCGACCTCGATTTCATGCCTGGTGTCGCGTATCTGCAACCCAGAACCTGCATTCTTCCATCCGCGCTTGCGTTGCGGCACGGGATTGGTTAACTGGACGGGCGCTCCTGAAGTTGTTGAAGTAGGGTGTCGGTCTAGGATGAGTCAGGGTACCCCAAAGGGGTCGAGCATTCCCGTATCCACCGAGTCCGCCATTTGGTACGTGGCCTACACGAAACCGAACGATGAATTCAAAGCGGTTGCCCATTTGCACAACCAGGGGTTCAGGACGTTTCTGCCGCTCTGCAGGAAAACCGTGCGTCACGCACGACAGTTTCGAACCAAGCTTGCTCCCTTCTTCCCGAGGTATCTGTTCGTCGAGCTCGCGGTTGGTCGTGAACGGTGGCGAAGCGTGAATGGGACCATCGGGGTATCGCATCTTCTGATGGGCGACGATCGACCGAAGCCGGTTCCGCAAACGGTCATCGCGGGACTGATGGCGGCGGCAGACGGCGAGGGTCTGATTTCGACGGGGCCGGGCGTGAGGGTTGGTCAATTCGTCCGCATCGTTTCCGGACCGTTTGCAGGATCGGTGGGGGAACTCGCGTCTCTCGATGAGAAGGGTCGGGTGCGAGTTCTGCTTGAGCTTATGGGGTCCGTTGTTGCCGTTTCGGCAGCGAGAGTGGGGGTTGTTCCCGCAGTCAGATAGGGCTTTCGGCGAAGCAATTTGATTTGTTTCTGCGGCAAGCCCGTTTCGAGAATTGCCGTCTCGGGTTGAGTTACCCGAACTGCGGTAGCGTGCCAGACCGGCGCCGCCTTAAAAAAATGATCTCAGCCATAAACTCCCAGAATTCAACGCCCCGGGGCCTTGTCGTCGGGCGGCCGATGGGTCGTGGATCGCATCCGCTGCGATTCCTCGGTCGCAATCGATATCAGTTGTTGGGGGCAGCGGCCGTCGCGATTGCCTTACCAGCGATGATCCGGACCGAGTTCAATCTCTCCGGGGGCTTTGTCGGCAGCATGGAGAACACGATCTACGCAACATTCGCCGCCATGCTTTTCGGCGCGTATTTGTTGCGTCGGATGACTCGCTACCCGGGCGTCAGATCGATGTTCTTCCTGCTGCCGTCGTTTTCAATCGCTTACGGCGCATTGGCAATGTTTTTCGTTCTGACCAGGATCGACTATTCACGATTCCAGTTTCTGGCGAGTTTCGCCTTGGCGATCCTGTGGTTTGGCTTTGTCAGGGTGATTGAGCCGAGGGTCCGGCGACAGCGCCTGGCGACAGTGCCTTTTGGCGACACGGCACACCTCACCAGTCTCAGCCAGGCGGATTGGGTACCGCTTCGTGCTCCCGATGGAATCCCCCCGGGGGTGACCGGGATAGTGGCGGACCTGCGAGCGGAATTACCATCGGACTGGGAGCGCTTTATCGCGCACGTCTCGTTGAGGGGGATGCCAGTTTACCATTCGAAAATGATTTTCGAGGCGTTCACCGGTCAGGCTCCGATCCAACACCTGTCGGAGAACAATTTCGGCTCCCTGTTGCCGTCGTCGATTTACATCCGCTTCAAGCGGGTTCTTGATCTTGCGGCGTCGCTGGCCGTCCTGCCGATTGTGATCCTGATATCGATCCCGGTGGCGGCGGCGATCTGGCTCGATGATCGCGGACCGATCATCTTTCGCCAGAAGCGCATGGGCTACCAGGGCCGATCGTTCGTGATGCTGAAATTTCGGACCATGCGCAACCTGGAAGGGCGCGCCTTCACCGAGGAAAATGATCCTCGGATAACCCGCGTCGGTCGCTTCCTCCGCCATTCGCGAATTGACGAGCTGCCGCAGATCGTCAACATCTTCAGGGGCGATATGAGCTGGATTGGTCCCCGCCCCGAAGCGATAAAGCTGTCAAAGCGTTACGAAAAGAAAATTCCATTCTACAGTTATCGGCATATTGTTCGACCAGGCATTACGGGTTGGGCGCAAGTGAATCAGGGAAATGTAGCGCAAGTAAAAGCTGCGACCAATAAGCTTCATTACGATTTCTATTATATAAAAAATTTCTCTCCTTGGCTTGATATTCTTATTATCGCCAAAACGATACGGATCGTAGTGACCGGATTTGGCTCTCGATAGAAGATAAAGCGTTGAGGTCTTTATAGTGGCTCGTAGCTACGATAATTTTAAGCGAATTCTGGTCACCGGCGGTGCAGGATTTCTCTGGGTCTCATCTGATCGATAAATTGGTTGGAGCCGGCCATGACGTGATCTGCGTCGATAATTTCTTCACGGGAACCAAACGAAATATCGAGCACTTGCTGCTGAATTGAAGATTCGAACTGATCCGTCATGACATCACTTTGCCGCTCTATGTCGAGGTTGACGAGATCTACAATCTCGCCTGTCCGGCATCTCCGGTTCACTATCAGCACGATCCTGTACAAACCACGAAGACGTCTGTGCACGGCGCGATCAATATGCTCGGCTTGGCCAAGCGGTTGCACTGCAAGATCCTTCAGGCCTCGACGAGTGAAGTCTATGGCGATCCCGAAGTGCACCCCCAGACCGAGGACTACTGGGGTCGGGTCAACCCTATTGGTCCCAGGGCTTGTTATGACGAGGGAAAGCGCTGCGCCGAAACGCTCTTTTTTGACTATCATCGCCAACACGATCTGCGGATAAAGGTCGCCCGGATCTTCAATACCTATGGCCCGCGAATGCATGCCGCAGATGGTCGGGTGGTCTCGAATTTCATCGTCTCGGCGCTGAGGGGAGAGCCGATCACCATCTATGGTGAGGGCAGCCAGACCGCGATCGTTCTGTTACGTCGACGATATGGTTGGTGGATTGATCAGCCTGATGGAGTCACCGGATGATCTCGTAGGTCCGGTGAACCTCGGCAACCCGACGGAATTCACCATTCGCGATCTCGCTTCCAAGGTGGTTGGCCAGATCGCTACGGGAAGCAGCTTCGTCTATTCAGACTTGCCCGTTGATGATCCTCGCCAGCGGCAGCCTGATATCTCATTGGCGAAATCCAGACTTGGGTGGCACCCGACCATCGCTCTCGACCGTGGCTTGAGCGAGACCATCTCTTATTTTCGGGGCGTTCTCGCGATCGAGCGAGGCGCGGGAATAGCTGCCTCTTCGATTCTTCTCGTTTCTTGGGATTGCCGGTGGAGAGACCTCGCCGACTGATTGGGCACCGTTTGTCGAGGCCGAGGTATATTCCTTCGACCGAAACCGCGTCGCCTGCCGTGACATTGGCGCCGAACGTGGAACAGCGTCCTTCGGGTGCCCTTGGCGCCAATCGCTGCGCTCTCGTTCCGCGTCCATCCGTTGGTCGTGACAAGACGACGCCGCCTCCTCGGTCGGCATCGCCGATAACGCGCACGAACGGAGTTCGGGTCGGGATCGGCTGATGTTGGTCTCGGTCGTCACCGTCTGCCGCGATGCGGCGCAAACGATTGAACAGACGCTTGAATTGTTCTTTTCCCAGGATCATCCCGACAAGGAGCTGATCGTCATTGATGGTGCGTCGGGCGATCGGACCCTGGAGATTGTCGAACGATACCGAGATCCTCAGGTCGTGGTGGTTTCGGAGCCTGATGCGGGCATCTATGACGCGATGAACAAGGGCCTTCGGTTGTTTTCCGGTGCGGCAGTCGGATTTCTGAATGCGAATGATTGCTATCGAGACGATCGTGTTCTCGCCGACATCTCGGATGCGCTTGAGGCTGATGAGGTTGTTCACGGCAATGTCGATTTCGTCTCGGCCGGCCGGAGCCGGCGTGTGGTGCGGTCCTGGCGTGGCTCGCCCTATCGTCAGGGGGCCTTCAGTCGTGGTTGGATGCCGGCGCATCCGACATTCTATGCCCGGCGCTCGGTGGTCGACGCTGTTGGCGGCTTCGACGTGAATTATCGCATTGCGGCCGATTATGACTTCATGCTGAGAGCGATCGAAGTGCATGGCTTTCGGACGGGTTTTCTTGATCGCGTCCTGGTCGAGATGGTCCACGGCGGCGCCAGTACGGCTGGTATTGGGGCGTATTGGCGGAGCAATATCGAGGCTTTACGGTCTCGCCGGAAGTGGCTGGATGCCGGACTTGTCGACGGTGCGCTGGTGGCAAAGCCGCTCGGCAAGGTGAGGCAGATAAAGTCGCTTCGATTGCGTCGGGGACGCTGCGCCGATGTGTGACGGCTCGCCGGCTGGGCGAAGATCGATAGTGGCTGTTATCGCACGGCGAATTCAGCATCAAGAATTGAGGGTTTCTGCGGGTTTGAAGGTCGGTAATCAACTCCGTGGCATGTGGTTCGATTGTGCTATTGTCAAGAGACAATCTGGGATTGTAATTGTTTAGTTGATCCAGCTGTGCTGCCATGGCTCTGTGCGGTCTTGGGGATTCCCATGATCAACGCTGCATCCCGCCGGTAGTTCTACACATCTCGAAAAAGCGCATGTGACCAATCCTGTTATCGTATATCCGACTGAGCCCGTAGTGAATCGCCTCTTTCGCCGCACCCTTTACCGACAGATTTTTCTTGCCGGATGTTGTCGCGGCTTTCCTGTTGGCCTGGTAGTCTCTCCGCGCTTCGCCGGACCTTCCGACATCCTGCGAATATTGACCTTTGCAGCTCTTATCGGGGCCGCGGGATCGGCGGTTTGTTCGTCATATTGAAAATTCTGGATCGCAAGGAGAGACGATGATCATCGACATCGCTGGCGATCGCGCATCGATAGAACGTCCAATGACCCGCTGTTTTCGTTACCGGTGGCGCCGGGTACATAGGCAGCCATTGCTGTAAAGCCCTCGCCCAAGCAGGATACGAACCGGTCGCCTACGACAACCTTTCAACCGGACGCGCCGAATTCGTCAAGTGGGGTCGGTTGATCGAAGGTGACATTCGCGATGACGCTCGCCTTGCTGATGCGATCCGGAGCACAGCTCCAGTCGCAATCATGCTTTGCTGCGTAAGCCTCGCGGTGGGCGAGTTGATGATGGCGCCGGCATCGTACTATGAGGTGAATGTGGTCGGTGTTTTGCGCTTTTGCAAGCTATGATCAGAGCCTGGGTCGACAAGCTTCTACCTTCGCTGTCTATGGCTTGCCAGACATCGTTCCAATCAGCGAGGACAGCCCTTTCAACCCCGTTAACCCGTGTATGGGGCGAGCAAGTTTGCGGCGGAGCGCATGATGGAAGATTTTGGTCGCGCATACAGTCTTCGCTCCGTGCGCCTTCGGTACTTCGATGCTGCCGCCGCGGACCCCGAAGGTGAGCTCGGCGAATGGTATGAATTTGAGAGCCATTTGATACCATGGACCGGCCCTTCGCGTTTTCGGCACGGTCCGTGATTTCGTGCACGTCAGTGACCTGGCCGCTGCTGATGTCGCGGCGCTTGAGTGTCTTCTGGATAACGGGTCTTCTGCGGCGCTGAACCTCGGCACCGGAAGGGGGATTTCTGTGAAGGAGGTGGTAGATATGGTGGGTCGCGCTGCGGGCCGTCGTTTTTTGACTACGGCAGGACCACGGCGGCAGGGTCATTCACCGCGCCTCGTGGCCGACCCCGTCGAAGGCGAACTCCTTACTGAAATGGCGACCGCAACGGAGCGGCCTTGAGCAAATTATCAATGATGCCTGCGCTGGCATTGTGGCCGAAACACAGGGTCACTCGCCGATCGCGCGGGTGCCCTAGGCTGATGTGCGGTGTTAACGGCATTTACGCTTATCACCCGGCGGCGCGAACGGTTCTCGGCACCGACTACAACGGCACCGGTGTACGCGACGGCGTCCACCGGAGTGGCCTAGCAGAGGACCAAGTCAAGGTGCTCGACCTGCCGCTGACGGGGGTGCCCTCGGATGTTTTCAACATCGAAACGGGGCGAGGCTACTCGGTGCGGGAGGTGCTCGATACCGTCTCGCGCATCGCCGGAACCGTGGTTCCGGTTGAGTATGGCAGCCGATGCGCCGGTGATCCTGCGGCGCTCGTCAGCGACGCTTCCAAGTTGCAGGAGGCGCTCAGTTGGCAGCCGCAGTTCCGGGATCTCGACCGGATCATTTCGACGGTTTGGGCTTGGCATCAACATGGTTCTGCGCTGAACAGTAGCTGCGCCGTGGCTGAGCAATGGTTCGGAAGCATCCACGCCGAACGGGGCTGCGGCTGCACCGCGCAAAAAACGGTACGCCCTTGAGCCAGTCAGACACGAATATCCCCCCCGAGATTGCCGGTAAAGTCAGCGCGGGTCCATCGGGCGAGCGTGCGGTGTCTAGGTCGGCGGCGCCGGAGCAGATCCTCGTGCTCGAGGCGGGCCGTGCCGAGCGGCATTACTGGCGCGACCTCTGGGCCTATCGCGAGCTGTTCGCGATCCTCGCCTGGCGCGATGTCGCGGTGCGCTACAAGCAGACCGTCATCGGCGTCGCCTGGGCGCTGATCCGTCCGTTCCTGACCATGGTCGTGTTCACGATCGTCTTCGGCCGGCTCGCCAAGCTGCCGAGCGAGGGCAGCGCGCCCTATCCGATCATGGTCTTCGCCGGCATGCTGCCCTGGTTCCTGTTCTCGACGATCCTCGACGAGGCCTCGGGCAGCCTGGTCGGCAACGCCAACCTTGTCGGCAAGGTCTATTTCCCGCGCATGATCATTCCGGCGTCGTCGGCGGTCGTCGGCGCTCGTCGATTTCGCGATCAACCTCGCCATGCTTGCTCGGGCTGATGGTCTGGTATCGGCTTTGCGCCGAGCTGGCAGATCGCTGCTTCTGCCGGTCTTCGTCGTGCTCGCCGTGCTGGCAAGCCTCGGGCCGGCGCTTTGTGTTCACCGCGCTCAACGTCAAGTATCGCGACTTCCGCTACATCATTCCGTTCATCGTGCAGTTCGGCCTTTATGTGTCGCCGGTCGGCTTCTCGAGCGCGGTCGTGCCGGAGCAGTGGCGCTTCTGGTACAGCCTCAACCCGGTGGTGGGCGTCATCGACGGCTTCCGCTGGTGCATCCTCGGCGGCGAGAGCGCAGCTCTATCTGCCCGGGCTTTCTGCTTGAGCCTCGGCGGTCGTCGCTCTGCTTCCTCTGGCTGGGCATCGCGCTATTTCCGCGCGCACCGAGCGCACCTTCGCGGATCTGATCTGATGGCCATGGCGATGACGTCGTCATCCGCGCCGAAGGCCTCGGCAAGAAATATCGTCATCGGCCACGAGGCCGAGCCGCGAGCGCTATGTCGCGCTGCGCGACGTGATCGCGCCGCGGCGCACGCGGCGTCTTGCGCGCACGACTGCCGACATGGCTGCGCGGCCGCGCCGATCGTGCCGGCGACGAGATCGAGGAGTTCTGGGCGCTCAAGGACGTCAGCTTCGAGGTCAAGCGCGGCGAGGTGCGTCGGCATCATCGGCCGCAACGGCGCCGGCAAGTCCACGCTGCTGAAGATCCTCTCCCGCATCACCGAGCCGACGCGAAGGCCGCGTCACGATCAAGGGCCGCGTGGCCAGCCTGCTGGAGGTCGGCACCGGCTTTCATCCCGAGCTGACCGGCCGCGAGAACATCTATCTCAACGGCGCCATCCTCGGCATGACGCGGGCCGAGATCAGACGCAAGTTCGACGAGATCGTCGCCTTCGCCGAGGTCGAGCAATTCCTCGACACGCCGGTCAAGCGCTATTCATCAGCGGCATGTATGTGCGGCTGGCCTTCGCCGTGGCGGCGCACCTGGAGCCGGAGATCCTGGTCGTGGACGAGGTGCTGGCGGTCGGCGATGCCGAGTTTCAGAAGAAGTGCCTGGGCAAGATGGAGCAAGTCGGCCGGCGAGGGACGCACCGTGCTGTTTGTGAGCCACAATATGGGTGCAATAAGTCGCCTGTGTAAGACAGCTATCCTTATTGACAGCGGTACGATAGCTCGATCCGGCGAGACTAGTTCAATCGTGGCAGCGTACTACGCGACAGGCCTTCAAAATCCGTTCGAAGCTAGCTGGCCGGAAGGGCGCTCGCTGAAAGGCGTCGACGAGATTTCGCTTGAATACTGCATCGCACAGGGTGATCATAAGCCAAAAGGTATCTTCGGCCCAGCCGAAGAAATCACAATCTTGATCGGCTATGAGATAAAAAAACCTTTGGTAGGCTGTCGCGTGGGGATTGTCCTAGCTTCAGTTCTCGGGGACACGTTATTCGAAACCTATGATGTAGACTCGACTTCGGACTTGTTTGAGATGCGCGGGTGTGGACACTTCGAGGCAAGATGTACAATTCCAAGATATTTTTTAAATGCCGGGATGTTTGTCGTTTCCGTTGTCTCCAGTTGTCCTCAAGTGCGACGGCCTCTTGCTTATGTCGATGCAGCTATCACTATTCAGATTAGTGAAGAAGGCCTTTTAGGAGCTGAAGAAAAGATCGAGCGAAAAGGGCCTCTAAGGCCTAATTTGAAGTGGCAGACCGAAAAAAAGATAATTAAAAGAAATGGAATTAATTGAAGAATATGGATCGTTCTTTCTGAATAAACAGAAATCACCAAATTTTTTTCTTATTGGCGCTCCCAAATGCGGTACCACATCGGTGGCGGACTATTTATCGCAGAACATCCGGAAATATTCATGAGCCCAGTGAAGGAGCCGTTTCACTTTTCGACCGATCTACAGTGCCGTGAGGCGTGGCGAACGATTAAGGATGAGCATCGTTATCTATCATTATTCGAAGATGCGCAGCATCCGGTCAGAGGAGAGGCCTCTACCTTTTATTTGTATTCAAATGAAGCAGCAAAACGCATAAAAAAGCTTGTGCCAGAGGCAAAAATACTGGTCGGGGATCAGGAAATCCGGCCGATATGATGTATTCACTGCACGGACAGTGTTTGTGGTCGGGTAACGAGGTAATATTTGACTTCGAAGAGGCTTTAGCGGCCGAGTACGGGCGCTCCCGTGGAATTGGGCTTCCAACCTCAACCCATTTCCCAACTGCGTTGCTGTATCGGCACTGCGCCAAGTATGCGACACATCTTCGACGGTGGCTTGATCAATCTCTTTGACTTGGGGCAAATCCATATCTTTCTCTTCGCTCAGATCTGAGCGAGCAGCCGGTAGAGACCATGAAGCGGATCTACCGCTTTCTAAGCGTATCGGATGAATTCACGCCACAAATTTCTATCAAAAATCGCAGTCACGATCTTTCAAACGTGACGCTAAGGTATTTGCTAAAGCGATTGCCGTTTCACACACTGTTGGAAAACCGTTCGAAGGTCTACCGGACGGGCGTGCGCGCGCTGGAGACACTTGTTCGGCCCGTCCTTTACTCGCCAACACATCGCGAAGGGCTTTCGTCGAAATTGCATGGTGCCCTTATGTCCGAATACGAAGGTGAGATCGAAGTGCTGGAGCGTGAGTTCGGGTTGGATCTGACGCGGTGGAGACATCGCATTTCCCCTGAAACAATCATCGGCAACTGACATGCACAGTATCGGTCGAATTGCTGCAGAAGTGGAACAGTATTGTAAGCCGTTGTTTCTCGTCGACGTTGGGGCTTCCGGCGACCAATGGGAGGCATTCAGGGCGCTGGAGGCTGTTGCCGACCTTCTTCGCTTCGAACCGGATTTACGCGACATTCAAACCACTTCTGGTGCCGGCGGCCGAAAAGTTGTCACAATCAATTCCGCTGTGGTCGAGCACAGCGCCGCGACCACGCCAATACACCTGACGAAATCCCCCTATTGCTCGAGCGTTCTTGCGCCGGACCACGATCGACTTGCGAATTATCCCTACGCGGAGCTATTCGAGGTCATCGACCGCAAAGAAGTGCCCGCCACCACTCTAAGCCGGGCGCTCAGGCAGGCCGGATTCCCTCGGATTGACTGGATCAAGCTGGACACACAGGGAACCGGAAGACCCCATCATCAAGAGTATCCCGCAAGAGACGCTGGACAACATTTTGGTGTGCGACGTTGAGGCGTCGCTCTACGCCCATTACATCGGCGCAGACACCCTGCCGAAGATCCACGACCACATGATCGATAATGACTTTTGGATTGCCGAGGCGGCCTCATCTCCGAACCCGGATGACAGCAGATCAGGCAAAACGCCTTTCCGGACGGTACAGCGGAAGGTCGAAAAAGCTATTCAACTTCAGCGCGCATCGGGCGCCGACTACGCTTGAATTCTGCTACGTCAGGACAATTGAAGGTGCAGAAAAACGGGCTTACGATCTCGCTGCATTCATCCGACTTTTCGTATGTCACTTCACACTCGGGGTCTTTGAGTATTGTCTCGACATCCTCGATCACATTGAAACTCGTTTCAACTCCCCTGATGTTGTTGGGTCGCTCCGGAGGCATACATACGACGCCCTGGGCGCGCGCACCCGCGGGGCGACGGTTGAGTACTTGATAGTTTGATCAGTGGCCGGATCAAGCGGATCCGTGCGTCGTGAGGGTGAATGGCTAAGATCGACAAAATCCCGAGGCAGATCCTTCGGGGCTTCCTGAGAAAGCTGGCAGAGCTTGAGTTTGCCCTTGGCCGCGAGAGCGGCAAACGCCCGTTTTGCGAAGCCTATCTTGGGTCGATGGGGGTAAAATTCAGGGGGTCTCCAGGGTGGGGTACCGGAATATATTTGAGAAACGCCGGAAATTTTTCCATCGGAGAAGGCAGTTCGATTGGGAGCTTCGCGAGAATATGGAACTATCATCCGATATCCATCGGCTCGACAGAACGGCCGGATGTCTACGTCGAAACACCGGAAGCCATGATCCTTTGACCCGAACCCTCCGGCGGTGCGATTACGATTGGCGACAGAGTGTGGATTGGGATGAACGTCACAATCTTGGCTGGGGTCACCATTCATGACGATGTGGTGATCGCCGCAGGCAGCGTGGTGACTGCGGACATCGGCCCGAATTGCATTGCGGGCGGCTTACCGGCCAAGGTTATCAAGCCCCTAAAAAGGTCACCGGCCGCTCCCTTGTGGCACTGGGGACCGCAAGGGTTCGGTCCGTAGGGGGGACATGCGCATGGTCCGGAAGCGCAGGTACGAACTCTGGTGAGCGCTACGTGGACGGCATTTGTGAAGGGCATCGCCTCGCCGCGCACGATATTGAGATTGCGCGCCGCGCGCTCGATCACACGCTTGGCGGTGCATGACTTCCGCCGCGAGGTCCTTGGCGGAGTGCTGCCTCTGAAGCCGGCTGCGATCAGCATGATGGCGAATGACGTGTGCAACTCGCGATGCGAAGATGTGCAACATCTGGGACGGCCGAACTGAAAAAGGCCCCACCCTGGGCGAACTGAGGAGCATCCTCGCGCACCCGCTGTTCGACCGGGTGAAAGATCTCGGCATCACCGGAGGCGAACCCACGCTGCGCCCGGACCTTGCCGAGATTTACGCGGTGGCAGCAGACACCCTGCCGCGTCTCGGCGCAACGCCTCGATAATCACCAATGCCCTTGCACCCGAGGTGGCAAGCAGCCGAATCCTCGCCTCCGCGTGATGCCTGCGTGGCCCGAGGCATCGGTTTCTCGGCGATGATCTCGATCGACGGTGTCGGCATAGTTCTTGATGATGCTGTCCGCGGCCGGCCGGGCAATTTCGAGCGGGCACTGAAATGCATCGCCATCCTGAGAGAGGGCGGGGTTTCGCTCTCTCTTGGCTGCACAATCACCCGAACCAACGCGGCCTATGTTGACGAGATTTTAGAATGGGCGATCGCCGAAGATTTGACCATCCGGTTCCGTGTAGCTGAGTTCATCGACCGTCTCTATAATGGCGAAAGAGGTCAGGTGGTTCGAAATCTTCGACCCGTTAACGGCCTATCATCTAGGTCTGTTTTACACCCGGTTGGCAGAGCAGTACGAGCGCAATCCGGCGAGAAGACTTACATGTGCATCTGTGGCATGCTCGTCGAGGAAAGCCCCGCACTACTGGCTGCCCTTATCACCACGACGCTGTTATCCTGTCGGCGCAGCGGCAACTCCTGTATTGCTCGCCGAAGTCGCCGGTGCTGGGTGACATTCGGCAGTCACCGGGGAGGAAGATTTTCTTTGGCAATCTGGAGAAGCGTCGGGCACTCCGAGAGAACCATTGCGACAACTGCATTCATGACTACCACGTCGGCCCAACCTTCCGTGAGAAGGTGTGTTTTTCGACGAGAAGTGAGCGGCGCCGCCGCCGCTACGACCTCCATCGACGACTCAGCGCGCCGCACAGACTGCGCCCGCGCCGTTGGTGGACGAGCCAGCCGCGCTGCGATCCGACCGCGTCCTGATTGTCGGTTGGTACGGGACCGAGACGGTCGGCGACAAGGCGATCCTTTGGGGGGTGATCGACCGCCTAAGGCGTCGGCCGCACCCGCCGAAGCGGATTTATGTCGAAGCTTTTACCCCTTCGTCTCGAACTGGACCTGCCAAGAGATGGCACTCGAAGGCGTCCAAGTGGTTGAGACTTACACGGGCGAATTCGAACGGGCCGCCCGTGAAGCGGACGAGGTCGTCGGCGGCGGGCCGCTGATGAATTTCCAGTCGCTGGACCACATGCTGTTCGCTATCCGTGAAGCGGCGCGCAGGGGGGCGGTTGCGCGCATCGAGGGATGCGGCATTGGCCCACTGCATGATAGCGTTTATGTTGATGCAGTCGGACAAATGTTCCGTCTCGCAAAGTCAAGTAGCGCTTCGCGATGCCGCCTCCGTCAAGCGGGCACGAGCCGAATACAATATAGAGAGCCGACGCGTCGATGATCCGGCTGTCCACTATTTGCGTCATCTAAAGGCCTCGGACCGGCGCCCGTCGCGTCAGCCGGACGAACCGCCCACGGCTTGCTTTTTCTTGCGCCGCCTTGGTGCGGAATATGTGCTTGGGGACGAGGACCGGGCCGCCTCACTACGTAGGGACAAAGAGAATTCGCTGCTCTCCTTTATGGCCCTATCTCATTCGCGAGCGGGGCATGCGGTCCGCCTCTTGCCCATGTGCCACGTGTGGGCGGGCGGCGACGACCGGATATTCAATCGCCAACTTGGGCGACGGCTGGTGGCGGAATATTCGATGCCGCCGGAAGCCATAGAGATCGACCGAATGCCTACGAGCCCCTGCGAGGTTGCCAAAGCGATGCGGACCGCGACCCTGAACATCTGCATGCGTTATCATTCTGTCGTATTCGCAGAGGAGTTGGGTGCGCACTATGTCGCGATCGACTACACCGGTGGCGGCAAGATCGCCAACTATCTGGCAGACATCGGCAAAGCGGGCTCGGCATTGCCGATCGCTGGCGGCGCATCCGCCGACAGGCTCTGAGGTCGTCTCACCGTTTCTGTCGCCGCTGGCTCTGGCGGAAAAGTGAACGTTCTCATGGTGAATGCCGCGTTCGGCGAAGGGGGGGCGGTATTGCCTCTGCCAACCTGGCGAGTGGTCTCGCCAAGCAAGGGTGCCATATTGCCGTTGCGGTACAGGACGCTCCGGCAGTGCCGTCGAAGTCTATGCATAGAGTGCTCCGCCGGGAGCGGACTGGTGTCGAGGGTCGGCGGTCGGATAGCGTTTGAACTCGGGCTTGGCGAAATCGGCGTGCTAGGAACATCCAAGCTTGCCGAGCAGAAGTGGTTCCGTTCGGCGGACATCGTGAACTACCACAATCTTCATGGCGGTTATTTCAACTATCTCGCCCTGCCGAGGCTTACGGCCCTCAAGCCCAGCGTACTGACACTGCACGATATGTGGCCGTTTACTGGGCACTGCGTTTACAGCTTCGACTGCGACCGCTGGCGCAACGGGTGCGGACGTTGCCCACACCCGGAGACCTACCCTTCCATCAAGAGGGATGGACGTGGGCCGCGGCATGGCTGAAGAAGTGGGCGTTCGGGACGTCACGCTTGCATGTGGTAGCAGTTAGCAGTTGGATGGAGACGGTCGCGCGCCAAAGCCTGCTGGGCGCCTTGCCGATACATCTGATTCCGAACGGTCTCGACACGCAAATCTATGCGCCGGTCGACAAGGCCGAATGCCGCCATCGGTTGAATTTGCCTTTGCATCGGCCGATAATTCTCTACGTCGCGCACCACGTTCTACTGTGAAGGGGTTCGACCTCTTGGTCCGAGCTCTCAGTGCGCTTTCGGCGGAGCAGCGGAAGACGGTGCAGGTCTTGGTGATGGGCAAGGCAACGGACGAACAACTGGCGACATTGCCCACA